>NZ_BPQU01000003.1 GCF_022179445.1 Methylobacterium mesophilicum | reverse complement strand
TCCCCTCTCCCGACCCCCTTCGGGGGCCACCCTCCCCCGCAGAGGGGGGAGGGAGAGCGCGCGGTTGGGCGTTATCGCCCTGCGGGAAGCTCTGGACGAAGCGGCCGCAAGCAGCCGGCGCGTGCGGTTCTGGTGGCGGGACGACGATGTCGTGGCGGCGACCCCTGCCCTCGACCGGCTGATCGCCCTGGCCGAGGCGCACGACGCGCCGCTCCTGCTCGCCGCGATCCCGAGCGGGATCGAGCCGTCCCTCGGGGTACGGCTGGCCTCGGCGAAGGCCGTGCGCGTCGCCGTGCACGGACTGGCCCACCACGATCACGCCCCTCCGGGCGAGAAGGCCGCCGAGTTCGGCCCGCACCGCCCGCTCGACGCGCGCGTTGCGGATGCCGCCGCCGGGTTGCGGATTGCTCGGGAGCGGTTGCCGGAGGCGCTGCTGCTGCCGGTCTTCGTGCCGCCCTGGAACCGGTTCGCCCCGGACCTCGCCGCCGCCCTGCCGGGGCTCGGCTATCGCGGGCTCTCGGCGGTGCCGGGACCGGCGATCCCGGGGCTCGTCCGGGCCGACGCCACCCTCGACCCCATCGATTGGCGCGGCACCCGCTCGGTGCGCGACCCCGACGACCTGCTGCGCGACCTCGCCGCCGGCATCGCCCGCGATCCGTCCCGCCCGGTCGGCCTGCTCACCCACCACCGCGTCCACGACGCGGCGATCTGGGCCTTCGTGGCCGACCTGCTCGCGGTCCTCCGCGACCATCCGGCCGTGACATGTCTCGATCCCCAAAGCCTATTTTCCGGTGCCATGGTGGAAACCGGCGCTGCGGCATCTAATCTTCCGGTCTCACCCGCTGCGAGGACAGGTTGAGCCCGCTGTTGTCCATCCGCGACCTCGCGGTCACCTTCCGCACGGAGACGGGACCGTTCGCGGCGCTGCACGGCCTGTCGCTCGACGTGATGCGCGGGCGCACCCTGGCGCTGGTCGGCGAATCCGGCTCCGGCAAGTCGGTCACCGCCCAGGCGATCATGGGCATCCTGCCGAGATCGGCCGCGATCGCCGGCGGACAGATCCTGTTCCGCGACGGGCCGGCGGAGATCGACATCGCCCGGCTGGACACCGAGGGATCGGCGATGCGGGCGATCCGCGGGCAGCGGATCGCCATGATCTTCCAGGAGCCGATGACCTGCCTGTCGCCGCTCCACACGATCGGCGACCAGATCGGCGAGGCCCTGCGCATCCACACCGGTGCGGACCGCCGGGAGGCCGACGCGCGCACGCAGGAAGCCCTGGCCCGGGTCGGCTTCCCGGACCCGAAGCGCGCCTTGAAGACCTACCCGTTCGAGCTGTCCGGCGGCCTGCGCCAGCGCGCCATGATCGCCATGGCGCTGATCCTCGAGCCCGCCCTCCTGGTCGCCGACGAGCCGACCACGGCGCTCGACGTCACCACCCAGGCGCAGATCCTCGCCCTGCTGGCGCGGCTCCAGGACGAGACCGGCATGGCGATCCTGCTGATCACCCACGATCTCGGGGTGGTCGCCAACATCGCCCACGACGTCGCCGTGCTGTACCGCGGCCGGCTGGTCGAGGCCGGCCCGCGCGAGACCGTGATGCGGGCGCCCGGCCACGCCTATCTCCAGGCACTGCTCCACGCGGTGCCGCGGTTCGACATGGCGCCGGGCGAGCGCCTGACCCCGATCCGCCCGGCCCGCGCCGAGATCCCCCCGGTCCAAAAGCCGGCGCAGCCCGCCGGGCCGCTGCTCCGGGTCGAGGGCGTCAGCAAGAGCTTCACCCTGCGGGCCGGGCGCCTGTGGCAGAAGCCCCGGATCGTCCATGCCGTGTCGGACGTGTCGCTGAGCCTCGCGGCCGGCGAGACCCTGGGGCTGGTCGGTGAATCGGGTTCGGGCAAGACCACGGTCTCGAAGATGATCATGCGGGCGCTGCCGCCCGATTCCGGCAAGATCCTGTTCGATGACGGGAGCGGCCCGCGGGACGTCCATAAGCTCTCCGGCGACGCGCTGTTCGCCTACCGCCGCACGGTCCAGTTCGTGTTCCAGGATCCCTACGCGTCGCTCGATCCGCGCATGACCGTGCGGCAGATCCTGTCCGAGCCCATGGAGATCCACGGCGTGCCCGCCGCCGAGCGGCGCGCGCGTTGCCGGGAGTTGATGGCGATGGTCGGCCTGGAGGCCAGCGGGCTCAGCCGCTACCCGCACGCCTTCTCGGGCGGGCAGCGCCAGCGGATCGGCATCGCCCGGGCTCTGGCGCCGCGGCCGAGCCTGCTGGTGCTGGACGAGCCGGTCTCGGCGCTGGACGTCTCGGTGCAGGCGCAGATCCTGAACCTGCTCAAGGATTTGCAAGCGGCCCTCGGGCTGTCCTACCTGATCGTCTCCCACAACTTGGCAGTGATCGACTACATGGCGGATACGATCAGCGTGATGTGCCGGGGCCGGATCGTCGAGGAGGCGCCCCGCGCCGCCCTGTTCCGCCGCCCGGTCCATCCCTACACGCGGGCGCTGCTCGCCGCCGTGCCGGACCCGAGCCTCGACCGCCCGCTCGACTTCGCCGCGATCACCGGCGACCAGAACGACCCGACCCGCTGGGCGGAGCCCTACCGTCTCGGCCCCGACGAGGCCGGCGCGATGCGGGAGATCGAGGCGGGCCACCGGGTCCTGCTCGGCGCCGCCCAGGACGCGGAGGCCGCGTGATGCAGGGCCGCCCGCCCGTGATGCTCGAACGGCTGCGCCGCAAGGTGCTGTCGCCGCTGTTCGACCGCCTCGGCTACGACCTCGTCCCGGCCGCCCCCGACTGGAGCCACCGCCCGACCTCGCCGCGGGAGGTGACGTTCTTGCTCGAATCGGCCGCCGCGATCCTGGAGCGGGATCTTTCCGCCGCCGGCCTCGCGCCGGACGGCGATCTCCTGGACTGGGTCCGGGAGTTCTGGGAGCTGATCCCCACCGCCCCGGTCCGGCAGCGCCGGGGCGGCAGCGGCTTCAACGGCGCGCTCCAGCTCTACGTGGCGATGCGGTCGCTGAAGCCGGATTTCGTCATCGAATCCGGCGTGTTCCGCGGGCTCACCACCTGGGTGATCCGCATGGCGCGGCCCCGAGCCCGGATCTTCTGCCACGACCCCGACCTGTCCGGGCTGCAGTATCGGGACCCGCAGGCCCGCTACAGCACCGCCGACTGGTCCACGGTGGATTGGTCGGGCATCGATCCCGCGGTCACGGTGGCGTTCTTCGACGACCACGTCGCCCAGGGACGCCGGGTCGTTGAGGCGCAAGCCCGCGGCCTGACCCGGCTGCTGTTCGACGACGACGCCGCCGGCCACCGGATCCACGCCCATGGCGGCCCCGCGCACCCGACCATCGCGATGATCACCAACCCCGATCCCGGCTCCGAGCCGATCCGCTGGACCCGCAACGGCCGCCCGTTCGAGCAGCCGGCCAACGATCCGCTGGTGCGCAAGGCCGGCCGGCTGATCGCTCGCGCGCACGCCTTCGACGACCTGCACCGGGCCACGGGGTACTCGCCGGCGCGGCTGACCTACGTGGCCCTGCATCCGGTGGCGGGGGGTGGGTCGTGAGCGATTTCGAAACCCGCGACGGCCACCCTGCTCCGCTCGGCGAACGCTTGGAAGCCCACGCGTCCGAACCTGCCGCGGGTCCCCTCTCCCGTGCGGGAGAGGGACAGGGTGAGGGGTACGACTTTTCCGGAAGACCCTGGTCCCTCACCCCAACCCTCTCCCGCACGGGAGAGGGGGTAGGTCGCGACTCGCATGAGCCGAAGTTCAACCGTGGTCACGCGGGAAGCGGCGTCTCCCGCCGCGCCCTGATCGCGGGCCTCGGTGCCGCCGCCCTGCTCTCTCGTCCGCGCAAGGCACTCGCCGACACCCCTCCGACCGACACCCCCGCCCCGCCCGAAAAACCCTTCGTGATCGACCTCGCCGCCCGCGGCCGCCGCACCGGAACCGCCGGCGGGACGATCCGGACGCTGATCGCGAAGGCCCGGGATGTCCGCTACCTCTCGGTCTACGGCTACACGCGGCTCGTCGGCTACGATGCCGACCTGCAATTGCGGCCCGACTTGCTGGAGCGGATCGACGTGGACGGCGGGGTGTTCACCTTCACGCTGCGCCAGGGCCACCGCTGGTCGGACGGGCACCCGTTCACCAGCGAGGATTTCCGCTACTACTGGGAGGACGTCGCCAACGAGAAGGCCCTGAGCCCCGAGGGGCCGCCGGTCTTCTTCCTCGTGGACGGCAAGCTCCCGAAGGTCGAATTCCTCGACCCGGTGACGATCCGCTTCAGCTGGGACCGGCCGAACCCGATGTTCCTGCCGGCGCTCGCGGCGCCGCGCGATCCGCTGATCTACCGGCCGGCGCACTACCTCAAGACCGTCCACGCCCGCTACCTCGGCAAGGAGGCGGCGGACGCGAAGGCCAAGGCGCTGAAGCTGCGCGGCTGGGCGGCCCTGCACAACCGCCTCGACGACAATTACGAGCTGAACAACCCGGATTGCCCGACCCTCCAGGGCTGGGTGCCGCGGACCCGCTCGCCGGCCACGCGCTTCCGGTTCGAGCGCAACCGCAGCTACCACCGGGTCGACACCGCCGGGACCCAGCTTCCCTACGTCGACACGATCGTGATGGACGTCGCCTCGCAGGGGCTGCTGGTCGCCAAGACCAATGCCGGCGAGGCCGACCTGATGTTCCGCGGCCTGTCGATGCCGGACATCCCGAGCCTCAAGGAGGGCGAGAAGGCCCACGGCTACCGCACCAACCTGTGGCCCGTGGCGCGGGGCTCCGAGATCGCGCTCTACCCGAACCTCACCACCCGGGATCCCGGCTGGCGGGCGCTGAACCGGGACGTGCGCTACCGGCAGGCCCTGTCGCTCGCCATCGACCGGCGGACGCTCAACAACACGCTGCTGTTCGGGCTGGGCACCGAGGGCAACGACACGATCGTGGCCGACAGCCCGCTCTACACGCCGGAGTTGCGCACGCTCCACGCGGGCTACGACCCGGCCGGGGCCGCGCGCCTGCTCGACGCGATCGGGCTCACCGGCCGCGACGACTCCGGCATCCGCCTGATGCCCGACGGGCGCGCCATGGAGGTCGTGGTCGACAGCGACGGCGAGGCCGAGATGGTGCTGGACGCGCTCCTGCTCATCACCGAGTTCTGGCGCGAGGTCGGCATCCGCCTCGTGACCAAGCCGCAGGAGCGGACCAACCTGCACCGCCGCTCCATCGCCGGCATGACCGTGATGGTCGCAGCCCAGGGCCTCGACCTCGCGGTGCCGACCGCGATCATGCCGCCCACCGAGTTGAGCCCGGCCCAGCCCGAGCACTATGCCTGGCCGCTCTGGAGCGCCAACGTCGAGAGCCGGGGCAAGTCCGGCGAGGCCTGCGACGTCCCGGAGGTCCAGCACCTGCTCGACCTCGACCGGGAATGGCGGCACACCGACGACGCCGCGCGGCAGGCCGCGATCTGGCGCGAGATGCTGATGAACCACGCGCAGAACACTTGGGTGATCGGCACGGTCGCGGGCGCGCTGCAGCCCGTGGTCGGGGCCGACCGCCTCGCCAACCTGCCCGGGCGCGCCCTGTACGCCTGGGATCCCACGGCGCTCATCGGCGTGCAGCGCCTGGACGAGGTGTTCTGGGACAAGGGCGCCGACACGCGCGCGGAGGTCCGGTGATCGTCCAGATCCTCCGCCGCATCGTCACCATGGCGGTGACGCTGCTCGTCATCTCGGCCCTGGTGTTCCTCATCATCAAGCTGCCGCCGGGCGACTACCTGACCAACCGGATCATGGAGCTGCGTGCCAGCGGCGAGGCGGGCTCCGTGGCCAAGGCCGAGTTGCTGATCCGCCAATACGGGCTCGATCGGCCGGTCTGGGAGCAATACCTGATGTGGATCGGCCTGATGCCGGGGCCGGTCGGGTTCTCGGGGCTGCTCCAGGGCGATTGGGGCTGGTCGTTCGAGTACGACAAGCCGGTGGCGGACGTGGTCGGCGACGCCCTGTGGCTGACCCTGCTGATCAACCTGACCGCGGTGGTCTTCGTCCACGTGGTCGCGATCCCGGCGGCGATCTATTCCGCCACCCACCGGCACACCTTTGGGGACGCGGTGGTGACGCTGCTCGGCTATGTCGGGCTCGCCGTCCCGGGCTTTCTGCTGGCGCTGATCCTGCTGTTCTACGCCAACCGCTGGTTCGGCCTGTCGATCGGCGGGCTCTACGATTCGGCGCTGACCAACCAGCCCTGGGACTGGACCAAGATCCGCTCGCTGCTGGCGCACCTGGTGGTGCCGACCCTGGTGATCGGGCTGGGCGGCACCGCCGCGATGATCCGCCGGATGCGGGCGAACCTGCTGGACGAGCTGGCCAAGCCCTACACGGTCACCGCCCGGGCCAAGGGCCTGCCGCCGATGCGGGCGCTGCTGAAATACCCGTTCCGGATGTCGCTCAACCCGTTCGTCGCCGACATCGGCAACCTGCTGCCGCACCTGGTCTCCGGCTCGGTGCTGGTCTCGCTGGTGCTCAGCCTGCCGACGGTCGGGCCGCTCCTGCTCGATGCGCTCCGCAGCCAGGACCAGTTCATGGCCGGGTTCATCCTGATGTTCGTCGCCGGCCTCACGCTGGTCGGCATGCTGATCTCCGACCTGATCCTGGTCTGGCTCGATCCGCGCATCCGCATGGGTGCGCGGTGATGCCAGAGACGGCCCGAGGCCACTTCGTCGATCCGGCGCCGTTCGAGCCGCACGCGGTGGGCGAGAACCCCGCCGGCAGCGCCTCGGCCTGGCGGCTGATCGTCCGGAAGTTCCTGCGCCACCGGATCGCCGTGGCCTCGGCGCTGATCCTGCTGGCGCTCTACGCGACGGTGCCGTTCGTGGAGATGCTGGCGCCCTACGGCCAGGCCCGGCGCAACGGCGACTTCCTGCACGCGCCGCCGCAGGGCGTGCACCTGTTCCACGACGGCCGCTTCCTCGGGCCGTTCGTCTATCCCTACCGGGCGCATCTCGACCTCGACACGTTCCGCCGGGACTACGTGGTGGATGCGTCGCAGCCGCAGCCCCTGCGCTTCTTCTGCCGGGGCGACGGCTATGCCTGGCTCGGGCTGATCGCCACCGATCTCCACGTCGTCTGCCCGCCGGAGACGGGCACGCTGTTCCTGCTCGGCACCGACCGGCTCGGGCGCGACCTGTTCTCCCGCATGATCTACGGGGCGCGGATCTCGCTCACCATCGGCCTGGTGGGCGTCGCGATCTCCTTCACGCTCGGCATGCTGTTCGGCGGGATCGCGGGCTATTTCGGCGGGGTGGTCGATGCCGGGGTGCAGCGCCTGATCGAGGTGGTGCGCTCCCTGCCCGAACTGCCGCTCTGGCTCGCCCTGTCGGCCGCCCTGCCGCCGAACTGGAGCCCGCTGCTCATCTTCTTCGGCATCACGGTGATCCTCGGCCTGCTCGACTGGCCGGGACTCGCCCGGGCGGTGCGCGGCAAGCTGCTGGCCCTGCGCGAGGAGGATTTCGTCCAGGCCGCGGAGCTGATGGGCGCCTCGCCGGCCCGGGTGATCGGCCGCCACCTGATCCCGAACTTCATGAGCCACCTGATCGCCTCGGCGACCCTGTCGATCCCGACCATGATCCTGGGCGAGACCGCCCTCTCCTTCCTCGGCCTGGGCCTGCGACCGCCGGTGACGAGCTGGGGCGTGCTGCTCAACGAGGCGCAGAATCTGGCGGCGGTGCAGCTCTATCCCTGGCTGCTGCTGCCGGTCCTGCCGGTGCTGGTGACGGTGCTGGCCTTCAACTTCATGGGCGACGGGCTGCGGGATGCGGCCGATCCGTATCATTGAGGATGGGTCTGGGCGGCGCGCGGGCGGCCCCGCCTACAAGTGCGGACCGACATCCATCCGCTCCACCGGTTCGGTAAAAGACCCGTTGTGCGCCCTGCCCCAGATTCCGGAGATGCCACGGCGGAAAGCCGAACGTGCCCCGTCGGTCAACAGCTACGGGTTAGACAAGTTGGGCTCGTGATCTCGTTTCGGGGCGGGAAGCTCAGTCGTCTTCCGCTGAAGGCTTGCCCCATGCTGCCACGCGCCGTCATCCCGGGGCCGCGCAGCGGAGACCGGGATCCAGAGCCGCCGCCGTGCCAAGTTCTTGCACCGACAACGTTTCTGGGTTCCGGGCTCGCCTGCGGCGCCCCGGAACGACGGTGCGGGTTATCAGGTATGGGGGATCAACCCTCGGAAGATGTATCGTCCAAAGCGCCCGCCCTCCACCTGCCGATCGATGAACCGCGCAAGGTGGTAGCCGTGCGAGTCCGAAGTGTTCCGGGACATGGATGATCCCGCAGGGCCGAAAATGTACCGGAACTGGGTACCTCTCGAGGACCGGTCGTCGCGCTGCGCCATGCCGGAATAAGCCGTTAGGCCCGACGAAGCGCAGGCATTCGGGACGGTGACCCTTCCAACCTGTCGTTTGGCAGAATGGCGTGACCGGTCGAGTCCCACCGGTCGATCTCGCGAAGCAATACCGAGGATCGAACCGCCCTCGGGTCGCTGGCTGAGCAATTCTGAAAAAACCGCTCAGCATGTGTTCAGTACGGAACAGTCTTAGATGGGACCAATCCGCCGGTCATAATCTCGGCGGATGTGCTCATCTTCATCGCGTCGCGGCAAGGACGCTTCGTTATCATCAGAAGCGCGACGTGAACCATCGATATTCGGAAGGATCATCCATGCGTATCGTCGCCTGTATCGCTGCCCTCATCGTTTCAATGGCCGTTCCCGCCCTGGCCCAGGACTTCCAGAGGCAGCGCGAGCTCAACATCCTGAAGGACATCGAGTCCAGCCAGCGGAAGCAGCTTGAGCTTGCCCGCGAGCAGGCCCGGCGAGACAGGGACCGCGCTCGGCGCGAGGAGAATGCGTACATCAACGCGCAGCGCGACGCGCGGAGCGCCCGCCGCTTCGATCGGCACTGATCGACGGCCCGTCCATCGAAATACCGCCCTACCCCGCCAGCGGCAGCGGCGCGATCCGGGCCGGCGCGCCGGCGCTCTTGCGCTCCAGCAGCCCGGGCGGCGGGACCGGCGCATCGATCGTGCAGATCACGCCGGTCTCCTCGTAGGTCAGCGCCACCTCGCCGGCCAGCTCGCGGGCGAGGCTGCGCTCGATCAGGCGGGAGCCGAATCCGGTGCGCGTGGGCTTCTTCACCGGCGGACCGCCGCGCTCGGCCCAGCGCAGGTACAGGCGGATCTCCGCCTCGCGCCGCACCGTCCAGGAGATCTCGACCGTGCCGCCCTCGACCGAAAGGGCACCGTACTTGACCGCGTTGGTGCCGAGTTCGTGCAGCGCCATGGCGATCGACAGGGCGAGCCGCGGCGGCAGGCGCAGGGCCGGGCCGATCACGGCGAAGCGCGAGGCGTGGCCGTCGCCGGATTCGAGCGGTCGGATCGCGTCCGCCACCACGGCCGACATCTCCGCGCCCTCCCAACTCTCGCGGGTGAGCACGTCGTGGACCCTGGCCAGCGCCAGCAGCCGCGCCTCGAACGCCGCCCGGGCGGCGTCGGCCTCCGGACCTTCCAGACCGCGTAAGGATTGGCCGGCGATCGACTGGACGGTGGCCAGGGTGTTCTTCACCCGGTGGTTCAGCTCGTGGATCAGGAGCAGCAGGTGCTCCTCGGCGAACTTCGCGTCGGTGATGTCGATGTTGCAGCCGGTGTAGCCGAGGAAGTTCTGGTCGTCGTCCAGGCGCGGCACGCCCTCGCACCGGAGCCAGCGCACGGCCCCGCCCCGGTCGATGACCCGCACCTCGGTGCGGAAGGGCGCGCGGGCCTCGAAGGCCTCGGCGAAGGCCGCGCGGAAATGATCGAGGTCGTCCGCGTAGACGATCCGCTCCCAGCCCTCGTTGGTCAGCTCGGCCGCCGGGATCCCGAACATGTGTTCGAAATGCAGGTTGGCGAAGCTGACCCCGCCGGATTCGTCGGTCATCCAGATCAGGGCCGGCGCGGAATCGGCCATGTGGCGGAACCGCGCCTCGCTCTCGCTCAGCGCGGTCAGGCCGCGGCGGGTGTCGGCCAGCGCGCGGTCGCGTTCCGCCTCGCGGGTGCGCAGGCGCAGGGACGCGTCCGACAGCACCGCCCCGAGCCGCTGGATCTCGTGGACCGGCGACGGCACCCGGGGGATCGCCTCGCCCCGCGAGAGCGCCGGGCCCGAGGCCGCCAGCAGCCGCAGCGGGCGCGACACCCGGGACCAGAGGTTGACCGCCAGGACCGACGAGGTGGCGAGCACCAGGAGGCCGAAGCCCGCGAAGGCCCAGACCCAGCGGCGCACCCGGGCATCGACCAGCGCCTGCGGGATGCTGGTGGCGACCATCCAGCCGGTCAGGCGCGAGCGCGCCTCGATCACCACGACCGGCTTGTGCTGGCGGTCCTGGCCCTCCCACACCCCCGGCGTCGCGGTCTGGACCTGGCGCAGGCTGGCGAGCCGGGGCTTGCCGACCACGGAATCCGGGTCCGGCAACCGGGCGAGGACGGTCCCGTTCCGGTCGGAAATGCCGGTGGTCCAGCCGGGTACGACCTCGCGGGACAGGATGCCCTGGAGGCGCGACAGCGGCACCGTGAAGCTCAAAAGGTAGGCGACCTCGCCCTCGACCATGACGGGGACGCCGACCGCGTAGGTGGCCTCGTTCGGGGTCGGGCCCGGGACGTAGCCGCTGACCATGGCGCGCTGGGCGCCCTGCGTCAGCTCCGGATCGAACGGGAGCGGCATCATCGGCATCGGCGCGCCCCGCGGCACGCCGGTGTTGACGACCTCCTGGCCGTTCGGGCGCCGCAGCAGCACGTCGAGGTCGATCGATTCGCGCACCAGGCGCGCCTGCGCGTCGAACGCCTCGAAGTCGCCCTGCCGGATCCGCGGCGACGTCGCCAGCGTCTGGAGCACCGAGACGAGGCCGGCGGTGTCGCGGTCGAGCGACAGGCCGATGCCGCGCACGTTCTCGCGGGCGTCCTGCTCGAAGCGGGCGCGCTCGGCCGAGGCGTAGCGCATGAGCAGGATGCTGGTGAACAGCAGCCCCGGGCCGATCAGCGCCACCACGAGGGCGATCAGGTAGACCTGCGTGGAGAACCCGTTGCGCCCGAACCGGTGCATCCGGCGCGACAGCCACGACCGGCGCGCGGGAAGGACCGCCGGGAGGTTCGCGCCCTCGGCGTCCTGTTCCGGGCTCAAGCGGCGCCCGTCCCCGGCACGCGGTGCCCCGCGGGCTCCTCGCCGTTCCCTCGCTTCATGACCGGTCGATATGGCCGAGATCGCGCCCCGGGTCGAGGTGGTCGCGCACCCGTTGCTTGAGGGCTTTGACGTCCGGAAACCCGCCGTCGCGGACCCGCTCCCACAGGAGCACCCCGGCGATCTCGATCCGGAACGCGCCGCCCGTGGCGGGCACGAGGGCGACCTCGCCGAGATCGTCACGGAATGTCGAGAGCAGCTCCTGCGCCATCCAGGCGGAGCGCAGCAGCCAGTTGCACTGCGTGCAATAGGTGATCGCGACGCGCGGTCCGGCCCGGCGCAGGCCGTCCTCCCTGGTCACGTCGCTGTCGGACGGATCGCCCGCTTGCTTCTCGTGCATGCGGCCACAGCGCATTGCGGCGCCATCCTTGTCAACCTCACCCACCGGAACGGCGCGCGCGGCGCTTGACGTTTCGGGTCGGCGCGCCCTAGAAGGCCCGGCATCCGGTCGCGGCCTGCTCCAGGCGCGTACGACCGCGGTGGTCCCGCCCCCGGGCGGCACACCGGCACGGACGGTTAGCACAGCGGTAGTGCGTTCCCTTCACACGGGAAAGGTCGCAGGTTCGATCCCTGCACCGTCCACCATTCTCCTCCCTCCCCCCCGAATGTCCGACGCGTCGGACATTGGCGTCGGTTTGCCACCTGAAACGCCCGTGCTAAGGCCGCTGGATCGGTGAACGCACAAGCTTCGACCCGGCCTCAACCGGGCAAGGCGGCACGAGCAGGGTAAGGGCGGGAACAGCCATGAAGGACATCCTCGACAAGCTCGCTGAGCGGCGGGCCCAGGCGCGTCTGGGCGGCGGCGAGAAGCGCGTCGAGGCCCAGCACAAGCGCGGCAAGCTCACGGCGCGCGAGCGGATCGAACTCCTCCTCGACCACGGGTCGTTCGAGGAGTTCGACATGTTCGTGCAGCACCGCTCCACCGATTTCGGCATGGAGAAGCAGAAGATCCCCGGCGACGGCGTGGTCACCGGCTGGGGCACGATCAACGGCCGCACGGTCTTCCTGTTCTCGAAGGACTTCACGGTGTTCGGCGGCTCCCTGTCGGAGGCGCACGCGCAGAAGATCGTGAAGGTGCAGGACATGGCGCTGAAGATGCGCGCCCCGATCATCGGCATCTTCGATGCCGGCGGCGCGCGCATCCAGGAGGGCGTCGCGGCGCTCGGCGGCTACGGCGAGGTGTTCCGCCGCAACGTCATGGCCTCGGGCGTGATCCCGCAGATCTCGGTGATCATGGGCCCGTGCGCGGGCGGCGACGTCTACTCGCCGGCCATGACCGACTTCATCTTCATGGTCCGCGACACGAGCTACATGTTCGTGACCGGCCCCGACGTGGTGAAGACCGTCACCAACGAGGTCGTGACCGCCGAGGAACTCGGCGGCGCCAAGGTCCACACTAGCAAGTCCTCGATCGCGGACGGTGCGTTCGAGAACGACGTCGAGGCGATCCTGCAGATCCGCCGCCTGCTGGACTTCCTGCCCGCCAACAACATCGAGGGCGTGCCGGAGATCGAGAGCTTCGACGACGTCGACCGGCTCGACATGTCGCTGGACACCCTGATCCCCGACAACCCGAACAAGCCCTACGACATGGGCGAGCTGATTCGCCGGGTCGTCGACGAGGGCGACTTCTTCGAGATCCAGGCGGCCTACGCCCGCAACATCATGACCGGGTTCGGCCGGATCGAGGGCCGTACCGTCGGGTTCGTCGCCAACCAGCCGATGGTGCTGGCCGGGGTTCTGGATTCGGATGCCTCCCGCAAGGCCGCGCGGTTCGTGCGCTTCTGCGACGCCTTCGCGATCCCGATCGTGACCTTCGTGGACGTGCCGGGCTTCCTGCCGGGCACCGCGCAGGAATACGGCGGCCTGATCAAGCACGGCGCCAAGCTGCTGTTCGCCTATTCGCAGGCGACGGTGCCGCTGGTGACGATCATCACTCGCAAGGCCTTCGGCGGCGCCTACGACGTGATGGCCTCCAAGCACGTCGGCGCCGACCTGAACTACGCCTGGCCCACCGCACAGATCGCCGTGATGGGCGCCAAGGGCGCGGTGGAGATCATCTTCCGCAGCGAACTCGGCGACCCGGACAAGATCGCTGCCCGCACCGGCGAGTACGAGGACCGCTTCCTGTCGCCGTTCGTGGCCGCCGAGCGCGGCTACATCGACGAGGTGATCATGCCCCACTCGACCCGCAAGCGGATCGCCCGGGCGCTGGGCATGCTCCGCACCAAGGAGATGGAGCAGCCCTGGAAGAAGCACGACAACATCCCGCTCTGAGGCGTGCGCGGGCCGGCGGCGCCGTCGCCGGCCTCAGCTCCGGTCGCTGTGCTCGATCACCGCGCACAGCGTCAGCGGCCCCTTGTCGGGGGAGACCATCGCCGAGCAGGTGATCCGGGCGCCGCCCAGGTCGACGTTGCTGTGGCGCAGGCGGACGGCCGCGGCCTGGGCCTTGTGCGCCGCCTCGGTGATGGTCGCGGCATCGATGCCGGTCACCGCGTGCCCGGCCCGGCCGAACGTCTCGTAATACGCCTCCGGGGGACTGGCCCCGCGATACTGCGCGCCGACCGAGGACAGGTCCGGGCTGCCGCAGGCCAGCGACAGGGTCATGTCGGGGCCGTCCGCGAAGCTGGCGTAGTCGCTGCGCCGCTCCGTCACCTTCGCGGCGGTCGCCGCCGTGACCTTGTCGATCAGGGTGTCGCAGGATTGGGCCCGAGCCGTGCCGGGGCCGGCTGCGAGGATCGTGAGGGCGAGGACGGGAAGAAGCGCGCGCATGGCCGGTAGTTAGCGCAGCACGAACGCAAAAGACGCGTGGCGCGGCGTTCAGGCGCGGGGCGGCTCGGCGGTACCGCCAAGTTCCAGCAAAACGATCTCCGGCGGCACGCCGAAGCGCACCGGGATCCGGCTCATGCCGAAGCCGCCGGACACGATCAGGTGGCGCCCGTCCTGGATGACGTGGCCATAGGCGTAATCGTGGCCGCGGACCCGCCGGATCGCCGGGGAATGGCCGAACAGCCGGACCTGGCCGCCGTGGGTATGGCCGGAGAGCGTCAGCGAGACCCGGTCGGGGACGGCGGCGAAGATGTTGGGCTCGTGGGCCATGAGGATCACCGGCGCGTCGTCGGTGATCGTCCCGAGGGTGGCGGGCAGGTCGTCGAGTCCCTCTTCCTGGCTGTTGTAGAACGGCTGCTGGTCGGCGAGGCCGGCGAGCCAGAACGGACGCCCGTCCTTCACCAGCCGCAGCGTCTCGTTCTCCATCACCGGGATGCCGCGGGCCTCCAGCAGGTGCTTCACCGCGGGCGAGCCGCGGCGGGAGCGCTGGACGGCGTGGTCGTCCCACCAATCGTGGTTGCCCAGGATGGCGTGGGTCCCGAGGGGCGCCTTCAGTCCCTCGACCATCCGGGCGAACTGCGCCAGCGGCAGCTTGCGCCACGCGATCTTGCCGGCCGGGTAGTCGCCGAGCATCAGCACGAGGTCGGGCTTCAGGGCATTCGTCGCATCGATGATCTCCGCCACCCGGTCGAACGGCATGTACGGCTCGCAGATGTGGAAATCCGCCAGCACCGCCACGCGCAGGTGCAGGGCGGGGTCCCAGCGCGGCAGGACCGGCGCATAGGTGGTCACCACCAGCCGGTGCAGCGGCTCGACGTCGAAGGCGTAGACGCCCGTCCCGGCGAGCAGGCCGGCGCCGGCGCCAAGCCCGGTCAGGAACTGCCGGCGGCTCGGCACGATCAGCATGGAGATGTCCAAAGGCTCTCGAAAGGATGTGCCTGCCGCTAAGCGCTCAGTCCGGCGAAACCGGGGCGGTGCCCAACCTGACACGAAGACGATTCAGCGAGGCTGAATCCCGCATCCGGCGATGGCCTGCGGCTACGGGCAGGCTATAACGGGCGCATAACGCCGCAAGAAACGTCCGGACCCCAATGTTGAACCGCCCCCTGCGCATCGGTACCCGCGGCAGCCCGATGGCGCTCGCACAGACCGGGATGGTGCGCGACAAGATCGTGGCGGCCAATCCCGGGCTCGAGACCGAACTCGTGGTGGTCACCACGGTGGCCGACAAGATCCTGGATCGCCCGCTCTCCGAAATCGGCGGCAAGGGGCTGTTCACCAAGGAACTCGAGCAGGCTCTGTTCGCCGACGAGGTCGACGTCGCGGTCCACTCCATGAAGGACGTGGAGACCTGGCTGCCGGACGGGCTGGTGATCGCCTGCATCCTGGAGCGCGACGACCCGCGCGACGCGTTCCTGTCCCCGCATGCGGACGGGCTCGCGGGCCTTCCGCACGGCGCACGGGTCGGCACCTCGTCGCTGCGGCGGGGGGCGCAGGTGCTGATGCACCGGCCGGACCTGAAGGTCGTGCCGTTGCGCGGCAACGCCAACACCCGGATGCGCAAGCTCGAATCCGGCGAATGCGACGCGACGCTGCTGGCGCTCGCCGGGCTGCAGCGCCTGGGCCTGCAGGATATGGCGCGCAGCGTCCTCTCGGTCGATGAGATGCTGCCCGCGGTGGCGCAGGGCGCCCTCGGGATCGAGTGCCGGGCCAACGACGCGGCGGTTCGCGCCCTGCTGGCGCCGATCGCCTGCGCCCGCACCACCACGACGATCGCGGCCGAGCGGGCGCTGCTCGCCGAACTCGACGGCTCGTGTCGGACGCCGATCGCCGCCCTGGCGCGGATCGAGGGCGACGTCCTCACCCTCGACGGGCTGCTGTTCCTGCCCGACGGCAGCCGGCACTGGTCGGTCTCCCGGCAGGGCCCGGCGACGGAGGCCGAGCGGATCGGCCGCGAGGCCGGCGCCGTGCTGAAGGAAGCCGCCGGGGACACCTACGCGCGCCACCTGCAATAGGCGGGGAACGTCCGCGAGGAGGTGCAGATGCGCGGGATAGGCCAACCGATCAGGAGCACGATCACTCCCGCTCGTCACCCCGCTCGCGATCCCTGCGGATGCTGAGGCGGACGGCGATGAGCTGCCAGAGGCCGATCCCGAACGCCAGCGCGAAGACCACCCCGATATCGAAGGCCGCGAACAGGCCGTCGCTCATCGGCACGCCTCACGATGGCGCGGAGGGGCCGTAGGCCTCGCGCTCGCGCATCCGCTCGATCAGTTCGAGCACGTGAACGACCCGGCCGCCGACATCCCACCAGGGCCGCAGCACGGAATGCCTGCGATCCGGCAGCGGGGGCTGATTCAGCACGGCGTCGATCAGGAACGCCACCTGCGGCAACGGCGGCGCCGCGAGGCCGGGCGTCGCCGGACCGGAGCGCAGGGCGCGGGCGATCAGGGCGAGCTTGCGCGCCGTCCCGACCCGGGCCCGGGTGCGGACGGAATCATAGTCCTGCAGCGCTACGACCCGGCCGATCTCGGAATAGATCAGGGCGGCGGAGCGGATCGCGGGGCGACAGGGGGACGGCAGCGCCGCGATGCCGGCCTCGGCCCGCCGGTACAGTTCGTCGGCCTCCGTGAGCAGCCGGGCCACGATGCCGGCGAGCGCCGGGCCGGGCTGCGGATCGGCCAGGAAGGCGTCCGGGTCGAGCCCCGCCTCGACCATCCAGTCGAGGGGCAGGTAGAGCCGGCCCATCCGGGCATCCTCGCCGACATCGCGGGCGATGTTGGTGAGCTGCATGGCGGCGCCGAGATCGCAGGCGCGGGCGAGCGCGTCGGCAGAGCGCGCGCCCATGATCAGCGCCATCATGGCCCCAACCGAGCCCGCGACCCGGGCCGCGTAGGCATGGAGCGCCGCGATGTCGGCGTAGCGCCGGCCCTCGGCGTCCCAGGCGAAGCCCTCGATCAGCGCGTAGGGCAGCGCCTCGGGGATCGCGTAGGCGCCGACGATCTCGGAGAACGCCCGGTCGGCGGGCGCGTCGGCGGGGTTGCCGGCATAGGCCCGCGCGACCCGGTCGCCGAGGCGCACCACCGCGTCGCGGCGAGCGGACGGGTCGGCAGCCTCGTCGACGAGGTCGTCCGACAGCCGGCAGAAGGCGTAGAGCCCGTAGGCCGCCTCGCGGACCTCGCCGGGCAGCAGCCGGCCGGCCGCAAAGAAGCTCTTCGAGCCGGCGCGGATCGCCTGCCGACAGGCTGTGCGGTCGGCGGCCGCGGCGAATTCAGGCGGAAACGCGGGCATCCGGAACCACAAGATCGAGGATTCGGGCAGAGGAGAGCACGCCGGGCAGGCCGGCGCCCGGATGGGTGCCGGCGCCGACCAGGTAGAGGTTGCGCACGTCGCTCGACCGGTTGTGCGGGCGGAACCACGCGGATTGCGTCAGCACCGGCTCCAGGCCGAAGCCGGATCCCCGGTAGCTCTGGAAGTCGTCCTGGAATTCCAGGGGCGTCGTCACCTTCGAGGTGACGATGGCCTCCGACAGGCCCGGCATCACGCTGGATTCGAGCATCTCGGCGATCCGGCGCCGATACGGCTCCGCCAGCGCGCGCCAATCCTGGCCGCCGGCCAGGTTCGGCACCGGGGCCAGCACGTAGAAGGCATCGCAGCCGGGCGGCGCGAGGCTCGGATCCGTGGCGGTGGGCCGGTGGAGGTAGAGGCTCGCATCCTCGGCCAGCACCTTGCGGTCGAAGATGTCGGAGAGCAGCCCGCGATAGCGTGGACCGAGCAGGATCGTGTGGTGGGCGACGTCCGGGTAGCGCCGCTTCGTGCCGAAATACCAGACGAACAGGCCCATGGAGGAGCGCGCGCGCTTCAGCCGCCCCGGGCTCCAGCGCCGGGGCTTGGGCAGCAGCCGCGCATGCGTCACCGCCGAATCGGCGTTCGAGACCACGATGTCGGCCGCGATCGTCTCACCGCCCGCGAGTTCGACCCCGGTCGCGGTCCCGTTCTCGACGCGGATGCGGGCGACGTCGACGCCGAGCCGGACCCGCCCGTTCTGGCCGCGGATCAGCCGGACCAGCCCATCGACCAGCTTGCCGGTGCCGCCCATGGCGAAGTGGACGCCCCAGCGCCGCTCGAGGTCGGCGATCAGGCAGTAGATCGCGCTGGCCCGGAACGGGTTGCCGCCGATCAGGAGCGGGTGGAAGCTGAACACGGTACGCAGCCGCTCGTCGCGGACGAAGCGCGCCACCACGTCGTGGACCGAGCGGTGGCCCGACAGGCGCAGCAGGTCCGGAGCAATCTTGAGCATCGACCCGATGCTGCCGAACGGTACGTGGCCGAGCTGCTCGAAGCCGATGCGGCAGACCGAGCGGCTATGCGCCATGAAGCGTTCGTAGCCGGCCACGTCGTCCGGGGCGAACCGCGCCACCTCCGCCCGCATCCGCTCGGGATCGCCGCTGTACTCGAAGGTTTCGCCGTCGGCGAAGCGGATCCGGTAGAACGGGTCGATCGGCACCAGGGCGACGTCGTCGGAGAGGCGACGGCCGGCGAGCTGCCACAGCTCCTCGAACAGCTGCGGCGCGGTGACGATGGTCGGCCCGGCATCGAAGGTGAAGCCGTCCTGCCGGTGGACCCGGGCGCGGCCGCCCGGCTGCTCCAGACGTTCCAGCACGGTGACCCGGTAGCCCCGCGCCCCGAGCCGGACGGCCGCGGCGAGCCCGCCGAAGCCGGAGCCGACGACGACCGCGTGCGGTCGCCGATCCGTCTCGTGCCGTCCCGACTGCTCGACCGCGAGTGTCAACATAACTTGACACTATGCCGGGGAATTTCCCGGGCGCAAGGCCGAAACGTCGTTCCGGCCCCGCCGCGTCGTCTCGCCGTCAGAACTCGCCGGCCAGACCGGCGCGGACGCCAACGTTGCTCTCGCCCGCATAGGCGACGCCGGCCGTGACCGCGATCGGTACGCAGCAGGTCGGCAGCCGGTGCGCCACCGCGACGCCGCCGGCCCACTCGCCGCGATAGGTCGCGCCGTTCGTGGCCCAGGTGGTCTTGCCCGGCGCCGAGGGCATCGGAGCGGTCGCCATCGCGATCGCCATGGCGACGCCCTGCCGCGACTCCTTGCGGGTCTGCACCGCGTAGCGCTGCATCGTGTCGGTCTTGGCCTCCAGGTTGTTGACCTGGGACTGGACCGAATCGACCCGGTTGCCCAGCGCCGCGATGGTCGAGGGGCCGTAGGCCGAGGCCGCGAGGTTGCCGCTGGCGTCCGTGGTCACGAAGGCGGTCGCCCCGCTCTGCGCCGCGGCGCTCGCCTGCGAGGCGACGCCCGCCAGGGTGTAGGTGTTGGCGGCGTTGCCGATCGCCACCTGGTTGGCCTGGGTGGTCTTGACGTTGGCCCCGATGGCGATGGTGTT
Organism: Methylobacterium mesophilicum; assembly: GCF_022179445.1. Lineage (GTDB taxonomy): Bacteria > Pseudomonadota > Alphaproteobacteria > Rhizobiales > Beijerinckiaceae > Methylobacterium > Methylobacterium mesophilicum. The sequence continues at coordinate 301,153 of NZ_BPQU01000003.1, read as the reverse complement.
CGCCTGGTTGGCGGCCGCCCCGTTGCCGAGCGCGACGCTGTTGTTGCCGGCGGCCGAGGCCGCCGCGCCGATCGCGGTGGATCCCGTGCCGGTCGCGCCGGCGACGAAGCCGAGCGCCGTGCTGCCCGCTCCGGACGCCGCGGATGCGGTGCCGACCGCCGTGCCGCCCAGCCCCTGTGCGCTCGCCGCGTAGCCGACGGCGACGCTGCCGGTGTTGACCGCGGATGCCCCGGTTCCGACCGCGGTCGACGCCGTCCCGGCCGCGCTCGATCCGAAGCCCACCGCGATGGCATCGCCGCCCACGGCGACGGGGGCCGCGAGGGCGCTGGTGTTGTTGGCCGCGATCCCGGTGGCGCTGGACAGCTGCGAGAGCCGCAGGTCGGCGATGAAGGTCTGGCCCTGGGACTGCGTGACGTTGCCGGTCACGATATAGATGCCCTGGCCGTTGCCGCCGCCGCCACCGCCAGCGGTCCCGCCCGCGCCACCGGCCCCTCCGGCGCCGCCCGCACCACCGGCACCGCCTGCTCCGCCGGTACCGCCACCGGTGCCGCCACCGCCGGTGCCGCCGCCACCGGTGCCGCCACCGCCGCCGGCGACTCCGCCGACGGTGCCGAGGTACAGTCCGGTCCCGAGCAGGCCCTGACCGGGGCCGGTGGTCCCGACCAGCAGGCCGGTCCCGAGGACGCCGCCGCTGGTGCTGCCGACATTCAGGCCCGTGCCGAGGACGCCGGTGCCGGGATTGGTGGTGCCGACGGTCACCCCGGTCCCAAGGACGCCGCCGCCGGTGGTGCCGACATTCAGGCCGGTCCCGAGGATGCCGGTACCGGGATTCGTGGTGCCGACCGTGATTCCTGTTCCCAGGATACCGCCTCCGCTTGTATCAAGAGTCCCACGGAGAAGTTGCGCCTGCGCCGGTGCGACAACCGGGAGGGCGAGCAGGGTGCCGGCCAGCAGGGGGGCGATGCGGCCGGCCGTCCGGCGCAGGGCGGCATTCGATGTCCGCGGCCCAGCCGGGACGTCGGTCGAGTTACGCATCTCAGACTCCATTGCTGCGCGGCCCGGTCGCTTCCACCCCGAACCTGAAGTCCGGTGGGCGCTAGGCTGGTACCGGCACACCTTCTGGTAGAATGCTTAACACCAACTTTCAGTTGTATTTGTATTCGCCACTTCGCGTCTGACGCGGCATCCCCCGCTCCGAAGCGGCCGCGATGCCGTGCGCCTCAGAAAATCCGCCTTTGCGCGGCGATATCCGCCCCGGACGGGGGTATGCTGGCCGAGCGAGCGCTGGCCGCAGGGATTGGACGCGTGATGGACGGGCGGGACAGGACCATCTTCGTTGCGGGGCACCGCGGGATGGTGGGGTCGGCGATCGTGCGCCGGCTGCGGGAGCTGGGCTACGGGCGCATCCTCACGGCGGACCGGCAGGCCCTCGACCTGCTCGACCAGGCCGCGGTCCGGGCCTTCTTCGCCCGGAACCGGATCGACATGGTCTACCTCGCCGCCGCCAAGGTCGGCGGCATCCACGCCAACAACACCTACCCGGCCGAGTTCATCCACGAGAACCTGCTGATCCAGGCGAACCTGATCCACGCCGCGCACGTGGCCGACGTCGACCGGCTGCTGTTCCTGGGTTCCTCCTGCATCTACCCGAAGCACGCCGAGCAGCCGATGCGCGAGGACGCGCTGCTCACGGGGATCCTGGAGCCGACCAACGAGCCCTACGCGATCGCCAAGATTGCGGGGATCAAGATGTGCGAGAGCTACAACCGCCAGTACGGGCGCCGCTACCGCAGCGTGATGCCGACCAACCTGTACGGGCCCAACGACAACTTCCATCCGCAGAACGCCCACGTGCTGCCGGCGCTGATGCGGCGCCTGCACGAGGCCAAGCAGGCGGGAAGCGCGTCCGTCACGGTCTGGGGCACCGGCCGGGCGATGCGCGAGTTCCTGCATGTCGACGACATGGCGCGCGCCAGCGTGTTCGTGATGGAGCTGGACGACGCGGTCTACGCGGCCAACACCCGGCCGGACCTGTCGCACATCAACGTCGGCACCGGCGCGGATTGCACCATCCGCGAGCTGGCCGAGGCGCTGGCCCGGGTGATCGGCTACGCGGGCCGCCTGGAGTTCGACGCGACCAAGCCCGACGGCACGCCGCGCAAGCTGATGGATGTCTCGCGTCTGCGCGCCATGGGCTGGCAGCCGGAGATCGATCTCGACCGGGGCCTGCACCAGACCTACGGGTGGTTCCTCGAGAATCACGCCACGCTGCGCGGCTGACGCGCGGACGCATCACGACACCGCATCCGACCGGGTGGGAGAACCAGCATGGCCCAACGGGCCCCCGACGACATCGAGCAGGCTCGGCGCCGCACGTTCCTCCGCGACTTCCACAACTTCGATTCGAACATCCGTTTCCCGGCGCCCTACACGCAGTTCGCCGGCAAGCCGCTGGCGTCCGCGGCGGGCCAGAACTGGCGCTACGACGCGCTCGGCTACCGGAACGACATGCACGCGGAGGCGCGCTCGCCCGCGGAGACGCTGCGCGTGTTCGTGGTCGGCGACAGCACGTTGATCGACGGCCAGGTCTTCGCCGACACCATCCCGGGCCGATTGGAGACCGGGCTGAAGCGCCTGCACGGCGAAGGCGCCCGGGTCTACAATTTCGGTGCGACCTCCGCCTGCCTGAACCAGATGATCGCCCTGATCACGACCCGGCTGATGGACCTTCAGCCCGACGTGATCTTCGTCATGGGCGGCGCCACCGACATCTTCCAGCCCTGGAGCTTCGATCCGCGCGCCGGCTACCCATACAACCACTTCGCGCAGGAAACCCTGTACGACTACTTCTTCAACACGACGAAGTCGGGCGCGGACGCCGAGGACCTGAGCTACGACAGCCTGCAGGCGCTGATCTTCGGCCGGCTCGACAACCTCCGGGCGCTGACCAACTGGCAGTCCGACATCTGGGAATGGGAAGTGGTGCGCCAGTTCGAGCTGGCACTGAAGCGCCTCGCCCGGCTGTCCGGGGGCATCGGCGCGCCGGTGCGGTTCCTCCTGCAGCCGGCGATCGTGCGCAAGACCGAGCGGGTCGGCGACGAGCAGAACACCGCCTCCCAAGAGTTTTTGGGTTATCTCGACCGCCAATACACTCGGATCGAGCAGGTTCTGGGCCGGCTCGACGCCGATGGCCTCACGCAGGGGCCGTTCACGACCCGGGACCTCAGCCGGATCTTCGAAGCCGATACGCGAGCCCTGTTCACCGACATCGTCCATGTCGGTGAACAGGGCCGCCAGGCGATCGCCGACCGCCTTGCGGCCGAGGTCGCGGAGGTGCTCGGCCTCCCCGCGGAGGCGTAGGCGTTGGTCGCGCCGATCGTGTTCATCGGGGACTCGATCACCGAGGCCTGGGGATTCCACCGGGCCGAGACCTTCGCGGCCCACGACCTGATCCCCCGGGGCGGGTCCGGCCAGACGGCCCGCTGGATCACCATGCGGTTCCGCCGCGACCTGGAGGAGACCGGCGCCCGGGGCGTCCACCTCCTCTGCGGCGTCAACGATATCGGGCGCAACGAGGGGTTCTTCGTCCCCGCCGACGAGATCGCCCGGACGCTGGCCGGCATGCTCGACGAAGCCCGGGCGATGGGCGTGACGGCCTGGGTCGGCTCGATCATGCCGGCCGCCCGGATCCCGTGGAATCCAGAGGTCCCCGACGCCCCGGCGATGATCGCTGCGGTGAATGCCTGGCTCCGCGACCACGCGCACGAGCACGGCGCGACCTTCATCGACTACCACGCGGTGCTGGCGGACGGATCCGGGGCGCTGCGCCGGGCCTACACCACCGACGGCCTCCATCTCAGCCCGGCTGGCTACAAGGCGATCGAGCCGCTGATGCTGTCGGCGTTGGGGCGGGCGCCGGTAGGGGATGTGCACCACGCGCCCGGCGGTGCGACGAGGCGGAAGTTCGGCAGACGGTGGCGTGCGGTGCTTGCCGCCGCGGTTGCGATCGTGATCGCCGGCCTGATCCTCATGCTGGCCCTGCGCTGATGAGGAAGTCGGCTCGGCGATAAGCCCAGGCATCATCTCGACGCGTGGACATCCAACGCGTCATCCCCGGGGCCGCGAAGCGGCGCCCGGGATCCAGTCGATTTCCCAATCCCGAAAGACGGCGTCTCCCGAAACCAGTTCTCCATCACACCCGCCGCACCGCCCCGTGCGCCGCGCTGGTGGTGAGCATCGCGTAGGCGCGCAGAGCCGTGGTGACCTTGCGCTTGCGCGGGCTCGCCGGCTGCCAGCCGGCGGCGTCCTGCTCGGCCCGGCGCCGCTCCAGCTCGGCGGGTTCGACGGCGAGGTCGATGGAGCGGGCCGGGATGTCGATGGCGATGGTGTCGCCGTCGCGCACGAGGCCGATCAGCCCGCCCTCGGCCGCCTCCGGGGAGACGTGGCCGATCGACAGGCCGGAGGACCCGCCCGAGAAGCGGCCGTCGGTGACCAGCGCGCAGGCTTTGCCGAGGCCCTTCGATTTCAGGTAGCTCGTCGGATAGAGCATCTCCTGCATGCCGGGGCCGCCGCGCGGGCCCTCGTAGCGGATCAGCACGACCTCGCCGGCCGTGACCTTGCCGTTGAGGATCCCGTCCACCGCGGCGTCCTGGCTCTCGAACACCCGGGCGGTCCCCGTGAAGGTCAGGATCGAGGCGTCGACGCCCGCCGTCTTCACGATGCAGCCCTGCTCGGCGAGGTTTCCGTAGAGCACCGCCAAGCCACCATCGCGCGAATAGGCGTGGGCGGCGTCGCGGATCACCCCGCCCTCCCGGTCGAGGTCGAGTTCGTCGAAGCGGGATTCCTGGCTGAACGCCACCTGGGTCGGCACGCCCCCGGGGGCCGCGCGGTAGAAACTCTGGACCGAGGCGCTGGGCGCGCCGCGGACGTCCCAGCGTGCCAGCGCCGCGCCGAGGGTCCCGGCGGCGACGTTGCCGACCTCGGTTTCGATCAGCCCCGCCCGGTCGAGCTCGCCCAGGATGGCCATGATCCCGCCGGCCCGGTGCACGTCCTCCATGTGGACGTTGGCCACCGCCGGGGCGACCTTGCACAGGACCGGCACGCGCCGGGACAGCCGGTCGATATCGGCCATGGTGAACGGCACCTCGCCCTCGTGGGCGGCGGCCAGCAGGTGCAGCACCGTGTTGGTCGAGCCGCCCATGGCGATGTCCAGCGTCATGGCGTTCGCGAACGCCGTGACGCTCGCAACCGCGCGGGGCAGCACGCTCGCGTCGTCCTGCTCGTAGTGGCGGCGGGCGAGGTCCACGATCAGGTGGCCGGCCTCCACGAACAGGCGCTTGCGGTCGGCGTGCGTCGCCAGAACCGAGCCGTTGCCCGGCAGCGCCAGACCCAGCGCCTCGGTCAGGCAGTTCATCGAGTTCGCGGTGAACATGCCCGAGCAGGAGCCGCAGGTCGGGCAGGCCGAGCGCTCGATCACCGCCACGTCTTCGTCCGAGATCCGGTCGTCGGCGGCCGCGATCATGGCGTCGACCAGATCGACCTTCTTGGCGATGCCGGGCAGCTGGACCTTGCCGGCCTCCATCGGGCCGCCCGAGACGAACACCGTCGGGATGTTGAGCCGCAGGCAGGCCATGAGCATGCCGGGGGTGATCTTGTCGCAATTCGAGATGCACACCATCGCGTCGGCGCAATGCGCGTTGACCATGTACTCGACCGAATCGGCGATCAGCTCCCGGGACGGCAGCGAGTAGAGCATGCCGTCGTGGCCCATCGCGATGCCGTCATCGACCGCGATGGTGTTGAACTCCTTGGCGACGCCGCCGGCCTTCTCGATCTCCCGGGCGACCAGCTGGCCGAGATCCTTCAGGTGGACGTGGCCGGGCACGAACTGGGTGAACGAGTTCACCACGGCGATGATCGGCTTGCCGAAATCGCCGTCCTTCATGCCGGTGGCGCGCCAGAGGCCGCGGGCGCCGGCCATGTTGCGGCCGTGGGTGGTGGTGCGGGAACGATAGGCGGGCATCGCGCGGTTCAATCGGTTCAGAAGCGAATCTTTCAAAGGTAGGGGCTTCTGCGCCCGCCGACGCGTCGCTGCAAGCGTCGCCGAAGCGGACGCGACCGTGTCATGCTCCCGGCGGATACCGGGACGCGAGAGAGGCGAATCGTACGATGGACCGAGTGGATTTCCTGAAGCGGGCCATCGACCAGGGCCAGGGCCGGACCGAGGCCGACCTCGTCCTCAAGGGCGGGCGCTTCCTCGACCTCGTCACCGGCGACCTCGTCGCCTCCGATATCGCGATCTGCGGCGACCGGATCGTCGGCACCTTCGGCAGCTATCGCGGGCGGCGCGAGATCGACATCGCCGGCAAGGTCGTGGTGCCGGGCTTCATCGACACGCATTTCCACGTCGAATCCTCGCTGATGCCGCCGCAGGAATTCGAGCGCTGCGTCCTGCCCCACGGCGTCACCACCGGCTTGTGCGACCCGCACGAGATGGCGAACGTGCTGGGAACCGAGGCGTTCGTGTGGTTCCTGGCCTCGTCCGAGACTTTGGCGATGGACCTGCGGGTCCAGCTGTCCTCCTGCGTGCCGGCCACCGACCACCTCGAGACCTCGGGCGCGCGGATCGGGGTGGCGGACCTGCTGCCCTTCGCGGGCCATCCCAAGGTGATCGGGCTCGCCGAGTTCATGAATTTCCCGGGCGTGCTCGCCGGCGACCCGGGCGCCCTCGAAAAGCTCGCGGCGTTCCAGGGCCGGCTGATCGACGGCCACGCGCCGCTTCTGCGCGGGAGCGCGCTCAACGGCTACATCGCGGCCGGCATCCGCACCGAGCACGAGGCGACCACGCCCGAGGAGGCGATGGAAAAACTGTCCAAGGGCATGACCGTGCTGATCCGCGAGGGCTCGGTCTCCAAGGACCTGCACGCCCTGGCGCCGATCCTGACCGAGCGCACGGCGCCGTTCCTGGCCTTCTGCACCGACGACCGGAACCCCCTCGACATCGCCGAGGAGGGCCACCTCGACTACGTCGTCCGCACCGCGATCGCGCTGGGTGCGCCGCCGCTGGCGGCCTACCGGGCGGCCTCCTGGTCGGCGGCTCGGGCGCTGGGGCTGCACGATCGCGGCCTGGTGGCACCGGGCCAGCGTGCCGACCTCGTCGTGCTCGACGATTTCCTGGAGTGTCGCGTCGCCCGGGTCTTCAGCGCCGGGCGACTGGTGGAGGACGCGCTGTTCGCCGACCGGCCCGCGATCCAGCCGATCGGCCGGGGCAGCCTGCGGGCCCGCCGGGTGACGGCGGCGGATTTCGCGGCCCCCGGTTCCGGGCCATCGACGCCGGTGATCGGCGTGGTGCCGGGCAAGCTCATCACCCTGCGGCACGACCTGTCGCTGCCCTACAGCGCGGGCGAGCGCCGGATCGACCTCGATCAGGACGTCATCAAGGTCGCGGTGGTGGAGCGCCACGGGAAGACGCCGGCGGGGCAGCGGGGCATCGGCGTGGCGTTCGTGAAGGGCTTCGGCCTGAAGCGCGGCGCGATCGCCTCCTCGGTCGGGCACGACAGCCACAACGTCACGGTGGTCGGCGCCGACGATGCCGACATGGCCGTGGCGGTGAACCGGCTCGGCGCCATCGAGGGCGGCTTCGTGGTGGTCGAGGGCGGCCGGGTGCTCGCCGAGATCGCCCTGCCGGTCGCCGGTCTGATGAGCCTGCTCCCGTTCGATGCGATCGGTGCCGCGCTGGTGACCCTGCGGGCGGCGGCGCGCGGCCTCGGCGTCGTCCTGCCCGAGCCGTTCCTGCAGGTGGCGTTCCTGCCGCTGCCCGTGATCCCGCACCTGAAGATCACCGACAAGGGCTTGGTGGATGTCGACCGCTTCGCGCTGATCGACCCGTAAAATCGATTGCGCACAATCTATCTCGGGATTATATGAGGGCTGTGCCGGCCCTATATGCCGACTCCCTTCCTGTTCCTGGAGATCGCACCATGTCCGTAGACGTGAAGTACCGCACCAGCGCGACCGCCACCGGAGGCCGCGACGGCGCCGCCAAGACCGCCGACGGCAGCTTCGAGGTGAAGCTCGCGACCCCGAAGGAGCTCGGCGGGGCCGGCGGCCCGGGCGCGAACCCCGAGCAGCTGTTCGCCTCCGGCTATTCGGCCTGCTTCCTCGGCGCCATGAAGGCGGTCGCCCCCTCGCTGAAGCTCAAGGTCCCGGCCGAGACCACCGTCACCGCCGATGTGGGCATCGGCCCGCGCTCCGAGGGCGGCTTCGGCATCACCGCCGACCTGACGATCAGCCTGCCGGGCCTCGACCGCGCCGACGCGCAGAAGCTCGTGGACGCCGCCCACCAGGTCTGCCCGTACTCGAACGCCACCCGCGGCAACGTCGATGTCGGCCTGACGCTCGCCTGAGCCGGGTCGTCATCCCGTCCGTTCGAAGATCCTGAGGAGCGCCGACCCTGCGGGCGCCCCTCGGGCTCCGGTCGTCGACGGAACAACGTCCTGTGGCGAGCATCCTCAACCGTCATAGCGAGCGCAGCGCAACAACCCAGGGACGCGCTACGTCTGAGATCGCGCGCTGCACTGGGTCGCGGCGCTACGCTCGCAATGACGGCCAGCTGAACGCCGAGGCGTCAGCGTTCATACCGCCGCCCGCGCCCGCATGCAGACGCGGCCTGCCTCGTCCAACGTGACGCCCTCGAACCCCTCCCCGGTGCGCCGCCCACAGATCCGAAAGATCTGGTTGGCCGTCAGCGGCGAGACGCCGCGATGCGTGAAGGTGCGCGGCACCCGTCCGAGCAGCGTCGCGGCCAAATTCATCAGCAGCGTCGCCTGGATCGGGCCGTGGACCACCAGGTCGGCATAGCCCTCGACGCGCGTGGCGTAGGGCTGGTCGTAGTGGAAGCGGTGGCCGTTGAAGGTCATGGCCGAGTAGCGGAACAACAGCGTCGGCGTCGCCGGCACGGCCCAGACCTGCTCGTAGGCGGCCGCGTCGTCGCGCTCGGCCGTGGCCCCGGTGCCGGTCTGCGCGCCGGCGGCCTCCCGGTAGACGATGTCCTGCCGCTCGCGGATCGCCACGCCGCTTGCTGTGGCGAGCGCGTGCTCGACCGTCACGAAGCACAGCCGGCCGCTGCGCCCCTCCTTGAACGCCACGTCGCGCACGGTCTCGGTCCGGGTGACCAGATCGCCCTCGCGCAGCTCGGCCAGCGTCTCGACTTGCCCGCCGGCCCACATCCGCCGCGGCAGAGGCACCGGCGGCAGGAACCCGCCCTTGGCGGCGTGACCGTCCGGGCCGAGGGCGTCGGCGGGCGGCGTCTCCGGGGCGAGGCACCAGTGCAGGGCCGGCGGCGCCGCCCCGTCCGGGACCGGGGCGAGATGCGGCGTGAAGGTCGCGCGGAATTCGGCGCGCAGCCGGGGCGTGACGAGATCCGAGGTCTCGCGGGTGCGGCCGATCCAGGCTTCGAGGTCGGTCATGTCAGTACGCGCGCGGCAGGCCGAGCACGTGCTCGGACAGGTAGGCGAGGATCAGGTTCGTGGAGATCGGCGCGACCTGATACAGGCGCGTCTCGCGGAACTTGCGCTCGATATCGTATTCCTCGGCGAATCCGAACCCGCCATGGGTCTGGATGCAGGCGTTGGCGGCCTCGAACGAGGCGTCGGCGGCGAGCATCTTGGCCATGTTGGCCTCCGCGCCGGGATTGGTCCCGGATTCGTAGAGGCTCAGCGCCTCGCGGACCATCAACTCTGCCGCCCGCATGTTGGCGTAGGCTTTGGCGATCGGGAACTGCACGCCCTGGTTGGCGCCGATCGGCCGGCCGAACACAGAGCGGTCCACCGCGTAGGTCCTGGCCCTGTCGATGAACCACTTGGCGTCGCCGACGCATTCCGCGGCGATCAGGATGCGCTCGGCATTCATGCCGGACAGGATGTAGCGGAAGCCTTTTCCCTCTTCGCCGATCAGATTGTCGGCCGGTACGCGGAGGTTGTCGAAGAAGACCTCCGTGGTGGCATGGTTCATCATGGTGCGGATCGGCCGGATGGTCAGACCGTGGCCGACCGCCTCCCGCATGTCGACGAGCAGCACCGACAGGCCGTCGGTGCGCTTCATGCCCTCGGTGCGCGGGGTGGTGCGGGCTAGGAGCAGCATCAGGTCCGAATGCTCGGCCCGGCTGGTCCAGATTTTTTGGCCGTTGATGACGTAGTGGTCCCCGTCGCGCCGGGCCGTGGTCTTCAGGCTGCCGGTATCGGTGCCGGAACTCGGCTCGGTCACCCCGAAGGCCTGGAGCCGCAGGCGGCCCTCGGCGACGGCCGGCAGGTAGGCGGCCTTCTGCGCCTCCGAGCCGTGCCGGAGCAGCGTGCCCATCGTGTACATCTGCGCATGGCAGGCGCCGCCGTTGCAGCCGGCCCGCTGGACCTCCTCCAGGATCGCCGCGGCAGCGGAGAGCGGCAGGCCGGACCCGCCATAGTCCTCCGGAATCAGCACCGAGAGGTAGCCGCTCTCGGTGAGCGCGGTCACGAACGCGGTCGGGTAGGCCATCTCCCGGTCGAGGGCGCGCCAGTACGGGCCGGGGAACCCGGCGCAGAGCTTGGCGACCGCCTCGCGGATCTCGGTATAGGCTTCCATCGCGCGCCTCAGGCCGTGCGGCCGCCATCGACCGGCAGGTCAACACCGGTGATGAATTCGGCCTCGTCGGAGGCCAGGAACAGGGCCGCGGCGGCGATGTCCTCGGCCCGCGACATCCGGCCGAGCGGGATCGTACTGATGAACTTGTCGCGGTTCTCCGGGGTGTCGGGCACGCCCATGAAATGCTCGAGCAGCGCGGTTGCGCCCATCACCGGGCACAGGGCGTTCACCCGGATCTTCCAGGGGGCCAATTCCAGCGCCAGCGACTTCGAGGCGAGGCTCGCCGCCCCCTTTGAGGCGTTGTACCAGGTCAGGCCGGGACGCGGCCGGAGCGCCGCCGTCGAGCTGACGTTGAGGATCACGCCGCCGCCCTGGTCGCGCATCAGCGGGGCGATTGTCCGGACGTAGTGGAAGATCGACTTCACGTTCACCCGGAACACGCGGTCGAACTCGTCCTCGGTGACCTCCAGCAGCGGCTTGTTGCGGTGGGTGGTGCCGGCGTTGTTGACGAGGATGTGCGGGATGCCGAACCGCTCCCGGGTCTCGGCGACGCTGGCCTCGACATCGGCCGCCGCCCCGACATCGGCGGCGACCGCGATGGCATTCGCGCCGATGCCTGATGCGACCCGCTCGGCCGCCGACCTGTCGATGTCCACGCAGGCGACGCGCGCGCCCTCGGCGGCAAAGCGCTCGGCGATGCCCGCGCCGAACCCGCTCCCGGCCCCCGTCACGATCGCGATTTTTCCGTTCAGTCTCATCGCTTCCTCCCGGTTTTTGTATTCAAGCGTGTCCAACGCTCGCGCCTCTCCAGACCACCACCTCATCCTGACAGGTTCTGGATCTTTCGATCGATCGCCCTTCGATCCCCATGCACCCGACGCCTTAGCGGTCCCGGACGGGCCTATTGCCCCAGCAGGAACCGCGGGTCCCCTCTCCCGTGCGGGAGAGGGACAGGGTGAGGGATGCGCGCTTTCCGGAAAGACCTGATCCCTCACCCCAGCCCTCTCCCGCACGGGAGAGGGGGCATGTCGCGGTCCGTCATCGACTGTCGCGAGCGATGTATTGAAAGACTCATAGCCTCTGAGGTGCGGACGCGCAGCGGTCGCCTCGAAGGAGCCCTCCAGGGATCGCGGCGCCATCTGGAGGCCTCTTTCGAGGCTCGCGCTTCGCGCAAGCACCTCAAGACGAGGGCGCGGCTGGGTTTCCTGGTGCAACGCGCACTCACCGCTCTGCCCCGAACTCCCGCCGGATCCGTTCGCTGTGCTCGCCGATGTCCGGCACCCGCCCGAGCGCGCGGACTTCGCCGTCGATCAGGACCGGCGGGGCGACGATCCGGGCCGGGCCCGCCGAGGTCTCGACCTCGGCGCGGACCAGGGCCGGGTGCGTGGCGAGGTCGGCCAGGGTGTTGACGAACCCGTAGGCGGTGCCGGCGGCCTTCAGCCGGGCTGCGGCCGCGTCGCGGCTCAGCTGCACCAGGGCGCCGCCGACGCGCAGATCGACGGCGGCGCGGTTCGCCACCCGGGCGTTGTTCGACGAAAACCCCTCGGCCCGGGCGAAATCCGGCTCGCCCAGCACCGTGTCGCAAAAATTCGCCCATTCCCGCTCGTTCTGGATCGAGATGAGCACCAGGCTGCCGTCGGCGGTCGGGTAGGCGCCGTAGGGCGAGATCGTGGGATGGGCGAGGCCCACGCGCTGGGGCTCCCGGCCGGTGCCCTCGAAGTAGAGCAGCGGCACGGTCATCCAGTCGGCCGCGCCGCTGAACAGGCTGACCTCCAGGGCGCAGCCCGCGTCGGAGATGGAGCGGGCGATCAGCGCCTCCAGAACCGCGGCATGGGCGTCCATCCCGCAGGCGATGTCGCAGACCGAGACGCCGACCCGGCCCGGGCCGGCCGGATGCCCGGTGATGCCGGCCATGCCACTCTCGGCCTGCACCAGCAGGTCGTAGGCCTTCATGTCGCTGTAGGCGTGGCCGGCGCCGTAACCGGTGATGTCCACCGTGATCAGGCGCGGATGGCGTGCCCGCAAGTCCGCCGCGCCGAAACCCGCCCGGGCTGCGGCCCCGGGGGCGAGGTTCTGCACGAACACGTCGGCGCCTTCCAGGATGGCGTGCAGCAGCCGGGCATCGTCCGGATCCTTGATGTCGGCGACCAGGCTCTCCTTGCCGCGGTTGAGCCAGACGAAATAGCTCGCGAGCCCGTTGACCGCGGAATCGTAGCCCCGGGCGAAATCCCCCTCGGGCCGCTCGATCTTGATCACCCGGGCGCCGGCATCGGCCAGTCGCGACGTGCAGTAGGGTGCGGCGACGGCCTGTTCCAGGGCGAGGACGGTCAGCCCTTTCAGCGGCCGGTTCGGGTTCATCCGCAGCCTTCGCGTTCCATCAGGCCCCGCGGGGCCGCCGCCGGGGGATCTGGGTCGGCGGCGGCGTGCGCCAAGCGGGACGGGGTGACACCGACGCGGTGACGTGACCGGCGATGTGCGCCTTGCGCAGGATCGCTCAGCTCACTCCGCGGCCCGCAGGGTCGGCGCCTCGTGGTCGTCCCGGCCGCCCTCGGCGAGCGCCGCGTCGACCGCCTCGGGCCTGTCGCGGAACGAGAACCGGTGCGCCAGCCGGTCGAGGTAGACGTAGATGACGGGCGTGGTGAACAGGGTCAGGATCTGGCTCACGGCCAGCCCGCCGACCATGGCGTAGCCGAGCGGCTGCCGGATCTCGGAGCCGGTGCCGGTGGCGAGCATCAGCGGGATGCCGCCCAGCAGCGCCGCCATGGTGGTCATCAGGATCGGGCGGAACCGCAGAAGGGCCGCCTTCCGGATCGCCGCCTCCGGGCTCAGCCCCTCCTCGCGCTCGGCCACGATGGCGAAGTCGATCAGCATGATGCCGTTCTTCTTCACGATGCCGATGAGGAGGATGATGCCGATCAGCGCGATCAGGCTGAAGTCGAACCCCGCCCACATCAGCACCGCCAGGGCGCCCACGCCGGCGGACGGCAGGGTCGAGAGGATCGTCAGCGGGTGGATGAAGCTCTCGTACAGGATGCCGAGGATCAGGTAGACCACGAACAGGGCCGCCAGGATCAGCAGCGGCACCGTCGACAGCGATTGCTGGAACGCCTGCGCGGTGCCCTGGAAACCGGTGACCACGGTGGGTGGCACCTGAAGCTCGCGCATCGCCTGCCCGATCGCCTCGGTCGCCTGCCCGAGCGCGACGTCGGGGGCGAGGTTGAAGCTGATCGTCACCGCGGGGAACTGGCCCTGGTGGTTGACCACGAGGGGCGCCACGGGCTCGGTCGTCCAGTGGGCGAAGGCTGCGAGCGGCACCTGCCCTCCGCCGATCGGCGCCTTGATGTAGATCTTGTCGAGGCTCTCGACGCTGCCCTGGAGGGCCGGCAGCACCTCCAGGATCACGTGGTAGCTGTTGAGCTGCGTGAAGTACTGCGCGATCTGCCGCTGGCCGAACGCGTCGTACAGCGTGTCGTCGATGAGCTGGGGGGTGATGCCGTAGCGGGAGGCGGCGTCGCGGTCGATCGCCAGCGTCAGGGTGGTGCCGCGGTTCTGCTGGTCGGTGGCGACGTCGCGCAGCTCCGGCAGCGTCTTCATCCTGTCGAGGATGCGCGGCGCCCAGGTGTTCAGCTCGGCGAGATCCGGGTCCTGCAGGGTGTATTCGAACTGCGTCCGGGAGGTCCGGCCGCCTGTGCGCACGTCCTGGGTGGCCTGGATATAGGTGCGGATCCCCTCGACCCGCTCCAGCTTCGGCCGCAGGCGGCCGATGATCTGGAACGCGTTGGCCTCGCGCTCCTCGCGGGGCTTGAGCGTGATGTACATCCGCCCCGAATTGAGCGCCTGGCCGTTGCCGCCGAGCGACATGCCCACCGTCGCCACGTCCGGATCGGCCTGGACGATGGCGCCGACCTTCTCCTGCAGCGTCTTCATCGCCGAGAACGAGACATCCTGCCCCGCCTCGGTGACGCCGATCATGAAGCCGGTGTCCTGCTGCGGGAAGAACCCCTTCGGGATGACGATGAACAGGTGGACCGTCAGCGCCAGCGTCGCGAAGAAGGTCAGCAGCGTGACGAACCGGAAGCGCAGGGCGAGGTCGAGGCCCTTCGCGTAGGACGACAACAGCCCGTCGAACACCGCCTCGCTCGCCCGGTAAAGGCGGCCGTGGTGCCCGGTGCCGTGGGGCTTCAGGAGCCGCGCCGCCATCATGGGCGTCAGCGTCAGGGACACGAAGGCCGAGACCGCGATGGTCATCGACAGGACGACGGCAAATTCCCGGAACAGGCGGCCGATGATGCCGCCCATCAGCAGCAGCGGGATCAGCACCGCGATCAGCGAGACCGAGATGGAGACGATGGTGAAGCCGATCTCGCCCGCGCCCTTGAACGCGGCCTCCATGGGCCGCATTCCCTCCTCGACGTAGCGGCTGATGTTCTCCAGCACCACGATGGCGTCGTCGACCACGAAGCCGACCGAGATGGTCAGCGCCATCAGGGACAGGTTGTCGAGGGTATAGCCGGCGAGCCACATCAGCGCGCAGGCGCCGAGCAGGGCGAGCGGCACGGTCACGCTCGGGATCACGGTCGCCCAGAAGCTGCGCAGGAACACGAAGATCACCCCGACCACCAGCACGATGGTGATCAGGAGGGTGAACTGCACGTCCTCCACGGAGGCCCGGATCGTCTGCGTGCGGTCGCTGAGGATGCCGATCTTGATGCCGGCCGGCAGGGTTGCGGTCAGGCGCGGCAGCTGCGCCTTGATGCTGTCCACCGTGTCGATGACGTTGGCGCCGGGCTGCTTGAACACCACCAGGAACACGCCGCGCTGACCGTTGGTCCAGCCGGCCTGCTTGGTATCCTCGGGGCCGGCGACCGCGGTGCCGATGTCCCGCACCCGCAACGGGGCGCCGTCCCGGTAGGCGACGATCACGTCGTTCCAGTTCTGCGCCGTGGTGAGCTGGTCGTTGGCGTAGATCGTGTAGCTGTGGCTCGCCCCGTCGAGGCTGCCCTTCGGGTTGTTCACCGTGGTGAGCGACAGGGGCGCGCGGATATCCTCCAGCGACAGGCCCTTGGCGACGAGCTTGGCCGGATCGACCTGGATCCGCACCGCCGGCTTCTGCTGGCCGCCGATGAACACCTGCGCGACGCCCGAGATCTGGCTGATGCGCTGGGCGAGCTGCACGTCCACCGCGTCGTCCACGTCGATCAGCGGCATGCTGTCGGAGGTGGCCGAGAGCAGCAGGATCGGCGAATCGGCCGGGTTCACCTTGCGGTAGGTCGGCGGGGTCGGCAGGCTCTTCGGCAGCTGCCCGCTGGCCGCGTTGATCGCCGCCTGGATGTCGCTGGCCGCGCCGTCGATGTTGCGGTTGAGGTCGAACTGGACCGTGACCGTCGAGATGCCCAGCGAGCTGGTCGAGGTCATCTGGGCGACGCCCGGGATCTGCGAGAATTGCCGCTCCAGGGGCTGCGCCACCGAGGAGGCCATGGTCTCCGGGCTGGCGCCGGGCAATTGCGCGGTGACCTGGATCGTCGGGAAATCCACCTGCGGCAGCGGCGCGACGCCGAGCAGCGGGTAGGCCACCATCCCGAGGAACAGGATGCCGACCATGATCAGCGTGGTCGCCACCGGGAAGCGGATGAACGGCGCCGAGATGCCAGCCTTCATCGCAGACCCTCTTGCGGCATCGTGGCCGGCCTGTCCGAGCCGGCCCCCATCACGGCTTGGCCTCGGCCGACAGGACCGCTGCGCCCGTCTCCGCCTGCGCGGTGTGGGCCGCGCGGGGATCGGCGACGAGGCTGCCGTCCTGCACCTTGTACTGCCCGGCGGTGATCACCCGCTCGCCCGGCTTGATGTCACCGCCCAGAACCTGCGTCCTGCCGGAATCGGAGCGCCCCGCCTTCAGCGTGCGCTGATGCGCGTGGTTACTCTCGTCGATCACGAAGGCGAACAGGCCGTCGGGCCCGTGCTGGACGGCATCGTCCGGCACCGTCGTGGCGGCCGCCACCGTGCCCACCCGCATCCGGGTCGAGACCGACAGGCCGGGCCAGAGGGCGTGGTTCTGGTTCTGGAACACGGCCTTCAGGCGGATCGTGCCGGTCGCCGTGTCGACCTGGTTGTTGAACAGGGCGAGCTTGCCGTCCGCCAGCTTGGTCAAGCCATCCGAGGTCCGCGCCTCCACCGGCACCTCGCCGGCGCGCAGGGCCGCGACGATCGCGGGCAGCTGGTCCTCGGGCGCCGTGAACACCACGAAGATCGGCTCGACCTGGGTGATGGTGACGATCGCCGACTGCCCCGCGGCGTTGACGATGTTGCCGATGTCGACCTGCCGGAAGCCGGTGACGCCGTCGATCGGCGCCCGGATCGTCGCGTAGCCGAGCTGCGTGGTGGCGTTGTCGATGGAGGCCTGATCGGAGGCCACCTGCGCGGTCAACTGGGCGACCAGGGCGGTCTGCGTCTCGGTCTGCTGGCGCGACGCGTAGGCGCCCAGCCCGGTGTAGCGGACGAGGTCCGCCTTGGCGTTGTTGAGGTTGGCGGTGTCCTGGTCCTTCTTGGCCTTCGCCTGGTCCAGGGTGGCCTGGTAGGGGCGCGGGTCGATCTGGACCAGGATGTCGCCCTTGTGGACGTTCTGCCCCTCGCGGAACGCGATCTGGTTGATCTCGCCGTCGACCCGGGTGCGCACCTGAACGGTGTTGTAGGCCTGGACCGTGCCCAGGCCGTTCAGCACCAGCGCGAACGGACCCTGCTCGACCATCCCGGCCGTCACCGGAACGGCGATCGGGGCGGCCGCCTTCGTCTTGGCGATTGGCCGCTGGGTCGTGCGCACGTAGCCGTAGGCCCCGCCGCCCAGGACCGCGACGGCCACGATCGTCGTCACCAAACCGCGGGACCGCCGCGGCTTCCGCTCACCTGTCATCGGCCGCAGCCCCTTCCGCCGTGTAACGCGACAGCCTCGTCCGATCGGGTCGTGCCGCGATGGCTGTCCTCATCGCGTGCCATGCCGGATTGGGCCTTGCGTGATCGGGCCGCGAAGCCCGCCGCGAAGCCGCCGCGAAACTCCGCGACGCGCCTCGGAAGAATATTGCATTCCCTAGCATACAATCGCCGCGGCAACATTAGGGCGGGGCGGCGGCCGCCATGGCCGGTCGGCGCCCGGCGCGTCCGCGCCGGATCGATTGCGCCCGTGACAACAGCCCCGCAGATGCGCCAGAAGGCCGGTTCGACGACGCGCGGGAATGCGCGCCGGCCGGATCGCGAAGCCAGGAGACCGGGACGCCGCATGGCCGAGACGCTGGAATTGGATGGCCTGACCGAGCTGCGGGCCGCGCTGATCGAGGAGCGGCAGACCATCGCCGCCTCCGTGCGCAAGCTGCGCGACGCCCGCCGGCAGAAGGGCACCTTCGTGCTCGGCGACGGCGCGGCCGCGGGTCCGCGGCTGGTGGACGTGCAGCACCAGATCGACGTCGTCGATTCCATCATCGCCACGCTGACGAAGGTCTGAGCAGGGTCCGGCCCGCCGTGCCGAAGGCACGACGCCGCGCGGACCGGACAGGTGGCACCTTTGCGTGTCCGTTGTGTTTCCGGGGTGTGGCGAGCCTGGCGTCCCGGCCGACATCCGGACGGTCGCGACCCGATACGCCGGGATGCGCGGAGGGTCGGCGGCGTCCCTCGAAGCGACTCACTGCCTGGAGCCGACAAAGCATTCGGTGGCTCGACGCATCGTCCATCGCGTTCATTTCGCCATGCGGGCGTAAAATTCCCAGATCCGGTTGTCTCGCGATGCGCCCCGCGACAGCTCAGCCGTTCACGAAACCTGTCGGTGGTGACGAACCGGGCCGGTTGTACGGCCGATGCCTGTATTTGAGGCTGGACCGCGGAAGGTTTGTGCTGATACCGGACCGCACCTCAAGGCGCGGGATGCCACGACATGGACGCGTTCGATCAGCGCGAGACCGAGACCGACGCAACGGTCGAGCCTGAGGGCATCGCCGAGGCGGCGCTGCTCTGGGCCGCCATCCGGGCAGACTTGCGATCGCGCGACGAGCGCACCGCGCGGCTGCGCGCCATGCGCCTCATCGCCGGCGACGACGCGGTCGTCTGACCCGTCAGGACTCGCCGGCCTCCGGTAGGGCCGGCATGCGGGACGCGAGGGCGAACCCCACCGCCATGGCCATGGCCTCGGCCTGCGCGATCAGCGCCGCGTCGCCGCTCTCCCGGGCGGCCTGAACCAGACCGACGGCGTGTTGTCCGAGCCGGCGATCGATGGCGTCGTAATCCTGGGGACTCTGCGGCGCGGCGCGTTCGTGGGGATCGGAACCGGTCATTGGCGTGCCGAGGGATTCAAGAAGGTCGATACGGGCCTGAACGGCGCGGACGCCGTGACCCAAGCTTGCGTGTCCATGACATCCGCGAAGGCGCGCATCACGGCGCTGATCGAGCGGTGGACGTCGTGGGCCGCGATGCCTTCGAGATCGTGGCTGGCCGAGGCGTCGGAGAGGAAGGTCACATCCTGCCCGCGGTGGAACCCGTCGATCGCCGTGGCGAGACAGGCGGCCTCGCCGGCGAAACCCGCGATGACCAATTGTACGCCGCCGCGCTCCATCGCGTCGGCGAAGGCCGGGCTGGCGTAGCAGGACGGCCGGTCCCGGTCGAAGACCATGTCGCACCCGTGAGGCTCGAATCCCTCGATCCAGCGGGCGAACCGCGAGCCGGCCTGGAACAGGGGAGCCCCGATCCAGCGCACGTAGGCGATCGGGATGCCGCTGTCCCGGGCATGATCCAGGGCCAGCCGGCACTTCTCCAATGCCGGGGCGATGCCCGGGAGGGCCAGCGGGCGGCCGGCGATCTCGTATTCCTGCTGCATGTCGACCAGGACCAGCACGGGCACGCTGCTCGGCCGGCGGTAGAGCGCCGGATTCACGTGGCGGGTCATCGCGCCAGCTGCCCATCGACGGAGGGCCGCGTCACCGCCCGGGCGCGCGACCGGTCCAGGGCGCCGGCCTTGTGCCACCGGCCCTCGGGACGGATGATCACGTAGGGATCGACGCCGATCCCGATCGCCTCCGGATGCGGCTCCGCCTCCAGCAGCATCTCGACATAGTCGAAATCCGAGAACACGAGTTCCTGGGCGCCCTCGAAGACCCGGAAGCCGAACCGGCTCCAGAACCCGACGAGGCGCTTCTGCGCATGGCCGTAGAGCCGGCGGTAACCCTTGACCCGGGCCAGCTCGATCCCGGCCCGGACCAGAGCGAAAGCCATGCGGGTGTTGCGGTATTCCGCCCGGACGGCCAGCCGCTCGATCTTGGCGAAGTCGGCGAAGAACCGGATCCGCAGGCAGCCGGCCGGCTCGTCGCCGACATAGCCGATCAGGTGGGTGGCCGAGAGGTCGTTGCCGTCGAACTCCTCCTCGTACGGGCAGGCCTGCTCGGCCATGTAGACGGCGGCCCGCAGGGCGATGACCCGGGCGAGATCCTCGAAGCTGCGCGCCACGGCGACGCTGACGCCGCTGAGGCCGGGCCTGTGGCTGTCGTAGGGGGGCGAGATCTCGGGAACCGGCGTCCGCGGGAAATGATAGAGGAGCCCGTTCGCCCCCCCGCCCTTGGCGAAGCCCAGGGTCGTGAGCAGGTCGGCGCCTTCGGGCGTCGCCGCGCGGGCGTAGAAGTCGACGCCCCGGTACAGGGGGCTCGACAGGCGGTCGAACACGAGGCCGACGCCGCCGGCGAGCCGCCGACGCGCATACACGGCCCAGACGTAGATCGCGGCCGGACGCTCGTGCTGCCCGGCCAGCAGGGCGGCGGGCGGCTCGGCCGCATCGAAGGTTCCCGCCTTCAGGGCCGCGAGGCCGGCGCGGTTCAGCATCAGGCAGGCCACGAAGCCCTCGCCGCGTGGGTCGGCGGCATCGAACCGGTGCCGCTGGGCGATCGCGACGACGCTGTCGGGATTGATCGACAGCACCCGCTGCACCGTGGCGAGCGGTGCCAGGTCGGGCAGGTCCACCCGCGCCGCCGCGATGAGCCGTCCGAGGTCGTCCGGCGTCGGCAGGAAGGCGACGAGGTGCCGGGCAACCCGATCGACCCGCATCGCACCGAGTTCATGCCGCGGCTCCGGAAGCAGCGGCGGAATGCTCAGCCGCGCCGGGTTCTGTGCCGCGAAACGGGAGTGGGCGACGTGCACCGTCATCGGATGACCTGTCATTCGGGAACGGATTGACGCTGCAGCACTTCGCATCTAGCGCAGCCGCTGTATGTGCATGATTTGAAACAGGGGTGTTCCGCGGATGGAACGGGTCGAGGTCGACCACGGCTCGATGCCCGATTGGCAGAGTGTCCGGGTGTTCCTCACCCTGCATCGGTGCGGCAGCTTCCGGTCCGCGGCGGCCAGCCTCGGCCTCTCGATCAATTCGATCCGGCGGCGGGTCAGCGACCTCGAAGCGCGGATCGGCGCGCCGCTGATCACCCGGCACATCGATGGGGTGCGGCTGACCGCCGAGGGACGCGCGATCCTGGAGGCTGCCAGCCGCATGGAGGCGGCGGCGTTCGGGTTGATGCTGGCGGGCGACGCAGCCCCGTTCGCCGAGACCGGCGAGGTGCGAATCGCGGTCACGGAAGGCCTCGGCGCGTTCTGGCTGGCACCGCGGCTGGTTGAGTTTCAGCGTGCCAACCCGCGCCTGACCGTCGACTTGCGCTGCGCCATGGAATCCGCCGACGTGCTGCGGCTGGAGGCGGATGTCTCGATCCAGCTCACGCGGCCGACGAGCCCCGACCTGCGGATGGTCAAGCTCGGGCGCATGCACGTCATGCCCTACGCCGCGCGCAGCTACGAGCAGATCTACGGGTTGCCCGAGAAGCCGGCGGACCTCGCCCGGCACCGGATCGTGGTCCAGGCCGCGAGCCAGACGATTCGCCTGGAAGACTATGCGAAAGGCCTGGAGGGATTTCCCGCGGAGATTCCGGTGACGCTGAAGATCAACGTCAGCAGCGCCTATTACTGGGCCATCGCGAAAGGCGCGGGGATCGGCCTGTTGCCGACCTATGCGACCGCCATCGGCGCCCAGGTCGTCCCGGTGGACAATCTCGGCCGCACCAGTCTCGACATCTGGTTGACCTACCACCCCGATGCGGAGCGGATCGGCCGCGTCCGCCGGGTGATCGACTGGTTGCGCAGTTCTTTCGACGGGAGCCGCTACCCGTGGTTCCGGGACGAGTTCATCCATCCCCGCGATCTGCCGAGCCGGATCCGGGGCGAGACGCTGCCGGATCTGTTCGCCGGGTTCACCGGGATGTCGGAGTGAGACGCGCCGAGCCTTGACCCCGCGGCGCGCATGTTTCTTGCTCGCACGGCCGCAACGACGAGGTTCTCACGTGCTGCTGACGCCCCGCGAGAAGGACAAGCTGCTGATCGCCATGGCGGCGCAGGTGGCGCGCAACCGCCTGGCGCGCGGCGTCAAGCTCAACCACCCCGAGGCCGTGGCGCTGATCAGCGACTTCGTGGTCGAGGGCGCCCGCGACGGGCACACCGTGGCCGAGCTGATGCAGGCGGGGGCGAACGTCCTGACGGCCGACCAGGTGATGCCCGGCATCGCCGAGATGATCCCCGACATCCAGGTCGAGGCGACCTTCCCGGACGGGACGAAGCTCGTGACGGTGCATCACCCGATCCGCGGGGCGCTCTCGGCCGACGTGCCGGGCCGGGTGACCACGTTGCCCGGCGAGATCGTGTTCAACGTCGGCGCCGACCGCGCGGTGATCGAGGTCGCCAACACCGGCGACCGGCCGATCCAGGTCGGCTCGCACTACCATTTCTTCGAGGTGAACCCAGGCCTCGTCTTCGAGCGCGAGAAGGCCCGCGGCCGGCGCCTCGACATCGCGCCGGGCACGGCGGTGCGGTTCGAGCCGGGCTCCACCCGGGAGGTCGTGCTGGTGCCGCTCTCGGGCGGACGCACCGTGTACGGTTTCCGGGGCGACGTGATGGGCAAGCTGTGACCATGGCCAAGCGCCACGCCTGCACGCCGATCGGTCTTGTCCGGCGTTCAGGAACCTCCTTACTGTCCGGGCATACGGTAAGGAGGCCGAGATGAAGGCGACGGAGGCCACGCTGACGTCGAAGGGGCAGGTGACGGTGCCGGCGTCGCTCCGCCGGGCGCTGGGCGTGAAGGCCGGCGACAAGCTTGTCTTCACGCAGGATGCGCACGGACGCTTCCTCGTCGAGGCACGCACGGACGCGCTGGCTGCGCTTCGCGGTATCGTCGGCCGTGACACCTGCGATCCGATCGCGCCGGTCGACGGCGCGCGCGTGGCCGACTGGATCGAGGCGAGCCGCGGCGCCCGCTGGGAACGGACGCACGACGATTCCCAGGACGACGAGGCGTGATCGGGCTGGACACGAACGTGCTGCTGCGGTGGCTCGTGGACGAGACGGTGTGGCCGGACGACGCGCCGGAGCAGACTGCGCTCGCGACGGAAGCTCTGAGCCGGCGCGACGCTCAGTTCTTCGTCAACGCGGTCGTGCTTGCCGAGACCGTCTGGATCCTGGCGCGGCCCCTGCGCCAGAAGAAAGCCGCCCTCGTCTCGGTGATCCGCCGCTTGCTCAACGCGTCGAATGTCGTCGTCGATCACCGCGAGGCGGCCGAAGCCGCCCTGTCAGCCTGGGCTGGCGGAAAGGGCGACTTCGCCGATCACCTCATCGGCGCCATCAACCGCTCCGCCGGCTGCCTCACGACGCTGACCTTCGATCGGAAGGCCGAACCCGCGGACGCCTTCACGCGCTTGCGCCGGGAGCCCTGATATTCATGGCCAACACGCCCAAACCCGCCGCCCTCCCCCGGGCCGCCTACGCCGACATGTTCGGGCCGACCACGGGCGACCGCATACGCCTGGCCGATACCGCCCTCGAGATCACGGTCGAGCGTGATTTCACCACCTACGGCGAGGAGGTGAAGTTCGGCGGCGGCAAGGTGATCCGCGACGGGATGGGCCAGAGCCAGGTCACCAACGCGGCGGGGGCCGTCGATACGGTGATCACCAACGCGGTGGTGCTCGACCATTGGGGCATCGTGAAATGCGATGTCGGCATCGTGCGGGGCCGGATCTTCAAGCTCGGCAAGGCCGGCAACCCCGACGTGCAGCCCGGGATCGACATCGTCGTCGGGCCCGGCACGGAGGTGATCGCCGGCGAGGGCAAGATCCTCACGGCGGGCGGGTTCGACAGCCACATCCACTTCATCTGCCCGCAGCAGATCGAGGAAGCTTTGTGCTCGGGGGTGACCACGATGCTGGGCGGGGGCACCGGGCCGGCGCACGGCACCTTCGCCACCACCTGCACGCCGGGCCCCTGGCACATCGCCCGGATGATCGAGGCGGCCGACAGCTTCCCCATGAACCTGGCGTTCGCCGGCAAGGGCAACGCCTCTCGGCCGGAGAGCCTGGTCGAGATGGTCCGGGCGGGGGCCTGCGCGCTGAAGCTCCACGAGGATTGGGGCACGACTCCGGCAGCGATCGACACCTGCCTGTCGGTGGCGGACGCTCACGACATCCAGGTCATGATCCACACCGACACGCTCAACGAGTCGGGCTTCGTGGAGGACACGATCGCGGCGTTCAAGGGCCGCACGATCCACGCGTTCCACACCGAGGGCGCGGGCGGCGGCCACGCACCCGACATCATCAAGGTCGCTGGGCTGCCGAACGTCCTCCCGTCGTCCACGAACCCAACACGCCCATACACAAGAAACACCATCGACGAGCATCTCGACATGCTCATGGTCTGCCACCACCTCGACCCGTCGATCCCCGAGGACCTGGCCTTCGCCGAGAGCCGGATCCGGCGCGAGACGATCGCGGCCGAGGACATCCTGCACGATATCGGCGCGCTCTCGATGATGTCGTCGGACAGCCAGGCCATGGGGCGCGTCGGCGAGGTCGTGATCCGCACCTGGCAGACCGCCGACAAGATGAAGCGGCAGCGCGGCGCGCTCGCGGGGGACGCCTCCGGCACCGACAACCTGCGCGCCCGGCGCTACGTCGCGAAATACACGATCAACCCGGCCATCGCGCACGGCGTCTCGAAGCATATCGGCTCGGTGGAGCCCGGCAAGCTCGCCGACCTCGTGCTCTGGACACCCGCCTTCTTCGGCGTGAAACCCGATCTCGTGCTGAAGGGCGGCAGCATCGCGGCCGCCCCGATGGGCGACCCGAACGCCTCGATCCCGACGCCCCAGCCGGTGCATTACCGCCCGATGTTCGGCGCCTACGGCCGCGTGCCCTATGCGACGGCCCTGACCTTCGTGTCCCGGGCGGCGGTGGAGGACGGGTTGCGGGAGCGGCTCGGGGTGCAGAAGCAGCTGGTCGCCGTGGAGAATGTCCGCGGCGGCATCTCCAAGAAGAGCATGGTGCTCAACGATGCCACGCCGGTGATCGAGGTCGATCCCGAGACCTACGACGTGCGGGCCGACGGCGAACTCCTGGTCTGCGAGCCGGCCGAGGTGCTGCCGATGGCGCAGCGCTATTTCCTGTTCTGAGCTATCGTGGCGCGAACGAACAGGAGGCCGGACATGGCGAAGGCCGCGCTGAAACCACCACCGAGGGCCGACCTCTACGAGACCGACTTCTTCCTCTGGACGCAGGCCCAGGCCGATCTGCTGCGCGCCCGCCGTTTCGACGAGCTCGACCTGGACCATTTGATCGACGAGGTGGCGAGCGTGGGCGCCAGCGACAAGCGCGAGATCCGCAACCGTCTGACCGTTCTGCTCACGCACCTGCTGAAGTGGAAATACCAGCCCGGCCTTCGCTGCAGCAGCTGGAAGGGAACGATCGCGGAGCAACGCAACGGGCTGGCCGAACTTCTCGATGCCAGCCCGAGCCTGCGCCGCTATCCCGGCGACGTCTTCGCGGTGTGTTACATGTCCGGCCGCCGCAAGGCATCCGAGCAGACGGGGATCGATTTCACCCTGTTCCCGGAGCAGCCGCCGTTCACCCTTGAGAACGCGCTGGCCGATGGCTTCCTGCCGAAGGAGCCCGATCTCATTGACCAATCCTGAGTTCATGATCCGCGCCACCCGAATCCTCCGCCGCGAGCACCTGTCCGGGGGCGAGATCGTCGACCGGGTGGTCCTCGATTCCGGCGAGCGTCATCGCCGCCGCGTCGGCATGCGGGGGCAAGGGGGCCTGCGGTTTCTGCTCGATCTGCCGGAGGCGGTCGTGCTGGACGACGGCGATGCCCTGGTGCTGGAGGATGGCCGCCTGGTCTGGGTCGAGGCCGCGCCGGAGCGCCTGCTGGAGATCCGCGCCGCCAGCGAGCACGCCTTGAGGCGGTTGATCTGGCACATCGGCAACCGGCATATCCCGGCCGAGATCGGCGCGGAGGCGGTGTGGATCGCCGACGACCACGTGCTCGCCGACATGGTCCGGGGGCTCGGCGGGACGGCAGAACCCGTGGAGCGCCCGTTCCGGCCGGAGGGGGGAGCCTATTCCGGCGGGCACGCGCACGGCCATGGGCATGGGCACGGGGATGCGCACGGGCATGGGCACGGGGATGCGCAGGGGGATGCGCACGGGGATGCGCACGGGGATGCGCACGGCCCGCATCATCACCACCATGCCGATGGCTGAGACGCTGGCGGCACTCCGGCTGATGGCGTGGCTGTCGCCCGGGTATCCGGTCGGAGCCTACGCGTATTCGCACGGCCTGGAATGGGCCGCCGAGACCGGCGACGTGCAGGACGAGCCGAGCCTCGCCGCGTGGTTGGCGGACGTGTGCGAGCACGGCGCCCTGCGCAACGACCTGATCCTGGCAGCCCACGCCCATCGGGCGGCCGGCGCCGCCGAACCGGACGGAATCGCCGCGATCAACGATCTCGCCCTGGCCCTGGCGCCGTCGCGCGAATTGCATCTGGAGACGAGCCAGCAGGGTCGCAGCTTCCTCGACGCAACCCTGGGCGCCTGGCCCTGCGAACGGCTCTCGGCGCTGGCCGGCCGGCTTCCGGGACCGGTCGCCTATCCGGTCGCGGTCGGCGCGGCCGCGGGCGCGCACGGCATGGCACTGCCGCCGACGCTTGCGGCCTACGCCCTCGCCTTCGTCCAGAACCTCGTCTCGGCGGCCTTGCGTGCGGCCCCGGTCGGTCAGGCCGCCGGCACGCGGGTGGTCGCGGCGCTCGCACCCCTCCTGGTCCGGCTCGCGGAGGCGGCGCACGACGCGGATCTCGACGCGATCGGGTCTGCCACCATCCGGCTCGATCTCGGCTCGTTCCGGCACGAGACCCAGTATTCCCGCATCTTCCGATCCTGAGAACGCAGCATGACCTCCTCGAACGGCCCGCTCCGCGTCGGCATCGGCGGCCCCGTGGGCTCCGGCAAGACCGCCCTGATGGAGCAGCTCTGCAAGCGCTTCCGCGACCGCTACGAGATCTGCGCGATCACCAACGACATCTACACCAAGGAGGATGCCCGGATCCTGACGGTGGCGGGCGCGCTGCCGGAGGAGCGGATCCTGGGCGTCGAGACCGGCGGATGCCCGCATACGGCGATCCGCGAGGATGCCTCGATCAACCTCGCCGCGGTCGCCGAGATGAGCCGGCGCTTCCCGAAGCTCGACCTGGTGCTGATCGAATCCGGCGGCGACAACCTTGCGGCAACGTTCTCACCGGAACTCGCCGACATCACCCTCTACGTGATCGACGTGGCCGGCGGGGAGAAGATTCCCCGCAAGGGCGGTCCCGGCATCACCCGGTCGGACCTGCTGATCGTCAACAAGATCGATCTCGCGCCGCTGGTCGGCGCCGACCTGTCGGTGATGGAGGCCGACACGAAGCGGATGCGCGGCGCCCGGCCCTACGTCTTCGCATCCCTGCGCGGCGGCGATGGTGCGGACGCGGTCGCGCGGTTCATCGAGGAGGCCGGCGGCCTCGGCCGTTAGCCCTTCCGACGTTGCGCGTACTAGCGCCCGGCCTCCGCCGAGCGGGACCGGGGGGCCGCCCGGGGCGACAGGCCCATCAGGGAATCGAGGCGGCTCATCCGGGCGTCGAAATCCTTCAGCGCAGCTTGGCGCGCCTTGACGGCGGGGCTGGGCGATGGCTGCGCCTGCGCGCGGGTCGGGCGGGCCTGCGCCGCCGGGGCCAGGAGGAGTGCTGCCAGGGAGATCGTTGTCAGGGCACGGATCATGACGGTGGTCCCTCGGGGAACGGCCGCTTCAGCAGCCGAATCCCGGCAAGCCTATGATCCACCGGCGTGGGGCTGCGTGCGCGGGCGCACCTGGCGCGCGGCTGGGACCGTCTCCCGCGGGATGAATCGGCGCTCAGGCGTTCGCGCGTCGGACGGTCAGCCAGGAGGCCAGCAGGACGAACGTGCTGACCAGTACGACGAGGATCGTCGAGGCGGCATTGATCTCGGGATTCACCCCGAGCCGAACCTGGCCGTAGAGCCGCATCGGCAGCGTGGTCGAGCCCGGGCCCGAGACGAAACTCGCGATCACGAGGTCGTCGAGCGAGAGCGTGAAGGCGAGCAGCGCGCCGGCCAGCACGGCGGGCGCGAGCAGCGGCAGCGTGATCGTGAGGAACACCCGCAACGGACC
This sequence comes from Methylobacterium mesophilicum, assembly GCF_022179445.1. Lineage (GTDB taxonomy): Bacteria > Pseudomonadota > Alphaproteobacteria > Rhizobiales > Beijerinckiaceae > Methylobacterium > Methylobacterium mesophilicum. Next base: position 272,983 of record NZ_BPQU01000003.1, on the reverse strand, counting down.
GGCACCGAGATCGGCGGCCGCCTCCTCAAGCCCACGGTCGAGGCCGCGCAGGCGCGCCGCCACCACGACGGCGACGAAGCCGGTGCAGAAGGTCGCGTGCGCGATCACGATGGTGGCGATGCCCCGGTCGATGCCGATCCCGATGAACATCAGCAGGAGTGACAGGCCGATCATCACCTCCGGCATCACCATCGGCCCGAAGATCAGTCCGGTGAACAGCGCCCGCCCGCGGAAGCGGCCGTGGCGTTCGAGGGCCAGAGCCGCCAGGGTTCCCAGGATGGTCGCGATCAGGCTCGTGAACAGCGCGACCCGCAGGGAGACCCACGCCGCCGCCATCAGCGGCGCGTCGGCCAACAGGGCGCCGTACCACTTCATGGAAAATCCGCCCCAGACGGTGACCAGTTGCGAGGCGTTGAACGAGTAGACGACCAGAACCAGGATCGGCGCGTACAGGAACATCAGCCCGATCGTCAGCGCCGTACGGGTCACCCAGGTCACGGACGGCCCTCCCCGCCGGTGCGCAGGCTGTCGCGGAACAGCACCACGGGCCCGATGACGATGGCGAGGATCAGCACCGCCACGGCCGATGCGAGCGGCCAGTCGCGGTTCGAGAAGAACTCGCTCCACAGCACCCGGCCGAGCATCAGGGTCTCCGAGCCGCCCAGGAGATCCGGGATCACGAACTCGCCGACCATCGGAATGAAGCAGAGCCCGGCCCCGGCCGCGATCCCGGGCAGGCTAAGCGGAAGGGTCACCGACCAGAACACCCGCGTCGGCGAGGCGCCGAGATCCGCCGCCGCCTCGCGCAGCGCGGGATCGAGCCGGTTCATCACCGCGTAGAGCGGCAGCACCATGAACGGCAAGTAGGCGTAGACGAGACCGATGAGAATCGCGGCATCGGTGTTCAGGATGATCAGCGGCTCGGAGACCAGGCCGAGGCGCAGCAGGATCAAGTTCAGCAGTCCCTCGGGTTTCAGGATCGCGATCCAGGCGTAGATCCGGATCAGAAAACTCGTCCAGAACGGCACCACCACCAGGGCGACGAGGAGCGGCTGCCATCGCGACGGCGCCCGGGCCAGCGCGTAGGCGAGCGGCGTGCCGAGGGCGACGAGGATCAGGCTGGACGCCGCGGCGTAGGCGAGCGAGCCGAGGGCGGCATCGCGGTAGAGCGTGTCGGCGGCGAGCGTCGCGTAATTGTCGAGGTTCAGGGCTTCGAGGAAGGACGACCAGCCCTCGATACCGCCCTGCCAGTCGAAGACCGGCAGGTAGGGCGGGATCGCGGTGGCCGGCTCCGACAGACTGATCTTGAGGGTGATGGCGACGGGCAGCAGGAAGAAGGCCGACAGCCAGAGCAGCGGCGGCAGGCGCACGAGCCGGTCGAACAGCCGCTTTCCGGGCGCCTTCACCCTCATGGCTGCCGCTCCAGGGTCCCGGCCGGGCGGGCCCGGGTCATTGCAGCGCGCATCATGCCGGCAGGATCACGGCGTCGCTCGGGGCGAAGCCGGCGCGGGTGTCCGAACCCGCGGATTCCCGCTCGCCGCCCGGCCTGGCACTCGACCGCAGCAGAGTGCCATCGGGCAGGCGCAGCGTGCGGCGCAGGCGGTCGCCGAGAAAGGTCGCGTCGGCGATCGTCACCGGCAGGCCCTCGGCGCCGAGGACGAGGTCTTCCGGGCGCACGGCGACCACGACCGAGGCGCCCTGGGGCAACGAGTTCGCGGCGGCGCGGACCGGCCCGTGGGCGGTCTGCACCGTGCGGGTGTCGCCGGGCTCGGCGGGTCCCAGCCGGCCCGGGATGAGATTCACGTCGCCGAGCAGGCCTGCCACGAAGCGGCTGGCCGGGCGGCGGTACAACTCGGCCGGGGTCCCGACCTGGGCGAGCCGGCCATGCTCCATGACGCCGACGCGGTCGGAGAGCATCATCGCTTCCTCGGGATCGTGCGTCACCACCACGAAGGCGGTGCCGAGGCGGCGCTGCACGGCGCGCAGCTCGGCCTGGGTCTCCTCGCGCAGGCCCCGGTCGAGGGCGCCCAGCGGCTCGTCCAGGAGCAGCAGCTTCGGCTCGCGGGCGAGCGCCCGGGCGAGCGCGACCCGCTGGCGCTGCCCGCCCGACAGGGTGTCGGGGCGGCGATCCCCGAAACCGTCGAGGCGGACTAGGCGCAGCAGCTCCGTGACGCGGGCCGTGGCGGCAGCCCGGCCCAGTCCCTTGAGGCCGTAGCCGACATTGCCGGCCACGCTCATGTGCGGGAACAGCGCGTAGGACTGGAACATCATGTTCACGGGCCGCCGGTGCGGGGGCAGCGCCGTGAGGTCCTGCTCGCCGAGGCGAACATGGCCGGAACTCGGGATCTCGAAGCCCGCGATCATGCGCAGGAGGGTGCTCTTCCCGCATCCGGACGGCCCGAGCAGGCAGAAGAACTCCCCGGGCTCTAGCGTGAGGTTCACCGCATCGACGGCGAGGTGGCTGCCGAAGCGCTTGGTGAGATCCTCCAGCCGCAGGCGCAGCGCCGGTGCGTCGGCCAAGGCGTCAGGAATCCTCGCGCAGCGCCTCGGCCACGCGCGCCTCGAGGAGATCGGGCCGGCGCAGCACCAGGGCGCCGCGGGTGCGGTCGACCAGGCCCTCGGCCGCCATCGCGGTGAACTCGCGGGTGACCTGCTCGCGGCGGCAGCCGATCCGGGCGGCCAGCACGTGGTGGTAGGGCGGCGGCGACACGACCCGCTCGCCGGAGGTGCCCGACCGCGGGACCGAGAGGCGCAGCAGCTCGGCATAGAGCCGGTGCTTCAGGTCCAGGAGCGCGTGCTCCATCAGCCGGGTGTTGAGTTCGCGCACGCGCTTGGCCAGCAGCCGGAACAGCCGGTCGGCGATCGCCTCGGAGGCGAACACCATCTGGCGGAACACCGCGGCCGGCACCACGCAGACCTCACCGCGGGTCAGCGCCGTGACGTTGGCCGAGCGGCCGATCCCGTCGATGGCGGCGAGCTCGCCGAAGAAGGCCCCGCCGCGCATCTCGCCGAGGATCACCTCCTTGCCGGACTGGGTCCGGTTCAGGATGCGGACCTCGCCCGTGGCGATGAAGTAGACGTCCGTGGAGATGTCGTCGAAGTCGACCAACACCTCGTTCTCGTCGAAGCGGCGCCAGTGGCAGCGGGTCTCGAACGGACCGAGCTCGATGCCCGGATCCTTGAAGAAGGGTATCGTCCCCAACCGCGCCATCGATCCTGTCCCTTCGGCCCCAGCCTCCGTCCCTGTCCTGACGGGTGCCGACCAGCAACTGTGGGGACGGAAGCAGCCCGCATCTTGGAGCGGCGCGCCGACCCGGCCGCGCGCCAGCGATGAGGCGAAATCGATGGTGACGGTCACGCGCGGGCCGGTCAAGCCGCGCTTGGCTGAACAGGAGTTTATTAGCGGGAATCGGTGGAGAGGGATAATTTCCCGCGCCTCGGCGCCAGACGATTCGCAATGCACCAGACGTTCGACATCGCTCATCCCTTCGCCGGCTCGTTCAGCCCGCTCGTCCGGCGGCAGGCGACATTGTCCGATGCGTTCGAGCGCTCCGGCCACAGCTTGCATTCCGGCCGCTATGCCAGGGTTCGCGTCTGCCCGGCGCCTGCGGGACATGGCATCGTCTTCCGCCGCCGCCTGAATACGGGGGAGGCCGTCGATGTTCCGGCCCTGTGGCAGTTCCGGGTATCGCAGCCGCTCTCGTCTGCGATTCGGCGGGACGGGGTGCTCGTGCGCACGATCGAGCACCTGATGGCGTCCCTGCACGCGCTCCGGGTCGACAACGTGCTGGTCGAGATCGACGCGGACGAGCTGCCGATCTTCGACGGGAGCGCGACCCCCTGGTGCGCGGCGATCCGGGATGTGGGTCGGACCGAGCAGCCCGCCCCCTGCCGGGTGCTGCGGATGCGCCGGACGGTCACCGTCGCGGATGGGCGGCGCCTGATCCAGATCGGGCCGGGCCTCGGATTGCACGTCACCGGCCACGTCGCGCTCGCCCATTTCGGCTCGCTCGACTGGTCCGGCGTCATCACGCCGGAACGCTTCGTGCAGGAGATCGCGCCCGCGCGCAGCTTCGGACGGTACGTTCGGGCCATGGCGGGACGCGCCTACGGCTACGCCGTGGGCGAGGATTTCCTGCAGGGCGTCTCCACGCGCTCGGCGGCACTTCTCTGGCGGGGACGCGTCATCGGAGGGATGCGCGTCCCGGCGGAGCCCGTCCGCCACCGGATCCTGGACCTGGTCGGCGACCTGATGCTGGTGGGGCACCCGGTGGAAGGCCATGTCGCGGCGTTCCACACCGGCCACGAGCTGAACCACGCGCTGGTCCGGGCACTGATGCGCGAGCCCACGGCCTGGGAGCTGGTCTGACGGCGCGCCTCAGGCCGAGGCGCGCAGGGTCGTCTGGTCGCACGCGACCACCACCTGGCGGAACGCCCGCAGGAGGTCGGCATCGAGCTTGGGGCCCATCGTTCCCAGGATCGCGTAGGCCTCCTGGATCGGCTTCGGCGCCTTGTAGGGCCGGGCCTCGATCAATGCCGCGAAGATATCGCAGATCGTGATCAGCCGGACGAGGTCGGGGATCTCCTTCGCCCGAAGCCCGTCTGGGTAGCCGGAGCCGTCGAGATATTCGTGATGCGAGCGGACCACGGCCAGCGTTCCGGCATCGTAGCCGCCATCCGCCAGCATGTCGTAGCCGATGGCCGGATGCCGATCCATCTCCAGCCGCTCCGCCGCATTGAGCGGAGCGGGCTTGTTCAGGATCGCGAGCGGGATCCGGGCCTTGCCGATATCGTGCAGCAGCGCGCCCTTGGTCAGGTGATGCGTATCCGTTTCGTTCAGGCCCAGGCTCTGCGCGAAGGCCGCGGCCAGGCCGGCGACCGTCAGGCAGTGCCGGTGGGTCACGTCGTCGAAGCCGGCCACCACGTTCAGCCAGTCGCGGACCTTCGCCTCGCGGATCGCCCGGTTGATGATCGTGGTGCCGGCATCGACGATGGCGGCCGCCGGCGTCGTGTCCGCACGGAAGATCGCCCGGAAGGCGGACCGCGCCTCGTCGGCGCGGCGGCGCAGCGCGACGCCGTCATCGGGTCCGCCTCCGGCCGCGCTCAAAGCCGCGACGGCGCTGGCCAGCAGGGCGTTGGCCGCGGAGGCCGGGAGGATCCGCGTGGCCCCGAGGGCGGTCGCCTGGATCTCGCCGCGCCCGAGATTGCCGTGGATCAGCGCCAGGAACGGCGTGGCCTTGTCGCGCGCCACGGCCAGCGTCCGGCGCAGGCGCAGCACGGCGTCGGAAGTCAGCGCGCTGACATCGCTGATCACCAGGTCCGCCCCCCGGGGCGGCTCCGCATCGCCGTAGAGGTCGTGGAGGACGAGGCTCGGGCCGCCGCCCAGATTGCGCGCTAGGCGCTCGCCGCGGCCGAGATCGTCAGTCAGGATCACGGTGCGACCCAAAACACCTCTCCCATCACGGCGCCCAACTGGCGCGCACCCCGGCAGACTTGCATCCGACGCCAGGCCCCGGGCCCGCGACGGTATTACCGCCTCAAAACGGACATTGATCGGTTCGAACGACGGACGCTGCACAGTCACCGGAGAGACTTCGCACAATCATCGGAGAGTCATGCGATTCCGTTAAAGCGGGTTCTACCGATTTCGCCATCGCGCCCGCTGATCGACGATGGGGTCCTGCGTCGGCTCGCCCGGGCCTCCGGGGCGCAGCCACAGCGTCAGGGTGCTTGCCTCCCCGCGTCTGGACCGCCAGAACGCCGCCATGCTGCGCGTCCATGACCTCACCTACCGCATCGGCGATCGCCTGATCCTCGATTCCGCGAACTTCTCGATTCCCGAGGGCGCGCGCGTGGGTCTCGTCGGGCGCAACGGCGCCGGCAAGACCACGCTGTTCAAGGCGATCCTCGGCGACCTGCCGGTGGACGCGAAGTCCGTTTCCCTGCCCAAGGGCATGCGCATCGGCGCGGTCGCCCAGGAAGCCCCGGCCGGCCCCGAAACGCTGCACGCGGTGGTGCTCGCCGCCGACACCGAGCGAGCCCGGCTGATGGCGGAGGCCGAGCATGCCGACGGCCTGCGCCGGGCCGAGATCGAGACCCGGCTGGTCGATATCGGCGCGCATTCGGCGCCGGCCCGCGCCGCCGCGATCCTGCACGGGCTCGGCTTCGATGCGTCCGCCCAGGCGCGGCCCTGCGCGGACTTCTCCGGCGGCTGGCGGATGCGCGTGGCGCTTGCCGCCGTGCTGTTCTCGGAACCCGACCTCCTGCTCCTCGACGAGCCGACCAACTACCTCGACATCGAGGGCACGCTCTGGCTCTACGACTACCTGGAGCGCTACCCGCGCACCGCGATCATCATCAGTCACGACCGCGACCTGCTGGACACCAGCGTCGATCACATCCTGCATCTCGACCGCGGCAAGCTGACGATCTACCGCGGCGGATACACCAGCTTCGCCAAGCAGCTCTCCGAGAAGCGCATGCTGCTCGCCAAGGCCAAGGTGAAGCAGGATGCCGAGCGCGCGCATCTGCAGAGCTTCATCGACCGGTTCAAGGCGAAGGCCACCAAGGCCCGGCAGGCGCAATCCCGGGTGAAGCGGCTGGCCAAGATGGAGCCGATCGCCGCGCTGATCGAGGACGACGTGCCGGTGATCCACCTGCCGAGCCCGGAAAAGCCGCTCTCGCCCCCGATCGTCTCCATGGAACGGGTCAAGGCCGGCTACGGCGACCGCGTCGTCCTCAGCGGGCTCGACCTCAACCTCGCGCCCGACGACCGGGTGGCGCTGCTCGGCGCCAACGGCAACGGCAAGTCGACCTTCTGCAAGCTGATCGGCGGCCGGCTCGGGGCGATCGCCGGGGAGATGCGGCGGTCGTCCAAGATGGAGGTGGCGTATTTCGCCCAGCACCAGCTCGACGAGTTGCGCCCGGCCGAGAGCGCCTACGCCCATGTGCGGACGCTGATGCCGGACGTGCCGGAGGCGAAGGTGCGCTCGGCCACCGCCCGGCTCGGCTTCGGCGCCAACAAGGCCGACACGCCGGTGGAGAAACTCTCCGGTGGTGAGAAGGCGCGGCTTCTGATGGGGCTCGCGGCCTTCCACGGCCCGCACCTGCTCATCCTCGACGAACCGACCAACCACCTCGACATCGAGAGCCGCCAGGCCCTGGTCGAGGCGATCAACGACTACGAGGGCGCCGTCATCCTGGTGAGCCACGACCGCTTCCTGGTCGAGGCCTGCGCGGATCGCCTCTGGCTGGTGGCCGACGGCACCGTGAAGACCTTCGACGGCGACATGGACGATTACCGCCGGTTCGTCCTATCCGGCCCGGAGCGCGAGGACGCACGCGAGGTCGAGCCCGCAGGCGGCCAGAAGGCCGAGGCGCGCCGCGCCGGGGTCGAGCGCCGGGCCGCCCTCGCGCCGCTGCGCAAGCGGCTCGAAGGGATCGAGGCGCGGATGGCCAAGCTCACGGCGGCGATCCAGAAGATCGACGCGGCGCTCGAGGACGGCACGGCCTTCCGGGAGAACGCGGCCAAGGCGGGGGAGATCGCCAAGATGCGCTCCGACGCGGCGGACGCCCTCGCTGCCGCCGAGGAGGAGTGGCTGAACGTCAGCGCCGAGATCGAGGCGGCGTGAGGCACTGCTTCCAGGACTGATCACGAAAGTCCCGGTTTCAAAAGGTCTCCGACCTTTTGCGGGTCCAGGGCAGAGCCCAGGTGTCGGGCTTGGCCCGATGCCTCAGGGGCTCCGCCCCCGAACCCCGCCAAAGGGCTCGCCCTTTGGGATCCCGATCCTGGGCGCCCTAGACTGAGGCTTCGAGGGCGCGCACCGGGATGTCCACGCCCTGATCGATCTTCGCCTGCGGCACCGTCAGCGGCGGCGCGATGCGGAACACGCCGCCCATACCCGGCAGTTGCACGATGTTCATGCTGAGGCCCAAATCCAGGCGGCGCCGCGTGATCGCATCACCCAGCTCCGGTGCCGGCACCTTGGTCCGGCGGTCGGCCACGATCTCCATCTCCTGAAGCAGGCCGCAGCCGTGCAGGTCACCGAGGGAGGCGAAGCGCTGCTGCAGCGGACGCCGGATTGCCGCCCCGGCCGAAGTTCGGCCTCGTGATCCGCTGCGACGAACGCCGCGCAGCAGCGCTGGCCCGGGCCTTCGCGGCGCATCTGCGGACCATGGTGCCGCCGCTCTGCCCGCGGCGGCTTCGCGCGGAACCGCTGCGGTCTGGTTCAGGCCGGACGGCGGAAACCGGATCCCTGGCGGACGGCGCCCGTCGAAGGCCGTTCGAGCACGCAGCCGACCGGCCCGGACGGCGGCATCAGCGCGGCGGAAACCACTGATCCGTCACCTTCGGCCACAGCGAAACGATCTTCTTGTTGTCGACGTTGATCCAATGGATATCCGTGCTCGGATGCTCGGCCTTGAAATTCTGATAATGAACGTCGTTGCACATGAGATAGAAGCTGATGGCAGCCATGATGCTGCTGTCGATATGCGTGATGCTGTAAAGGTAAGCATCCCATTTCGCGGCTTCTTCGACCTGCCGGACCGTCTTGCTATCGGCGATCGAGCGATCCAACGCGGTCGCCGTCGGGACAGGATCACTCGAAGGTTGTGATCCGGTCACGACGTCGCTGCGCACAGTCTCGGCCGCGCGCGTCTCGCCGGTGTGCTGCGGCTGAGGCGCGGTGGCGTCCGGAGCAGGTTGGCGTGTCCGGACCAGCGACAGGACCGCATCGGCCGTGAGCGCGTAAGTCGTCCTCGGATCGAACGCCGCCGGGATTGCAAGGTGGTTTGCCATCACGGACGCGATCCGCTCCGGCGCATCGACCAGCTGCGGCTTCAACGCGGCGGCAGAGGCAGACGCAACGGGGCTGACAGCGAACATCTTACGGGCTCCGTGTGGTGAGCTGAACACCGGCTGACAAAGACTTTCCTCAAACCTTCAACCCGGTTTCTGGAGTCTGAGCGCTCATCATTTCGCCTCGCTGCTCAGACGGCGATTTAGCTGACTCTAGAGGGCTCGATCCGTCACAAGACTTCGATCTTCGTCGTCGCCCGGCTGGCGACGCTGCCAGCCTGTGGGCTGGCAGCGTCGTTTCATGGCATCAAGAACTATCTCGGACACCAATCAAACCTGGCCTTGGGGGCCATATAGACTGTTAAGCGCGATCAAAATCTCAATCGATTGAGCGCTATCAACTTTCAATATATGGGTGCGCGAGCAACTCGCGTATACCTCCCGAAAGCGATCATCGCCGAGGGAGGGCACCGCTGAAGCGTCATGCCTCAGGCACAGGAATAAGAACGGCCGAGCATTGCCGTGTCAACAGGTGCGTTCGTTGCGAGACTCGGGCCGGAATATGCAACAACGCCGCACAGATATTCTTTCCCGCCGTACGATCATGCACCTCGAACGCGCTATAAATCGGTGGCGCGCGCGATACTGATCGTCTTGCAAAATTCAGCGGGCGTCTCTGCGTCGTGAGGAGACCGCGAGCGGACACACAAATTTCACAGCAATGCCGTCGACACGGCTGTGCGGGCGGACGAATCAACGGCGAAACCCCGTCATCCGCCCGGCGAAGTCCATTGGCCAGCGAATCGGTGCCGGCCGGTACGCCCGGTCAGGCCCGCACCGGCGCAACGCCCCGCTGCCGGCCACGGCCGAGGCCCAAGACCAGCAGGCAGCCCGCTCCCGACAGCACCACCAAGGGCAACAGGCCGAGCGGATAGCTGCCGGTGGCATCCTTGATCACGCCGAGCAGGTAGGTGCCGATGAACCCGCCGATATTGCCGATCGCGTTGATCTGCGCGATGCCGGCCGCCGCCGCCCCGGCCGAAAGCCATTCGGTGGAGAGCGCCCAGAACGGGCCCTTCACCATGTAGGTCGCCGTCACGGCGAGGCACAGGATCAGGATCGTCGGCAGCAGCTGCGTGGTCGCGATCGAGGCGGCGAGGCTCAGCGCCAGTAGGCCCAGCGGGATTGCCGTGTGCCAGACCCGCTCCCGCCGCTTGTCCGAGGAGCGACCCCACAGGATCATCAGCACCGAGGCGATGCCGAACGGGATCGAGTTCAGCAGGCCGGTCTCCAGGTTCGTCAGCCCGAACGACTTGATGATCTGCGGCTGCCAGAGCGACAGGCACTGGCTGGCCCCGGAGGCGCCCGCGTAGATCAGCGAGGCGGCGAGCACGTAGCGATTGCGCATCACTTGCCAGACCGAGAGATGCCGGGCCGGTGCCGCCTCGCCCGGGACGACGGAGGCCCGCTCGGCGGCCAGCCGATCCTGCAGCCACGCGCTCTGCTGCGGCGTGAGCCACCGCGCCTTGCCGGGGCCGTCAGGCAGGACCGCGAACGCGATGATCCCCAGCAGCACCGCCGGAACCGCCTCGAGGATGAACAGCCACTGCCAGCCGCGGTAGCCCAGCATCCCGTCGGTGTTGAGGATCGAGGCCGAGATGGGCGAGCCGAGGAAGCTCGAGATCGGGATCGCCACCATGAACACGGCCACGATCCGGCCCCGATAGGCGCGGGGAAACCAGTAGGTGAGGTAGAGGATCACTCCGGGGAAGAAGCCCGCTTCGGCGGCGCCGAGCAGCAGGCGGACCGCGTAGAACGAGGTCGGCCCGACCACGAACGCCATGGCCGCCGACACCAGCCCCCAGGTGATCATGATCCGGGCGATCCAGATCCGGGCGCCGAACCGCTCCATGGCGAGGTTGCTCGGCACTTCGCACAGCACGTAGGACACGTAGAACAGGCCGCCGCCCAATCCGAACTGCGCCGCGGACAAGCCGATATCGTGGTTCATCTGCAACGCCGCGAAGCCGGCATTCACCCGGTCCACGAACGCGATGAAGTAGGCGAGCATCAGGAACGGCAGGATCCGCCAGGTGACTCTGCGCAGGGTCGCCCGCTCGATGTCCGAAGCGGGATCCGGCACGTTTGTCGGGGCCATCTTAATCCTCCCGGCTCTATCAGCTCGGCTTGGATCAGGTACGGCCCCGCCACCAGTCCTAACACACGACAACTTTGCGTGACTGTCATAGCCTCACGGAAGGTGTTGCTTGCCGGTCGCGATACGCGCCGATAGCCGCCCCCGAGCCGTCGGCGCGGTTTGCCCGCGGCCCGCGGACATGCGAGAGAAGCGGCATGTTGACGGTGGATAGCCTTTGGCGCGCGCGGCACCGGCTTGCGCAGATCGGGAAGAAACGGACGGGCTCGCCCCGCATCCTGGTGGTTGGAGTCTGCCAGGCCGGCTCCATGGCCAAGGTGCTGCGCTTCCTGCTGCCCGACGCCCAGGTGGATTTCGTCTCGGCCTTCACGGTCACCCGGCGCTTCCCGAAGCTCGTGGACCTGATGGCGCATGCCGACGCCTACGATCACGTCTATTCCAGCATCTACCTGCCCCGGTTCAAGGACGGCGGCACGATCGAGCGGTTTCGGACGCACCCGAAGGTCCGGCTGATCCCGACCATCGTGTTCGGCGCCTACCATCCGGACCTGATCCATGTCGGCGTGCAGGATGCCGTCTCGCTCAACGGCCTGATCTCCGGGCCGATGGGGCATTCGCACTCGGCGATCACGCTGTATGCCTATCTGGCCGGCTTCTCGCAGGCGCAGGCGCTGCGGTTGTTCGCGGAACCGGTCTTCGAGCGGCTGGGCTATTTCGACCTCTGGAACGAGTCGGTCGCCTACCTGCGCGGGCTCGGCGCGCAGGCGCAGTACGATCTCGACACGCACCTGACGCGTTGGGCGCGCCGCGGCTGCTTCATGCACTCGATCAACCACACCAAGCTCTACGTGGTCGCCGATCTCGCCCGCGGGCTGCTGACAAAGTCCGGCGTCGCCTATCCCGAATGCGACCTCGACGCGTTCGTACCCGATGACCTCGGCGGCCAGGGCAGCTGGCCGGTCTATCCCGAGATCGCCGCGCATTACGGCATTCCCGGCAGCGCGCTCTTCTTCAAGGCCGAGACGCGCCGCTCGGGCCCCGCCCGCACGATGACGCGGCCGGAATTCGTTGCGGCGGCCTACGCGAACTACGACAAGCGCCCGCGCGAGGCCCTGGTCTCGCGGCGCGTCCAGGACTGGCGCAACGATCCGGCGACGGTGGACTTCTTCCGTGAGGCCGCGGGGCGGGACATCAGCCCGATCCGCCCCTCCGGACGGTCCCCGGCGCTGGCCTCCAACAGCCTGGCCGGCCACGCATCCTGATACGACGGCCTAGTTTCCCCCTCCTCCGGCGCTCGCGCGGTCCGGGTCGGGCCCGACCGAGGTTCTGGAGCCCCGATGAGCCGTCAGCCACGTAAGAAGTCACGCGCCGGTCGGTTCGGGATCGCGACGCTCCTGACCGGTCTCGGCTCGGCCGCCGGCCTGGTCGGCTGGAGCCGGTTCGCCGTCGATCGCCGTATGGACCTGCCGCCCGCCCTTCCCGGCCGGCATGAGACGCTGGCGACGATGCGCGCCGGCGCGCTCTCGCTGTATGGGACGGCGGACCGGGAGGGCGTGCCGCTCCTGCTGATCCACTCGATCAACGCGGCCGCGAACGCCTACGAGGTCCGTCCGCTCTACCTGCATTACCGCCAGACCCGTCCGGTCTACGCACTGGACCTGCCGGGCTTCGGGTTCTCCGAGCGGTCGCGCCGCCTCTACACGCCCCGCCTCATGGTGGAGGCGATCCGTGCGGCCGTGGCCGAGATCCGGCAACGGCATTCCGTTGGCGCCATCGACGCGATGGCGCTGTCGTTGTCCTGCTCCTACCTCGCCCGAGCGGCTGTCGAGCAGCCGGAGGATTACCGCAGCCTCGGCCTGATCAGCCCCACCGGGTTCGATGCGCGACTCTCCGGCGACGGACCTCCGGACGGCCATCGGGGACGCGACCGACTGCGCGACCTGCTGGACCGGCCGCCCCTCGGCCGGCCCCTGTTCGACGCGCTGGCCTCCCGGCCGAGCATGCGCTTCTTCCTGCAAAAGACGTTCGGTTCCAAGGACATCGACGAGGGCCTGTTCGCGTATGATTACGCCTCGGCCCACCAGCCGGGTGCCGAGCACGCCCCCTACTGCTTCATCGCCGGCCACCTGTTCCCGACGGATACGACGCGTCTCTACGAGACGTTGCGGCATCCGGTCTGGATGGCCCACGGGCGGCGCGGCGACTTCGTGGATTACCGCCTGGCGCCGCGGGTCGCGGGCCGGCCGAACTGGCGCGTCCTTACGCTGCCGACCGGCGCCTTCCCGCATTTCGAGCGGCCGGACGACATGATCGCCGACTACGACACCTTCCAGCAGAACCTCACCTGGGCGCCGCCATTGCCGCCGGCGTGATGCGAGCACGTCACCCCCAAGGCCGGCGGGATACGCGTCGGGCGGTGCTGTGCGCGTCAGCGCAGGCGCAGGAGGGCGCGCAGCCGGTCGAGCACAGTGGGGTTCAGCTCGCGCCGGACCCGCCGCTCCGCAAACGCATCGACTGAAAAGCGGTCGGCCGGCACGCGCCGGAGGAAGCGCTCGGCGATCTCGTAGACCACGAGGTCGGGCTTAACGGCGGCGACGTAGGCCCAGTCGATCTCGGCGGACCAGATCGCGTGAACCTCGCGAAAGCTCTCGGCCAGCATAGCGGTGAGGCGCGGCCCCTGGTCGAACACGTAGGAATCGCCGAACAGCACGATCCGCCGCGGATCGGCAGCCTCGGGATTGCGCATCACGGCGCGCGATCCGACGAAGAAGCCGCCCCGGCCCGCGACCCGGCCGGTCTCGCGCAGACGCACCAGGGCATTGGCCTCGCTGCGCTGGGCCCGCCGGGGGAATTCGTGGGCGAAGTAGGCCTCGTCCACCGGCGGCTTCAGCTTGCCGCCGAGATCGAACACGAAGCGCGCGGGTTGGCCGGTGGCGTCGAGGACGTGCGGTGCCGGTGCGACCGCGAGCGCTTCGCACAACGCCCGGTAGGCCGCGATGTAGCCGCGATGGTTCCAGTGCGTGTCGGTGCGCAGGTAGACCGGTTCTTCGGCCCGCGCCGCCCGCAGGGGCGCGTAGAGATCGACCAGGTCAGCCCGGGTCTCTGCCGCGAGGCGGCGGCCGAGGCGCGCGCCGGGCGGATCGGCCAAGCCCGGGAACGGCCGGTCCAGCGTGTCGGCGTGGATCGCGATCTTCTCGGGCACGATCGCGTGGACGTAGCGCGCGCCGAGGGACTCCGCCCGGCGGACGCGGCCGTCCACCAACCGCACCCACCGGCGCAGCAGGCGGCGCGTTGCCGGGGAATCGGCGTACAGCTCCACCAGTTCGTTCGCGCGGCCGACCCAGAACAGCCAGCCGTCCCGCCCAACCGCGATACCGCGCGCGCCTGCCTGAGACAAAGTTCGGCCCTGCTCCCGATGCGCCTGTCGGCGGCGCCGACACATGCCGCCCGATGGCGCCGGAAACAAGCGGAAACGCCTGGGCCGTTCAGGCGCCATGCCGTCGAGCGCGTCCGCCGAGACGACGCGCATCGCCGCGTGGTGGACCGGTCCCTTATCGATCCGTTAAGGATCGGACAGCCGCCCGGAGCGGCGACAGCCCCTGGATTCCGATGATCGACCTGACGCTCGAGGCCGCCCGCAGCATCGTGGATACCGCCCTGCGCGAGGCCCGGACCCGCGGGCTGAAGCCGATGGCGGTGGTGGTGTACGATGCCCGCGGCGCGCTCAAATCCGTTTCGGTCGAGGACGGCACGTCGCTGCGCCGGGCCGAGATCGCCTGCGGCAAGGCCAACGGCGCCCTGGCGCTGGGGCTCGGGTCCCGGGCGATCCATGCGCGGGCCGAAGCGCAGCCCTATTTCGTCGCCGCGGTGAGCCACGTCGCCGGCCCGGCCGCGCTCGTCCCGGTGGCGGGGGGCGTACTGATCCGCTCCCGCGAGGGGCGCCTGCTCGGTGCGGTCGGCATCTCCGGCGATACCTCCGACAACGACGAGATCTGCGCGGTGGCGGCGATCGAAGCCGCCGGCCTGGTGCCGGAGACCGGCGCCTGAGGATGGCGATCCGCCGGCGCGCGTGGCTGGCCGGCGTCGCGGCCCTCGCGGTCGCGCGGCCCGCCCGCGCCGGCGAACCCGGCATCTATCGCCGGGGCAACGACGCCGATCCCGAGACCCTCGATCCGCACCGCTCGTCCACGGTGGCGGAGGCGCACATCCTGCGCGACCTGTTCGACGGCCTCCTGACCTACGACAATCACGGGGCCATCATCCCGGGCGCCGCCCGGTCCTGGACCGTCTCCGATGACGGCCTGACCTTCCGGTTCGACCTGCGTCCGGACGGCCGATGGTCGAACGGCGAACCCGTCACCGCGGACGATTTCGTCTATGCGTTCCGCCGCATTTTGGCCCCGGCCACGGCGGCGAAATACGCCGAGATCCTGTTCCCGGTCCGGGGGGCGGCGGCGGTGAACCGCGGCGAGGCGGCCGGCGACGCACTCGGGGTGGCGGCGGAAGGGCCGCTCCGTCTCAGGATCGCCCTCGAACAGCCGACGCCGTATGTCCTCGAACTCCTGACCCACCAGACCGCCCTGCCGGTGCACCGCGCCTCGATCGAGCGCCACGGCGACTCGTTCACCCGCCCGGGCAACTTCGTGACCAACGGCCCCTATCGGCTGGTCGACCGGGTGCCGGGCGGCGCGATCACCCTGGAGGTCAACCCGCACCATCCCGAGGCCGGCGCGATCGCGATCCGGCGCGTCGCCTTCCTGCCGACGCCGGACCTGTCGAGCGCAGTGCGCCGCTACACGGCCGGGGAACTCGACTCGCTGTCCCAGCTCCCGGCCGACCAGATCGCCGACCTGCGCCGCCGGTTCGGCGCGCAGGTGGTCCTCGGTCCGTCGCTCGGGCTCGAAACCCTGGTGGTCAACACCCACAAGGCGCCGTTCTCGGACCGGCGGGTCCGCCAGGCCCTGTCGCTGCTCATCGACCGGGAATACCTCGCCGACGGGCTCTACGGTGGCACCATGAGCCCGGCCTATTCCCTGTGCCCGCCGGGCATCGACAACTATCGGACGCCGCCCGAGACCGCGGGGCGCCTGGGCCTGCCGATCGACCACGAGGCGCAGGCGCGCAGCCTGCTCGACGAGGCCGGCTTCGGGCCCGGCCGGCCGCTCACCGTGGAATACCGGTTCAACGTCAGCGACAACAACCGCAACACCGCGGTGGCGGTGGCCGAGATGTGGCGCGACCTCGGGATCGAGACGCGGTTCGTCTACACCGACGCCAAGACGCATTTCGCGTATCTGCGCGACGGCGGCAGCTTCGACGTCGCCCGCTACGCCTGGATCGCCGACTATTCCGACCCGCAGAATTTTCTGTTTCTACTGCAGAGCGGCAACGATGGGCTGAACGCCGGCCGCTGGTCCGACGCGGCCTACGACGCCCTGCTAGCCCGCGCGGCCGGCGAGCGCGACCTCGCCCGCCGGACCGACCTGCTCTGCGATGCCGAGACCATCGCGCTGCGCGAGTTGCCCTGGATCCCGCTGATGCATTACCGCTCGAAGGCGCTGATCGCACCACGGCTTCACGGTTACGTCCCGAACCTGCGCAACGCCGCGCCGACCCGTTTCATGAGGCTCGACGCGTGATCCGCTTCGTCCTGCGCCGCCTCGCGCAGTCGGTGCCGACGCTGTTCGCGGTGGTGGCCGTGAGCTTCTTCCTGATGCGGCTGGCGCCCGGGGGACCGTTCGACCTGGAGCGTCCGCTGGCGCCGGCCGCCATGGACAATCTGCGCCGGGTCTACGGCCTGGACCGGCCGCTGATCGTGCAGTTCGGCGGCTACCTGGCGGCCCTGGCGCAGGGCGATCTCGGCCCGTCCTTCTCGTTCCGCGATCAAAGTGTGCGCGACCTGATCGCCCGGGGGCTGCCGGTCTCGGCGACCCTCGGCGCCCTCGCCCTGGCGCTCGCGGCCTGCCTGGGGATCGGGCTCGGGACCGTGGCGGCGCTCCGGCGCGGCAGCGCGCTCGACTGGGTCCTCGGCCTCGGCGCGGCGCTGTCCCTGTCGCTGCCGAGCTTCGTGGTGGCGCCGCTCCTGCAGATCGTCTTCGGGCTGACCTTGCGCTGGCTGCCGCTGAGCGGCTGGGAGGGCGGCGCGCCGAGCCACCTGATCCTTCCGGTGGTGACCCTGGCGCTGCCGCAGGTGGGCGCGCTGGCACGCCTGACCCGCGCCTCGCTCGGCGAGGTCCTGCGAACCCAGCCGGTGCGGACCATGCGAAGCCTCGGGCTGCCGCCCGTTCACGTCACCCGGCACGCGCTGCGCGGCGCCCTGTTGCCGGTGGTCGCCTACCTGGCCCCGCTGGCGGCCGCCCTGCTCACCGGATCCGTGGTGGTCGAGACGATCTTCGGCCTGCCCGGCATCGGCCGCTACTTCGTGGAGGGGGCGCTCAACCGCGACTATACGCTGGTGATGGGCACCGTCCTGGTGGTCGCGGTGCTGGTGATCGCCCTGAACCTGATCGCCGACCTCGCCTGCGCGTGGCTCGATCCGCGCCTGAGGCGGATCGCATGAGCGGCGGCGGCATCACCACCGGTCCGGCGGCGCGCACGCTGTTCCGGCTCGGCCGCGAACGGGTGGCGATGGCCGCCCTGGCCGTGCTCGCCCTGATCGCGCTGGCCTGCCTGTTCGGGCCGGCTCTGACCGGGCACGATCCGGTCCGGGCCTATCCGGACCTGCGCCAGCTTCCGGCAGGCCTGAGGGCGCAGCCGGATTCCGAGCATCTGCGCCCGGCCCTCGAACGCCTCGCCTTCCGGATGCGGGCGCGCCTCGACGACGTGGAGCGCGACGGCGACGGCGTCGCCCTGACGCTGGGTTCCGCGGGCGCATTCGACCGGCGCAGCCTCGTCTACCTGCCGCGCTCCGACCTGTTCGGCGAGCCGCGCGTCGTCGACGGTTCGCAGGACGGGACGCGTCTGGTCGTGCGCGTGCCGGTGCGGCGCCTGTACTTCCCCCTCGGCACCGACGTGCATGGCCGCGACCTGCTCACCCGCTGCCTCGTCGCCGGCCGGGTCTCCCTCCTGATCGGCCTCACCGCCACCCTGGTCGCGCTGCTGATCGGCGTCGGCTACGGCGCGACGGCCGGCTTCGTCGGCGGCGCCGTCGACGCCGTGATGATGCGGCTGGTGGACGTGCTCTACGCCCTGCCGTTCGTGTTCTTCGTCATCCTCCTGCTGGTGTTCTTCCGGGCGAGCCTGACGCTGATGCTGGGGGCCATCGGCGCGGTGGAATGGCTCGACATGGCCCGGATCGTCCGGGCGCAGACCCTGTCGCTGCGCGAGCGCGACTTCGTCCGCGCCGCCCGCGCCCTCGGTCTCGGCACGCCGCGGATCATCTTCCGCCACATCGTGCCGAACACGTTCGGGCCGGTGGCCGTGGCGGCGACCCTGCTGGTGCCGCAGGTGATCCTGCTGGAGAGCTTTCTCTCGTTCCTCGGGCTGGGCGTTCAGGAGCCGCAGACGAGTTGGGGGGTGCTGATCGCCGAGGGCGCCCGGGCGATCGAGTCGGCACCCCACATGCTGGCCGGCCCAGCCGCCTTCCTGATCACGACACTGGTGGCCCTGACGCTGCTCGGCGACGGCCTGGCCGATGCGGTCGACCCCAGGGCCGACTAGCCTCACCCCAGTTGCCGGATCGGCGAGCCGGCGAGCCACGCCTCGATATCCTCCACCGCCTGGGTGAAGAACGTCCGGTAGTTGTTGCGCGTGACGTAGCCGACATGCGGCAGCGCCAGGACATTCGGGAGGTGCCGGAACGGACTGTCGGCCGGCAGCGGCTCGGTCTCGAACACGTCGATCCCGGCTCCCCCGATCCACCTCTCCTCCAGGGCCCGGACCAGGGCCGCCTGATCGACGATCGGCGCGCGCGACGTGTTCACCAGGATCGCGCCCGGTCGCATCCGGCGCAGCTCGGCCTCGCCCAGGAGGCCCCGGGTGCGCTCCCCGAGCACCAGATGGATGGTGACCACGTCGCTTGCCTCGAGCAGGGCGTCCTTGGACTGCGCACGCTCGACCCCGGCGGAGGCGGCCCGGGCCTCGTCGAGGTTCGGGCTCCAGGCGATCACCCGCATGCCGAAGGCGCGGCCGATCTCGGCGACGCGCGCACCGATCTTGCCCAGCCCCAGGATACCGAGCGTCGCCTCGGCCAGATCGGTCCCGATCGTGCTCTGCCACGGGCCGCCGTCCCGAAGATTCCGGTTCTCGACCGCAAGGTGGCGGGCGAGGCCCAGGATCAGCGCCCAGGTCAGCTCGGTCGGCGGCGTTGGGCTCGATTCGGTGCCGCACACCGTGATGCCCCGGGACCGCGCCGCCGCAACGTCGATCGCGAGGTTGCGCATGCCGCTGGTGACCAGCAGCTTCAGCCGGGGCAACCGCTCCAACAGATCCGCCGGAAACGGCGTGCGCTCGCGCATGATCACCAGGATCTCGGCTTGGTCGATCCTGGACACGAGGGCGCCCCGATCCGCGATGTGATCGGTGATGGTCGAAACGGCGACGCGATCGGCCAGGCGCGCCCAGTCGGCGAGGCCGAGCGCCGCGTCCTGGTAATCGTCGAGGATCAGGCAGGTTCGCACGGTGGCCGCTCTCCAGCTTCAGAAGCTGCAACGCTCGCGCAGGCGCGGTGTTCGCGAATGCCCTGACGCTTCCGGAACTGTCGAAAGGCCTCAACGACGGTTGAGGGATCGCGGTCGAAAGACTTGCGGGCCCACCAGCGCCGTTCAACCAGCTGCCGCCAACGCCTCGAACGCCAACGCAACCCCGGCCGCTCCCGGATCTTCGACGCCTGCGAGATCCGCCGCAGAGAGGTAGCTCGACCGGCCGGTGGCGGCGCGGTCCATCCGGGCCGTGGCGGCGGCGCCCGCGCGGGCGGCAGCGGAGGCGGCGTCGAGGCCGTCCGATTTCAGGGCTACCAGCGCGGGGATCAGCGCATCGAGCAGGGTGCGGTCGCCCGGGCCGGCACCACCGTAGCCCTGGACCCGGGCCACGCCCTCTTCCAGCGCATCAGGCCAGGACGCGCCGTCGGTGAGGGCGGACGCGGTCGCGGCGAAGAAGATCGAGGCCAGCACGCCGCTCGAACCGCCGACCGCACGGCCGATCCGTTCCGCCAGCGCGCGGCACAGGGCCGCCGGATCGGCCTGCGGCAGGCGGTCGATGTCCGCCTGCACCGCCCGCGCCGCGCCGGCGAAGGTGGTGCCGGTGTCCCCGTCGCCGACCTTCGCGTCCAGGGCGTTGAGCGCGCCCTCCGAGGCGATGAGCGCCCGCGTGACGGCGGCGAGCCGCGCGGCCACCGCGGGATCGCGGGACGGCGCGAAGGATTCGCCCGCGAGCCCTGCGGGAAGCGGGCGCAGGCCCGGCGGCGCGACCCGCACCGCACCGGGCCAGGCCGGCACGGGGACCGGCGCCAGCAGCGCCGCCTCGATCGCGTCGTCCAGCGGCAGGATCGACAACGATGCCCCGTGCATGTCGAGCGCGGTCATCAGCGGCGCCGGCCCGAGCAGCAGCCGCACCCGCCGGCCGAGATCGGTAGCCAGCACCGCCTGGGTCAGGACCTGCATCTCCAGGGCGGTGGCCGAGCCGAGGTTGTTCACCAGGAGCGCCAGCGGCCCGGTCGCGGAGAAGCGCTCGGTCATCAGCCGGGCCAGCTCGGCGGCGCCGGGCAGCGCGATGCGCTCGACCCCCGGCTCGCCATGGATTCCGAGACCGAGTTCCGCCTGCCCCTCCGCCAGGCGCTCGCTCCGGGGCGAACCCGGGATGGTCGCGGTCGAGACCGCGATCCCCAGGGATTGCACCGAATCCGCCACCCGGCGGGCGAGCGCCGCGACGGCCTCCAGCGACGCGCCCGCCCGCGCCGCGTGTCCCGCGACCTTGTGCACGAACAGGGTGCCGGCCACCCCGCGCGGCTGCTTGGCCGCCGGGAGCGCGATGTCGTCGGACACGATGACGGTCTCGACCTTGCGGCCGAGGGCCCGGGCGCGCTCGGCCGCGAGGCCGAAATTCAGCCGGTCTCCCGCGTAGTTCTTGATGACCAGCAGGCACCCGGCCGGCCCGGTCACCGCCAGGATCCCGGCCAGGACCGCATCGACGCTCGGCGAGGCGAAGACGTCGCCGCAGACCGCGGCACTCAGCATGCCCGGCCCGACGAACCCGGCATGGGCCGGCTCGTGGCCGGAGCCGCCGCCCGAGATCACCGCGACCTTGTCCGCATCCAGGTCGGCGCGCAGCACCACGCGGATGTCGGGGTCGCCGTCCAGCCGCGCCAGGCGACCGCCGCTGGCCGCGAGGAGCCCGGCTATGGCGTCGCCGACCAGGGTGGCGCGGGTCTCGATGAAGTGGGCCATGGCGTGACCTTCCGCGATCTCGGCCCGCAGCTCTCACACCGCGGCGCCGGCGCGGATTGTCTGAGCAATCGCAGGCCCCGGCACAATGGCCGCCGGTACGTTTTTCCGGAGCGAAGCCGCTACTCCTTGACGGCGCCGGTGAGCGCGGAGACGTAATACTCGACGAAGAACGAGTAGAGGATCACCAGCGGCAGGGAGCCGAGCAGGGCGCCGGCCATCAGCGAGCCCCACTTGTAGACGTCGCCGTCCACGAACTCGCTGACCACCGCGATCGGCACGGTCTTGTTCTGGGTCGAGGACAGGAACGTCAGCGCGTAGATGAACTCGTTCCAGCAGAGCGTCAGCGAGAAGATGCCGGCCGAGATCAGGCCCGGGAAGGCGAGCGGCAGGATGATCTTGGTGAGGATCTGCCAGCGGCTCGCGCCGTCCATGAGCGCGCATTCCTCCAGCTCGTAGGGAATGGTCTTGAAGTAGCCCATCAGGAGCCAGGTCGAGAACGGGATCAGGATGGTCGGATAGGCCAGGATCAGGGCGATCGGCGAATCGAACAGGCCGTAGGCCTGGATGATCGTGGCGAGCGGGATGAACAGGATCGAGGGCGGCACCAGGTAGGCGAGGAAGATCGCGGCGCCGACCCAGCCCGCGCCGTTGAAGCGGATGCGCACGCAGGCATAGGCGGCCAACACGCTGGCGAACAGCGACAGGATCGTAGCCGCCACCGACACGTACATCGTGTTCCAGAGCCAGCGCGGATACTGCGTCTCGAACAGCAGCTTGTTGATGTGCTTGAGCGTCGGGTCCACGACCCAGAACGGGTTGAACCGCTCCATGTCGATCAGCTGCTCGTCCGGTTTGATCGCCGTGAGCGCCATCCAGTAGAATGGGAACAGCAGCACCGCGAGGATGATCAGGAGCGGCAGGTAGGTGGTCACGAGCCGCCGCGGCAGCCGCTCCAGGTAGGCCATCCCCTCGCTGTCGTCGGTGAGCCCGGCGGGGCGGGCCGCCACGACGGAGGCGAGGCGCGGGTCGGCATGGGCGGGCGGAGCGGGTGCGCTCATCGGTCGGTTCCCCCGGCTTGCCAGGCCCGGCGCTGAAGGCCGAACCACGAGATGCCGATCGCGGCGAGAAGGAACGGTACCATCGCGGTGGCGATCGCCGCGCCCTCCCCCAGCGTCCCGGAGAGGATGCCGCGCTGGTACGACAGGGTCGCCATCAGGTGCGTGGCGTTGACCGGGCCGCCCCGGGTCATCGCCCAGATCAGCTGGAAGTCGGTGAAGGTGAACAGCACCGAGAAGGTCATCACCACGGCAATGATCGGCGTCAGCAGCGGCAGGGTGATGCGCGAGAAGATCTGCCAGTTGGAGGCGCCGTCCAGCGTCGCGGCCTCGTAGAGCGAGGGCGAGACCGTCTGCAGCCCGGCCAGCAGCGTGATCGCGATGAACGGCACGCCGCGCCAGATGTTGGCGAAGATCACGCAGGCGCGGGCCATGCTCGGCTCGCCCAGGAAATCGATGTTGCCGTCGATCACGCCGAGATGGCGCAGCGACCACGAGATGATCGAGAACTGGCTGTCGAAGATCCACCAGAAAGCGATGGCGGATAACACGGTCGGCACCACGAACGGGATCAGCACGATCGACCGGACGATCGACTTGAACGGCATGTTCTTGTTGAGCAACAGCGCGAGGTAGAGCCCGACGCCGAACTTCACCACCGAGGCCACGGCCGTGTACAGGCAGGTGTTGAACACCGAGAGCCAGAACACGTCGTCGTCCCAGAGCCAGGCGTAGTTCTCCAGGCCGATGAACGTGCCCTCGCGGCCGATCCGCGTGTTGGTGAAGGACAGCCAGATCCCCTTGAGCAGCGGGTAGGCCAGGAACAGGCCGAGGATCAGCGCCGTCGGCAGCATGAACCAGAAGCCCGCCCAGCCGCGGCTGGCACGCAGGCGGTGCCAGGCCGAGCGGGTCGGGACCGCGAGTGGAGCGGGCTGTGTCAGGGCCGTGTGCGCCATGGGTTCGCCTCGGGATCAGGGCCGCGGGTACGACACCCGCGGCCTGCAGCCGTTCAGGTGTTGCGGAAGATGCGCTGGGCGGCCCGCTCGGCGTTGCGGATCGCGGTCTTCACGTCCTCCCGGCCGGTGCAGTGGCTGGCGAACATGTCGACCACCACGAAGTCGGCGAGCACGGCGGCGATGCGCTCGCTCACCGGCGCCTGACCGCCGGCCGCCAGCGACCGCCGTCCCGCCTCGGCGAAGACCGCGTTCTTCGGGTCGCTCGTCCAGATCGGGTTCTTGGGGTAGTTCGACAGCGGCTCGCACAGGTAGCCCTGCGCCCCCTCGATCCAGGGACCGTAGTTCGACGCCTCCATCATGAAGGCGATGAACGCCTTACAGGCGTTGGGCGCCTTCGAGTACTTGAACGCCAGGATCGGGAAGGCGAGCTGGAACTCGGTGGGCTTGCCGGCGGGGCCGATCGGCCAGACCGCGTGGTCCATGTCCTCGGCGAGCTTCGGGTTGTCCTTCTTGGCGGCGGCGTAGATCGAGATGCCGTTATGGGTGAGGTACAGGTCGCCCGCCAGGAACGCCTTGTTGTTGGAGGAATCGTTCCAGGACACGGTGCCCGGCACGAAGGTCTCGTACATCGACTTCACGTATTCGAGCGCCTTGGCGGTCTCCGGCGAGTTGATCACGATCTTCTCGTTGGCGTCGACCAGGTTGCCGCCATGGGACCAGAGCGCCCAGTGACACCAGGTGTTGGCGTCGCCGGTGGCGTGCCCGAGGGCGAAGCCGGCCGGGGTGTTGTTCTTCTTGAGGGCCCGGCACAGTTCGAGGAAGCCGGCGGTATCCTCGGGGAACTTGCTGAACCCGGCCTTCTGCATGGCCGAGATGCGGTAGTTCGGGTATCCGCCGTTGAAGCCCACCGGGATCGCGATCCACTTGCCCTTGACCTTGCCGTAGGCCTCCGCCGACGGGAACCACGGGCCGTATTTCTTGGCCAGCGACTCGGCGACGTCCTCGAGCGGCAGGCACTTGTCCGGGAACAGGGCCGGGAACGAGAACAGGCCCCAGACCATGTCGGGGCCCTGCCCGGTATTGGCGGCGACGGAGGCCTTCGGCTGGATGTCGTCGAAGGATTCGTTGGTGACCGACACCTTGACGCCGGTCGCCTTGGTGAAGGCGTCGACCATCCGCAGGAACGCCTCGTCCTCGCTGGGGATGAAGCGCTTCCAGCGCAGCACCGACAGGCTGGCCCCGGGCTCGGGCTTCCACTCGGCGGTCTGCGCCCAGGCCCGGGCGAAGCCCAGCAGGTCACTGCCGGCGGCGAGGCCGGTCGCGGCGGCACCCGCCAGGAGGGAACGGCGGTCGAGTCTGGTCATCGTGGCGTCACTCCCTGGATGGATCGGCGCGCCCCGGGACGCGGTTCGTCCGGGCGGCCGGGCTCGGCAACCGAAAACGGGTCAGGTCGGCAGGCGTCGTCCGGACTCGGCATCGAAGAAGTGCACGCGGTTCGGCCGCAGGTAGACGGTCTCGCCGGGGCCCTCGCCGACGCGCTCGCGCAGCACGCAGGTGAAGTCCTGGCCCTGGGCCCGCACCGCCAGCATGGTCTCGGACCCGGTCGGCTCGACCACCACGACTTCGGCGGCGATCCCATCGCGCGCCAGATCGAAATGCTCGGGCCGCATCCCGAGGACCAGCTTCCGGCCCTCGGTGCCCACCGGCGCCTCGTTCAGGGGGATCGTCAGGCCCGAATCCGCCGCGAAGACGAGATGCCCGTTCCTCCGGACCGTCCCGTTCACAAAGTTCATCGCGGGGGATCCGATGAAGCCCGCCACGAACAGGTTGTCGGGCCGGTCGTAGAGTTCCAGCGGTGGCCCGATCTGCTCGACCACGCCGTCGTGCATAACCACGATCCGGTCGGCCATGGTCATGGCCTCGATCTGATCATGGGTGACGTAGATGGTCGTGGTCTTCAGGCGCTGGTGCAGCTCCTTGATCTCGGTGCGCATCGCCACGCGCAGCTTGGCGTCGAGGTTCGACAAAGGCTCGTCGAACAGGAACACCTGCGGATCGCGCACGATCGCCCGGCCCATGGCGACGCGCTGCCGCTGGCCGCCGGAGAGCTGGCGCGGGTAGCGGTCGAGGAGATGGGTCAATCCGAGGATCTGCGCGGCCTTGCTGACGCGCTCGTCGATCTCGGCAGCCCGCGCCTTCCGGATCCGCATGGAGAACGCCATGTTCTCGCGAACCGTGAGGTGCGGGTAGAGCGCGTAGTTCTGGAACACCATGGCGATGTCCCGCTCCTTGGGCGGAACATCATTGACGACACGCTCACCGATACGGATCTCGCCGCCGGAGATATTCTCCAAGCCGGCAATCATCCGCAGCAACGTCGATTTTCCGCAGCCCGAAGGTCCGACCAGGATCACGAACTCGCCGTCCCGGATGTCCACGGACACGCCGTGCAGGACGTTCGTCGATCCGAAAGCCTTGCGAACCTCGCGGATTCCCACCGAGGCCATGCTTCCTCCCAATCAGGGACGCTCTGACGGCGACTCCTGTGTGAGCAGTACAGTTGAGCGTCCAACGGAAAGCAAGTCGGTGAAACCTGAATTTTGAATCATATCCCGTTTCTGTCAGGGCCTTCCTGCGGGATCCCGCATCCTGACGACCGGGTCGGAGTTCGGCGTCGGTGGCCGCTCGGCCGGGTTCGGTTGGACTTGCCCGGCAGCCCAGGATCGGTGACGAGGCCGCCGGCATGAAACATCCCGCCGGCGCCTGAGCCGTCACCGGATGCTAAGGCGATGGCATCGGCCCCGCTGCCGGTGCGCCGGCCGGGCAGAACCGAAGACGGCGGGCGGGATCCCGAAGGAAGAGGACGGTATGGCACATTCCGGTCTGACCGCAGGCGAGATCCTGCCCACCGACGGCGTCCGGGGTGCATTGGTCGGCCGGGTGTGGCGCCCGGATGTCGGCGGACCGAGCGTGGTGGCGATCCGGGCGGGTTCGGGCGGCGAGGCGCGCGTCGTCGACGTCACGGCGCGCTTCGCGACGGTCAGCGACCTGTGCGAGACGCCGGACGCCGCCGCGGCTCTGCGCGCCGCAGAGGGCGCGGATCTCGGCAGCCTCGACGCGATCCTGGCCAACACCCCGCCGGACGGCCGCGACCCCGGACAGCCGTGGCTCCTCGCCCCGGTGGACCTCCAGGCGCTCAAGGCGGCCGGCGTCACCTTCGCGACGTCGATGCTGGAACGGGTGATCGAAGAGCGAGCCCGGGGCGATCTCGCGGCGGCCGCGGCGATCCGCACGGAAGTCGAGCGCCTGGTCGGGCACGACCTGCGCCGGCTCAAGCCCGGCTCGTCCGCCGCGATGGCGCTGAAGGAGGTCCTGGTCGCCCAGGGAGCCTGGAGCCAGTATCTCGAGGTCGGGATCGGGCCGGACGCGGAGATCTTCACCAAGGCGCAACCGCTTTCGGCGGTCGGCTGCGGTGCCGACGCCGGGCTGCACCCGGATTCGCACTGGAACAACCCCGAGCCGGAAGTCGCGCTGGCGGTCTCATCGCAACAGAAAATCGTCGGCGCGACCCTCGCCAACGACGTGAACCTGCGCGATTTCGAGGGCCGCTCGGCGCTGCTGCTCGGCAAGGCCAAGGACAACAACGCCTCCTGCGCCCTGGGCCCGTTCCTCAGGGTGTTCGACGAGACCTTCGACCTCGACGACGTCCGGCGCACCACCGTGACGCTCGAGGTGACCGGCACCGACGGGTTCCGGATGGAGGGCACCTCCCCGCTCGCCGAGATCAGCCGCGACCCGGAAGAATTGGTCGGGGCCCTGATGGGCCGCACCCACGATTACCCGGACGGTGCGATCCTGCTGCTCGGCACGATGTTCGCGCCGATCCAGGACCGGCACGGTCCCGGCCTCGGCTTCACCCATGTCGAGGGCGACCGCGTCGTCGTGGCGAGCCCGGAACTCGGCAGCCTCGTCAACCGCATGCGCCCCTGCGACGCCTGCGAGCCCTGGACGTTCGGCGCCCGCGCGCTGATGCGCAACCTCGCCGCGCGCGGGCTTCTGTGACAGAGCCTGACGCCCGCAGCACTCCGGACCATACGGCCCCAGCCGCAGAGACCCATCCGATGACAGCCGCCGAATCGATCCTCGCGCGTCTTTCCGATATCGTCGGGCCGTCCGGCCTCGTCACCGGCGCGGAATTGCGCGGCCGGTCGGCGAACTGGACACGGCCGACGGAGCCCTGCGCGGCCCTCGCCCTCGTGCGACCGCGCAACACCGCCGAGACCAGCGCCGTGATGGCCGCCTGCCACGCGGCGGGGGTCGCGATCGTACCGCGGGGCGGCGCCACCGGCCTCGTGGACGGCACCCTCTGCGCGCCGGACGAGATCACCCTCTCCACCGAGCGGATGACCGGGATCGAGCCGGTCGATCCGCTCGGCATGACCGTGGTGGTCGGCACCGGCGCCACAATCGAGAGCGTACAGAACGCCGCCACGGAGAACGGCCTGTTCTTCCCGCTGGATCTCGGCGCCCGCGGCTCGGCCACGATCGGCGGCGCGATCTCAACCAACGCCGGCGGGTTGCGGGTGCTGCGCTACGGCATGATGCGCGAGATGGTGCTGGGCCTGGAGGCGGTGCTGGCGGACGGCACGGTGGTCTCGTCCATGCGCCCGCTGATCAAGAACAACACCGGGCTCGACCTGAAGCAGATCTTCATCGGCACCGAAGGAACGCTCGGGATCGTCACCCGCGCCGTCCTGCGCCTGCGCCCGGAGCCGGCCGGCTACGCCACCGCGCTGATCGCCTGCCCGGGGGTCGACGATGGCGCCCGGGTCCTGCGCGCCGCCCAGAGCGCGTTCCAGGGGCGCGTGTCCTCCTTCGAGGGCCTGTGGCCGGATTTTTATAAGCTGATGACTGCCCCCGGCCGGGCGACGCCGCCGCTGGGCTACGACTACCCGTTCTACGCCATCATCGAGGTCGAGTGCGTGCCGGAGGAGTCGGACCGGTTCCTCGGCCTGCTGGAAGGCCTGATGGGTGAGGGCACGATCCTCGACGCGGCCGTGGCCTCCTCAGAGGAGCAGCGCCGGGGGATGTGGCGTATCCGCGACCGGGTCGAGCACCTGAACGCCGATGGGATCGAGCGCGCCTTCGACGTGAGCGTGCCGCTCTCCAAGATGGACGGCTACGTCCGGGGCGCCCTGGACCGCCTGGCGGCGATCCCCGGTTGCCGCGCCGTCGTCTACGGGCATATCGGCGATAACAACCTGCACTGGAACACGACCCGACTCGACGCCGCCGGCAACGCGGCCATCGACGCCGCGATCTACGCGCCGCTGGCCGAGCTGAACGGCTCGGTCTCGGCGGAGCACGGCATCGGCCTGGAGAAGCGCGGCAAGCTGCCCCTGTCGCGCTCGCCGGAGGAGATCGGCGCCATGCGGCTGATCAAGCGCGCGCTCGACCCGGACAACCGGCTGAACCCGGGCAAGATTTTCTGAAGGCGGGTGCGGTGGCACGAGCTCCGTCGGAGACGGCGGTCAAACCGCTGCGGCTGACCGTCCGGCTGACCCCGCGCGGCGGACGCGACGCCGTGGACGGCTGGATCCGCGACGCGGACGGTGCCCCCTGTCTCAAGGTGCGCGTCGCCGCCCCGCCGGTCGACGGCGCCGCCAACACGGCGCTCGAACGGCTGATCGCCGGCTCTCTCAGGATCGCGGCCGGCGCCGTCCAGATCGTTGCCGGCCATCAGGGCCGGATGAAGCGCCTGGAGATCACCGGCGTGGACGATGAGGCCCTCGCCAAAGTTTTTGGTGTGCCGGGATAGGCACTTGCTGGCGACGTTAATGCACGTCGTTGCCCACGGCATGTGGGTCGAGCCAATTCTCGATTTCCAGCCCTGGAACGCGGCGGAATTCACTCAGGTTCGCGCTGACAAGACATAGATTCAAGGCGAGGCATTGGGCAGCGATCAGGAGGTCGTTCGGCCCGATCGGCGTGCCCCGCTTTGTGAGGAGCGCGCGGATCTCGCCGTAATAGCGATCGGCCGGCGCTGCCAGAGGGGCGATCGGAATCGTTCCGAGCACTGTTTCGGCGCGGTCTGCAAGAGACTGAGACCCTTTTCGCGCCACGCCATACCGGATCTCGGCGGCCGCCACGATGCTTGTGCACACATTGGCTGTGCGCCCTTCGAGCATGGCGGCGACTGGGCCGTCCCGCCCGCGATTGATGAGATCCGACAGAATGTTGGTATCGAGCAGATAGCGCACGATGCCGCTCACAGAACGACGTCTTCCGCCTCGAGATCCGGGATTTCGTCCAACCTGTCTTCCCGCGGAAGCGGTTCCAGCGACGCGATGAGAGCCTCGAGGCGAAGCCGTGGTCGAAGGATCAGGCTCCCATCGGGTTGTCGAGAGACCGACACTTCGTCGCCAGGCAATTCGAACTCCTTCGGAATTCGGACGGCTTGGCTGCGGTTATTCCTGAAGACCTTGGCGATGCGCTCCATGCTCACCTCCCGGCATATGGCTTAACATATGCCCACGTCGGCGACCGCACAAGCAAGGGTGGACCCTCCTCAGAACGCGACCTTGTCCCCGCCCTTCAGCGACAGCATCTCGCGGGCTTCGTCGGGCGACGCGATCTCCAGCCCCAGCCCCTCGATGATGGAGCGGACGCGGCGGACCTGGGTGGCGTTGGTCTCGGCGAGCTTGCCCGGCCCGTCCCACAGGCTGTCCTCCAGGCCGACGCGGACGTTGCCGCCCATCGCGGCCGCCATGGCGGCGATGTTCATCTGGTTTCGGCCCGCGCCCAGCACCGACCAGCGGTACTGATCGCCGAACAGCCGGTCGGCGGTGCGCTTCATGTGCATCACGTCGTCGGGATGCGCGCCGATGCCGCCCTGCAGGCCGAACACGGTCTGGATGAACAGTGGCGCCTTCACCAGCCCGCGGTCGAAGAAGTATTTGAGGTTGTAGAGGTGGGCCGTGTCGTAGCACTCGAACTCGAACCGCGTGCCGTTGGGACCGCAGGTGGTGAGGATGTGCTCGATCTGGCCGAACGTGTTGCGGAAGATGATGTCCTTGTTGCCGAGGTAATCCCGCTCCCATTGGTGCTTCAGGTCCTTGAAGCGGTCCAGCATGCCGAACAGGCCGAAATTCATCGAGCCGAGGTTGAGGGAGGCCACTTCCGGCTGGAAGGTCGCGGCCGGGCGCACCCGCTCCTCGATCGACATGGTCGGCGCGCCGCCGGTGGTGATGTTCACGACGCAGCCGGAGCGCTGCTTGATCACCGGCAGAAACTTGGCGAAGGCCTCCGGCGACTGATCGGGCTGACCGGTCTCGGGGTCGCGGGCGTGCAGGTGGATGATCGCCGCGCCGGCTTCGGCGGCACCGATCGCGGCGTCGGCGATCTCCTCCGGCGTCACCGGCAGATGCGGCGACATGCTGGGCGTGTGGATCGCGCCGGTGACGGCGCAGGTGATGATGACTTTCCGCTGTGAGGCCATGCTCAGTCCTTCTGTGACAGCTTGTGGGCCCGCAGGGCGGCCAGCCGCGCGTCGCGGCGGTTCATGCGGGCGGGCAGGTCTGCGGGCGCTCGCCAGTTCGCGAGGATCGCCTGGGTGGCCGGCGCCTCGTAAACGCTCGGGGGCGCCGGGTCGGCGGCGAGGCTCTTGTAGAATCCGGTGTAGCGCGCGCAGTAATCGGCGATGCCGCCGGGGGCGTTGAGCTCGATCGTCTCGAACGGCCCCATGAAGCTCCAGCGCAGGCCGAGCCCGTCCGCGACGGTCTTATCCAGATCCTGCGGGGTCACGTACCCCTCCGACGCCAGGCGGAACGCCTCCGCCAGCAGCGCGCCCTGGAGCCGGTTGAGGATGAAGCCCTCGATCTCCTTCAGGACGGTGATCGGCACCTGTCCGATCCTCTCGTAGGTCGCCCGGGCGCGCTCCAGCACCGCGGCCTCCGTCCAGGGGGCGCCGGAGATCTCCACGAGCGGGATCAGGTGCGGCGGGTTCACGGGATGGCCGATCAGGCATCGGCCGCGTCCGGGAAGCCCCTCGGTGAACAGCGAGCAGCGGATCGCCGAGGATGAGGAGGCGATGATCGCGTCCGACGGCGCCAGGGCGTCGAGTTCCGCGAACAGGGCCTGCTTCACGTCGAGCCGTTCCGGCCCGTTCTCCTGAACGAAGCCGACGCCGTCGAGGCAGGCGGCCAGACCGTCCGGGGCCCGGATACGGCCGGACGCCGCCTTTGGATCGGGGCAGAGCCCGTTCTCGGAGAGCGTCCGCAGGCCCGCGGCGCAGAGCGGGATCGCGGCCTGGGCGACGCCGTCGGCGGCATCGAACAGGCGCACGTCCCAGCCGGCGCGGGCGAAGATCATCGCCCAGGCCCGGCCGATCAGGCCGGCGCCGACGATCGCGACGCTTTCCGTCATAGCCACAGCACCTTCCGCCTCAGATCCTGGTCCTCGCGCAGCAGGCGCGACTCGCCGGTCCACTGCACGCTGCCGCGCTCCAGCGCGACGGTCCGGTCGGAGAGCGCCAGCGCCAGGTCGAGGTGATGATCCACCAGGATGATCGCGATCTCCCGCCGCAGACGATCGAACGCCTCGAACAGTTCCTCGGTCACCGCCGGCGACAGGCCCTCGAAGGGCTCGTCGAGGAGGAGGAGGCGCGTGTCGCCGGAGAGCGCCCGCGCCACCGCCACCATCTGCTGCTCGCCGCCGGACAGGCGTGCGGCGTCGACGGTCCAGCGTTGCTTGAGGCGTGGGAAGAATTCCAGGACCTTGTCCTCGTCCCAGTGGATGCCCGCGCCGGTCAGGCGCCGCAGCCGGCCGAGACCGAGATTCTCGGCTACGCTCATGCCCGCGAACAGCGCCCGTCCCTGCGGCACGTAGCCGATGCCGAGCCGGGCGATCCGGTCCGGCGTGAGCCCGGCGATATCCTGCGCGCCAAGGACGATCCGGCCGGCGGCCGGGGGCGCCGTACCGATCAGGGTCTTCAGCAGGGTCGACTTGCCGGCGCCGTTGCGGCCGAGGAGGGCCACCACCTCGCCCTTGTGCACCGTCAGGTCCACGCCGTTGAGGATGTGCGACTTGCCGTAGAAGGTGTCGACGCCCGCCATCGTCAGCAGCGTCTCGGTCGCGGCGGCGCTGGCACGCGGCTTCGCCGCGATCGCCTCCGTCCCGGAGCCGAGATAGACCGCCTGCACCCGCGCGTCGTCCCGGGCGTCGGCCACGGAACCGTCCACCAGCACCGCGCCGTCCGCCATCACGGTGACCCGGTCGGCCAGGCGGAAGACCCGGTCGATGTCGTGCTCGACGAGCAGCACCGGGATGTCGGCGGAGAGCGCCTTGATCAGGTCGCCGACGCGCTCCCGCTCGGCCGCGGCCAGGCCGGCCAGCGGCTCGTCGAGCAGCAGGACCCGCGGGCGCGTGGCCAGCGCCAGGCCCATGTCGAGGAGCCGCTGCCCGCCGTAGGAGAGGCTGCCGGCCTCCGCCTTCTCGATCCCGGCAAGACCGGTCCAGCGCAGCAGCTCGGCCGTGTCGTCGGCGATCTTCCGCAGGCGGAGCGCGTCGCGCCACGGGTTCATGTGGGCCGGGTGGCGGGCCTGGACGGCGAGCCTGATGTTCTCTTCCACCGATAGGCCCGGAAACAGGTTGGTGATCTGGAACGAGCGGCCGAGGCCGGCCCGGGTGATCGCGTGGGGCTCGAGCCCGGCGATCTCCCGGCCGTCGAGGAGGATCCGGCCGGAATTGGGCCGGAACAGCCCGGAAAGTAGGTTGAACGCCGTGGTCTTGCCGGCGCCGTTCGGGCCGATCAGGGCGTGCAGCGTCCGGTCGGCCACCGCGAAGGAGACGCCGCGCACGGCGGCGACCGGTCCGAAGCTCTTGCGGATGTCGTCCGCGACCAGGACCGGGCCGTCGGAACGCCCCTCGGCGATGAACCGGGCCGGGACGCGGCCCGAGGCACCGGGCCGGCGGGCCGACATCGCGGCGCCCTCCCCCGGTACGCGTCGGAACGGCCGCATCAGCCGGGCCGCGATCCCCACGAGCCCGTCCGGCGAGAACACGATGAAGGCGACGAACAGCAGCCCGAAATACAGCAGCCAGTCGCCGGTGTAGATCGAGAGGAACTCCCGGAACAGGATGTAGAACAGGGCCCCGAGGGCAGGCCCCAGGAACGAGCGCATCCCGCCGATCACCACCATGGCCAGCAGTTCGCCCGAGAACGCGATGGAGATCGGGTCGGCCGAGGTGAACCGGTGGCTGTAGGCGGAGAGCGCGCCGGCCAGCCCGGTGATCGATGCCGAGATCACGAAGGCCGCGAGCTTGTAGCGGTTGGTGGCGTAGCCGAGGAAGCCGGCGCGCTGCTCGTTTTCGCGGATCGCGACCAGAACCGTTCCCATCGGCGAGCGCCGGAAGCGCCAGAGCGCGACGAGGACCAGGAAGGCGATGCCGGAGACTGCGGCGTAGTAGGCGCCGGGCCGCTGCAGCACCTCCCAGCGGTGCAGGTTGCCGATGCCGTTCTCGCCGCCGGTGAGGTCGGTCCAGCGGAACGCGATGGCGTACAGCATCGCGGTGAACGCGAGCGTCAGCAATGAGAAGTAGACGCCGCGCCGCCGCAAGATCAGGGAGCCGCCGGCGAACGCCGCGATACCGGTGATCGCCAGCGCGCCGAACAGCGGCAGGGCCATGTCGCCCGGCGCCAAGCGGGTCTGAAGGATCGCCACCGCGTAGGCCCCGATCCCGAACCATGCCCCGTGGCCGAAGGAGACGAGGCCTGTCCAGCCGACCAGGATGTTGAGGCCGAGCACGGCGAGGGCGAAGATCACCACGTCGGTGGCGGTGATCAGCGTCAGGCCGATCGCGTCGAGGGCGAACGGCAGGACGATCAGGGCGGCGAGCGCCGCCCAGAGCTGGCGGCTCTCGCGCAGGATCAGGCCGCGCTGTGGGATGGCGAGCGGCAACGGTTCGGCGGTTCCGGACATGGGGCTGCTCCCGCTCACTCGAATCGGGCGATCTGCTCGCCGAACAGGCCGCGCGGGCGCAGCAGCAGGACGAGCACCATGAGGCCGTAGACGGCGGCCTCGGTCGCGGGCGGGTAGGCGTAGGCGGTGAGCCCCCGGACCACGCCGACGATCAGGGCGGCCAGCACCACGCCCCAGAACGAGCCGAGCCCGCCGATCACCACCACGACGAAGGCGAAGGTCAGGATCTCGGCACCCATGGCGGGGTGAACCCCGGTGACCGGCGCCATCATGGTCCCGGCGAGGGCCGCCAGCCCGACGGCGATCGTCACCACCGCGCTCATGTACGGACGGAGCGAAATGCCCAGAGCCGCGACCATGTCGGGGTTCTGGACGCCGGCCCGGACCACGCGGCCGAAGCTGGTGCGGGTCAGGAGCAGCCACAGGCCGCCGACGCAGGCGAGCGCCACCACCAGGATCGAGAGTCTGTAGCGCGAGTAGATCAGGTCGCCGATGAACACCTGCCCCCGCAGCCACCCCGGGATGCCGTAGGGCAGCGGCGCCGCCCCGAAGGCCATGCGCAGGGCCTGCTCGGCCACCATGGCGAGGCCGAAGGTGAGCAGCAGGCCGAGCGTCGGATCGCCCCGGTAGAACCGCCGGAGCAGGAACCGCTCGATCACGAGGCCGAGTACGGCCACCAGCAGCGGCGAGGCGACGAGCGCGCCGCCGAAGCCGATCGTCGGAGTCAGCACGACGGTCAGGTAGGCGCCGATGGCGTAGAACGCGCCGTGGGCGAGGTTCACGATCCCGCCGAGGCTGAAGATCAGCGACAGGCCCAGCGCGATCAGCAGATACTGGACGCCGATCAGAAGGCCGTTGAGCACCTGCTCGAGGATGAAGACGAGCTGCATGGCCGCCTCACGCCGGGAAGGTGCAGGCGTTCTCGTCGCGGGTGGTGGCGAGGACCTCCAGGCTCTCGCCGGGACCGGGCAGCGGCCCGGTCGCCGTGAAGATGTCGTAGGGATTCTTGACCTGGTCCGCCGGCAGGGCGGTGATCGCGTACATCTCCTGCATCAGCTCGTGGTCCCAGGGGCGGAAGTAGCCCTCCCGGGTCTTGGCGATGTCGAAGGTCGCACCCTTCTCCAGGTACTCCACGATCTTGGTGGAATCGGTCGACTTCAGCGCGTTCATGGATTGGGCGACGATCTTCATAGCCGTGTAGTCGCCCCAGCCCTGGTTCTCCGGCGGCTTCTTGTACTTGGCCCGGAAGGCCGTCACGAATGCCTTGGCCGACGGCGAATCGATCTGGTGGTGCCAGACCACCGGCCATGTGCCGAGGAAGTTGCCGGGGCCCGCGCCCCAGGCCAACGCCGTATCGAAGCCGAAGCCGGCGACCGGGAACGGCAACCCGAACTCGCTGTACTGCTTGAGGAAGTTGGTGATCTGCGCGCCCGCGAGGTTGCAGATCACGAGATCCGGCCGGCCCTGACGCAGCTTGAGCAGGAACGGCGAGAAGTCGGTGAGCTCGGTGGGGATCAGGTCCTCACCGGCAAGCGTCGCCTCGTTCGCGATGAAGAACTTCTTGGCCTGCTTGAGCAGGTCGTGACCGAACGCGTAGTCGGCGGTGAGCGCGTAGACCTTCTTGCCCTTGATCAGGCCCTTCTCCACCAGCGCCCGGCCCGCTGCGCGGACCATCATGGTGTTCTGCGCCTCGACGTGGAACAGGTAGCGCTTGCAGTCGGCACCGCGCAGCGCGTCCGAGTTCGCGCCGGTGTTGATGAACAGCACCTTCTCGCGCTGCGCCACCTGGCTGATCGCCAGCGCCGAGGCGGAGTTGATCTCGCCGACCAGGCAGGCGACGCGGTCGCGCTGGACCATGCGCTCGGCCTTGGCCGAGGCGGTCTGCGGATTGACGCTGTCTTCGGCCAGCAGCTCGACCTTCCGGCCGGCGATGCCGCCGGCGGCGTTGATCTCCTCGACGGCGAGCTGCGCGGCCTGAACGGCGAACTCGCCCAGCGGCCCGAGGAAGCCGGTACGAGGGGTCAAGTGACCGATCCGGATCACGTCCGACTGTCCCTGGGACAGGGCCGGGCTGGCGAGCGCCGGCGCGATGAGGGCCGCGCCGCCGACTCGCAGCAGGCCGCGGCGAGAGAGAGAATCCCCGAACCGATCCGTCATCGTTCCGCTCCCGTGCGTTTCCTCCAGCCGGGCATTCTTGACGGGCTCTGACGGCCCTCACCCAAACTGTGATCACAGATCACTAGCGCGATAGTGCCGGATCCGTCTAGTGTCGGCACATGAGTTCCATGTCGGCCCTCGCCGAATTACCCCAGCTCGAACGGCGCACCCTGGCCGACACGGCGTACGAGGCCCTGTCGGACCTCCTGGCGTCCGGCCGGCTCGCTCCCGGCGACCGGCTGTCCCTGCGCCAGAGCGCGGCGGCGCTCGGCGTCTCGGTGATGCCGGTGCGCGAGGCGGTGAGCCGACTCGTCGCCGACGGCGTCCTCGAAGTGGCGGCGACCCGGGCGATCCGGGTGCCGATCATGACGGCGCAGGATTTCCGGGCGCTGGCCGAGACCCGCATGGCCGTCGAGGGCATGGCCGCCGCGCGCGCCGCCGAGCGCCGGAGCGAACCCGAACTCGTCGCGATCCGGAAGGCCGAGGCGGCGTTCCGCCTGGCGGCCGCATCCGCGCAGCCGGACAGCACCCTGGCCGTCCGGCTGAACCGCGACCTGCACTTTGCGATCTACGCAGCCTGCGGATTGGAGCCGTTGCACGCGATCATCGCCCGCCTGTGGCTGAAGGCGGGCCCGGTCATCAACCTGGACCTGCGCGCCCACCCGGAACGGCTGCTCCAGGGTTTCGCCCTGCGCCGGCATGCCGAGGCGCTGGGGGCGATCGAGGCCCAGAACGGACCCGCGGCGGCGGCTGCGATCGCCGCGGACATCCGCGAGGCCGCCGACTTCATCCTATCCCGCGGAGGGCTGCGGGACGCGTAGTTTTGGTGAGCATCGGCTTCATCCGAAGGGCGACGAACGCCTTCGAAGCGATGCCTGGACGGGAGGAACGACCATGGATCTCGGAATCGCCGGCCTGCGCGTACTCGTGACCGCGGGCGCCGCCGGAATCGGACGCGGCATCGTCGACGCCTTCCTCGAGGAAGGCGCGCGGGTCTTCGCCTGCGACATCGACCAGGAGGCCCTGGCCGCCCTCCCCGAGGCGGTGGGGCGCTGCCGGACCGACGTCGCCGACCGGGACGCGGTCGGCACCATGATGGCGGCGGCGGTCGAGCATCTCGGCGGCCTCGACGTGCTGGTCAACAACGCCGGCATCGCCGGGCCGACCGGGCGGGTCGAGGAGATCGCCCCGGAGGAATGGGACCGCTGCCTGACGGTCTGCCTGACCAGCCAGTTCAACTGCGCGCGCCTGGCGGTGCCCCACCTGCGCGCGAGCAGCAACGGCTCCATCGTCAACCTGTCCTCGGCCGCCGGTAAGTTCGGCTTCGGCCTGCGCAGCCCCTACGCGGCGGCGAAATGGGGCGTGATCGGCTTCACCAAGTCCCTCGCGATCGAGCTGGGCGAGGCGGGTATCCGGGTGAACGCGATCCTGCCCGGGCTGGTGGCCGGCGACCGGCAGCGCCGGGTCCTCGAGGCCAAGGCGCAGCAGCAGGGCACGAGCTTTGCCGAGATGGAGGCGCGCGCCTTCTCGTTCGTGTCGGTCAAGGACTACGTCACGGCCCGGCAGCTCGCCGACCAGATCCTGCTGCTGTGCTCGCCGCGGGGCCGGACGATCTCCGGACAGGCGATCTCCATCGACGGCGACACGCGGATGTTGTCCTGAACGCGGGCGGCACGGTTTACGCCGCGGATCGGATCACGGCAGATTGGCGGGCGGGCGGCACCACGACCGCGCGATCGGGAGGAACGGGAGCATGCGTCTCGCGGGCAAGACAGCATTGGTCACGGCCGCCGGCCAGGGCATCGGCCGGGCGAGCGTCCTGGCGCTGGCGCGCGAGGGCGCGCAGGTGCTGGCCACCGACGTCCGGGCCGACGCACTCGGAACCTTCGCGGGCGTAGCCAACGTCACCACCGCGCCCCTCGACGTGCTCGACCGGGCGCAGATCGAGGCCGTGGCCGGCGGGCTGGACCGGATCGACGTGCTGTTCAACTGCGCGGGCTACGTCCATGCCGGCACGGTGCTCGACGCCAGCGACGCGGATTTCGACGTCGCGGTGAACCTCAACGTCCGGTCGCAGTTCTGGACGATCCGCGCGGTCCTGCCACGGATGCTCGAGACCGGCGCCGGGAGTATCGTCAACATGGCGAGCGTCGCCGGCTCCCTGCGCGGGCTGCCGAACCGCTTCGTCTACGGACTGACCAAGGCCGCGGTGATCGGCCTGACCAAGTCGGTGGCGGCGGATTACGTGGGCCGCGGCATCCGCTGCAACTGCATCTGTCCCGGCACGGTCGACACGCCGTCGCTCGCCGACCGGATCAACGCGTTCGACGATCCCGTGGAGGCCCGCAAGGCGTTCATCGCCCGCCAGCCCATGGGCCGCCTGGCCACGGCCGAGGAGATCGCCCCGCTGGTGGTGTTCCTGGCCAGCGACGAGGCCGCCTTCGTGACCGGCCAGAGCTATTCCATCGACGGTGGCATGACGATCTGAGGATTCGACCATGAGCGAGAAGCGCCGCGTATCCCCCGCCGACCTGCGCTCCAAGGCGTGGTTCGACAACCCGCACAATCCGGGCATGACCGCGCTGTATTTGGAGCGCTACCTGAATTTCGGCCTCACGCCCGCCGAGCTGCGGTCCGGCAAGCCGCTGATCGGCATCGCCCAGACCGGCTCCGACCTGTCGCCATGCAACCGGCACCATCTGGAGCTGGCCAAGCGCGTGCGCGACGGCATCACGGCGGCCGGGGGCGTCGCCTTCGAGTTCCCGTGTCACCCGATCCAGGAGACCGGCAAGCGGCCGACCGCCTCCCTCGACCGGAATCTCGCCTACCTGTCGCTGGTCGAAGTCCTGTACGGCTATCCGCTGGACGGCGTCGTGCTGCTGACCGGTTGCGACAAGACGATGCCGGCCTGCCTGATGGCCGCCGCCACCGTGAACATCCCGGCGATCTCACTCAATGTCGGTCCGATGCTCAACGGCTACTTCCAGAAGGAGCTGACCGGCTCGGGCACGATCGTCTGGAAGACCCGCGAGCGGCACGCGGCCGGCGATATCGACTTCCAGCAATTCATGGACATCGTCGGCTCGTCGGCCCCGTCCACGGGCCATTGCAACACCATGGGCACGGCCTCGACCATGAACGCGCTGGCCGAAGCGCTGGGCCTCGCCCTGCCCGGCTCGTCGGCGATTCCCGCCCCCTACCGCGAGCGTGGGCAGGCCGCCTACGCCACCGGGTTGCGCATCGTCGACATGGTCTGGGAGGACCTCAAGCCGTCCGACATCCTGACCCGGGAGGCGTTCGAGAACGCCATCGTGGCCAACGCCGCCATCGGCGGCTCGACCAACGCCCCGATCCACATCAACGCCATCGCCAAGCATATCGGCGTGCCGCTGACCTGCGACGACTGGGAGCGGGTCGGCTTCGAGATCCCGCTGCTGGTCGACATGCAGCCCGCTGGCCGCTGGCTCGGCGAGGAGTATTTCCGGGCGGGCGGCCTGCCCGCCGTGTTCGCCGAGCTGATCGACGCCGGGAAGGTCCACACCGAGGCGCCGACCTGCAACGGGTTCACCGTCGGCGAGAATTATCGCGGGCGGCACAGCTGGAACCGCGACGTGATCCGGGCCTACGAGACACCGCTGATGGAGCGGGCCGGCTTCCTCAACCTCAAGGGCAGCCTGTTCGATTCCGCGATCATGAAGACCTGTGTGATCTCGGAGGAGTTCGCCGCCCGCTACCTCCGCAACCCCGAGGACCCGATGGCGTTCGAGGGCCGCGTGGTCGTGTTCGAGGGGCCGGAGGATTACCACCACCGCATCGACGATCCGACACTCGGCATCGACGAGAACACCGTCCTGATCATGCGCGGCGCCGGCCCGGTCGGTTATCCCGGTGCGGCCGAAGTGGTGAACATGCAGCCGCCGGGGGAACTGATCCGCCGCGGCGTGACCTCCCTCCCCTGCATCGGTGACGGTCGCCAATCCGGAACCTCCGGAACGCCCGCGATCCTCAACGCCTCCCCCGAGGCGGCGGTGGGCGGCGGCCTGGCGCTGCTGCAATCCGGCGACCGGGTCCGCATCGACCTCAACACGCGCCGCGCCGACATCCTGCTCCCGGCCGAAGAACTCGACCGCCGCCGTGCCGACCTCGCGTCCCGGGGCG
This sequence comes from Methylobacterium mesophilicum, assembly GCF_022179445.1. GTDB lineage: Bacteria > Pseudomonadota > Alphaproteobacteria > Rhizobiales > Beijerinckiaceae > Methylobacterium > Methylobacterium mesophilicum. The sequence goes on along the minus strand of NZ_BPQU01000003.1, from coordinate 232,341 downwards.
GTTTCCCGTTCCCGGCGACGCAGACGCCCTGGCAGGAGATCTACCGCGACCAGGTGGCGCAGCTCAACGAAGGCATGGTGCTGAAGGGTTCCGTGAAGTTCCAGAAGGTGGCGCAGGCGTCGGGCGTCCCGCGGGATAACCATTGACGGGACTTGCCGCCAAGATCGAGCGATGACGGCTTGATACGCAAAAAGGGGCGGCGGCACGCGGGACGAGGCATTTGATTAAATCTGTGTTCCCGTAGATCTTTTCTGCTCCGTCGAAACGAATATTCACAATGTCATTCCGGGCCGCCGCAGGCGCGCCCGGAATCCAGAAACACCAACCGTGCAAGTTCCTGGGCTGTCGGCGGTTATGGACCCCGGGCTCCGTTACGCGGCCCCGGGGTGACGCCGTGGATGCCGGGGCGTCCAATCGATCCGTAGACAGCGATATCGGCAGGGTGTGCCTAAAGGCCTCTCCCTCAACCAGCCGTTCCCTCCCTCGTGAATTTTGAATACGATCCTTCCATGGGCGGGGACGCGCCTTCGGGAGGGAACGGCCGTGACGCAAGCCAAGGCTCGAACCGCGGCATCGCCGCGGGCGGCGGCGCGCCTGGATGGCGGATTGGCGCGGAAACTCGCGGAGCAGCTCCAGGGTGAAGCGCGGTTCGACGCGTTCACCCGCGGGCGCTACAGCACCGACGCGTCGATCTATCAGATCATGCCCGCCGGCGTGGTGCTGCCGCGCTCGGCCGCGGATGTCGCGGCGACGCTGCGGATCGCGGCCGATCACGGCACCCCGGTGATCCTGCGGGGCGGCGGCACCTCTCAGAACGGCCAGCCGATCGGCTCCGGCCTCGTCGTCGATTGCTCGCGCCACTTCAATGGCATCCGCGCCTACGATCCCGAGGCCGGCACGATCACGGTCGAGCCCGGCATGGTGCTGGAGCGGCTCAACACCCGCGTGAAGGCGGATGGCTGGTTCTTCCCAGTGGAGCCCTCGACGGCGACCCGCTGCACCATCGGCGGCATGGCCGGCAACAATTCTTGTGGCGCCCGCTCGCTGCGCTACGGCAAGATGAGCGACAACGTCCTGGCCATCGACGCCCTTCTTCCCGGCGGCGAGGCGTTCGGCTTCGGCCTCACCGGCAACGCGGCCACCGGTGTCACGGGCTCCCATCACGCGGAGGCCTTGGCCGGGCGTATGCGCGCGCTGGCCGAGAGTCATCGCGACGAGATCGAAGCCCGCTACCCGAAGGTCCAGCGGCGTGTGGGCGGATACAATCTCGACGCGCTGATCGAGCCGCGCCCGAACCTCGCGCATCTGCTGGTCGGCTCGGAGGGGACGCTCGCCGCGACGACCTCGGTCACCCTCAAGCTGTCGCGCCTGCCCGCGCACCGGGTGATGGGCGTCTGCCACTTCCCGTCGTTCCGCTCCGCCATGGAGACGACGCAGCACATCGTGGCGCTCGATCCGGTGGCGGTCGAGTTGGTCGACAACAACGTGCTGGTGCTCGGCGCCGACATCCCGCTGTTCCGGGCGACGCTGGCCGACATCACCCGCGGCAAGCCGAACTGCCTGCTGCTGGCGGAGTTCGCCGGGGACGACCTCGCCGCCCTGAAACGCGACCTGAAGCGCCTGGCTGCCTGCATGGCCGACCACGGCCATCCCGACGCCGTGGTGGAGATCCTGGAGCCGGCGCGTCAGCGCTCCGTGTGGGAGGTGCGCGAGGCCTGCCTCAACATCATGATGTCGATGAAGGGCGACGCGAAGCCGGTCTCGTTCATCGAGGATTGCGCGGTGCCGCTGGAGCACCTGGCCGACTACACCGATGCGGTCACCGCGGTGTTCACCAAGCACGGCACCCGCGGCACGTGGTACGCCCACGCCTCCGTGGGCTGCCTCCATGTCCGCCCGATCCTCGACATGAAGGAGGGGGGCGACGTGACGCGCATGCGCGCCATCGCGGAGGAGACCTCCGAACTGGTGCGCCGGTACAAGGGCTCCTATTCCGGCGAGCACGGCGACGGCATCTCGCGCTCGGAATACATCGCGCCGCTGTTCGGACCGGTCCTGACCCGCGCCTTCGAGACCGTGAAGGACGCGTTCGACCCCGAGAACCGGCTCAATCCCGGCAAGATCGTCCGGCCCCTGAGCATGGACGACCGGAGCCTGTTCCGGTTCAAGCCCGACTACGCGGTGACCGAGCCCGTGAAACCCGCCCTCGATTGGTCGGATTGGGGCGGCTTCGGCTCGGCGGTCGAGATGTGCAACAACAACGGCACTTGCCGGAAGCTCGCCGGCGGCGCGATGTGCCCGTCGTACCGGGCGACCCGCGAGGAGGAGCACCTCACCCGCGGCCGGGCCAATTCCCTCCGCCTCGCCATCTCCGGTCAGCTCGGGCCGGACGCCTTCACCAGCAAGGCGATGAAGCGCACCCTCGACCTGTGCGTCTCCTGCAAGGCCTGCCGCCGGGAATGCCCGACCGGGGTCGACATGGCCAAGATGAAGGTCGAGTTCCTGCACCACTACCACGCCCGCCACGGGCTGCCCCTGCGCGACCGGCTGATCGGCCTGATGCCGCATTACGCCGGGATCGCCGCCAAGCTCGCCCCGCTCCTCAACCTGCGCGACCGGCACCCGGCGCTGGCGGCCCTCTCGGAGCGGATGGTCGGCCTCTCGGCCAAGCGGTCGCTGCCGCGCTGGCGGCGCCCCTGGAGCGAGCAGGGCGAGGCGGCGCATCCCGGCGACGTCACGGGCGATTTCCGCGACGTCATCCTGTTCGGCGACACCTTCAACCGCGCCTTCGAGCGGGAGAACCTGGAGGCGGCCGAACGGGTGCTCCGGGTCGCCGGCTACCGGCTCCACCGGGTCTTTCCGTCCCGGGGACGGCGCCCGCTCTGCTGCGGCCGGACCTGGCTCGCCTCCGGCCAGACCGACCGCGCCCGCGCCGAGGCACGCCGGACCCTCGATACGCTCCTGCCGTACATCCGGGCCGGCGCCCGCGTGGTCGGCCTGGAGCCGTCCTGCCTGCTGACCTTCCGGGACGAGTTTTCCGCATTGCTGCCGGGCGACGAGACCGCTCTGTTGGCCCGGCAATCGCTCCTGTTCGAGGAGCTGTTGGCCGGCGACCTGGCGGCCGGCCGGATCGCGCTGCCGCTCGCGGACCAGGGCGGCCGCGTCGCGCACCTGCACGGACATTGTCACCAGAAATCTTTCGGCGTGATGGGCTCGGTGGAAACGGTGCTGCGGAGCGTGCCCGGCCTCGATGTGCGGGTCATCGAATCGAGCTGCTGCGGCATGGCCGGGGCGTTCGGCTACGGTGCCGAGACGATCGAGACCTCCTTCGCGATGGCCGAGCTGTCCCTGTTCCCCGCCCTGCGCGCGGCGGGGCCCGGCGACATCGTGGTGGCCGACGGAACCAGCTGCCGTCACCAGATTCACGACGGCCTCGGCCTCCGCGCGGAACACGTGGCCCGCCTTCTCGATGACGCGCTCGTGCACGCCCCGCCGCCTCGACACTGAATTGCCGGGCACCTACACATGCACATAGGTTGCTTTGACCGTGCGTGCACCGTGGGCCCATGAACAAGATCGACCCCGGCATCGGGATCAGCCGCCGCTATCTTCACGACGAGGTGGCGGACCGGATGCGTGAACTGATCCGCTCCGGAGAGATGGAGCCGAAGGCGCGGATCAACGAAGGCGAGCTGACGGAGCGTTTCGGGATCTCGCGCACGCCCCTGCGTGAGGCGATCAAGATCCTGGCGACCGAGGGTCTGCTTGAACTCCTCCCCAACCGCGGGGCGCGCGTCGCCAGCATCTCCGAGACAGAACTCGAGGAGATGATGGAGGTGATCGCCGGGCTCGAGGCCACCGCGGGCGATCTCGCCTGCCGGACGATCTCGGACTCCGAGATCGACGCGATCGAGGCCGACCACGAGGCGATGGTGGCGGCCTGGAAGGCGGGGGACGAGGCTGGATATTTCAGCCGCAACCGGCAGATCCACGAAGGCATCATGGCGGCGAGCCGCAACACCGTCCTCGCCAACATCTACGAGAGCCTGTCCGGCCGGATCCAGCGGTCGCGCTACTCCGCCCGGCAGACCCCGGACCAGTGGGCCCGGGCCGTGTCGGAGCACGAGCGCATGATCGCGTTGCTGCGCGCCCGGGACGGCACCGCCCTCGCGACCTTGATGCGCGAGCACATCCGCGGGAAAAAGTCCGTGATTGCAGCCAATTACGGGGTGGTCGAGGTCGACTGAGCCGTCATCTCGAACCAGAACGAGGCGCCCGGGGTGCGGGAATCGTTGGGATAGAGGAACGGTATGTCGGGCCCCGGCCCGCGGGCGGCGAAGACCGCCTCCACCCGGGCGCGCGTCGCCGGATCCTGGCAGAGATACATCACCGGGACGGTCACCCGGAACGGCGGCGCCCCGCACATCAGCATGGCGGCCAACAGGTACTGCTCGTTGTAGAGCCGGCAGTTCCACGCGGCCGGGTAGTCGTCCGGGATGAAGATGTCGTGGATCTGCACGATCACGCCCGGGGCGAGCCGGGGCATGACTTCGAAGAAGAACACCGTCACGTCGGAATTGGCGAAGGATCTGTGTGATCCGTCGAAGAAAACGATGTCTCCGGCGCGCAACTCTTCGAAGATCGTCAGGTCGCAGCCTTCGAGGGGCGTGCGAAGCGTCGTGTCGCAGAGCGCATCGATCTCGCGGCGGGGCATCGGGTCGATCGAGGTGATCGTGGTCGGCAGCTTCAGCGCGTCGATCGTGTAGCGAGCAAAGCAGGTCGAGCAGCCGGACCCGATCTCGAGGTAGCGGGCCGGCCGCTTCCACGCAAGCATGGTCATCAGGGCGGCCGCGTCGAGGGCCGTGAACCACGTGTTGTTCCAGTGCGGCGTCGCCGGATCGCCGATGGCGGGATCGTGGGGGACGCCGTGGAGCAGGTCGGCCTGCGCCTCCAAAGCCGTCAGGAACGCGTCGTAAGCCACGCTCTCCCGGGCCAGGACCGAGCGGAGCTGACCGTGCGGCGCGCGGCCGGGCGTCCAGCGGGAGGACGGCACCACCGGGTGATAGTCGTGGACCGTATGGCTCCAGCGGAACGGCTCGGTGCTCGCCCGGAAGATGTCGAGTCCGGCGCGGCGCCCGGCGCTTCTCACGATGTCCTTCAGCATGACCATCCCCGATTTCTTGGGACGAACATGCCGGCAGCTCAACTTCTAGTCGAGTCTGATCGGCAAGCTAAGCAATTTTCGCCGGGGTTTACGGTTAAGCTGGCCGCGCGACACGCTCAGGCGGCGCTCGGCGTCCGGAGCCCGGCCACCAGATCCGTGAAGCGGTCCCCCTGGACGATGACGTGGCTGCGCAGGGCTTCGGCCGCCGCGACCTCGTCGCCGGCCAGGATCGCGGCCACGATGCCCTCATGTTCGGCCAGCGATTGCGGGAGGCGCTGCCGGACCCGCAATTGCAACCTGCGGTAGGGCGCAAGCCGACGGTGCAGCGACAGGGCCTGCTCGGCCAGGAAGGCGTTGCGGCTCGCCCGGTAGACCACCGTGTGGAACACGTAATTCTCGGCGTAGTAGCTCTCGGTATCTTCCTGGGCCATCGCCGCCTTGCAGCCGGCGAGTGCCGCCTGCAGGGCCTCCGAATCCTCAGGGACCAGGCGTCGGGCGGCGAGCCGGCCGCAGGCGGCCTCGATCTCTGCCATGGCCTCGAACATCGCGAGCAGCAGGTACGGCTCCGGCGCGCTCACGATGGCGCCCCGCCGCGGCTTGGCCTGGACCAGGCCGGTCGCCGCCAGTTGCAGCAGCGCCTCGCGGATCGGCGTGCGCGAGACGCCGAAACGCAAAGCCAGCTGATTCTCGTCGAGGCGCGACCCGAGCGCGAGGTCGCCCGAGACGATCTCGTCCTCGATCCGCTGCCTCAAGCGCTGAGCGTGGCTCATCCCTCCGGTCCCTCTGCGCCGACAACGGGCGCTGCGTGCGTCGGCTTCCTGAAACACCGTCCGACGTTCCGCCAGTCACATATGCTTCAGTGTTGACAAAATATACAAGAGCGTCTTTCGTGCATACAACCATCGCAAATCAGTATTGCGATGCACAAAAACGGACGCCGCCAAGTGTGCGGTGCGGGAGAGAGCCATGACGCCGACACGTCGTACGCTGGTCGCAGCCGCCCTCGCGGCGCCTGCCATCCTGAGATTCGGCCTCGGCGCCGCGCAGGCCGCAACGGTCCTGAAGCTGTCGCATCAGTTCCCCGGCGGGACCATCGACGAGGGCGATTTCCGCGATCGGATGTGCCGGAAATTCGCCCAGGCGGTCGGCGAGCGCTCGAAGGGCGCCCTGGAAGTCCAGGTCTATCCGGGCTCTTCGCTGATGAAGACGAACGCTCAGTTCGGCGCCATGCGCAAGGGCGCGCTCGACATGTCGCTCTATCCGAGCCCTTACGCGGGCGGCGAGATCGCGGAGCTGAACATCGGCCTGATGCCGGCGCTCGTGACCTCCTACGCGCAGGCTCTCGCATGGAAGTCGGCCCCCGTGGGGCGCAAGCTCACCGAGCTGCTGGAATCCAAGGGGATCGTGCTGGTCTCCTGGGTCTGGCAGGCCGGCGGCGTCGCCAGCCGCGAGCGGGGGCTGATCGCGCCGGCCGACGCCAAGGGCATGAAGGTCCGCGGCGGGTCCCGTGAGATGGACCTGATGATGAAGCAGGCCGGTGCCGCCACCCTGTCGATCCCGTCGAACGAATCCTACGCGGCGATGCAGACCGGTGCGTGCGACGCGGTGATCACCTCGTCCACCAGCCTGATCTCGTTCCGTTTGGAAGAACTCGCGAAGGCGCTGACCTCGGGCCGCGAGCGCTCCTACTGGTTCATGCTCGAGCCGATCATGATGTCCAAGACGGTGTTCTCCGGCCTGCCGAAGGATCAGCAGGACCTGATCATGGCGGTGGGCGCCGAGCTCGAAGCCTTCGGGCAGGCCGGCGCGAAGGAGGACGACACCCGGGTCGAGCAGATCTTCTCCAAGGCCGGCGCCAAGGTCTCGCAGCTCGACGAGCAGTCGCTGAGCCAGTGGCGGGAACTAGCCCGGGAGACCGCCTGGAAGGACTATGCAGGCCGCAACGCGAGCTGCGCGGAGCTGCTGAAGCTGGCGGAGCAGGTCGCGTGAGCCACGGCTTCGACGCCGCCACCGCGCTGCCCGACGCGAAGGGCGCCGAGGAGCCGCGCCTTCCCGGCCTGCTCGGCCTGTTCGACCGGGCGCTGCGCGGCATCAACCGCGTGATCCTCGGCCTCGGCGGGCTCTGCCTCGTCGGCGCCTGCCTGGTGCTGAGCCACAGCGTCGTGGTCCGCTACCTGCTCAAGGAGCCCACCGATTGGCAGGACGAGATGGCGGTCTTCCTGATCGTCGGGGCGACCTTCTTCTCCGCCGCCGGGGTCCAGGCCAAGCGCGGCCACGTCGCGATTGAGGCGCTGACCGGCCTGCTGCCGCCGGCGGTCAACCGGGTCCGGCTGCTGCTGGTGGACGTGATCAGCCTGATGTTCTGCCTGTTCTTCGCCTGGAAGAGCTGGTCTCTCGACCACGAGGCCTGGATCGACGGCCAGACCTCGCAATCGACCTGGGGTCCCCCGCTCTGGATCCCCTACACGCTGATGGCCGCCGGCATGAGCCTGTTGTGCCTGCAATTCATCCTGCAGATCGCCGAGGCTCTGGTCTACGGGCCGCGGGCGGCGGGCTGGGCCAAGCCGAAAATCGGCATCGGCGCCGACGTCAACAAGGATATGCGCGACGCGCCCGGGGTCACCCCCCAGGGGCCCGATCCGATGGGCCGGACCGTCGACGCGAGGGTCAAGTGATGAGCACGGCGGCGATCGGCTTCCTGTATGCGGGAGCCACCCTCGGGGCGATGCTGTCGGGCATCCCCATCGCGTTCGCGCTCGGCGCGGTGGCGCTGGCCTTCATGGTCGCGTTCATGCCGAGCGCCTCCCTCGATACGGTGGCGCAGAACGTCTACGAGGAGATGGCCTCGATCACCCTGCTGTCGATCCCGCTGTTCATCCTGAAGGGCGCGGCGATCGGGCGGTCCCGGGCGGGCCAGGACCTCTATTCGGCGATGCATGCTTGGATGCACCGCATCCCCGGCGGCCTCGGCATCGCCAACGTCTTCGCCTGCGCGCTGTTCGCCGCCATGGCGGGCTCGAGCCCGGCCACCTGTTCGGCGATCGGCTCGGCCGGCATCCCGGAGATGCGCAAGCGCGGATACTCTCCGGGCTTCGCCGCCGGGATCATCGCGGCCGGCGGCACCCTCGGCATCCTGCTGCCGCCCTCGATCACCATGATCCTGTATGCGGTGGCCTCCGAGCAGTCGCTCGGGCGCCTGTTCCTGGCCGGCATCGGGCCGGGGCTGCTGCTGGTCGCCCTGTTCGCGACCTGGGCGATGTACCGGTTCCGCTCGGAATTCTCCGCCGCCAAGGCGGTGCTGGAGCGCGGCGGGCCGGCCTCGCCGATCCTGGCCGACGAGCAGTACAGCATGGCCCAGCGCTTCTCGACGCTGCCGCGGGTGCTGCCCTTCGTGGTGCTGCTCACCGGCGTGATGGTGGCGCTCTACGGCGGCTACGCCACGCCCTCGGAGACGGCCGGTCTCGGCGGCCTGCTGGCGCTCGGGCTGATCGCCGCGATCTACGGCGTGTGGCGGTTCCGCGACGTCAGCCCGATCCTGATCGCGACGCTGCGTGAATCGACCATGCTGATGCTGATCATCGGGATGTCGCTGCTCTACGCCTACGTGATGAGCTACCTGCACCTGTCGCAATCGGCGGCCGCCGCGATCGTGGCGATGCAGCTCTCGCCGTGGGTGCTGCTGGTGACGATCCTCGGCCTGGTGATCGTGCTCGGCTTCTTCCTGCCACCGGTCTCGATCATCCTGATGACCGCCCCGATCATCCTGCCGCCCCTCAAGGCCGCGGGCTTCGACCTGGTGTGGTTCGGCGTGGTCATGACCATCACCATGGAGATGGGGCTGATCCACCCGCCGGTGGGCCTCAACATCTTCGTCATCAAGAACATCGCCCCCGACATCCCGCTCTCGGACATCATCTGGGGCACCCTGCCCTTTGTGATCCTGATGGCGGTGGCGATCCTGATCCTGTGCCTAGTGCCGGGCATCGCCATGTGGCTGCCGGACCTGCTCCTCGCGACGACGCGGTAGTGCCGGACATCCAAGCCAACGGCAGCGCCGGTCATCGTGGCTGCGTGACCGGCGCCGCTGCCCTATCTATCCGGGATGACCGACCTTCAGACCATCCAGATGCTGCACACGGCGAACGTGATCGCCGAGGACGAGATCGACGCCAGCGTCGAGGCGTTCCTCGCCGGGGCGGTGGGCGAGCCCTACCGGTTCCGCAGCGGCCACCGACTGAACCTCGTCAAAGCGGTGCGCAGCCACCCTGGTGCCCAGGAATTCGTCGGGCGCGCCAATATCGGCACGCAATTGAAGCGGCCGTTCGTGCGCGCGGCGATCCTGCAGGCGCGGCCGTTGAAGGGGTGACGCCGGGACGGGGAGTCTAGGGTCGGTTCGACCAGGCTGTTCCAACCCCATCCGGCCGTCCCAAAAGACGTGCCGTTGCAGGGCTCGGAAGGGTCGGCTGGACGTCCACGCGAGCCCTTGAGCGTATTGGAGTTCTTCTCCCGCGCGGGCAGGCGGATTCACCGATCGGGCCGGGCAGTACGGGCACAGGATTCAGCGGGAGTCGCCTTTCCGATGGGACTCCGGATCACTTAGCTTGGGATGTTCATCTTTTCAGCGGGTGGGAAAAGCTTTGTCTTTTCTCCATGCGGTGGCTGAATCGAAGCTGCCAAGCGCCGTCATCCCGGTGCCGCGCCGCGGTGCCCGGAATCCACGACGTGTCACGATCGAAGCTCAATGCACCGTCGATCGGAAGCCCCTCGCAAACGGATCTTGCGAGACGTGATTGACACGCCTCGCACCGCTGCCGGCGTCGCGCGAAGAGCGATGCCGCCGCGCGAAGCCCGATCCGACGGAATTCAGCGTCCCTCGGACTTCTTCACGGCCGCGGAGACGGGGTTCTTCTGCGAGGGCGCCGCCGCATTAATCTTCGGCACCGCCTTCTTGGGCTTCTTCGTCTCGCGGTTGCTACGCTGCTTCTCGGAGGCCATGCGGTCGATCCTTGGGTTCAAGACGGGTGACGTGACGGAGCGGTCGCGGCGGCGATGGCCTACGGTTTGACATGCGCGATGAAGCGCCCGCGGGCCCAGAGCTCGATGCGGTGACCATCGAGCAGGGTGGTGGCGTGGCGCTCGGCCGCGTCGTCGTCCAGGGCGTCCACCGGGACCGTGGAGCGGACGCTGCCGTTCGCGGCGAACCGGTAGGCCTGATAGGTCGTCGCCGCGCCGGACGGCGTGGCCGGGAATGCGAGGAGGGTTGCCATGTTTTCGTCCGCCGATCACAGGCGGGGACATGCCGTCCTCAGTCACCGGAGCCTGTTGCCGCTCTTCCGGTAATGCGGCGAGCCTGCGCCCAAACCGCCACGAAAGATAGTCGCTTCGCAGCGGCGCATCCCGATTCGGCGCGCAGTTGGCTGCAGGTCGAACCGCAGCGCTTTCTCGGCCACGCTCGCATCCTCTATGACCGGCGACGCGGATGGTCCGGATGCTTCGCTGATCTACCGGCCGCCCTCGCCGCGACCCGCGTTACTCGAAGGACACCTTCCATGAGTCTTGAGACGGTCCGTGCGTTCTTCGCCGACAAGGCGCCCGACATCACGGTCATCGAGCTGGCCACCAGCACCGCGACCGTGGCGGAAGCCGCAGCCGGCCACGGGGTCGCCCCGGCGCAGATCGCCAAGACGCTTTCGATCCGCATCGGCGATCAAGTCGCCCTGGTGGTGACCCGCGGCGACGCGCGCCTCGACAACAGGAAGGCGAAGGCCGTGTTCGGCGGCAAGGTCCGGATGCTCGATCTCGGCGAAGTCGAGTCGCTCACCGGCCACCCGGTCGGCGGGGTCTGCCCGTTCGGGCTTGCCGCGCCGCTGCCGGTCTATTGCGACATCTCGCTCCAGGCCTTCGACGAAGTGTTTCCTGCGGCCGGCAGCACGAACAGCGCCGTGCGCATCCCCCCCGACCGCATGGCCGAGTTGACCGGTGCCGCCTGGGTCGATGTCTGTCAGGAGCCGGGGTGAGCGGCGGCCCGGCGCATCAGGGATAGCGCTGGCGCAGCGAACCTGGGTTCGGCCGGCATCCGTTCGCGAGCCAAGCAACCGCATCGATCGGGTGGGCCACGACGAGCGATACACCGTCGGCGCGCTCATGGAGCAGGGTGAAGAGCTGGCGGGTCGTCCCGTTCGAGCGGCCGACGCGCTGCGTGTTGCGACGCTCGGAGTCGTTCGTGACGAAATCCACGAGGTTGTCGGTGACAAGCAGATCGACCCGGTCAGCGATGCAGAAGGCCAACACGCCCGCATCCTCGCGGTCGGTCATGGCGAGCTGGTCGCGCCCCGCCGTCAGCACGGCCGGATGCAGCCGTTCCGGACCGCAGCGCATCAACCCGTCGACGACCTGAGGAAACCCTTCGGCGAGGTGGTCCGGCAGGCCCTGCCGCTTCAGCACCCGTTCGAGGGTGCATAGCATCTCGCGCGAGACCGTCAGTTGAAGGGATATGTCTCCGGCTGCGTAAGCTTGCACCATCGCGACCAAGCGCATGGGTGCAGTACCGGTTCGGCCGCGCTGCAGAGCCAGCAGATAGGCGATCCAAACATTCACATCGAGACAGATACGCAGCACCGATCGCGGCGGCGCGCGGCCGCCATCGGCAGTCCCGATGCCTGCGCTCACGTCCTCTGGGTGCTGAGCGCGGTGGCAGCCTCGAGAAGGTCGAGGTCGCTCACAGCGTCCGTGTCGGTGTCCAGCGGGTTTGCGGCGGCGATCAGCGCGGCGACGCGCTCGAAATTTCGGCGCGCTGTCTCAGCCCGAGCCGCATCCTCCCCCGCGCCTGTTCGGGCATCGGGCTCCGTCGGGCGGGTACGGGGGAACTCGGACAGCGCCATAACAGAAGGGCCGTATCTCTCATGTGCCGCGCGAATGTAACGCTACGCGGTCAGGCATTCAACGGCCGCTCCAGTCCGGCGTGCGCTTGCCCAGGAACGCCTCCATGCCCTCGCGGAAATCCTGGCTCATGTAGCACAGCAGGATGAGGTCATCGCCGGGATGCGGCGCGCCGTCGGCGGTGGGCTCCTCCTCGGCGAGGCGGCGCAGGCCTTCCTTGGTGGCCTGCATGGTGAGCGGCGCGTGGCCGGCGAGGAGCTGCGCCAGGGCGTCGACCCGGTCGGTCAGGGCTGCGCGGTCGTCCACCACCTCGCCGACGAGGCCGATGGACAGCGCCTCTTCGGCTCCCACGAGGCGCGCGGTGAAGATGATGTCCTTGACCCGCGCCGGCCCGATCAACCCCGAGAGCCGCTTGAGGTTACCCTGGCTGAGGCAATTGCCGAGCGTCCGGGCGATCGGAAAGCCGAATCGGGCGTCACGGGTGGCGATCCGCAGGTCGCAGGCCGCCGCGATGGCGGCGCCGCCACCCGTGCAGGCCCCGGCGATCGCCGCGATGGTCGGGACCCGCAGCCGCTCCAGGGCGCCGAGCACCCGGTCCATGAAGCGCTCGTAGCCCAGCGCGTCCTCGGCGGTCTCGAAGCTGCGGAACTGGGCGATGTCGGTGCCGGCCGCGAAGGCCTTGTCGCCGGCGCCGGTGATGATCAGCGCCTTTACGGCCGGATCGGCGGCGATCGCCTCGCAGCAGGTGATCAGCCCCTGGTACATCGCGAAGGTCAGCGCGTTGCGGGCCTGCGGCCGATTGAGGACGATCCGGGCGATCCCGGCCTCGTCCGTGGTGAACAGCAGCTCGTCGGTGGCGGGCGTGGCACTCATCGCTGCGTCTCCGGGTACGGGAGGGATCAGGCCGCGGTCTCGCGGACCACGCCCCTGTCGATCAGTCCGTCGATCTCGGCGGCGGTGTAGCCCGCCTCGGCCAGGATCGCCCGGGAATGCTCGCCGAGCAACGGCGCCGGGCCGTGGACCCGGCCGGGCGTGTCGGAAAACTTCACCGGCAAGCCGAGCGTCTTCATCCGGCCGACCCGGCTGTGCTCGACCTCCACCACCATCTCGCGGGCGAGCGTCTGCGGGTCTTGGTGCATAGCGTTGACGTCGAGCACTGGCCCCGCCGGGACGCCGCCGGCTTCCAGGCGCGCCAGCCAGACCTCCGAGGTTTCCGCCGAGAAGATCGGCGCCAGGGTGGCCGCGAGTTCGTGGCGGTTGGCCATGCGGTCGCGGTTGAGGGCGAAGCGCGGATCCTCGGCCAGGGCCTCGGCATCGACCGCCCTGAGCATCCGCAGCCAGTTGGTCTGGTTGGCCGCGCCGATGGTGATCCAGCCGTCGGCGGTCTCGAACGCCTCGTAGGGGGCGTTCAGCGGATGGGCCGAGCCCATCGGCCCCGGCGCGATCCCAGTGGCCATGGCGATGGCCGATTGCCAGTAGGTGTGGGTGATGCCGGCCTCGAACAGCGAGGTGTCGACCGCCTGGCCCCGCCCGGTCTTCAGCCGGTGGGTATAGGCTGCGAGCACGCCCATGGCGGCCAGGATCCCGGCGGTGATGTCGGTCACCGGCGGCCCGCACTTCATCGGCGGCCGTCCGGGCCCCTCCCCGGTCACCGACATCAACCCGCTCATGCCTTGCGCGACGAGGTCGAACCCGGCGCGGTCGGCATAGGGCCCAGTGCGGCCGAAGCCCGAGAGCGAGCAGTAGACGAGCGCCGGAAACTCCTGCCGCAGGGTTTCATAGCCGATACCCAGGCGCTCCATGGTGCCGCCGCGGTAATTCTCGATCAGCGCGTCGGCGGTCCCGAGCAGGCGGCGCAGAACCGCCACGCCGTCCGGGTTCTTGAGGTCGAGGCTCAGCCCGCGCTTGCCGCGGTTCATCATCATGTAGGCGGCGCTCTCGCCCTCGAGCGCCGGCGGGACGGTGCGGCGGGTGTCGTCGCCGTCCATCTTCTCGACCTTGATGACCTCCGCGCCCATGTCGGCGAGCATCAGCCCGCAGACCGGGCCGGCCATGATGTGCGCCAGCTCGATCACCCGCATGCCGGCGAGCGGCCCGGAACGTCCGGCTGTCTCCACCATCGCGGCGCTACTCCCCGGCCGGCGCAGGCGCCACGGGGCCCACCGGCCCGGTGACGGGTTCAACGAATTCGCGCTCGGGATGCATCGTGAAGGCGAGGGCCGCCCCGAGCAGGCATAGGCCGACCGATCCGACGAACGGCAGCGTCCAGCTCCCGGTCAGGTCGACGATGAGCCCGAACACGATCGGCGAGACGATCGCCGCAATGGCCGAGCCGGTGTTCATCAGCCCGCTGGCGGTGCCGGCATATTTCGGCGCGATATCCATCGGCACCGACCAGATCGGCCCGATCACCAGTTCGGCGAAGAAGAATCCGGAGGACAGCAGCAGCGCCACCAGGGTCAGGTCGCGGGTAAGGAACACACCCGCCAGGCTCGCGGCCGCGCCCAGGAATCCGACGACGATCACCGACAGGCGGGCGAGCTTCACGTTGCCGGTGCGATGGAGGATCGAGTCGCTCAGCATGCCGCCGACCGTATCGCCGACGACGCCGGCGAAGAAGACCCCCGACGCGAACAGGGCCGAGTTCTTGAGGTCGAGGCCGTAATTCTCCTTGAAGAAGCTCGGCAGCCAGCCGAGGAACAGCCACAGGGTCCAGCCGTAGCAGAAATACGTGATTGTCACCGGGAGCATGCGCCGGGTGAGCGGCCCCCACGGCACCGATTGCTTCGCCCCGACCTTGCGAGGCGGCGGCAGCGCGTCGAGCTCCGCGGCGGTGATCTTCGGGTGATCGGAGGGGTCGTCGCGGAAGTACAGGTACCAGATCACCACCCAGATGAAGCTGATTCCGCCCAGGATCACGAAGCTGGCGCGCCATCCGAAATGGTACATCAGGAACGCCACGATTGGCGGCGCCACGGCGTTGCCGAGCCGGGCGAAGGCGTGGGTGATGCCCTGCGCGAAGCCGCGACGGCCCGGCGCCGTCCAGTTCTGCATGGCCCGGGTCGCGGTCGGGAAGGTCGCGCCCTCGCCGAAGCCGAGCAGCACGCGAGCCAGGAACAGGCTGACGAGGCCGCCGACCAAGCCGGTCAGGATCGTGGCCGAGGCCCAGATCATGCCGCAGACCAGCAGCGTGCGCCGGGCACCGAACTTGTCGCCGACCGATCCGCCGATAACCTGAAAGATCGCGTACGGGTAGGCGAAGGCCGACAGGATAAGACCGAAGTCGGTCTTCGACATGCCGAATTCGCGGATGATCTCGGCACCGGCGGTCGCGATGTTCACCCGGTCCAGATACGTGATGAAATACATCACGCAGAGCAGGCCGAGCACGGCGTTGGTGGCGCTGACGCGCTTCAACATCGACCATTCCTCCCTAGCAAACGCCGCGTTTCGCGGTCGCCTCGCGCCGCATCCGAAGGGACGTGCGCGTTTTGGTATTCGTTATTCAAACGCCTCTTGCACCGGAAGGCAACCATGCGTCGAGGGGGCTCGGCACGAATTCAATTTGAACGGCGGAAACGAAAAACGGGAGCCTCGCGGCTCCCGTCGGACGTTTGCGGGTCTGGATCGTGTCGACCCGCTCAGACCGTCGCCGGCTGGAGCTGACCGGTCTCCGCCTCGCTGCCCAGCGCCTTGCCGCGCGGACCGACCCAGCTGCCGACCCACTTGCGCTGCCACAGCATCAGGCAGCCCAGCACCGCCGCGGTGAACACCGCGTAGCCGACGAAGCCGAGCGAGAACGATCCGGTATACTGCTTCGACAGCCCCATGACGTTCGGCAGGATCGCGCCGCCGAGCGCGCCCACCTCACCGATCATCGAGCCGGCGACCGCCGTGTTGGCCGGCCAGCGCAGGGGCACGAGCTGGAACAACGCGCCGTTGCCGGCGCCGAGCGCCGCGAAGCAGAGCATGAACAGCAGCGTGGTCACGGCGAGCGAGGGCGTCGCCATCAGCGACAGGAAGGTCGCGATCGCCGCGAGCAGCACCACCGACAGCACCGCGATCCCGCCCATCCGGTCGGCGAAGTAGCCGCCGACGATCCGGATGCCCGAGCCCATGAAGGCCGCCAGCATGGTCAAGCGGCCGGCCTCGACCTTCGTGACCGAGAACTGCTCGTAGAAAAAGGTCGGCAAGAAGTTCGACAGGCCGACGAAGCCCCCGAAGGTGATCACGTAGATCAGCGAGAACGCCCAGCCGTCCTTGGTGAACAGGCAGGAGACGTGCTCCTTGAACGACTGGTGCGCGGTGTCCGGCGGCTCCTTGGCGAACACGATCATGACCGCCAGCGGAATGAGCATCACGACGCCCGCGAAGGCGTAGGTGGTCTGCCAGCCGTAGGCCTGCGCCAGCGGCGGAGCGAACAGCACGGCCAGCACGGTCCCGGAATTGCCGGCCCCCGCGATGCCCATCGCCAAGCCCTTGTGCTCCGGCGGGAACCAGCCCGATCCGAGGGACAGGGCCACGCCGAAGGAGGCACCCGCGATACCGAGCAGCACGCCCATGGCGAGCACGTCGTTGTACGAGGAGACCGCGAAGAAGCCGTAGGCCATCGCCATCATGATCACGGTCATCTCGGTGATCGCGGCGTTCTTGCGGCCGATATACTGGGCCAGGATCCCCAGCGGGAAGCGCATCAGCGCACCGGCGAGGATCGGCAGCGAGATCATGAAGCCGGTCTGGGCCGGCGTGAGCTTGTAGGTCTCGGTGATGAACGGGCCCATGGCGCCGTTCAGGACCCAGATGGCGAAGCAGAAATCGAAATAGAGGAACGCCGCAAACAGGGTCGGGGGGTGACCCGACTTCATCGCCGTCTTGAAGCTGGCCATAGCTGGTGCTCGTCTAAGTGAGGCGAACCGCCAAGCGGTCGCTCATGCCGGGGATCCGGACTCACACCGTCCGCTGTTTGGAGCGTCGTTGCTCCGCCGCCGCAGCAGGGCGCGGCGCTTCGGCAAAGCAGCATGCGTGCCAATTCGCTTGGAGGAAGGACGTTCTGATGAACGCGCCGGCCGGTACGGCCTCCGGTCGGCCGACGCCGTCTTTGCGAGCGCAGCGAAGCAACTCAGTGCGGCGCGCGGTCTCCGAACCTGGCGTTTCCCCAGGTTGCTGCGCTGCGCTCGCACTGACGAGGCGGATCGACGGGACGGACGGCAACCCAAACCCGCCATCCCGACGTCAGGGCTCAGATAGGCCGTCTTCTAAGATCGGAAAAAGTTGGTCCTGCTGCAGAACATGCTCTCGCCCGAATGCGGGATTGCCGCCGATACAGGCACCGCTGCTTCGGAATCGTGCGGCACCTGGAACCACCCCATCAGCGGCACGACACCACAGTACGGACGATCCAGCCCTCCTGGGGCACCCAGAACTTGCGGCGGGCGCGGCCGCAATCGCGCTCGGGCTGGGTCCCCGAGGTCCAGGTTCCGGCCGGCTCCGTGACCTTGGGCGGTTCCGCCGTCACGGCGCGGCGGGCCTGCGCGCCCGGTCCGAGAAGCAGGGCCGCAACCAGAATTGTAGCGCTCACCAACACACGCGCGTGCACGGCCAAGACCCTTCGCCCGGCGGGGATGCCGGTGGGTGGCATCAACCGGAGGTTGCCGGCCGGCGCAAGGCCGATGCCGCTCGGAACCGGATTCGTCCCGCCCGTTCCTGCATCAGGGTGAACGCGCGGGCAGGCGGTTGAGGCAGGAACGCAACACAAGTGCGGAGAAGTACACGCGGCGACATCAGACTTCGCCCGGTGAGGACTCGTGCAACTTGGCGATGCCGCGTGATCTTTGCTAAGGCCTGGAATGAGCTTGGCCGTGTATTCGTGCTGGCCTGCTCGATCGCGCGCCGCCGCACGCTCCCGGTGACGCCGCGCCATCCAGGGAAAACCGCGCCATGTCCGCCCCGATCCGCCGCCTATTCCTGGCCGGCTTCACCGTCCTCGCGCTCGCCTCGACGGCCCACGCCCAAGGTCGCGGCCCGGTCGCCGAGTCCGGGATCGACGGGCTCGGCGACGACGGCCAGCTCTATCAGGACCAGAACGGCGCGTTCTACGTCCGCCGCGGCGACCGTTATCTGCCCTATACCGGCCGCCCGCCGGTGGTCCGTCCCGTTCCTCAGGCCGCTCCGGCGCCGCAGGCGGCCCCGGTCTACGCGCCGGATTTCGACGACCCGACCGCGCCGCCCCGGCGCGCCGCCGGAACGCCCCCGGCCGAGGGTCTTTCGCCGATCGAGGCCGCCAAGGCGAAGGCCGTGCTGCGCGCGCCCGACGACGGGCCGATCGACTACGCCAAGGCGTATGGGCCGATCCCGGACGACGTGTTCCCGGTCCAGGCCTTCAACTACAAGAAGATGAACCCGGCCTATCTCCGGCAGGAGATCGCCTATAGCGGCCCCTACGAGCCGGGCACGATCATCGTAGACCCGCGCGCCCACCAGCTCACCCTGGTCGAGCAGGGCGGGCGCGCCCGCCGCTACGGCGTCGGCGTCGGCAAGCAGGGCTTCTCGTGGTCCGGCACCGCGACGGTGAATTCCAAGCAGGCCTGGCCGGATTGGTACCCGCCCAAGGAGATGATCGCCCGCAGCCCGAAGCTCGCCAGCGAGGTGGACAAGTTGCAAAGCGGCCTCGGCGTCGCCGGCGGTCTGCGCAACCCGCTGGGCGCGCGCGCCATGTATCTCTGGCAGGGCAACAAGGACACGCTGTTCCGCATCCACGGCACCCTCGAGCCGTTCTCGATCGGCAAGAGCGTGTCCTCGGGCTGCATCCGGATGATCAACCAGGACGCGATCGACCTGTTCAGCCGGGTCAACGTCGGCTCCAAGGTCGTCGTCCTGAACTGATCGCTCTCGGGGGCGCCGTCGCGCCTAGAGCCGTGCCCTGGCGGGTTGAATCGCGCGGGGTAGGCGATCTGGCTGGCGTGTGATTCACTGGATGGGCTTGTGATGGAGGATCGCCATGCCTTCAGCCCTGTCGGTGGATCTGCGCGAGCGGGTGGTCGCTGCGATTGAAGCGGGTGCATCGCGGCGTCAGGCGGCCAAACGCTTCGGTGTCGGGGCGGCCAGCGCGGTCCGTTGGTACGAGCGCTTCCGTCAGGACAGGCAGATCGCGCCCAAGCCCATGGGCGGCGACCGCAACTCGCAGCGTCTGGAAGCGCAGGCGGCCCTGATCCTTCGACTCAACGAAGAACACCCGCTCTCCTTCTTGCGGGAACTGCGCGACAGGCTCTCGGAACGCGGCGTCCGGGCGAGCACGAGCAGCCTGTCACGCTTCTTCGCCCGGCATGGGATCACCCGTAAAAAGGGGCTGTCCACGCGGCCGAGCAGGAGCGGTCGGATGTGAGGGCCGCGCGCGAGGACTGGTTCGATGGGCAACCCGATCTAGATCCGGATCGCTTGGTTTTCCTCGACGAGACGGCCGCCACGACGAAGATGGTCCGCCGCTATGGTCGTTCTCCGTGCGGTCAGCGCTGCCGGATCGCCGTGCCTCACGGGCACTACAAGACCACCACCATCACCGCCGCCCTGCGCGCCACGGGACTGATCGCCAGGACCGTCTTCGATGGAGCCACGAATGGTATGCGCTTCCGCGCCTACGTCACCGACATCCTGGCTCCGGTGCTGAGGCCCGGTGACACTGTCATCCTCGACAATCTGAACGCCCACAAGGTCGCCGGGGTGCGCGAGGCCATCGAGGCGGTCGGCGCACGGGTTCTCTACCTCCCGCCCTACAGTCCCGACTTCAATCCGATCGAGCAGGTCTTTGCCAAGGTCAAAGCCCTCCTCCGGACGGCTGCAACACGGACCGCCGCCGACCTGACCATCGCCATCGAGGACGCGTTCGCCGCCGTCCGACCGGATGAGTGCCGAAACTACCTCACCGCTGCTGGATACGATGCCTATGAGCCAACCTGAAAGGACACGGCTCTAGCTGCGGCGGTGCTCTCCCAGGATCCGCCGGACCGTGCCGGCCTCCGAGCGGTAGACCACCGTCTCGGTCTGGATCCGGTCGGGCCGGAAGCGGACGCCGCGGAGGAGCGCCCCGTCGGTCACGCCGGTGGCGGCCACGATCACGTCGCCGCTGGCGAGATCCACCAGATCATATTTCCGGTTGAGGTCGTCGATGCCCATCTCGGCGGCGCGGCGGCGGCGCTCGGCCGTGTCCAAGATCAGCCGTCCCTGCATCTGGCCGCCGATGCACCGCATGGCCGCGGCCGCCAGCACGCCCTCGGGGGCGGCACCGGTGCCGAGATAGATGTCGATGCCGGTCTCGCCCGGGCTCGCCGTGAAGATGATGCCGGCGATGTCGCCGTCCGAGATCAGCCGGACTGCGGCGCCGGCGGCGCGCACCTCCGCGATCAGTGCGGCATGCCGGGGGCGGTCGAGGATCAGCGCGGTGATCTGATCGGGCTCGACGCCCTTGGCCCGGGCCAGCGCCGCGATGTTGTCGGCGGGGCTGGCGTCGAGGTCGACCAGGCCGGGCCGGTAACCGGGGCCGATGGCGATCTTCTGCATGTAGACGTCGGGGGCGGCGAGCAGCGAGCCGCGCTCGGCCATGGCCATCACGGCGATCGCGCCCGGCATGTCCTTGGCGCAGAGGGTCGTGCCCTCCAGGGGATCGACCGCGATGTCGACCTCGGGCCCCTCCCCCTGGCCGAGTTGCTCCCCGATGAACAGCATCGGCGCCTGGTCGCGCTCGCCCTCGCCGATCACCACCGTCCCGCGGATCGGCAGGCTGTTGAGTTCCGCCCGCATCGCGTCGACCGCGGCCTGATCGGCGGCCTTCTCGTCGCCCTTGCCCCGCAGCCGGGCCGCCGCGATGGCGGCGCGCTCCGTGACGCGGGCGAGTTCGAGGGCGAGCGTGCGCGGAACGCCACGCGGTTCGGACTTGGGGGCCACGGCCATCGCTTCCTGCCTTTGTCCGGGTCCGATCTTGAGTCGGATCCCGGTTTGATCGTCGTCGACCAACGCCTGTCAGCCTACGCGCGCCGCAAAAGTATCACTTATCTTGCATCAACATTGCGGCACATGACGCGACTTTGTGCACTCTTATTCACGCTCGATGCGGATGACCTGCGGCGGCTCGGCCAGCAGCCCGTCGGCGCCGATCGCGTCGAGCGCGTCGCGGATGTTGCCCTCGGTGGCCGCGTAGGTGATCAGCACCAGGGGCACCGGCCGGCCCGAACGCCCGCGGGGATCCGTCCCGGCGCCCTCGGTGCGGCGCTGGAGGATGCTCTCCAGGGAGATCTCCCGCTCGGCCATCCGCTGGGCAACGCCGGCGGCGACGCCGGGGCGGTCGTGGACGGTCAGCCGGATGTAATAGCCGCCCTCGTGCCGCTGCATCTCCACCCGCTCGCTGGCGCGCATCGACGCCGCCGGCACCCCGAAGGTCGGGCGGACGATACCGCGGGCCACGTCGGCGATGTCGGCGACCACTGCGGAAGCCGTCGCCTCGCCGCCGGCGCCCGGGCCGATCAGCGTCAGCTCGCCGACCGCGTCGGCGTCGATGGTGACGGCGTTGGTCACGCCCATCACCTGGGCGATGGCGGAGGATTTGGGCACCATGGTCGGGTGGACGCGCTGCTCGATCCCGGCCTCGGAGGCCTGGGCGACGCCGAGCAGCTTGATCCGGTAGCCGAGTTCGTCGGCCATGCGCAGGTCGAGGGGCTGCACCCGGGAGATGCCCTCCACCGACACACCGTCGGCGTCGATGGTGGTGCCGTAGGCCAGACTCGTCAGGATCGCGAGCTTGTGGGCGGTGTCGAAACCCTCGACGTCGAAGGTCGGGTCCGCCTCGGCGTAGCCCAGCGCCTGCGCATCCTTGAGGCAGGCCTCGAAGGTCAGGCCCTCGCGCTCCATGCGGCTGAGGATGTAGTTGCAAGTGCCGTTGAGGATCCCGTAGACGCGCGCCACGGCGTTGCCGGGCAGGCCCTCGCGCAGGGTCTTGATCACCGGTATGCCGCCGGCCACCGCGGCCTCGTAGGCCAGCGCGACGCCGTTCGCCTCGGCGAGCGCCGCCAGCGCCGCGCCGTGGCGGGCGAGCAGGGCCTTGTTGGCGGTCACCACGGTCTTGCCGGCCTGCAGCGCCGCCTCGACCACGGCCTTGGCCGACCCCTCGGCGCCGCCGATCAACTCGACCACGCAGTCGACCTCGCCGGAGCGGGCGAGCGCCACCGGATCGTCGAACCAGGTCACGCCGGCCAAGTCGAGGCCACGGTCGCGGGTCCGGTCGCGGGACGACACAGCGGCGACGCGGATGTCGAGGCCGGAGGCGGTCAGGGTGTCATGGCGGCGGGCGATCATCCGGACGACGGACGCGCCGACGGTGCCGAGCCCGGCGACGCCGATGCGGTAGCTCACTGTCATGATTCCTTCCGTGCACGGGACTCGCGATGAGCCGGGTCACCGATGCGGCGCATCTGTGCAAGAATTCCGTCCGGCCCGCAACAAAACCGGCCGCGCCCTCACGGGACCGCGGCGCGGTGCCGGATCGCCGTGACCACGAGGGCGTAGAGCACGACGGCGTTCAGGACGTGCCAGAGCGCGTGCGTGCCGATCGGCAGCGCCGCGCAGACGGATCGGTCGAGGGTGCGCGCGGTCAGCGAGACCAGGAACAGCACGCCGATCTCCGTGAGCCTCCGGCCGGTGCCGACGAAGCGGTGCTCCGGACGATCGAGCGCCGCCACGGTGAAGAGGGCGAGCGCCGCGGGCACGTAGTCGATCGATCCATGGGTCAGGGCGGAGATGTCGGACCCGCTCAGTCCGTCGAGGGTGGGGACCAGCGTGAAGCTGAACAGGACGAAGCCCGCGGTGGCCGCCTCCACCCGGATGCGCGGCAGCCTCAGGAACCGGTGCAGCGCCAAAGCCAGGTAGGCGACGATGAACAGCGTGATCGGGATGATGTCGGCATACATCGCCCAGGTCACCGCCAGGGTGTGGAACAGGAACGAGCCGCACCCCACGACGGCGATCAGCCCGGCCAGCCCCAGGCAGGCGCGGTCCGGCGGCCGCGCGGCGTGCGCCCGGCGTGCCGCGGCCGCGGCGGCCAGCAGGAAGGCGGCGTTCGACGCCGCGTTGACCGGCTCGGCCCAGACCTCCGGCCCGGTCCGCTCGCAGTAAGCCATGACCGGCTCGAACCACCCCATCGTCATCCTGGCGTCTATATCGCCCCGATCTTGCGCCGCCATGGCCTTGTCAGCGCGGCGCGAAGCGCGGATGACGCTTCGGCCGCTCCGGGAACCACTTCGGCGGCGAGCGCTCCAGACGGCGACCGGAAGCGAGGCGATGCGGATCACGACCTGGAACGTCAACTCGATCAAGCAGAGGCTGCCGCACCTGCTCGGCTTCCTCGACGAGGCGAAGCCCGACGTGGTCTGCCTGCAGGAGCTGAAATGCCAGGACGAGGCGTTCCCGCGCGCCGAGGTCGAGGGGGCCGGCTACGCGGTCGAGACGCTCGGGCAGAAGGCCTATAACGGCGTGGCCCTGCTGGTGCGCGCGCCGCTGGAGATGAGCGAGATCCGGCGCGGTCTGCCGGGCGACGAGACCGACGAGCAATCGCGCTACATCGAGGCGCTGATCTCCGGCGCCGAGTCCAAGCCGGTGCGGGTGGCCTCGATCTACCTGCCGAACGGCAACCCGGTCGACAGCCCGAAATACCCCTACAAGCTCGGCTTCATGGAACGCCTGCGGATCCACGCGCGCATCCTCATGGAGGACGAGACCGCCGTGGTGCTCGCGGGCGACTACAACGTCATCCCGGAACCCGCCGACGCGGCCGACCCGGAGGCGTGGCGCTCCGACGCGCTGTTCCTGCCCGCCACGCGGGCGGCGTTCCGCGCCCTCCTGGCCGAGGGCTACACCGACGGCCTGCGCGCCTGCGATCCCCGCGACGGGCTCTACACATTCTGGGACTACCAGGCGGGCTGCTGGCAGCGGAACGCGGGCATCCGCATCGACCACCTCCTGCTGTCGCCGCAGGCCGCCGACCGTCTGGTCTCGGCCGCCGTGCAGAAGCACCTGCGCGGCCTGGACAAGCCGTCCGATCACGTGCCGGTGACGGTGGAGCTGACGGCTGGGTAGCGCGGATGCGGGTCGTCTCGCCGCGGCCTACGATGTCCAGGCATCGGCTCGTGCAGGGCGCAAACGCATGTTTGTTCGCCGGACAGGGAGCCGACCAACGTCGTCGCACACCGTCGTCCCGAGGCCGCCAAGCGGAGCCCGGGATCCAGAAGCACCGACGTTCCAGCGCCTTACACCGACAACGGTTATGGATTCCGGGTTCGCCCGCGGCGACCCGGAATGACGGTGCGGGGTGCCGGATCGGGAGGGGCAAAAGCTCGGGCGATGAGCTGACCGGGGTGCGAAACCCGTCCGCCTGAATCGCAGACAGGCATGTCCTGCACCCGCCGACCGGGAATTCAGCTTAGCGGCGACACCCCCTGCGGCAGCGCGATCACCGAGGTCGCTTCCGCGATCTGGTCGGGGCCGCCCTTCGGCGGCCAGACGCCGTCGCCATAGGCTTGAGCGCGCAACGCGGCCCGCTCCTGAAGGCTGGCGAAGGCCCATATATGCGTGATCCGCGGCGCCCCATCGAGGGCGTACAGGTTCACAACAAGATGTTCGGTGTAGGTTCGGGCCGGTTCGATGGCCGCCTCCCAGGCCGACAGCGTCGGCGCCAGGCCGCCGGGTTTGAGGCGGTAGGTCCGGATCTCGTACAGCCCGCCGCGCTCCCCGGTCCGGATCGGCGCCAGGAACGGGAACGGCGCGTAGCTGTCCATCTCCAGCGCGGTCACCACGCCGCCCGCATTGAACGGGTTGGCGCTGAGCAGGGCGCGTCGGCGCTCGGCCGTCATGTCCTCCGGCGCGGTGAACCCCCGCAGCACGATGAGCCGGCCCAGCATGCCGACTTCCGTCCGCCAGCAGCCCATGAGTTGTCCCTTGGCTTCGCTGTCGTCCACCCAGGCATGGACGCCCTCGGATGCGTGTCCGAGCGCGAGCAGGGGGCAGGAGAGCGTGGCGAGTTCGTACAGCATGGGAGCCTCAGTCTGTTCGAGGCTTCAAAGCCTGGAGCGGCCATTCGGTTTCCGACGCAGGAAGCGGTTGACTGCGCCCCGTGGTTCCGGTGGAGGACAGAGGGATCCCGAACCGTCACCGGTGGACTCCCCGACATGCCGGCCCGCCCCCTCGTCCAGTTCCCCGACCGTCGCCTGTCCCTCCCGGCCGACCCGGTCGATGCGTTCGGTCCTCGCCTCTCGGCCCTCGCCGACGACGTGCGGGACACGCTGCTGGCCGTCAGCGCCATCGGCCTGACGGCACCGCATATCGGCGTTCCGGAGCGCGTCGTGGTGATCCGTCTGTCGCCGGACGAGGATCTGCGCGTCTACGTCAACCCGGTGATCCTCTGGGCCTCCGCGGAGACGACGCCCCATGAAGAGGGCAGCGTCAGCATGCCCGGCGTGCGCGAGCGCATCACGCGGCCGAGCCGGATCCGCTTCGGCTACCGCGACCTTGATGGAGCCGCCCACGAGGAGGAGACGGACGGCTTTTCGGCCGCCGTGATCCAGCATGAAATCGATCAACTCGACGGTATCTTTTGGATCGACCGCCTCTCCCGTCTGAAGCGAGAGCGTCTCATCAAGCGGTTCGAGAAATCGAACGCCGCTTCATCAAGATGAAACCCGGGCCGAACACGATGAAATGGCCAACTCAACACGACGACATCGGCATCGATTGCACCGCTGCCGGCATCGGCTCTAGACCGATGCCGGTTCATCGGGGGATTCGACCATGATCGTCTACGGCAGCAGCCTCTCGCCCTTCGTGCGCAAAGTGCTCGTGGCACTGGCCGAGAAGGGTGTCCGGTACCAGCACCGGCCGGTGGCGCCGCAATCGGACGATGCCGCATTCCGGGCAGCGAGCCCGATGGGCAAGATCCCCGCAATCGAGCATGACGGCTTTCGGCTGGCCGATTCGAGCGCGATCCTCGATCATCTCGAGCGCCTCACCCCGCAGCCCGCGCTGATCCCGGCCGATGCGCAGGGGGCCGCCCGCGCCCGCTGGTTCGACAAGTTCGGCGAGGTCGAGCTTGATCGGAAGCTCTCAGTCGTGTTCGCGGAGCGCTTCCTGAAGCCGCGGGTGCTCAAGGTTCCCGGTGACGACGCGCTGGCGCAGCAGGCGCTCGACACGGATCTGCCGCCCCTGTTCGACTACCTCGAATCGCAGATCACAGGGCCGTTCCTGGTGGGCGACAGCTTCGGGATCGCCGACATCGCGGTCGCGGCGCCGTTCCACAATCTCCGACTCGCCAAGGTTCAGGTGGATTCCGCGCGCTGGCCGAAGCTCGCCGGCTGGGTCGCGCTGACGCTCGACCGGCCGTCCTTCGTGACGGCGATCACCGCGCCGGCCTGGTGAGACGACAGGGGCACGATCACGGAGCAGTGACCGTGACGCGGTCGGCGCACCGGCGATCGGCCCTATCTGCCATGCAGGGGCCGACGGATCGATATCCGGTCATCGCGTCCCCGATGGAGTTGTAATGATCGTCTACGGTACCGGTTACTCGCCTTACGTCCGCAAGGTCCTGGTCTCGCTCGCCGAGAAGAACGTGCCCTACGAGCACAGGCCGGTGATGTTCCACGCGCCCGATTCGGATTTCCAGGCGGCCAGCCCGTTGGGGAAGATCCCGGCGATCGAGGATGGCGGGTTCAAGCTCGCGGATTCCTCGGCGATCCTCTGGTATCTCGAGCGCAAGCACCCGACCCCGGCCCTGGTGCCGTCCGACCCGCAGGTTCTCGGCCGCGCGGTCTGGTTCGACAAGTTCGGCGATACCGAGCTGTTCGGGAAGCTGATCGTGCCGTTCGTCGAGCGGATCCTGAAGCCCAACATGATGGGCAAGCCCACCGACGAGGCCGCCGTCACGAAGGCGCTCGACGCGGATCTGCCGCCGCTGTTCGATTATCTGGAGCGGCAGATCTCGGGCCCCTACCTCGCGGGTGACGCCTTCAGCATCGCCGACATCTCGATCGCCACGGGCTTCTACAACTTCCACGTGGCCGAGGCACACATCGATGCCGGCCGCTGGCCCAAGCTCTCGGCTTATATCGCCGAGACCCTGGCGCGCCCGTCGTTCAAGACCGCGCAGGACGCGAAGAAGGGCTGAGGAAAGCCGGCGGCGGTGTCAGAGCAGGGCTCTAATGCCGCCGCCGGATCGAACCGACGGTCTGGAGCTGGCTCTGCGCCTCGGCCCGGTCGTCCTCGTTGGCCGCCGCCCAGTTCTTGTCGTAGAGGGCCACGATCCAGTCGTCCTTGCGGCCCTCCGCGCCCTCGCGGGCGAGCGACAGCCACATCAGGCCCTTCACGCGCTGGACCGGCACGCCGCCCAACCCGTTCATCAGCATGTCGCCGAGCAGAGCCTGCGCCGGGTGGTGCCCCTTCTCGGCCGCCAGGTTGAACCAGCGCGCCGCCTGCCGGGGATCCGTCTCCACGCCGGTGCCGTCGAGGTAGAGCCGGGCGAGGTTGTACTGCGCGTTCGGCTCGCCGTAATACGAGGCCGCGTAGTTGAACATGTCGTAGGCGCGCTCGGGGTTCGGGCGCACGTAGGTACCCTTGATCCCCTCAAGGAAGTAGGTGCCGAGCGCCGTGAACGCGCTGCCGGTGACCGCCGAGTTCTGCGGATCGGGGCCGTCGTCGGTGCTAGCGTCGGCGATCCGGGAAAAGAACTCGAACGCCTTCAGGTCGTCATGGGGCACGCCGTCGCCCTCGGCGTACATCCGGCCGAGCTTCCACAGGGCCAGGGCATGGCCCTGCCCGGCGGCGTATTCGAGGGCGCGGGCGGCGCCCTGCTTGTCGCCAGCATTGTACTCGCGGACGCCGGCGCGCAGCGCGTCCTTGGCCGACCTGTAGCTCTTGTCCGCCACCGGTACCTGGACCGGCGCGCGGACGCTGGCATCGAGCGCCCGCGGCGCCTCCGTGGGCAGGGCGAGCAGGATCAGGACGCCGGCCGACGCCGCGATCCTGGCGATCAGGCGGGACCGACCGGGATCGGCCCCGGCCGGCGCCCTGCGCCGGCTGAGGTCAGTCCTAGACGTCCGCATAGCTCTCCAGCTCCTTGGCGCCGCCCGGATGGGTGACGGCGCCGTACAGCGCCGGGCCGACGCCCTGCGCGTATTTCCACAGATACCCGGAGGTCGCCGTGTTGGTCCTGGGCGCCCAGGCCTTGCGGCGCTCGGCGAAGTCCTGGTCCGACAGGGCGACGCTGAGCGTGCCCTGGATCGCGTCGAGGGTGATGATGTCGCCGTCGCGGATCAGGCCGATCGGCCCGCCGACCGCCGCCTCGGGGCCGACATGGCCGACGCAGAAGCCGCGGGTCGCGCCGGAGAAGCGCCCGTCCGTGATCAGCGCGACCTTGTCGCCCATCCCCTGCCCGTAGAGGGCCGCTGTGGTGGACAGCATCTCGCGCATGCCGGGGCCGCCGCGCGGCCCCTCGTAGCGGATGACGAGCACGTCGCCTTCCTTGTAGGTCCGCGACTGGACGGCCTCGAAGCAGGCCTCCTCGCCATCGAACACCCGGGCCGGGCCGGTGAAGACCTGTTTCTCGGCCGGCATGCCGGCGACCTTCACGATCGCGCCCTCGGGGGCGAGGTTGCCCTTAAGGCCGACGACGCCGCCGGTCGGGGTGATCGGCCGGTTGGCCGGGTAGACCACGTCCTGGTCCGGGTTCCAGGTCACCCGGTCCATGTTCTCCGCGATAGTCCGGCCGGTGACCGTCAGGCAGTCGCCGTGCATGAAGCCGTGGTCGAGGAGGGTCTTCATCAGCAGCGGGATGCCGCCGACCTCGAACATGTCCTTGGCGACGTAGCGCCCGCCGGGCTTCAGGTCGGCGATGTAGGGCGTGCGCCGGAAGATTTCGGCGACGTCGAACAGCGTGAACTCGATGCCGCATTCATGGGCGATCGCCGGCAGGTGCAGGGCCGCGTTAGTCGAGCCGCCAGAGGCGGCGACGACGGTGGCGGCGTTCTCGAGCGCCTTGCGGGTGACGATGTCGCGCGGGCGGATCTGCTTGGCCAGCAGCTCCATCACCTTCTCGCCGGCGGTGGCGCAGAACTTGTCCCGGATCTCGTAGGGCGCCGGGGCGCCGGCCGAGTAGGGGAGCGCTAAACCGATCGCCTCGGAGACGGTCGCCATGGTGTTGGCGGTGAACTGCGCGCCGCAGGCCCCGGCCGAGGGGCAGGCGACCTGCTCCAGCTCGTCGAGGTCTTCCAGGCTCATGTCGCCGACCGCGACCTTGCCCACAGCCTCGAAGAGATCCTGGACGGTGACGGGCTTGCCGCGGAACGAGCCGGGCAGGATCGAGCCGCCGTAGATGAAGATCGACGGCACGTTGAGGCGCACCATCGCCATCATCATGCCGGGCAGCGACTTGTCGCAGCCGGCGAGGCCGACCAGGGCGTCGTAGGCGTGGCCGCGCATGGTCAGCTCGACCGAGTCGGCGATGACCTCACGCGACGGCAGCGAGGCGCGCATGCCGCCATGGCCCATGGCGATGCCGTCGGTGACCGTGATGGTGCAGAACTCGCGCGGGGTGCCGTGGGCGGCGGCGACGCCCTTCTTCACTGCCTGCGCCTGGCGCATCAGCGAGATGTTGCAGGGGGCGGCCTCGTTCCAGCAGGAGGCGACACCCACCAGCGGCTGGTGGATCTGCTCCCGGGTCAGTCCCATCGCGTAGAGATAGGAGCGATGCGGGGCCCGGTCCGGCCCCTCCGTGACGTGACGGCTGGGCAGCTTCGACTTGTCGTTCAACCGCGTGTCCATCAACCCGAACCAAGCCTTCGCGCCGCCAGTCCCGAGGGTGCAGGAAGCCGCGGCGCGTCGCCGTTCGCGATGCGCCGGATGGGCCGTCCGCGTGCTCGGGAAAACCTCGTTTCGAAACGGTAAATCGTTGTCGAACTTGCCGTTTACCGCGGATGGTGAGGTGGGCCCGGACTATGGCGGGATCGCGGCGTTTGCGGGCAGGTCTCGGGGCGGACCCGGGTTCGTTTTACGGTGTTGCGACCCCGCCACAGCCACGCTTGGGGTCCATTGCCGGCACGAGATTAGGTTAAGGATAATCCTTCGGTCACCTGCCCCACCGGATAAGGCTCAATCGACACGGGTTCTAAGGCTCAGTGCCGCGCCGTATCACCGGCACCGTGCCACCAACCACCCGCCGCCGTCATCTCCGGACCGCAGACATGGCCCTTGAACTGCTATCCGCATGACTGAACCGATACCCCGTTCGGCGCAGAGCACGAAACACGTGCCCCCGTTCAGCCGCGGCCCGGCTCCGGCAAGGCGGCCGACGCGGCACCGGTTTCCAGAGCACGGTCGCTCTCGTCCTTGAGGGTCACGCCGCTGAGGCCAAGGGTCAGCGCGCGGGCGAGCAGCCAGTGCAGCTTGAACGCCGCCTTCTCGTGGGTGAGGCCGGCCGTTCGCACGTTCGAGATGCAGTTGCGCTCCGCATCCGAGCGGCCGATTTTTGGATTCAATGTCAGGTAGATGCCAAGGCTGTCGGGGGAGGACAGGCCCGGCCGCTCGCCGATCAGCACCGCCACCGCCCGGGCCTTCAGGGTCTGGCCGACCGCGTCGCCGAGCGCCACGCGCGCTTGCCGGGCGATCACCACCGGCGCGAGGCGCCAGCCGGCCTTCTCGGCCAGGGGCTTGAACGCCCTGAGCAACGGCGCCGCATTCTCGTGGACGGCCCGGGCCGAGAGCCCGTCCGCCACCACGACGGCGAGATCGGCGGTATCCGCCGCGGCTTCGAGCGTCAGCAGGTCGTCCGGATCGAGCCGTCGGCCGAGATCGGGGCGGCGCAGGTAGGTCGCCCGGTCCGGGGCCTGCGAAGCCACGGCAAGCGTGGCGAGGCCGAGTTCCGCGATGGATGCGGCCAGCGCCTCCGCATCCATCGGCGCGTGCACGGCGTCCCGGGCCTGGGCATGGTCGAGGCCGAAGCGCAGCACCTCCCGGGTCGGCAGGCCGCTGCCGGCGCGGCCGAGCCCGATCCGGGCCGGCGTCAGCCCGGCGAGCCTGGCCCAGATCTCCCGCGAGTCGCTCACGCGGCGAGGTCCGGCGCGGCGGTGAGGAGCGGCGCGCCCGATCCCGGCAGCAGGGCGCCGGCCCCGTCGGTCAGCCCGATGCCGTGCAGCCAGGCCTCGAATTCGGGGGCGCGCTTCAAGCCCAGCACCTCGCGGAGGTAGAGGGAATCGTGGAACGACGTGGATTGGTAGTTCAGCATCACGTCGTCGGCCCCCGGGACGCCCATGATGTAGGTGCAGCCGGCCGCGCCGAGCAGCGTCAGCAGCGTGTCCATGTCGTCCTGATCGGCCTCGGCGTGGTTGGTGTAGCAGACGTCGACGCCGAGCGGCACGCCCATGAGCTTGCCGCAGAAATGGTCCTCCAGCCCGGCCCGGATGATCTCCTTGCCGTCGTAGAGATATTCGGGCCCGATGAAGCCCACGACGGTGTTGACCAGGAGCGGCCGGAACGGCCGGGCGACCGCGTAGGCCCGGGCCTCCAGGGTCTGCTGGTCGATGCCGTGATGGGCATCGGCCGAAAGCGCGGAGCCCTGCCCGGTCTCGAAATACATGCAGTTGTCGCCGAGCGGGCCGCGCTTGAGGGCGAGCGCGGCCTCGTGGGCCTCCTTGAGCAAAGCGAGCGTCACCCCGAAGCCGGCATTGGCCTTCTCGGTCCCGGCGATCGACTGGAACACGAGGTCGACCGGCAGGCCGCGCTCCATGGCGGCGAGCGTGGTGGTGACGTGGGTGAGCACACAGGCCTGGGTGGGAATCGCGTGCTTCCGGATCACCCCGTCGAGGAGGTGGAGCAGGTCGCCGAGCGCCTGGACCGAATCCGAGGCCGGGTTGATGCCGATTACGGCGTCGCCGCAGCCGAGGGTGAGCCCGTCGAGGATCGCTGCGGTGATCCCCTTCGGATCGTCGGTCGGATGATTGGGCTGCAGCCGTACCGCCAGCGTGCCCGGCAGCCCGATCGTGTTGCGGAACCGGGTGACCACCCGGGCCTTGCGCGCCACGGAAATGAGGTCCTGGTTGCGCATGATCTTCGAGACCGCAGCGGCGATCTCCGGCGTTACGCCCGGTGCGATCCGGGTCAGGACCGCCGGGGTGGCGGTCAGCAGGAACTCGCGGAAATCGCCGACCGTGAGGTGGGCGATCTCCCGGAAGGCGGCGGCATCGTGCGTGTCGAGGATCAGCCGGGTGACGTCGTCCTGCTCGTACGGGATCAGCGGCCGGGCCAGGATCTCGGAGAGCGGCACCTCCGCGAGGCACCAGCGCGCCGCCGCATTCTCCTCGGCGGATTCGGCCGCGACCCCGGCGAGCCGGTCGCCGGAGCGGACAGGCGTCGCCTTGGCCATCAGGGTGGCGAGGTCACCGAAGACGTGGGTGCGCGGGCCGACGACGTGGCGGTAGGCCATGCGGTTTCACCCCGTCCTTGCTTTCCGAGGATCACAGGATAGCGTGATCCGATGCTTCTGTCCGTTCAGGCCGCACCGGCATTCGGTGCGGGGACCTCTGTGGAGATGGCATCGACGGTGCGCGGCATCGGGCTGCCCTGCCCGTCCGTGCGCTGGATCCGGACCTGCTGGTTGACCGGCTGCATGTTGCCGAACGGCGTCGAGAAGGCGATCTCGGCGGCGTCGCGCCCGACGCCGATGCGCACCAGCCCGTCGAGATCCGCCTGACGGGTCGCGTCGAACAGCCACCAGCGCCCGTCGAGATAGGCTTCGAACACCGCATGGAAATCGCTCGGCACGAGGCCGTGCGCATAGCAGCTCACGAACCGGGCCGGGATCCCGAGCGCCCGGCAGAACGCCGTGCCGATATGCGCGAAGTCGCGGCAGACGCCGGCCCGCTTCAGGAGCGACTCGTCGGCCGTGGTCTCGCCGTCGCTCGTGCCGGGCTGGTAGGTGATGTGGTCGTGGATCCAGTTGCAGATCTCGTTGACCCGGCTGTGGCCCTTGGGCAGCGCGCCGAACTCGGCCTGCGCGTAGGGCGTCAGCCGATCGGAGGAGACGAACCGGCTCGGCAGCAGGAACGGCAGGATGTCGAGCGGCAGTTCGCCGATCGGGGTCTCGCTGATGGTCGCCGGGTCGGCCCGGTGGACGGTCAGATCGACCTCCGCATTATACTCCAGGGCGAACTGGCCCATCGGCACGTTGACGCCGAGATAGCGGTTCAGAAGGTCGGGCGTGGTGTAGAGATCGCGCTTCAGGTTCGGCGTGAGCACCAGGCTCTCGCTGAGGATCTCGACGCTTCTCAGCTTGGCCACCTCCAAATTGAAGATGAAGGTCGTGTCCGAGAGAATATTGTACGACAGGCTGCAGCCGAGGGTATAGCGCATCGGATCTCCTTGCCGGGCGACGAGATGATCGCTGTCCAAGCAAGGTGCGCGCCTTATCGGCGGTTCCGGCTCAGGAGACCGATCTTTCTGCGGCGCGCGGCAGCAACAGGACGGTGAGCGAGCGCACGCCCTGCGCGCCGTGGATCAGCACGCCCTCGATGTCGGCGGTGGCCGAAGGTCCCGTATGCAGCACCGCGTAGGCGGAGCGGCCGAATTCCGGTCGCTTGTAGGCCTCCTGCACGTTGGGGAGGATGTCGGCGGGATCGAGCAGCACGATCAGGTGCTGGGCCAGGTAGGCGACGGCGTTCACGATCAGCTCGCCCTCCGTGAACAACACCGAGCCGGTCTCGGCGATGCCGAACACGGCGCGCACCACCGCCACGTCGACGTCCTCGACCTCCTGCGGGTACCGCACCGCCCGAAGGTCGCGGTTGCCGTCGATCTCAGGGACCGCGGAGGCGATCACCTTCGATTCCGCCAGCCGCCCGCGCACGCCCGCCAGCGGGTCGCCGGTGCGACCGTCCTCGATCCGGCCGCCCATGCGCTTCAGCCGGTCGCCGAACTCCTCGATCAGATCGTCGCCGACCAGCGGCGTGAAGTCCGGGACGCTCGGCAGCGGATAATCGCCCGCCGGACGGTTCGCCTTAAGCGCCGCCAGGATGTCCGCGCGCGCGCTCATCGGGCCGTGTCCTTCGCAGCGGTCTCCTTGGCAGCGGTGTTTTTGACCGCCTTCTGCATCCGGTTCTGCTTGTACCAGGCGTGGAAGGTCTGGCGCGGCGCATCCGGCATCTCGCGCTTCTTCCCCCAGGTGTTGAGCGGGTTGTAGACGGCGAAGCGCGGCAGCACCTTCAGCGCCGAATCCGCGGCGCCGATCGCTGCCCGATAGGCGGCGGGCCGAGACAGGACCGCACCTGCGGCCTTCATCATTCCCTGCTTGAGCGCCGGGATGTGATGCTCCTCGACCAGGACCTTGCGCCAGGCGAAGATCTGCTCGTGGATGTTGATCTTGACCGGGCAGACGTTGGTGCAGGAGCCGTTCATCGTCGAGGAGAACGGCAGGGTCGAGTATTTCCGCTTGTTGAAGGTCGGGTCGATGATCAACCCGATCGGGCCCGAATAGGTCGCCCCGTAGGAGAGGCCGCCCGAACGCCGGTAGACCGGACAGGTGTTCATGCAGGCGCCGCAGCGGATGCACTTCAGCGAGGTCCAGAACTCCTCCAGCCCGAGCCGGGCCGAGCGGCCGTTATCGACCAGCACCATGTGCATCTCGGTGCCCTTGCGGGGTCCGCGGAAATGCGAAGTATACTGGGTGATCGGCGAGCCGAGCGCCGAGCGCGACAGCAGCCGGATGAACACCCCGAGATGCTCGACCTTGGGGATGATCTTCTCGATGCCGATCGAGTGGATCTGCAGCGGCGGGACGTTGCCGGACAAGTCGGCATTGCCCTCGTTGGTGCAGGTGACGACGGTGCCGGTCTCCGCGATGGCGAAGTTGCAGCCGGTCATGCCGGCATCGGCCTTCAGAATGTAGGGCCGTGTCGTCTCGCGCTGGCTTTCGGCGAGGTAATGGGCGTCGTCGTTGTCCGGGTCGGTGCCGAGCGTCTTGGCGAAGACTTCCGCCACGTCCATCCGGGTCTTGTGGACCGCGGGCGCCACGATGTGGCTCGGCTCCTCGTTGTCGAGCTGCTGGATGCGCTCGCCCAGATCGGTCTCGATGATCTCGATGCCGTTGGCCGCCATGTGGTGGCGGAAGCCGCATTCCTCGGTGAGCATCGACTTCGACTTCACCAGGGTCTTGGCACCGCGGCTGCGCAGGATCTCCAGGACGATGCGGTTGTGGTCGGCGCCGTCCGCGGCCCAGTGGACCTGCACGCCGTTGGCCTTCGCGGCGGCCTCGAACTGCTCGAGATACTGGTCGAGATGGGTGAGCGTGTGCGCCTTGATGGCGGAGGCGAGTTCGCGCAGCTCCTCCCATTCCGGGATGCCGTGGGCCGAGGTATCGCGCTTCTTGCGCAGGTCCCACAGGCGCTCGTCGTGGGCGGCCTGGTGGAGCGGCGCGGCGAGGAAGCGCTCGGCGGCTTCGGCCTGGTCGATCGGCCGGTCGCCCCGGATCTTGGCGCCGCGCGGCTGCTTCTCGCGGGTCTGCGGCGCGCGGATCGGCTTGGTCGCGGCCTCCGCGTGCTGGAGGCGGCCGCCATCCTGGCCGCGCTCGCTCTCGTCGTCGTCGGCGCGGACTTCCGGATGGATGATGCCCTCGCGGGCGCGCGGGTTCAGATCCTCGACGCTCATGCGGCGGCTCCGTTCAGCACTTGCGCGATGTGGATATAGCGGAGCGGCAGGCCGAGGCGCTCGGCGCAGCCCTTCTGGTGCATCAGGCACGAGGAATCGGCCGAGACCACGTACTGCGCCCCGGCCCGGTTCTGGTCGGCGACCTTGTCGTAGCCCATCTTGGCCGAGACCGCGGGCTCGAAAACCGAGAAGGTGCCGCCGAAGCCGCAGCACTCGTCCGGCCGGGCGAGGTCGACCAGCTCGACGCCCTTCACGAGGCGAAGGAGGTCGAGGGGCTTCGAGAAGTACGGCTTCACGATCTCGGACGGCCGCGCATGGTGGATGCCGCGTAGCGCGTTGCAATTGCCGTGATAGGCGACCTTGTGCGGGAACTCGGCCCAGGGCAGCGCCTCGATCTTCAGCACGTCGTGTAGGAACTCCACGAGTTCGTAGGTGCTGGCCCGGACCTTCTTGACCTCGTCCGTCTGCGGGATCGCAGTGAGGTGCTCGCGGACCTGGTGCACGCAGGACCCGGAGGGCGCCACCACGTAGTCGAAATCCGAGAAATTCTTTACGAACAGGGCCTCGGTGGCGGCGGCCTCGGCGTGGCAGCCGGTGTTGGCCATGGGCTGGCCGCAGCAGGTCTGGTCGAACGGGTATTCCACCGTACAACCGACCCGCTCCAGCAATTCCAGCGTGGCGATCCCGACTTCCGGCTCGAAAGCGTCGACGTAGCACGGCACGAACAGGCCGACCCGCATGGTCCGGAACCTCCCTGGATCGCCCGCTCCCTTGAACTGGAACGGGTCTAGAATACCAAGTGAGGTCTACCGGATGAGGTTGGTTTTGGCGAGGTCGAGAACTGCGTCACCGCGCCCATCCATCACGGCCCGCAGCACGTAGAGGCTGAAGCCCTTCACCTGCTGCCCATCGATCTTGGGCGGCATTGAGAGCTCGTTGCGGGCGGTTCGCACATCGAGCAGCGAGGGGCCGTCGAAGGCCAGGAACTCGCGCATGGCGCCCGGCAGCTCGGCCGGGTCCTCGACCCGCAGGGCGAAGATGCCGGCGGCCCGCGACATCGCGGCGAAGTCCGGATTGTCGAGCGCGACGCCGGTCTCGAGGTAACCCGCCGCCTTCATCTCCAGCTCAACGAAGCCGAGGGTGCCGTTGTTGAACACCACGACTTTCAGCGGTAGCCGATGCTGGCGGAGCGTTAGGAAATCGCCCATCAGCATGGCGAACCCACCGTCGCCGCAGAGCGCGATCACCTGCCGGTTCGGCTCCGCGGCCTGGGCGCCGATCCCATGCGACAAGGCGTTGGCCATCGAGCCGTGGACCCAGGAGCCGAGAAGGCGCCGTTTGCCGTTCATCGCCAGGTAGCGCGCCGCCCAGATCGTCGGGGTGCCGACGTCGGCGGTGAAGATCGCGTCGTCCGCGGCCGCCTCGCTGATCGTCTTCGCCAGATATTGCGGATGGAGCGGGCCGCCGGGCTTGGCCGTAGCGAGGTCGTCGAGGCCGGCGCGGGCCTTGGCGTAGTGCTTCAGGCTGGCATCCAGGAACGACCGGTCGGCCTTCGGCTTCAGGCGCGGCAGCAGGGCGCGGATCGTCGCGCCGACATCGCCCACGAGCCCGTGCTCGATGCGGCAGCGGCGGCCGAGTTCGGAGGGGCGCAGGTCGACCTGGGCGATCTTCGCGTCCTGCGGGTAGAATTGCTTGTACGGGAACCCGGTGCCCAGCATCAGCAGGGTGTCGCACGCCATCATGGCGGCGTAGCCGGACGAGAACCCGATCAGTCCGGTCATGCCGACATCGTAGCGGTTGTCGAATTCGACATACTCCTTGCCGCCGAGCGCGTGCACGACCGGGCTCTTGAGCGCCTCGGCGAGTTGCAACAGTTCGGAATGGGCGCCGGCGCAGCCGCGTCCGCACAGCAGCGTCACGCGCTTGCCGGCGTTGAGCAGGGCCGCCAGCGCATCGAGTTCGGCATCCGCCGGGCGTACGACAGGCTTGGCCGGGATAAGCCCGGCCCGGGTGGCCGGCGCGCGCTTGGGCGCATCGCGCAGCGCCACATCGCCCGGGATGACGATGACGGCGACGCCCCCCTCCCCGACCGCGGCGCGGATCGCGTTCTCGAGCACGAACGGCATCTGCGACGGGTCGGAGATCAGCTCGCAATAATGGCTGCACTCGCGGAACAGCTCGGTCGGGCGGGTCTCCTGGAAATAGCCCGAGCCGATCTCGGCCGACGGGATCTGCGCGGCGATCGCCAGGACCGGGGTCCGGCTCCGGTGCGCGTCGTAGAGCCCGTTGATCAGGTGCAGGTTGCCGGGGCCGCACGAACCCGCGCACACGGCGAGCTTGCCGGTGACCTGCGCCTCGGCGCTCGCCGCGAAGGCCGCCGCCTCCTCGTGGCGGGTGTGGATCCAGTCGATCTTTCCCCGCGCGCGCAGCGCCTCGGTGATGCCGTTCAGGCTGTCGCCGACAACGCCGTAGATTCGCGCGACGCCGGCCTCCTGAAGGGTCTCGGCAATCAGGTCGGCGACGTTCTCGATGCGCATGGTTCAAGCTCCGCATTTTCGGAGCCGAACTGTGCGGCCGGCGGTGATGTTCCGCCGCTCTCGGCCCGATGCTGCATCGCACACATGTCCGATGCAGCAGTCAAGGCGGCAGAACCGGAGATTTCGGAGTCTAACCCCGAATGTTCGCGCCCGGGTTTCGGAGAAAATACTATCCCCGTCGAACGATCAGGGGCGGACCGCGTCCACGTCGCGGGCGATCACGGCGAACAGGTCGCCGAGGCCCGCGAGGCTTGCGGCCTGTAGCTGGGCCGCCGGCACCACCGAGCCGTCGGGCGCCGGCAAATCGCGCGTCGCGGTCGCCGAGGCGACCACGGTGGGATGGAAGCCGAGGTTGAAGGCGGAACGCGCCGTCGAGTTGACGCACATGTGGGTCATGAAGCCGGCCAGGATGAGGTCGGTGACGCCTGCCCGCTTGAGCCGATCCTCCAGATCCGTGCCCACGAAGGAGCTCGGGAAGGCTTTGGTGATCACGGCCTCCCCGCCCTGTGGCGCGACCTCCGGTGAGATCTGTCCGATCTCCGCGGTGATGTCGTAGGGCGAGCCGGGGCCGGCATTGTGCTGGATGTGGAAGACCGGCACGCCGGATTCCCGGGCCCGCTTGAGAAGGATCGCGGCCTCCGCGACGGCCGGCTCGACGCCGGACAGGCGCATCACGCCCTCGCGATACGTGTTCTGGATGTCGATGAGGACAAGCGCGGCCTTCTTCAGGCTGGCGGGCTCGGGGCTGAGGCCGGAGAGGCCGCGTAGGGTCTTGAGATCGCTCACCCGTGTCTCCCGATGCGCGCGTGATCGATCCGCCGGAGTGGTCCCGATCGGGCCACGGCTGGAGCCGCGGCGGACCTTCCGAGGATCGACTCTGTTCCTGCCTGTTTCGCCGTCTACGAGGCCACGGCTCGCCGTGAGTCGCAATGCCGCGTCGGCGCCTGCGCTGACTCTCGGGGCGCCCGGATGTTCCGCGCATCGTCCGGGCCGGTGTTTCCCAGCGAAGTCGGGAGCCGCGCTTGATTTCCGGCGCCCCAGAGTCGAAGGACGTCTGGAAACGTTCCTAAGAGATCAGCGTCGAAG
Source organism: Methylobacterium mesophilicum (assembly GCF_022179445.1). GTDB lineage: Bacteria > Pseudomonadota > Alphaproteobacteria > Rhizobiales > Beijerinckiaceae > Methylobacterium > Methylobacterium mesophilicum. The sequence continues at coordinate 192,957 of NZ_BPQU01000003.1, read as the reverse complement.
AGATCAGCGTCATGGAAGAATTGCTCGCCCGCGTCACCGCCCGCACCGGGCTCGACGCCGCGACCGCGCAGACGGCAATCGGGCACATCCTGGCCTTCCTGCAGAAGGAGGGGCCGGAATCCGAGGTGGGCCAGCTCATGGCCGCGCTGCCCGGCTCCGAAGCGCTCGTGGCCGAATCGAATGCCGGAGAGAGCGGCGGCGGCGGCCTCATGGGCATGCTCGGCGGCATGATGGGCGGCGGCGGCGTCATGGCGCTGGGCCAGAAGCTGATGGGCGCCGGTGTTCCCATGGGCCAGATGCAGCCGCTCGGCCAGGAGCTGTTCGCCTTCGGCCGCGAGAAGGTCGGCGAAGATGCCATGGGACCGATCATCGGTTCGATCCCGGGCCTCAACCAGTTCGTCTGACGAACAAGGTCCCGGGGGCGGGCAAACGCCTTCGGGACCCGGTTTTCGCCGGCGGCACGTGCGCCGCCGCACCGTTTTCGCGCCGTTCCTGAACGATCGTAAAAAAGTGGTTTCGCCGTCAGAGCTTGGCGGAACCCGTCCACGCGATCCCCGTTATTCGGGATGCAATTCGGGTCATCGCCTTCGGCAGGTGACCGGATTGCACTCAGGTAGGCCGGCCATGCCCGTCTTCGAAGCCAAGAATCTGGATACCGCCTTCGAGGGCCAGGCGCTGCTTGCGGCAATCCTGCACCCGACCCGAGCCGCTCAAACCCGCGCCCTGCGCCACGGTCGGCGCCGGGCCGAGCGCGCGTCCGCCTTGGCCGATCCGCTGACGATCGAACCGCGCTTCCCCGGCACCAGCGACGAACTCGCCTCGGCGACCTTCCAGGGACGCTGACGCAGCGTATTAAGCATCCGGCTTACCAGGGCTGGGACGTGACGAGGCCCTGACGGGTCACCACGACCCACTCCCGACCGCGGCGCTCGACGCCCTCGACCCGGCCGATACCCGGCAGCAGGTCTCCCGGCCCGACCTCGACGATGCGGCGGCGTCTGTTCTCCAGAATCGCCGCCCCGTCGTAGACGTCGCGGACAGCCCAGCCGTCGATCACCGGGGGTTTCTCGGCCGCGACCGCCTTCGGCTTGGCCTCCGAAGCCTTCGCCTCCAAAGCCTTAGCCTCTGCGCTCTTGGCCTCCGCGCTTTTGGCATCGACGGCTTTCGCCTCGGCGACCTTCGCGTCGGCCGGGCGGGTGTCGGCGAGGCTCCCGGTCTGTGTCGGCTCGGCCTTCACGGCCGACGCCGCGACGGACGCGCGACGCTCCAGTTGCGCAGCGAGGTTGGCGATCCGCCCACTGTGCTCGCGCTCGGCCTGCTCGAGGCGCTCGCTCAGGGCGGCGGTCTTGGCATTCAGGTTCTTATCGATCTGGGTCAGGCGCTCGCCCAGGGCGCCGCTGCGGCTGCCGGCCTCCTTGCGGGCGGTGTCGATGGCGGCGCGCAGGTCGGCGAGCACCTGATGGAGCTGGGCGATGTCGGCGCCGAGCCGGGCGGTTTCGGTCCGGCCGGCATCGACGGTCGTGCTCAGCGCCAGGACGGCGTCGCTCGGCGCGCCGCCGGAGCCGGGACGTGCGGCGAAGCCCAGAACCAGACCGAGCGCCAGGGCGGTGCCAGCGATCGCGTAGCGCCGGACCTCTGGACCTGCCAGGGACGGCATCGCGAATCGCGCTGCCGCAGGTGCGGCGACGGGCTCGGGCTTCGGAACCGCCTTGCCCGCCACGACGGCCTTCAGCAGCTCGTCGGGAGAGAGGGCCGGCTTGGCTTCCATCTTCGTCATCGCCCCCAACTCCGTCTGCAGGGTCCGCCTGCAAGCGTTCGTTAAGGACGTTTGTTTACGAAACCCTTACCGGCCGTCCCCGCCTCAGGCCGCGAGACCCCGCTTCTTCAAAAGCGGCGCGATGCTCGGCATCCGGCCGCGGAAGGCGGTGTAGGCGTCACGCGGGTCGCGCAGGTTGCCGGCGCCGTACACGAAGGTCCGCAGCCGCTTCGCCGTCTCCGGGTCGAAGATGTCGCCGGCCTCCTTGAAGGCATCGAAGGCGTCGGCATCCAGCACCTCGGACCAGAGATAGCTGTAGTAACCGGCCGCGTAGCCGTCCCCCGAGAAGATGTGGGCGAAGTGCGGCGTCCGGTGGCGCATGCTGATCTCGGCCGGCATGCCGATCCGCTGCAGGGCGTCCGCTTCGAAGGCCGGCACGTCGAGGCCGGATTCGCCGCCTGCCGAGAGGTGGAGCGTCATGTCGACGATCGCCGAGGCGGTGTATTCGATCGTGGCGAAGCCCTGGTTGAAGGTGCGCGCCGCCAGGAGCTTGCGCAGCAGCGCGTCGGGCATCGGCTCGCCGGTGCGGTGGTGCCGGGCATGAGCCTTCAGCACCTCGGGCTGCTCCAGCCAATGCTCGTAGAGCTGGGACGGCAACTCGACGAAATCGCGCGACACCGATGTCCCGGAGAGCAGCGGGTAGGTCACGTCCGACAGGAGGCCGTGCAGGGCGTGGCCGAACTCGTGGAACAGGGTGCGGGCGTCGTCGAAGGACAGGAGCGCGCTCTCGCCGGCGGGCGCCTTGGCGAAGTTCATCACGTTGACGATCACCGGCGTGACGGTGCCGTTCAGGCGCTCCTGCGAGCGGAACGCGCTCATCCAGGCGCCGGAGCGCTTCGAGGAGCGGGCGAAATAATCGCCCAGGAACAGCCCGACCTCGGACCCGTCCGGGTTGCCGACCCGCCAGACCCGCACGTCGGGGTGGTAGCGCGGCACGTCGGACAGCTCCTCGAAGGTCAGCCCGAACAGCCGGGATGCCGTATCGAAGGCCGCCTGGATCATCCGGTCGAGGGGCAGGTAGGCCTTCACCTCGCTCTCGTCGAGGTCGTGCTCGGCCCGCCGCAGCTTCTCGGTGTAGTGGCGCCAATCATGCGCCTGGAGCGCGAAGTTGTGGCCCTCCTGCTGGACGATCGCCTGGAGCCGCTCGCGCTCCTCGCCCGCCCGCGCCCGGGCCGGGGTCCAGACGTCGCGCAGCAGCTCCATGGCGGCGTCGGGGCTCGCCGCCATCGTGTCGTCCAGCTTGAAATGCGCGAAGCTGTCGAAGCCGAGCAGACGCGCGTGCTCGGCGCGCAGGCCGACCATCTCGACGATGATCGCGCGGTTGTCGGTGGTGCCGCCGTTCTCGCCGCGGCGGGTCCAGGCCGCGTAGGCCTTCTCACGCAGGTCGCGCCGGGTGGAGAACACCAGGAACGGCTCGATCAGCGAGCGCGACAGGGTGATCACGTGACCATCCAGGCCGCGCTCCCGGGCCGCGCTCTCGGCGGCGGCGCGCAGGAACGGCGGCAGGCCGGCCAGGTCGTCCTCGCCGGTGAGCGGCAGGGTGAAGCTGCTCTCGTCGGCGAGCAGGTTCTGGCTGAACTGGGTCCCGAGTTCCGACATCCGGGCGGCGATCTCGGCGATGCGTGCCTTGTCGTCCGAGCCCAACTCGGCGCCTGCACGACGGAAGCGGATGCGGTAGCGGTCGAGCACCCGGCGCTCTTCCGGCCCGAGCTCCTCCGCTTCGGCGTCGACGGCCGAGATGCGCGCCCAGAGCTGCGGGTTGAGATAGATGGCGCTGCCGTGCCGGGCGAGCTTCGGGCCGATCGCCCGCTCGATCGCCTGCAGATCCGGGTTCGTGTGGCTGCCGGTCAGGTTGTAGAAGACGCCGGCGACCCGCTCGAGGGCCTGACCGGCCCGCTCCATCGCCGCGACGATGTTGGCGAAGGTCGCGGGCGCCGTGTCGGCCGCGATGCCCTGGATCTCGGATTCGTGGGCGGCGAGCGCGGCCTCGAAGGCCGGCATATAATGCGCGGCCTGGATCCGCTCGAACGGCGGCAGGCCGTAGGGCGTGCTCCACTGGGCGTCGCGGAAGGGATTGTCCTGCGGCAGGCTCGGGAGCCCGGCATCAGCTACGTCCGCCATTCGATCCTCGGTGGTGCGTCGGCCGGACCGTGCCTTCGGTCCGCCCCGTGAGGCCGCGAGATGGGGTCCGCGGCCGCGTCCCGGAAGACAGAGGCCCGATAGGCGGCCCCGTCAACAGGGTCGGAGCGATCCGAATGCGGTTCCGTTCGTTTCCTCCCGTCCCACGCCCACGCTTCGAGGTCTCATGCCGCTCCTCCGACCGACGACTCTTTTGGCGCGCGGCGTCCTCGCGCTGGGCCTGTGGGCGCCGGCTGCCCTCCCCGGTGCGGCGGCCGAGGCGCCCGCCGCACTCCCGGTTCCGCCGCCGCTCCCGCCGGAACGGCCGGACGCGCTGAAGCCCGCACAGCCGGCGGAGCAGAAATCCGCGCCGACAACCGAGGCCGCAAAGCCGACGCCACCGGCCCGTCCTGCCGAGCTGACGCCGCCGAAGGACGCCGCCGCGGAGCCTCAGAAGCCCGAGATCCCGACACCGCCGCCGACACCGCCGGAGCGACCGCCGGAACTGTCCGGCGAGGCGGCGCTGGCCCTCAAGGTCGCGCCGCCGGACGACACCGCCTGCCGGGTGCGGCTCAAGCGCCTCGGCGTGGAGTTCGAACCGCTGCCGCCCATCGCCGAGGGCCAATGCACCGCGCCGCTGCCCCTGAAGGTGACCAAGCTCGCCGACGGCATCGCGTTGCCGGGGGGCGCGACGCTGACCTGCCAGGTCGCCGAGTCCTTCGCGCGCTGGGCGACGGAGGTTCAGGTCGCGGCCGAGCGCACGCTCAAGCATCCGCTCACCGGCCTCGAACTCGGCGGCACCTATGTCTGCCGGGGACAGAACCACGATGTCGACGCCAAGCTCAGCGATCACGCCTTCGCGGCCGCCGTGGACGTGATGGGCTTCGCCTTCGCGGGTCGCGCGAGCATCCCGGTCAAGGCGATGCTGGCGGGGTCCGAGGAGGCGGAATTCCTGACCTCCGTCCGCGGGAAGGCCTGCGGGTTCTTCCGCACCGTTCTGGGCCCCGGCACCAACGCGGCCCACGCCAACCACTTCCATTTCGACGAGCGCGAGCGCACCGCCGGACATCGGCTGTGCGAGTGATGGGGCGGAGTCGGTTCGGTGCGGAACGTTCCCGCACCCTCGAAGCTTGTGCGACCGGAGCGCGCCCGCTCCCGGAGACTATGACGTCGATGATGCGGAGACCTTCGTTGCCGGTTTGCGCGGCTCTGCTGGCAATCGGCGTCGCCGCGCCGGGTCACGCCGCTCCCTCCGACAAGGCGCCCGCCCTGACCGCGGAGGCGATCAACGGCGCGACCTTCAAGGCGCCCGATGCCGGGAAGCCGGACGAGACATCGGCCAAAGCCACGAAGGCCGACAAGAAGGCGCGGGCCGGCAAGAAATCCGATGCCAAGCCCGACCCGCTGATCGTGAAGGCGCAGGTGCTTCTGGACCGGGCCCGGTTCTATCCGGGCGCCATCGACGGCCTGAAGGGCGAGAACTACCAGCACGCCCTCTCGGCCTTCGCGGTGGCGCAGGGCCTGCCCGCGAGCCAGGACCTGACGCCCGAACTCTGGGACAAGCTCCAGGCCTCGAGCGACAAGCCGGTGGTGTCCGACTACGCGGTCACCGACGCGGACGCCTCCGGTCCCTATACCGAGACGATCCCGCCGAAGATGGAGGCGCAGGCCGACCTCAAGGAACTCGGCTACACCAACCCGCGGGAGATGCTGGCCGAGCGCTTCCACATGAGTCGCGACCTCGTCAGCGCGCTCAATCCGGACAAGCCGCTCGACAAGGCCGGCACGTCGATCACGGTGGCGGCCGTCGAGCCGATGGGCACCGACAAGCCCAAGGCGAAGGACCTGCCGAACGAGCCGAAGGTCGACCGGATCGAGGTCGACAAGGCGAGCCGCGACGTGCGTGCCTTCGGGGCGGACGGCAGGCTCCTGGCCTTCTACCCGGCCTCCATCGGCAGTTCCGAGAAGCCGGCGCCGAGCGGTGAGACCAAGGTCAAGGGCGTCGCGTTCGACCCGGACTACACCTACAACCCGAAATACGCGTTCAAGGGCGTGAAGACGAACCGCAAGTTCTCGATCAAGCCGGGGCCGAACAATCCGGTCGGCTTGGTCTGGATCGACCTCGCGATCCCGAGCTACGGCATTCACGGGACGCCCGAGCCCGAGAAGGTCGGGAAAACCGAGTCCCACGGCTGCATCCGCCTCACCAACTGGAACGCCCGCGACCTCGCGGCACATGTCTCCCGGGGCGCGAAGGTGTCGTTCAAGGACGATTGAGGCGGCCCGCGAATCGCCCTCCAAGGCCTGCCGTGTGGGAGAGGCGACAAAAATGTATCGTGAGTTAACATCGCGGCCACCATTGATGCCGGAACGGGCCGCGAACGCTTGACACGTCCGGTATTCCGGGCGACGCCACAGGTGGTCTCGCGGACCGTCCGGCGCGCCGCCCCGGCGCTTCCAAGCGCTGCTGCTGCGGTTCGCGAGGCGATACCAACCGCACGGCAAGATCCCCGGTGACGGGGGCGTTCGAAGGGAAGACGGCCCGGCGTGACTGCTGACCCCAACGATGAAGTCCTGAACGGCGTCCGCGTCCTCGTCGTCGAAGACGAGGCGGCGATCTCGATGCTGCTCGAGGACATGCTGCTCGACTTCGGCTGCGCCGTCGTCGGGCCCGCTGCACGCCTGTCGACCGCCCTCGAGATGGCCGCCCAGGAAACGTTCGAGATCGCGATCCTCGACGTGAACGTGGCCGGCGAACCGATCTACCCGGTCGCGGAAGCGATCGTGCAGCGCGACCTGCCGCTCGTATTCTCCACGGGCTACGGCGGCGCCGGAATCCGGGAGCCGTTCCGCGACCGGCCCGTCGTGCAGAAGCCCTTCAGTCAGGCCGACCTCAAGCGGACGCTGATCAGCGCGATCCGGGCCGCCCGCGGCTGACAGTCCACATCGTCCCGCCACGGGGCTGCCGCCTTCCGGCGCCCGTTGACGCGATCCGAAAGACCGGCCTCGTTACAAGCCCTCGATGGTGAAGACGCCCGGCACATGCGCCGGCCATGCGCCGTCGCCGACGAAAACGGCGTCGGCCCGAAGCGTCATGCCGGCGCACCAGGGATTGCGGCCGACCCACGCACGCACCGCACGGGAAAAGCGCCGACGCTTCGCGGCGTCGATCGCCGTTCGGGCATCGTCCAGCCGCGATCGCGCCTTGACCTCCACGAACACGATGGTGCGCGGACGGCGAACGATCAGGTCGATCTCGCCCCCGGCGAATCTCACCCGTCGGCCGATCGGCCAGTAGCCTTTGGCCAGCAACGCCGCCATCGCCAGCCATTCGGCCCGGTGCCCGCGCAGGTAGGCGGCGCGGCGCTGCAGGATGCGGTCCGGCACGGCTCAACCCTGGCTGTCCCGGGCCAGCGCCAGGGCCCGGGTGTAGATGGCACGGCGCGGCTGCCCGGTCTCGTCCGCGACGAGGCTCGCCGCATCCTTGATCGAGTGCCGTTCGAGGGCGGTGCGGATCAGCCCGTCCAGGGCGGCGTCCCCCTCGGCCGTACGCTCCGGCGCCGTCGCGGCGCCGATGATGACGACGATCTCGCCCTTCGGCGCGCCCTCCTGCCCGAACCGCTCGCTCAGCGAGCCGAGCGTGTCCCGGCGGATCGTCTCGTAGAACTTGGTCAGTTCCCGGGTCACCGCGGCAGGACGGTCGGCGCCGAGCACGGACGCGGCGTCGGCCAGCATCTCCGGCAGGCGATGGGGCGACTCGAACAGCACCAGCGTGCCCGGGACCTGGATCAGGGCTTCGAGGCGGTTGCGCCGGGCCCCGGCCTTCTGGGGCAGGAACCCCTCGAAGAAGAACCGGTCGGTGGGCAGGCCCGCGGCCACCAGCGCAGTCATGACCGCGGAGGGCCCAGGCACGGGCGTGATCGCGACCCCGGCCTCGATCGCCGCCTGGACGAGCTTGTAGCCGGGGTCCGACACGAGCGGCGTCCCGGCATCCGAGACCAGGGCCAGGGCCTCGCCGGCCCGGAGCCGGGCCACCATCCGGTCGCGGACAGCCTCGTTCGAATGCTCGTGATAGGCCAGCAACGGGGTCGTGATCCCGTAATGCGCCAAGAGCGTCCGGGTCACCCGGGTATCCTCGGCCAGCACGGCGTCGGCCGCCGCCAGGGTCGCGAGCGCCCGGATGGTGATGTCGCGCAGGTTGCCGATCGGCGTCGCCACGATGTGCAGGCCCGGCGCCAACGGCTCGGTCTCGCTGGCCAGGCCAAAGGCCGTGAACGTGGTGTTTCGCGGGCGGTCCGCACCGGGCCTCTGGGACGGGGGTGTGGAAGTCGGTTTGGTTGAGATCGCTGGCCCCGGGGCATCGAATCGACGGTTCATCGCGGGTGATCTTGCCACAGTGCCGGCCCCGCGTCGCGGCTGCGCGTCGAGTCCGGGGGCAAGTCGGCACCGGCGCGTTTACATTTGAAAAATGCTCGGTCAGGTTGTTCGAACCTGCCCGAAGGAGACCGCCATGGCGCGTCCGAAGTGTGGGCGGAACCGTCTCGTGCGAGTCACCGCCCTGACCGTTGCCCTCAGTGCCTTGGCGCTGGGCGGCTGCGTCGGCGGATTCGGGGACGGACGCGCGACCCGGCGCAGCGCACAGCCCCGGGCCGAACTATCGCCGCCGGCCGACGTGCCGCAGGGCGGCGCCCCATCGGTCGCGGCGGACCCGAACGCTGCCCCCCTCACCCCGGCGGCGGCCGGCGGCAACCGCATCGGCTCGGGCGCCGTGAAGGTCGCGCTGGTCCTGCCCCTGACCGGCACCGGGGTGGCCGTGGGGACTGCGATGCGCAACGCCGCGCAACTCGCTTTCGACGAGGCCCAGCAGCCGGACCTGACGATCCTGATCGAGGACGACCGGGGCAGCCCGGACGGCGCCCGGGAGGCGACCCAGGAGGCCCTGAAGGCGGGTGCCGACATCGTGCTCGGGCCTGTCTTCGCCGCCAACGTCCAGGCCGCCGCCGTGCCGGCCCGGGCCGCCGGCAAACCGGTGATCGGATTCTCGACGGATGCCTCCGTGGCCGCCCGGGGGATCTATCTCCTGAGCTTCCTGCCGCAGCCCGAGGTCGACCGGATCGTCGACGAATCCGTCGCCGACGGCCGACGCTCCTTCGCGGCCCTGATTCCGGAGACCGCCTACGGCAACGCCGTCGAGGCCGAGTTCCGAGAGGCGGTCGCCCGCAAGGGGGCCCGGGTCGCGGCGGTCGAACGCTATCCGTCCGGGGCGCCCGGACCGGCGGTGGAGCGGCTGGCGCGCGTCATAACGGGGGCCGGCGCGACCGCCGACACGCTGTTCATCCCGGATACCGCGGAGGCGATGCCGGCGGTGGCGGCGGCGCTGACCAAGGCGGGTTACAACCCCAGTCGGGTCCGGCCGATCGGTACGGCCCTGTGGAACGAGCCGTCGCTCTACGCGCTGCCGGCGCTCCAGGGCGGGCGGTTCGCCTCGCCGGACCGGAACGGCTTCTCCAGTTTCAGCGGTCGCTACCAGGCCCGATTCGGTGCCGTGCCGCCGCGTGTCGCATCGCTGGCCTACGACGCCGTTATGCTGTCGGCGGCGCTGAACCGGCAATACGGATCGCAGCGTTTCGCCGAGACGACGCTGACCAACGCCTCCGGCTTCTCCGGAACGGACGGCACCTTCCGGTTCCGGCCGGAGGGGCTCAGCGATCGGGCGCTGGCGGTCTACGAGATCCGCAACAACGCCGCGAGCGTAGTCAGCCCGGCGCCACGTGTCCTGGCCAAGCCCGGGACCTGAGAGAGCCGGCGGCCCGATCAGGCCGCGAGTTCGGCCACCAGGGCGTTGAGGACCGGCGCGCCCCGCGGCGTGGCGGCGATGCGCCCGCCGGGCAGGCGATGGAGTAAGCCGTCGCCGACCAGCATGCCGATCCGGTTGCCGTTGAGCGGTCGGCCCTTCAGGGCGGCGTAGCGCTCGGGATCGATCCCCTCAGTCAGCCGCAGGCCCATCACCAGGAACTCGTCGGCTTGGTCTGCCGCCGCCAGGGTCTCGGTCTCGACGATCCCCTGGCCGTCGCGCTCGACGCGGGCCAGCCACGCTTCCGGGTTGCGTTCGGTGACGGTGCCGATCCGCCCGGCCGGGGTGACCAGGCGCCCATGCGCCCCGGGCCCGATGCCGGCATATTCGCCGTAGCGCCAGTAGAGCAGGTTGTGCCGCGATTCCGCCCCCGGGCGGGCGTGGTTCGAGATCTCGTAGGACGGCAAGCCAGCCTGCCCGCAGACCTCCTGGGTCACGTCGTAGAGGACCCGGCCCACCTCGTCGTCGGGCGTCACCAGCTTGCCGGCGGCGGCGAGGCCGTGGAACGGCGTGCCCGGCTCGATGGTGAGCTGGTACAGCGACAGGTGCTCGGCGGCGCGGGCGAGCGCCTCGTTCAGCTCGGCCCGCCACAGGGCGGGGGTCTGATCGGGGCGGGCGTAGATCAGGTCGAACGAGGTCCGGTCGAACACCGCCTGCGCGATGCCGATCGCCGCGAAGGCCTCCTCGGCGTTGTGCAGCCGCCCGAGCTTCTTCAGGGAGGCGTCGTCCAGCGCCTGCACGCCGAGCGATACCCGATTCACCCCGGCGGTCCGGTAGCCGCGGAAGCGACCGGCCTCGACGCTCGACGGGTTGGCCTCGAGGGTGATCTCCACATCCCGCGCCACCGCCCAGTGCTCCGCCACCGCGTCGAGCAGGCCCGCCACCGTCGCGGGATCCATCAGCGACGGCGTGCCGCCGCCCAGGAAGACGCTGGTGACGGTGCGGCCGGGGGTGCGGGCGGCGCTGTGGGCGATCTCCGCCCGGAAGGCGTCGAGGTAGCGCGCCTGATCCACGCCCGCGTGCCGGACGTGGCTGTTGAAGTCGCAATACGGGCACTTCGCGGCGCAGAAGGGCCAGTGCAGGTAGATGCCGAAGCCCGCGTCGCGGGTCGGATGGTCCGGGCCGGTCGAAGTCATGATCGCCGGGATGTGAGGGTGCCGGCCGGGTTTGGCAATCAAGCCGCCGGTGCCAGGCAAGCGCGGCTCAGCAGCACGAAGGCCCGGGCGCGGTGCGACAGCCCCTCCCCCTTCTGCCAATCGACCCCGTGCTTCTCCTCGGCGCCCATCTCGCCGAAGGTGCGGCCATGGCCATCCGGCTGGAAGATCGGATCGTAGCCGAAGCCGGCATCGCCCCGCGGCGGAACGAGCGTGCCGAACACGCGGCCCTCAAACAGCTCGGTATGGCCGTCCGGCCAGGCGAGCACGAGGGCGGAGACGAAATGCGCCGTCCGGTCGCTCGCCTGACGCTGCTCCAGCTCCGCAAAGATCCGCGCCATCGCGCCGGAAAAGTCCTTGGCCGGGCCGGCCCAGCGGGCGGAAAAGATGCCCGGCGCGCCGTCCAGCGCAGCGACGCACAGACCGGAATCGTCCGCGAAGGCGGGTAGCCCGGTCGCCTTCGCGGCGGCGTGCGCCTTGATGGCGGCGTTCTCGGAGAACATCGTGCCGGTCTCGTCGGGCTCGGGCAGCCCCAGTTCGCCGGCCGAGACGGCCTCGATCCCGAACGGCGCCAGCAGCTCACGCATCTCGGTGAGCTTGCCCGCGTTGTGGGTGGCGATCACCACCTTGCCGGTCAGCTTGCGGCTCACGCGATCGTCTCCTTCTGGAGGGCCACCAGCCGGTCCGTGCCGGCGCGGGCCAGCCGCAGCAATTCGAGGAGCTGGGCCTCGGAGAACGGCTCCATCTCGGCGGTGCCCTGCACCTCGACGATGCCGCCCTTGCCGGTCAGCACGAAGTTGGCGTCGGTCTCGGCCGCCGAATCCTCGGCGTAGTCGAGGTCGAGCACCGGATTGCCCTTGTACAAGCCGCAGGACACGGCCGCGACGTGATCGCGCAGCGGGTCCACCGAGATGATCGAGCGGGTGCGCATCCAGGCGAAGCAATCGTAGAGCGCCACCCAGGCACCGGTGATCGCCGCGGTGCGGGTGCCGCCATCGGCCTGGATCACGTCACAGTCGACGGTGATCTGGCGCTCTCCCATCGCGGGCAGGTTGGTGACCGCGCGGAGCGAGCGGCCGATCAGGCGCTGGATCTCCTGCGTGCGGCCGGACGGCTTGCCGGAATTGATCTCGCGCCGGGTCCGGTCGTGCGTCGCGCGCGGCAGCATGGCATACTCGGCGGTGACCCAGCCCTTTCCGGAGCCGCGCAGCCACGGGGGACCGCGCTCTTCGAGGGAGGCGGTGCAGAGCACGCGGGTGTTGCCGAAGCTGACCAGGCACGAGCCCTCGGCGTAGCGCGAGACCGCGCGCTCCAGGGTGACGGGCCGCAGCTCGTCGGCGGCGCGCTTCGAAGGCCTCATCGCGGGCCCTTTCTGATGAGAGAGTGAGGGCCGGGCTCTTAGGCCGCGGAGCCTGCGCGGGCAAGCATCGCCGTACGGATTGATCCCCGGACACCGGGCGGACATGATCGCACGACAGGATGACCGCGTGACCGACTCCAACAGCCTCTTTCCGCAAGACCCCTCGATGCAGGCGCTGGCCGCCCTCAACGAGCGCGCCCGCGAGATCTTCCGGCAGATCGTCGAGAGCTATCTCACGACCGGAGAGCCAGTGGGGTCACGCAACCTGGCGCGCATCCTCCCGATGGCGCTGTCGCCGGCCTCGATCCGCAACGTCATGGCGGACCTGGAGCATTCCGGCCTGATCTTCGCGCCGCACACCTCGGCCGGCCGCCTGCCGACCGAACTCGGGCTGCGGTTCTTCGTGGACGCCATGCTCGAACTCGGCGATGTCGGCCAGGAGGAGCAGGCCCGGATCGAGGCGGAGATGCGCGCGGCCGCCTCCGGCCACACCTTCGATTCGGCGCTGGCCGCGGCCTCGACCATGCTGTCGGGCATCTCGCGCGGGGCCGGCGTGGTGCTGACCACGAAGGCGAACGTCCACTTGAAGCACATCGAGTTCGTCCGCCTCGATCCGGCCCGCGCCCTGGTGGTGCTGGTCTCTGACGACGGCTCGGTGGAGAACCGGCTGGTCGACCTGCCGCCGGGCCTGCCCGCCGGTGCGCTTCAGGAGGCCACGAACTTCCTCAATGCCCGGCTGCAGGGCCGCACCCTCGGCACGCTGCGCGCCGAGATCGAGGCCGGCCGCAAGGCGATGAAGCGCGAGCTCGACGCGCTGACCGAGCGCCTGGTCGATGCCGGCCTGGCGACGCCGGTTGGCCCGAGCGAGGCCCGGCAGCTGATCGTGCGCGGGCAGGCGAACCTGCTCGACGACCTGCGCGCCGTCGAGGACCTCGAACGCATCCGCCTGCTGTTCAACGACCTGGAGACCCAGAAGGACGTCATCGACCTCCTGGCCCGTGCCGAGGGCGGCGAGGGCGTTCGGATCTTCATCGGCTCGGAGAACAAACTGTTCTCGCTGTCCGGTTCGTCGCTGATCGCCGCGCCGTTCCGCGACGGTTCGCAGAAGATCGTCGGCGTCGTCGGCGTGATCGGGCCGACGCGGCTGAACTACGCCCGCATCGTCCCGATGGTCGACTACACCGCCCGGGTGGTCTCGAAGCTGCTCGACGGCGGCCGCTGACAGCTGCCCGTCGGGCTCAAGCGGCCCGGACGGTGTGCAGGAAGTCTGCGACCTCCCGAGTGAGCTGCGCCGATTGCCGCGACAGCGCGGAGGCCGCGTCCAGCACTTGATGGGCGGCCGTGCCGGTCTGCTCCGCGGCCTCGGCCACGCCGGTGATGTTCGTGGTCACCTCGTCCGTCCCGCTCGCCGCCTGGCTGACGTTGCGCACGATCTCCTGGGTCGCCGCGCCCTGCTCCTCCACCGCCGCCGCCACCGCGCCGGTCACCTGGTTGATGTCGCGGATGCGCGTGACGATCCCGCCGATCGCCTGCGTGGCGTGGTCGGTCGAACCCTGGATCCGGCCGATCAGGCCGGTGATCTCTTCGGTGACGCGCCCGGTCTGGGCAGCCAGTTCCTTCACCTCGGAGGCCACGACCGCGAAGCCCCGCCCCGCATCGCCGGCGCGGGCGGCCTCGATCGTCGCGTTCAGGGCGAGGAGGTTGGTCTGAGCCGCGATGCTGGAGATCAGCCCGACCGCGTCGCCGATCTTCGCGACGGCCTGGGCCAGGTCCTGCACCAGATGGCCGGTCTGGTCCGCCTCGCCGACCGCCGCCTGCGCCAGGGTGGTCGAGCCCTCCACCTGCCCGGCAATCTCCCGGACGCTGGCACCGAGCTGCTCCGCGGCGGCCGCGACCGTGCGAACGTTGGTGGCCGCCTCCTCGGCGGCGGCCGCGACGCTGGTCGATTGCGCCGCCGCCTGGGTCGCGCTCGCCGTCAGGGTCTGGGCCGTGGCCTCCAGCTCCGTGGCCGAGGACGAGACCATGCCGACGATCGCCCCCACAGCCTGCTCGAAGCCGTCGGCCAACGCGACCATCGCGCGCCTGCGCTCGGAGGCGGCGGCCTCGTCGGCCATGCGCTTCGCCTCGGCCTGGTCGCGCGCTCGCTGCGCCACCAGCGCCTTGATGCCTTCGACGGCCCGGCCGACCAGCCCGATCTCGTCACTGCGCCGGGCCTCGGCGATCTCGGCATCGAGCTCGCCCTGGCTCATGCGCTGCAGGACGCCGACCAAGCGGTTCAGCGGGCGCGAGACGGTGAGCGTCATCAGCCGGCCGACCACGATGCCGAGCACGAGCAGAACCAGCAGGGTAGCCGCCGCCAGGTTCGTCGCCAGTGCCGTAGTCGGAGCCAACGCCTCGGCGCTGTCGACCGAGAGGGCGATGTACCAGTCGAGCGACGGGGGCAGGTTCGGGACGCGGGCGAAGGCGGTGAAGGTCGCCCGGTCGCCCTCCCGCGTCTCGGCCAAGCCACCGCCGATCTTCGGGAGCGGCCCGGCAATCAGGTCCGAGAGAGGCTTGCCGATCAGCTCTGGGCGCGGATGGACCAGTACCGTTCCGCCGCCCGACACCAGGTAGGCGTAGCTTTTGCCGCCCGCTGCGACCTCTGCAATCATCCGGGTCAGGGCCGAGCTGTCGAAATCGCCTCCGATGACACCGAGGATCGCTCGATCCTCACCGAAGATTGGCCCCGCGGCGGTGATGGTGATGACGTTGGTTCCGGCATCGGTGTAGGGCTCGGTCAAGACAGCTTGCCCCGCCGCCATGGCATCCTTGTACCAGGGACGTTGCCGCGGATCGTAGCCGGCGGGCAGCTCGGATTGAGGCATCTCCGTGTAGAAGCCGTCCGGACGGCCGAGATAGGCACTTATGAAGAGGTCTCGCGCCATCGGCAGACCGAGGACGTCGTTCGCCTTCGGCCCGACGCCGACGAGCGCGATCTGCTGCGCCATGAGCTGCGTCACTTCGAGCTTGCCGCGCAACCAGTTCCCCACGCTCCGCGCCGATGCGGCGCTCAAGCTCGCCATGTTGGCATCGAGGTTGGCCCGCAGGGCGGTGGATTGCGTGGCGTAGAGATAGGCGGAACTCGCCCCGAAGGCGGCACAGACCACACCGAGGATCAGGAGTATGGCGCGGCCGGATACACCGAGGCGCGGGCGCCAGCCGCGCGCAAGTCGAGCCGCGTTGAGTCCCTGTCTCGACATGCCTTGCCCTCATCAGCCGATAATCGATCGATCACCCCGCAGGTACCGCACCCATAAACCGACACCAAATCCTATTGTCGATCACTGGAATACTGTCCGCGGGCACCGGACGTTCGATTTACATCGAGGCGCCGCAGCTGCTGATTCAGAGGCATCAACCGTGCCGACCGCTCTGCTATCCTTCACAGCTTTCGGTCGTCTTGCAATCGCTTGCTGCGCATCGCAGTGAGCACCAAGGCATTCTTGAAATCTCTTATTGCGCATTTTACCGCCGGGATTCTTCATCCCGGCGGTGAAGGTTTTCAGCGCCGTACACTTGAGCGCGAAGAGAGGCGACTATCCAGCAACTTACGCAGGAATCACGTCGACGATCTCGTAGGTATCGGGATCGATGATTACGATGTCGTCGCGCACGAGGACGAAGTCGTAGCCTTCGTACTCCGGCACGATCTCGATGATCGCGGGCGGCAGCCGGTGAAGCCTTACGGAGCGCGGAATTGCCGTTCCGATCGCGAGTCCGAACGCGACGTCGCGCAGCGGCGAGACGCCGAGCCGGGTGATCGAGCCGCGGAACTCCGTGCGCTGACGGGTGTCCAGACGACCGACCGCACCGCGGGCCGAACCGCCGCCGCGACCGCCGCGGACACCGTCGCGCCCACCACGATCGCCCCGCTCACCTGCCGCGCCGCGATCGCCGCGCTGGTTGGGGCCGGTCTCGTCCCGGCCGCCGCGATCGCCGCGCTGGCCCGGGCCGGTCTCGTCACGCCCGCCGCGATCGCCGCGCTGGCCCGGGCCGGTCTCGTCACGCCCGCCGCGCTGCTCGGCCGGGCCGCCGTCGCGGCCGCCGCCCCCCCCGGCCTGACCCGGCCGTCCGGGCGCGTCGGCACCGCGCGAGGCTGGGCCGCCGGGTTCGGCACCCCGCGCTCCACCGTCCGCGCCGCCGCGCATACCGCCGCCTTCGGCTCCGCCAGCCCCGCCGCGCATACCGCCGGCTCCCGGTCCCGCTCCGCCGCCCGGTCCCGCTCCGCCGCCCGCCGCCGGACCGCCACCGCCGCCGGGGCCACCGCCGCCACCGCCCGGGCCGCCACCACCGCCGGGGCCTCCCTGCGCAAACGCCGTCGCCGCGCCGGCGATGAGGATGGCGGCCGCCACCGTGTCCCTGAAGATCCGCGTCATGGCCTGTCGTCCCGTTGTGGTTGTGGCGCCTTCGGCACCCGTGCCGGGCCGCAACGGGGTGCCGCGCGAAACCGTTCCGTACACGGCGGCGGACGGGGCCGACGACAAATGACACAGTCAGCTGCTGTCCCAGCCAAAGTCCGATCACGGACTTGCGATCACGGTCGTCGCCTGTAACGTCGCCGCCATCGAAGAATAGGCCGGCTGTTACCGGCCGATGAACCACAAGACGGAGACGCCATGTCCGCCCTGAGGGACGATACGATCGGTATCGCACCGAGTGCCGCCGACGACGCGGCCGACCGCAAGCGACGGATCTGGGCGATCGTCGGCTCGTCCTCCGGTAATCTCGTCGAGTGGTACGACTTCTATTGCTACGCGTTCTTCGCGCTCTACTTCGCGCCGGCCTTCTTCCCCAAGGGCGATTCGACCAGCCAACTCCTCCAGACCGCAGGCATCTTCGCGGTCGGCTTCTTCATGCGCCCCGTTGGCGGCTGGCTGTTCGGGCGCATCGCCGACCGGGTCGGACGCCGGACCTCGATGGTCGTTTCGGTGCTGATGATGTGCTTCGGCTCGCTGCTGATCGGCATCCTGCCGACCTATGAGCATGTCGGCACGCTGGCCCCCGTCCTTCTGCTGCTCGCGCGCATGCTCCAGGGCCTGTCGGTGGGCGGCGAGTACGGCACCTCGGCGACCTACATGAGCGAGGTGGCGATCAAGGGGCAGCGCGGGTTCTTCGCCTCGTTCCAGTACGTCACGCTGATCGGCGGCCAGTTGCTCGCCTCGCTGGTCCTGGTGCTGCTCCAGACGGTGATGACCGCCCCGGAGCTGACCGCCTGGGGCTGGCGCATCCCGTTCTTCATCGGCGCCGGGTTGGCCGTGGTGGCGCTCTATCTCCGCCGCTCGCTCGCCGAGACCAAGGAAGCCGGCGACAAGGAGACAGCGGGCACCTTCGCCGAGCTGTTCAAGCACTGGCGGGCGTTTTGCGTCGTCCTGGCCTACACGGCCGGCGGTTCGTTGAGCTTCTACACGTTCACCACTTACATGCAGAAGTACCTGGTCAACACCGCCGGCATGCCCAAGACCTCGGCGTCGCAGGTCATGACCTGCGTGCTGTTCGTCTACATGGCGATCCAGCCGCTGTTCGGCGCGCTGTCCGACAAGATCGGCCGCAAGGCGAACATGCTGCTCTACAGCGGCCTCGGCACGCTGATGGTGGTGCCGCTGATGACGGCGCTCGGGACCAACAAGGACCCCTACCTCGCCTTCGCCCTGATCACCCTCGGCCTGTCGGTGGTGTCGTTCTACACCGGCATCAGCGGCATCGTGAAAGCCGAGCTGTTCCCCACCAACGTGCGCGCCCTGGGCGTCGGCCTCTCCTACGCGCTGGCCAACGCCCTATTCGGCGGCACCGCCGAGTTCGTCGCCCTGTGGTTCAAGGATGCCGGCATGGAGAGCACGTTCTTCTGGTACGTCACCGTGCTGATGGCGGTGGCGTTCGTCGGTTCGCTGATCATGCCGAACCCGAAGGTGCACGGCTATCTCGACGGTGCCGGCACCGTGGAAGAGGCGCTCGGCAAGAAGCGCCGCTTCGCCCACGCCTGAAACCGGTGGGCCGGCTGCCCGGATGAGGCGGCTGGCCCATACGTTTGACGGCCGGCCTCCCGCCGGTCGAGCGAGACGATGGCGGGAGGACACGATGCTCAAGATCGTCACTGCGGGCGCCCTGGCGCTGCTCTGTCTCGGGGCCGCGCACGGCGCCTGGTCCGAGGAAGCCGGGCCGTTCAAGCCGACCCGACCCGCCGGCTACTTCTTCGTCGGCGGCCGCTACGAGATCGCGAACAACCGGACCACCGCCCACGGGCAGATGTTCGTCGCGTATCGCGCGCCGGAGCGGGTCACGCAGCCCTATCCGGTGGTGATGGTTCACGGCACGGCGCAGACCGGGACCAACTTCCTCGGCACGCCCGATGGACGACCCGGCTGGGCCGACCGTTTCGCCGCCAAGGGTTTCGCGGTCTACGTGATCGATCAGGTCGGGCGCGGCCGGTCGGGCGGCGATGCGGAAACGTACGGCCCCTACGCGCGTCTGCCCGCCGAGGACCTGGAGACCGTGTTCACCGGCCAGGAACGCTCGGAACTCTACCCGCAGGCGAAGCTGCATACCCAATGGCCGGGTGGGCCGGGCCTGCGTGGCAACGCCGCCTTCGACCAGTTCTACCGCTCGCAGGTGCCCTACATCGCGAGTGCCCTGAAGAGCGAGGAGCTGGTCGATCCGGCGCTGATCGCGCTCCTGGAAAAGATCGGGCCGGCGATCGTGCTGACCCATTCGCAGGCCGGCGTGTTCGGCTGGGCGGTCTCGGATCAGCGCCCCGACCTCGTCAAGGCGCATGTGGCCGTCGAGCCGAACGGGCCGACCTTCTTCGATGTCCGGTTCAAGGGCGGCACCGACTGGTACGAGCGGGTCGGGGACGCCCGGGCCCGTCCCTACGGCATCACCCGCGTGCCGCTGCATTTCGAACCACCGGTGAGCAGCCCGACGGACCTGACCGTTGTCCAGGCCGAGCGCGCGGCCGGGCCGGACAAGATCCGCTGCTGGCTGCAGGCCGAGCCCGCCCGAGCCCTGCCGAACCTCGCCAAGGTGCCGGCCGTGATCGTGACCGCGGAGGCCTCGTTCCGGGCGACCATGGACGATTGCACGGCGGCCTTCCTCACCCAAGCCGGCGCCAAGCCGGACCGGCTGGCGCTGGCCGAGCACGGGATTCACGGCAACGGCCACATGATGATGCTGGAAACGAACAGCGATCAGGTGGCGGACGCGATCGTCGGGTGGATCGAGGGCCGGATCGGCGCCGGCAATCCCCGGCCTTAACCCCCTGCTTACCCTCTGCCGCGAGGGTACGGCCCGTCATACGACGAGGCTTTGCATGACCGACATGACCGACACCGTGGGCGTCGCGGGCGACCGTATCCGCTCGATCATCGAGCGCGTGGAACGGCTGGAGGAGGAAATCAAGGACCTGATGGAGGCGAAGAAGGAGGTCTTCGCCGAGGCCAAGGGCGAGGGCCTGGACGTCAAGATCCTCAAGGAGATCCTGAAGATCCGCAAGCAGGACAAGGACGAGCGCGACGAGCACGAGACGCTGCTCGACGTCTACCTGCGCGCCATGGATGCACCCGCCCCGGCCCCGATCAAGGCGGCCGCCTGACGAGACCGGAGGGGGCGGCGCTCAGGCGCCGTCCCGCGCTCGGACGATCGGCTCGGCCGCCAGATAGTCGCCGATATTGCGCCGGACACGGTCGAGCGGCACCTCGCCCGGGTCGGGGAGCGTGAAGCGTGCGCCGGTGATCGTCTCGTAGGCCCGGATGTAGACCGCAGCGGTTTCCAGCACGATCTCGGCCGGGATCTCGGGGATCGGGTCCTTATACGGGTCGCATCGGGCCACGACCCAGTTGCGCACGAAATCCTTGTCGAAGCTCTCTGGGGCGGTCCCGGCTTCGAAGCGCTCGGGGTAGCTCTGCGCGAACCAGTAGCGGCTGCTGTCCGGGGTGTGGATCTCGTCGGCGAGCACGATGCGCCCGTCCGGATCGGTTCCGAACTCGTATTTCGTGTCGGCCAGGATCAGCCCGCGCTCGGCCGCCAGTTCCTGGCCGCGGGCGAACAGCGCCAGGGCGGCCTCGGAGACGGTTCGCCATTGCTCCGGGGTGAGCAGGTTGCGCTCCAGGATCTCGGCTTCCGTCAGCGGCTCGTCGTGCCCCCCATCGAACGCCTTGGTGGTGGGGGTGATGATGGGCTTCTCCAGGCGCTCGTTCGGCCGCATGCCGTCCGGAAAGCGATGCCCGTACATCTCCCGCTCGCCGGCCCGGTAGCGCGTGAGCACCGAGGTCGAGGTGGTGCCCGCGAGATAGCCGCGCACCACCACCTCCACGGGCAGGATCTCCAGGCGGCGGCCGACCACGACGTTCGGGTCCGGGTAGGCCAGGACGTGGTTCGGACAGAGGTCGGCCGTCCGTTCGAACCAGTAGCGCGCGGTCTGGGTCAGCACCTGGCCCTTGAACGGGATCGCGGCGAGTGCCCGGTCGAAGGCGCTGATCCGATCCGAGGTGATCAGGATGCGCCGCCCATCCGGCAGGTCGTAATTGTCCCGGACCTTGCCGCGGTAATGGTTCGGCAATTCGGACAGCGTCGCCTCGCGCAGGACCTGGTGGGCATGCGGGGCGAGATCTGCCGTGTTCATCGGACCGTTCCGTCAGGCTGCACGGCGACCGCGCCGCATCGCGTGTGTGCGCGGAGAGGCGCGAGATTTCCAGCCCCCACGGCCCATTGCGCCGGGCCTGCCCGCCCGCCGGGTGACCGATCAGGCGGCCCGTACCGTGTCGAGGAAGTGCGCGACCTCGGCAGCGAGGTGCTATTGCTGGCTTGGCGATGCCGCGGAAGGAGACTCACTGGTCTGGCTGAGATGCTTCCCGCTTGCGCTACCGCTGTTCAGCATCCTGAATCCTTAGCCGTGCGATGTCTCGGGCTTCACCCTTACCGTCTACACCAACACGCACTGTATGCGGCCGCGCGGCTTGCGCGGGGCCTCGACCGACCGATGTATTTCGACGCCTTGGGGGGCGGTCCACCGGTGAACACCCGTCATCCGCCTATGGTCGAGGCCATAGGCTGCTGCTATGCCGTCCCCGGATCAGCCCTCGAACGCGAGCGCTGAGGGCTGCGAGACTGGATACGCTCGCCAGCCGGTGGGGGTATGATGACGGGAGCTCTCGACCAGACCAATCGCCATCCCTTCATCCGTCGCATCGAGAGCATCGCCCTCTTCACCTTGACGGATGACGAGCGGGCCGCACTGAACGCCCTGCCCATGCAGGTTGTGCAGTTCGAGGCCTATCAGGATATCGTGCGTGAGGGTGACCAGCCGGGGCGCTGCTTCGCCCTGCTCGAGGGTATCGCCTGCACCTACAAGTCCACGCAGGGCGGCAAGCGTCAGGTGATGGCCTATCATGTCGCGGGCGACATCCCCGACATGCAGAGCCTGCACCTGAAGGTCCTCGATATCAGCATCGCCACCGTCGGCCCGAGCAAGGTCGGCTTCGTCCAGCACGAGGCGGTTCGAGCTATGCTGCGCGCGTTCCCGCGGCTCGGCGATGCGCTGTGGCGGGCGACACTGATCGACGCTGCGCTCGTCCGCGAGTGGATGCTCAACACCGGGCGACGGGAGGCCTTCGCGCGCATGGCCCACCTGTTCTGCGAGTTGATCACACGTCTGGGCGTCGTGGGCCTCGCCCCCGATCTGACGTGCGACCTGCCGATGACGCAGCCGGAATTGGCGGACGCCCTCGGGATCACGCCGGTCCACGTGAATCGCACGATCCGCGACCTGAAGGCCGCCGGATTGATCACGCTGCGCAGCCGCCGCCTGACGGTTCACGATTGGGACGGGTTGCGGGCGGCGGCGGAGTTCGACCCGACCTACCTGCACATCACCGATCCGGACCCGGCCTGACGCGTCCGCGCGGCTCAGTTCATCTGCGCACGATGGGCACGCCGTTCCTTTTCGGCCAGCCTGCGGCCCAGATCGAGCAGGAGCGCGTCGGCCCGCGCCCGCAGGGCCGGATCCTCCAACTCGCAGATCGCGCGATGGGCCGCCATGGCGAAGTCCGCCGCGCGTTCCAATGGCGTCTCCGCCTCATGGTTATCATGCGCGCCGAGGGCCCCGGTGGCACGATCACCGCTCCGCACGTCGGTAATGTCGACGATGATCCCCCGGCCGCTGATAGGCCTTCCGCGATGATCGGCCAGGAACCGGCCACGGCCGAGCACCCACCGGGTGTCGCCGTCCGCCGAACGGACCCGGTATTCGATGACGTAGAGATCGCCGTCGCGGACGCGACGACGGAGGAGTCCCAGCACCCGGTCCCGATCTTCCGGGTGGATACCGGCCGCAAAGGCCGCTGCCGGCAGTCCCAATTCGGCCGCCTCGGGATCGACATTGAATAGGAGTGCCACGAACATGTCCGCGCGGACGCGGTTCGACGCACCATCCCAGGACCAGCTGCCGGTCACGTCGAGCGTGTCGAGCGCCGCCCGGAAAGGTGTCGCGCAAGTCTGGCATTCGAGCGGCTTGAATTTCGGCATCGCAGGATCTGGTTCCGAACCGGAATTTAACCTGGTTTAGTGGAACAGGCCGCAACTTCAATGAGCAAGAATCCGCATAAGCTCAACTTTTGCGTGTTTGTAACCGCTTGAACACACCGCGTGTTCCTCCGCGATAAAAGGGCCTTCCTTTCGTATCAGAGACGAAGGGTCACCGTCCGGCGGGTCGTCGACGGATGGCCCTGCGGCCCGCGATGCTCGGCCTCCGTCAACCGGTTCCGGTGCTCCGCCGCGCCAGCCGTTCGGCCTCGGCCCGCCAGGCATCGCGCTCGTCCTGGACCGCCTCGATCCGGGCATGCAGATGGCCCGCATCGATCGCCGTCTCCATCAGCATGTCCTGGGCGGCGGCGAGCTGCGCCCGCAGCTCGGCGTTCTCGGTGGCCAGCGCCAGGAGGAGAGCGGCCACGTCGTCGCCCATGCATGCCCCTCGCCGCACCCGTCAGAGCGAGCGGATCTACCTAAGCGCGGGGCCAGCCACAACCGTATCCGGCAAACCATCCAGTGATCGTACTGCCGCCGCGTCCGGTCAGCCCTCGATCACCCGCTCGTCGAGCTTCCGGTCCACGATCTGGACGGTGCGGTCGATCTCGGCATCGGGCATGCCCAGCTGGTGCGAGATCAGCTTCACCAGCAGGTCGACACGCTCGATGAACGGCGTGCCGTTCGCCACGGCTCGCGCCGCGGAGGACGGCTTGAGCAGGCTCTCGGCGGCCTTGGCGTATTTCTCGAACGGCACCTGGTCCTGCGGGTCCGCACCGAGCTTGCGCGCGATGGAATCGACGTGCTCGTAGATGGCGCGGGATTTGGCGAGGTCGCCGTGCACGGCGTCGCGGATCGATTGCGGCTCCTTCGGGGTGATGCACCGGTAATTGCCGGTGAGCAGCATCGACCATTTCGCCAGCGGGACGAACAGCGAGTCGAACACCTTGAGCTTCACCGGCACGTCGTGGCCGTCGAGGCGGACGGCGTCGATATCCGCCTCCAACTCGCGCAGCAGCCGGTTGTGGGTCTCGTCGGCGAAGGTCGCGGCCTTGAAGTTGGTGGGAAGGCCGACATGGAGCACGTTCGCACCCTCGTCCGGCGGACGGAACGCCTGCGGGTCGGGCGAGCAGAGGGACACGAGGCCCGGCTCGAAGCGATCCCAGACGCCGGCATTGGTGAAGGCGTTGTCGAGGTCCATCGCCGCCAGGGCCGGGATCCGCTTGAGATACGGCAGCGGCGGCATGTTCATGATCGACAGGCACGGCAGCCGGGCCGCGGCGATCTTGATCATCAGCACCCGGATCGTGTGGTTGTTGTACTGCGGCTCCTGCATGGCGAGACCGACGAGGTCGTAGCGCGACGGATCGATGTCCTCCGGCGGCGCGGCATCCAGGGTGCCCGGCAGGTCGCGCGAGTGGATCGCGCGGTGGTTCGGTTCGTCGCGCAGCTTGATGCGGACCTCCGTCCCCTCCTGGTTGATCAGGTCGGCGGTCTTGCGGCGGCACACCAGGGTCACGTTGTGACCGGCCATCAGGAGCTTGGTGCCCAGCAGGGAGCCGTATGAGGCGCCCAGGATCAGGATGTTGCGCGGCATGCTTCCACTCCCACCATTCGGCTTCGTCTTATCGCGCGACCGGCCCGCTGGCGTACGGGCTGAGGCGGTCTACGGGTCGGCTCGAGCCATGTTGAAAGCAGCGTAGCGAAGCTTGCCGGGAGATGCCACCGCACTGGTATACCAAATAATTTTCGGTGCGATGCACGAAACATTTTCGGTGGGTGACCGCCCGCGCGGCTTCCATGCGGGATCGAATCGCAACCCACCATGATCGCCGAGAGCGCGAAGGCGGACGATCCGGCGTTGTCGATGGTCCCGAGCGCTTACTCGGGCGGCTAATGCATGCCGACACGCGTCACGACGATCCAGGAGCCGTGAAGCTTCACCGGAGACGTTGAGCCTAGCGCCAAACGCGTCCGGCGGCCCGACGTCTTGCGAGGTTGGCGAAGGACTTGGAGCGAGAGAGTGATTACTTCGGCACCATCCCACGCCTAGCGGGATGATGGTGCCCAGGGGCGGGATCGAACCACCGACACTGCGATTTTCAGTCGCATGCTCTACCAACTGAGCTACCTGGGCGTCGTCCGGGCCGCTGTGCGTCTCGGACGCCGCGGGGTATAGTGAGGAGTTCGAGGCCTGTCCAGCCTTGCCGTGACATCGGTGTGACCTGGGCGCCGGAAAATTTCAGCCCTCGTCATCGGGCTCCGGCGGCGGAGCATCGGGATCGAGTTCCACCGGGATCGTGTAGCGCTCGTTGAGCCAGCGGCCGAGATCGACATCGGCGCAGCGCTGCGAGCAGAACGGCCGGAACGGCTCGGTGGAGGAGCGCCGGCAGATCGGGCAGCGCTCCGGGTTCGTCGGCCACGCGCTCATGCGAGGCTCCCCCAGGCTGCGCGGACCGGATACCCCTCGCCATCGAGCAAGCTCATCGTCTCGTAGAGCGGCAGGCCGACCACGGCGCTGTAAGAGCCGACGAGCTTCACCACGAAGGCACCGGCCAGGCCCTGGATCGCGTAGCCGCCCGCCTTGCCGCGCCACTCGCCGGAGGCGAGATAGCCCTGGATGTCGCGGCCAGAGAGGCGCTTGAAGCGCACGCGGGTCTCGACGATCCGCTCCCGGCGGCCGTTCGGCGACAGCAGGCAGATCGCCGTGAAGACCCGGTGCGGACGCCCGGACAGAAGGCGCAGGCAATCGGCGGCCTCGTCCGGCCCCTCGGCCTTCGGCAGGACGCGTCGCCCGACCGCCACGACCGTGTCGGCCGCGAGCAGCCAGGTCGGGATCTTATGGTCCTGATGGTGCAGGGCGGCTTCCGCGGCGGCGAGCTTGGTGCGTGCGAGGCGTCGGGCCAGTTCGCGCGGCGGCTCGGCCTTGCGCGGCGTCTCGTCGATGTCCGCGGGTAAGAGCGAATCCGGCTCGATGCCGATCTGCTGCAGCAGCGCCAGGCGGCGCGGCGATCCGGAGGCGAGCACGAACCGGGTGGCCGGCCCCTGCGTCGCACCGATCGCTTCGGGTATGGCGTCCATGGTGTTCCGCTCGCATATTCGGCCTGGAGCATCCGCCGCCGTCGGAAAGACCGATCGGCGGCAGGCGCATCACGACAAAGGCATGGTCCGAGAGCGGTACGGGTAGGTCGAGGCCGCGCCGCAGCGCGGATGATCGCGCGAAAGGGTGGCGCGTCCCCATTCCGCCGGGACCGTCTCGATCTCCCCCGCCTGATAAGGGATGGGGTCGGGCTTGTGAACCGGAGCAATCAGAACGCGCGCGACGACAGGGCCTTCGACGCGCACCGGATATCCGAGGCGGCCCGAGGCGCTAGCGTCTCGATTGTCATGCACGCTCCGCGAAAAACCGGCCGCCGGTGGATCGCCGAAATCAAGAGTCGTCGGGCCGGGGGTCGTGGAAGGTCTGGCGCCATCCAGATATCACCGGTCGGCCAAGGCATAGTTCGTCCGGCTCAAGACAAAGTGAAGGTTTGCGGTGATCGCGTAACCACGCGTTAACCAAACCCGGCGGAGTGTGCACGCACCGAAACGGGGTCGACACCGATGCTGAACGCTGATCCGCTGCTGGCACGCCCGAAGCTCGTGAATGCGACGCTGCTCGCCCACACGCTGGATGGGCTGAGGCCGCAGGTCAGATCCTCGGCCGAGATGTGGCGCGTGCTGACCGACCATTACGTGGTGGATCTGGACGACGTCGCGGCGCTACTGCCGGCAGCCGAACCCGAAACCCAGTGGCTTTCGGCCCGGGATTGAACCCGGCGAGATCCAGTCCTTCGAGAGCATTCGATACGGCTGGCACGCCGCGTGCTTAGAATCGGGCGGTATAGGCGAGGAAACACCCAGGCAACGACAACGCGGCGGCTCGGACGCCAGAGCACCCCGCGGACCCTTCGATCCACGAAGCCGAGGTCCGTCATGTCCGAACTGTTGTCCGTCGCCCTCATCTGTGCGGGCACCCTGCTGGCGCAGGATTGCTCCCGCGACACCGCCCTCGACATCATCATCGCGCCGGCGCACTCGCCGATGGAGTGCCTGATGCACGCCCAGACCATGGCGGCCCAGGCCGGCTTGCCCGGCGGCGGCGACCGCTACCTCAAGGTCGCCTGCGAGCATCGCCGGACCGAGGCCGAGCCCGTCCGGGTCGTCCGCCGCGCCTCGTAGGGCGGACGGACCTTTCCCCGGACCGGAAGCTTCGTTCGGCCCGCCGCAGATCTGAGGTCGAGCGGGGCCGAGCGATGTTTCCCAAGCCTGAAGCGGGCCTGGTTCCGAATACCTTCGCCTTCGAGCAGCTGCCAAGATCGGCGTGATGCTGGCGCGCGACCTCGGCAAGCTCCATCCCGGCTCGACCTTCGTGGTCGACGTGAAATCAACCGGTCTCTACCACACCGACCCGCAACTGCAGGCCCAGGCCATCAAGACCGATGACTGGAAGACCGGCCACAGCTACATCAAGCGGCGGGTGAACGAGCTCGGGGCGCTTGCGGGCTTCGAGGAGTCCGGCCACTTCTTCTTCAACGAGCCGATCGGGCGCGGCTACGACGACGGCCTGCTCACCGCCATGGCGGTGCTGGAGATGCTCGACCGCAACCCCGGGACGTCGATGGCCAACCTTTACCGGGCGTTGCCGAAGACCTGAGGCTCGCCGACCATGTCGTCCCATTGTGCCGACGATGTGAAGTACGGGGTGGTAGAGACCGTCACCGCGCGCTTCCGCGCCATGAAGGACGCGGGCGAACCGATCGCCGGCTCGAAGATCGTCGATCTCGTCACCGTCAACGGCGTGCGCATCACCACCGAGGACGGCACCTGGGGGCCTCGTGCGCGCCTCGTCCAACAAGCCGGAGCTGGTCGTGGTGATCGAGAGCTCGGCTTCCGAAGAGCGCCTGCACGCCATGTTCAAAGCCGTCGACGCGGTCTTGCGGGAGAATACCGAAGTCGGCGCCTACAACCAGACGATCTGATCCGGCCGGCACCTGACCTGATCCGCCGCGCGGTGCTTTTCAGGTCGGGTGCCGGGCCGCGCGGTGGGTGTCCAGTTTAGAGCTGGTACATCAAAGCCACGGCCTCCGCTTTCCTGTTGGAATGCACCCTCTGGGCGGTTGCAGCCTCCGTGCAGCGGGCAGATGCTCTCCGGCCATGCTGATGCATTCCTCATCCCGGCATCCGCCCGAGTTTGCCGTCCCGATCGCCCGCGTGTCGGGCCGGGCGCCCGCGAGTGCCCGCCCGATGATGTACGACGCGTTCGACCTGCAGACCGACCTCGCCGCCCAGACGCGGGCCTGGGGACGGATGTTGAACGATGCCTGGTCGCCCTGGATCCGCTGGAGCGAGCCCGCCCGTTGGATGTCGGCCAACGCGCGCATGATGATGCGGACGGGCCTGACCTTCGCGCGGCCCGCCTACGGGATCGACTCGGTCACGGTCGGCAACCGGAGCGTGCCGGTCAGCGAGGAAGCGGTCACGGTCACGCCGTTCGGCACGCTGCTGCACTTCAAGAAGGACATCCACACCGAGCAGCCCAAGGTGCTGCTGGTCGCGCCGCTGTCGGGCCACTTCGCGACGCTGCTGCGCGCCACCGTGCGCGTGATGCTGCCCGATCACGACGTCTACATCACCGACTGGCACAACGCCCGGGACATCCCCCTCTCGGCTGGCCGGTTCGGCTTCGACGAGTATGTCGCGCACCTGATCCAGTTCCTCCAAGTCATGGGCGAGGGATCGCACGTGGTGGCGGTCTGCCAGCCGACCGTGCAGGCGCTGGTCGCCGCCGCCGCGATGGCGCAGGCGAAGGATGCGGCCGCCCCGCGCAGCATGACGCTGATGGCCGGCCCGGTGGATTGCCGGATCAACCCGACCGGGGTGAACGAGCTCGCGACCTCGAAACCGATCGCATGGTTCGAGAAGAACCTGATCGCCACGGTCCCGTCGCGTCACAAGGGCGCCGGCCGGAAGGTTTATCCGGGCTTCGTGCAGGTCTCGGCGTTCATGTCGATGAACGCCAAGCGGCACGTGCAGGGCCACAACGACTTGTTCTGGCACATGGCCAACGGCGAGGATGACAAAGCCGAGGCGATCGAAACCTTCTACGACGAATATTTCGCCGTCCTCGACCTCGCGGCCGAGTTCTACCTGGAGACGGTCAAGACCGTGTTCCAGGACTACACGCTCGCCAAGAACGAGCTGAGCTACCGGGGCGAGCCGATCGACCTGGGCTCGATCAAGCGCACCGCGCTGATGACCGTCGAAGGCGAGCGGGACGACATCTGCGCCCCCGGCCAGACCATGGCGGCGCACGATCTCTGTACCGGGCTCGCCCCCTACATGCGGACGCACCACCTGCAGGCCGGCGTAGGCCATTACGGCGTCTTCGCCGGCAAGCGCTGGGAGACGCAGATCTACCCGCAGGTGCGCAACTTCATCCAGGCGCACAACTGATCGGCTGACAGACCGGCGGTCGCGCCGATTTGACCCGCCGACCAGCGCGGCCCACCATGCTAGCCTCGCGTTGTCGGAGCCCGGATCTCCTCGGGCACTTACAGCAAATCCTCGAGATTGAGGCGGAACGGTCGGCGTGAACGACAGGGACGGCTTCGACAGCAGCACCGGGACGGGACAGGCGGCTGCCGCGCGGCTCGACCGGCTCGTCGCCCAGGCCCGGGCGGCATCCCTTTGGGAGCAGGCTTGGCCGGTGCTGTGGCGCGGCCTCGGCGTCGGCCTGTTGTTCCTCGCTCTGTCCTGGGCCGGCCTGTGGCTCGACCTCGGCCCGCTCTGGCGGCAGATCGGGCTCGCCATTCTGGCCGTCATGCTGGTCGTCGCGCTGCTGCCGCTGGCGCATCTCGCGCGGCCCGATCGCCGGGTCGCCCTGGCTCGGCTCGACCGGGAGGCGGCCGCGCGCGATCCAGCCCTGCGTCATGGACCAGCCTCGGCGGCGCAGGATACGCTGGCGGTCGGCGCCGCGGATCCTGGCAGCCGGACCCTTTGGGCGCTCCATCAGCGCCGGGCCGCACAGGCGGTCGCGGCCCTACGGGTCGGATTGCCGCGCCCCGGCATGACGCGACGCGATCCCTATGCCCTGCGGGCCGGGATCGTGGTGGCCGCGGTGGCCAGTTTGTTCGTGGCCGGCCCCGAATGGTGGGCGCGCGTCGGAGCCGCGTTCGACTGGCACGAGCCGGTGGCTCCGGGGCCGAATTTCCGGGTCGACGGCTGGATCGATCCGCCGCTCTACACCCGCCTTCCGCCGCTCCTGATCGCGATGGATGGCAGCGACCAGCACCTGCGGGCGCCGGTCAACGCGCAGTTGATCGTACGCATCGCCGGTCAGGGGAAGGCCGCGGCGAACACCACGCTGACGCCGAATGCCGGGCTCAAGCCGATCCCCGGCCAGGAGGAACGGCCGGACCTGCGCGAGGAGCGCTATCGCATCGTCGGCGGGGCTGAACTTGTCATCGTCACGCCCGCCGGCCGACAGACGCTGACCGTGGACGCAATCCCGGACCGGCCGCCCGAGGTGACGGCCGTCGGCGGCCCTGAAGTGAACGGTCGCGGCACCTTCAATCTCACCTACCGTGCCAAGGACGATTACGGGATCAGCTCCGCGGAGGGTGTGATCGAGCCCCTGAAGGCCGGCCGCTCGCTGGCGCCGGTCCCACGGATCAACCTTGCGTTGCCGGCCGATGCCTCCGGCGAGACCGACACAAAAACCCTGGTCGATCTCACCGACAGCCCGTGGTCGGGCGCCCGGGTACGTTATCAGATCGTCGTCAAGGATGAGGCCGGCCAGGAGGGGCGTACGGCGTCCGCCGAGATCACGCTCCCGGCGCGGCAATTCCGGGATCCGCTGGCCCGGGCACTCGCCGAGGATCGCCGCCGCCTCGTCACGGCGCCGGATACGGACCGCCTGTGGGTGCAGGGTGCCCTCGACGCGCTCCTGGTCGCCCCCGACATGTTCACGCCGCAGCCGCCGGTCTTCCTCGGCCTTCGGACCGCAACGCAGCGCCTGCGCCGGGCGAAGTCCGATGCCGACCTAATCGAGGTCGCCGATCTCCTGTGGGAGATGGCGTTGAAGATCGAGGACGGCGACCTGTCGGATGCCGAGAAGCAGCTGCGGCAAGCCCAGGATCGGCTGAAGGAGGCGATCGAGCGCAACGCCCCCGACGACGAGATCAAGCGCCTCACGCAGGATCTCAAGCAGGCCCTCGACAAGTTCCTCTCGCAGATGGCGGAGAAGCAGGGCCGCCAGCCGCGCGATCCGGGCGAGAAGGGTCAGAGCAACCAGCAATCGAAGACGGTCACGCCCGAGGATCTCGACAAGATGATCCAGGACATGGCCGAGGCGATGAAGCGTGGCGACACCGCCGAGGCGCAACGCTTGATGGAGCAGTTGCGCAACATCCTGGAGAATCTTCAGACCGCGGAGAAGGGCGGCAAATCCGATCAGGCCAGCCGCGAGATGCAGAAACAGATGCGCGACCTCGACGCGATGGCGCGCGAGCAGCAGGGCCTGCGTGACGAGACCTTCAAGGACGGGCAGGAGCCCGGCAACGGCCAGCAGCGTCCGTCGAATCGCGGGCAGCAACAGCAGCAGGGCAACCGCGGGCAGCCGCAACAGGGCCAGGGGAAGCAGAGCCCGGGGCAGCAGGGTCAGCAGGGACAAGGCAAACCGGGTCAGAAGCAAAAGGGCCAGGGCGAGCGGGGCCAAGGCGAGCAAGGCAATGTCGGCGATCGGCAGCAGTCCCTGCGGCAGCGCCTGGAGGAACTCGAGCAGCGCATGAAGGAGAACGGCATGCGCGGCGAGCAGGGCCTGTCCGACGCCGAGGACGCCATGCGCGAGGCCGAGAACGCCCTGAAGCAGGGCGATGCCGACGAGGCGGTGGATGCCCAGGGCCGCGCGCTCGAAGGCCTGAAGAAGGGCGCCGAAGGCATGGCGCAGCAGATGCAGGAGATGGCCGAGGGCCAGGGCGAGGGTCAGCAGGAAGGCGGCCAACAGCCCGGTCAGCAGGGCCAGGCCGGCGCCCGCGACGACGACCCCCTCGGTCGTCCGACCAAGGGCCGGGACATGAGCGACGGCCGGGTCCGGGTGCCGACCGCCGACGAATCGGCCGTCCAGCGTGCGCGCCGCATCATGGAAGAGCTGCGGCGTAAGCTCGGCGATCCCACCCGGCCGCGGGAGGAGCTCGATTATTTCGAGCGCCTGCTCCGGCGCAATTGACTGCGAGGGCCGGCTTCCCCTGGGTTAGCCGGCCGTCGCGGTCGCCTCATGATCGGTGCGCCAGACCGGCTCCTCGTCGGCCGTGCGTGCCGGATGCTTCTCGTCAAGCGGCGGCGCGCCGGATCCCGGCGCCCGTCGGGTTCGGATTTCGCTTGCCATGTCCTCCAATCTGCTTGTCTTCGTAGCCTGTGCGGCAGTCGCCGTGGTCCTGCTGTTCGGCCTCGCCAACATGATGCGGGGTGGCAGCGCCAGCGTCTCGCAAAGACTGATGCGCCTGCGCGTGCTGCTGCAGTTCGTGGCGATCGTGGTCATTATGGGCGTGGTCTGGTGGCGCTCGGCCTGAACGCGGCTTCCGGATCCGACAGCCACATTTCGAAACGCCGCCTCACTGTGTCCATGTCGCCGCACCGCGCGCCTTTCGCGGGGGACCGGGATGAATTGGGCGCCGGCGTCCTGAGGGGGCGTGCTACGCTCGGTAGAGACAGACCGACTTGCCCAACCGGCCGAGCCCCATGATTGCCGCCCTCCGCACCTGCGTCGTCAGCCTGATCATCGGTGCGGCGATCCTGCCAGCCTCCGCGGCGGACGTTCCCGCCCTGCCTGCGGCTTACGCGGCGCCGGCCCAGCCGCTGAGCATCGTATCGGAGGTGCGCATCGGCGGTGCAGTGCAGGATCCGGGTAGCGCCGAGGGCAAGCTCCCGGGCTTCAGCAAGGCGAACGTCAACGGCGAGATCCTGTTCGCCAAGCCGCAGGTCAGCGCCGACCCGTTCTGGCAGGCCTTCGTACCGCGTCCGACGGTGGGCGGCAGTTACAACACCGGTGGCCGGACCAGCTACGCGTATCTCGGCGCGACCTGGACCGTCGATATCTTCCCCGAGACCCTGGGTCGGCGCGTGTTCCTCGACGGCTTCTTCGGCGGCGTCGCCCATAACGGCTATACCGGGCCGAAGGCGCTGACGCCCTACGGCTTCAACACGTTGGGCTGCTCACCGATGTTCCGCGAGGCGGCGGCGCTCGGCTATCGCCTGACCGAGCATTGGAGCGTCATGGCAACGGTCGAGCACATGTCGAATGCCGGCCTCTGTGCGAACAACCGGGGCCTGACCAATTTCGGCGGCAAGATCGGCTACACGTTCTGATCACCGGGCCGATTGCGCGGCCGACGGAAGGGCTCTAGGCCCTACGGGTCGCGAGCCCGCCGGGCTTCGCCAGCCGTTGTGAGGCGCAGGTCCCGTGGTCAAGCTCAACCGGATCTACACACGCACCGGCGACAAGGGCACGACCGCCCTGGCGGACGGGCAGCGCCGGTCCAAGGCGGACCTCCGGGTCGAGACCTACGGCACGGTCGACGAGACCAATGCCTGCATCGGGATGGTCCGCCTGCACACGGAAGGCGCCCTCGACGGGATGCTCGGGGCGATCCAGAACGACCTGTTCGATCTGGGCGCCGACCTCGCGACCCCGCCGAGCCCGGAGCCGCTGCCCTACGAGCCGCTGCGCATCGTCGCCAGCCAGGTCGAGCGGCTGGAGCGCGACATCGACGCCCTCAACGCGTCGATCCCGCCGCTGAAATCCTTCGTGCTCCCCGGCGGATCACCGGCCTCGGCGGCGCTTCACCTCGCGCGCACCGTGTGCCGGCGTGCCGAGCGCCTGGCGGTGAGCCTAGCCGACCGCGACGACGAGATCGTCTCGCCCCAGGCGATCCAGTACCTCAATCGCCTCTCGGACTTCCTGTTCGTGGCGAGCCGCACCGCCAACGCCGATGGGGCCGACGACGTGCTCTGGGTGCCGGGCGCCAACCGCTGAGGCGAATCGGAACGGGGCATCGCTGCGTCGAAGACCAGTCCGGCCCGGCAGCACCATTACCCGCCCCGCGTTGACAAGGCGGAAATGTGGCCGTTACGGTCCGCCCGCTTCGCGGACCCGCCGTCCCCACGCGTCGAACGTTCGAAGGCCTGGCGGGTCCGGCAACAAGAATCCACGGGGAAGGATCGAGACCGCCATGAAGGTGCTGGTGCCCGTCAAGAGGGTGGTGGACTACAACGTCAAGATCCGCGTGAAAGCCGATGGCTCCGGGGTCGAACTCGCCAACGTCAAGATGTCGATGAACCCCTTCGACGAGATCGCCGTCGAAGAGGCGATCCGCCTGAAGGAAAAGGGCACCGTCACCGAGATCGTTGCCGTGTCGATCGGCCCGCAGCAGGCGCAGGAGACGCTGCGTACCGCCCTCGCGATGGGCGCCGACCGGGCCATCCTGGTCAAGACCGACGTCACTTGCGAGCCGCTGGCGGTGGCCAAGCTCCTGAAGGCCGTGGTCGAGAAGGAGACGCCGCAGCTGGTGATCCTGGGCAAGCAGGCGATCGACGACGATTCGAACCAGACCGGCCAGATGCTGGGTGCATTGCTCGGCTGGCCGCAGGGCACCTTCGCGTACAAGATCGAGGCTTCCGAAGGCAGCCTCGACGTGACCCGGGAGGTCGATGGCGGCTTGCAGACCGTAACGCTCAAGCTCCCGGCGATCGTCACCACCGATCTGCGCCTCAACGAGCCGCGCTACGCCTCGCTGCCGAACATTATGAAGGCCAAGAAGAAGCCGCTCGAGGAGCTGAGCCCCGAAGCGCTCGGAGTCGACGTGACCCCGCGGCTCAAGGTGCTCAAGACCGCCGAGCCGCCGGGACGCTCCGCCGGCGTCAAGGTCGGGTCGGCCGCGGAACTCGTACAGAAGCTCAAGGTCGAAGCCGGCGTGATCTGATTTTTTCCGAGCTGAGCCGCGTTCCCGTCGAGGCGGTCGAGCGCGGCCAGCCGCAACCGAGGTTCACACGCACATGACGACACTCCTTTTCGTCGAACACGGCAACGGCCAGATCAAGGACGGCACCCTGAAAGCGCTGACCGCCGCCAAGGATATCGGCGCGCCGGTCCACGCCCTCGTGCTCGGCGCCGGCTCGAAGGCGGTCGCCGAGGCGGCGGCCAAGCTCGACGGCGTCGAGAAGGTGCTGAACGCCGAGGACGGCGTCTACGACCACGACCTCGCCGAGCCGGTCGGCGCGCTGATCGCGTCGATCGCCGGGCCCTACGACATCATCATCGCGTCGGCCTCGACGACGGGCAAGAACATCCTGCCGCGGGTGGCCGCCCTGCTCGATGTCGCCCAGGTCTCGGACATCATCAAGGTGATCTCGCCCGACACGTTCGAGCGTCCGATCTACGCCGGCAACGCCATCCAGACCGTGCAGATCCCCGCCGGCAAGACGGTGATCACGGTGCGTACAGCAGCGTTCAAGGCGTCGGAGCAGGGCAGCGCGGCAGCCCCCGTCGAGGCCGTCTCCGCGGCGGCGCCCGAGTCCGGTGGGTCCGCCTTCAAGGGCGAGGAAATCGCCAAGTCGGATCGGCCGGAGCTGGCCTCGGCGCGGATCATCGTGTCGGGCGGCCGCTCGCTCGGATCGTCGGAGAAGTTCCACGCGCTGATCGAGCCCCTGGCCGATGCCCTGGGCGCCGCGGTCGGCGCCTCGCGCGCGGCGGTGGATGCCGGCTACGCGCCGAACGATTGGCAGGTCGGCCAGACCGGCAAGGTCGTGGCGCCGGATCTCTACGTAGCGGTCGGCATCTCCGGGGCGATCCAGCACCTCGCCGGCATGAAGGACTCGAAGGTCATCGTCGCGATCAACAAGGACGAGGACGCGCCGATCTTCCAGGTGGCGGATTACGGGTTGGTCGGTGACCTATTCCAGGTTGTGCCGGACTTCCAGGCGGAGATCGGCAAGGCAAAGGGTCAGTAACGGTCGTGCTCGCCCGGCCTGGTTCACCGGGCGAGCATTGTCGCAACGCGCCTGCGGGCGGGTTCCTTCTGCGAACAAGAATGGTCTAGAAGTCAGGGACGGCCCGTCTTCGCGCGGGCCGCGGCGTTGGCGCAGTCCACCCCCTCGGGCAGTCGCGCAGCAACGGCCGTATGGGGGCACAGGTCGACAGATGGACATGGAGATCAAGCGGGTCGGCATCATCGGCGCGGGCCAGATGGGCAGCGGCATCGCGCAGGTCTGCGCCGCCGCCGGCCTCGATGTCCTGCTGAACGACCGCGACCCGAACCGTCTCGAGACCGGCCTGTCGTCGATCGACGCGGGTCTGTCGCGGCTCGTGTCCAAGGGCACGATCGAAGAGATTGAGAGCCGGGAGATCCGGTCGCGCATCAAGCCGGCGCACGGCTTCGCCGACCTCGGCCCCGCCGACCTCGTGATCGAGGCGGCCACGGAGAACGAGGCGACCAAGCGGGAGATCTTCTCGACCCTCTGCGCGTCCCTGCGCCCGGATGCGATTGTGGCGACCAATACGTCGTCGATCTCGATCACCCGGCTGGCCGCGGCGACCGATCGGCCGGAGCGGTTCATCGGCATCCACTTCATGAATCCCGTGCCGGTGATGCAGCTCGTTGAGCTGATCCGCGGCATCGCCACGGAGGATTCCACCTACGAGTCGGCCAAGGCGTTCATCGCCAAGCTCGGCAAGATCTCGACGATGTCGGAGGATTTTCCGGCCTTCATCGTCAACCGCATCCTGCTGCCGATGATCAACGAGGCGATCTACACGCTCTACGAGGGCGTGGGGTCGGTCGAGTCGATCGACACCGCCATGAAGCTCGGGGCGAACCACCCGATGGGGCCGTTGCAGCTGGCCGACTTCATCGGGCTGGATACCTGCCTGTCCGTGATGCAGGTGCTCTATGAAGGCCTGGCTGATTCGAAGTACCGGCCCTGCCCGCTTCTGGTGAAGTACGTGGAGGCCGGTTGGCTGGGTCGCAAGGCCAAGCGCGGGTTCTACGACTATCGCGGGCCGACGCCGATCCCGACGCGCTGAGCGCCGGGTCGAAGCGAACGGCTCATGGGACGGCGCCGGGCGCCGTCCCAAATCACCAGACTTACTTCGCCGTCCCGCCGTTCGCGTTCGGCTGAGCCGGCTGCGGGTAGGACGGGTTGCCCCCCGGGACCGCGCTGCTGTTCGACGGTGCGGCGCTCCCGGACTGACCGTTGACCGAGCCGGTTACCTCGCGCCGCGACGCATCCTGGCTCTGGCTGGCATAGTCCTTCGGAGAGTTGGCGCCGTTCCAGGTCAGCAGGCCGACCGTCGCGATCGCCAGCAGAACGAGACTGCCGACCAGGACCCACAAAACCGGCTTGCCGCGCTGGCCCTGCCGGCTCTCCTGCGGGTTCAGTTTCTCCACCATTCTCACACCCTCCCCACCCGGACGCGACGCACGCGACACGATTTCGTTACCGGCCGCCAACGCGGCGTCGCCGAAGCGGGTTCCTGTCGAGCGCGCCGGTTACCGGCCGGTGGTGAGGAGGATCTTGCCGAGGTGGGCGCTCGATTCCATCAGTTCGTGGGCCTTCTGCGCCTGCTCCAGCGGGAAGGTGGCATGGGTCACCGAGCGGATCCGGCCGGCCTCGAGCTCCGGCCAGACATCCTTGCGCAGGCCCTCGGCGATCACGGCCTTGTCGGCTTTCGGGCGGGGCCGCAGGGTCGAGCCCGTGAAGGTCAGCCGGTTGCGCATGATCGGGGTGATGTTCAGCCCATCCACCTTGTAGCCGCCCATGAGGGCGATCATCACCAGTCGGCCGTCCGGGGCCAGTGATTTGATGTTGCGGCCGAGGTAGCTCGCGCCGATCATGTCGAGGATGACGTCGACGCCGCGGCCGTCGGTGAGACGCTTGATCTCCTCGGCGAAGTCGGCCTGCTTGTAGTCGATCGCCGCATCGGCGCCGAGATCCTCGCAGAAGCGGCACTTCTCGGCCGAGCCCGCGGTGGCGAAGACCCGGGCGCCGACATGCTTGGCGATCTGGATCGCCGTCGCCCCGATGCCGCTCGACCCGCCATGGACCAGGAAGCTCTCGCCCTTCGCGAGACGACCGCGCTGGACCACGTTCGAATAGACCGTGAAGAAGGTTTCCGGCAGGCCGGCTGCATCGACCAGCGAGAGCGCCTTGGGGCGGGGCAGGCAATGGGAGGCCTCGGCCACTGCGAACTCGGCGTAGCCGCCGCTGATCACCAGGGCGCAGACCTCCTCGCCGATGGCGAGACCCTGGACCCCCTCCCCCAAAGCCGCGATGCGGCCGGCCACTTCGAGGCCCGGGATCTCGGTGGCGCCGGGCGGGGGCGGGTACAGGCCGGCGCGCTGCATGACGTCCGGGCGGTTCACGCCGGCGGCCACCACCTCGATCAGGACCTGGCCCTGTCCGGGGCTCGGCAGCGGCGCAGTCTCGACGGCGAGGACCTCCGGCCCGCCCGGTCCCGTGAAGTGGATCCGGCGCATGGTCTCGGGCAGGGCGGTGCTGGCCATCGAAGCGTCCTCAACGCGTGCGTGTTCCGGGCCACGCCCCTGGGGACGCGGTCCGGCTGTACTTGCGGCAACGGGCGCGCTTGGCAAGCGCGGCGCCGAGGCGGCCGGCCTATCGCACCGCCGCCTTCACGGCCGGGGGCAGAACGATCTTGCCTTGCGCCAGGCTCGTCGGCCAGATCGCGACCTGCTTGCCGTCCTGCCACTGCGCCATCAGCCCGGTGACGAAGCCCGGCCCGTACTTGATCGAGTGCGTAAAGGGGTCGTCCTTGCCGTAGAACTGCGTCCGGCCCACCGTGCCGACCCAGTCGGTCTTCTCCAGGGCTTCGACGAGCTTGTCGGCCTCGGTGGAGCCCGCCCGCTTCACCGCATCGGCCGTGTAGTAGACCTGATCGTAGGCCATGTAGCCGGCATAGGACGGATCGCTGCCGAAGCGCTTCTTGAAGGCCTCGCTGAAGGCCAGCGACTTGTCGGTGATCGCGGCGCCCGGCACCGCGATGCTCTGGAAGATCACGCCCTGGGTCGCCCCGTTGGTGTTGGCCCAGAAGGTCGAGGAGGTCGCCTGCGAGTTCATGCCGGTCATGGCCAGCGGCACCTGCTGGTTGCGCCACTGCACGGTCGGCTGCACCCCGACATGCGAGATGCCGGTGACGATCAGGTCCGGCTTGCCGGCCTCGATCTTGTTGTAGATCGGCGTGAAGTCGCCGGTATCCGGCGAGAACCGGATGTGATCGACCACCTTCACGCCGATCTCGGGCAGGCATTTCTCGTAGGCCGCGTCGAGCGGACGGGTCCAGGCCGCGTCCTCGCTCATGATCGAGGCGGTCTTCACCTTCATCAGGTCGAGGAGCATGTCCTTGGTCGAGTCGCAGATCGACTGGGCCAGAGCCGCCGAGGTGAGATAGCCGTGGAAGGTGTACTTGTTGCGGGCGTAATCCTTGTGGACCGCGAGGCTGATTTCGTTGGAGGCGGCACCCGGGGTGATCATCGGGGTCTTGAGCCGGGCAGCCCAGGGCATCAGCGCCAGCACGACTTCGGAGATGTAGCTGGCGATGACGACGTGGGCCTTATCCTCGGAGACCGCCCGCTGGAACGCCCGGACGGCGTCGGAGGCCGAACTCTTGTCGTCGTAGGAGACCACCTGGATCTGGCGCCCGTCGACCCCGCCCTTCGCGTTGATCTCGTCGGCGGCGAGCTGGACAGCCTGAGGGATCGAGGCCCCGACCACCGATTGCGCCTCCGCGATCACCCCGATCTTGATCGGGTCCGCCGCCCGGGACTCACCCGCGGCCAACAACCCGGCCGCTGCCAGCAGGGCCGCCGCCCGGCTCGTCACGCTGCGATCCATCGCCATGCTGATTCCTCCTCCGGGCCGTGCGGCTTTTGGCGCCGCATCGGGGGTCGGACGATTTTTGTAGCATTCGGCGAGATGAATACAATGTGCATCCAGCCAATGTGCGAAACAGCGGCGGACTGATCGATAGAATTGGCCCAGCCGGGGGCTGTTCGATCAGCGGGTGCCGTACATCCGGTCACCCGCATCGCCCAGGCCCGGTACGATGTAGCCGTGGTCGTTCAGATGGCTGTCGATCGCCGCCGTCCAGATCGGGACGTCGGGATGCGCGGCCTGGAACTTCGCCAGACCCTCCGGGGCGGCCAAAAGGCAGACGAAACGCAGGTCGGAGGCGCCCCGGGCCTTCAGCCGGTCGAGCGCCGCGATGGCGGAATTCGCGGTGGCGAGCATCGGGTCGAGCACCAGCACGGTCCGGTCGGCGAGGTCGGACGGGGCCTTGAAATAATACTCGACCGCTTCGAGCGTCTCGGGATCGCGGTACAGCCCGACATGGGCGACCCGGGCCGAGGGCACCAGCGACAGCATCCCGTCGAGGAAACCGACGCCCGCCCGCAGGATCGGTGCGAAGACCAGTTTCTTGCCCTGGATCTGTCGGCCTTCCATCGGCTGGATCGGCGTCTCGATGGTAACCGGTTCCAGCGGCAGGTCCCGGGTCACCTCGTAGGCGAGCAGCATGCCGATCTCGTTCAGCAGCTGGCGAAACCCCTTGGTCGAGCGGTTCTTGTCCCGCAGATAGGTGAGCTTGTGTTGCACCAGGGGGTGATCGACCACCGTGACCCGACTCGCCGGCATCGCACATCCCTCCACCCCAGAGGGGCAGGAATGCCGGAGCGAGCGCCGGGGCGCAACGTGACACGGCGCGAATACACCTATTCGAACCCGATCGAGGCCACGCGTTCACCGGACCCCGGAACTACATCGGCACGGGGCAGCGGTCGGGTGACGACGCGCATGCGCGCCCGACCCTCACAAAATCGTCCCCGGTTGCGGCAGAAACCCACGCTCATTTTTGCGTGATGTGATCACTATTCGATCGAACTATAAATTCCTTGATTTGTTTCCTTGATCTAACCGCCAAATATACAAACTCAATGTCATGATTGTTCTATAATATGCGAAACAAACTTACGCCCACTTGAAACATAAACTGCCCTCAAACATTTTCGAACGACTTTTCAAAGACACACCCGGTCTGCTAGCTGGCGCCATCACCGCGGTATCGGTTCAAAGCCATGCGCCTCACCGTTTCACTCAAGACGACGCTTGCAGCGATATTTGGATTGTTCGCCGTTATTGCGGCAGGTCAGGGTAGTCTATCGATTATCGAGCTAACCGACATTCGGCATGCGATGACGAAGGTCGCGAACAACTGGCTTCCGTCAGTGTCGCGGATCAACGAAGTCGAGGTCGCGGCCTCGGAGGTGCGGATCAAGCAATTCCGCCTGATAACCCTCTCCAAGGATCCCGACAGCCTCAGGGCCGGCGAGACGCAACTCGCGGCGACGCTCACGCAGCTCGCCGAGCGGCGCAAGACCTACGAGCGCCTGATCTCCACGCCCGAGGAGCGGGGCCTTTACGACGCGTTCGCCGCCCTATGGAGCCGCTATGAGCAGATCGACGGCGCGATGCGGCGGCTGATCGCCTCCGGCAAGCAGGCCGAGGCGCTCGCGCAGCTCGGCGGACCCGACACGGTGAAGATCTACGACGATGCGCGTGCCTCGCTCTCGCGTCTGGTCGCCCTGAACGAACGGAACGCCACCCGGGAGGTCGACGAGGCGGTGGATCGGGCCAAGACCGCGTCCGCGGCCGCCTGGGGCAACGTCATCCTGTCGGTCATCGCGGCGCTCGCGGCGGCGGCCTTCTCCCTGTTTCGGATTTCGCGTCCGATCCAGCGGATGACCGAGATCATGTCCCGGCTCGCCGGCGGCGATACCGGCGTGACGGTGCCGGCCCGTGACCGGCACGACGAGATCGGCGCCATGGCGGCGGCCGTGGAGGTGTTCAAGGACAACCTGATCCGCACCTGCGCTCTCGAGGCCGAGACCGCGCAGGCACGTGCCGCCGCCGAGGAGCAGCGCAAGGCCGGCATGCGCGAGATGGCCGACAAATTCGAGAAGGCGGTCGGCGGCATCATCGGTCAGGTCTCGTCCTCCGCGACGGAACTGCAGACCACCGCGAGCGCGCTGTCGGCCATGGCCGGGCAGATATCGGCTCAATCCGGCGCGGTCGCGTCCGCAGCCGAGGAGGCGGCCAGCAACGTCAACACCGTGGCTGCGGCCGCCGAGGAGTTGGGCTCGTCGGTACAGGAGATCGGCCGGCAGATGGACGCATCGGCCAAGCTGGCCCAGAGAGCCGCCGACGAGGCCGGGCAGACCAGTGCGCTGGTGCACGAACTGAGCGGTGCCGTGGCCCGGATCGGCGACGTCGTCGGGCTGATCTCGTCGATCGCCGGCCAGACCAACCTGCTGGCGCTCAACGCGACCATCGAGGCGGCCCGCGCGGGAGATGCGGGGCGTGGCTTCGCGGTGGTGGCGTCAGAGGTGAAGGCGCTGGCCGAGCAGACCGCCAAGGCGACCGAGGAGATCGCCGGCCAGATCGCCCGCGTCCAGGGATCGACCGGACAGGCCGTGACGGCGATCGGGTCGATCACCGGGCGGATCCAGGACATCAGCACCGTCGCGACCTCGATCGCCGCCGCCGTCGAGGAGCAGGGCGCGGCGACGCAGGAGATCGTCCGCAACGTCGGACAGGCCGCGATCGGCACCGGCGAGGTCACCAGCAACATCGCGGGCGTCGCAGAGGCTGCCGAGGCGACAGGACGATCGGCGGCGCAGGTGCTCGGCGCGGCCTCCGAGCTGTCGCGGCAATCCGAGCATCTCACCGCGGAGGTGTCCCGCTTCCTCGATACGGTGCGGGCAGCCTGAGACCTCATAAAAACGGGGCCCAGCCGTCCGGCCGGGCCCCGCATCTGGCTCGCGTTCAGGCCGTGTAGGAGCGGTCTTGGCCGCCCTCGCCGCGGCGCTTGGCCATGAAGGCGTCGAACTGTTCGCGGTCCTTGGCCCGCTTCAGCTCCTCGACGAAGTCGGTGAAGGCGCGGCTCTCGTCTTCCAGGGCCTTCCGCTGCGCTTCGAGCCGATCGAGCTCGGCCCGGCGATAGGCGTCGAACGCCGCATTGCCGGTTCCGCCACGGTTGGCGGCCTCGAAGGTTCGGGCGAAGCGCGAGGCCGAGCGTCCGCTGCCCTCGAAGCCGGCCACGCCCCGGCGTGCGGCGTCGCGCAGTTCCGAGAAGGCGGGATAGCCGGCGATCTTCCAGGCGACGAGCGCGAGGCCGACCGGCCACCAGTAGATGAACCCGACGACGATCGCGCCGATTTCGAGGGACCGACGGGGGAATGGGCCGGAGCGGCAGAGCTTGCCGGTCGCCCAGGGGGAAGAAGATTGCGTGGTCACGGCTTGGCTCCGCTGCTCATGTGAACGGAGTTAACATGCGGGTGCCGGGGCGCGCTTTCAAGACCGGGCTCGTTCACCTGGTTGCGCAACGCCATGGACCAGCGCCAGCACGCCAGCGCGCAGGAGTTCGTACTTGTCCGGAAAGCCCGGTCCCCGCGGCAGGTGCCCGGCGGCCGACAGGGTCGCGATGCCGTGTGCCAGCGCCCAGACCTCGAGGGCGATGAACCGGGGCGCCACGCCCCCGAACCCGTCCGCGAAGGTCGCCTGCAGCGCCTCGACGAGCAGGTCGAACGGAGATGGGCGGCCGGGCGCCCCCGCCTCCGTCTCGGACGGCTCGGCCACGGCGCCGCGGGTCTCGAAGATCGCCGCGTAATAGGCCGGCTCCTCTTCGGCGAAGGCGAGGTAGGCTTCGCCCATCCGGGTGAAGCGCTCGAGGGGCGTACCCCGGGAGGTCAGCGCCCTCGCCAGCCGGGCCGCGAGTTCCGCAAAGCCGCGCCCGGCCAGTTCTTCGAGCAGCGCATCGCGGCCGCGGAAGTGCCGATAGAGGGCGGCCGGCGTCACCCCGACCAGGCGGGCGGCATCCACCAGCGCGAATCCGCCGATCCCGCGCTCGGCGATGAACCGGCGCGCGGCCTCGATCAGGGCCTCCTTGAGGTTCCCGTGGTGATAGCTTCGCCGGTCACCCGGTCCGTCTCGCCAGGGTCGCAAGTTTTCATGTCCTCTGCGCGCGCGCAGGCATTACGGTCGAGCACGACGTTTGTTTCGGTCA
Source organism: Methylobacterium mesophilicum (assembly GCF_022179445.1). Taxonomy (GTDB): domain Bacteria; phylum Pseudomonadota; class Alphaproteobacteria; order Rhizobiales; family Beijerinckiaceae; genus Methylobacterium; species Methylobacterium mesophilicum. Next base: position 148,935 of record NZ_BPQU01000003.1, on the reverse strand, counting down.
TGAACGGGGGCCGACTGCTTGACCCGCCCTGAAAGGCGCAACACGATCGGCTCGTAATCGGTCGAATCGCGTCGCACCCTCTAAAAGACGGGCATAGTACTGCCGCGTTCGCCACAGGGAAAACCATTCGGCATGGCTTTCGTGAGTCTGAAAGCGTGGCGCACGCGCTCGGCGGAGCGTGCCGGGATCGCCGCGCGTCTCAAGCAGGAGCTGATCGTTGCGCTCGGCCTGAGCGAGGCCGACGCGCTGGCCGTGAACGAGATCGCCTGCGCGGATCCCGGCTGCCCCGACATGGAGACCATCGTGCTGGTGATGCGGGCCGGTGTCGCCACGCGGGCACTCCGGATCCGGCGTCCGATGGACGCCGTGGACGCGCAGGACATCGCGGATCTGATCGAACAGGACCGGTCGGGCGATGCCTCTCGATGATGTGACAACGCGCCGGCGCCTGATCCCACCTTCGGCGCCGCGTTCCGGACCCCATCGTGTAACGACACCGGGGAGGACGCCGAAAGACCATCAAGGCCCTGGCGCCGGAGGAAATGCATCATGAAGAGCCGACGCGCCGCGCTTGCGCTCGCCTGTCTCGCCCTCGCCGCCAGCCTGTCGCCGGCCCTTGCCGGTGAGACGATGCCGTTCTCGGCGGCGTCGTTCGAGGCGGCGCAGAAGAGCGGCAAGCCGATCCTGATCGAGGTCAGCGCCCCCTGGTGCCCGATCTGCAAGACACAGAAGCCGATCCTGGCCAAGCTCGCCGGGGAGCCGCGTTTCAAGGATCTCCAGATCTTCGATGTCGATTTCGACAGTCAGAAAGAGCTGCTGCGGCGCCTCAATGTGCGGATGCAGAGCACGCTGATCGCCTACAAGGGCGAGACCGAGATGGGCCGCTCGGTGGGCGAGACCCAGCCGGAATGGATTGAGGGCCTGCTCGAAAAGACCCTCTGATCGATCGATCCGGGCGGTGCTGCGCTTTCCGGTTTCGTTCAGGCGGCGTCGGGCATAGCCGGGAGGCCCGCGTCCGGTCCCATCCGTGCGGGCCCAGACGGAGACCGCCCCGGTGACGCGCACCACCCAGCCAGCCGATTCCACGCCCTCCGCGATCATCGCGATCCCGGTGCGCAACGAGGTCGAGCGGATCGAGGCCTGCCTCCGGGCCATCGACGCGCAGGTCGGGCTCGCCCCCGGAAGCCTCGGCCTCGTCCTGTTCCTGAACAACTGCACGGACGGCACCGACGCCCTCGTGGATCGGCTGGTGCCGACCCTGTCGATCTCGGTACGGGTCGCGAACGAGGACTTTTCCGGCGCGCATGCCGGTTGGGCACGGCGCAAGGCCATGGATCTCGCCGCCGCCTGGCTCGGGGATGCGGGGAATACGGGGATGATCCTGTCGACGGATGCGGACAGCCGCGTCCCGTCGAACTGGGTCGCCCGCAACCGCGCCGCCATCGAGGCCGGCGCCGACGCGGTCGCCGGCCGGGTCGAACTCGACGCCGCGGAGGCCGCGCTCCTGCCGCCATCCCTCCCCGCCCGCGGGCGCCTCGAGGACATCTACGATGCCCTGATCACCGAGGCTGAAGCGCGGATCGATCCGGACCCGAACGACCCATGGCCCTGCCACCGGACCGCGATCGGCGCGACCTTGGCGGTGACCCGGAACGCCTACCGGGCGGTCGGGGGCATGCCGGAGATCCCGCTCGGTGAGGACGGTGCGTTCATCGCGCGGCTGATCGAGCACGGCCTGCGGGTCCGGCACGCCACCGATGTCTGCGTGACGATCTCGGCGCGGCTCACCGGCCGGGCTCCTGGCGGCGTGGCCGACACGATCCGCTCCCGCTGCGAGGAGCCGGACGCGCTCTGCGACGCCCGGATGGAGACCTTTCCGCGGGTGGTGCGCCGTCATCTCTGGCGGCGGCGGTTCCGGCGTTTGCACGGCTCGGGCAGCCTGCGGAGGAATGACGCTTGGGCGCAGGCCATCGGAATCGACCGGGCGGAGGCCGTCCGGATCGCCGAGCTCCCCCTCGGTCAGGCCATCGCGGAGGCGGAGCGCGCCAGCCCGCGTCTGGCGTACCGGCCGATCGGTCCGCGTCAGTTGCCGGGCCAGATCCGGCTCGCGCGGATAGGCATCACCGGGATCCGAATGGCGCAGCGCCTCGCGGGCCTGACCCGGTCGGCCGCCGGCGGGGCGACGGCGACGGCACAGCCGGTCGCCGATTCGCAGGCCGGGCGGATCTGATCATCCCTTCCCTTGAGCGAGCAGATCCCGGGGCGATAGACCGAAGCGCTGCCGGAAGGCCCGGCTGAACGCGGCTGCGTCGGTGAAGCCGCAACTCGCCATGATCGATGCGATCCGGGCGCCCGCCGTCCGCATCATGACGATGCGGTCGTGGGCGCGGTCCAGCCGTGCGTCGCGGATCGTCGCCGCGATCCCCTCCCCGCCCGAAAAGGCCGCGTAGAGCCGGCTTCGGGAGATCTGCAGGGATGCGGCCAGCGACAGGGGGCCGAACCCGGGCTCGTGCAGGCAGCGCTGGATGTGGGCCAGGGCCAGGGAGCGCACCGCGTCGGCGGACAACTCACCGTCCTCGGTCGTCCGCCGCCCATGGACGATGCCGCGGAGGATGTGGAGGGCGCCTTCGATGGCGATACCGGCCTGGGCTTCCGACATGCCGGAGACAGAGGTCGCGAAGGCGTCGAGATGAGCGCTCAGCAGCCCGCGCAACGGCGTGGCGCTCAGCTTCGTGCCGATGAGATCCTGCGGGTCGCCGACCTGCGCCGCGAAGATGGCGCGGGGCACCGAGAGGCGGATCTCATCGTAACCGACGCTGCTGCCGGCGATACCGGGCTTGCCCGTAGCGTGGAAGGCGACATCGCCGACGCCCAGGATCGCGCCGTTGGTGCCCTGCTCGATGAAGCCTCGCCCGGCCGCCACCAGCATGATCGCGATGTCGTCGTGCCCGTCGCGGCCGATATGACGCGCGGTGCGATCCACGCCGACCGGCGCGCTGACGGTGCGCAGCAGCGTCCCCCTCGCGGAGGGCGCGACCGTGCGGCTGGCCGAGAAGGCGGCGGCCGGATCGAACGGCGTGATGGTCGCGGCGCTGAGCACCGCGTCCCGCCAATATGCGAACGCATGCTTCGGCCCGACCACATCCGTCGTCTGAATGAAGATGGGGACCTTCGCCTCGACACTCACGGCGCCCTCGCCTCGCAACGCCCGATCCCGCCGACAACCCGCCGCGTGACGTGTGCTCCCCCGGTGGGAATCGTACTCGGCGGTCCGCTATCGGCTTCACCGACGCAGGAAGCAGCGCATCGTGCCGCCTCGAGCCGCGCTACGGTTATGAACCGGGCCGTCGCCCGTCACCGTGTCCGACCGCACCCTCGCGGACAGCGTCATGGCGGCCCGGACCCGTTCAGGCGACAGCCTGGGCGAGGAGGTCGCGCGGCGAGAAGCCGAAGCGCTGTCGGAAGGCGCGGCTGAAGGCGGCCGGGTCGGTGAAGCCGCAGGTCGCCATGATCGACGACACCCGGACCCCGGCCCTGCGCATCATGACGATCCGGTCGTGGGCCCGGTCGAGCCGCGCGTCGCGGATCGTCGCCGCGATTCCCTCTCCGCCGGAGAATGCGGCGTAGAGGCGGCTGCGGGAGATACGAAGGTCGGCTGCCAGGGCATCCGGGCCGAACGTCGGATCGTGCAGGCGATGCTCGATCCGCGCCAGCGCCAGGGACCGCAGCGCGTTGGCCGACAATTCGTTGTCCGCGCGGGCATTCTGGCCGTTGATGACACCCCGGAGCAGGTGGAGCGCACCTTCGACCGCGATCCCGGTTTCGGCATCCGACATCGATTCCACCGACCCCGCGAACGCGCGCAGATAGGCCGCGAAGAGTTCGTTCAGGGGGCCGGCGGCGAACTTCCTCGCGGCGAAGTCGTCGACGTTGCCGATATGCGCCAGGAAGGTCGCACGCGGCACGGCGAGACGGATTTCCTCGTAGTCGGACAGGCTCCCGCCGCCGCCCGGCCGTCCCCAGGTCTGGAAGGTGATGTCGCCGGCATTGAGCAGCGCGCCGTTGTTGCCTTGTTCGATGTAGCCGCGGCCGCGGGTGACCAGCATGATGCCCATCTCGTCCCGACCGTCGCCGCGGACGTGGTGCGGCTTGCGCTCCAGGCTGAAGGGTTGGCTGATCGTCCGGAAAATCGATCCGTGGCGGGATGCCGCGACCATGCGCGAGGCTGCGAACGGAACCTCCGAGTCAAGTCGTTCGAGGTCGGTGCCAGCCATGACGGTGCTGCGCCAATAGTCGAACGCCTGTTTCGGCTCGACGGCATCTGTCGTTCCGAAGAAGATCGGGACGGTTTTCTTGGCAACCACGGCGGACCCGCCCCACAACCTTAAATTCGAGTGCTGGCGATCGCTCGCCGTACGACAGCAGACCTAGAGTTTCAGATCCGTTCTCAAGAGGCAATAGGCAAGCAACAGCTTCCTTCCGACGCCGATCGCGGCGGAAGGAAACACTTTCCAAACTTTAAACGCCCCGTTGCGTCAGCTGAAATTCGACGAGAAACCCTCGACGAGTTTCGAAAACCGCCGACCGTTACAGATTACCGCTGCCGCCCAAATCTCGTCACATGGCATCCCTCGCGCGCGCTACCCGGACGACGAGATCAGGATCAGCCGTTCTTCGCCACCGACTGATCCTGTCCGTGGCAGCGGCACCGGAGACAGATCTAGCGCCGCCGCAGGCCGTGCGATGTGCGGATCGTTCCGGGGTGACGACAGAGAACGCCGGGCAGATGGATTTGGTCTGCCGTCCTGACGGGTCCGCAAGTCAATGGCTGCCAAGAGAATCCCGCGGCGGCGTCCCCACGCACGGTGTCGATCGATCCGACGCCCGGCCGACCGTAGCCAACTTCGATTCTCTTCAATGACCGCCGGTCGGGGTTCGGGCGTCGTCGCGCGCCGGTTCGGAATCGGCAAAGTGCAGCACCACGGCCCGGCCTGAGGCGGGCGGGCTTATCAGCGTGCCACGGAACCGCGCGGTCTCGGCCGTCCCGAGCACGGCCCGCGGCGGCGCGACCGGGAAGGACCGGATCACGCGTCCGGCGGCGTCGCGGATCTCGGCGCTCAACGTCGCCACCGGCACATCGGTCCGGGCGATTCCGACGAGGTCGCCCTCGACGACCAGCTCGGCCGGACGGCCGTCCTCGGACGGATTGCTGAAGGCCACGACATCGCGGATCTCGATGCCGCGGAGGTTCACCGGCAGACCGACCCGGGCGAACAGGGCGGCGCTCTGCGGGACCGCACGGACCACGCTGTCACGGGCGAGGCAGATCAGAGGCACCGCCGCCAGCAATGTCAGCCCGACGGCCAGGGACGGCGACAGACCCTGCACGCTGCGCCAGCCCTTGGCTCGGTCGGCCCGCGGCGGTGCGCGCCGGCGGACCCGCGGCGGATCAGGCGCGTCGGTTGCCGCCCGGACCGTGGCGGAGGCTTCCTGCCAGGCTGCGTCGGCGACCGGATCGGGCTCCGCCTCGGCCCGCTCGGCCAACTCGGCCTCGTGGCCGGCCAGCACGTCGGCGGGGGTGATGAACCACGTCTCGCGGCAGGCGGCGCAGCGAACCGAACGGCCCTCCATGCCGACCTTGCCGGCATCGAGCCGGTATTCGCTGGCGCAGCTCGGGCAGACGATCAGCATACGCAAGCCATTCGCTCAGGGCGCTCGCCTCCGGTCGGGCGGGCAGGTTCCATCCGGGATCGAGTCCCGCGTCCGATCATCCCGGACGGAGCCGGACGGCAAAATCGGTTGCGAAAGCGTGCCCGAACAGGGTTAAGCGTCAGTGAAAGCTGACCGGCCTTGAAAACGCCCGCCCATCCGGCGATTTCGGCACCATGAATCGGCGAAACCCGGCACGGCTTTGAACGTACAGGCGAGCATGAAGAGCCTGCTGCCAGGCGCGGAGCGGCCGGTGGTGCAGTTCGAGAATGTCGGCATGCGCTACGGCCTCGGGCCAGAAGTGCTGTCGGACGTGAGCTTCCGGATCGCGCCCCGCTCGTTCCAGTTCCTCACCGGTCCGTCGGGCGCCGGCAAGACGACGCTGCTGCGCCTGATCCTCCTGTCGGTGCGTCCGACCCGCGGCCTCGTCTCGATCTTCGGCGAGGAGGTCAGCGGCATATCCGCGAAGGCGCTAACCGGCCTGCGGCGGCGCATGGGCGTCGTGTTCCAGGATTTTCGCCTTCTCGACCACCTCACCACGTACGAAAACGTAGCGCTGCCGCTCCGCGTCCAAGGCCGGTCGGAGACCAGCTACCGGGCCGAGGTGGTGGAATTGCTGCGCTGGGTCGGCCTCGGTGAGCGCATGCACGCCCTGCCGCCCCTCCTGTCGGGCGGCGAGAAGCAGCGCGCCGCCATCGCCCGGGCGCTGATCGCCCGTCCGGACCTGCTGCTCGCGGACGAGCCCACCGGCAACGTCGATCCCAGCCTCGGGCGCCGCCTGCTGCGGCTATTCTTGGAACTCAACAAGCTCGGGACCTCGGTGATCATCGCGACCCACGATTTCGGTATCATGGACGCCGTCGACGCCCGCCGCATGGTGCTGGGCGAAGGCGGGCTGCGGATCGAGGAATGAGCGCCCCCGCGACGGCCCGGCCCAAACCAGACTCCGCGTCCGGACCGGCGGATCCGGTCCTGCCCACGGGCCTACGCCGCAACGCCGCCCTGGTCCCCACCGACACCGCGGCCGGGCGGTCGCTGGCTGCCGTCATCGCGATCCTGACATTCCTGGCGGGCCTGTGCGCGGGCGCCGCCGAGATCGTCGCCACCAATGCCGGACAATGGCAGGGCGACGTCGCCCAGGAAGTCACGATCCAGGTACGGCCCGGCCCCGGCCGGGAGGTCGACGCCGACGTCGCCCGGGCCGAGACCATCGCCAAGTCCGAACCCGGTATCGCCGAGGCGCGGGTCTTCTCCAAGGCGGAGGCCGAGCGGCTCCTGGAACCTTGGCTCGGCAGCGGCCTCGATCTGTCGGACCTCCCGGTTCCGCGCCTGATCGCACTCAAGCTCGCCGACGACCGGAGCGCGGACCTGAAGCGCCTGCGCACGCGCCTCACCGAGGCGCTTCCCGGCGTGGCGAGCCTCGACGACCACGCGCTCTGGCTCCAACGGCTCTCGACGGCGGCCAACGCGTTCGTGGGCATCGGCATCGGGATGGTGGTGCTGGTGCTGGTCGCCACCGGTCTGGCCGTCACATTCGCGACGCGGGGTGCCATGGCGGGCAACCGCGAGGTGGTGGAGGTGCTGCACTTCGTCGGCGCCGACGACGACTACATCGCCCGCGCGTTCCAGCGCCGGTTCTTCGGACTGGGTTTGCGCGGGGGTGCGATCGGCGCCGGCCTGGCGATCCTGGCCTTCGCGATCGCCGGATTGCTGGCCCGGGCGGCCCGTTCCGGCCCGGCCGGACAGGAGGTCGAAGCCCTGTTCGGCGCGGTCCAGGTCGGGCTGCGCGGTTATGCCAGCGTGATCCTGATCGGCGTGATCGCTTCGCTGGTCACGGGAATCGTTTCGCGGATCACCGTCCGGCGCTTCCTGTCCTGAGCGCGTAACAACATGGGCATGCAGGGGAAACAGGGGGTCACGGCAAACCGTTAAGGGTTGGGAAAGGTTATCGCGGCGGTGTGGATGTGGTCGATCGGGCCGCCTCCGGGCCGCCGCATTCGACGCCGATCCTCCGGAGGATGACCACGCGGATGCAACGCGCACCGGCCCCCTACCCGACGGACGCCCTCGGCTGGGCCTGGAACGAGTGGGTTCTCCCGCGCCGCGTCTTCGTACCGGCCCGGTCCCATCCCCGGCACCGGCTCGCCGTATGGGCCTGTGGCCTCGCCGCCGGCGCCGGCAGCCTGGCCCTCTTCGTCGGCTTCCTGATCTTCGTCAGCGCGCTGGCCCGGCACGAGCGGAGCCCGGCCGATCGCGCCGACGGGATCGTTGCGCTGACCGGCGGGGCGCAGCGGATCGGCGACGCGATCGACCTGCTGGCCGGCGGCTACGGGCGGCGCCTGCTGATCACCGGCGTCAACGAGCGCACTAGCCGCGACGAGATCACCCGGCTGAACCCCACCCAGCGCGCCCTGATCGCCTGCTGCGTCGATCTCGACTACAGGGCCCGCAACACGATCGGGAACGCCATCGAGACCCGTCGCTGGATGCGGGCGCACCGCTTCAACACCGTCGCGGTGGTGACCTCGAACTACCACATGCCGCGCACGCTCATCGAGCTGGACCATGCGCTGCAGGACAGCGACCGCGTCCTGCCGCATCCGGTCGTGACCGAGGGTCTGGATGCCGACCGCTGGTGGCGGAGCCCGCCCACGGCCAGGCTTCTGGCCTCCGAATACGTGAAGTTCCTGGCGAGCTGGGTCCGCACCCGCTTCGAGGAGGATCCGGAGCGCTCCCGGGCGGCGATCCTGATCGGCCGCGGCAAGCCGGTGAAGATGGTCGCCGAGCCGCTCATGATGCGCGGACTCGATTGAGGTTCTCCGGTTAGGTTTCGTCGGCCGATCGATCGAACCGACAGGGTCATTGCGCGGCGCCGCAGGCAAGCCCTGAATCCCGAGCCGCCGACCGAGCAAAACCTTGATCTGTCTCAGTTATGGATCCCGGGCGCCGCTGCGCGGACCCGGAATGACAGGGCGGGTTTTCGAGCGAGAAGCAGCTGCGGCGACCACTACCCGAGCGCGTGTTCTCGATACCAGACCTCAATGCGCGCCGCAGCGCGCCTTGATCGCCGCCGAGAATTCTCGATCCGAGCCTTGCACCTGGGCGAGGCTCTGGGCGCGCTCAGAACCCGAAAGGCACCGTCCGTAGACGCTCGCGACCCGGCGCATCGTGTCGACGTGACGGCGCCAAACGCGGCAGTTCTTGGCATCGTCGCCATCCGCCTGCTCGAGTTGCTCCAGGGCCTGTCGCTGCATCGATTGCGCCACTAGGACATCTCGGCCGCACGTGGCTTCCCCCTGAGCCAGCGCGATGCCGGGTGCTACCCCGAAGATCACGAGGATCACGGCGTGACGGAACATCGGCATCAGGCGGCCTGCGGCGCCGTCGAGCGGGTCAGCAGAGCGTAGAGCGCGCTGGCATCGCGGGCGGCGCGGATGTGGTTGAGCATGCCAGGCTCGCGCAGGATCCGGGCGACCTGGGCCAGCGCCTTCAAGTGGTCTGCGCCCGCGCCCTCGGGTGCGAGCAGCAGGAACGCGATGTCCACGGGCTGCCCGTCGAGGGCCTCGAAATCCACCGGCTTGTCGAAGCGTGCGAACAGACCGAACAACCGGTCGAGGCCCGGCAGCTTGCCGTGCGGGATCGCCACGCCGTCACCGATCCCGGTCGAGCCGAGGCGCTCGCGCTGGAGCAGCGTATCGAAGACCGGCCGCTCTTCGAGCGCCGGCAGCCGGCGCACGGCCTGTGACGCGAGTTCCTGAAGCACTTGCTTCTTGGCGCGCGCGCGCAGCGACTGCACGACCGATTCGGGGTCGAGGAATTCCAGAATTGGCATCGATCGACCGTTGCCCCGTCACCCATCCACGTCGGAACGGGCCTCGTCGCAGAGGCGTCTCGGGCGACGCCTCTGACTATCAATGGGCCGGAGAACGGGCCGGTTCCGGCTCCGTTCCTCCCGGTCCACACGCGTCAGTCGACGGCGCCCGGCGGGTCCACCCAGCCGATCGCGCCATCGCTGCGCCGGTATACGACGTTGACGCGCCCGGTGCCAGCGTGGACGAACACAACCACTGGGGATCCCGTCATGTCGAGCGCGGTCACCGCCTCGCCGATGGTCCGGCGCTGCAGGGTCTTGGTGCTCTCGGCAACGATCGGCGGGTGAGCATCGCCGTCCTCCGGCTCGTCCTCGTCCACCTCGTCCGGCGGGGCGAACACTGCGTAGGCAGCCTCGATCGCCGCGGGATCGTTGGGGCCAGTGGCGTGCTGCTTCAACCGATGCTTGTAGCGGCGCAGGCGCGTCTCGAGCTTGTCGGCGGTCTGCTCGAAGCTCGACCGCGCGTCGTGGGCGACGCCGACCGCCTCGATGGTCAGCCCCGACACGAGGTGCAGGACGCAATCCGTACGGTAGGCCGTTCCGTCGCGCCGGAGCGTCACGTGGCCGGTGCAGGAATCGCTCATGTGCGAGTCGAGATACTTCGTCAAAGTCGCGGACATCCGCTCATCGACACGGCCGCGCAGACTCTCTCCGAGATCCACGCCGTGGCCTGTGACCCGCAACGATCCCATGCTTCCTCCCCCGTGCGATTCAGTCCCGAGAATTAGAGAGCCGGCTTGCTCTAAGTCAACGGAGTCGGGTCCGTTCCGTCCGGACCGCGGCTTAACCCTGGGTTCAGCCGGCCTCCCGGTATACAGGCACCGTTCCGACACCTGAGATGCAGGCCCGCATGACCACCGCCGACGGATTCGCCGCCGCCCCCACCCGCCGTGCCCTTTTGGCCGGAGCCGTGGGTATCGCCGCGGGATCCCTGCCGGCGATCGCACACGCGGCCGAGCCGGCCGGCGCCAACCCGGCGACGACCCTGCCGGGCGCCGGCGCACCGTTCGAGGCCGGGACCCTCGCCGACATCGCCCGGGCCCGGGCCTCCGCTCCCTACGCGGCGCCGAAGACCGACGACGTGCCGGCGGTGCTGAAGGCGCTGTCCCGGGACGCCTACGAGGCGATCCACCCGGTGCCCGGCCGCGCGGTCTGGGCCGGCCGGGACTTCGGCTACGAGGTCGAGCCGCTGCTGCGCGGGTCGATCTTCGACACGCCGGTGTCGCTCTTCGTCGTGGAGAACGGGCTGGTGCAGCCGATCGCCTACGACAGGGACAGCCTGATCGCCGCCAACATCGCCCTGCCGGAGCTGAACGCCGACACCGCCTTCTCGGGGTTCCGCCTGCGCGCCCGCTTCCGCGACGGGACCGAGCTGTCGAACTTCGCGCTGTTCCAGGGCGCCTCGTTCTTCCGCCTCGTGGCCGAGGGCCAGGATTTCGGCATCAACGCCCGGGCACTGGCCCTGCGGCCGGCCGATTCCCGCGGCGAGGAGTTCCCGCTGTTCCGCGCCCTGTTCATCGAGGCGCCCGCGCCCGGTCAGCCGATCGTCGTGCACGCGCTGGTCGAGTCGGAATCGGCCGCCGCCGCGTTCAAGCTCACGCTGACGCCGGGCCGCGAGGCCTCCGTGGCCGGGATCGACGGCACCGTGTTCGCCCGGGCCGAACTCGACCATATCGGCCTCGGCGGCATGCAGGGCAGCTACCTGTTCGGTCCGCTCGACCGGCAGAAGGTGGACGACCTGCGCGCCGCCGCCTTCTCGGTGGAGGGGTTGGCGATCCGCAACGGCTACGGCGAGCCGATCTGGCGCCCGGTGCACAATCCCGAGGCGCTGCAGGTCTCGGCCTTCCTGGACCGGGGGCCGAAGGGTTTCGGCCTGATGCAGCGCGCCCGCTCGTACGACGACTTCGAGGACGACCGTCGGCACTGGGAGCGGCGCCCGTCCCTGTGGATCGAGCCGCAGGACGATTGGAGCGAGGGCGCGGTGACGCTCCTCGAGATCCCGAGCGATTCGGAGCTGAACGAGAACGTGTTCGCCTACTGGCGCCCGAAGGCCAAGCTCGCCAAGGGCGGCGAAATGCGCTTCCTCTGTCGCCAGCACTGGTCGAGGGGCTGGCCCGATCCGCTGCCCCCCGAGCTCGCCCGGGTGAAGGACAGCCGCTGCGGCCACGGCAGCGCCGGCAACCGGCGCCTGTTCGCGGTCGATTTCGAGGGTGACGGGCTGACCCGGCTCGAGGACATCGAGGTGGCGCTCAGCGCCTCCGCCGGGACGATCACCCGGCAGGATCGGTTCCCCTATCCCGAGCGCCGGACCCTGCGGGTGCTATTCGAGCTCGATCCCGGCAGCGAGCGGGCGAGCGAATTGCGCCTCGGGCTCCGGCGCGGACAGGAGCGGGCCAGCGAGACCTGGCTGTTCCGCTGGACGCCGTGATTTTCAATCGCCCATCACCCCGAGGATCACACCCCGCCGTGCGCCTGGACGAGACCACCACGTTGACGCCGCCCGCATCCAGCCCGGATGCCGGCACCGCGCGCCCTGAGAAGACTGCTGCGATGCCACCTGAGGCGCCCCTGGCGATGCCGGTGCAGGACCTCTCGACCTGGGATCGCACGGGCGGCCACCGGCCGGCGCGACCGCGAAAAAATCCCTGGGCGGCCCGGCTGTTCGTGTTCGGCGGCGCGCTGGCGCTCACCTTCTATGGCGGCTGGCAGATGGTCGAGACCGTGTCGGTCTCCGGCAGCCCGACCGCCTTGCAGCTCGTCCTGGTCGTGCTGTTCTGCCTGACCTTCTCGTGGATCGCCCTGGCCTTCACCAGCGGCCTGCTCGGCTTCGCGATGCTGCTGCGCCGGCCGCGCCCGGCCCCGGTCCCGACTGCGCTCCACACCCGTACCGCCGTGCTGATGCCGGTCTACAACGAGGCGACGGCCCGGACGTTCGCCGGCGTCGAGGCCATGCGCGAAGCCGTGGAGGCCACGGGGCTCGGCGACCACTTCGACTGGTTCGTACTCTCCGATTCGACGCAAGCCGACGCCTGGATCGCCGAGGAGCGCGCCTTCCTCGACCTGCGCCACCGCCTCGGCCCGGATGCCCGGCTGTACTACCGGCATCGGCCGAAGAACCATCACCGCAAGGCCGGCAATATCGGCGACTTCGTCACCCGCTGGGGCGGCCACTACGACCACATGCTGGTTCTCGACGCCGACAGCCTGATGAGCGGTCCGGCCGTGGTGGCGCTCGCGGCCGCCATGGAAGCCGACCCGGATTCGGGCATCGTCCAGACGCTGCCGCTGATCATCAACCGCAACACCCTGTTCGCCCGTCTCCAGCAATTCGCCGCCCGGATCTACGGACCGGTGATCGCCGCCGGGCTGTCCGCCTGGTCGGGTCGCGACGGCAATTACTGGGGCCACAACGCCATCATCCGCACACGGGCGTTCGCGCAGGCCTGCGGGTTGCCGGACCTGCCCGGTAAGCCGCCCTTCGGCGGCCACATCCTGTCCCACGACTTCGTCGAGGCAGCCCTGATCCGCCGCGCCGGCTGGGCGGTCTACATGCTCCCGCAACTGCCCGGCTCCTACGAGGAGAGCCCCCCTTCGCTGATCGACGTGGCGGTCCGCGACCGCCGCTGGGCGCAGGGCAACCTGCAGCACGCCCGGGTGATCGGCGCTGCCGGCCTGCACCCGGCCACGCGCCAGCACTTCGCCACCGGCATCGCCGGCTACCTCGCCTCCCCGCTCTGGCTCTGCCAGCTCGTGGTCGGTATCCTGCTGGTCCTGCAGACCGCCACGGAGCGGCCGGACTACTTTGGCGGCGCCGGGTTCTCGCCGGTCTTCCCGCGGTTCGATCCCGTCCGCGCGCTCCAGCTGTTCGGCCTGACCATGGCGGTCCTGCTGGCCCCGAAGCTCCTGGGCCTGATCCTGGCCCTCCTCGACGGACCGGTGCGGCGGGCCTGCGGCGGCGCCGGCCGGCTGATCCTGTCGAGCCTCGTCGAGGTCCTGCTGTCGGCCCTGGTGGCGCCGGTGGCCATGGTGATCCAGTCCGGATCGGTGATGGGTATCCTGCTCGGACGCGACACCGGCTGGAATCCGCAGCGCCGCGACGACGGCTCGATCCCGATGCGGGACATCGTGGCCCGCCATCGCTGGCATACGGCGCTCGGCCTGGTCGCCGGCATCGCGGCCTTCGCGCTCGCGACCTCACCGTTCCTCTGGATGAGCCCCACGATCCTGGGCTTGGTCCTGGCAATCCCGATCTCCTGGGCGAGCGGCCAGCTCGGCCTCGGGCTGGCACTCAAGCGCCGCCGGTTGCTCGCGACACCCGAGGAGGAGACCCCACCGGAGATCGCCGTCCGGGCCGGCATCCTGGCGGCCCGCAACGCCAGCCAGGGGCTCGACGAGGCCGATGCACTCGCCGCGCTCCACGCCGATCCGACGCTGGCCGAGGCCCATGCCCGCATGCTCCCCGTCGGCCTGTCACGGCCCCGGGGTGCCATCGACCCAGACCAGACCCTGGCCACCGCCAAGATTTGCGAGGCCGCGACCGTGACGGAGGCTCGGGCCTGGCTTTCTCCGAAGGAACGCATGGCGCTGCTTCACGACCGTGCCCTGCTCGATCGGCTGGTACGGCTGGAGCACGACAACGCTCGGGAATGACGGACCGGAATACTGGGACGCGGATGCTTCGGGCTCGAAGTCCTGAAGCACCCGCTCATAGATACCTATCGCCGCACGGGCGGCGACAAGGCGCTGCGTTACTGGTAGGATTGAGTATCGTCGGCTGACCGCACGAGCGCCGATGGCTGAGAGACTCGTCTGGACTCCCGCTCGAACTGCACGGGGGTTTGCCGATGCCGCGCTACTACTTTCACTACCAGGATCACGTGACCAGCCTCGACGATGACGGTCTGGAGCTTGCCGACCAGAACGCGGCTCGTGTCCAGGCGGTGGTCGCCGCCGCCGAAATGCTGAAGGATCTCGGCGGAGCGTTCTGGGATAGCCCGAATTGGCGGTTCTGGGTCACGGACGAGAGCGGCGCGGAGATCTGCGCGCTGCGGATCGCGCCCGGCTAGAACGCGATCCCGAACGGTGGCCGCCGGCTGCCGGGACAAGACGATGCGGATCAATCGGACCGATCTCGCCGACCTTGGAACCTTCGTCGCCATCGCACGCCACCGTAGCTTCAGGCGGGCGGGCCTTGCGCTTGGCGTCAGCGCGTCAGCATTGAGTCATGCGCTCAAGGCGATGGAGGCACGCCTCGGCGTCCGCCTCGTCAACCGCACCAGCCGGAGCGTGACCCTGACCGCGGCCGGCGAGGATCTGCTCGCTTCGCTCGACGCACCGTTCGCGGCGATCGGGAGCGCCCTCGACGTGCTCAACCGGCACCGGGAGCCGGCAGAGGCAACGGGGCGGATCCGCCTCAACGTGCTCGAACATGCGAGTACGCTTCTGCTCGCGCCGGTTCTGCCCCTCTTCCAAGCGCGTCATCCGCGGGTGGAGATCGACGTCCGGGTCTCCAACGATCTGCTCGACGTCGTGGAGACCGGGGCCGATGCGGGCATCCGCTATGGCGGAACGGTGCCCCAGGATATGGTCGCGCAACGCCTATCGGCCGATCTGCGCTGGGTGGTGGTCGGCGCTCCTGGCTATCTCGACCGGAATGGAACGCCCGACCATCCGTCCGACCTCTTGGCACACCGGTGCCTGCGCATTCGCCTCGGCGACGAGAGCCTCTACCGGTGGGAGTTCGAGAAGGGATCCGAGGCGCTCGCGCTCGACGTTCCGGGCGCGGTGACGATCGACAACACGCAGTTCGCCCTGACGCTCGCAATGTCGGGCGGCGGCCTCGCCTATCTCCCGGAGCCCTGCGTCGGACCGGCCGTCGCCCGAGGCGACCTGCGCATCGTGCTGGCGGACTGGGCCCCGACGGGCGCGGGGTTCCACCTCTACTATCCCGGACGCCGCCAACTCCCGACGGGATTGCGCCTCCTCCTGGACCTGATCCGCGCGGTGAAACCGCTCGGCCTGTAGAGGTGGCGCCACCCGGCGATGAGTTCGACTCATCGATCCGATGAGGAAGGGACGGCTGACCGGCGACCCCTCCAGAGTCTACGTCGAGCACCTCATCGAGGTCAGCGAAGAGATCGAGACATGCGCAGTTTCACCGGGAAGGTCGCCTTCATCACGGGCGCAGCCAGCGGCATCGGCCGCGCCGCCGCGCTCGCCTTCGCGCAGGAGGGCGGGCGCGTCGCGATCACCGACCGCACGGAGGCTCCGCTGGAGCAGCTCCGCGGCGAGATCGAAGCGGGCGGCGGTGAGGAAGTGGCGATCCGCTGCGACGTCTCGGTGCCGGAGGACGTGGAAAACGCGGTGGCCGCCACCGTCGAGCAATTCGGCAGGCTCGACTGCGCCTTCAACAACGCCGGCGTCGAGAACACGGCCGCTCCGGTCCACCAGATCGCCCTGGACGCGTGGGACCGGATCATCGCCATCAACCTGCGCGGCACGTTCCTGTGCATGAAGCACGAGATCGCGCAGATGCTGCGCCAGGGCGGCGGCGTGGTGGTCAACACCGCGTCCGGCGCCGGCATCCGGGGCGTGGCGGGCGGGGCGAGCTACGCCGCCTCCAAGCATGCCCTGATCGGGCTCACCAAGTCGGCCGCCCTCGATTATGCGAAATCGAACATCCGGGTGAACGCCGTCCTGCCCGGGAACATAGCGACGCCGATGATGGACCGCTTCACCGGTGGCGATATCCAGAAGGCGATCGACCTCGAGCCGGTCGGGCGGCTGGGTAAGCCCGAGGAGATTGCGGAAGCCGTCTTGTGGATGTGTTCCGACCTCGGCGCCTTCGTGACCGGTGCGTCGATTTCGGTCGATGGCGGTTGGTCGCTCTGAGGGACGTTTACGCGACGACGGAGGATCGATCGAATGGACATCAAGCGCAGCGGAAGCCAGCCGTCGGGCCCGGGACCGTCCGAGTGGTTCACCGGCACGGTACGGATCGACCCGCTCCAAAGCGCGCCCGATCCCGCACGCGTCGCCATCGCTAGCGTGACCTTCGAGCCAGGTGCGCGAACCGCGTGGCACACGCACCCCCTCGGTCAGACGCTGATCGTGACCTTCGGGCGCGGTTGGGTCCAGCGCGAGGGCGGTACGGTCGCGGAGGTCGCGCCGGGCGACGTGGTCTGGTTCGAGCCCGGCGAGAAGCACTGGCACGGTGCCACGGCGACGACGACGATGACCCATATCGCCATCCAGGAGCGGTTGGACGGCCAGGCCGTGACCTGGCTGGAACAGGTGGGCGACGACTCGTTTCACGGCCCGTGACGCGGTTGCTCGCATCACGGGCCGAGTTGCTCGGAGCCGAGCGCTCTGTTCGACACGCACGCTGTCGCCGGACCGGCCCTACATCCGCGGCGGTGTCGGATTGGCCCACGTGAGGGCTGATTAACCATTCAGCACCTAGGGTCGGCTCAGCCCAAACGGAGCTGTCCATGACCCTGGTGTTCGCGTTCCTGCTGCTGCCCCTCGCCCTGGCCATCGTGCTGGCCCGGGGGGAGCCGGTGCGCACCATCAGCTGCCTCGGCGCCATGGGCGTCGGCTGCTTCATCGCCTGCTGGAGCGTGATGGGATTGCTGCGTCATCGCGACTGACGCCCGGCGCGCTACAGGAAGCCGCTGGCCCGGGGAGCGCCGGCGAGATGACGTCCGGCCCGGGCAACGAGCTGCGCGAACGCCATCGCGGCCGCCGTGGCCTGCGCCCGAGACGGGAAGCCCCGCCGCGACTCGGCTATCGGCTCCTCGGTCTCGTTCATGAGAACCCAGGTCCAGCGCGTCCGGTCGGTGGCGCGGATCTCGAAGCGCATGGGCTGCTCGCCGGTCCAGAACAGGCCGCCCCGATTCCGGCACCGATCGGTGACGGGGTGATGACGGGCGGCGACGAATCCTCAGCCGACCGGCTCAGCCTCGCGCCTCGGACCCTGGGCAGCGTCGCCGGAGATGTTTGCGCGGCGACGGCGCCGCACGCGTTTGGGGATACGCTAGCGCTGCTGCATCTCGGGCGTTCGATCGCCAATCCGTCGTAGCGATCGCGCGTCCCGAACTTCATCCCCGCCGGCAATGCCGCGAGCGCTAATGGGGGGCGGCCGCCCGGCGCCTTGCATCCGACCGCGCGGAGGCTATGGCAGGGCCCCGCCCCTCGCCCGTCGGAGCCCGCATGATATCCGTGACCGCGCTGATCGCCCAGGAACTCGGGGTTGGGGAGGCGCAGGTCGCCGCCGCCGTTGCGCTCCTCGACGGCGGCGCGACGGTTCCGTTCATCGCGCGCTACCGCAAGGAGAATACCGGGGGGCTCGACGACACGCAGTTGCGCAAGCTCGACGAGCGGCTGGTCTACCTGCGCGACCTCAACGACCGCCGCACCGCCATCGTGGCGAGCGTGCGCGCCCAGGGGAAGCTGACCCCGGTGCTCGCCGCCGCCCTCGACGCCGCCGACACCAAGGCGCGCCTCGAAGACCTCTACCTGCCATTCAAGCCGAAGCGCCGCTCCAAGGCGCAGACCGCCCGGGAGGCCGGGCTCGAGCCTCTGGCCCAGGCGCTGCTGACGAAGCCCGAGATCGCACCCGAACGCGCCGCCGCGGCGTTCGTGTCCGCCGAGACGGGCATCGCCGACACCGAGGCGGCGCTGGAGGGCGCCAGGGCCATCCTGATCGAGCACCTCGCGGAGGATGCCGATCTGGTTGGCCGCTTGCGCGCGGATTTCTGGCGGAGCGGCCAGCTAACGTCGAAGATCCGCAAGGATAAGGTCGCGGAAGGCGCGAAGTTCTCGGATTACTTCGAATGGAGCGAGCGCCTGGAGCGGATGCCTTCGCACAGGATCCTGGCGATCTTTCGCGGAGAACGCGAAGGCATCCTGGACGTCGCCCTCACCGCCGACGGTGAAGAATCGGACCCCGGCCGCCCAGGCCCGTTCGAGACCGCGATCTGCAGCCGGCATCGCATCGCCGCGCGGGGCCGGCCGGCCGATGCCTGGCTGCTGGACGTCGTGCGGGTCGCCTGGCGCACCAAGATCCGCACCGGGATCAAGCAGGATCTGCGGACCCGACTGTTCGAGCGCGCCGAGGACGAGGCCGTGAAGGTCTTCGCCGGCAACCTGAAGGATCTGCTGCTCGCAGCTCCCGCGGGCGGGCGGGCGACGTTGGGGCTCGATCCGGGTTTCCGGAACGGCGTGAAGGTCGCGGTGGCGGACCGGACCGGGCGGATCGTGGCGGTGGAGACCACCTATCCGCACGAGCCGCAGCGGCGCTGGAAGGAGGCGGTCGCGAGCCTCGGACGGCTCTGCCGCACGCACAAGGTCGAGCTGATCGCCATCGGCAACGGTACCGCCTCCCGGGAGACCGAGCGGCTCGCCGCCGAGATCGTGGCGGCCAATCCCGACCTGACGCTCGCCAAGGTCACGGTCTCGGAGGCCGGCGCCTCGGTCTACTCGGCCTCGGAGATCGCCTCGCGGGAACTGCCCGATCTCGACGTGTCCCATCGCGGTGCCGCCTCGATCGCCCGCCGACTGCAGGATCCCCTCGCCGAACTGGTGAAGATCGATCCCAAATCGATCGGTGTCGGCCAGTACCAGCACGACATCAGCGAGGCGAAGCTGTCGCGGCAGCTCTCAGCGGTGGTCGAGGACGCGGTGAACGCGGTGGGCGTCGATGTGAACACCGCCTCCCCGGCCCTGCTGGCACAGGTCTCCGGCCTCGGCACGTCGATGGCGGACAGGATCGTGGCGCATCGCGACGCGAACGGCGCGTTCCGGACGCGCACGGCGCTCAAAGCGGTCCAGGGCCTCGGCCCGAAGACGTTCGAGCTGGCTGCCGGATTCCTGCGCATCCAGGGCGGGGACGATCCCCTCGACGCCTCGGGCGTCCACCCGGAATCCTACCCCGTGGTCCGCCGGATCCTGCAGGCGACCAAGAGCGACATCCGTGTGCTGCTGGGCAACGCTGCGGCCCTGAGCCAGCTCTCCCCCGAAGCCTTCGCGGATGCTCGCTTCGGCACCCCCACCGTGCGCGACATCATCAGCGAGCTGGAGAAGCCCGGACGCGATCCGCGCCCCGCCTTCAAGACCGCGAGCTTCGAGGAGGGTGTCGAGAGCATCGGCGACCTCCGCCCCGGCATGCAGCTCGAAGGCGTCGTGACGAACGTCGCCGCCTTCGGCGCCTTCGTGGATATTGGCGTCCACCAGGACGGGCTCGTCCACATCTCGGCGATGGCGCGCCGTCGCATCGCATCGCCCGCCGAGGTGGTCCGGACCGGCGAGGTGATCCGGGTGCTGGTGCTCAACGTCGATGTCCCGCGCAAGCGCATCGCCCTGTCGATGCGGCTCGACGACCCGATCGAGCCCGGTTCGCCGGTGCGGCGCCCCGGCGAACCGGCGCCGGACCCGAAGCGGATGCGCTCCGGTCCACCCGCGGAGACCGGGGGCGCCCTCGCGGATGCGCTCCGCCGGGCGGGGACGACGCCCGGCAAGCGAAGCTGAGAACGCCTTCGTCCGGACAGAACCGGACGCGGCACGAACGGAAACGGCCGGGGCGAGGCCCCGGCCGTTCCGATCGTGCGTGAGCCGAGGCTTACCGCAGGAGCTGCAGGATACCCTGCTGCGCCTGGTTCGCCAGCGACAGGGCCGAGATGCCCAGCGACTGACGGGTGGACAGGGCCTGCGAGTTCGCAGCCTCCTGGTTCAGATCGGCCGAGGTCAGGTTCGACGCGCCGGTATCGAGCACGTTGATCAGGTTCTTGCTGAAGTCCTGACGGTTCTGCACCACCGACAGGTTCGAACCGAAGGTCGAGGCGTCGGTGCGCAGCTGGCTGGAGGCGGTCGTCAACTTGCCCAGCGTCGTGTTGATGTCGGAATTGAGCAGGAAGTTGCCCTGCCCGATCGTCGACGTCTTCGCCGAGGTGCTGGTGATCGAGGTCAGCCCCAGACCGCTCGAGGTCTCGTCGGTCGCGCTGACCGTGAGGTTCGAGTTGCCCTTCGGGTTGAAGTTGATCGTCAGGTTGTTGTTGTCGCCCTTGCCGTTGATCAGGTTCGTGCCGTTGAAGCTCGAATCGCCGGCGAGCTGATCGATCTGGGTCAGCAGGCTGTTGTACTGCGAGGCGAGCGTCGCCCGGGCCGTCACACCCGACACGCTGAGGTCCGAACTCTGGCCGGCCGCGGCGGTGGTGCCGTAGGTCGGGCCGGAGGACGCCGTGCCGCCCGAGAAACCGAGCGCCGTCTGGTCGGCCGAGGTCTTGAATTCCACGTCCGAGGACGCGTTCATCACGATCTTGGTGCCGTCCGTGCTCTTCGAGAAGCTGCCGGCGCCGACCGCGGTGTTGAGCTTGGTCAGGGCCTGGTCGAGGGTGTCGGTCGTGGCCAGCGCGACGGTAGTCGCCGAGCCGTTCACGTAGAGGTTCAAGGTGGTGGCGGTGGCCGGGGCCGAGTAGGCGGTCGAGGCGGTGCCGGTGGTGGTGATCTGCGTGGACAGCGCCTGGTTGGCGACCGACTTGGCCTGATCGACCAGCTTTTGGATCGAGGTGATGCCCTGGTTGGCGGCCTGGATCGACTGGATCCCGTTCGAGATACCGTCGAGCAGGTTGCCGAGATCGCCCGAGCGCTGGCTGAGGGACTGGGAGGTGAAGAAGCTCACCGGGTTGTCGAGGGCCGAGGAGACCTTCAGGCCGGTGGAGAGCCGGTTCTGAGTGGTCGCGGTCAGCGAAGCCGTGTCCTGCAGGGAGAGCAGGTTCTGGCGGGTGGCGGCGGTGAGGGTGACGCTGGAAGACATCGGGACGATCCTTTTGATCGAGAAGCCGTCTTATTGGCGGCTCCTGCGATGTATCGCCCAACCGCTTGCCGAGATATTAATTCGATCTCTCAAAAAATGTATCTGCGCGGCATGGTTAAAAATATTTATCCGAGATTGAACGCGGGCGGTATTTTCAGATATTTGGATCGAATACTGTGATCGCGAAGTCAGAACTCCAAAATCGTTGCGGCAATAAGCACCATCCTCGGGCGACTATGTTCAGAATGTTGTTTGTTTTCGCACTTGGAGACGCCGTAGACCGTTTCCGTTATTGCTCTGGATATCATTCCCAGATTACCGCAAATCCGAACGTCGCCTCCTGACGCTCTGGTCCGTCACAGGCGTGCTGTCGTGAGCCATTGGCGGCCCGTCTGAACGACCAGCGAGTGCACGGCATGCGCTTCGAACAGTTCGATCTCAGAGCGCTCGCCGTTGAGAAGCATACCGGTTCGGCATCGGCGAACGGTTCGAATCCAGGACCTCGGGCCGCGCGCGCAGGCACTCAGCGCCACATAGGGTGACCGGTCCATCCCGATCATCGCTGCATTGCAGGACGGGAGGGCGCCTCGTCGCAATGCGGCCGTCACGCGGGACCGGAGACCCGGATCGTCAGCCGGCCATCGGAGAAGCCCGCTGCCGGCTGTGCCGTCAGACCTGCGCGCCGGACAGCCAGTCGCGCCACATGCCCCGGAACGCCGTCGCGACATCCTCGGCCAAGCTGGCGTGGTCCATGAGCGCGCTGCCATGCAGACGCTCGCGAAGGCCGTTCCGGATCGCGCGAAGGCGCTCCGGATTCGTCGCCAGGTCTCGGGCGATCGCCACGTAGGCGTCCTCGGTGTCGGCGATCAGATCGGGAAGGTCCATCGCCGTGAGCACCGAGACCCCGGTGCGTGCCGCCGCGTGTGCGCCACGCAGGGTCACGAACGGTACCCCCATCGACAGGGTGTCGTAGCTCGTGGTGCCGCCGTTGTACGGGTACGGATCCAGGGCGATATCCACCCTGTGGTAGAGTTCGTGATAGCCGCTGTTCACGCGCGGCTGGAAGTTCACCCGATCGAGGGGCATCCCGGCTGCGGCGAGGCGCTTATCGACCGCCTCGCGGACTTCCACGGTCCCGATGTCGCCCACCACCATGAACAGACGCGCGTCAGGCACCGCCAGCAGGATGTCGGCCCAGGTCTTCAGGGCCGCGTCGCACACCTTGGTCAGGCGGTTGAAGCACCCGAAGGTGATGTATCCCGCATCCTCGAAAGGCGCGCGCTCGCGGACGGGTGGCAGGTCGTCGACGCCCCTATAGGTCGCCGTGACCCGCGGCAGGCGCCAGAGGCGCTCCGCGTGCAGGGGCTCGGCCAGGCCGGGCGGGTCCGTGATCGGGTCGGTCAGGCGATAGTCGATGGCGGAGAGGCCGGTGGTGCCGGGATGCCCGATCCAGGTGACTTGGACGGGCGCGGGCTTGCGGGCGAACACGAGCAGACGGTTGCCGGCGCTATGCCCGGAGAGATCGACCAGGATGTCGATCCGGTCGGCCTCGATCCTGTCAGCCGCGGCGTCGTCGTCCAGGCAGGCGAGGTTGGTCCAGCCGTCGAACAGCGGCTTGAGCCGCTCGGAGACCGCGTCCTCGCTCGCGTGGGTCATGTAGGCCTGTATCGAGAAGGCCTCCCGGTCGGCGGCGCACAGGTACGGCTCGAAGAAGCGGACCAGCGCGTGGTTGCAGAAATCGCCAGAGATGAAACCGATGCGCAGCCGGCGCTCGGGGTCGCGATCGTTGGCGAAGGGGCGGCGGCGCAGCAGCGGATCCGCGTAGCGGCGGCCATAGGCCAGCGCGTCTTCGGCGTATTCCGTGTGCGGAATATCCGCAGCGTAGAGCTTTGCGAACAGGCGGTTGGAGGCGACGAACAGCTTCGACGGGTCGAGACCGAGGGCGCGGTCGAACGCCTCCACGGCCTCGCCCAGGCGCCCGAGGGCCAGCAGGGCGCTGCCGCGGTTGCTGTGCGCGCCGGCATTCCCGGGCTCGAGCACGATCGCCCGCTCGGCATGCTGCAAGGCCTCGCCGTACCGGAAGCGCCGTTGATAGACCCCGGCGATGTTGGCATGGGCAATCGCGAGATCGGGATCGAGTTCGAGGGCCTTCTCGAGTGCCGAGATGGCGCCGTCATGGTCGCCGCGGTTGGTCAGGACCGAGCTGAGCCCGCTGAAGAACAGCGGGTTCTTCGGCTCGCGGTAGAGCGCGATGCTGATCAGGTCGTAGGCCAGCTCCGGCCGGTTCGTCCGGGCCGCGATGGCGCCGGCGAGATAGGTCGCGTGGGCGTGGCTGTCGTCGAGGAGCAGAACCAGGTCGAGCAGGGCCTCCGCCGGACGGAACTCGCGCTGGTCGTAGCGGATCTGCGCCGCCGCGAAGGTACGCTCCATGAAGGCGGCGTCGAGCGGTTGCGCCTCACGCCCGAAACCCTGCGCCTTGTAGCGCTCCAGGATCGCTCGCGCATCGGGCTGCCGTTCGACGGCCAGCAACGCTGTGGCGAGCGCCAGCCAGTAGCCCGGCCGCTCCGGGGCACCTCGCAGCGCCGCGACGAAATGGGTCACGGCCTTTTCGGGCGCGCGGCTGGCTGCGATCTGGCCGAGTTCGTAATGCGCTTCGGGATGATTGGGCTCGGCATCAAGCACGCGGCGCAGGCTGGACTCGGCCCGATCGAATCGCCCCGAGGCGCGATGGTCCCGAGCCTTCGTGAGGCTGCGCATGGCAGCCGCCCCCGACGCAGCACCGCGTGCCCGCCCGCCATACTGATCGAGCATTCCGCGCCCTCCCGTCGCGCGGAGATTGCGAATGCATCGTTAAGGCCGCGTAAATCCGGCCCTGAACAGCTTTATCGTGCGTATCGGACCACATCGGATCCGCCGAGCGAGCCAGTGCAACGTATGTCCGGTGTCGAGGGTCCACTTCGCAGGCAGGCACGGTGGCGGAAGGGGTGGGATTCGAACCCACGGTAGAGTTGCCCCCACGGCGGTTTTCAAGACCGCTGCCTTAAACCACTCGGCCACCCTTCCCGGCCGCGCCTGCGGCACACCGGTTATGGCGGCCCCGGGCGCCGCGTCAACCGCAGAACGAGCGGTTGACCTGTCTCCGCATTCCGCCTATCTCACCGCCCACGCCTGAGCCGACACGTCGGCGCGGACGTTGCTCGGTTGCGCCGACCTTGGGCCGACAGACGCGATGGGGGATAGTTTAACGGTAGAACGGTGGACTCTGACTCCTCTAGTCCTGGTTCGAATCCAGGTCCCCCAGCCATCGAATTCAGCCCGCCCGGTCAGTGACTTGGCGGGTTTTTCGTTGCCTGAATGCGCTCAGCAGCCGGTTTGACAACATGTGCAGGTTTGCCACCGCCTGCAGCGCAACGCGGGCTGACTTACGCGCGATACCGCTGGAACACGAAGTCCTTGTTCATGGTGCCTCGCTCCCCGGTCACAGCATCGTAGACCCCTTATTCCTCGGCTCAATTTAGCTGAGATTGGAGTAAGCTCCAAACACCCTGGTATCTCTCCTCGAAATATCAGTATCCGGACGTCAACTCCCGAACGGCGCTCATCCGCTTGAGGATGATGCTGGCGTTCACGCCACCGAACCCGAAACCGTTCGAGAGCGCGTAGTCCACGGTGGTGTGCCGAGCCTCCGGTCCGATGAGATCCAGGCCTGTCGCGCCCTCGTCGGGATCGGTCAGATTGAGGGTGGGCGGCAAGATTCCTTCGCGCAATGCCTGCACCGTGATGATCGCCTCCAGCCCGCCGGCGGCACCGAGGAGGTGACCGGTCGCGGACTTCGTCGAGGAAATGGCCGGTCCGTCCTCGGCGAAGACGGACCTGAGTGCCGCCAGCTCCCCCGAATCGCCGACCGATGTCGCGGTCGCGTGCGCGTTGACGTAGCCGATGGCGGCGGGCTCCAACCCTGCCATGGCCAGGGCCGTGGTGATCGCCTGGCGGGCGCCGCTGCCATCCGCGGGGCCGGCGGTGAGGTGGTAGGCGTCGGCGCTTGTGCCGTACCCGACCAGTTCGGCCAGCGGGACCGCGCCACGCGCCTGCGCGTGCGTCAGCGTTTCCAGCACGAGGATGCCGGCGCCCTCGCCCATGACGAAGCCGTCGCGGCTTCGGTCGAACGGCCGCGACGCTGTGGCTGGCGTGTCGTTGAAGGCCGTCGAGAGGCTGCGCGCGGCGGCGAAGCCGCCGAGCGCGACGCGTGTGACGCAAGCTTCGGCACCGCCGCAGACGACGACATCGGCCTCGCCGGCGCGAATGAGGCGCATGGCATCTCCGATGGCTTGGACACTCGCCGCGCAGGCGGTGACGGGAGCCCCGAGCGGTCCCTTGAAGCCGTAGCGGATGGAGACATGGCCGGCGGCCAGGTTGACCAGGAAGGCCGGCACCGTGAACGGCGACAGGCGCTGCGCACCGCGGGTGCGCACGGTCTCCACGGCGTCCGTAATGGTCTGGAAGCCCCCGATGCCGGAGGCCACGATGGTCGCGGTGCGGACCCGCTCCCGCTCGCTGGAGGGTTTCCAGCCCGACTGCCGAAGCGCCTGTTCCGCGGCCGTCAGCGTGAACTGGATGAACCGGTCCATCTTGCGGAGGTCCTTGACCGGGATGAGGGCGCCCGGATCGAACCCGTCCGGATCCTCATCCCGGGACGGCACGAGCCCGGCAACCTTCGCATCGATGTCGGGGACGAGGTCGTCCGGCAAGCGCCGCAAGCCGGATTCCGATGCGACGAGCCGGCGCCACATTCCTTCGACGCTGCAGCCGAGCGGGGAGACGACGCCCATTCCCGTGACCACGATCCGTTCGCGCATCTTCATCCTCTCGCGGAGTTCTGGGTATGCCGCGGACGGCGCACGGCACATGCGGATCCCGGCAGGAGCGGTACGGTCGCGCGTTCAGGCGAAGAGGACGCACGTGCGGGAGATGCGGGCCGTGCCGGCCTGGTGGACGTCATCCGGTGACGGCAGACTGCGCCGCCTGGATCAGTTCGCTCGCGAGAGCCTCGTCGTCGACCGCCCGCGCCAACACGACGGCGCCGACGATCGTCGACAGCGTCGCCAGGGACCGTTGCCTACGGCGCTCCTTGGCTGCCATGGGCGTCAGGCCGGCGAGGATGTCGGCCAAATACCGGACGCCGTCGGTGAACCGGGCCCGGACGGGGCTGCCGATCGGCTCGCGCGCGACGTCGTTCGCCAGGGCCGCGAGCGGACAGCCTTTACCGGGCGTCTGGACGTGCCCGAGGGACAGGTAGTTCGCGATGAGGTCATCCAGACTTCCGAGGCGCTCCTTGGAGCCCGCGCGCGCGCTGTCGAACGCCTCGGCGGCAAGGGCCTCCTTGTTGGAGAACTGACCGTAGAACCCGCCATGAGTCAGGCCGGCCGACGCCATGATGTCGGCCACCCCGACGCCGTGGAGGCCCCGTTCCCGAAACAGTGCCGCGGCGACCTCGACGACGCGGCGGCGGTTGAGCTTGGCCTGCTCTTGGGAAACTCTGGGCATGACCTGATCCTTCGGCGTTCCTGCTACCGATATAGATGCGTCTGATCATCTAAAAAAGGGCGTGACCGGTTACCCGTCGATGGGGTCCGGCAACCGAGCGGCGCGCCCGACGACGCGGATCGAGAATTTCGATCGACCGCGCCTTCGATGCAGAACGCGCGGTCCGCGAAGTCCGGGCTACGCCTCGGACCGGATCGGCAATGCGCCGGAGCCGGCGGCGGCGCTGTCCGTGCGGGGTTCCCGGGCCACCCGGAACCACAGGGCGTAGAGCGCCGGCAGGAACAGCAGCGTCAGGAGCGTGCCTACGCCGACGCCGCCGATCAGGACGTAGGCGAGCGCCCCCCAGAACACCGAGTGCGTCAGCGGGATGAAGGCCAGCATCGCGGCAGCCGCCGTGAGGATCACGGGCCGCGCCCGCCGCACGGTGGATTCCACGATAGCCTCGTAGTCCGATAGGCCGGAGGCCCGGTCGTGATGGATTTGATCCACCAGGATCAGCGTATTGCGCATCAGGATCCCCGACAACGCGATCAATCCCAGGATCGCGTTGAACCCGAAGGGCTGCTGGAAGATCAACAGCGTGGGCACCGCCCCGACGAGACCCAGCGGCGCGGTCGCGAACACCATGAACATGGTCGAGAACGACCGGACCTGCAGCATGATGACCGTCAGCGTCACGATCAGCATCAGGGGGAAGACCGCCACCAGTGCGTTCATCGCCTTCGCGCTCTCCTCCACGGCACCGGCCGTGTCGATCCGGTAGCCCGGCGGCAGCTTCGCCTTGATCGGGTCGAGGAGCGGCAGCACCTGCGCGTGGATGTCCGGCGGCTGCTTGCCGTCGAGCACGTCGCCCTGCACCCGGATGTAGGTCTCGCGATTGTAGCGCTTGAGCACCGCATCCTCGTTGCGGCTCTCCAGATGCGCCACCTGGGACAGTGGCACCTGGCGCCCGTCATGGGTGGCCAGCGTGAGGTCGCCGATCTCGCCGAGCGAGCGACGCTCCGGGCCGGGGCTGCGCAGGAGCACGTCGACGGAGCGCAGGTTCTCGCGGACCTGGGTCGCGGGCGTCCCGTTGAGGTAGCTCTGCAGTTGCTGGCCAGCCTCCTTCGGGGTCAGGCCGATCAGGCGCAGGCGCTCCTGGTCGAGGACGAGGTGCAGGCTCGGGGTCTTGTCACCCCAGTCCAGGTGCACGAGCCGCATGTTCGGGTTGGAGGCCATGGCCTCGGCGACCTCGGCCGCGATGCCGCGGATGACGTCGAGATCCGGCCCCACCACGCGGAAGGCGACCGGAAAGCGGATGGGCGGCCCGAACACGATCTGCAGCACGCGCACGCGCGCCTCGGGGAAGAGGCCGTCGCTCACGAGCTTGCGGACCTTGAGCCGAAGGGCGTCACGGGCTGCGGCGTCGGCGGTCTGCACCACGATCTGCGCGAAGGCGGGGTCGGGCAGCTCCGGGTCGAAGGACAGCACGAAGCGGGGCATGCCCTGGCCGATGTAGCTGGTGATCTCGCGCGCCTCGGGCAGCTGACGCACGGCCGCCTCGACCTTCTTCACGCTGGCCTCGGTGGTCGCGAAGGCCGCGCCCGTCGGCAGGGTCACCTCGACGATGAGTTCCGGGCGCTCCGAGTTGGGGAAGAACTGCTTCTCGACCTTGCCCATGCCGACCACCGCCACCGCGAACAGCGCCACGGTGATGCCGGCCGCCATCCACTTGTGATCGACGGAGGCCCGCACGATCCGACGCAGGCGCTGGTAGTTCCTCGTGGCGTAGATTGCCGCGTGGCCGCCTTCCACCGTCTTGATATTGGGCAGGAGCTTGACGCCGAGATAGGGCGTGAAGGTCACGGCCACGATCCACGAGATGATCAGCGAGAAGCCGACCACCCAGAAGATGTTGCCGGCGTATTCGCCCGCCGTGGAGGCGGCGAAGCCCACGGGCAGGAACCCCGCGATGGTGACGAGCGTGCCGGTAAGCATCGGCGCGGCGGTGGCGCTCCAGGCATGGGTGGCCGCCTCGATGCGGTCGGCGCCCTCCTCCATGCGCACCACCATCATCTCGATGGCGATGATGGCGTCGTCCACGAGCAGGCCGAGCGAGATGATCAGAGCCCCGAGGGTGATGCGGTCGAAATCCCGCCCGGTGACCATCATCACCACGAACACGGCCGCGAGTGTGATCGGAACGGCGAGCGCCACGACGATGCCGACCCTGAACCCGAGGGCGACGAGGCTGACCACGATGACCACGGACAGCGCCGTGAAGAACTTCACCATGAACTCGTGGATGGCCTCGTCGATCACCTTGGCCTGGTCGGTGATCTTCGTGAACGTGATGCCTGTCGGCAACGCGTGGTGGATCGCCACCTCCTCGGCGTTCAACGCTTCGCCGAGCTGCAACCCGTTGAAGCCGGGCTTCATCACGAGGCCGAGCATCAGGGCCGGTTCGCCGTCGTTGCGGATCGCGAAGACCTTCGGATCCTCGTAGCCGCGTTTCACCTCGGCGATGTCGCCGAGCTTGAGGCTGCGGTCGCCCGCACTCACGGGCAGGTTTCGCAGGACGTCCAAGCTGTCGATGGCACCGTCGAGGCGCAGGTAGACCCGGGGTCCGGCGGTCTCGACGAAGCCTGCCGGGGTCACGTCGTTCTGGTTGGCCAGAGCGGTCAGGAGCTGCTGGCCAGTGATGCCGAGCGTCGCGAGGCGCTGATAGGAGATCTCGACGAAGATCTTCTGCGCCTGCTCGCCCAGGATGTTGATCTTCTCGATCCCCGGCACCCGCAGCAGGCGCTGGCGCAGATCTTCGGCCTTCAGCACGAGGTTCCGGTGCGGCAGACCCTGGGCCTGGAGGGCGTAGAGCGCGAAGTAGACGTCCGAGAACTCGTCGTTGAACAGCGGCCCCATCACACCACGCGGCAGGGTGGACGCCTGGTCGGACAGCTTCTTGCGGGCCTGATAGAACTCCGACTGGAGCTTGGCCGGCGGCATGCTGTCCTTGAAGTAGACCTTCATCAGCATGAGGCCCGGCCGAACCGTGGTCTCGACGCGGTCGTAGTAGACGAGTTCCTGCAGGCGCTTCTCCAGGGGGTCGGCCACCTGCCGCTGCATCTCGTCGGTGGTGGCGCCGGGCCATGAGGCCGAGACGGCCATCGTCTTGACCGTGAAGGCCGGATCCTCGGCGCGGCCGAGCTTCTGGAAAGCGAAGAAGCCGGCGGCCGTCACCGCGATGATGAGGAAGAGCGTGACGGCCCGCTCGCGGACCGCCAGGGCTGAGAGGTTGAAGCCGGTCATCGGGCGACTCCCGTCAGGCTCGGGGGCGCTTGGCGCACGGTCTCTCCGGCCTTCAGGAGATGCGCGCCGAGCGACACGATGCGGTCGCCGGGGCTGAGGCCGGACACGACCTCGGCATCTTCCTCGGACATGCGGGCGACAGAGACCGGTTGGGCGGAAACCGTCTTCGTGCCGGCATCGAACTTCCAGACGGCCGAGCCCTGCCCCAGGTCGAACAGGGCCCCGAGAGGCACCTCGACCGATGCGGAACGTCCGGTTTCCGCCGGCTTGAGCCGGAGCGTCACGGTCGCGCCCAGCGGCGCATCCTCGCCGCCGCCGGACAGGATGTAGCGCGCCCGGTAAGTCCGGGTGGCCGCGTCGGCGGTGGCCGACAGTTCGCGCAGCCGCGCCGGATAGGTCGTCTCGCCCTCGGCGTAGAGCGTCGCCGAGGCGGTGCCCCGTGCCAGGTGGCGGCTCGCCTCCGGCAGGAACACCTCCGCCTCGCGGGCACCATCGCGCGCCAGCTTGACGACGGTCTGGCCGGCGGCGACCACCTGACCGGGTTCGGTCGGAACCTCCATGACGACGCCATCGGCATCCGCCTGGAGTTCGGAGTAGCCGGCCTGGTTGGAGACCTGGCTCGCCTGGGCCTCGGCGTTGGCGAACTGGGCGATGGCGGCATCCGCCGCCGCCTTGTTCTGATCGTAGGTCTGCTTCGAGGTCCAGCCGTCGCCGACCAGCTTGCGGCTGCGCTCCTCGTCGGCCTTGGCCTTGATCATCTGGGCGCGCGCGGCCTCGACGGACGCCCGCGCCGCGTTGAGCGCCAGGGTGAAGTCGGTCCGGTCGAGACGCATCAGGGGCTGCCCGAGCCGGACGTGATCCCCCGGGTCGACGAGGCGCTCGAAGATCTTGCCGCCGACCCGGAAACCGAGATTGCTCTCCGTGCGGGCCCGGACGACGCCGGTGTAGCGCACGACCCCCTTCGTTCCCGGGGCGACCTCGACGGTCTGCACCAGCGGAGGTTCCTGAGGCACGGCAGTCTCGGCCGGCGAGCAGCCCACCAGCGCCGATGCGGAAAGCGCGAGCATCCATCTCACGTCCATGGCCCGCCTCCACATCGATCCGATCCTTCACAAAAATGATTGTCATCATCTATTGTGCGGGCGTGCTTTCGTCAATGGCGGAACCGGGATCCTGGCCGGGGCTCGGTTTGATTCACTGGTCGGTCCCACCCGCCGATCGCACCGACGCTGGCGAGCAGGGTGGAGTCGGTCCACACCGACCACGGCGGCGTGCATCCGTCCGTCCCAAATTCGGGGCGCCTCCCTATCTTCGGCGCGCAGCGCGGGGCCGGCTGGAACGGCCTACCTCGTTTGGCGGTATTGGACCGGCCGGCAGTTCGCCTTCAAGCGAAGCCGTCGGGAGCCTCGGCCGAGCGTCGGCGCGGAGCGCCTGGGACGTCGAAGGCTGAGGGCGATGGCGTTTCGTCGAGACATGGCGGGTTTCGGACCGGACGAGACCGGACCGGCCTGGCCTCCAACCGGCGGGCTCGATGAGCATGGTGCGTGGCATGCCGCCCGCCCGTCGCGCCGCAGGCTCGGCGCGCACGGTCTGCCACGGCTCAAGCCGGCCGCGATACTCTGGGTCCTGCTGATCCTGCTCGCGCCGATCAGCGGGGAGCAGGTCAAGCTCCCGGGTCTGGATAAGGCGGTCTGGCTGGGCGCCGATCTGGCCGCGCTCGCCTTCCTGGTCTTGCGGCGCGATCTCGCCAGCACGCTGTTCGGCAGCCGGCCCGTCATCCTGCTCTGGCCGGCGCTCGCCGTGATGTCGGCGGCTTGGTCGCTGACCCCGGACATCTCGGCCTATCACGGCCTCCAGCTGCTCGCCACGATCGTGGCGGGGATCGCGATGCGCGCCACGATGGGGCTTTCGGGCGTCGTCAGAATCGTCTTCCTCGGGCTTTTGGGCGGGCAGATCCTGTCGGTGGTGCTGGGCGTTGCCGCCCCCGGCATGACGCGCGGCCTCAGCGGGGAATGGTCCGGGATCTACTCGCACAAGAACGTGCTCGGGAGCCTGATGAGCCTCCAGCTCCTCTGCGCCGCCTCCCTGTTCCTCCAGGGCTGGCACCGACTCCTGACAGGGGCGGCCTTCCTGGGCGCCGTGCTGCTCCTCGTCTCGTCCCATTCCGCTACTGCCTTGGTGGCCGGCGCCGTGGGGCTCTCCCCGCTCTGCGTGGTCACGGCGTGGCGACAGGGGAACCTGGTGACCGGCTTCTGCCTCGGGATCGCCATCGCGCTCGCCGGCATCGGCATCCTGGTCGCCGCGACCTACGGGGCGGACCTCTCGGCCAGCCTGCTCTCCGACCTCGGCAAGGACACGACGCTCACCGGCCGCACGATCCTCTGGCAGTTCGGCATCGATCAGTTCTGGCGGGAGCCCCTCGTCGGGATCGGCTACAAGGCCTACTGGGAAAGTCCGATCACGACGGCGCCCTACCTCCACTTCACCACGAAGCAGAAGCTCTGGTTCTTCCACAACAACTTCATCGACGTTGCGGTGGCATTCGGCGTCGTCGGCCTGATCATCTTCACGGGCGTCTTGCTCGATACGGCGCGCCGCGTCATCTCGCACTTCGCCCGGTCGCCGGGCTATGTCGAAGCCTGGCCGATCCTGTTCCTCGCGCAGCTCGTCGTCTTCATCTGCTTCGAGTGCCCGCTATTCATGAATCACGGGATGCATCAGTTCCTGCTGGCGGCGATCCTTCCGGTCCTGCGGCAACGGCCGACGGCTTGACCAGGTGAAACCGAGGCCACCACGTGGCCGGCAGCAGGACGCGCAGCGTATGGTCCGGCCCGCGCATGCGGCCTTATACAGTATCATGCAAACATTTTTTGTGGATATGGGTCGCGCCCTGGGCGACAATTTTGCGATCGTCCGTTCTTTGCTCGAAAATTGATTTCCTGGCCTACTACCCCAACCGATTCGACGTATTTGTTATCCCGGAAAAGTCTGCAAGCCGAGACATTTGCTCATCGTGGAAATTTCAAACGAGGATTACTGAATTCGAACGTAAAATATGATTGCAAAACGGTTAACGTCAGCGCATCATTCCCCGTCGAAGGATGGTACAATGTGCTGCATTGCAATATCAATCCCGCGATTCCGCGAGAGACATGCTTATATTACGCGGCATCTCCATACGGTATGGGGGGCGGATTTCGAAATCCTCGGTATCGATGGATCTGTAGCGGGCCGTGACGCGTCGCCCGAATCCGATCTGAGCGCGGGACAGGTAGGCTGCGCCCTCTCGCACCTAGCCGCCTACGAATCCATGATCGATCGCAAGTTACCCTGGGCCCTCATCGTCGAGGACGACGCGGTGTTGCCGTCGGACATCCACGACATCCTGGTCCGGGTCGAGGCGACCCTGCGCCGGGGCGACGTCGTCCTGCTCTACAATCGGCCGCAGCATCGCGCCGCCTTCAGCACCGTGAACGCCGACCCGATCGGCGATTACCGGCTGTGCCTGCCCATGAACATGGCCGGACTCGGAACGACGGCCGCCTACGTGATCACCCGGCAGGCGGCGGAAGGCATCCTGAAGGTGAACCGGCCCGTCGTGGCGGCGGCGGACAACTGGGAATACTTCTTCGATCGCCAAGCCATCGCCCGGGCCCGGGTGATGTCCCCGAACCCGGTCTCGATCAAGCCGTTCGAATCGACGGTCTTCACATCCGGGTCCCGGGTCGGCGGCTTCCTGAAGAGCAATCGCCTGTTCCAACCGCTGCTGGCGGCCCGGCGCCGTTTTCTGACCGCGCGCATGGCGGGCCAGACGGTGTTCGTCGACGAAGTCTCACCCTACTCGACGATGTCCCCGTAGCAGCGGCCGCTGCAGGGCCGTTCTCCGCAACGGTCTTGACCGCATCCAGTCGGCCCCTCGCGTGCGGGATCGTCGGCAACGACACGTCGGTCGCTCCGGTGCAGCCTCCGGGTCCGACTTGCGCCGCTCGGGGCTCACTCAGTTCAGCGTTTTCAACGAACGCAGAGCGCCGACGATCCATTCGGATAAGCGAAGTACACGCCGCCGCGCGGGGCGGCTCGGATCCCGTGGCCGCCTCTCCTCCAGGGCCGGGGTGTGGCGGCCAAACCAGCAATACAACCCAAAGACGTAGCCATACGTACCCGAGTTAACCCTTGGCCCGCGCCGGTACCATGGCACTCTGGCTGTCGACGCGATGAGGGCCGCCGCCGCGCCCTCTGAAGCCACCCGGTCGCCGCGCTGCCGCTGCGGTCGCCATCACACTCCGGCAGCGAAGCGCGACGATGGGCAGATCTCTCTCAAGCTCGGATCCGACCAAGACCTTCCCGGTCCGAGAGTCCTGGCTGGCCGGACCGTTCTCGCTGGCGCAGGCCCGGCCGTACCTGATCCTGCTCGCGCAGATCACCGCACTCCTGATGGTGATCAAGCTGTCGCGGATCGTCGACGAGCGGAACAACTACTACATCATCGTGCTGCCGCTGATGCTGGCGGCCGCGATGCTGCGCCGGACCTACGCCGACGCCGACACCGCCGCCGTCCGGCTGCTCCAATTAATCGGCGTGATCTCCGGGGCCTACGCCCTCGTGCATTACCCGCTGTTCCCGGTGGTCGAGCATGGCTTCAAGGCGATGGCGACGCTGGGCGCCCTCGTGGGCCTCTGGATCGCCGCCGTGGCCTGCGGGATCCTGTGCCTGCGCTGGCCGTCGCTCGGCGTGGTGGGGGCGGCCTACCTGGTCTGGAGCAAGCTCGCCGTCAGCCGGGTGACGGGGCTCTGGCATGGGCACATTATCGACGTCGTGCCCCTGGCGGAGGTCAGCTTCTGCCTGCTGGCCGGTCTCGGCGTCGTCGCCCTCACAACCCGCGTGAGCGCATCGCCGAGCGTGCCCGCTGCCGCCAGGACCGACATCGCCACCGCCAGCGCGCTGTTCTCGAAGGTTCTCATCGCCGCCGCGATCAGCATCCACCTCGGGAACTACTACTCGTCCTTCCTGGCCAAGGTGACGCTGGATGCCGGCCCGACATCCTGGCTGCTCGCGAACGACCCCGGAAAGCTGTTCAGCGTCGGCCTCGACAACAACCACGTCTTCTACGCGGGCTGGGCCTGGCTGGTGGAGGGCATGCGGGCGATCCTGAGCCATGCCGGACCTCTCACGAACACGCTCATCCTGGTCGGACAAGGGGCGGCGCTGGTCGGCATCCTGATGCCGCGGCGCTGGCTCGTGGTCCTGCTGCTCGGCTTCGACGCGATGCACCTGTCCATCGTGGTCGTCATGGGCGCCAACTTCGCCCCATGGATCCTGCTGAACCTGGCGATCGGCGCCGTGGTGATCAGCCGGCACTACCAGCGGCCGCCGCTGATGGTCGGGGTGCTCTCGGTGCTGTTCATCCTGAGCGACAACAGCTTCATGACCCAGGCGCGGCTCGGCTGGTACGACACCGCCGCGAACAACAAGCTGTACTTCCAGGCGGTCGATAAGGACGGCGGACGCCACTACGTCCCGACGAACTTCTTCACCTTCTACTCATACCCCTTCGCCCACATGGCCTACGGATCGCCGGATGCCGAGACCGCCTTCGCTCTCGACAACCCGAATGGCGGAACCCAGGTCTACCGGAAGGTGCTCGCGTCGCTGTCCTGCGACGTTCCGGTCCTGACCGCCCGGGACGGCGCCGGGCAGGATCTCGCCAAGAACGAGATCGATCGGCCCGCAGTCGATGCCTATATCCGCGGCTATCACCGCCTCGTCGCCGGAATCGCCGACAGGCTGGGGTCGTTTCCCCATGCCTTCTACCCGCATCACTTCTTCGTCCCGCTCCAGCACGGCGCGAGCTTCGACGGCGTGGGCCTGCACGACATCGTCGCCTACATCTATCGGCGTGAATCCGTCTGCCTCAGCCTGCAGGACGGCGTGCCGGTCCGCCGGCTGGTCTCGGCAGCCGAGCATCGGATCGATCTGAAGCCATGACCGACGCAGCCCTCACGGTCGTCTACGACGGCGAATGCCCGTTCTGCAGCAACTACGTGCGCCTGATGGCCCTGCGCCGGTCGGTCGGGACCGTGGCTCTGGTCGATGCCCGCGAGGGAGGCCCGGTGGTCGAAGACCTGACCCGCCGCGGTTACGACCTCGACAACGGCATGGTCGTGCGCCACGGCCTGACCCTGTATTACGGCCCGGACGCCCTAGTCCTGCTCTCGACCCTCAGCGAGGACCGGGGCGCGATCGGCCGCGCCCTGTCGCGGCTGCTGCGCAGCCCCTCCCGCGCCCGCCTGCTCTATCCGATGATGAAGCTCGGGCGACGCGCGACCCTGGCCCTGCTGGGCCGCCGGCTCATCGCCCAGCCCGGATCCGGCCAACCTCACTGAGATCTGCGTTGCGCACGAAGGGCTGCCGGACCTCGGAGACGACTGCGCGGCATCGGCCTTGCTCGTGCCCCCATGCCTCCAGGCGGCCGGGCGCTCTCGACTTCTGAGCGTCGGCGGTGTGGAAGGAGCGTGATCCGGTCGCAATGCGGGCCGCCCTCCCGGCCTGCCTGCCCGGACCGGCGCGCAGCAGGAAGGGACGAGTCCGTTGGCCAGCGTGGACCTGAACTCCGATCTCGGCGAGGGCTACGGCGCCTACGCCTGCGGTGACGATGCGGCGATCCTCGGCGTCGTCACCTCCGCCAACGTCGCCTGCGGCCTGCACGCGGGCGATCCCGAGATCATGGCCAGCACTTTCGCGCTGGCGAAAGATCGCGGCGTGGCGGTGGGCGCCCATCCGGGCTTCCCCGACCTCTGGGGCTTCGGACGCCGCCGCATGCCGTTCACCCCGCCCGAGATCGAGCGGCTGGTCGCCTACCAGGTCGGTGCCGCCCAGGCGCTCGCAACTTACGCCGGCCACCGGATCACCTACGTGAAGGCCCACGGGGCACTCGCCAACCTCGCTGCCGAGGATCGTGCGGTGGCCGACGCCATCGCCAAGGCGGTCCGGGCGGTCGACCGTGACCTGGCGCTGCTCGCGATCGCGCTCACCGCACAGGTGGCGGCCGGCGAAGCCTGCGGGCTCGAGGTCCACCAGGAGATCTTCGCCGATCGCGGCTACACCGAAGCCGGCCTGCTGATCGCGCGCGACCAGCCCGGCGCGCTGATCACCGAGGCCGATGCGGCCGCGGACCGGGTCCTGCGCATGGTCGAGGGCGGGGCGATCCTCACCGCCTCGGGCAAGTCCCTGCCGACGCCGATCCGCTCGATCTGCGTCCACGGGGATTCCGCCCACGCAGTCGCCACGGCCCGGGCGGTGCGCGCCCGCCTGGAAGGCGCCGGCGTGACCCTGGCGCCGTTCCGCCGATGAGCGACCCGGTGAGCGAACCACGGCTGCTCGATTCCGGCGAGGCTGCCCTGGTGGTCGAGTTCGGCAGCACCGTCGATCCCACGATCAGCGACAGGGTCCTGGCACTCGACGACGCCCTCGGCGCCGACCCGCCAACGGGCCTGCGCGAGCGCGTGCCGACCTATCGCTCCCTGATGCTTCACTACGACCCGCTGGTGCTCGACCGCGAGACGCTGGCGGAGCGGGTCAGGACGCTGGTCGCCGGGGCCGTCGCCCGCGCCGGCACGCCGACCCTCTGGACACTGCCCTGCTGCTACGACGCTCCCCACGGCGAGGACATCGCGCAGGTCGCCGAACGCACTGGGCTCTCCGCCGACGCCGTTGTGGCGACCCATGCCGGCGCCACCTACCGGGTCTACATGTACGGGTTCGCGCCGGGCTTCGCGTATCTCGGCGGCCTGCCCGAGACCCTCGCGGTACCCCGGCGCGCGAGCCCGCGGCCCCCGCATCCGAAGAATGCGGTGGTGATCGGCGGCGGCCTCGCCGCGGTGGCCACGGTGCCGATGCCCACGGGCTGGTACGTGATCGGCGCCACCCCGGCCCGGCTCTACGCCCCGGAGCGCACCGAGAGCTTCTTCGTCGGCGCCGGCGACCTGATCCGGTTCGAGGCCGTGGACGTCGCGACCTTCGATGCCCTCACCGCCCGGGAGGCGGTGGGCGAGCCGGTCGCCCGCCGTGGGGAGGCCGATCGATGACCGCCCTCGTTATCGAGGCTGCCGGCCCCGGCGTGACGCTGCAGGATGGCGGCCGGCACGGCTACCTGCGCTACGGCATCACGGCCGCGGGCCCGATGGACCCGCTGATGCACGCCACCGCCAACCGCGCGGCTGGCAATCCCCTGGACGCCACCGCTATCGAGGTCTCCACCGGCGGCCTCACCGTCACGGCCGACGGCGGGCCGCTCGGGATCGCGATGGTCTCCCGGAGTTTCCGGATCACCCTCGACGGAGTTACGCTTCCCGACGCGGTGGCGCTGACCCTGGAGCCGGGCCGGACGCTGACGGTGCGCGCCGGCTCGTCCGGCGCCTGGGGCTACCTCGCCGTGCAGGGGCGGCTCGACGTGGCGCCGGTGCTCGGATCGACCGCGACCCATACCCGCTCCGGCCTCGGCGGCCTGGACGGGCGCGGGCTGGCGGCCGGCGACCGCCTTCCCGTGGCCGAGGTCCGGCCCGGCACGGCCTCGCCGCACCGGCTCCTGGCGCCCTGGCTCGACCGCGATCCGAAGGAAATTCGGGTCGTGCTCGGCCCGCAGGACGACTATTTCGCCTCCGATCAGCTCAATGCCTTCCTGGCCGGGCCCTGGACCGTCTCGCCGCGCGGCGACCGCATGGCCTGCTTCCTCGACGGCGCACCGCTCAGGCATGCCAAGGGTCACGACATCGTCTCGGACGGCGTGGCGATGGGCGCGATCCAGGTGCCCGGCAACGGCCTGCCGATCATCCTGATGGCCGACCGGCAATCCACCGGCGGCTATCCGAAGATCGCCACCGTGATCGGGCCGGATCTCGGGCGCCTCGCTCAGGCGCAGGGCGGGACCATGCTGTCGTTCCGGAGCCTCACCGTGGCGGAGGCGGTAACCGCGCGCCGAAACGAGCGCGAGGCGTTGCGGGAGCCGGTGCGGCGTGATCCGGTGGTCCGCACGGATTTCGCCTCCGATTTCCTGTTGGGCCTCAACCTCGTCGGCGGCGTCACCGACGGGCGGGCCTGACGGTCTGCACGCAACGGTGGTCCGCAGCCTGGCGCGAACGCGTATCATGTTGGGCTGCCTGATTCCGGCGGCCCGGATTCGAACCGAGAAAGAGAGAGCCTTCCCGCATGGCGCACGCCGTCACAGCCTCTGGCACGCCCCCCCTGCGCACCAACGAGCCCCTGAACGCGGACAGCGTCCGCCGCGCCCGCATCGACCTCTCCGCCTGCCTGCGCTGGGCTGCGCGCAACGGCCTCGAAGAAGGGATCTGCAACCACTTCTCGGCGGTGCTGCCGGAGCGTCCAGACCTGTTCCTGGTCAACCCCTACGGCCTGGCCTTCGCCGAGGTGACGGCGTCGAGTCTGCTCCTGTGCGATTTTCACGGAAACGTCGTCGAGGGCGACGGCCAGCCTGAGGCGACGGCCTTCCATATCCATGCCGAGCTGCACCGGCTGAAGCCGAACGCCCGGGCCGCCTTCCACACCCACATGCCCTACGCGACGGCGCTCGCCATGCTGGAGGGGCAGCCGCTGCTCTGGGCCGGGCAGACCGCCCTGCGCTTCTACGGCCGCATCGCCGTGGATGAGGATTACAACGGGCTGGCACTCGATTCGAGCGAGGGCGAACGGATCGCCCGGAGTGCCGGCGAGGCCGACGTGGTGTTCCTGAAGAACCACGGCGTCATGGTGCTGGGCGAGACCATCGCGGAGGCCTGGGACGACCTCTACTACCTGGAGCGCGCCGCCCAGGCGCAGGTGCTCGCCATGAGCACGGGCCGCGCCCTCAAGATCGTCCCCGAGGCGATCGTGAAGCACGTGGCCGCGCAGGAGGCGGCCGGCCGCGCCGAGAGCGCGCGCCTGCACCTCGAAAGCGTCAAGCGGGTGCTGGCCCGGGACGAGCCGGCCTTCCTGGCCTGAACGTCCGTCACGGCGCTGTGCGGATGCGGTCAAGCAGCACCGCGTCGGCGTAGCCATCCGCCGGCAGACCCTGCGAGCCCTGGTAGGCCCGCAGGGCCGCCCGGGTCTTCGGGCCGATCTTCCCGTCGACGCCGCCGGTGGCGTAGCCGCGCTCGATCAGCCGGGTCTGGAGGTCGCGGCGTTCGTCCCCGGTGAGCGGCCGGTCGCCCCGGGGCCAGTCGCGCGAGAGACCCGGATCGCCGCGCAGGCGGTCCGACAGCAGCGCCACGGTCAGGCCGTAGGCCAACGCCGTGTTGTAGCGCAGGATCACGGAGAAGTTCGGTCGGAGCAGGAAGGCGGGCCCGCGGAGTCCCGCGGGCAGGATCAGGGTCGCCGTCGCGGCCTCGTCCGGGAAGGGGCGATCCCGTGTGGGCTTCACGCCGAGGTCCCGCCACGCCGCAAGGCTGCGCGGCGTAATCTCGTCGGCGAGCGCGGCGTCGAACCCGTCCGGCAGCACCACCTCGTAGCCCCAGCCCTCGCCGGTTCGCCAGCCGTGATCGCGCAGGTAATTCGCCGTGGAAGCGAGCGCGTCCGGGGCCGAGGTCCAGATGTCCCGCTTCCCGTCGCCGTCGAAATCCACCGCGTAGCGCTGGTAGACGCTGGGCATGAACTGGGTATGGCCCATCGCGCCGGCCCAGGACCCGGTCAGGCCGCCGGGCATGCGGTCGAGGGGCGCCTCGCCGCGGGCGACGATCTGCAGGGCGGCGGTCAGCTCGTCGCGCCAGTAGGACGCCCGGGTGGGGTCCCCGCAGCTGAGCGTCGCGAGCGCGCGCACCACGGGCCGCACCACGGCGCTGTTGTCGAGCACGGCGCCGTAGCTCGATTCGACGCCCCAGAAGGCCACCAGGGTGTAGCGGTCGACGCCGTACTGAGCCTCGATGGCCGCCAGCGGCGCCGCCAGTTCCACGAGCTTGCGCTGACCGGCCTCGATCCGCGCCGGCGTCACGCTGGCTTCGATGTAGTCCCAGATCGGCCGGACGAACTCACCCTGATTCTGCGTTGCGGCCAGCACGTCCGGGTCGGGCTGAAGGTCGCCCAGCTGCGCCTGCGCGACGGCTTGTGGGACTTCGTGCGCGGCAGCCCAGGCAATGAGCTCGGTGCGGCAGGTTTCGAAGGACGGGGTCGGCACGGACGGCGGGACCGCCTCCGGTGCCGCGACGGCCAGCGCCGGAGCCAGCGCCAGGCCTGCGATCCCAAGCTTGAGAGCGCGAAAGCCCGTATGCCTGCCTCGCTGCGATGTGGAAGCCGACATGATGCGATCGTCCA
Organism: Methylobacterium mesophilicum; assembly: GCF_022179445.1. Lineage (GTDB taxonomy): Bacteria > Pseudomonadota > Alphaproteobacteria > Rhizobiales > Beijerinckiaceae > Methylobacterium > Methylobacterium mesophilicum. The sequence goes on along the minus strand of NZ_BPQU01000003.1, from coordinate 107,416 downwards.
ACGGCGTCTCCGCCTCCAAGCCTGACATGCAGCTCAGATCAAACGCTGATCCGCCGTCATTGCGCGCGCAGCGACGAATCCCGTCGAGCAAGCCACCGGCTCGACCCAGCCGTCTTACCGGCTGAGCCCGGCGGTTTCCAGGGATCGGCGGCCGGTGTCCGCATGGGCTTCGTTCGGCAGGCACCCTACTTCCAACCTGCGACATCCGGCGGAGGCCCCATCGTGAAGCGACCCACCCCGTGGGCGATCTGCGCAGCAGGCCTGCTGGCGGCCGGCCCGGCCTGCGCCCTCGAAGTCACCCGCAGCCGCGACATCCCGGCACCGCCCGCCGCGGTCTGGGCGCTGATCGGCGATTTCTGCGCGATCGGCCTGTGGCACCCGCAGGTCGAACGCTGCATCCTGTCGCGCGAGGACGACGACGACGGCATCCGCGCACAGATCCGCGGCCTGGTGGCGAAGGGCGGCCTCGGTACGATCGTCGAGGTCGAGACCGCCCGGGACGAGGCGGCCATGAGCTACAGCTACAGCTTCATCCAGGGCCCGCTGCCGGTGCGCGCCTACAACGCGACCCTGGCGGTCCGCCCGAACGGCGCGGGCTCCACGGTGGTCTGGACCGCGACCTTCGACGCCGAGGGCATGAGCGACGCCGACGCCCTCAAGGATATCACCGGCATCTACGATGACGGGCTCGCCGGCATCGCCCGGGAGGTCGCCAGGTAGGAGACGGTCCGAACGGCGAATTTCTCCGGACCGCCAGAAAACGCTCGCCTCCGTGCTCATCCTTACCAATGTGGGGGCCATCGGCGGGCCCGATCGCCCGGCCGATTTCCGGAGATCGTCTTCATGGCAGAGGCCCGCATGCGCCGTCACCGCCACGCCAAGATCGTCGCCACCGTCGGCCCGGCCAGTTCGGCACCCGACCGATTGCGCGACTTGTTCCTCGCCGGCGTCGACACCTTCCGGCTCAACTTCAGCCACGGCGTGCAGGAAGACCACGCCAAGGTCCACGCGGCGATCCGCGCCCTCGAGCGGGACGTCGGCCGCCCGATCGGCATCCTGCAGGACCTGCAGGGACCGAAGATCCGCATCGGCACGCTGCAGGGCGGGCGCCAGGATCTCGTCGCCGGGGAGACGATCCGCTTCGTCCTCGAGGGGGCCGACGGCGACAAGCAGGCGATCCCGCTCCACCACCCGGAAATCTTCACCGCGGTGGTGCCCGGACAGGAACTCCTGATCGACGACGGGCGGGTGCGGGTCCGCGTCCTCGGGCCGGAGCGGGACGCGATCACCGCCGAGGTGATCACGGGCGGCGTCATCTCGAACCGCAAGGGCGTCAACCTGCCGGGAACGCTCCTGGACCTGTCGCCGCTCACCGAGAAGGACCGTGCGGACCTCGCGTTCGGGCTCGACCTCGGCGTCGACTGGGTCGCCCTGTCCTTCGTCCAGAAGCCGTCCGACCTGATCGAGGCGCGCGGGATCATCGGCGACCGGGCCGGTATCATGTCGAAGATCGAGAAGCCGCAAGCGCTGGAGCGGATCGACGACATCATCCGGCTTTCGGATGCCGTGATGGTCGCCCGGGGCGATCTCGGCGTCGAGATCCCGCACGAGGACGTGCCCGGGCGGCAGAAGGAGTTGATCCGCGCCTGTCGGCTCGCCGTGAAGCCCGTGATCGTGGCGACGCAGATGCTCGACTCGATGGTCCAGGCCCCCGCCCCGACCCGCGCCGAGGCGTCGGATGTCGCGACGGCGATCTACGACGGCGCCGACGCGGTGATGTTGTCGGCGGAATCGGCCACCGGCAAGTACCCGGTCGAGGCCGTATCGATGATGGACCGGATCATCCGCAGCGTGGAGGGGCACAAGCTCTACCACTCGATCGTGGCGGCCTCCGAGCCCGGCGAGGAGGAGACCCCACCCCATGCCGTGGCCACCGCCACCGCGGACCTGGCCGAGGCGGTGCGCGCCAGTGCGATCGTGACCTACACCACCAGCGGGACGACGGCCGCCCGGGTCGCGCGCAAGCGCCCCGCCTCGTCGATCCTGGCGCTGACCCCGAGTCTCGCCACCTCGCGGCGCCTGTGCCTGCTCTGGGGGGCACACAGCGTCCACACCGACGACGTCGATTCCTACGAGGAGATGACCGCCAAAGCAGGTGAGTACGCGCGGGCGGAAGGTTTCGCCAAGCCGAACGACATCATCGTCGTGACGGCCGGCATCCCGTTCCACACTGTTGGGAACACCAACAACATCCGGCTGATGCAGGTCTGACGCCGTTCAGCGGGGAACGCCGCGCGCGCATCGCCCGTTAATGGGCAAGCTGCGCCGTTTTGGCGCGAACGCCGGGAGAGACCCATGAGCCTGATCGGACGCATCGTCACCAAGCTTCTCGGCAACGAGAACCGCCCCCTTGACCGCGACGACCGGAACGCCAGCACCGCGACGCCGATCGGTCGCCTGGTCACCAAGATCCTGGGCAAGTAACCTCAGTCGCCGCGCCGCGCGCCCGCTCGGGTGCGCGGCGTTGCTGTTCGCATCCGTCAGTTCGCGACCGCCGCCGCGGTCTGCTTGAGCGTCGGCGAGGCCGGGACGGTGTGCTGCCAGAAGGTGCCGGTCCGGCCCTTTTCGAGACCCTCCTGATAGAGGGCCCGCATGTAGGCGGTGTCGAAGCCCTTCGCGGCCGAGGCCTTCGGGCCGTTCTCGTCGATATAGGTGAGGTTGAAGCTCATCCCGTTGCTGCGGGCCAGCGCGTAGGTCGCGGTCAGCGTGGCGCGTGAGCGGGCGCGGCTCGCCGTCGTGAACGAGCGCTCGACGATGGACAGGGTGTTGTCCTTCGTCACTTCGAAGTCCGGCTCCAGCCGGCCGTTGATCACCACGTAGATGTTGGCCTTGCCGCCGGTGCGGATCTTCCCGTCGCGCAGCAGAAGCGTCTGCGGCAGCGTGAAGACCGGGGTGACCACGGACCCGTCGACATGCATCTCTTGGAAGCGTGCGTCGGCGGCGGTCACGTCGATCATCTGTGGCGGGAACACCGCCGGGACGCTGGCGGAGGCGGCCAGCACGTCGCGGAACAGATCGAGGGCGTTCGGCGCACCGCTCGACGCGATGGCGCCCATGTTCCAGATCACCGAGCGCTGCGAATCGAGGTTGGTCGTTACGACCATGAGGCGGCGCCCCTTGGCGTGTTCCTCGGCGATGGCGGTGAGCAGTTCCGGGGTGACGTAGCGGGCGATCAGGTTGCGCAGGCGCCCGTCGCCGAACAGGCCGGAGCCGAACAGAATGTTTGAGATGCTGGGCGACGTCACGAGTTCGCCGGCCACGCCGCTGGTGTAGAACTCGGTCAGGTACGCGTCGTAGGCCGGCCCCAGGAACGCGAAGGGGGCGATCAGCGCCCCGGTCGACACGCCGGAGACCAGCGTGAATTCCGGGCGCGTGCCCGAGGCTGTCCAGCCGTTCAGGACGCCGGCCCCGTAGGCGCCATCGCCGCCGCCGCCCGACAGCGCCAGATAGTTGAAGCCCGCGGAACGGCGCAGCGGATTGCCGGCGAGTTCGGCGATCGTATCGACCGATGCGTCGGCGTAGACGCGCGCGCCCGGTATCCCGGGCACGCTGGCGAGCGCCGCCTGCTCGGCGGTGTAGGCGGTGCGCGGGACGCTGCCGCAGGCCGCGACCTGGCCGGCCAGCCCGAGCGCGAGCAACACGCGCAGACCCCCCTGACGGTAACCCATCGTCCTCACCTCGGAAAACAGCAACGCTTGCCCCTTCTGCCACAAGGAAGCAGCTCGGCCGTGACCTCGTTCCGGCTAAGCTTAGCATTCGGTACGATTGTGATGCGATTACGTCGGCCTGTGACGCCCGCGACACGTGACGTCGGGGTGTGCGACGCCCCCCGGCGGCGGTAACCACCTTCCGAGGCCGACCGGTCATTGCCGGTGGACAGGGGGCGACTCGGGCAACGGGCCGCCCTTGCAAGCGCCGCGAGCGCCGCGCTAGGGTCCGGCCGTGGCCTGACGAGACAGGGTGTCGCACGTGGTGCGGCAGCCGACGCGCACGGGTGACGCGCACGGGTGCTGTTCGCACGGCTCTTATGAGCTGCGAGGGTCTTGATCGGCCCGGAACGCATAGCGTCACCTCGGCAGAGCGCGCGGGCCGCAGGGGCGGAGGGGGACTATGGAAGCGGGCCTGAGCTGGACAGATGATCGCGTGGCGCTCCTGCGCCGGCTGTGGGAAGACGGGCAGAGCGCGAGCAAGATCGCGGCGCAGCTCGGCGGCGTCACCCGCAACGCGGTGATCGGCAAGGTGCATCGCCTCGGCCTGGGTGGTCGCGCCCGGGGTGCCGAGGAGGCTCCCGCTTCGACGCCGACCCCCAAGGCCGTCGAGATCGAGACCGCCATCGCGGTGGTCGAGACGCAGGCTCCCGAGCCGGTGGCGATCCTATCGCATCGTCCGGCACCGGTCTTCCCGACGCCCGCTCCCGCCCCCGAGCCGGTGGCGCTGGCGGTGTCGAAGCGGGTCACGATCATGGACCTGCGGGAATCGATGTGCCGCTGGCCGCTGGGCGATCCGACCACGCCGGAATTCCGGTTCTGCGGCGCCCGCTCGATCACCGGGCTGCCGTACTGCACCCACCACGCCGAGATCGCCTACCAGCCCGCAGCCGAGCGCAAGCGCGACCGCCGCGTCGCTTCGTTCCGGTAGGGACCGGGCGTCAGCGGACCGGAACGCCGGTCTCGTTGAGATAGCGCAGGGTGCCGGGGTTGAGCCGGGATGCCGGCACGACCCCGACGAGATTCCTCGGATGGGTGTCGGCACCTTGTGGATGCCGCGCGGCCATGTCGGTCCGGGCCAGGGCGCGGACGATCCGCAAAGCCGTCTCCGGTTCGAAGCCGGGCCGCGCCAAGATGAGACTCCAGGAGCCCACCGTCTCGATCGCGGCGGGCTGACCTGCGAAGCTGCCGGCCGGCACGGTCAGGCGCTTGAGGGCCGCGCCGGGTTGCGCGAGGCGCGCGATACCGGCCTCGGACGGCCCGAAGAAGCGCGCACCGCCCGGCGCTTTCGCCATCGCCACGAAACCCGGCCATCCCAGACCGCCGCCCCAGAGCGCGTCGGCACGACCATCCTGAACCATGGGCGGCCCGTCGCCCGCTCGGTCGAGCAGGATCGGGCGGATGTCGCGCGCCGGGTCGAGACCCGAGGCTTCGAGGACGCTGCGGCCCATGACGGTCAATCCGGAATTGTGCGTGCCCAGCACCACGGTTCGCCCGCGCAGATCCACGACGGCCTGGATCGGGCTTCCCGCCGGGACGGCGAACAGCCCCGGCGTGGGATACATCGGCGCCAGGACCGTGAGGTCCCCGGGCTCGGCCAATGCGGGATAGGCGTATTCTCCCTGGACCAGCGCCAGATCGACCCGGCCGGCCCGCAGGAGGGCGACATTCTCCGCCGATCCGCCGCTGGCGCGCGTCTCGATGGTCAGCTCGGGATCCGCCGCCTTGATCGCCGCCGCGAAGGCATCCCCGAAAGCGGGGAAGCCGCCGCCGGCCGTTGCGGTGGCGAGCACGACGCGCACCGGCTCCGCGGCCCGCGCGGTTCGGGTGACGAGAAGGCCGAGAGCCGCCGTGAGAGCCACGCGGCGAGTCGCTGTGGCACAATCGCGTTCCATATGGGACCTCGATCCGAAAGCTTACCTCGATCACGTCCGGAGAAAGATATTCCACAAAACGATTGCGCGTCAGCGACGGTCTCCCATATTCGCCTGCAATCCACGGAATCTGCAAAAAGAACTTTCGTGCAGGCCACTTAGCCCAATTGCCCCGGGTTCGGCGACGCGATATCGCAGCCTCCTGTCCGCCGGTCGGCCGAGGCACCCCTTGGCCTGGACCGCACGGACCCGACATCAGTTCGACCCGTCACCTGCAGGAGTTCCGCGATGGCCGATTCCCTCAACGCGCCGGCGAAGGTCGGCCACGGCCGTGTCTACGGCTCGATCACCGAGACCATCGGCAACACCCCGCTGGTGCGCCTCAACCGCCTGCCCAAGGAGCACGGCGTCGATGCCGAGATCCTGCTGAAGCTCGAGTTCTTCAACCCGATCGCCAGCGTGAAGGACCGGATCGGCGTCAACATGATCGACGCCCTCGAGGCCTCGGGCAAGCTGCAACCCGGCGGTACGCTGGTCGAGCCGACATCCGGCAATACCGGGATCGCGCTGGCCTTCGTGGCCGCGGCCCGCGGCTACCGGCTGATCCTGGTGATGCCCGAGACGATGTCCATCGAGCGGCGCAAGATGCTGGCGTTCCTCGGCGCTGAGCTGGCGCTCACCCCGGGCGCGCAGGGCATGAAGGGCGCCATCGCCAAGGCCGAGGAACTGCTGAAGGAGATCCCTGGCTCGGTGATGCCGCAGCAATTCTCGAACCCGGCCAACCCGGAGATCCACCGGAAGACCACCGCCGAGGAGATCTGGACCGACACGGGCGGCAAGCTCGACGCGTTCGTGGCCGGCGTCGGCACCGGCGGGACCGTGACCGGCGTCGGCGAAGTCTTGAAGCCGCGCCTGCCGGGCCTGCAGGTGTTCGCCGTCGAGCCGGTGGATTCCCCGGTCATCTCCGGCGGCCAGCCCGGTCCGCACAAGATCCAGGGTATCGGCGCGGGCTTCATCCCTGGAAACCTGCACACGGACATCCTGGACGGCGTGCTCAAGGTCTCCAACGACACCGCCTTCGAGACGTCGCGGGCGCTGGCCCGCCTTGAGGGCATACCGGGTGGCATCTCCACCGGCGGCAACGTCGCGGCGGCACTGGAGCTGGCGAAGCGGCCGGAGTTCCAGGGCAAGCGGATCGTCACGATCGCCTGCTCGTTCGCCGAGCGCTACATCTCGTCGGCCCTGTTCGACGGAATCGGCTGATCCGCCATCGCTGCGGCGCGCAGCCCGCGCCGCATCTTGGGTGTCAGGCGGCATTGGCTCTTCGGAGGCGGTGCGGCCTTTCTTTTCAAGGCGTCACCCTGGCACAGCGGATGGCCGAATGGCCGTTTCGTCATGAGAGTTTGCACGACGATCTCACCGCCGCCCGGCCAATTTTCCTCAATCACCTTAAGGCAGTATTGTTTTTTTATTTACGAGAAAATGGCTTAATTAAATAGTTAATTGCGCGCGATTATAAGTCTGACGCGGATCTATACAGTCAAACTACGTCTTCGCGTCATTGGTTGCACACGTGCCGCAAGAGGGCCATCACTTGCGGCAATCTTGGAAAACCTTCGCGCATGGGTCATCTGAGTCCCGGGTTGCTGGCGCGCCGCGGGCGGCCTGACGACAAGACGGATCTGTCCGCATGCGCTGGCTTCTCGTTCTCCTCGGCTGTCTCGTTGCCCCGGCCGCACAGGCGCAGGGCTTCGTCAGTCACGACCTCACGGGCTTCGTAGACCCAATTCGCGCCGCGATCGGCAGCAATGCGGCGGTGCAGGCGACACCGCTCGACCTCAACCTGACCTGCGCCTCGTGCAAGGGGTCACCGTCCGTCGAGATACAGGTCGGACGCTCGACTGACGGGACCGAGAAGCGCGTACGATCCGGGGAGACATCCCTGGCGAAACTCGAATCGCTCTGCATCAAGCAGAACCCCGATTGCCGCCTCTCGGCCCTGCCGGTCAGTCCGGCGGTCGGGTGGATCACCGTCTATGCCTTGGCGAATGGCGGGGGGTCGACCGCGGTGATCCTGCGCGACGGCGACCTGCTGACGATCCAGGCCCGGGCGGACAATCCCGGGCATGCCGAGGATTCGGTGCTGGCGCTGACGCAGAACGTTGTCCCGAAGATCGTGGGCCCCTGAGGCATAGGTCGCACGACCAACCCGAGCCGGAACGGCCGGCCCGACGCAACCCTGGTCACCCGCCCCCGTTGTCCCGCCACAGCGTGACGCACGAGAGGCATGAGCCATGGCAGATCAGACGAAACGGCCGTCGTTGAAGGATTTCGACGCTCATGCCGACCGCAACGGCCAGGACCTCGGCCAGGACTCGCCCCTCGACGTGGGATTGGCGGCCAACACACAAGCGGACCTCAAGCGTGATCCGGCCGGCGACGCGGAGGCAGCCCGGATCGCGTCCGGAACGCCCGGATCGGATGCCACGGATGCCACCGAGGCCGAGACCCCCCCGGAGAACCTGAAGAAGCTTCAGGGCGATTTCGGCACGGGCGCGAATATGACCAAGGCCATCGACCGTGCCACCGCGGCGGTCGGCCAGGACGACGGGAAGCGCTGATGGCCCGACTCACCAGCGATTCCGGCACGGTGACCCGCAAGCCCGACGATACGGTCGGCACACCGGGTGAACACCCTGCGGGTGGCGGTCATCAAACTTCCGAACAGGCGGCGATCACCGATATGGGCGGGGGCGGCGCGCCGAAGACCGAGCCGAAGGAAGGCTGGGGCAAATCCGGCGAGGCCGGACGGGCACCGCCCGCGGTCGGTGGTTCCTCAGGCGGTCATTCGGACCAGAAAGCGTCCCGCGGCCCCGCCGCCGATGAGAAAGTCGCGAACGGCCATTATCGCGTCGAGCAGGAGAATCAATCGTGAGCGAGCGCGAAGATCCGAAGCCGAAGAAGCCGGCCAACGTTGCCCCCGACGCGGTGAAGGACCCGAACGAGAAGACAGACGGAAAGCCCGGGATGGGGCCCCAGGGCGGAGACAGCCAGAACGACGAGACCGATCCGGGCAGCAGCTGAGAGCCCGTTCACGGAGAGGTGGCGATGGGATTGGGCCTCTTCGCCACCGGCAGATTGTCGCTAGAAAGTTACGGCGTTGAAGCGTGCCGGTCTGGTGCCGAACGTTTCGGGGCTAGTGAAAGTCGTAGCGGCCGGAGCGGACATCATTCACCGATCACGCAGCAGATGCGCCCCCGATGCTTACGACACGCCAAAACTGAGCGGCTCGACGGACAGCACGACCTCATCCGGACGGCAGCCGGTCTCGGCGCAGGCGTAACGGATGGCGTCGCGTTGGGTGCGGAACAGCCCCCCTGCCCTGCCGCCGATCTCTACGGCGATCCAGCGACCGTCTCCGTCCTGACCGACCCGAAAGGGTGCGGCGGGACAAACGTGCTGACTGGCATGCGTGGCGATGGGCATCGGTGTCACAGGGTTCACGCGGCCCGGACCGGACGGGCTGCCGGGCGATCTGGCCCGGTAGTGCCGTTCGGTGGGTCAACCAGGGACTAACCTAAAGTCCCGTCGGCAACCGGAGCTGAGTGCCCGGTTGCCGCGCATTCAGCTCAAGCGGCGGTGTCTTTCGAGGACCGCTCGACGCGCTTGCGGTCGTTCGGGTCCAGCACCGTCTTGCGCAGCCGAATCGACTTCGGCGTCACCTCGACCAGCTCGTCGTCCTGGATCCAGGCGAGCGAGCGCTCCAGGGTCATGCGGATCGGCGGCGTCAGGCGCACAGCCTCGTCCTTCGAGGTGGTGCGGATGTTGGTGAGCTTCTTGCCCTTGAGCACGTTCACCTCGAGGTCGTTCTCGCGGTTGTGCTCGCCGATGATCATGCCCTGATAAACCTTCCAGCCGGGCTCGATCATCATCGGGCCGCGGTCCTCGAGGTTCCACATGGCGTAGGCCACGGCCTCGCCCTTGTCGTTGGAGATCAGCACGCCGTTGCGGCGGCCCGCGATCTCGCCCTTGAAGGGCTCGTAGGCCTTGAACAGGCGGTTCATGATCGCCGTGCCGCGGGTGTCGGTCAGCAGCTCGCCCTGGTAGCCGATCAGGCCGCGGGTCGGGGCGTGGAACACGAGGCGCAGGCGATCGCCACCCGAAGGCCGCATCTCCAGCATCTCGGCCTTCCGCTCCGACATCTTCTGGACGACGACGCCGGAATGCTCCTCGTCGACGTCGATCACGACCTCCTCGATCGGCTCGAGAAGCTCACCGTTCTCGTCCTTCTCGAAGACGACGCGGGGACGGGAGACCGCGATCTCGAAGCCCTCGCGCCGCATCGTCTCGATCAGGATGGCGAGCTGAAGCTCACCGCGGCCGGACACGTAGAACGAGTCCTTGTCGGCCGCTTCCTCGATCTTGAGCGTGACGTTGCCCTCGCCCTCCTTGAACAGGCGGTCGCGGATCATGCGGCTGGTGACCTTGTCACCCTCGGTGCCGGCGAGCGGCGAATCGTTGACGATGAACGACATGGTCACGGTCGGCGGATCGATCGGCTGGGCCTGGATCGGGGTGTCCACCTGCGGGTCGCAGAACGTGTCGGCCACCGTGCCCTTGATCAGGCCGGCGATGGAGACGATGTCGCCCGCCTCGCCGATATCGATCGGCGCGCGCTCCAGGCCCCGGAAGGCCAGGATCTTCGAGACGCGGCCGGTCTCGACCACCTTGCCGTCCCGCGACAGCACCTTGATTTGCTGGTTCGGCTTGACGGTGCCGGAGGCGATGCGGCCGGTGATGATGCGGCCGAGGAACGGGTTGGCCTCCAGCAGGGTCCCGAGCATCCGGAACGGACCCTCCTCGACGCGCGCCGGCGGCACGTGCTTGAGCACGAGTTCGAACAGCGGCTTGAGGCCCACCGACGGATCCGCCTCGGGGGCGTCGGCCATCCAGCCGTTGCGGCCGGACCCGTACAGGATCGGGAAGTCGAGCTGCTCGTCGGTGGCGTCGAGCGCCGCGAACAGGTCGAACACCTCGTTCACGACTTCGTTGATGCGCGCATCCGGACGATCGACCTTATTGATCGCCACGATCGGGCGGAGACCGATCTTGAGGGCCTTGCCGACCACGAACTTGGTCTGGGGCATCGGCCCCTCGGCGGCATCCACCAGCACGATCACGCCATCGACCATCGACAGGATGCGCTCGACTTCACCACCGAAATCGGCGTGGCCAGGGGTGTCGACGATGTTGACGCGGGTGTCCTCCCACACGACCGAGGTCGCCTTGGCCAGGATCGTGATGCCACGTTCCTTCTCCAAGTCGTTGGAGTCCATCGCCCGCTCCTCGACCCGCTGATTCTCGCGGAAGGTGCCGGATTGGGCCAGCAGCTTGTCGACGAGCGTCGTCTTGCCGTGGTCGACGTGGGCAATGATGGCGATGTTGCGCAGATTCATGGTGGCCCGAAACGGGTTGTGCCGGCTCCCTGGCGGCCGCGCGGCGCGGCCGTCCGCGCCGGGTGAGGTACGGAGTCGTGGTGGTTGCGTCGCAATATAAGCCCGCGCGCCCCGCGGCAAGGCCGCCGCACGCATGCCGGTGTATTACGGAACGCCCATACCCCAATAAACCACAGGTCGCGACAGAGAATTCACTGGCGGGAGAAACCGGAAATCGCGCGCTCGCACACGTGTATCTTCGTGGACCCCGCGCTCGGTGATTTTCGGGCGCCGTTCCACTGGCGATTGGCCGTCGTCCGCGCGGACCGGCGGGCGGTGGCGATTCGCCGCCCCTCCCCGCTCTACGGCGGGCTTGGCATACGGGCCGAAACGCGCGGAGGCGACCACGATGCACGGAAAGGTAGCAGGCGAGACAGCACTCGGTAGCGGCATGGATGCGTCGGCCGCCCGCCTCGATTAAGCGCGGCGTCGCTCACGTTGCCCGCTACCGCTGGTGCGGCCGAGATGCACCGGCCGGAGCTTGCGCGTTCACGGCGACCTGACGCGGCCGCTCCGATCCGCGGCGGCGTACGGACATGCTGTCCGCGCGGGTAGCGGTTCCGTGATCGCTGGGTGCCGCCGCGCGGCCGGCATGCCCTATATGACGCCGCGATGACGCTGCCGGCCCTCCTCAGGTCAGCGATGTCACCGTGACGCCGCGCGGCCGATCTCGCGTGTCTTCGAGCCCGATGGATGGAACCGCGTCGTTCGATGGAGTTTTCGCTCAGATCTGTGCGTGCGCGCACACCCGGCTCGCATCGATTTCGCCAGGACGGGCTTTCACCGGACGGATCCGATGCGCGAGCTTGAGCCGCGGCTCTTCCCGTATATCTGGCGCTACTCGAAGGCCGACCAGCTCAAGATCTGCGCGGTGGTCCTGGCCTCGCTGCCGTTCTACTTCGCCTCCCTCGATCTGCCCAAGCGCATCGTCAACGATGCCATCACCGGCAAGGCCTTCGCGCACGGCGAGGCGACCGCTCCCTTCCTGGAGATCACGGTCGATTGGCCGGACCTGCTGGGCGGCGGGACGACGCGGCTGTTCGAGGGCTTCCAGTTCGACCGATTCGAGCTGCTGCTGGGCCTCTCGACCCTGTTCCTGACGCTCGTCCTGATCAATGGTGCCTTCAAGTTCTGGATCAACCTGCAGAAGGGAATTCTCGGCGAGCGGATGCTGCGCCGCCTGCGCTTCCAGCTGTTCTCCCTGATGCTGCGCTTCACCCCGGAGGCGCAGCGTGAGGTGAAATCCTCAGAGACGGCGACGATCATCCGGGACGAGGTCGAGCCGATCGGCTCGTTCATTGGCGACGCGATCGTGGTGCCGGTCTTCCTCGGCACCCAGGCGGCCACCGCGCTCGCCTTCATCATGATGCAGAACATCTGGCTCGGCCTCGCAGCCGGCGGGATGGTGGCGGTGCAGATGACCGTGATCCCGCGCCTGCGGCGTCAGATCATCCTGCTCAGTCGCCAGCGCCAGATCGCCTCGCGCAACCTCGCGGGCCGGGTCGCCGAGGTGCTCGACGGCCTGCCGGCGGTGACACTCAACGACACCGGACGTTGGGAACGGGCTGAAATCGGCGGCCGGCTGTACAGCCTCTACGACCTGCGCCTGCGCATCTACCGGCGGAAATTCGCGGTCAAGTACCTGAACAACCTGCTCGCGCAGGTGACGCCGTTCCTGTTCTACGCCATCGGCGGCGTGTTCGCCCTCAAGGGCGAGCTCGATATCGGCCAGCTCGTGGCGGTGCTCGCCGCCTATCGCGATCTCCCGCCGCCCCTGAAGGAGCTGATCGACTGGGATCAGCAGCGCCTCGACGTCGAGGTGAAGTACGAGACCGTGGCGGCGCATTTCGGGCCGCAGCGCCTCCAGCCCGCGGAGCGGGACTCGCGGGCGACGCCGCCGCGCCTGGGCGGACCGCTGCGCGTGGAGGCGCTGGCGCTACGGGATCCCCAGGGGGGGCTGCCGATCGAGACGACGGACGTCGAGGCCGCTCTGCCGGGCCGGCTCGCCCTGGCGCCGCCGGGACCGATCGCGCAGGAATTCGCCCGGGTCCTGGCCGGGCTGCGCGTCCCGCCCAGCGGCACGATCCGGATCGGCGACCACGACCTGTCGACCCTGCCGCGGGCCGTCCGGTCCCGCCGCATCGCCTTCGCGGATCTCGAACCGGTCCTGTTCCCCGGGACGGTGCGCGACAACCTGCTGTACGGGCTGCGGATCCAGCCGCTGCGGACCCGCGGCATCGACCTCAGCAAGGCGCGGATCAACGAAGCGGTGAAGACCGGCAACCCGGCCGACAGCATCGACGATCCCTGGATCGACTACGCCCGGTTCGGCGTCCGCGATGCCCGGGAACTCGACGAACGCCTGCTCGACCTGCTCTTCCGCCTGGATCTCGGCGACGACCTCTACCGGTTCGGCCTCGGTGCCCTCAGCACGGTGGTCCACGATACGCCCGCCGGCCAGCGCATGATCGCCGCCCGCGATCATCTGCGCGAACACTTCGCCAAGAGCGGGCTCGCGGACCTCGTGATCCCGTTCTCGCGCGGCAGCTACAACGCGCAGGCGACCGTCGCGGAGAACCTGATGTTCGGGGTGCCGCGCGACCCGACGCTGACGGATCCGCGACGGCTCGCAGGGGTGCGCCTGTTCCGCGAGGCGCTGGAGCGGGTGAAGCTGCTGGACGAACTCGACCGCATGGGCGTGGCGATCGCCCAGAACCTGAAGGACATCTTCGCCGACGTGCCGCCCGGCCACCCGCTGTTCCGGCGCTTCTCGCTGATCACCCCGGATGCCCTGCCCGATTACCTCCGCCGGCTCGCCCGCCTGCCCGCGGAGGGCCGGCTGGACGAGGCGGACAGCGTGGCGTTCATGGCGCTCGCGCTCGCCTACGTCGAGCCGCGGATGCGCTTCGGCCTGCTCGATCATCCGCTGCAGCTCCGGATCGTCGGGGCGCGGGGTGTGGTCCAGGCGTTCATGCACGGACACGACGGCTGCGACATCGAATCGTACGACCCGAATCGGATCAACCCGCGCAGCACCGTCCTCGACAACCTGCTGTTCGGCCGCATCGATACGGCGCGCATGCACGGCGAGGCGATCATCCAGCGCGAGGCCCGGGCGGTGTTCCGCGAGTTCGACCTGGAGCGCCCGGTCCAGCGGCGCGGCCTCGACAAGGAGGTCGGCAACCGCGGCCAGTTGCTCACCGAGCGCGTCCGCGTCCGGATCGGCCTGGCACGGGCGCTGCTGCGCGATCCGGAGATCCTGGTGGTCGACCGGGTGAGCGAGCAGCTGGAGCGCGGGGTCGACACGCTGCTCGACGTGACGGGGGCCGTGCTGCCCCAAGGCAGTCTCGTGGCCAGCCTGTCCAGCGAAGCCGAGGCGGCCCGCTTCCCGGCGCGATTGCAGCTTCGGCCGAACGAGTCCCGCCTGCGCAACGCCGCCGAGTGACCCAGGCCTGACGGTGCCGCAGCGCACGACCGGCGCGAGCCGGCGGTTTACAGTGCGGCGCGACTCCGGCACAGGATGGTCCGACATGCCCCCATCATCGGACGCGATCGCGACTTCGGACCGGACACATCCGAGCCTCGCCGGCCTGCCGCGCCTGGTGCCGCCGCACCCGGCCCTGGCGGAGCACGAGCTTCCGCTCCCGGACTACCTGCGCTCCATCCGCGATAACGGCCTGGCGGGCTTCCCCCGGCAAGCGTTCGAGGAGCCGATCACCCGGCGCGGCCTGCTCGGACGGTCGAGCTACGTCCTGAACGATCCCGAGGCGATCCGGCACTTCCTGGTGGAGAACCAGGCCAACTACGCCCGCACCACCGGGACGATGCGGATCCTGCGGCCGATCCTGGGTGACGGCCTGTTGATCAGCGAAGGCTCGGCCTGGCGCCATCAGCGCCGCACCCTGGCGCCGGCGTTCACGCCCCGGGCGATCGATGGCCTCGTGCCGCACATCGCCGCCGCCGTGAACGACGGGATGGATCGCATCGTCTCGGAGGCTGCTGCGGGTCCGATCGACCTGTTCGCCGCCTTCCATCGGCTGGCGCTCGAGATCGCCGGCCGAAGCATGTTCTCGGTCGGGATGGACCGGTACGGTCCGGAGCTGCGCGACTTCATCGCCGAGTACAGCGTCAAGATCGGGCGTCCGCACCTCCTCGACATCGTGATCCCGCCCGGCTGGCCGGTGCCGCTCGATTGGGCCCGAGGACGGTTCAGACGACGCTGGATCCCGTTCCTCGACCGGATCATCGCGGCCCGCCAGTCGGCGGCGCGGGACGAGGGCCATTCCGGCGACCTGCTCGACCTGCTTGCCACCGCCCGCAACCCCGATACTGGCGCGCCGTTCAGCGCGGCCGAATTGCGGGACCAGGTCGCGACCATGATCCTGGCCGGCCACGAGACCACGGCCGGCACCCTGTTCTGGGCCGCCTACATGCTGGCGCTCGCCCCCGAGTTGCAGGAGCGGCTCGCCGCCGAGGCGCAGGCCGCCGACCTCAGCGATCCGACCGGCTGCCAGAGCGACGGGCGACTGTCATTGATCCGGGCGACGGTGGACGAGACCCTGCGCCTGTACCCCGCGGCATTCGTGATCGTCCGGCGGGCGCTCGGCCCGGACATTCTTGCGGGCCATCCGGTCAGGAAGAGTGACATCGTGATGGTGAGCCCCTGGGTGCTCCACCGGCACCGGCTGCTCTGGTCGGACCCGGAAGCGTTCGACCCCGGGCGCTTCCTGCCCGGCGCGAAGCCGCCGGCGCGGTTCTCCTACCTGCCCTTCGGGGCCGGCCCGCGCGTCTGCATCGGCGCCCAATTCGCGCTGATCGAGACGGTGCTGTCGCTGGCCCGGCTGCTGGCCCGGTTCCGGCTCGAACTGGAGGACCGGGAGCCGATCCTGCCCCACGCCGTGGTCACCACGCAGCCCCAGCGCTTCGCGAAGTTCCGGCTCGTCCCGCGGGAACCGATCAACCCTTGATTCCCGTGATGGTGGTCGAGATCGCCCGCGGATCCCGCATCGGCCAGCGCCCGCTCTCGACCTGCGCCAGGAACTCGCCCAGCAGGCGGTTGTAGGCGTCGGGCTCCTCGACGCTGAGCGCGTGGCCGGTATTGGGCAGGATCGCCAGCGCGGCCGACGGGATGACCCGTTTCAGCATCAGGCTCGGAGCCAGGCAGGGCCAGTCTTCGTCGCCGGAAACGACCAGGGTCGGCACGGTGATCTGCGCCAGCGCATCCTGCAGGTCGTACAAGGACGGTCGTCCCTTCTGCACGCCCGCCTGGGTGTTGGCCGATCCGGTCGCCGAATGCTCGGCCAGCATGCGCTTGAACTCGGCATGCCCGCGGGGATCCTTTGTCTCGAACTGGACCCGGGTCGGTCCGTAGGCATAGCGCTCGGCGAAAGCCTCCATGCCGTCCCGCCGCAGGATCGTCGCGGTTGCCTCGGCCTCGGCGCGAAACAGCTCCTGTCGGTCGGGTTCTGCGCCGTAGCCGCAGCCGCCGAGGCAGAGGGACAGGGCGCGGTGGGGATGGCGCAGCCCGAAATGCAGGGTCGCGAAGGCGCCCA
Source organism: Methylobacterium mesophilicum (assembly GCF_022179445.1). Taxonomy (GTDB): domain Bacteria; phylum Pseudomonadota; class Alphaproteobacteria; order Rhizobiales; family Beijerinckiaceae; genus Methylobacterium; species Methylobacterium mesophilicum. The sequence continues at coordinate 90,728 of NZ_BPQU01000003.1, read as the reverse complement.
TCGAGATTCCGGCCACGTGGGCGCGCGCAGCGCCGATATGATCGAGGATCGCCAGGATGTCGTCGGCGGCGCGGGCCTGCGAATAAGCCGAGACGGCGTCCGGAACGTCGGACGGCGGGTAACCCCGGGCGTTGAACGCTATGGCGCGATAGCGTCGGCCGAAATGGCGAAGCTGCGCCTCGTAGCTGCGGTGGTCTCCCGCGAACTCGTGCACGAAGATCAGCGGCGTGCCGCTTCCGCTCTCCTCGTAATGGAGGCGGATGCCGTCATCCGTGGTGGCGCTCGGCACGGTCTACTCTCCCGACGCGATCGACGACCGACCGCCGCCGCCGAATCGAGATGGGGCGCAATCACGCGCGGTCGAGACCGACATGACGAAGCCGCGCCCGGCTCGGCGGACGCGGCTTGCAAACGTTCGTGCCGGCGGCGACGATCCCGGTCCGGCTCAAGCGGCCTTCTTGGCGGCGGGCTTGCGCCCGCCCCTGTTGGCTGCGACCTCGGCCAGCTTGGCCGCCAGCTTCGCATCGAGCTTGGCCGAGACACCGAGCGGAAGCTCGATGTCGAGACCCAGCGTCGAGACGCCCTCACCACGCTCCAGGGTGACCTTCACCTTGTCGGCTTCCACCGAGACATGGTTGGCGATCACCGCCAGGATCTCGTCGCGGAGCTGCATCACCAGGTCGGGGCGGCCCGACTCGGCGCGCTCGTGGGCGAGGATCAGCTGCAGGCGGTCGCGGGCGACCGCGCCGGAGTTGCGCTTCTGGAAGATGCCGAGGATGCTCATGCCGCCCTCCGCATGAACAGCTTGTCCAGGAACGACTTCCGCTCGGTCGGCATGCTCATCGGCACGTCCTCGCCCTTCAGCCGGCGCGCCGCATCGGCGTAGGCCCGCGCCGGGGCACAGAGGGGGTTGTTGAGGGTGACCGGGCAGCCGAGGTTCGAGGCGCGCAGCACCTCCTGGCTCTCGGGGATGATCGCCAGCAGCGGGATCGACAGGATGTCGAGGACGTCCTCGGTCTTGAGCATGTCGCCGCGGTCGGCCCGCATTGGGTCGTAGCGGGTGAGGATGAGGTGCTTCTCCATCTCCTCGCCCTTTTCCGCCTTGGCGGTCTTGGAATCGAGTAGCCCGATGATCCGGTCGGAGTCGCGCACCGAGGAGACCTCGGGGTTGGTCACAACCACGGCCACGTCGGCGTGGTGCATGGCGAGCTGGGCGCCGCGCTCGATGCCGGCGGGCGAGTCGCACACCACCCAGTCGAACCGCTCACGCAGCTCTTCCATCACCCGGGCGACGCCGACATCGGTGAGCGCGTCCTTGTCGCGAGTCTGCGAGGCCGGCAGCAGGAACAGGGTGTCGAGCCGCTTGTCCTTGATCAGGGCCTGCGGCAGCTTGGCGTCGCCGTTGACGACGTTGATGAGGTCATAGACCACCCGGCGCTCGGCACCCATGACCAGGTCGAGGTTGCGCAGGCCGACGTCGAAATCGACGACGCACACGCTCTGCCCGCCCTGTGCCAGGGCCGCTCCGAGGGCCGCGGTCGTCGTCGTCTTGCCGACGCCGCCCTTGCCCGATGTGACGACGAGAACCTTTGCCACGCGTGGATCTCCCTGATTTCTAAGCTTGGATTAGTCTAAGCTTGCCATTCGGATGTTGCCGCCATCGAGCCAGACCTGGGCGGCCTTGCCGCGCAGGGCCGTGCCCATGTCCTCCGCCGTCCGCACGAGGCGGTCGATCCCCAGCAACTCGGGCTCGAACTTGCGGCAGTAGATTCGTGCGCGCGGGTTGCGCGCGGCACCGGCGATCGCGCGACCGCGCAGAGCGCCGTAGACGTGGATCGAACCGCCGGCGAGGATCTCGGCCCCTGAGGAGACCGACCCCATCACGGTGACGTCGCCGGTCGGGTTGATCACGCTCTGACCGGAGCGGACCGAGCCCTCCACGGTGATCGAGGTGACCACCTGCGGCTCCGGCTCGGCGGGCGCCGACGGCATCTCGACCGTGTCCGACGGACGCCCCTGCACCAGCAGCGGTGGAAATCCGGCCGCGACGGCGTCGATCCCTTCGATCCCCAGGACCGTGATGCCGCGGGCCTTGAGTTCGTTCATTAACGTTTCGAGCGCGTCCGGCTCGGGCTTGAACTGGGCGCAATCCAGGATGACGGCCCGGCCTTTCAGCAGGGTCGGCGAGCGCTTCAGCGCCGCATCGAGGCCCGCGAGCCACTCGGGAAGCGGCGGCTCGGGGGTGAGGGCGAGGCCCTTGAACGCCCGCCCGCGAAGGCTGAGCGGCCGGGGCGCAGGAGCCGCCGCGGGGGCGGTCTGCGGGTCGTCGATCGGCTCGGGGAGGGTTTCGCTCATGTCGGCCCGTTAAGAGTCCTTACCGGACCATTGACGGCTGGCATGGTTACCGAAGGGTTAAGTTTTGGATCCGGTCGGCAAATTCTGCCGGGATCCTGGTATCGGCGGATCTGTGCGGTCCTTGGACCCCGTCATCGGGGACACTCCGCACCTCACCGTTTGCGTCCCGGCCGTCGACACGCAAGCGCCTGACGGGTCCGGCCGATTCTTCTTAAACATCGACAGAAAAAAGGTTTTTCTCGCGGCGCTGTTTCAGGCCTCGCGTTTGCGATCGAACCGTCAAATCTTCGAATAGTCCGGCGTCAGACCATCCGGCAGGGAAATGGATTCCAACCGTTCGTCGGGCGGGCGCCCGGGAAGATGGTAAGCCGCTTCCTTACCCGCGCTCGAACAGACTGAGCTTGATCGCGTCCTCCACGAGCCGCACCTCCACGGCCTGCCCCTGGAAGGTCGGGTCGAGGTCGTCGGCCGCGCGGTAGAGGCCGTCGATCGCCACCAGTTCCGGCTCGAATCGACGGCACCAGATCCGTGCGCTTGGATTGCCGGCGGCGCCCGCGACCGCGCGGCCGCGCAGGGCGCCGTAGACGTGGATCGACCCGCCCGCGATCACCTCGGCCCCCGAGGCCACGGCGCCGAGCACAGTCACGTCGCCTTCGAGATGCAGCACGGTCTGGCCCGAGCGCACCGGCGCATCCAGGATCAGCGACCGGGCGATCTCCTTGGCGGCCGGCTCGGCGGGTGCATCCTCGCCCGGGGTGGCGACCTCGCCGGCGGGGCGGCCACCCGACAGGGCCGGCGGCAGTTCGGGGGTGAGGATCGCGGGCGGCGCGCCTTCGATGCCCAGGATCGCGATCCGGCGGGCGGCGAGTTCGGCGAGCAGGCCATCGAGGTCCTCCCGGGTGAGCCGCAGGCCGGCGAGGTCGAGGATCACCGGCCGGCCGGCGAAGAAGTTTGGCGCGCGGCGGTTCAGGGCGTCGAGGTCGCCGAGCCACTCGGCCACGGGCGGCACGGGGGCGAGAACGGTGGCCATGAAGGAGCGGCCGCGGAAGCGGATCGGCGGGCGCGCCGGCTCGGATGTCGGCTGGGTCACGGGCGTTTTCGGTGTCGCGTGGCGGGTGGCGGGTTGCTGCATCCATGCGGTGCGACCGCGCCGGGGGCAATCCCGCAACGCCTCGTGTGACGCCTTGCTCGGCCCGCAGGGGCGTTTCTGTTGTAGAGAGGTCCGACAGCCGATCCGGACGAGACCTTGAGCAGCGTACCCGCGCCCCGACCCTTCGTCGTCGACGACCTGACCCAGGCCAACCAGCGCCGGGCGGCCGATCCCCGCGCCTCGGCCTGGGTATCGGCCAATGCCGGTGCGGGCAAGACCAAGGTCCTCACCGACCGCGTCGTGCGCCTGCTCCTCGACGGGGCGCCCCCGGGCCGGATCCTGTGCCTGACGTTCACCAAGGCGGCGGCTGCCAACATGGCGATCCGGGTGTTCCGCCTGCTCGGCCGCTGGGTGACGTTGGACGACGCCGCGCTTGCGGCGGAGCTCACGGCGCTGACCGGCGAGCGGGCCGACGCGGAGCGGCTGCGCATGGCGCGGCGGCTGTTCGCCCGGGCGGTGGAGACGCCGGGGGGCCTCAAGATCGAGACTCTGCACGCCCTGTGCGAGCGGCTGCTCCACATGTTCCCGTTCGAGGCGAACGTGCCGGCCCGGTTCGTGGTGCTCGACGAGACCAAAGCGCGAGAGATCTTCGACATCGAGATGGCCAACGTACTGGCCGACGCGGTGTCGAATGGCGACACGCCGCTCAGTGAGGCGCTGGCGCGGGTCACCCCGGAGGCGACGGGCGACACCCTGCGGGCGGCGATCCGCTCCGCGTTGCGAGCGCGAAGTCTGATCGGCGACCGCGCCCGAATGGAGCGTTCCTTCGAAGAATTGCACGGGGCCCTCGGGCTAGCCGACGAAGAGAATTCGGAGGCTGTCGAGGCCGCGATCCTGGACGGCGGCCCAGGCTGCAGACCCGAGGACCGGGCGGCGCTGATCGACGGATTGCGCACCGGCAAGGCCAACGACGAGAAGCTGGCCGACGCCCTGGCGGCGGCCGAGGCCGAGCGGGCGCGATCGGAGGATCTGCCCGATCGGTCCGAGGCGCTCGATCTCTACCGTGGGGTGTTCTTCACCCAAAAGGACGAGCCCAAGGCTGATACCAGCCTCGGCACCAAGGGTGTCCCGGCGGACGTGAAGGCGTGCCTGATCGCCGAGCGCAATCGGCTGGAACCGCTGTTCGATCGCTTGCGCGCCGCACGGGCGCATGCCCGCACCCAGGCCCTGTTCCAGCTCGCCGCCGAGATCCACCGCCGGATCGAGGCGCAGAAGGCCCGGCTCGGCGCGCTCGATTTCGACGACCTGATCCACAAGGCCCTGGACCTGCTGGCCCGGGTCGGGGCCGGGTGGGTACTTTACAAGCTCGACCGCGGCATCGACCACGTGCTGGTCGACGAGGCGCAGGATACCAACCCGGAGCAGTGGGAGATCCTGCGGGCGATCACCCAGGAATTCGCCGCCGGCGAGGGTGCCCGGGCCGGGACCCGGACCCGGTTCGCGGTGGGCGACCCGAAGCAGTCGATCTACGGCTTCCAGGGCGCCGAGCCGCGGGAATTCGCGCTCACCCGGGCGGCCTGGATCCAGGAATCGCGAGCCGCCGGCCTGACCTTCGAGGACGTGCCGCTGACCCTGTCGTTCCGCTCGACCGGGATGGTGCTTCAGGCGGTCGACGCGGTGTTCGCCCTCGACGCGCACAACGAGGGCCTGTCGTTCGAGGACGTTGCCCGCCGGACCGTCCACGCCAGCGCCCGGCCCGACGCCCCCGGGGCGGTCGAGTTGTGGCCGATCGCCGAGCCCGAGCCGGCCCCGGAGCCGGATGCCTGGACGGCGCCCGTGGACGCGCCCGAGACCAGCGCCCCGGCGATCGTTACCGCGCGGCGTGTGGCGCAGGCGGTGCGGACCTGGACGATCCAGGGCGACGCCACCGGTCGGGTCTGGCGCCCCGGCGACGTGCTGATCCTGGTGCGCAAGCGCGGGCCGGCCTTCGAGGAGGTGATCCGGTCCCTGAAGGGCCTCGGCGTCCCGGTCGCCGGCCAGGACCGGCTGGAGGTCTCGGCCCATATCGCGGTGGCCGACCTCGTGGCCGCCGGGCGCGCTGGCCTGCTGCCGGCCGACGACCTGACGCTCGCCACCGCGCTCAAGACGCCGCTGGTCGGCCTCACCGACGAGGATCTCGTCCGGCTAGCCGCGCGCCGGGACCTGTCCGAGACCCTGGAGGATTCCCTCGACCGGCACGCAGAGGCCGGCGATGCCGCGGCGATCCGCGGGCTCGCTGCGCTCTCGGACTGGATCGCCCTGGCGGGTCTGCACGGCCCGTTCGGCTTCTACGCGCGGCTTCTCGGGCCGCAGGGCGGGCGGGCCAAGCTGGTCGCCCGGCTCGGGGGCGAGGCCGGCGACGCCATCGACGTCTTCCTCGCCGCCGCCGCCCAGGCCGAGACCGGCGAGGACGCGCCGTCGCTCGGCGGCTTCCTGGCCCGCTACGTCGGCACCGAGGCCGGCCACACGGTCAAGCGCGACATGGAATCGGGCCGCGACGAGGTCCGGGTGATGACGGTGCACGGGGCCAAGGGCCTGGAGGCGCCGGTCGTCGTCGTGATCGACGGCTGCGAGCCGCTCGGGCGCAACGATCCGCCGCTGCTGCCGCTGCCGGTCGGTCGCGCGATGCTGCCGCCGGTCTGGTCCAGCGGGAAGACGCAGGATTGCGCCGCCACCGGCGAGGCCCGCGCGGCACTGCTCGCCCGGGCGCGCCAGGAGCACAACCGCCTTCTCTACGTGGCCATGACCCGGGCCGCCGACCGGCTGATCGTGGCGCCGTTCCGGGGCCACGAGCGCGAGAGCGAGGCCGCGTGGTGCCGGATGGTCCGGGCCGGCCTGGAAGCCGCCCTCGGCGCCGGGCAGACCCTGGAGCTGCCCTACGGACCCGCGACGCTGTGGCAGGACGGCGCGGAGACGCAGCACCGTCCGCCGGACGTGCCGTCGCCGATCGCGGCGACGAAGCCGGAGCCGGATTGGCTGCGCAGCCCCGTACCGGCGGAACCCGAGATCCCGGTCCTCAACCCGTCCGGAGCCCTGCAGGCGGCCGACGGTGCTCGGGTGCCCCCGCCCCGCCTCGCGGACGCCCAGGCGCGGCGCCGGGGCATCCTGATCCATTCCCTGCTTCAGCACCTGCCCCGGGTCGAGACCGGGCGCCGGGAAGCGGCCGGCCTCGCTTTCGTGCGGGCCCGCGCCCCCGGCCTGCCGCGGCCGGCAACCTCCGGAATCGTCCGCTCGGTGCTGCGGATCATCGACGATCCGGACCTCGCCCCGCTCTTCGCACCCGACGCCCGGGCCGAGGTGAACCTGTCCGGCCGGGTGCGAGCCGGCGGTGGCGAACGGGTGGTGCAGGGCCGCGTCGACCGCCTCTCCGTCGCGACCGACACGATCCGGATCGCCGACTTCAAGACCGGCCGCCCACCGCCCGAGGACGCGCCGCTACCGCCTGCGGAAGCCGGACAGATCGCGCTCTACGCGCGCCTGCTCGGCGAGATCTATCCGGACCGGACGATTCGGCCGATGCTGATCTGGACCTCGGGTCCGGTGATCCGGACGCTGAGTGCGGACGATATCCGAGCGGCCCTCGACCGGGCGGGGATCGAGGGCTGACGGGCGCTTTTCCGAGTGAGCGAGCGCACCCGAGAACGACGAGTTTCCAGGCTCGCCACAGCGCGCGGGCGACGTGTCTGTGGATAGCTTCTGGCCGAATCATGCGCGCTTCACGCCGTCATTGCGAGCACGGCGAAGCGACCCGGTGATGCGCCAGCTTAAGATCGCGCAGCGCCCCGGGATTGCTTCGCTACGCTCGCCATGACGGTGGGGCGGGGGTGTCGAGGAAGAAAGCTGCAACGCGGCGGCATCCGCTGGAAGGGTCTTCTCTCGCACCTTTCCCCGCCCCTCCCCCACCCGACATGCGCCAGCGCCTATCGCAATGCGCCCCTGAAGACGCCCCCATGCAACGGCGGGTGGACTGCTTGACCGCGCGGCGGCCCGTCGCCAAGTCTGATCGAACCGCGCGGGCCCCTGCCCGTCCGAGGCCGCCCGATCGGCGGCCGGTTCTGAAAGGTGACGTTATGGCGACGGTCAAAGTAACCGACGCGAGCTTCGAGCAGGACGTTCTCAAGTCCGCCGAGCCCGTCGTGGTCGATTTCTGGGCGGAATGGTGCGGCCCCTGCCGCCAGATCGGCCCGGCGCTCGAAGAGATCGCCACCGATCTCCAGGGCAAGGTGAAGATCGCCAAGGTCAACGTCGACGAGAACCCGCAGATCGCCGCCCAGTACGGCATCCGCTCGATCCCGACGCTGCTGCTGTTCAAGAACGGCGAGCGGGTCGACCAGAAGGTCGGCGCCGCCCCGAAGGGCGACCTCTCCCGCTGGATCGGCGCGCAGGTCGCGTAAGCGCCTGACGCGTCCGATGTGACGCCAAAAAGAAAGCCCGGCCGCGAGGCCGGGCTTTCTCTGTTTCGAGACCCGATTTTAAGTCCCGGGCTTCGCGCCCGGGACCAAGCGTTCGATCTTAGTACGAGCCGAACTTGTAGTTCAGGCCGGCGCGGACGACGGCGAAGTCGTTCGTGTTGCGGCTGGTGTTGCCGGTGACGGCGTAGACCGGCAGGACGGCGCCGGTGTTGAGGGAGGCGCCGACCAGCGGCAGGCCAGTGCGGTTGCGGTCCAGGCTGACGTACAGACCTTCGACCTTGAACGTCACCGCCGACGAGCGGAAGAAGTTCAGGAACGAGTCGGTGGGGAGCGCGAACTCGGCGCCGCCGCCGACGGTGTAGCCGGTCTTGAAGTTGTCGCGGCTGCCAGCGAAGTTCTGGAACGCGACGCCCTGGGTGCCCTGGTCGCCCGTGGCGTAAGCGAAACCGCCGGTGGCGTACACGAGGGTCTTGTCGAAGGCGTAGCCGAGGCGGCCGCGCACGGTGCCGAAGAAGTCCAGCGTGTTCAGGGTGCCGTTGACCGGGATGAAGCCCGGGTTGATGGCGGCGGCGTTCGTGGCGTAGCGCGGACGGCCACCGAAATCGAGGTACTGCGCGTCGGCCTCGAAGCCGATCACGACGCCCGAGCCCGGGGTGAACTGGTAGTTGTAGCCGATCTGGCCACCGCCGGAGAAGCCTTCGCGGTTGTTGCGGTTGTAGATCAGCGAGGAGCCGTTCGGACGCAGCGCCTGATAGGGCGAAAGGCCGTTGGCGCCGAGCACGGCCGGGCTGCCGGCGGTCTGCACGAAGCCGCGGTTGCTGTCGGTGCTGCTGGCGTCGAACGCGTAGCCGGCGTTGATACCGAAATAGAAGCCGGTCCAGGTGAACACCGGGACGGGGGTGAACACCGGCGGCGGCGCGGCGCGGCGCGGCAGGTCGGCGGCGGAGGCTGCCGCGGTGAGCGCGGTGAACGCCGCGAGAGAGGTGAGAAGCGTCTTCATTACTGTGATCCCCAGCACAAGCCCGATCGCCGCCGAAGCTAGGCGATCGGTCCTGACGAGGATGTAGCTTCGCTGCCACAGCGGGGGGAAAGCGTAGCCTTTAGAGGCGATTCGCATCCCCGAATGCGGCGAATCGACGGCCATTACCGGGTCGCTAACTGAAACGCCGGAAAAAGCCAGCGCTCAAGACAAAGGCGCGGAGCGACTCAGACGGGGGGCGTGTCGTTGGCGGCGAGCACCAATCCGGCCAAGTACAGCGAACCACAAATCAGGATCCGCGGCGGCTGCTCGAAGGCGATGTCCTTCACTTGACCCAGGGCGGCCTCGATGCTCGGGGCGGTCCGGGTCGAGAGGCCGACGGCCTCGCCGATGCGCGCCACCTCCTCCGCCGGCCGCGCCGCCATCGAGGTGGTGATCGGGACCGCGATGAGCGCCCGGGCCAGCCCGACGAAGTTGCGCAGGAAGCCGTCAGCGTCCTTGGTGCTCAGCAGGCCGACGATCAGCACCAGCGGCACGTCGCTACGTTCGCCGAGATCGGCCATGGCGGCGGCGAGGATCCGGCCGCCGTCGATGTTGTGACCGCCGTCGAGCCAAAGCTCGGCGCCGGGGTCGAGCTGGGCGGCGAGGCGCCCACGACCGAGCCGCTGCAGACGGCCGGGCCAATCGACCTCGGTGAGGCCCCGCTCCAACGCGGCGTTGCCGATATCGCCGAAGCCGGCGGCCCGCAGAGCCGTGATCGCGGTGGCGGCGTTGACCAGTTGGTGGCGCCCGGCGAGTCGCGGACGGGGCAGGTCGAACAGGTCGGTCTCGTCCTGGTAGACCATGCGGCCGCGCTCGTCGTGCGCGGAGAAATCCTGGTTTCCGACCCGGATCGGTGTCGCGCCCACGGCTTCGGCGTGCCGGCAGAGTACGGCGTCCGCCTCGGCATAATCCTGCGCCGCGATCACAGCCGGGCAGCCGCGCTTGAAGATCCCGGCCTTCTCGGCCGCCACCGATTCGACCGTGTCGCCGAGATACTCGGCATGGTCGCGCCCGATCGGGGTCACGACCGCGCAGGCCGGCTGGGCGATGACGTTGGTGGCGTCGAGCCGGCCGCCCAGCCCGACCTCGAGCAGCAGCACGTCGGCCGGGCTCTCCGAGAACAGCAGCAGGGCGGCCGCCGTGGTGATCTCGAACATGGTGATCGGTTGGCCGTCATTGGCGGCCTCGCAGCGTGAGAACGCGTCGGCCAGCCGATCCTCGTCCACGAACTGGCCGCCGCCGATGCCGCCGAGCCGGATCCGCTCGTGGAACCGGACCAGGTGCGGCGAGGTGTAGACATGCGCCGCCAGGCTCCCGGCCTCCAGGATCGCCCGCATGAATGCGATGGTCGAGCCCTTGCCGTTGGTCCCGGCGACGTGGATCACCGGCGGCAGGCGCCGCTCCGGGTGGTTCAGCCGGGCCAGCAAGCGCTCGATCCGCCCCAGCGACAGGTCGATGGTGCGCGGATGGAGCGCGAGGAATCGCGCCATGAGGGCATCTGAGGAGGCCATGGCGCCGGCTAAGCCGCCGCCTGGGCAGGCGCCGGCGCCTCGGGCGTCGCGGCGTTGGTCAGCAGGCCGCAGATCCGTGCGATCGTCTCCTTCAGGGCGTGGCGGTGGACCACCTGATCGACCATGCCGTGCTCGCGCAGATACTCGGCCCGCTGGAAGCCGTCCGGCAGCTTCTCTCGGATGGTCTGCTCGATCACCCGGGGGCCGGCGAAGCAGATCAGCGCGCCCGGCTCGGCCAGGTGCACGTCGCCCAGCATGGCGTAGGAAGCTGTGACGCCGCCGGTGGTCGGGTTGGTGAGCACCACGATGTAGGGCAGGCGTGCGGCGTTCAGCCGGCGCACGGCCACGGTGGTCCTGGGCATCTGCATCAGCGACAGGATCCCCTCCTGCATGCGCGCCCCGCCCGAGGCCGAGAACAGCACGTAGGGGGTACGCTTCTCCAGGGCGGTCTCGGCGCCGCGCACGAAGGCCTCGCCCGCCGCCATGCCGAGCGATCCCGCCATGAAGCCGAATTCCTGCGCCGCCAGCGTCATGGGCAGGCCGCCGACCCGGCCGAAGCCGATCTTGAACGCGTCCTGCAGGCCGGTCTTGGCCCGGGCCTCCTTCAGGCGGTCGACGTAGCGCTTCTCGTCGCGGAACTTAAGCGGGTCGACGGCGACCTCGGGGAGCGCCACGTCGATCCAGGTGCCCTCGTCGAACATCATCTTGAGGCGCGCGGCGGCGCTCATCTTGAGGTGATGCTCGGAGCCGGGAATCACCCAGTGATTGGCTTCCACCTCCTTGTGGAACACCATCTGGCCGGTATCCGGGCACTTGACCCAGAGGTTCTCCGGCGTCTCGCGCTTGAACAGGGTCTTGATCCGGGGGCGCACCACCTCCGAGATCCAGTTCATCGGTTCGACCATCGACTCGCGTCCGTTCGCTTCAAGCTCGCGCTGATATCAGGTGCCGTGTTCGCCGCCGCCAGGGCGCGCGGTGATCCGGGGTTCAGGCCGCCCGGTCCGCGCCGCCCGCGCGCACGCCGGCCGCGAGTTCACGGACCAGCGCCGCCACCGCCGGGACGGTGCCGGCTTGCGGCCGACCCTCGGAATCCAGCCCGCGGACCAGGGTGTCCACCAGCGCCGAACCGACCACGACGCCGTCGGCGCCCTTGGCGATCGCCGTCGCGTGGGCGCCGGTCTTCACCCCGAACCCCACCACCACCGGCAGGTCGGTGTGGCGGCGGATGCGGGCGACCGCCTCCGAGACCTTGCCGAAATCCGGCGTCGCCGTGCCGGTGATCCCGGTGATCGACACGTAGTAGACGAAGCCCGCGGTGTTCGCGAGCACGGCCGGCAGGCGGCGCTCGTCGGTGGTCGGCGTGGCGAGCCGGATGAACGCGAGCCCCTTGGCCAGAGCCGGCAGGCACAGCTCGGTATCCTCCTCCGGCGGCAGGTCGACCACGATCAGACCGTCCACTCCGGCCGCCACCGCGTCGTCGAGGAAGCGGTCGACCCCGTAGGTGTGGATCGGGTTGAAGTAGCCCATCAGCACGATCGGCGTGCCGTCGTTCTCCGCCCGGAAGCGGCGCACGAGGTCGAGGGTGCCGGCGACACCCTGGCCGGCCTTGAGGGCGCGCAGGCCCGCGGCCTGGATCGCCGGGCCGTCGGCCATCGGGTCGGTGAACGGCAGGCCGAATTCCAGGATGTCGGCGCCGGCGCCGGGCAGCGCCTTCAGGACCTCCAGGGAGGTCTCCGGGTCGGGATCGCCCGCCATCACGTAGGTGACGAGGACGGCCCGGTTCTCCGCGCGGGCGCGGGCGAAGGTGGCGTCGATGCGGCTCGGCATGGATCTGATACGGGTTTTCGCGACGAAGGGACCGGGATCCGGCCCAGGATTATCTCCGCGCTACACCATCGGCGTCGGCCCGTGAAGCGCTCGGCCCTGCGGCCACGGCGTCCGTGCGCGACCGCCTTGTCGCGCCGATCCCCGACTCCATCTCCCGGCGTCCACACCCCCTGGAAGATGAGGAGCGCGACATGGCGAAGGCCGACAAGCACCACATGGGCCCGGGCGGTCAGGGCAAGAGTTCGGGCACCGGCGGCATGACCGAGCTTCCGGACGGCGTGCTGGGCGAGAACGAGGTCCTGAGCAACCGGGACAAGTCCCGCCACAGCGACGAGCGCGGGCTCGACGGCAAGGCGGTCCAGACCGACCAATACCAGGACCACGCGGCCAACCGTCAGGCGCCGGGCTCCGAGACTTCGGACACCTGACGGCAGTCAACGATGATCGGGCGGGCGGCGGCCGTGCGCGCGGCGCGGTTGTCCGCCCGCCCGTGCACGCGTAGCCATCGGGCATGACGACCCAAACCCTGCCGACGCGCCGCTTCGCCGCCTTCCTGTTCGACATGGACGGCACGATCATCAGCTCGATCGCCTCCGCGGAGCGCACCTGGACACGCTGGGCGCAAGCCCACGGCCTCGACGTGGCGACCTTCCTGCCGACCATCCACGGGGTCCGCTCGGTGGACACGATCCGCCGGCTTGGCCTGCCCGGGGTCGACCCGGAGGCCGAGGCCGCGGCGATCACCCGGGCCGAGATCGACGATGTCGGCGACATCGTCGAGATCCCGGGGGCCCGGGCTTTCCTGCGCGCGCTGCCGCCGGAACGCTGGGCGATCGTGACCTCGGCGCCGAGGGCGCTCGCCCTGCGCCGCCTGGACGCCGCCGCCATGCCGATCCCGGCCCTGCTGATCGCCGCCGAGGATATCGCCCGGGGCAAGCCCGCGCCGGATTGCTTTTTGCTGGGTGCCGAGCGTCTGGGCGTCGCGGCCCCGGATTGCCTGGTGTTCGAGGATGCGCCGGCAGGTATCCAGGCCGGCGAGGCGGCGGGCGCCGGCGTCGTGGTGGTCACGGCGACCCACCACGCGCCGATCGAGACGACGCACGCGACGATTCCGGATTACCGGGCGCTGACGGTCGATGCCGGGCCGGACGGGTCGCGCATCCTGTCCGTCGGCTGAGGACGCCCGATGCGGTCGATCGGGGCAATCGTATGTGGACATACGATCCGCCAATATTTCAGGTCTTACATCGCCGCATGAAGCATCGACCCCGTCATTCGGGGGTGCCGCAGGCGAGCCCGGAATGACGGGGGGGTTATCCTGTGGCCGCCGGAGCACCGCTTGCAGATCGGATGAGCGCGACCGAAGAAGCCGCGCACCGGAATTGACAACGCCCCGCCGAACCAGGGCAGTATCGCGGCGCAAATTCCATAAGAGCGCGGGAGCATCGACCGTATGACCGAGCCGAACGGCGTCCCCGGTCTCTTCGATACCGCCGAGGGACAGCGCCTCGTGCAGGCGCGGACCGATCCGGCCTGGCGGCGCTGGGGGCCGTATCTCAGCGACCGGCAATGGGGCACGGTGCGGGAGGATTACAGCGCCGACGGCGAGGCCTGGGATTCCCTGCCCCACGACCACGCCCGGTCCCGGGCCTATCGGTGGGGCGAGGACGGCATCGGCGGCTTCGGCGACCGGCACCTGAACTGGTGCCTCGCGCTCGCCCTGTGGAACGGACGCGACCCGATCCTGAAGGAGCGCCTGTTCGGCCTCACCAACGCCGAGGGCAACCACGGCGAGGACGTGAAGGAACTGTACTACTACCTCGACGGCGTCCCGACCCACGCCTTCATGCGGATGCTTTACAAGTATCCGCAGGCCGCATTCCCGTATCAACGCCTGGTCGAGGAGAACGGCCGCCGCGGGCTCGACGACCCGGAATTCGAGCTGCTCGACACCGGCCTGTTCGACGCGGGCCGCTACTTCGATGTCGAGATCGCCTACGCCAAGGCGGACCCCGACGACGTGCTGATGCGGGTCAGCGTGACCAACCGCGGGCCGGAGGCAGCCGACCTCACGCTCCTGCCGCAGCTCTGGGCGCGGAACCTGTGGTCGTGGAAGGCCGGGACCGCGAAGCCGGAGTTGGAGGCGGGATCGGACGGGTCGGTCTGGGCGCGCCATCCGGGCGTGGCGCCCATGCGCTTCTTCGCCGAGGGCGCGGCCGAACTGCTGTTCACCGAGAACGAGACCAACACCCACCGGCTCTACGGCAGCGGTCCCGAGGCGGGCTTCTATAAGGACGGGATCGACCGGTGCGTCGTCCAGGGCGAGGCCGGGGCGGCCAACCACCTGTCCGGCACGAAATGCGCCGCACGCTACGACCTGCATCTCGGCCCCGGCGAGACCCGCACGCTGCGCTTGCGGCTGCGCCCCGAGACCACCCCGGGCGAGCCCTTCGCGGATTTCGACGCGGTGTTCGCCACCCGCGCGGCGGAGGCGGACGCGTTCTACGCCGTCCTGCAGGCGTCGATCACCGATCCCGACATGCGGCTCGTCCAGCGGCAGGCTTTGGCCGGGATGCTGTGGTCGAAGCAGCTCTACCATTACGATGTGCGCGAGTGGCTCGCGGGCGATCCGGCCCAGCCGCCCCCCTCCCCCACGCGCCGGCACGGCCGCAACGCCGACTGGACGCATCTGCGCGCCAACGACGTCATCTCGATGCCGGATGCCTGGGAATATCCCTGGTTCGCTTCCTGGGACCTCGCCCTCCAGGCGATCGTGTTCGCGCTGTTCGACCCCGACTTCGCCAAGAACCAGCTGCTGCTCCTGGTCGATGAGGCCTACGCCCACCCGAACGCGGCGCTGCCGGCCTACGAATGGGGATTTGGGGACGCCAACCCGCCGATTCACGGCCTCGCCGCCTGGCGGGTGTTCGAGCTGGACCGGGCGCTGACGGGCATTCCGGACCACGTCTTCCTGAAGCGTATCTTCAACAAGCTGACGCTGAACTTCACCTGGTGGGTGAACCGGAAGGATTCCGACGACCGCAACCTGTTCCAGGGCGGCTTCCTCGGCCTCGACAACATCGGCATCTTCGACCGCTCGAAGCCGGTTGGCGACGGCGCGACCCTGACCCAGTCGGACGCGACCGCCTGGATGGCGGCCTACGCGCTCAACCTGATGCGCATCGCCATCGAGTTGGCGCTCCGGGATCCGACCTACGAGGACATGGCCGAGAAGTTCTTCGAACACTTTTTGCTCATCGCGGCGGCCACCGGCGACGGCGTCTGGGACGAGGCGGACGGGTTCTTCTACGACGTGATCGAGGCCCGGGACGGCGGTCGCCTGCCGATCCGGGTTCGTACCATGGTCGGGCTGATCCCGATCTTCGCCGTCACCACGATCAGCGCGCGCGACCTGGAGAAGTTGCCGTCGCTCCAGAAGCGGATGCGATTCTTCCTCGAGAACCGGCCGGACCTGGCGACCCTGGTCTCGCGCTGGAACGTGCCGGGCGAAGGCCAGACGGTGCTGCTGTCGCTGCTGCGCGGACACCGGCTGAAGGCGTTGCTGCACCGCGCCCTCGACCCGGCCGAGTTCCTGTCCGAGCACGGCCTCCGGGCGGTCTCGCGGGCTTACGCTGACCAGCCGTTCTGCTTCCCTTGGAACGGCCGCGACATGGGGCTTGCCTACGAGCCCGCGGAATCGCGCTCACGCCTGTTCGGCGGCAATTCGAACTGGCGGGGGCCGGTCTGGATGCCGGTGAACTACCTGCTGATTGCAGGCCTTGAGCAGTTCTACGGCTATTACGGGCCGGATTTCCGTGTGGAGGCGCCGACCCATTCGGGACGGACCTACTCGCTCCGGGAGATCGCGGCGATGCTGTCGCGCCGCCTCATCGGCCTCTCGACCCGCGGACAGGACGGGCATCGGCCGGTCTACGGGGACAGCCGGATCGAACAGGACGATCCGCATTTCCGCGATCTCGTGCTGTTCTACGAGTATTACCACGGCGATACCGGCCGGGGCGTCGGCGCGGCGCACCAGACCGGCTGGTCCGGTCTCGTGGCCCTGCTGATCCAGGAGATCGCGGCGGCAGAAGGCCGGCCGTGACGTGCACGGCCGGCCCCGGCAGTCCGGTCGGAGCCGTGCCTACTCGGCCGCCTGCTGCATCCGCAGCTTCTGGCCAAGCCCGATCTCCCGCGAGATCTTCGAACGCCGGGCGCTGTAGGCCGCGGAGACCAGCGGATAATCCACTGGCAGGCCCCACTTCGCCTTGTAAGCCTCGGGGGTGAGGCCGCGCAGGGTCAGGTGTCGGCGCAGGGCCTTGTAGGACTTGCCGTCCTCGAAGCTCATGATCGTGTCGGGCCGGATCGAGGCCCGGATCTGCGCCTCGGTCGGCCGCTTGACCGGCTGCTCCGACGGCGCGTCGAGGGCCGTGATCGAACGGTGGACTTCCGACAGGAGGCTCGGAAGGGCGCCGGCCGGCACGCTGTTCTTGGTGACGTAGGCGCTTAGGATCTTCGCGGCGAGTTCGACGCTCGGGGAGGTCGTCAGCATGGTCATCTCCTAAGGTTTCCTGTCCGAAGATGCGGCTTTGTCGAGTCGATAGAGGTGCTGTACTGCCGGGTGCCGGTGATGGCCGCCGGGGAGGAATTCCGGTCTGCCCTGGGGCAGCGCGTCATTGCATTATGCGCCCACTCACCGCGCTTACAACCGCTGCGCGTATCTATTGCCGCGCTGTTTCTACTTAGAATTGATAATTAGGGTCAACGCCGAATCAAGATCCGGGCCCTCATCCGGTCTCGGGTGCGGTATTGAAGACTCACCTGCCCTTTCGGGCCGGCAGCCGAGAGTGGTGCGCATGGAGGTTCTGGTCGTTGGCGCCGGCGTCGTCGGGCTGGCCGTAGGGCGGGCCTTCGCGCAGCGTGGGCATGCCGTCATCCTGGCGGAAGCGGAGGACGCGTTCGGGACCGGAGTCTCAGCCCGCAGCTCCGAGGTGATCCATGGCGGCATGTATTACCCGTCCGGTTCCGCGCGCGCCCGCCACTGCGTCGATGGCGCCGAGAAGTTGTACAACTTCTGCGCGAACCATGGGGTACCGCATCGCGCCTGCGGCAAGTTGATCGTGGCGGCCGACGACGCGGAAGCGCAGACGATCGCGGCGATCCGCCATCAAGGCGAGGCGAACGGCGTCCCCGGCCTGGTGCTTCTCGACGCCGCGGCGGCGAAGCGGCTGGAGCCGGCACTCGCCTGCACCCTGGCGCTGCATGCGCCCCGGACCGGCATCGTCGACAGCCACGCGCTGATGCTGGCCCTGCTCGGCGTCATCGAGGATCACGGCGGCGTCCTCGCCCTGCGTACGCCGGTGGAGCGCCTGTCCCGGCGGGGCGGCCAATGGCACGCGGCGTTCGGGGGCAGCGAGCCGGGGGAGATGGCCTTCGACGCGGTCGTCAATGCCGCGAGCTTCGGGGCGCCGGTGCTGGCTTCCCGCACGGAAGGCTATCCGGCCAACCGCGTGCCGGTGCTGCGCTTGGCGCGGGGCAATTACTTCGGCTGCACCGGCAAGCCGGCGTTCTCGCGGCTGATCTATCCGGCCCCGCGCCTCGACGGCGGGCTGGGCATCCACCTCACCCTCGATCTGGCCGGCCGCACCCGATTCGGCCCCGACGTGGAATGGGTCGACACGGTGGACTACCAAGTGGACCCGCGGCGGGCGGACAGCTTCTACGGCTCGATCCGCCGCTACTGGCCAGGCCTGCCGGACGGGGTGCTGTATCCGGACTACGCCGGCCTGCGCCCGAAGCTCACCGGCCCGGGCGAGCCCGCGGCGGACTTTTGGATCGACGGGCCGGCCGAGCACGGGCTGCCCGGGATCGTCCACCTGTTCGGAATCGAGAGCCCGGGCCTGACGTCGAGCCTGTCGCTCGCCGACGCGGTCGTCTGGCACCTCGACGGCTGATCGCTCAGAACAGCAGATGCAGCGCCAGGGGCGCCAGGATCGCGGTCAGGAACGCGTTGAGCCCCATGGCGATGCCCGCGAAGGTGCCGGCCGTCTCGCTCACCTGGAAGGCTCGGGCGGTGCCGATGCCGTGGGCGGCGAGCCCCGCCGCGAAGCCGCGAGCGCGCATGTCCTGGATCCGCAGGACGTTCATCAGGGGCGTCACCAGGATCGCCCCGATGATGCCGGTGAGGATGACCAGGATCGCGGTGAGCGTCGGGTCGCCGCCCAGCGCCTCGGCGATGCCCATGGCGACGCCGGAGGTCACGGATTTCGGCGCCAGCGAGATCAGGATCGGCTGCGGGATGTCGAGCAGGCGCGCCAGCGCGATCACCACCGCGAGCGTCGTGGCGGCGCCGGCCACCAGGGCGGCCAGCATCGGCACGAGGGCACGCAGGACCGTGGCCCGGCGCTCGTAGAGCGGCATCGCCAGCACCACCGTCGCAGGCCCGAGCAGGAAGTGCACGAACTGGGCGCCCTCGAAATAGGTCGGATACGGCGTGCCGGTCACCGCCAGGACGCTGCCGACCAGCACCACCGTGATCAGAACCGGGTTGGCGATCGGGTGGCGGCCGGTGGCGGCCGCGAGCCGGTCGGCCAGGACGTAGGAGGTCAGCGTCACGGTCAGCCACAGCAGCGGCGTGCCGGCGAGGTAGACCCAAAGCGAGAAGTCGCCGGCCACCGCTCAGGCCTCGCCGTCCGGCCGCCGCCGCTCGACCCGGGACGCGACCGCGCGGAACACCAGCACGGTCACCAGCAGCGACAGGGCGGTCGAGACCACCAGCACGATCGCGAGCTTGAGCCCCTGCGCTCGGAGCAGGTCGAGCCGCCCGACCACGCCGACTCCGGCCGGCACGAACATCAGCGACAGGTTCATCAGGAGCCCCCGCGCCGTCGATTCGAGGGTGCCGTCGGTCAGCGGCTGCGGCAGGATCCGGGGCAGGCCGAGGCGGCTGTCGCGCAGCAGCAGGAAGGCGAACATCAGCCCCATGCCGATCACCGGCCCCGGCACCGGCACCCCGGCGCCCCGGGCCAGGACCTCGCCGACGAGCTGGGCGAGCAGGATCAGCGCCAGGCTGGCGATCATCGTCCAGGCCCGCGCGGTCAGGCGGCGCCGACGCCCTGCTGCCCGGTCCGCCGGGCCGCGGTGACCGCCGCCTCGTCGAAGCCGAGCAACCGGCCGAGGCGCTCCACCAGCGCCTCCTCGAACTCGTCCACGATGCCGTCCGCGGCGGCCACCGACCAGGCCATGGTCAGCAATTCCTGGCGCTCAGTGATGTTGGCCTCGTGCGGGATCATCTCGACGAGGCTCGCCACGTCGCGGGTCTCGGCATCGATCGCGGCGGCGCGCTCGATCAGCGCCCTGGCCGCGTCCGGCCCGTCGGCGTAGCGGCCCTGCACGATCCGGGACAGGCGGTCGCTCTCGGCGGGTGCCAGGATGCCGTCGACCCGGGCCACGTGCACGAGCAGGGCGGTCGCGGCGAGATGCGTGTCGTCCACCGGCTCGGAGGCGCCGACCCCGAGAGCCTCGGTCGCGTAGGCGCGCAGGCGTGCGATCAGGGACATGGCGGCTCCGGCGGTTCCTGACGGCACAGTTCGGTTCGCGGGGCGCCCCGTCAAGGACGCCGCACAACGTCGGCGCGAAGCGTGGCGCGGCTGCATCGCTTTCGGGCCGTCAGTCCCCCCGGGCGGCCCGGGTCGCCCCCGCGACCAGCGGGGCCAGGATCTCGTCCGCCGCCCGGACGATCGCCGGCCCGGCCTGCCCGGGCGTGCCGGCCCGGAACGGCGGCTCCGGGGCGTATTCGGCGACGAGTTGCGCGGTGCGGGCATAGTCGGGGCCACGCAGGCGGGCGGCCAGCGCCAGCCCGAGATCGAGCCCGGCCGAGACGCCGGACGCGGTGACCCGATCGCGGTCGAACACCACCCGCTCGGCCACCGGCACGGCGCCGAGCAGCGGCAGCACCGCATCGCGCACGCACCAGTGCGAGGTGGCGCGGTAGCCCCTGAGCAGGCCGGCCGCCCCGAGGATCAGCGAGCCGGTGCAGACGCTCGTCAGCCAGGTCGTGCCGGGCGCGCGGGCCCGCAGGAAGTCCAGCAGGGCCGCGTCGCGCATCTGCTCGGGGGTGCCGTCGCCGCCCGGAACCAGCAGGACGTCGAGATCGGGCGGGCAGGTTTCGAACGTGTGGGTCGCCACCAGGCTCAGGCCCGTGTCGCTGGCGACCGGACCCGCGGATCGCGCGACGCAGTACAGGCTGCCGGGGGCCAGCCCGGCGAGCAGCGCCTGGGGGCCGACAAGGTCGAGGGCGGTCATGCCCGGATAGAGGATCATCGCGATCCGGACCGGGCGATCCTGCGGGATAGCTTTCGGCGCGTCCGCGGCTCCGGTGCGGACGCGCCCGAATGCGGCCGCGGCGGCCGTCGCCGCCAGGATTGCCCGGCGGCTGAGGTCCGGCGGCGGCGTCACGCCCGGTTCGGGATCGTCACAGCGGCCACGCCGCGTCCCGATAGGCGCTGTCCCAGAACAGCCATTCCAGTCGGGTGGCCTGCGTGAAGGCCTCGTGCATCCGCGCGCGTACCACCGGGGACGCCTGCTCCGCGGCCCGGTCGGTGGCGGCGATCATCCTGGCCACGGCCGTGGCGAACTCCTCGCCCGCGTAGGTGTCGATCCAGGCCCGGTACGGGTTGTCGGCGGCGGCGCGGGCGAAGATGTCGTCACCCACCGCCTTGTAGATCCAGAAGCACGGCAACAGGGCCGCGCAGAGCACCTCGAACGGCTCGGCATAGGCCGCGGCGAGGAGGTAGGAGACGTAGTGGTGGCAGGCCGGCGTCAGCGCGGTCGCCGCGAAGGTCTCCGGGCCGATCGCGTAATCCCGGAAGAACCCGCCGTGGAGCGCGCGCTCGACCACGATGGCGTCCTGCGCGGCGCGCGAGAATTGCACGATCCCGTCCGGGTCCGGCGCCTTCGCGGCGGCGAGGCTCAGCGCACGGCCGAAGCCGATCAGGTAATGCGCGTCCTGCACGATGTAGTGGCGGAAGCGATCCTGCTTGAGCGTGCCGGCGGCGAGCTCGGCGTTGAACGGCATCGACCGGATCGTCTCGTAGGCCACCGCGTTGCGCGCCCACGCGTCGCGGGAGAACGCGTTCGAGCCGGTGTCACCGTCGGTCAAAGGCAACTCCTGCCTGGTTTCTGTGAGGGCGTCAGCCCTGTCGCTGGGCGTGCGTGACGGCCACGTGGATCAGTTCGGCCAGCGTCCGGACGCCGAGCTTCTGGCGCATCTGCGAGCAGGCGTTGGTGACGGTCTTGTAGCTCACCGACAGGTCGGCCGCGATGGCGCCGTAGGAGCGACCCTGGGCCAGCCGCGCCAGGATCTGCTGCTCACGGGGGGTGAGCTGGGATTCGGGAGTCCGGCGGGCGTCGGCGCGTAGCATCGCGACCTCGGTGGCGAGCCGGCGGTCGAGGTAGACCTCGCCGACCCTGACCTTGCCGAACGCCTCGAACAGCTCCGCCGAGGCGTGGTCCTTCAGCACGTAGCCCAGCGCACCGGCCTCGAGCGCCCGCGCCACGATTACCGGATCGTTGTGCATGCTGAACACCAGGATGCGCGTCTCCGGGGCGACCGCGCGGATGCGACGGATCAGGCCGAGCCCGGCCATGCCGCTGCCCTGGAAGGTGAGGTCGCAGATCACCACCGGCGGACGCAGCCGGTGGAAGATCCGGTAGCCGCCGACCACCGTGGTCGCCTCCGCGATGGTCTCGACCCCGGAATCCTCGAGGACCCGGCGACAGCCTTGCAGGACGATCGGATGATCGTCGATCACGAGGACCGGTAAGCGTGTGGCGGCGGCGTCGATCTGGGAGGCGATGGCGTTCATGCGCTCGGCGCGTTGTTGTTCTCGTCGACCCGCTCCGGCGGAACGGGGATCGTGATCTTGACGATTGCTCCGGGGCCGGCATTGTCAAGGGCGAAGGTACCATCCAGCGCCTCGACGCGCTCGCGCATCCCCGACAGACCGAGCCCGGTGCGGTGTTCGAGCGGGATTCCCGTCCCGTCGTCGCGGATCGTGACGCGCAATAGGCCGTCCCCCTCTGTCGCCTCGGCCTCGACCCGGGTGGCGGCGCCGTGCCGCACGGCGTTGGTCGCGCTCTCCTGCACACAGCGGAACACCGTGAGGTCCACGAGGTCGCCATAGCCGCGGGCCAAGCCGTCGAACCGGCCGACGAAGGCGGTGCCGGGATGGCGCTGACCGAAGCCGCGCAGCATCAGATCGAGGCAGGTGGCGAGCGGCGCCTGCCCAAGCCCGTGCGGGCGCAGACGGTTCAGGAGTTCCCGGTTGACGGTCTGGACCTGCCCGACGATGGCGCTGATCTCGGCAGCCCGGGTGGCGAGCTTTTCGCGATTGGGCTCGGCCGCGCCCGAGGCGATCCGGGCGATCGACGCGGCATTGGCCTCAAGGGCGAACAGGCAGGGACCGAACTCGTCGTGCAGTTCGAGCGCGGTGCGGCGGCGCTCGTCGTCCTGCGCGGTGAGCAATTGCCGGTTGAGCCGGCCGTTGGCGGCGCGGACCTCGCTCAACGCGGCGGCGACCTTGTTGAACCGCTCGGCGATCACCGCCAGCTCCCGGGCGCCGGGGGGCTTCAGGCGCGCGGTGTAATCATGGTGCTCCAGCTGGGTCAGGCCGGCGCCCAGCCGCTGCAGGGGCGCCAGGATGCGCCCGAGGGCCAGATAGAGCGCGATCAGCATCGCGGCGTTGATCGCCAGCGTGGTCATCGAGAGCGCCCGGGCATAACCCCAGATCTCGTCGATCTCGTCCATCGGCTGGGTGGTGATCTGCGCGGTTCCGAGGGTCTGCCCGTTGACCACGATCGGCAGGGTGTGGCGCTCGATCGGCGGCATGATCAGGTCGGCGAACCAATGGGGCGCCTCGCGCTCGGCCCGGTGCGGTGGCATCGGTTTGCCGACCTGGTCGCCGTCCGCTTCCAGGACCGCGACGCGGACGTGCCGCAGGACCTTGAAGCGGAGGTCCAAGGTCTGGAGCAGCGTGTCCGGCGAGGCGGTGTCGGACAGGCGGATCGTGTCGGCGACCAGGGACTCGACGGTGGCCAGCGAGGCGCGGGTCTCGACCCGCACCGCGTTGCGCGCGTTGAGCACGATCACCCCGCAGGAGATCAGAGCCGCCAGCGCGTCGATGAACAACACAACCGCGACGAGCCGGGCCCGGGTCGACCAATCGGTCCACGACCAGAAGCCGGCGCGGTGCCTGTCGGGCGGTGCAGCCGAGATGGGAAGCTGAGTCGGTGTCGTATCCACGCCGAGACGCATAACGCATCGTCCCGGCGACCGGAACCGGCTCGATGCGCTAGCTTTTTGATTCCCATCGTCTTTTCCCCGTAAGCCAGTGGCCGCCTTCGGGAATTGTGCTCGCGCTGGCCTGTCGGCGAAGCCTCTGCCACCGGATCCCGCAAGTCGCTTCGGACGATGACGGCCCTGGCCCGGGGATCGGCGGCGCCCCGGCGCTGTCGAAGCCGTACCGCGGTAATCGAACCGACTACGGATTCTTAAGCGGCTTCAGCTTATCTTGTGGATAGCCGAGCCCAGATGGGCCGGGCACCCAATACGACGCGACATCTTTGCGCCGTATTGCGGTTTCTCTATCGACGGCAGAGTCGACCCATCTCCGCAACGATGGAGAACGGCGGCCGGTCGTGGGGGGCCCGGTCGCGCGCGTCGTGCACCGTGTCAGAGACCCCGGACCATGATGGACCTCGCCCTGGACCCGTCCGACACCCGGCCGCATCGGTCGCCGGATCTCCGTCCCGGACGCAAGCCCAGCCTGCGACTGGTCCTGGCCGGGCTGGTCGGTGTCAGCGCGCTCGCGGGCTTCGGCGTCGCCGCCTCGACCCTGATGGCAGGGCTCGCAGCCCCGACACCCGTCAAGCTGGGACCGTCGAGCCGGGCCGCGGACTGGCCCGAATTGAAGGACGGTCTTCCAGCCGTCGCCGGAATCGCTCCGGCCGTTCCCGTCACGCCGAAGCCGGCTGAGCCTGAGAAGCCGGCCCTGCGCATGGCCGTCCTGCCGGAGGCCTTGGCGCCAGCGCCGGCCGTCGCGAGCCCGCCCATGTCCGCGCCGGCCAGAAGCGTACCGAGCGCCCCACCGCCCGCGAAAAGCGTCGCCGTGCCCGAGGCGCCGACCAAGCGGATCCCGACGCCGACCCCGGTCGCGCCGATCGCCGCCGCCCGGCAGGTCGTGCCCCTCCCGCCTACCCGCACCGCCGTGCTGCAGCAGCCGCGGGCCTCCGAGATCGTCCGGGCGCGGGACGCAGTCGTGCCCGCCGCCGCGCCCGCGCCAAAGCCGGTCGCGGCGACACCGATTCCGGCCTCACCCGAGAAGCCAGCCCGCAAGGTGATGGCCGTCAGCAAGCCGCCGGTTGCGAAGAAGGCCGCCGATGCGGCCAAGCCCGGCGCCGCGACCGTGGCTCAGGCCGAGCCGGCCGACGAGGAGACCGAGGTGCTCGGTATTAAGCTCCCGTCCCTGGCGCCAGCCGGCCGGAAGCTGAAGGAGAGCGTCGACGCACTGGGCGATGCGATGAAAAAGGTGTTCTAGCACCTCCCGCCGGACGCCGGAGCGGTTCGATACGCATGCTCCGCTCTCCGCAACGTCCCTACCGATAAGCGGGCGGCTGCCGTTCTGGACGCCGCTTACGGGCTGCCCGGGGGCGCAGCAGCGCCCCCGTTCAGGATTCAGCCGGCTCAGCTGCGGCCTGTGTTCCGGCCGGGCTTGTGATCGGGCCGGGGACCGGACCGCTCGGCCTGGCGCTGATGCTTGCCGGCGCGCGGGCTCGCGAACCCCTTCGGGCCGCTCGGGGCACTCTTGCGCTCGGCCGGACCGGCATCCCCGGCCAAGGCCTCGACCTGGATCTCCGGCGAGCCGTTGCGGGCGAAGGCCTCGGCGAAGCGCGCGGCGGCGTTGCCGCGGATCTCGAACTTGGTCTCCCGGTCGAAGATCCGGATCGCGCCGATCTCCTGGCGGCCGATGCCGCCGCGGCGGGTCAGCATCGGCAGCAGACGGCGCGGGTCGGCGTTGTCGCGCCGGCCGAGATTGAGCCGGAACCACACCGCCGGACCCAGGGCGGCGATCTGCTCCGGGTTCATCGGGTCGTAGGGCGGGCGCTCGCTGACGCCGCGCGGCGCACGGCCCTCGCCGGGATCGCTGACCTCTTCGGGCGCCGGCAGGCGGGTGCGGTAGACCCGGGCCAGGAGGGCGGCGAGTTCTTCCGGCGTCTTGCCGGCGAGCAGGGCGCCGGCGAGCGCGACATCCTCCTCGGCCGGCGGCTCGGAGAAGAGCGGGTCGGAGAGCATGCGCTCGCCGTCGAGCTTGCGGATGTCGTCGGCCGAGGGCGGCCCCGACCATTCCGGGCTGACCTTGGCCATGGCGAACATCTGCTCGGCGCGGCGGCGCCGGGAGTTCGGGATCAGCAGCACCGAGGTGCCCTTGCGCCCGGCCCGACCGGTACGCCCGCTGCGGTGCTGAAGCACTTCGGCGTCGTGCGGCAGGTCGGCGTGGATCACGAGGCTCAGCGACGGCAGGTCGATGCCGCGCGCCGCCACGTCGGTGGCGACGCAGACCCGGGCACGCCCGTCGCGCAGGGCCTGGAGGGCGGCGTTGCGCTCGCCCTGGCCGAGCTCGCCCGAGAGCGCGACCACCGAGAAGCCGCGCTCGGTGAGGCTCGCCTGGAGATGGCGCACCGCGTTGCGGGTGTTGCAGAACACGATCGCGGTCGGGGCGTCCGCCTCGCGCAGGAGGTTGAGCACAACGTGCTCGGTCTCCCGCGGCATGATCCGCACCGCCCGGTAGGCGATGTCAGCGTGGCCCTTGCTCTCGCCCTTGATCGCCAGCCGCAGGGCGTTGCGCTGGTAGCGCTCGGCCAGGGCCTCGATCGCCTTCGGCAGGGTCGCAGAGAACAGGTAGGTCGCCCGCTCCGGCGGGGTGGACGAAAGGATGAACTCGATATCCTCGCGGAAACCGAGGTCGAGCATCTCGTCGGCCTCGTCGAGCACGACGGCGCGCAGGTTGGTCGGGTCGAGGTTGCGGCGCTCGAGGTGGTCGCGCAGGCGGCCCGGGGTGCCGACCACGATATGGGTGCCGTCGGCCATCATCCGGGCCTCGCGGCGGGGATCCATGCCGCCGACGCAGGCGGTGACGCGCCCGCCGGCCGGGGCGTAGAGCCACAGCAGCTCGCGCTGGACCTGGAGGGCCAGTTCGCGGGTCGGGGCGATCACCAGGGCGAGCGGCGCGCCGGCGGGCGGCAGCATCTCGGCCGCATCGGCCTCCTCACCCGCCTCGCGGCCGAAGAGCATGTCGGCCATGGCGAGCCCGTAGGCCACGGTCTTGCCGGAGCCGGTCTGGGCGGAGACGAGGAGGTCGCGGGCGCCGGCCGCCGCCTCCAGCACCGCGGCCTGGACCGGGGTGGGATCGGCATAGCCGCGCTCGGACAGGGCCCGCGCGAGGGGGGCGGGCAGGGTCGGGAAGGGCAAGTTTCGGAAACTCTCAACGGCCGCGCCGCGCCCGGCAGCGCGCCATCGCGCGGCGGAGGAATCAGGCACCGGACTTTATTCGGGTCCTGACAAGGTAGCGCCTACGGGGCCCGATGACCACTCCCGCCACGGCATGGGCCGGTTGCGCGCGCTCAGAGGGGCGCGGCGAGGCTGGTCCGCCCGCACTGACGCCACCGTAGGACGCGGGCTGACCCGGTCCAGGCCGGGCATGGACTCTCATTGGGTCCGACAGTACGCACGACCGCGCACGGAGACGACCAAGACCATGACGGGAGTCCTGCGGCTGGCGGTGGCGTGGGCGACGGTTCTCGCCTTCGCGTGGTTCGGGAAGTCCTGGCTCGGGGACCTGTCGCAGCCCTGGTTCGCGGGCGGCCTGTTCGCCTGGCTGCTCGCGGTCATCGTCTGGGCGGCCTTCGGGGTCGTACACGAGGCCGAGGATCTCGCGCATCGGCTCGGCGAGCCGCTCGGCACCCTGGTGCTGACCCTGTCGATCGTGATCATCGAGGTGGCGCTGATCTCCGCCGTGATGCTCTCGGCCAAGGACGCGCCGACGCTCGGCCGCGACACGATGTTCGCCGTGCTGATGATCGTGCTGAACGGCGTGGTCGGCCTCGGGCTGCTGATGGGCGGCCTGCGCCACCACCAGCAGAGCTACAACCTGCAGGGAGCCTCGGCTTTCCTGTCGGTGATCATCCCGCTGACCACCGTCGCGCTGATCATCCCGAACTTCACCAGCTCCACCGCCGACGGCACCCTGACCACCCTGCAGGCGGTGACCTTCTCGGTGTTCACCCTGGCGCTCTACGGGGTGTTCCTGCTGATCCAGACCAGCCGGCACAGCGACTTTTTCCAGGAGTCGGAAGAGGAGGCGGACAGCGAGGCCGGCTCGGGTTCGACCTCGCGCGGCGCGATCGCGAAGCACGTCGTGCTGCTGCTCGCCAACGTCGTACCGATCGTGCTGCTGGCCAAGAGCCTCGCGGCGATCCTCGACCACGGCATCGCGGCGCTCGGGGCGCCCTCCGCGCTCGGCGGCGTGCTGATCGCTGCCATCGTGTTCACCCCGGAGGCGATCTCGGCGCTGAAGGCCATCGCGCGCAACGAACTGCAGCGGGCGATCAACCTGTGCCTGGGCGCGGCGACCTCGACGGTCGGCCTCACGGTGCCGGCGATCCTCACGATCGGCCTGCTCACCGGCCAGACCGTGGTGCTCGGCCTCAAGCCCACCGAGATGACGCTGCTCGCGGTGACGCTGATCTTGAGCACGCAGACCTTCTCGGGCCTGCGCACGACGGTTCTGGAGGGCGCCGTGCACCTCGTGGTGTTCTTCGTCTACCTCGTGCTGATCTTCAGCCCCTGATCAGCTGCCGAACCGCTCGGTCCGGATCACGCCAGCCGGGACGCCCGCCGCCAGGATCAGGTCGGAGGCCGCGCCGACGAATCGGTTCGACCCGCAGAGGAAGACCTTTTCAGGTCGTCCGAGCCGCGCCAGGGCGCCGGCCACGAGGGCGGCGTCGATCCGCCGGCCGCCGGAATCCCGGGTGGTGGTGAGGTGCAGGGAGAAGCCGGTTCCGTCGGCGGCGAGGCGCTCCAGTTCGGGCAGCGCGATCGCGTCTGCGCGGGTGCGGGCGGAGTAGATCAGGGCCGCCGGGATCTGCGGGGCGACCAGCGCACGCCGGCGCAGCATCGCCAGCAGCGGCACCACGCCGGAGCCGCCGGCCCCCAGCAGCAGCGGGCCGCCATCCGGGCCGTCCCAGGAGAACGAGCCGCCGATCGGCCCGCGCAGCTCGACCCGGTCGCCGACCTCGGCGGCCTCCGAGAACCAGCCCGAGACCTCGCCGTCGGGCAGCGCCTCGACCATCAGCTCGAGGGTGCCGCTGCCGTCGGGCGCCGAGGCGATCGAGTAGCTGCGCTGAGCCTGGTAGCCGTCCTCGGCGGTCAGGCGGACGTCGACGTGCTGGCCGGCCCGGTAGGCCTGCGCGATGGCGCAGCGCAGCCGAAAGCTCTTCACCTGCGGGGTGACGGGCGCGATTGCGGTGATCTCGGCCTGGTGCCAGCGGAAGACGATCGGCTCAGTCACCAGTGTAGCGCTGCTCACGCCAGGGATCCCCGTACATGTGATACCCGCGCAACTCCCAGAAGCCGGCGGTATCGGTCTGAGTGAAGCGAAGGCCCTTCACCCATTTGGCGCTCTTCCAGAAATAGAGGTGCGGCACGAGCAGCCGCGCCGGGCCGCCGTGATCCGGGTGGATCGGCTGGCCGGCATAGCGCGTCGCCACCATGGCTTGACCGTTCACGAGGTCGGCCACCGGCATGTTGGTGGTGTAGTCGTCGTAGGATTCCGCCAGGAGATACCCGGTCGGCGCCGCGATGCCGGCATCGGCCAGCAGGTCGTCGAAGCTCACGCCCTTCCAGGCGGTGTCGAACTTCGACCACTTGGTGACGCAGTGGATGTCCCCCTGCCAGGTGGTGCGGGGCAGAGCCTCGAATTCTTCCCAGCTCCACGTCTTGATCGGCCGAGAGCCCTCACGCAGCGTGAACCGCCAGGTGGCCGGATCCACGGTCGGGTTGGGGCCGATCTGCAGGATCGGGAAATCCTCGGTGAGATATTGGCCGGGCGGGATGCGCGCGCCCGTCTCGGGCGGCTGCCTGCGCCCGACGAAGCCCCGTGTCACCATGCCGGCCTCCGCTCGCGGTTGTTGTTTTGATGCGTCCGATCCGGGTTTGGTGCGTCGGAACACCCCACGTCAAGTCGCGATGTGCGGCCGAACAAACGCCCCAAAGCTGAGGTGTGGTAGTCAGCCTACGCCTGACCGAATCGCACCCATCAGGGGGAATGTCATGAAGTACCTTCTCGCGACGAGCCTCATCGTCGGGAGCCTCGCCACCCTCTCTCCGGCCGCCCAGGCCCGTGACGGGATCGGCGCCGGCGGCGCAGCGGCCCTCGGCGTGCTCGGCGGCCTCGCGGTCGGCGGCGCCATCGCGTCGTCGGCCAACAATGGCTACTATCCGGGCCGGCCGGTCTACCGCGCCCCGCCGCCTGTCTACGTGGAAGAGGATTACGGTCCGGTCTGCCACTTCGAGCGCCGCCGCACGATCGACCCCTACGGCGACGTCTACATCCGGCGCGTCCGCGTCTGCGAATAAGCGGCTTCGGGGGTCGCCGCGGCGGCCGGCGCCGGCTTCAGGCGCTCGGCACAGGCGATCCCCCCGAGCACCAGGGCCAGGGCGACGGCTTGAGTCGCCCCGAACGGCTCGCCGACCAGCAGGACGGCGAGGCCCGCGCCGAAAATCGGCACGAGGTTGACGAACAGGCCGGCCCGGTTCGGGCCGATCAGTTCGACCCCGCGCATGAAGAACAACTGCGCCAGCAGCGACGGCCCAAGGCCCACGAAGGCGACCATCGCCCAGCCCGCCAGCCCGGGCCAGACCGCATGCCCCGTGGCCCACTCGACGGCGAGGGGCGGCAGCGAGGTCACGAAGGCGGCGATCGCCATGGCGGCGAAGAACGCCAGCGCCGTCACCTTCGGGCGCGTCGGCAGGAAGATCGTGTAGCCCGCGTAGAGCAGGCAGGCGCCGAACACGAGGACGTCGCCACGGTTGAAATCGAGGCGCGTCAGGACCGACCAGTCGCCGTGCGTTGCGGCGATGCCGGCGCCGATCAGCGTCAGGACCACGCCAAGCATCTGGCCGAGGGTGACCGGCACCCGGTAGGCCACGCGGTTGAGCAGGATCACCAGGACCGGGATCGCTCCCTGGAACAGCGCCAGGTTGACCGCTCCGGTGTGGACGCCGGCGGCGTAGAACAGGCAGTTGAAAGCAGTGTAGCCGAGGCCGCCCATCAGCAGGATGCGCAGCCAGTGGGGGCGCAGGAGCGGCCATTCCGCCACGAGCCTGCGGGCCGCGAACGGCGCGAGCGCAGTGCAGGCCACAGCCCAGCGCAGCGTCGTGATCACCTGCGGCGAGACGTGCCCCGGAGCCCAGCGGCTGCTGACCGCGTTTCCGGCCCAGAGCAACGCCGTGAGCGTGAGGAGCAGATAGGCCGGCGCGACCGAGGAAACCCGGGTCGCGCGCTCAGCCATCAGCGGCGGCGGAACTGACCGCCCCGCACCTGCGGACGCGGACCCGCGGAGCGCTCGTCCTTGTGACGGAACACCAGGCGGCCCTTCTCGAGGTCGTAGGGCGACATCTCGACCGTAACCCGATCACCCGCCAGCGTCTTGATGCGGTTCTTCTTCATCTTGCCGGCCGTGTAGGCGACGATCTCGTGACCCTGGTCGAGCTGCACGCGGTAGCGCGCGTCCGGCAAGATCTCGATCACGAGACCGTCGAACTGCATCAATTCTTCTTTCGCCATGCACCTTCTCCAGTCGGACCGTCCGGCAGCAGGCGTTCCGGCAAAACTTCAACGGCTGTCATCAAGCTCGGGAAACGCCGCAGGGCGCGGATCCGATCCGACGGACGGTCCGCGCCTGCTCAGCGACGCTGCCCGCATTTAGTCGTCGCACGATCCCGCGGCAAGTCACGCCGTGCCGATCGGACTGGATATCGAGCCCCGGATGATGCGCGCAACCGCTGATTTGGCATCATCTTTTCCAAAAAACTGGCGGCCATCTCAGGAATGCCGCGTCCGGACCGCCCTCGGATCGCGGTCCCGGGCGGCCCGCGCTCACGGACCGGAGACGTCGTTGCCGGCGTAGTCTAGGCGCCCGTCCGGCGTCCGCCGCCAGACCCGCAGGGTGACCGGACCGGTGATCCGGTCGCCACGTTCGTCGAAGCCGACCGGACCGAGGATCGTGCGCGCAGGCTGGGTGCCGTGCAGCGCCTCGGCGACTTTGCGGCCGTCCGGAACGCGCACGGCTTTCGGGTCCGCCGCGCGGGCGCGCTCCAAGCCTTGAGCCAGCACTTCCACCGCCGCGTAGCCCGAAGCCGCGACGCTCTCGGCCTCTGGGCTGCGCGCCGTCGCCTTGCCGCCCTTCGGCTCGGGCAGGCGCGGCGGATCGGGGGGCAGGGTCATCACGGTCCCCTCCCCGGCCGGGCCGGCGACGGCCGCAAAGGCGGGATCGAGGATGCCGTCGCCCGCCACCAGCGTTGCGCCGATGGACGCCTCGCGCAGGGCGCGAACCAGGGTGGCGGCCTCCGGCGCCAGCCCCCCGAAATACACGGCCTCGACCCGGGCCGCCTTCACCCGCCCAATGAGATCGGAGAGGTCGCGTGTGCCGCGGGGAAAGCCGTCGAACAGCACCTCCGGGGTGCCGGCCTCCTTCAGGCGCGCCGCCACCGCCTCGGCGAGGCCGCGCCCGTAGGTCGAGCGATCGTTGACGATGGCGACGCGCCGGCCGGCGAACGCCTTGGCGAGATAGCTCCCCGCCGCCCGGCCCTGCTGCGCGTCGCTCGGGCCCAGCCGGAACAGGTTCCACAACCCGCGGCCGGTCAGAGGCGTATAGGCGGCGCCGGGCGCGACCATCACGGCGCCGGCCTCCTCGTAGACCGGAGCCGCCGCCGCGACCGCCCCGGACTCGAACGGCCCGACCACGAAGCGCACGCCTTCACCGGCGAATTTCTTCGCGGCGGCGAGGGCTTGCCTGGGATCGCCGGCATCGTCGGCCGGCACCAGGGCGAATTTCGGACGGCTGCCGCCGGCGCGGTTCTGGTCGGCGACAGCCTGCTCGGCGCCCTGCCGGAGCCCCTGGCCCAAGGCGGCATCCGGCCCGGTGAGCGGCGCCGACAGGCCGATCCGCACAGGGGCCTGCGCGGCGGCCGGTGCCGCGCCCAGGAGGCCGGCGACGATCGGGGCGAGGATCTGCTTCATCGCCACACGTTATGGTCAGTCTCGCCGCACGGGAAGCGTGCAGCGCCGGGCCCGCGCATCGGCCCGAAAGGTGGCCGCCGGCTTTCGGATAAAGCGGTTTCAAAATCCGTTCATCCTTGAGTGGATCGGGATGCAGCTGCGCGCGGAAGCGCTGGCGGGCGGGCGCGATGTGGGAAATAAGGGCGTCGGCCAGCCCGCGACTTCGGACAGACCCGCCCGCGCGCGCCGCATCGAAGCCCCTCTGGGACGATTGACGATCATGACCTCGCTGTTCGCCGGCATCCAGGACGCGCCGCTCGACCCGATCATGCGCCTGTTCGAGGCCTTCAACGCCGACACGAGCACGAAAAAGCTCAACCTCGTGGTCGGGGTCTACACGGATGCCGAGGGCAAGGTGCCGCGCCTGCGCGCCGTGCAGACCGCCGAGAAGCGCTGGATCGAGAAGGGTCTGCCGAAGACCTACCGGCCGATCGAGGGGACCAAGCCGTTCCGCGACGCGGTCCAGGCCCTGCTGTTCGGTGCGGGCGCCCCGATCCTGACGCAGAACCGCACCGCGACGCTCCAGAGCATCGGCGGCACCGGCGCCCTCAAGACCGGCGCCGACGTGCTCGCGCTGCTCAATCCCGGCGCCACCGTGGCGGTGAGCAACCCGAGCTGGGAGAACCATAAAGCGCTGTTCACGCAGGCCGGCTTCTCCGTCGTCGACTACCCGTATTTCTCGGCCGAGACCGGCGGCGTCGACTACCCGGCGATGCGCGCCTACCTCGAGACGCTGCCGAAGGGCTCGATCGTGGTGCTGCACGCCTGCTGCCACAACCCGACCGGCGCCGACCTGACGCCCGACGAGTGGCGCGACCTCGCCCCCCTGCTCGCGGAGCGCGGCCTGATCCCGTTCCTCGACATCGCCTACCAGGGCTTCGGCGACGGCCTCGATGCGGACGCCGCGCCGGTGCGCCTGTTCGCCGAGTCGGGTCAGGAGTTCTTCGTCGCCTCGTCGTTCTCGAAGTCGTTCTCGCTCTACGGCGAGCGCGTCGGCGCGCTGACGATCGTCGCCGAGACACCGGCCCTGAAGACCAAGGTCGAATCCCTGGCCAAGCGTCTGGTTCGGGCGAGCTACTCGAACCCGCTGACCCATGGCGCCGCCATCGTCGAGATGGTGCTGACCGATCCGGAGCTGCGGGCTGACTGGGAGCGGGAGCTCGCCGAGATGCGCGAGCGGATCCGCGCCATGCGGGTGCGCATGGCCGACAGCCTGCAACAGCGCCACCCCGAGCGTGGCTTCGACGCGATCAAGGCGCAGAAGGGCATGTTCTCCTACACCGGCCTGACCCCCGCGGAGGCCACGCGCCTGCGCGAGGAGCACGAGGTCTACGCCCTGGAGACCGGCCGGATCTGCGTGGCGGCGGTCAACACCCACAACATCGACCACGTGGTCGACGCCATCGACGCCGTCGTGAAAGGCTGACCCGGTGGCAGCCCTCAAGCGCGTCTGCCGGTTCAATCTCTGGATCAACCCGGTCTTCGACGCGCGGCTGAGGGCCGAACCCGACATCGACCTGCAGGTCGGCGACCTGCAGGGCCCGGCGGAACCGCTCGAGGCCCTGTTGGTGCAGGCCCATGTCTTCCACATCTCACCGGCAAGGGACGAGCTGCCTCGCCGCTGGCACGTGACGGACGAACTGCTGGCCGGCTGCCCGAACCTGCTCGCGGTCTCCTCGGGCGGGGCAGGCTTCGACACGGTGGACGCGGCCGCCTGCACCCGGGCCGGCGTCGCGGTGGTCAACCAGGTCGGCGGCAATGCCCGCTCGGTAGCGGAACTTGCCATCGGCCTTATGCTGGCTGTTTCCCGCAAGATCTGCGTCTCGGACCGGCTGCTGCGGACCGCGCGCGGCTTCTCGCGGGAATCGCTGATGGGCCACGAGATCGGCGGCGCGACGCTGGGTCTCGTCGGCATCGGCCATACCGGCCGGGAGGTGGCCAAGCTCGCCCGCGGCTTCGACATGCGGGTCCTGGCCTACGACCCGCTGCTCTCGGCCGAAGAAATCCGGGCCCGGGGCGCCGAGCCGGTGGACCGGGCGCGGCTGCTCGCGGAGGCCGACATCGTCTCCCTGCACTGCCCGCTCGACGACACGACGCGCGGCAGCTTCGACGCAAAAACCTTCGCGGCGATGAAGCCCGGCGCGCTGTTCATCACCACGGCCCGGGGCGGCGTGCACGACGAGGCGGCGCTCGCCGAAGCCCTGGCCACCGGCCATCTCGCGGGGGCCGGCCTCGATGTCTGGGCGCCCGAGCCGCCGCCCCTGGATTCGGCGCTGCTGACGCTCGACACTGTGGTAGCGACCTACCACACCGCCGGCGTCACCCACGAGGCGCGCCGTAACGTGGCGTCCTGGGGCGCCGAGCAGATCATCGGCCTCCTGCGGGGCAAGACCCCGCCGCGGCTCGTCAACCTGGAGGTCTGGCCAGCGGTGCTGGAGCGCCGGGCGCGGCTGCTCGGGACTGCGTAGCGGAGCCGCATCCGCGAAACCGGTCTGAGTCAGCTGGCAAGAATGTTGCCGGGCGGCAACAGGTCGACGGTGCCGTGGAGCAGCTTCGAGTCTTCGTAAGCTAATCCGCAGCCAGATCGAAATCATTCCAAGTTTTGCGCCGCGCGGGCTTCGCTCGGCAAGCTTGACCCTACCGGTCCCACCCCACCATCTCGGCGGCCTCGATGTAGCGTGGCCTGAGAACGTGGCGAAAAATTCTTCTCAATCCGGATCGAATACTTCCTATTCGATACTCGCGGTTGCCGTCTTGGCCTTTTTTGTCGGACATGGCCCACTCCTCAACTGGGACTGCGCCTGGGCGAAACCTGCATCCGATCCGAATCAGGAAGTCATTCTTGAGGAGCTCTCCGTCACCGGCCAGGGTAGCGCCTCCCAGGCCCCGGAGGGCTACGCCCCGTCACGGAGCGTCAGCGCCACCCGCACCGACACGCCCCTGCGCGACGTCCCGCAGACGGTCGTGCCGGTGACCCGGCAGGTGCTGGAGGACGCCGCCGCCACGCGGATCGACACCGCCCTCGACCTGGCCGGCGTCGGCCGCTCCAACAATTTTGGCGGCCTCGGCCTGACCGAAGTCACGATCCGCGGCTTCTCCGTGTTCGACTACTATCGCAACGGATTCCCGATCAGTCGCGGATACCCGAACGCGCCGGACGTCGTCGTGATCGAGCGGATCGAGGTGCTCAAGGGGCCTTCGGCCTTCCTGTACGGCCGCGGCGATCCCGGCGGCACCTTCAACATCGTGACCAAGCAGCCCCTGGCCGAGCGGTCGCTGGCGATCGGCACGCAGTACGGCAGCTACGGCGCCAAGCGCAGCACCTTCGACGCCACCGGGGCGCTCGACGAGAGCGGCCAGGTCCTCGCCCGCATCACCGGCGCGGTGGAGGACAACGGCAGTTTTCGCGATTTCGTGAGCGGCGATCGCTACCACGTCGCCCCCGTCATCGCCTGGAAGCCCAGCGCGGACACGACCATCACCCTGGAGGGCGCCTTCGTCAGCACCGGCACGACCTTCGATCGCGGCATCGTCCCCCTCCAGGGCCGTCTGCGTAACGTGCCGCGCTCCCGCTTCCTCAGCGAGCCCGGCCTGCCGCAGAGCGTGGTCCAGGACGCCCTCGGCCAGTTGCGGATCGAGCACCGGTTCGACCAGGACTGGGTGCTCACGGCCGGCGCTCAGGTGCTCGGCGGATCTCTGAAGAGCTGGGGCGTCGGCGCAGCTGCCAACGGCTTCCTGCCGGACGGCCGCACCCTGCGCCGGAATCTGGAATGGCGTGACCTGACCTGGTCCGACACCGATGTGCAGGTCAACCTGGCCGGCAAGTTCGACACCGGCTTCCTGCACCACACGCTGCTACTCGGCCTCGAATACGACCGGTACCGCTACCGGGAGGTCTTCGACCGCTCGAACGCCGCGCCCTTCCCGTTCCTGCTCGACCTGCTGGCGCCGCGCTACGGCCAGGCGCTGCCGCGCAGCCTGCCCACCATCACCAACTTCCTGCAGCACACGGAGAGCTACGCGGGCTACGTCCAGGACCAGATCGACATCACCCCACAGCTGCACGCCCTGGTGGGGGTCCGGGTCGAGGATGTCGGACAGGACTCCACATCATACATCACCAATCGCACCACGATTCTGCGCGGCACGGAGGCGCTGCCGCGCTTCGGCCTGGTCTACGACGTGTCCGACGCAGTCTCGGTCTACGGAAACTACGCGCGCTCGTTCAAGCCCAGCACCGCCTTGGACCGGCGCGGCCAACCCCTCGCCTTCGAGGGCGGCGAGGGCTACGAGGCCGGCGTAAAGGTCGGCCTGCTCGACGGGCGGCTCAACGCCACCGCGGCCGTGTTCGACATCCGCCGCACCAACGTCCCGACCACGGACCCGGTCGATTCCGCCTTCAGCGTCGCCGCCGGCGTGGTGCAGAGCCGCGGCTTCGACCTCACCCTGGCAGGCGAGTTGGCGCCGGGGCTACGCGTGATCGGCACCTACACCTATGTCGATGCGGCGGTGACGCGGGACAACACGATCCCGGTCGGGACCCGACTGGCCAACATTCCTGCCAACAGCTTTGCCATGCAGGCGGTCTACGAGGTCCAGGGCGGCGCGCTGAAGGGGCTCGGCTTCGGGGGCGGGCTCAACGTCGTCGGCCAGCGCGTCGCCGGCACGGCCCTGTCGACCTTCACGATGCCCGCCTACACGGTGGTGAACTTGATCTCGTACTATCAGATCACGCCGGATGTCCGGATCTACCTCAACGTCGATAACCTGCTTGACGAGATCTATTACGACCGCGCCTTCCAGAACCGCTACGCCACCCCGGGCCAGCCGCGCACCATCATGGGCGGCGTCGCGGCACGGTTCTGAGGGCCGCCGACCCTACACCGAAGCCGCCCGCATCCAGCCGAGGCCGGCCTCGGTGCCGGCGGCCGGGTGGTATTCGCAGCCGATGAAGCCGGCATAGCCCACCGCCTCCAGGGCGTCGAAGATCGGGTCGAACGCGATGGTGCCGGTCCCGGGCTCGTGCCGGCCGGGATCGTCGGCGATCTGGACATGGGCGATCAGCGGCGCGTGTGCCCGGATCAGTGCCGCCGGGTCATGGCCGAGGCAGACGCAGTGATAGGCGTCGAAAAGCAGCTTGACGTTGTCCCGGCCCACGGCACGGATCGCCTCCACGGCCTTGAGCGGGTCGTCGATCACGTAATCCGCGATGGAGCCCGGGCCGATCGGCTCGACGATCACGGTCATGTCGCGGGCCTTGGCCGCGTCGGCCGCGAAGGCCAAGTTGTCGAGATAGGTTTCCCACAGCCGCGCGGGCTCGGCTCCGGCCGGCCGGACGCCCGCCATCGGGTGGACCATCCGGCAGCCGAGTTGCGCGACATAGTCCAGGGTCGGCTCG
This sequence comes from Methylobacterium mesophilicum, assembly GCF_022179445.1. GTDB lineage: Bacteria > Pseudomonadota > Alphaproteobacteria > Rhizobiales > Beijerinckiaceae > Methylobacterium > Methylobacterium mesophilicum. Next base: position 52,679 of record NZ_BPQU01000003.1, on the reverse strand, counting down.
ATGGTGGAGCGGAAATACGCGACCTTGTCCGGCAGTGCCGCGAAGCCCTTCTCTCCCTTGGAGGCGTCGCCCGCCGGAAAACCGGTCTGGACCAGGGACACGCCGGCCCGCTCGAGCCAGCCCGCGACCTCTGCCGCCGGCGTCGCGAACAGGTTCGGATGCTCCACGGCCCGGAACCCGGCCTTGGCCGCGGCGGCGAACCGCTCGGGCAGGGGCAGCTCCGTAAACAGGAAGCCGCAATGGCCGCTCAGGCGGTCGGAGAAGGCACCGAGCTTCATGGATCAGGCCCTCTCAGCCGTCTCGATCATGGCGCGCATCCGGTCCACCGCCGCATGGGGCGCGGTCAGGACCGGTATAGCGACGGCGGCGCGCACCGCCTCGGCCGCCCGGGAAGTCGAGAAATGCGCCAGCATGATCGCGTCGCAATCGGCCAGTTCCGGCGCCCGCTCGACGATGAGCCGGTTGTGGGTCTCGGCGTCGCCGGCGCGCAGGCGCGCCATGGCGTCGTCCACCAGGATTGTGCGCAGGGTCGCGAGCCGGCCAGACTGGCCGACGAACTCCTCGAACTCGTCGGTCATGGTGCCGATCGAAGGGCCGAAGGTCGCCAGCATGCCGATGCGCTGCCCTTGCGCGATGGCGGCGCGGAACATCGCCTCGTTCGGCTTGAGCACCGGCACCGGCACGGTCTCGATCAGCCGGTCGATGGCCGGCCCGAAGGCCGAGCAGGTGATCAGGATGCCGTCGGCGCCCATGTCGTGGCCGTAGCGCCCGAACCGGACGAACCGGTCGATCATGCCCTCGGAGATCTCGCCGGGTTCCTTGGCCCGGTCGAGGGACAGGCCGTCATCCAGCAGATTGACCGTCTCGGCCTCGGGCCAGCGCTCGGCGAAGGCCGCCTGGATCGGAGCCATCGCGACCGGCGTCGCGTGCAGGAGGACTATGCGGGGGGCCATGCTGTCTCCCGGGATGTGACGCGGTCGGGCATCCGTTCGCTGTTCAGCGTCTTGTAAGCGATTTCAAAGCGGTGGCAAGATATCGCCTATACGCTCGGTCACGGGCCTATCTTCGCGGCGGCGCCGTGCTGGCGCGTAGGATCAGCTCGGCGTCGATTTCGGTGAGCCGCACCACCGGCCGACCCTGCATCCGGGCGATGAGATGGTCGCCGGCGGCGTGGCCGATCTCGGCGGAATGGATCCGGATCGTGGTCAGCGCCGGATCAAGGAAGGGTGCGAAGTCGGAATCGTTGTGGCCGATCACCGAGAGGTCGCCGGGCACGTCGAGCCCCCGGGCGCGGGCCTCGATCATGGCGCCGAAGGCGATCTGGTCGGTGCCGCAGATGATCGCGGTGGGCGGCGGGCCCCCGGCCAGCATCTGGCGGAAGCCATCGCGGCCGCCTCCGATGCCGTAGGAGATCTCGATGTCGTGCTCGGGGGCGAGCGTCAGGCCGCGCGCCGCCAGCGCCTGGGCGATGCCTGTGACGCGGGCGCCCCCGCGGTCGTTGTCCTTGCGCAGGCCGGAGATCACCCCGATCCGGCGATGGCCCAGATCGATCAGGTAGTTCGCCGCCCGGGCCGCGGAGGCGGCGTTGTCGAAGCCGACGCAGGGGCGCTCCCGTGACAGGCTGAAGGTCTGCACCATCGGAATGCCGTGCCGGGCGATGCGGGCGTGAAGATCCGGGTGGTGGATGTCGCCGACCAGCATCAGCCCGTCGACGCCACGTTCCAGCAGGAAGGTCGCCTCGCGCAGCTCGTCCTCGAGGTCGTATCCGGCATTGGTGGCGACCAGGGTGTAGTCGGCCTGCCGCAGCCGCTCCTGGAAGCTCGAGAGGACGCGTACGAACGCCTCGTTCTCGATGTTGGGGACCACGGCGCCGACGGCCATGAACCGGCGGGTCGAGAGCGCCCGGGCCGCACCGTTGGCGACGAAACCGAGATCCTGCGCGGCGCGCATCACGGCGTCCCGCTTGTCGGCCCGGACCCCGGCGGAGCCGTTGAGCACCCGGGAGACCGTCGCGGTCGAGACCCCGGCGCGATGCGCCACGTCCCGCGCCACCGGGCTGCGCGACGGCGGTTCCAGGATCTCATCCGGCCCATCCAACACGGAAATTCGACTCTCCCCCGTACACGCCCGAACCATGCCCTAACCGGCAGTATATTGACACTCTCGGATGACCATGGCTATCTGAAAGCGCTTTCAAAAATGCTGTCGGCCCGCTGGCATCCGGGTCCGGCGGAAAACAGGGAGGAGCGGATGGCGACGTTCGACCAGCCCACTTCGGGTCTGGGGGCTCCCGAGCGCGAGGCCCCCACGGTGGGGCAGGCCGATACCGCGGCCCCCGGCATCGCCGGACCTCAGGCCCTCGTCACCAGCCTCAAGCGCAGCGACGCGGTCACGCCGTACCGGTTCCGCGACCTGCTAGCGCTCGACGATTTCGAGCGCCACGCCCGGCGGCTCCTGCCGCACATGATCTTTCAATACGTGGCCGGCGGGGCCGAAACCGGGGCGGCGCTCGCTCACAGCCGCGGCGCCTACGCCGATTACGCGCTGGTGCCGCGGCTGATGCGCGACACATCCGGACGCGACACCGCCACCGAACTGTTCGGCCACACCTACGCGGCGCCCTTCGGGGTCGGGCCGCTGGGCGGAGCCGCGTTCATCGCCTATCGGGGCGACATCGTGCTCGCCGAGGCGGCCCGGCGGATGAACCTGCCGATGATCCTCAGCGCCTCCTCGCTGATCAAGCTGGAGGACGTCTACGCCCAGAACCCGCAGGCCTGGTTCCAGGGCTACCTGCCCGGCGATCAGACCCGGATCGACCGCCTGCTCGACCGGGTGGCGGGCACCGGCTACCGCACCTTCGTGGTGACCGCCGACACCCCGACTTTGGGCAACCGCGAGCACAACACCCGCAGCGGCTTCTCGATGCCGATCAAGGTCACGCCCAAGGTCGCGTGGCAGAGCGCGACCCACCCGCGCTGGCTGCTTGGCACCGTGGCCCGGACCTTCCTGAAGCACGGCGCCCCGCATTTCGAGAACACCGAGGCGACCCGCGGGCCGCCGATGATGTCCCAGGGCGCGGTGCGCAACACCATCGCCCGGGACCAGCTCTCCTGGAAGAACCTGGAGGCGATCCGCAAGCGCTGGTCCGGCAACCTCGTGGTGAAGGGGCTGCTGGCCCCGGAGGATGTCGAGATCGCGAAAGGCTGCGGCGCCGACGGCGTCATCCTGTCGACCCATGGCGGCCGCCAGCTCGACCATGCCATCGCGCCCCTCGACGTGCTGCCGGAGATCGCCGCCAGAAAAGGCAGCCTGAAGATCATCGTCGACAGTGGCATCCGCCGCGGCACCGACGTGATGAAGGCGCTGGCGCTCGGCGCCGACTTCGTCCTGCTCGGCCGGCCGTTCATGTTCGGCGCCGCGCTCGGTGGGGCTGCCGGCGTCGAGCACGCCATGCGGATCCTCAAGGAGGAGCTCAACCGTGACATGGCGCTGATCGGGGTGAACCGCCTGTCCGAGCTGAACCCGGACTTCCTGCGCCGCGTCCCGCGGCGGAGCTGACCCGGAGACCGGCATGACCGACGACGCGCCCCGTCCGCCCCTCGGCCTCGCCTTCGTCGGCTGCTTCACCACCGCGCGCCGCCGGGCCCGGGGCCAGGGCATCGACATCTACCGGGTCGGGGCCGGGCTCGACGACTGGACCCATCTCGGCCGGGTCGATGGCCTGGAGAACCCGTCCTTCCTGGTCACCGATCCCGCCCGCGCGGTGCTCTACACCGTCCGGGGCGACGGCACGTCGGCCACCGCCTTCGCGGTCACGCCGGACGGCACCCTGCGGAGCCTCGGCAGCGCGGAGACCGGCGGCACCAACAGCGTCCACCAGGCGCTCGACCCGAGCGGGCGGTTCCTGATCGTCGCCAACTACGCCAGCGGCTCGGTCGCACTGATGCCGCTCCGACCCGATGGCGGGCTGGAGCCGGCCGCGCAGGTCCTGCCGATGCCGGGCGAGCCCGGCCCGCACCGGACCGAGCAGGCCGGCGCCCACCCGCACCACGTCGTCCTGTCGCCGGACGGTCGCCACGTGCTGGTGCCCGACAAGGGCCTCGACCGGGTCTTCGTCCTCCGCCTCGACGGCGACCAATTGGAAATCGTCACCGAAGCCGTGCTGCGCCCGGGCGCCGGCCCACGCCACATCGCGTTCCACCCCGGCGGTGCGCTCGCCTTCCTGGTCAACGAGCTGGAGTCCACCGTCGCGACCTGCCGGTGGGATGCGGGAACTGAGACGCTCACGCCCCGCCACCTCGTTCCGACGCTGCCCCCCGACTTCTTCGGCGCCAGCACGGCGGCGGCGATCGTGGTCACCCCATGCGGGCGCTTCGTCTACGCCTCGAACCGCGGCCAGGATGGGATCGCGCGCTTCCGGGTAGACGGCGCCCGCCTCGAACCGGCCGGCTGGACGCCATCCGGCGGCCGGGACCCGCGCTTCATGACCCTGGCGCCGGACAGTGGCCGCCTGCTGGTGGCAAACGAGCAGGGCGACAGCCTGACCGAATTCGCCATCGACCCAGGCAGTGGCGACCTCACCCAAACGGGTTCACGCCAGAGCCCGAGCCCATGCACGATCGCGTTCCTATAAAAATACACAACAAAAACATGATGCCTCCAGAGGAATCCCGATGTTCGCCAAACGATACAGGTTCCTGATCGCGGCTCTGCTGTTTATCGCCGGGATCATCAACTACATGGACCGCGCGGCGCTCGGCGTGGCCGCGCCCTTCGTCAAGCAGGACCTCAACCTGTCGCCTTCCGAGCTTGGGGTGATCTTCAGCACCTTCTTCTTCGGCTACGCCCTGTTCGCCTTCGTGGGCGGACAGCTGGCCGACCGCTACGGCCCGCGCAGCGTCTACACCTGGGCGGCGACCTCCTGGTCGGTCCTGTGCATGCTCACCGGCGCGGTGACCGGCTTCGCGCAGATGTTCGTGGTCCGCGCCCTGTTCGGCTTCGCCGAGGGGCCGATGAACTCGACCACGAACCGGACCATCACCACGTGGTTTCCCCGCGAGGAGACGGCGCGCACCATCGGCTTCACCTTCTCCGGGCAGACCGTGGGCAGCGCCATCGCGGCGCCCGTCGTCGGCCTGCTGGCGATCCAGTACGGCTGGCGGGTGGCCTTCGTCGCGATCGGCGCCGTGGGCCTCGTCTGGGTGGTGGCGTGGCGGATCCTGATGACCGACCGCCCCCGGGACAATCCCCGGGTCTCGGCGGAGGAGATCGAACTCGTCGAGCGCAGCCGGGCCGTGTCGCATCTCGCCGCCTCCGACCACGAGCGGTCCCTGCGCGGCTACCTGTTCCTGCCGAGCACGCTGTCGCTGGGTCTCGGCATGTTCGCGGTGAACTACACCCTCTACATCTTCCTCTCGTGGCTCCCGAGCTACCTCACCGACGCCCTGCACATGCCGGTGCAGCAGATGGCGTTCGTGGCCTCGATCCCCTGGGCCTGCGGGTTCGTGGGCTATGTCGGCGGCGGCATCGTCGCCGACCTGCTGTACAAGCGCATGGACGACAAGCTGGCGGCCCGGAAGATCACCACGATCGTGCCGCTCGCCATCGCGGGCGTCGCACTGATCACCGTCAACGCCGCACCGAACGCCGCGGCGGCGGTCGCGCTGATCGCGCTGGCGGTGCTGATGCTGACGAGCTCGGTTCAATCGTGCTGGGCGACGATCCACGAGCTGGTGCCGGAGGCGCGCGTCGGCGGCGTGAGCGGATTCATCCACCTTTTGAGCAACATCTCGGGCATCATCGGGCCGACCGCCACGGGATTCGCCGTTCAGTATCTCGGCGGCTACGCCAGCGCCTTCGTGATCGCCGCCCTGATCGCCGCGGCCGGCGTCGTCGCGATGGCGGTCTTCGTGAAGCGCCCGCACGACCCGCAGGCGGCCTCGCCACTCAAAGCGGTGAAAACCGCCTGATCCCGGAGCGAACCGATGAGCGCCCCCACCGACACGATCCCCGAAAAGCCCATCCTCCTCACCGGCGCCTCCGGTGCGCTTGGCCGGGTGCTGACGAAGGCGCTCGGCGCGCAGGGCTGGACGCTGCGCCTGACAGACCGGGTGCCGTTTCCCGATCCGCTGCCGGAGGGCGCGCGCTTCCAACTCGCCGACCTTGAGGACGGCCCGGCGATCCTGCGCCTGGCGGAGGGCTGCGGCACGATCCTGCATTTCGGCGGGATCTCGGTGGAGCACCCGTTCGAGACGGTGATCGGCCCGAACATCCGCGGGCTCTACCACGCGTACGAGGCGGCCCGGCGGGAGCGCGCCCGCATGGTGTTCGCCTCCTCCAACCACACGATCGGGTTCCACGAACGCAGCGAGGTCCTGGACGACGACTGCGCCCTCGCGCCCGACGGCTATTACGGCCTGTCCAAGGCCTATGGCGAGCTGATGGGCGGCCTGTACCGGGACAAGCACGGGGTCGAGAGCATCTTCCTACGCATCGGCTCCTGCTTCCCGGAGCCGACGGACGCGCGAATGCTGGCGACCTGGCTGTCCTATGCCGACCTGACCCGGCTGATCACCCGCGCCACCCTGGCTCCGAGCCTTGGGCCGAAGGGCTCGGTGGTGATCTGGGGTGCTTCGAACAACAGCCGCATGACCTGGTGGCGCCGGGACGGGCGCGACGCGATCGGCTGGGCGCCGCAGGACAGCGCCGATGCCTACGCTCCGGCCCTGGAGGGCAAGACCAGCGGCAACCCTGTGATCGAGCGCTACCAGGGCGGCGGCTTCACCGCCCTCGACTATACCCGCACCGCGCCGCCGGCCCGGTGATGACACACCCCGAGACGACCGGAGCCCGCATGGCGGACGACCAGAAAACGACGCGGCTGAAATGCGCCCTGGTGGTGCGGGGCGCCTTCGACGCCCATGTCGTCCCCGCCTTCGCGGCGGCGGGCGGCCGGGCGGCGATCGACTGGGCGCCAACCGCGGTGATCATGAAGGCGCTGCAGGGGGGCGAGACCGCCGACGCGGTGTTCGTGCTCTCCGACGCGATGGATCGGCTGATCGCCGCGGGGCAGGTCGAGCCCGACACCCGGGTCGATGTCGTGCGCTCCCGCTACGGCATCGCCGTGAAGGCCGGGGCGGCGCATCCCGAGATCGGCAGCGTCGAGGCGCTCAAGCGGACGCTCGTGGACGCGCGCTCAGTCGCCTATTCGCGCACCGGCGCCAGCGGCATCTACTTCGCCGGCCTCCTGCCGCGGCTCGGCCTCGCCGAGGCGGTCAACGCTCGGGCGACGATCATCCCGCAGGGTTTCACGGCGGAAAAGCTCGTCTCGGGCGAGGCCGACATTGCAGTCCAGCAGATCAGCGAGTTGATGGTCGTGCCAGGCATCGAGGTGGTCGGGCCATTCCCGGAGCCGGTGCAGGAGGTGACCACCTTCTCGGCCGCGATCCTGCGCGGCACCACCGACCGCGACGGCGCCCTGCGTTTCCTGGCCGGGTTGACCACGCCGGAGGCGGCCGCCGCCTACCGCGCCAGCGGTCTAGAGCCGGCTTTCTGAGACAGCTCGAGACACCTCCACCATCATTGCGAGCGCCGCGACGCAAACCAGGGACACGCATCGCTCGAAGATCGCGTCCTGCACCGGATCGCTCCGCTAGGCCCTCGATGACGGCGCAAAGATAAAACAACATAAAAAACGAGGAAATCATGGTCGCCAGCGAACAGGACCGGATCGTCCGGCAGGTGTTCTTCAGGCTGATGCCGCTGCTCTTCATCGGCTACGTCATGGCCTATATCGACCGGATCAACGTCGGCTTCGCGGCCCTGCGGATGAACGCCGATCTCGGTATCGGGCCGGCCGTGTTCGGGCTCGGCGCCGGGATCTTCTTCATCGGCTATTTCATCTTCGAGGTGCCGAGCAACCTGATCCTCGAGAAGGTCGGCGCCAGGCGCTGGATCGCCCGGATCATGATCACCTGGGGCCTGCTCTCGGCCGCGATGATGTTCGTGCAGGGCTCTACCAGCTTCCTGATCCTGCGTTTCCTGCTCGGCGCGGCCGAGGCCGGGTTCTACCCGGGGGTGATCCTCTACCTGACCTATTGGTTCCCCAAGGCGTATCGCGCCCGGATCTTCGGTGCCTTCGCAGTCGGCATCCCGGTTTCGCTGGCGATCGGCGCCCCGCTCTCGACCACGATCATGCAGCTCGACGGCACCCTGGGCCTCAAGGGCTGGCAGTGGCTGTTCCTGCTGGAGGGCATCCCGACTACCCTATTCGGCTTCGTGTTCCTGGCCCTGATCCCGGACCGGCCGAAGGACGCGCACTGGCTCGCGCCGGCCGACCGCACCGCCCTGCAGACCCTGATCGATTCCGAGCAGAGCAGCGTCGCCGGCACCCACGGGACCAGCCTGCGGACGGCCCTCTCGGATCCGCGGCTGATCGCGCTATCCTTCATCTACTTCGCCAACACCGGCGCCAATCTCGGACTGGCGTTCTTCCTGCCGCAGATCCTCAAGAGCACCGGCCTGTCCGACATGCAGACCGGCCTGATGACGGCAGTCCCGTACGTCTTCGGCGTGGTCGGCGGCCTCACGGTCGGCTGGATCTCGGACCGCTACGACGACCGCCGGATCACCTTGGCGACGGCGCTTGGCCTCACGGCGACCGGGCTTGCGCTCGCCGGCGTCGCCACCGGCTCGCTCTGGGCGGTGGCGTTCATGGCGCTCGCCGCCGCCGGGCTCTACGGGGCGAAGGCGCCGTTCTGGGCGCTCCCCTCCGTGTTCCTGAGCGGCAGCGCGGCGGCGGGCGGAATCGCGCTGATCAACTGCATCGGCAATCTCGGCGGCTTCGTCGCCCCCTCGATGGTCGGATGGATCCGCGAGACCACCGGAAGCTTCGAGGCCGGCCTGTACTTCCTGGCCGCGTTGGCACTCTCGGCCGTGGTGGTGACGCTTCTGGTGGTCAACGACCGCTTCGGCGACGCGCGCCGGTCGCCCGGTGTCGCAGCCATCCCGGTCGCGGCGCCCCGGACCTGACAGGGGGCGCCGCTGTTTTCGACGGCGGCTCTATTGTCGCCCTTGGGGGGCGCCCGGGCTTCGCGACCGCAAAAAAGTCCTTATGCTCGTGCTGTCCGGACGCCCAATCGTGTCCGAACGGATCGCCCCCTTCATGCTGAAGACAGCCTTCGTTGCCGCCCGCGACCGTCAGAGGCTGTCGGAGATCGCGTCGATCCTGATCGGCTTCGGCGTCACGCGCGTCGTGGACCGCCTCGGCCTGCGCTACCTGCCGCTGCTGCCGCGCCGCCGGCCGCGGGTCGACGTCACCCGGCTATCCGAACCCGAGCGCCTGCGCCGGGCGATCGAGGCGCTCGGCCCGACCTTCATCAAGTTCGGGCAGGTTCTGGCGAGCCGGCCGGACCTGCTGTCGCCCGCCTGGACCGAGGAGTTGCAGAAGCTCCACAGCCAGGTCGTGCCGGTGTCGTGGGAGCAGATCGGCCCGCAGCTCGAGCAGGATATCGGCGCCCCGCCCAACGAGGTGTTCGCCGAGTTCGACACCAACCCGATCGCCTCCGCGTCGATCGCCCAGGTCTACCGGGCGCGCCTGCACACGGGCGAGGACGTGATCGTCAAGGTGCTGCGTCCGAACCTGCGCAAGATCATCGAGGCGGATCTGCGCCTGATGGCCCACGGCGCCCGGATCGTCGAGAACGAGTGGCCGGACATGGCCCGCTACCAGCCGCGGGAGCAGATGCGCCATCTCGCCGACGGCCTCAACGGCGAGCTCGACCTGCTCAACGAGGCGCGCAACTGCGAGCTGCTGGCGCAGATCTTCGTGGACCGCGACGACATCGTCTTTCCGAAGATCCACTGGGAATATTGCTCCGAGCGGGTCTTGGTCCAGGACTTCATCCACGGCATCCCGCCCAACGACGAGGCGGCGCTCCGCGCGGCCGGGCTCGACAAGAAGCTGCTCGCCCAGAAGGGCACCGACGCCTTCCTGCAGATGGCGCTGATCGAGGGTGTCTTCCACGCCGATCCGCACCCCGGCAACATGCTCGCGATGCCGGGCAATAAGATCGGCTTCATCGATTTCGGCATCATCGGCCGGCTGTCGCAGCGGCGGCGCTCGCAGCTGCTGGTCCTGATCGGCGCGATGCTCAAGCAGGATGCCGACGGCCTGATGGCCGTGCTCCTCGACTGGACCGGCACCAGCAACCCGGACCTGACCAAGCTTCAGGTCTCGGCCACGTCCTTCGTGGAGAGCCACTCCTCGATCCCGCTGAACCTCGGGCTGGTGCTCACCGACTTCATGAACATGGCCCGCGAGAACGACCTCGCGATGCCCACCGACCTGGCGATCCTGTTCAAGGGCCTGGTCACCGCCGACGGCGTGATGCGCCACCTCGATCCGGATTTCGACCTGTTCGCCGCGGCCGGACCGACCGTCAAGGCGAGCATGCAGACGCAGTTCTCGCTCGGCGCCCTCAAGCAGAAGGCCGAGGCCCTGGGTGTCGGCCTCTACGGCGCGGCCTCCGAACTGCCGACCCTGATCCACCTGATGCTGGTTCGCCTGAAGCAGGGCCGCGTCACCGTCGAGATCGAGATCAAGGGCCTGGACAAGGTCACCCGCGGCATCGAGCGGGCTGCCGCCCGGGTCGCGGTCGCCCTGGTGGTGGCCGCCTTCGCCACCCAGCTGGCGCCCCGGCTGATCGACCTCGGCACGCCGGTCTTCGTCTCGATCGGGCTGGTGATCTTCATCCTCGGCATCGGCTGGCTGGTGCTGCTGATGCGAAACAAGTGATCGGTTTCGTCGCTATCGGACGCGGCGAAACTAGTTGTCGGCCGGTGCCGAATACACAGTTCGTTTGATTATCCGGAATCTCGTGTTAGCCTCGGGAACCCTTCGATTCGCGGGGTTGCGAGCGGGGTGCGCCACCAGAAGCGGTTCGATCCGCCGGCGCCTCCGGGCCTCGACATCGCGTCGCCGCACCTGGCCTTCGGTGGGTCCCCCATGGCGCGCGCCGCGGGGGTGGACGCTGAGATGGGGGGCGAGCGATGGATGCGGGCCTCATGCTGGCGCGCGCGGACGGGACGGATCGACGCCTGGACGCGCTCGAAGCGGAGAACATCCGCCTGAGGGCCCTGCTGATGCAGGCCACCGGCCAGGCGGATTCGGAACGGCAGCGCAGTCGGCGCCTCGGCCGCATCATCGAGGCCGCGAGCCGCGTCGAGGCCGGCCGCCTCGGCCGTGAGCCGTGGCAAGCCTCCGGGCCCCAATCGCTGCACCACCACGCCCTGGACGATGCCGCCGCGTGGTCGGCGCCGTCCTGGGCCGGTGAGCTGACCGCCCCCGGGATGCTCCAGGCCGCCGCGGATGTCCTGGAGGTGCTCGACCGCGACGGACGCGTGATCACCGCGGGCGAGAATGGCCCGGCCTGCCTGTGTGTCCGGAACCCTGCGGACACGATCGGGCGTCCCTGGATCGAGATCTGGACCCGCGACGAGGACCGCGAGGCGGTGGCAGGGGCCCTGGACAAGGCGCGCCTTGGCGGCGCGAGCCGCTTCCAGGCCAAGCTGGAGACCGGCCGGTCCGCCACGTGGTGGGACATCGCGGTCACCCCCGTGGGCGGCCAGCGTGGCCATCCCGAGCGGATCCTGGCCGCGTCCCGGGACATCACCGAGCTGAAGCTCACCGAAGCGCGCCAGACCCTGCTGATGCAGGAGCTGTCCCATCGGATGAAGAATACCCTGGCCATGGTCCAGGCGGTTGCGGCGCAGACCCTGCGCAACGCCGGTTCGCTGGAGGCGGCCGGGGAAGCGCTGGCCGCGCGGCTGCTGGCGCTGGCCCAGGCCCACGACGTGCTGCTGCAGGGCTCTTTCGCGGCGGCCTCCCTGGTCGGCCTGGTCGAGGGGGCGGTGTCCCTGCACGGCGACGGCGTCGCGGGCCGGTTCCGGGTCGAGGGCGAAGACCTCACCCTCGGCCCGCGTCACGGCATGGTGCTGGCGCTGATGTTGCACGAACTCGGCACCAACGCCGCCAAGTACGGCGCGCTCTCGGTGCCCACAGGACAGGTGCTGATCGCCTGGGAGATCGCAGGCTCGGGTGACGGCGCCACCCTGCGGTTCCGCTGGGAGGAGGTCGGCGGCCCGCCGGTCGAACCGCCGACCCGGACCGGGTTCGGGACGCGGCTGATCGCCCGCAGCCTGGCCCACAGCTTCGGGGGGACGGCCCGGTTGACCTACCCGCCGACCGGGGCCGTGCTGACTTTCGAGGCGCCGCTGGCCGCCGTGACGGCCGGCTGACGGTCAGCGGGCCGCGTGCGTTTCTTCGCGCAGATCGCGCAGGGCCGTGATAGTCTCGTCGCGCAGGCTTCGGAGATGTGCCAGTTGCGCCGCAAGGTCGCCGCCGCCGAGCTTCGCGGCCTGCTCGAAGGCCCGGCAGGCCTGGGACAAGTCCGAGCAGCCGAGCATCCCCGACATCGAGACGAGGGTGTGGGCTTCCCGGGCGTAGGCGGCCTCGCCCTGGTCCACGCCGTCGAAGGCCGTGGCGAGGCTCGTGGCGAAGCGATCGAGCAGGCGCGCGAGCTTCTCGGTGCCGATCACACCTTCGAGTTCGTCGAGCGCGGCCCGATCGACGCGGGACTGTGACACCATCTTCTCCGGCAGCGAATTTTCGGTACGCCTCGACAGAAGCGTGCAATCGCCGCGAGGTCCAGCGGCCGATTCCGATCGCACCGGTATGTGCCACCGTTTCCACAGCGTGCCCACCCGGTTATCGGCTGCGCGGGGGCGGCGGGCGCCCCGGAGGACCCTGCGCCGTGACGGCCTATAGCCTACGCGCCCGGCTGCTCGCCTTGTGGATCCTGCTGCTGGCCTCGGCGGCGGCCACCGCCTACCTCATGTTCGGGTTCTACAGCCAATCCACCGCCGTCCAGGTCGCGCAGGCGGAGGTGGCGGTTGGGCGGGCCTGCCGGGAGATCATCGACCGCTACGCCGCTCTGACCCGCCGGACCAAGGGTAACATCCCGCGGAGCGAGCTCGGCGGCACCGTCGGGGCGGCGCTCGAACTCTTCCCGGGCATTGAGGGTGGGGTCTGGAGCGCCGCGGACGGCCCTGTCGCCTACGCGTACCCGACCTACGAGGGCACCGGGCCGAAGACCGACCTCCCCGAGGCCGAGCGCGACAGCATCGCGGGGGTGAATGCCCAGGCCCTGCGGGTGGACCACGCCGTGGCGTTCCGCCGGCCGAGCCGCACGCAGGTGCTGCTGGTCCAGGGCTGCCCGCTGCACGGACCCGAACCCGGGCTGACCGCCTGGACCATGGGCCGCGCCCACGTCAACGACGGGCCCGCCTACACGCGCTTCCTTGCCGGCCTAGGCTTCCTGGCCGTGACCGTGCTGGGGTCGGCCGCATTCCTCGGATGGTTCCTGTACGGGTTCTCGGGCCGGATCGCCCGGTTGGAGGCCGCACTGGCCGCGCCCCGGCCGGACGGCGAGGACCTGCCGCGGTTGCAACGGACCGGCGAGCGCGAGCTCGACCGGCTGGTCGATGCCCTCAACGCCGCAGGCGGGCGCCTCCGCGAGGCGCAGGCGCGGGTGGTCGCCGCGGAGCGCCTGGCGGCCGTGGGGCGCCTCGCGGCCAGCATCGCCCACGAGATCCGCAACCCGATCGCGGCGATGCGGCTCAAGGCTGAGAACGCCCTGGCCAGCGGCAATCCGGAACGCGCCACGGTGGCCCTGGAGAGCGTGCTCGGCCAGATCGCCCGGGTCGATCACCTGCTGCGCGACCTCCTGAACCTCACCCAGGCCCGCACGCTCACCCGCAGCCCCACCGATATCGCCGCGTTGCTCGCCGATTGCGCGCGCCTGCACGAGGATCTGGCGAGCGCCCGAGCCGTGCGGATCGCGATCGCGGGGGACGCGTTGCCCGGAGCGGACCGACCGCAGATCGACGGCGCCCAGATCGCCCGCGCGCTGGACAACCTGCTGCTCAACGCGCTTCAGCACACGCCCCCGGGGGGCCGGGTCCGTCTTGCCGCCGAGCGGGTGACGGTCGCGGGCGTGGTACGCCTGCACCTGCGCGTGAGCGACACCGGCCCCGGCATCGATCCCACGATCCGCCCCGGGCTGTTCGAGCCGTTCGTGACCGGACGGCCGGACGGGACCGGCCTCGGTCTCGCAATCGTGCGTGAGATCGCCCTGGCGCATCGCGGCGCCGTCAGGCTGATCGATGGCGCGCCCGAGACCACCTTCGTGCTGGACCTGCCATGGCGACCATCCTGATCGTGGACGACGATTCCGCCCTGCGCGAGGGGCTGGCCGAGACCGTGGCCGATCTCGGCCACCGCCCCCTGCCGGCAGCCTCCGGGGCGGAGGCCCTGGCGCTTCTGGGGCAGGAACCGGTCTCGGCCGTGCTGCTCGACCTGCGGATGCCGGGCGACCTCGACGGCATGGCGACCCTGGCGCGGATCTGCGCCCTGCCGGCCCGGCCGCCCGTGACGGTGCTCACCGCCTTCGCGAGCCCGGCCAACACGATCGAGGCGATGCGCCTCGGTGCCCACGACCACCTGACCAAGCCGGTCGGACGCTCCGACCTCGCCGCCGCCCTCGATGCGATGCTGTCGAGCGTCAGGCCGGATCCGGACGACGGCGATCCCGAGGGCGGCCTGATCGGCTCGAGTTCCGGCATGCGCCGGGTCCAGAAGACGATCGGGCTCGTCGCCGACACCGCCTCGACGGTGCTGATCCAGGGCGAGACCGGGACCGGCAAGGAGGAGGTGGCGCGCGCGCTGCACGCTTATTCCGCCCGCCGGGGACGGCCGTTCGTGCCGGTCAACTGTGCCGCGATCCCGCCCGACCTGCTGGAGAGCGAGCTGTTCGGCCATGTCCGCGGCGCCTTCACGGGCGCGGTCGGCGACCGGGCCGGCGCCTTCCACCAGGCCGAAGGCGGCACGCTGTTCCTCGACGAGATCGGCGACATGCCCCCGCCGATGCAGGCCAAGATCCTGCGGGTGATCCAGGACCGCATGGTCACGCCGCTCGGCGGCCGGTCGGGACGCGTCGACGTCCGCCTGATCGCCGCGACGCACCGCGACCTGCCGGTGCTGGTCGACCAGGGCCGGTTCCGGGCCGACCTCTATTACCGCCTCAACGTCGTGCCGATCCTGCTGCCGCCCCTGCGCGAGCGCCTGGCCGACATCGTGCCGCTCGCCGAGCACTTCCTCGGTCCGTCGGGCAAGCGGCTGAGCGCGGGCGCCGCCTCACGGCTGCTGGCCTATGGCTGGCCGGGCAACGTCCGCGAATTGCGAAACACCGTCGAACGCGCCGCAGTGCTGGTACGCTGCGGGGTGATCGCGGCCGACGCGATCGACCTCCCGACGGCGCGTCCCGCGCAGCTCTCCGAAGGTGTCGGCGTCCCGGGGGGATGGCCGGCGGACTGGCTCGCGGGCGATCTACCCGGCGCAGTCGCCCGCCTGGAGCGGACCATGATCGCCGTGGCGCTTCGCGAAGCGGACGGAAACCGGGCCCGGGCCGCTCGCCGCCTCGGCATCCAGCGCCAGCTCCTCTACGCCAAGATCGAGCGCTACGGGCTCGCCACTCCGGGGACAGACCTGTCGGCAGAAGCGACGGTTGATGTCGCGAATCCCGACGCATCCGGCGAGGCCGAGGGTGGGTAAACCACTCACAGGCCTGAGAATCGTCCCCGAACGAGTCTTCTCGAACAATTACAGGGAACAGATGGATTAAGCGGGCGTCAAGCTCGTCACGTGCCGTCCCCGACCGGGTCCGGCCGCGGCGGCATTCGGGCGGGGGCCAGGATCAGGATGGACAGGACCGATACCGGAGCGGCGGCGCGCGGCGCGACCGTCCGGACTCCCTCCACCAAGGCGTTGCGCGGCCTCGACGCCCTCAACTTCTTCCTCGCCGACGTGCGCGACGGGCTCGGGCCCTATCTGGCGATCTACCTGATCGCAGTCCGGGGGCCGGACCAGGGTTGGAACGAGGCCACCACCGGCCTTGTGATGACCATCGCGGGCATCCTGGGCCTCGTGGCGCAGACGCCGGCCGGAGCGCTGATCGACGCGACCAACCACAAGCGGGCGATCGTGATCGGCGGTGCCATCGCGGTCACGGCGAGCTGCCTGATCCTGCCGTTCATCGCGAACTTCTACCTCGTGACCGCCACGCAATCGATCGCTCACGTGGCCGGCACCATCTTCCCGCCGGCGCTGGCCGCAATCACGCTCGGCGTCGTCGGCCCGAAGATGTTCGCCAAGCGGATCGGCCGCAACGAGGGCTTCAACCATGCCGGCAACGCTGCCTCCGCGGCCATCGCCGGCGGCTTGGCCTACTTCTTCGGTCCGATCGTGGTGTTCTGGCTGATGGGCGTGCTGGCCGCGCTCTCGATCGGCGCCATGCTGCTGGTCCCGGCCGCTGCCATCGACGACGAGCTCGCCCGCGGCATGACCGAGGCGGAAGCCAAGGCGGACGAGCAGCCCTCCGGCCTGAAGACGCTGCTTCAGAACAAGCCGCTGATGTTGTTCGCCGTGCTCTGCGCGATCTTCCACCTGTCCAACGCCGCGATGCTGACCTCGGTCGGGCAGCTGCTCACCCACCTCTCCGGAAAGGACCACGCGACGTCGCTGATCGCCGTGTGCATCGTCGCCGCGCAATGCGTGATGGTGCCGGTGGCGGTGTTCGTCGGCGCCCGGGCCGACATCATCGGGCGCAAGCCGATCTTCCTGGCGGCCTTCGGCGTGCTGGCCCTGCGCGGCGTGCTCTACACGTTCTCGGACAACCCATTTTGGCTGGTCGGCGTCCAGCTCCTCGATGGGGTCGGGGCCGGCATCTACGGCGCGCTGTTCCCGATCGTCGTGGCCGACCTGACGCGGGGTGCCGGGCGGTTCAACGCCGCCCAGGGGGCGGTGGCGACGGCCCAGGGGGTCGGCGCCTCGGTGAGCGCGACGCTGGCCGGACTGATCATCGTGTCGGCCGGCTATTCCACCGCCTTCCTGGCGCTGGCCGCGATCGCCGGGCTCGGCTTCGTCCTCTACCTGACGCTGATGCCCGAGACCCGGGGCGGGGAAGCCGCGAGCGGCACACCGGATAGCGGCTCCGGCCTTCCGCCGGCCGTGCCGGCGGCCGTCTGAACCGCCGACGGGAACCTCCGATGTCCGCCCCCGACCACCAGGCCGTGCCTGCGCGCGAGCCGCTCGTCTTCCTGCATGTCGGCGACTTGCACCTGCAGGATCCCGACGCGCAGAATGCCCGCGACCTCGCCGCGATCCTCGATCAGATCGCGGCGATCGCCCCCCAGGACCTGTTCGACTTCGTCTACCTGCCGGGGGATTTGGCCGAGAACGGCTTTGCCGCGGAATACCGCATCCTGAAGGACGCGCTGGACCGGCATCCGCACCTACCGCTGCGATTGATCCCGGGCGACCACGACCGCCAGCACGGGCGGATGGACGCGTTCCATGCCTTTGCGGCGAGCCTGGGTGCCCGGTTGCCGGAGCCGATCACCTGGGAGCTGGAACAGCCGCCATCCGGCTGTCCCGAGACGTGGCCGGTCCTGCCGATCTCGCATTACTGCGCCGCCGCCGACATCCAGGGCGTGCGCTGCCTGTTCGTCGACATGGTCAGCCCTGGCTTCGGCCGGAAAGGCATCGGTCTGGATTTTCGGCTCGGCGGTTGCCAGACCCAATGGCTGAGCGATCAGCTCACCGACGCAGCCGACAAGAAGATTCCCTGCGCCGTGTTCATGCACGCCTACCCGGACGACCTGCGCGAGCCGGACGACCGCCTCGACATCGGCGGCCTGTTCTGGGCGACACGGGTCCGCCTCGTGGAGATGGGCCACACCCACTACAACGAACTCGCCCCGGACGGCCGGACCCTCTACGCCGCCGCCCGCTCGGTCGGGCAGAACGAGGACGGCTCGGTCGGTTACGCGGTCGCGGCGATCGACGGGCCGGTGACGAGTTGGCGGTTCCGCGCGCTGGACCGGACCGCGCCGTTCGTGCTGATCACAAGCCCGGCCGACCGCCGCGTCGCCACGCTGCCGACGACGGATGTGACGTGCGGCATGGCGCTCGACGCCGACGGGCGGATCGCCGTCCGGGCCGTCGTGCTCTCGGACGCACCGCCGCGCTACGTCCATTGCCGGGTCGATACAGGCCCGTGGATCCTGATGCACCGCGCGGAGGGCGCGCGCTGCTACGAGGCGTCGCTGTCCTGGGACGGAGGCGGACGCAGCATCCAGGTCGAGGCGGTGCATGAATGCTGGCCCGGGCACGGCCCGGACTACGTCGACACCGACGTGATCGAGCCGGTGATCGCAGTCTCGGACAATGCGGCCGCGCCGCCGATGCCGGAAAAGCCTGGTGGCGACGCGGGCCGGATCCAGAGCTGGGTCCGGAAGGGAATCCGCGGCGATCAGCTCGGACCGAACCGCTACGGCCGCAAGTGGTGACCCTGACCAAGTGGTGTTCGTCGCAGAGTGGTGAGCCTCGCCACGCCTCCGGGGGGAGATAGTTAGACGTGTTCGCTGGATTGAGCCTGACACCGAATTTGGCGACCTGGGGCATCGCCGCGCTCGCGACCCTGGGCGTGATCGTGCGCCCGTTCTCGTGGCCGGAGGCGATCTGGGCGGTGCTCGGCGCCGCCCTGCTGGTCGTTCTCGGCCTGCTGCCCTGGCAGGTCGCCCTCGACGGCGTCTCGAAGGGCACCGACGTCTACCTGTTCCTCGTCGGCATGATGCTGCTGGCCGAGATCGCCCGGAAGGAAGGGCTGTTCGATTGGCTCGCCGGCCTCGCCGTGCGCGCCGCCAAGGGCTCGCCGACCCGGCTGTTCCTGCTGATCTACCTCGTCGGCACCGTGGTGACGGTGTTCCTCTCCAACGATGCCTGCGCGGTGGTGCTGACGCCCGCGGTCTACGCCGCCGCCAAGGCCGCCGACGCGGAACCCCTGCCCTACCTGTTCATCTGCGCCTTCATCGCCAACGCGGCGAGCTTCGTGCTGCCGATCTCGAACCCGGCCAACCTCGTGGTGTTCGCCACCGACATGCCGCCGCTCGGCCAGTGGCTGGCCACCTTCGCGCTGCCATCAGCGCTGGCGATCGTCGCCACCTACGCGGTGCTGCGGCTGACCCAGAACAGCCGGCTCAAGGGCCAGAGCATCAAGACCGACGTCGAGACCGTGAGCCTCGGCCTCGGCGGCAAGGTTGCGGGCCTGGGCATCATCGCCACCGCGGGCGCGCTGATCGGCGCCTCGGCCGCCGGCATCGAGCTCGGCCTGCCGACCTTCGTGGCCGGCCTCGCCACGACCCTGCTGGTGGTGGCGCTCAACCGTGGCGGCCTGGTCGAGGTGGTCAAGGACGTGTCCTGGGCGGTGCTGCCACTGGTGGCGGGCCTGTTCGTGCTGGTCGAGGCGCTGGAGAAGACCGGCGTGCTGACCCTGCTGGCCGACACCCTGAAGACCTACGCCCAGGGCGATCCCACCGCCACCGCCTGGGCGGGCGGCGCCCTCGTCGCCTTCGGCACCAACCTCGTGAACAACCTGCCGGCCGGGCTGCTCGCCGGCGCCGCCGTCCAGGCCGCGGAGGTCTCGCACAAGGTCGCGGGCGCGATCCTGATCGGCGTCGATCTCGGGCCGAACCTGTCGGTGACCGGCTCGCTCGCCACGATCCTGTGGCTCACGGCGATCCGCCGCGAGGGCGAGGACGTGTCGGCCTGGCAGTTCCTGAAGCTCGGCCTGCTGGTGATGCCGCCCGCCCTCGTGCTGGCGCTGGCCGCCCTCCTCCTCGTCTGAGAACCCGGTCTCCGGATCCCAGGACGACGCCGCACCGAACCGCCTCGCCCTCCCACGACCGGAGACCCCGATCTTGAACGCCGCCCTGCTCTATCCCTTCATCCTGGTCGCAGGCGCCTTGCAGGCGCTCGGCAATTCCATGAACGCGCGCCTGCGCGACGCGCTGGTCAATCCGTGGCTGGCGGCGACCTACTCGTTCATGCCGATCGTGATCGTTTTCACGATCCTGTTCTTCACCATGCCGACGCCGCTGCCGACGCTGCAGACCCTGGGCTCGATGCCCTGGTACGCGCCGCTCGGCGGGGTGGCCGGCGCGGTGGCGGTGTTCGGCGGCCTCGCCTTCGTGGACAAGGTCGGGGCCGGCCCGTTCAACGGCCTGACCATCACGGCCAACATCCTGACCTCCCTGGCGCTCGACAGCCTCGGCCTGTTCGGCCTCAAGGCCGGGGGCTTCAAGGCGATGCCGTGGCTCGGGGGCCTGCTGATGGTGGTGGGCATCGTGTTCATCGCCCGCGCCACCGGCCCGAAATCGGACGACGAGCAGGCCGAGTCGGGCAAGGGCGGCCTGATGGCACGGTTGCTCTACCCGTTCATCCTGGTCGCGGGCTCGCTCCAGGCGGTCGGCGTGGTGCTCAACGCGCAGCTGCGCGGTGCCCTGGTGAACCCCTGGCTCGCCGCCACCGTGTCGTTCATTCCGGTCGCGTTGGTCTTCCTGTTCGTGTTCCTGCTCCGCCCGACCCCTCTGCCGACCCGGGCGGACGTGGCCCGGGTGCCGTGGTGGGGCGCGCTGGGCGGCATCGCCGGGGCGGTGGCGGTGTTCGCCGGCCTGCTGTTCGTCGACAAGGTCGGAGCCGGCGCCTTCAACGGTCTGCTGATCACCGCCAACCTGTTCACCTCCATCGCCATCGACCATTTCGGTTGGCTCGGCATGAAGCGCGTCCGGGCCGGGATCGGTCGGCTGATCGGCGGCTTGCTGATGGCAGCCGGCATCGTGCTGATCTCGGTGTTTTGATCGCGCGCGGGGCGATGGCCCCGGGTCCACGCGTTTGCCGGAAGGCTCGAGTCCGGCGGGTGCCGGGGCCGTCGTTACGGCGTCCCGGAGCCGGGACGTCGGACGCGGAAACGCTGACGGTTCAATGTCTTGCGGTACCGGTCCTGCCGAAGCCCGGCCCCTCCCGCAGGGGTCGGGATCGGCACCGGTCCAGGATCGAGGCCCGTCGTGATCCTACGCCTTTCGAACCGCCGGTGGCACGAGCCTCGAGAGCCTACACCCTAAGATCATCTCGCTAAGCCGCGGCAGCGCGCCTCCAGACTGTCGAACCTGAGGTTCGAGAGGCGCCCCATGCCCCCGCGTCACTGGCCTTTCCTCGACGGGTGGCGCGGCTGTGCGATCCTGCTCGTGCTCGTCGGCCATTTCGGCACGACGCACGGCATCAATCTCGGCCGCTTCGGGGTGGAGTTCTTCTTCGTGCTCAGCGGCCGTCTGATGGCCGAGATCTTGTTCGAACGCGGCACGCCGTTGAAGACGTTCTTCCTCCGCCGGGCCGCCCGGATCTATCCGGCGCTGATCTGCTTCGTGCTGGCGATGACCGGGCTCGTCCTCGCCACCGGTCAGGACCAGCAACTTTACGGCTGCCTCGCGGCGCTGACGCTGACCTACAACTACTACCACCTGTGGTTGCCCGAGGTGCCGAATGTCGACCACATCTGGTCGCTCTGCGTCGAGGAGCACGGCTACATCCTGCTCGGGATGATCGCGTTCCTCCGTCGCCGGCACGCGTTTTCCGTGGCCCCGGTTCTGACCGTTCTCGCAGCCCTCGCTTGCCTCAACGGCGCGGTCTCGACCGCGCTCGGCGGCGACTACACGACGGTCTACTGGCGCAGCGATGTCCGGGTGGCGTCGATCCTGTTCGGGGCGTCCGCCTACTTGATGATCGGCCGGAGCGCGCCACGGACGTCGTGGCGGCCCGCATTCCTGGCGCTGGCCGGCCTCGCCCTGAACGTCGCGGTAGTGCCTGATCCGATCAAGTACAGCCTGGGCTCCGCGCTCCTGTCCGTGGCGGTGGCCTCGCTGCCGAGCGCACCGGCCCTCCTGCGCCGGGGCCTGAGTGCGAAACCGCTGCTGCTGTTCGGCGCGTGGTCGTACGCCATCTACCTGTGGCAGCAACCTTTCTACGTGCTGCACGATGGGATCGGCGGGACGGCCAGCAAAGCCCTGGTCCTGCCCGCGATCGCCATGGGTCTCGTGAGCCTGTTCCTGATCGAGCGGCCGGGGCGGCGGCGTCTCAACAGCCTGCTCGACCGGACGTCGTCGGGCCGGCGCGCTGGCACCGTGAAGCGCTTGGCGACGCCCTGAGGCGCAGCGAACCCTGCCCGGAGGCGCCAGGACTCGAATTAGACAGCGATGGCCATCTGCGGCGCGCCGCACAGGGCGGCACCCACGGGCTCCGGCGGTGCCTTGCGCGAGACGTAGTAGAGATCGACCGCCCGCCAGAATGCCGTCTGCTCCTCGACCGACCGTCGGGCGAGGGCCGATTCGAGGATCGCCATCGCAGCCCGCGCGGGCTCGCTCCGCTCGAGTTCGTCGAGCAGTCCGGCAAGATGCAGCATTGGGGTCTACCTCCGAACGAACAGCGTTTGAGTGCAACGCCCAAGCTTACGAAATGGATCCGTCGGTCAGCGTCGTCGCTGCATGAAACTTGCCTCGCGGCGAGCGGGGTCTACGATCCCGGACGCGAGCCCGACTCGCGATTCTTCTTCAGACGTCAAGGATCCCCGATGATCTCCTGCCGAAGCGGCGCGGCCTGTTCCCTGCGCGGAGCGACCCTGGCTCTGTTGTTGGCCGGCACGATCGGGGCCACCCCGTCCGGTGCCCGCGAGATGACCGATTCCAGCACTGCCGCGGCGGTGAAGAAGCCGAACGTTGTCATCCTGGCCACAGGCGGCACGATCGCGGGCGCCGGGGCGGACGCGGCCAACAGCGCCACCTACACGGCCGCCAAGGTGCCGGTGGACAAGCTGATCGCCGCGGTACCGCAGGTGAACACCATCGCGAACGTGCGCGGCGAGCAGGTCTTCCAGATCGCGTCGGAGAGCTTCACCGACGCGCAGCTCGTTCAGCTCGCCAAGCGGGTCTCCGCTCTGCTGAAGCAGGACGACGTCGACGGCGTGGTCGTGACCCACGGCACCGACACCCTCGAGGAGACGTCGTTCTTCCTCGACCTCGTGGTGAAGAGCGACAAGCCGATCGTCGTCGTCGGCTCGATGCGGCCGGGCACGGCGATCTCGGCCGACGGCGCCCTCAACCTGCTCGACGCGGTGACAGTCGCGGCCAGCAAGGAGGCGATCGGCCAGGGCGTCACGGTCACGATGAACGACACGATCCAGTCGGGCCGGGACGTGAACAAGCGGACCAACGTCGTCCCCAGCGCCTTCTACAGCCAGTGGGGGCCGCTCGGCATGGTGATCGAGGGCAAGACCTACTTCTTCCGATCCCTGTCGAAGCGCCACAACAAGAGTTCGGAATTCGACATCGACCAGATCGACAGCCTGCCGCTGGTGGGTATCGTGTACGGCTCGGGCAACATGATCCCGGGCGTCTACGACGCGGAGGTTCAGGCCGGCGCGAAGGCGATCGTCAACGCCGGGACCGGCAACGGCTCGGTGGCGGGCTACCTCGTGGACAAGCTGAAGGACATCCGGTCGAAGGGCACGATCGTGATCCGTTCCTCGCGGGTGCCGGACGGCCTGGTCCTGCGCAACGCCGAGCAGCCCGACGACACATACGACTGGGTGGTCGCCCACGACCTCAACCCGGCCAAGGCCAAGATCCTGGCCGCCGTGGCACTGACTAAGACGCAGGACACCAAGGAGCTGCAGCGCATCTTCTGGGAGTATTGAACACCCGTCATTCCCAAGCTTCCCACCCGCGACCTCATCCGGAGGTCGCGGCGCATAGCATCGCCCTCGAAGAAGCCCTCCAGTCAGACGCGCTCCCTGGAGACCTCCTTCGAGGCTCGCTGCGCTCGCGCCTCTGGATGAGGGTGTGATTGGGACGGCCATCGTCGGCAGCCGCGCTCGGCCGCCCTGCGCCACGACCGGGTTACATCGTCCCGGGCACCGCCTAGATAGCCCGGTGCGACGCGGTCGCGGCCGGGATCAGTGCCGGCCCTGCGATCCGCCGGCACCCTGACGGAGGAACGAGCATGACCGAGCTTCATCCCGAGGTCGCGGCGGTCACGGAGCGCGTCGTGGCGCGCTCCCGCGAGTCCCGGCGGACCTATCTCGACCTGATCGCCCGGGAGCGCGATTCGGGCGTGCACCGGCCGACGCTGGCCTGCGGCAACCTCGCCCACGGCTTCGCCGCCTCCGGCGAGGACAAGCCGGCGCTCCGCGACGGCCAGACGGTGATGAACATCGGCATCGTCACCGCCTACAACGACATGCTGTCGGCGCATCAGCCGTACGGGCGCTATCCGGATCAGATCAAGGTCTTCGCCCGGGAGCGCGGCGCCACCGCGCAGGTCGCGGGCGGTACCCCGGCGATGTGCGACGGCGTCACCCAAGGGCAGCGGGGCATGGAGCTGTCGCTGTTCTCGCGCGATACGATCGCGCTTTCCACCGCGGTGGGCCTGAGCCACGGCATGTTCGACGGCGCCGCGCTGCTGGGCATCTGCGACAAGATCGTGCCCGGCCTGCTGATCGGCGCGCTGCGCTTCGGCCACCTCCCGACCATCCTGATCCCGGCCGGGCCGATGCCCTCGGGGCTCGCCAACAAGGAGAAGCAGCGGATCCGCCAGCTCTACGCCGAGGGCAAGGTCGGCCGGGCGGAGCTGCTCGAATCCGAATCCGCCTCCTATCACGGTGCCGGCACCTGCACGTTCTACGGCACGGCCAACTCGAACCAGATGATGATGGACATGATGGGCCTGCACATGCCGGGCGCCTCGTTCATCAATCCGGGTACGAAGCTGCGCCAGGCGGTGACCCGGGCGGCGATCCATCGGCTCACCGAGATCGGCGCCGCCGGCAACGATTACCGGCCGCTCGGCCTGTGCGTGGACGAGAAGGCGATCGTGAACGCCGCGGTCGGCCTGCTCGCCACCGGCGGCTCGACCAACCACGCGATCCACCTGCCGGCCATCGCGCGCGCCGCCGGCATCGTCATCGACTGGGCGGATATCGACCGGCTGTCCAACGCCGTGCCGCTGATCGCCCGGGTCTACCCGAACGGCGCGGGCGACGTGAACCACTTCCACGCCGCCGGGGGCATGAGCTTCGTCATGGCCGCCCTGCTCGATGCCGGGCTGCTGCACGACGACATCCTGACGGTGGCCGGCCAGTCCCTGCGCGACCATGCCCGCGACCCGAAGCTCGACGGCGACGATCTCGCCTTCCAGGATGCCGTGCCGGAGAGCCTGGACGACACCATGATCCGCCGGCCCGGCAACCCGTTCCAGGCGGATGGCGGCATGCGGCTGGTGACCGGCAACCTCGGCCGGGCGACGTTCAAGACCAGCGCCGTCGAGGAGATCCGCCGGACCATCGAGGCCCCGGCCCGGGTGTTCTCCGACCAGGACGACGTGCTCAAAGCGTTCAAGGCCGGCGAATTGGAGCGCGACGTGGTCGTAGTGGTCCGCTTCCAAGGGCCGCGCGCAAACGGCATGCCCGAGCTTCACAAGCTGACGCCGCCGCTCGGCGTGCTCCAGGATCGCGGCCATAAGGTCGCCCTGGTGACGGACGGGCGCATGTCCGGCGCCTCCGGCAAGGTGCCGGCGGCCATCCACTTGAGCCCAGAAGCGCTCGGCGGCGGGGCCATCGGGCGGATCCGCGACGGCGACATCGTCCGCCTCAGCGCGGCCGAAGGCCTCCTGCAGGTGCTGGTCGACGACGCCGAGCTGGCCGCCCGGGAGGAGGCCGTTCAGCCGGTTCCCGAGGCCGGAACCGGCCGGGAGTTGTTCGCTTTCATGCGCCAAGGGGCCGACACCGCCGAACGGGGCGCCTCCGCCATGCTCGCCGCGGCCGGCCTCTGAACGTCGAACCGGAGAAGCCGATCATGAACGATCTGACCAGCATCGACGCGCTGATGCGCTCCGTGCCCGTCATCCCGGTCCTCGTCATCGAGGATGTCGCCCAGGCCAGGCCGATCGCCGAAGCTCTGGTGGCGGGCGGGCTGACCGCCCTGGAGGTCACCCTGCGCACCCCCGCCGCCCTTGAGGTGATCCGAGAGATGGCCCAGGTCGAGGGGGCGGTGGTCGGGGCCGGCACGGTCCTGAACCCCGGCGACCTCGACAGCGCCTTGGCGGCCGGGGCGGAGTTCATCGTCTCGCCGGGGCTCACGGACCCGCTGACCGATGCCGTCAAGGCCAACGGCGTGCCCTACCTGCCGGGCATCGCCACCGCCGCCGACATCATGCGCGGCCTGGACCACGGTCTCGACCGGTTCAAGTTCTTCCCGGCCGAGGCCGCGGGCGGGATCAAGGCACTGAAGGCGCTGACGCCCGTGTTCGGCCGTGTGAAGTTCTGCCCGACCGGCGGAATCACCGAGGCGACCGCTCCGGATTGGCTGGCCGTTCCGTCAGTTCTGTGCGTCGGCGGCAGCTGGGTCGTGAAGCCCGGGGTCCTCGACCGCGACGCCGTCACCCGAGCGGCTCGGGCAGCCTCGAAGCTGCGCCGGGCCGCGTAAGCATCCCGGAGCACGGGAACGCCCGCCTCGGCAGGGCCGGGCGGGCGTTCGTCGTGACGTCAGATGATGGAGCGGAGATCAGCAGTCGTCGCCGCCCTTGCCGGCCTGCGCGGCGGTCGGCTTGCCCTGCGACTGAGCCTGCACGTCCGACGGCGAGGTCGCGGTGCCGGCGTTGGTCATGGCGCCGACGGTGCCGGGCGACTCAGCCTTGGCACCCGGGGTGGTCGGGGTCTTCACGCTCGGATCCACGGTCGAGGCCTTGCTGGCTTCCTTGTCGCGCGTCACGGTCGTCCCGGTCGCGCACGGCGCCGCGAAGGCAGCAGTCGACATCAGGATGAGAGCGCCGGCGCCCGCGAGGGTCTTGATCTTGGTCATGCGTTCCTCCGATTTATTCAGCGCATGACAAACGGACCCCGCAGTCACAGGTTCCGTTCTTATTTCCATCTCGCAACTTCTACGGGGCATTTTCCCCGGCCTTCTGGGACAAAGGCCACTTATCTTGCCGGCTGGGGCTCCCGGCGCTCCCGGGGCGTGAACAGGTCGCCCTGGGGCTCAAGCACGATCCGCCGCTCGTGGAATGCATCGAGCGTGGAGCGGTGGCCGATCGACACGATGGTGGTGTCGGGCAGCCGCTCGCGCAGCATCCGGTAGATCTTGGCCTCGGACGGCTCGTCCAGCGATGCGGTCGACTCGTCGAGGAACAGCCAGGCGGGTTTGGCCAGGATCGCCCGGGCGATGGCGAGGCGCTGCTGCTCGCCGCCGGACAGGCGCCGCTCCCAAGTATCGGTCTCGTCCAGGCGGTCGATCAGGTGCGGCAGCTGGGCGGCGGTCAGGGCATCGCGGATCGCGTCGTCCGAGAACTGGTCGATGGTGTTCGGGTAGACCACCGCGCCGCGCAGCGTCCCCTGCGGAATGTAGGGCCGCTGCGGCAGCAGCAGCGTAGACTGCCCGGCTGGCACGTCCACCCGGCCCTTGCCGAACGGCCAGATGCCCGCGATCGCCCGGAACAGCGTCGATTTGCCGGAGCCCGAGGGGCCGGTGACCAGGGTGGCGCCGCCCCGGGCCAGGGTCAGCTCCGGTGCCGAGACGATCTCGCGGCCGTCCGGCAGGGCGAGCACCAGCCCACGGGCGGTGACGCCGTTGGCGGTCTCGTTGCCCTGGACCAGCCCGTAGCCCGCTGATTCCAGTGCCTCGGCCTTGCTCATCGCGCGGCGGAAGGAGCCGAGACGGATGGTGTTGGCCTTGTACGAGGCGAGGGTCGTGTACGAGTCTACGAAGAACGACAGGGAGCTCTGCACCTGCGAGAACGCCTGCGAGGTCTGCTGCAGGGCGCCGAGCGTGATCTTCTTGGCGAAGAACGACGGCGCGGCGAGCACCATCGGGAAGATCACGCTGGCCTGCCGGTAGCTGAACGTGAAGGCGATCAGCTTGATGCGCCGGAAGATGATGCCGACGTAGTTGTCGATGATCATGTGGAACAGCGAGCCGAGCCGCGTCGCCTCCGCGCGCTCGCCGCGCAGCAGCGCGATCTGCTCCGAGTAGATCCGGTTGCGGGCCAGCGAGAAGCGGAAATCGGCCTCGACCTGCTCCTGCCGGAAGTTGAGCCCGATCAGGGGCCGGCCGATCAGGTGGGTGAGCCACGTGCCGACCACCGCGTAGGCGATCACTAGCCAGACCAGGAAGCCCGGGATCACCGTGTCGGTGAACGGCACGACGAAGTCGCGCGACAGCGTCCACAGGATCACGATGAACGAGACGAGCTGCGCCGCCTGGCTGAGCAGCCGGATCGACAGGCTCGCGGTCTGCTGGATGAACAGGTTGACGTCGGCCTGGATACGCTGATCCGGGTTGTCGGCTTCCTCGTCGGTGAACGGGATGCGGTAATGGGTGCCGTTGCCCAGCCAGCGCTCGTATAGGCTGTGGGTCAGCCAGGTCCGCCAGCGGATGTGCAGCGAGGAATCGACGAACAGGTCGAACATGCCGATGGCGATGTTGAGCGTCGCCAGCGGAACGAAGATCCAGAGCAGCTGGTACCAGAACGCCGTCGCGTCGTATTCCTGCAGCGCGTTGTAGATGTCGCGGTAAAAGAAGTTGAACCGCAGGGTCAGCGCCACGTCGGCGAAGTTCACGAAGATCGACAGCGCGACGAGGTTGCGGCCGATCCGGCCCTCGGTGCTGCCGAACCAGCGGAACAGGCCGATCTCCTTGGTCGGCTTGTCGCGGTTGGCGAAATACGGGTCGGCGATGTCGGTGATCGCGCGGATCGGACCGAGATGCGAGACGGCGAGCACGATGGCGCCGAACACCACCGCGCCGGTGGCGGCGAAGTCCGGCGGCAGCAGTGCGGCCACCACCGGGGGCAGCAGGCCCATGGCGGCGATCGTCTTCAGGCCGGCGAGCAGCAGGTAGCCGAACCCGTAGACCGAGACGAAGACCTTCAGGTAGGCCGAGATGCCGTTGGCGGCGATCAGGATGCCGGCCATCACGAAGCCGGCGAGCGAGACGTAAAGCGGCGGGCTGGGGATCCCCGGAAGCGCCAGCAGGATCAGCGCGGCCACGGCCGTCAGCACGGCCTGGATCCCGAGCCCGGTCCTGATTGAAGCCACGCGTGTCTCCCGCCTAACGTGAGCGTTCATTCGGGAACGCAACCCGGCGGCCTTGGCCCTGGGTCGTGGCGAGAACGTGGCACTTCGCGGGCGCTGTCACGTGAAAGTTTCGTCACGAACCGGCCGAGGCGACGCCACGCCGCGTCCCGCGCTACCAGTTCCACTCCTCGAAGCCCGGTTCGCGGCAGCGATAGCCGATCGGGCATTGCGGATTGTCGCGGGTGGGGACGAAGCGGAGTTCGGCTATCTCGGCGCCGGTGCACTGGCCCGGGCCGCTGACGAAACGCTCCGGAGCGGTGCCGCCGGCGATCACCACGTCGCCCTCGCTCTTCACCAGCGCCATCGCCTCGGCGCAGCTCATCCGCGCCGTCCCGGCGGGGCGCGACGACCGCGACGATTGCGCGAACGCGCTCACCCCGGCCGCCATCGCGACAAGGTGAACGCACAGCAAGGCGAGGACCAGCGGCCTCATCGCGGACGGGTTCCGGGTACGCACCCGAGAAGAAAGTCCTCGGGCATCGCGCCATCCTGCACGGCCAGGCGCCCCGAGACTGTCACCGGAATGCGCCACCACACGGCTTTCGCCGTTGGACCGCCGCAATCACCGGATTATGGGATTCCAGGATCAGGGGAAGCGCTCGAGATTGGATGACCGCGGACGCCCCATGGGCGCGCCCGGCCCGCACGCCCCGATGATCCTCCGGCACGCGCCCCTGGCGCCGGCGTGCCGGCCGTCGCGCGCCGGAGACCAGGGACCCGCAGATGTCCGCCCTCTCGATCCTCGACGTTTCCGCGGTGCGTGCCGCCCCGGTGGCCCGCGAGCCCTACCCGTACACGCTGGGCACCAACGTCCTGAACCCGGACGCCATCGACGCGATCCGGCGCGACTTCCCGGACATCGCAAAGCCCGGCTACCTGACGGTGGACGAGGTCGCGCTCAAGGGCCGGTTCAAGGCGCTGATCGACGAACTGGAGAGCGATGCGTTCTCTGACATCCTCGGCGAGAAGTTCGGAATCGACCTGGTTTCCTGCCCGCGGCTGACCACGATCATGCGGAAGAGCCAGCTCAAATACGGTTCGATCCACACCGACGGCCCATCGAAGGTGCTGACGCTGCTCGTCTACATGAACGACGCCTGGGACGCCCCGGCCGCCGGACGCCTGCGGGTGCTCTACGACGGCCGCAACTACGCGCCCTTCGCGGTGGAGGTGCCCCCGACCATGGGGACGATGTTCGCCTTCCTGCGGGCCGACAATTCCTGGCATGGCCACGAGCCGTTCGAGGGTGAGCGCCGGGTGGTGCAGGTCGCATGGCTCAAGGACGCCGCGGAACTGGAGCGCAAGCGCAAGCGCAACCGCACCGCCCAGTTCCTGAAGGGGATCTTCGGACGCTGAACGACGCGGCAGTTCCCCCTAGCCTCTTGTTGGGGCATCCTTTTCCCCAGCGACCCGGCGACCGAATCGGCACCGGATGCCTGGATCAGGGGGTGAGGATGGGTGCGGTCGTGCTGGCCGATCCGGGTGATGAACCCCGTACCGGCTCCAAGCGCCGCTTCGTCGTGCCTGCGCTCCTGGTCCTCGGCTGGGCCGGGCTTTTCGGCTATAGCGCGATCTACCTCACCGAGGACATGCCGTTCCGGACCCAGCAGGCCGAAACCCGGCCCGCTCCGGCCCCGAAGCCCCCGGGCCGTCGGGTCGTGACGCTCGACGCGCTCGACGAGGCCGCACCGGCTGCGCAGGGTTTGGACACTGGGCCGCCAATGGCCTCCCAGGCGGCTCGGAGCCCGGCGGATCCAGGCACGCAAGGGGCAATCGTTCCCCCGGCGGCGCCCGTATCCTCCAGGCAAGCGGGCCCGGCCAATCCTGAATATGCCGGAATCTGGGGGCCGACCGCAGATGCCTGCTCGGCACGCTCCCGGCGCCGGGGCTACATCCCGGCCACCATCACGCCGGAGCGAGCCCGGGCCGGCCGCAAGATCTGCAATTTCCACGACGGCCGCCGCGTCGGCAACGCCTGGGTGGTCGCCGCCGAATGCAGCGACCGCGGCCGGCACTGGTCCTCGCAGGTGCGGCTCGTGGTCGACGGCGACCGCCTCACCTGGTCGAGCGGGCGCGGCACAGCGGCCTACGTGCGCTGCGGGCGGCGCGGGGGGTGACGAGCGGCAGGATGCGAACATCCTGGACCGGCGATCGTCGGTCCGCGCTCAAGCATCGCCTCGACGCCGGGACATGCTCCCTGTCGTCCCGGGGGCGCGGAGCCGAACCCGGGATCCATAACCGTCGGCAGATCAAGACCTAGGATTGTCGGCGGTTACGGGTTCCGGGTTCGGCTCCGCGCCCCCGGAAAGACAGGGAGATTGACCCGTTAAACCGCGCGATGAGCTTGAGGCGTCAAACGACTCCGATCCCGCGTCCCCACGGCGGCATCCAGCACAATCCGGGCAGCGGCCCGGCTCGGCGTGTCGTCCCCGGAAAGCCGCATCCTTCCGTCGATCCGGGCGAGCGCGTCGCTTTGCGCGTCGCGCTCCGGGCCGCCTGCCAGCAGTGGCAGCAGGGCCCGAGCCAAGTGCTCGGGCGTACAATCCGCCTGGACGAATTCCGGCATGGCGTTGTCGGCCAGGATCAGGTTCGGCAGCACGATGCTGGGGACCTGGATCAGGCGGCGGGCGATGAACTCCTCCGCGCGCGAGACCTTGTAGGCCACCACCATCGGGACGCCCGCCAGCGCCAGTTCCAGCGTGACGGTGCCGGAGGCCGCGAGCGCCGCCCGGGCGCCCCGGAACGCGGCGTATTTCGGCGCCTCGCCGGTCAGCACCTGGACGGGCACGGGCCAGTTCAGGGCCAGCCGCTCGATCAGGGCCCGGTGGCGGGTCACGGCCGGCAGGACCGCTTCCACCTCCAGGACGCGGGAGACAAGCTCGAGCGCCTGCCCGAAGACCGGCATCAGCCGGTCGATCTCGGCCCGGCGGGAGCCCGGCAGGACCACGAGGCGGTAGGGGACCGCCTCCCGCCGCCGGACCTCCGCCGCGGCGGGGCGCAAGTCAGGAAACCGCTCGATCAGCGGGTGGCCGACATAGGTGCAGGGCGGGCCGCCGAGACGCAGATGCGCGGCGGGCTCGAACGGCAGCAGCGCCATCACGTGGTCGATGAAGCCGCGCATGCCCTTGGCCCGCCAGGGCCGCCAGGCCCAGACGCTCGGCGACACGTAGTCGACGATCGGGATGCCGGGCGCCGCCTTCCGGACCCGCTGGGCGACGGCATGGGTGAAGCCCGGGCTGTCGATGATCACCAACACGTCGGGCCGGGCGCGCACCACCGCGGTCGCGGTCTCGCGGATGCGCCGCAGCAGCGTCCGAGCCCGGGCGAGCACCGGGAGGTAGCCCATGACGGCGACGTCATCGAGGGGGAACAGGGAGGTGAACCCCTCCTCGGCCATGGCCTCGCCGCCGACGCCGCCGAACACGGTTCCGGGCGCCGCCGCGCGCAGCGCCCGCATCAGCTTGGCGCCGAGTTGGTCCCCCGAATCCTCGCCGGCCACCAGCCAGATTGTCTTGGATGGGGACATAGCGGCAGCGCTCATGGCGCGGTTCCGTAGCCGACCAGGAACAGACCGAGGCGGTCGGCTTCGGCCGCCGTGGCGACCCGATCAATCACCAAAGTGCCGCCGGCTTCGAGCGCCAGCCCGACGCAGCCGGCCGCGGCGGCGTTGCGCACGGTCCGGGGGCCGATCGCCGGCAGGTCGATGCGCAGGTCCTGGCCGAGCTTCGGCGCCTTCACCAGCACGGTCGCGGGCAGCGCCCGTCCCCGCCCGAACGGCCTGCGGCCGAGCGCCCGGGCGCGGGCGAGCATGCGGTCGGTGCCCTCCGGCCCCTCGACGGCGATTACCCGCTCGCCGGAGACCGCCACCGCCTGCCCGAGATCGTAGGGCGAGAGCGCGTCGAGCACCCCGCGCCCGGTGCGGATCGACAGGTCGGCATCCGCGTCGGGCCCGAGGCGCCCGAGCCGGCCCTCCGGGCAGAGCAGATCCGGGGCGGCCTCGTGGACGCCCAGCACCCGGTGGCCTTCCTCTTCCACCAACGCCAGGGCGGCGCGCAGCAGCCGGTCGTCGCCGCCGCCGGCGATCGCCCGCAGGGTCTCGCGGTTGCGCAAAGCCGCGCCGGCATTGAGCAGCGCAGCCGGGCTCGGCCGGGAGACCCCGCCCGCCGGGACCATCACGGCCGGGCCCCAGGCGCGGAGCAGCTTGAGGATCGCGGCGAGGTCGAGGAGGTCGACGGTCGCGTCGGCCCGGGCACGCAGGGACCGATCGGTGAAGCCGCGGAGCGCAATCAGCCGGAACGGCCGGTGCGTCCGGGTCAGCGACTCGGCGACGAGTTCGGGCAGCCGGCCGGCGCCGGCGATCAGGACGAGCGTACCCTCGGGCAGTGGAGCGGCCTCGTCCATGCGGGTAGGCTCAGGCTGCCCCGATCGGGACCGGAAGCTCGCGCGGCGTGCAGATCGAGCGCTTGCCGCCGGCGCGGATGAAGGCGAGGATCTCGGACACGGCGGTGTGGGACTCGAAGGTCGCGGCCACGTCCTCGACCCGCTCCATCAGCGTGCCCTCGGGGGCGAACAGCAGGCGGTAGGCCCGCCGGAGGGCGTGGATGTCCTCGCGGGCGAAGCCGCGGCGCTGCAGGCCTATGATGTTGAGCCCCGAAAGATACGCACGGTTGCCGAGCACCATGCCGTAGGGGATGCAGTCGTTCTCCAGCCCCGAGAGGCCGCCGACGAAGGCGTGGGCGCCGACCCGGGCGAACTGGATCACCGCGGCGCCGCCGCCCAGGATCGCGTAATCGCCGACGCTGCAATGGCCGGCCAGCATCACGTTGTTGGAGAAGATGACGTGGTCGCCGACCCGACAATCGTGGCCGACATGGGAATTCGCCAGGAAGGTGCAGTGATCGCCGACCGAGGTCTCGAGGCCGCCCCCGCTGGTGCCGGGGTTCATTGTCACGCCCTCGCGGATCAGGCAATCGGCCCCGATCGTCAGCGTCGAGGCCTCGCCCCGGTATTTCAGATCCTGCGGCTGGTGGCCGATGGAGGCGAAGGGGAAGATCCGGGTGCGGGGGCCGATCGTCGTACGACCGGCCAACACCACGTGGCTGAGGAGCTCGCAGCCTTCGCCCAGCACGACCTCGGGCCCGACATGGCAGAACGGGCCGATCCGCACGCCCTCGCCGATCGCGGCGCCCGACTCGATCACGGCGCTCGGGTGGATCAGGGCGTCGCTCACTCCGTCACCAGCATGGCGCCGATCTCGGCCTCCGCCACGAGCACACCGTCGACCCGGGCCTCGCCACGGAACCACCACATGGTCCGGCGGTGGTTCATCTTCTTCATGTGGAAGCGCACCTGGTCGCCGGGAGTGACCGGCTTGCGGAACTTGCACTTGTCGATGGTCATGAAGAACACCTGCTTGGTGCGCAGCTCGTCCGTCCGGATGTGACGGCAGCAAATCGCGCCGGCGGTCTGGGCCATGCCCTCGATCAGCAGCACCCCGGGGAAGACCGGCATCCCGGGGAAATGCCCCATGAATTGCGGCTCGTTGGCGGTGACGTTCTTGATGCCGACGCAGGATTCATCGCGATCGATCTCGACGATGCGGTCGATCATCAGGAACGGGTAGCGGTGCGGCAGCAACTCCAGCAGCGTCTGGATGTCGGCTGTGCCCAGTTCCTCGTTGGTGTCGCGCGCCGCCTCGCTCATCGAATCCCGTACCTCGAGTCACCGCCATCGGGCGGACCGATATCCGCCCCCCATGACGGGCGGACGCCCTCTTCGGAAGAAATCAGCGGAGATGCAAGGGTTTCCGGGATGGCCGGCCGATATCACCCGGCGTCGGGAGCCGGATCCTTCTCCGGATCCTTGCCGGAGCGCTCGGCCAGCCGCGCCAGCGTCGTCAGCTCGCGGAACCACGCGCGCACCGGCTTGGCCGGCGTGCCGCCCCAGCGGCTGCCCGGCGGGACATCGCGGTTGACGTTGGACGAGCCGGCGATCTGCGCGCCGCGGCCGATGCGCAGATGGCCGACCACGCCGACCTGGCCGCCGAGCACCACGTAGTCTTCCAGCGTGGTCGAGCCCGAGATGCCGACCCCGGAGACGATCACGCAGTGGCGGCCGATGACGACGTTGTGGGCGATCTGGACGAGGTTATCGATCTTGGTGCCCTCGCCGATGACCGTATCGCGCGAGGCACCCCGGTCGATCGTCGTGTTGGCGCCGATCTCGACATCGTCCTGGACGATCACCCGGCCGATCTGGGGCACCTTGAGATGGGTCGCGCCCATGGCGAAGCCGAACCCGTCCTGGCCGAGCCGGGCACCCGGATGCAGGATCACCCGGTTGCCGACGAGCGCGTGGCTCAAGGTCGTGCCGGCGCCGATGGAGCAGTCGCGCCCGATCCGCACGCCCGCGCCGATCACCGCGTTCGGGCCGATGACGCTGCCTGAACCGATCTCGACACCGGGGCCGATCACCGCGCCGGGATCGACCGTGACCCCCTCCTCCAGCCGCGCATCCGGGTGGACATGGGCGCCCGGGGCGATGCTGCGGCCGCCGAATTGCGAGCCGGGGCGCATGGCATCCGGGTGCAGGCGCCCGAGCAGGGCGGCGTAGGCCCGGTACGGGTCCCGGCTGACCAGCGCGACGGTCCCGGCCGGGCATCGCGCCGCGAACCGCGGGCTCACCAGGCAGGCGCCGGCCCGGGTCGCGGCGAGCGCGTCGCCGTAGCGGGCATTGTCCATGTAGGCAAGGTCGTCCGGCCCGGCGCTCTCGAGCGGGGCCGCGGCTCTGAGCCTGCATTCGGGGTCCGCGCCCTCGGGCAGGGAAGCACCGGCTGCGGCGGCGACGTCGGCGAGGGTGAGGAAGCCGGTCGCGGCGAAGAAATCGGGATCTGACATGCAGGGCAACGCACCGGCCGGAGAAATCCGGCCGGTGCGCGTGGTTTTTATCAGAACCGCGAGCCGCCGGAGAAGCGGAACGCCTGGGTCTGATCCTTGCCGATATGGCCGACCTTGCCGAGCAGCGGCACGTAGACCGACTGACCCTCGTCCTTGGTCAAGGCATAGGCGTAGTCGAACCGGATGGGGCCGAGCGGCGAGTTCCACAGGATGGACGCGCCGATCGAGGATCGGATCGCGGCCGTGTCGCGGACGTTCACGCATTCCGGCTCGACGCCGATGTTGAACGCAGAGAAGTTGCACTTCCCGGTTTGCGGCGAGATCCCGTTGATGAAGCCGTCGCCGTTCACGTTGAAGTTGCGCCGTCCGCTATAGCCGAACAACGTACCGGCATCGGCGAAGACTGCGCCCTTCAGGCCCAGATCCCGCGGGATGAGGGGCAGCGGGAACTGCACTTCGAGGGTACCGCCGATGTAGGTGGATCCGCCGATGGCGTTGGAGCGGGCGTCGGCGATGCCGACGTCGCGCGGGCCGATACCGTTCGGCGCAAAGCCGCGGACCAGCGACGGTCCGAGGAAGAACTCGTCGGTGACGCGAAGCGGCTTGCCGTCGATGGCGTTGATGTGGCCGCCCTGGAACCGGACGAAGCCGATCACGTCCTCGAACAACTCCTTGTAGTAGCGCGCGTCCGCGGTGACGCGGAAGAACTTCGAGTCGCCGCCCAGGCCCGCGACGTCGGGCTTCAGTTCGGCGTAGAGGCCGTTGCGCGGCGCGCCAACCACGTCGAGGGTCGAGTAGGCGAGCGTCAGGCCGGCCAGCGAGGTCAGCGTGTTGCCCTGCGAGCCCTTGATGGCGATCGAGGCTTCACCGTCATACGCACAGTTCGGGTAGACCGACTGGCCGCCGATGTTGCGGCCGCTGTTCGGGTCGATCGTGCCGCCCGCGTAGGTCGCGGTGTAGCCCGGGATCGGCGTCGAGCAGTCGTTGTACGGCCGCTTGAGGGTGTTCGGCACCTTCAGCTCGGTGTTGTACAGCGAGTAGCGCAGGGTGATGCCGAACTCCTCGGTGATCGGCAGGCCCAGGCGCAGCTGGCCGCCATACACCGTGGTCTCGTAGCGCGAGTACCGGGTCAGGTCGGAGTACTTGTAGAAGGCGTCGAAGCCGGCGGCGAGCCGGTAGCCGAGGAAGTACGGCTCGGTGAACGAGAAGTCGACGCCGCGCGAGTACTGGCCACCCGTGCCGGCGAGGCGGACATACTGGCCGCGGCCGAGGAAGTTGGACTCGGAGACCGAGACCTCGCCGATGATGCCGTCCTGGGTAGAGTAGCCGCCCGCCACCGAGAACGAACCCGTGGGCTGATCCTCGACATCGATGTTGATGACCACGCGGTCGGCCGCAGAGCCGGGTTCGTTGGAGAACCGGACCTTCTTGAAGAAGCCGAGGCCGTTCAAGCGCCGCTCGGCCCGGTCGGTCAGCACGCGGTTGTAGGCATCGCCCTCGGCGATATCCAGCTCGCGGCGGATGACGTAGTCGCGGGTGCGGGTGTTGCCGCGGATGTTGATGCGCTCGACGTAGACGTGCGGGCCGTCCTCGACCACGAAGCCCAGGGAGACTTGGTGGGTCGCGGGGTCGCGCTGGCCGGTGGGGCGGACCTGGGCGAACGGGTAGCCGGCGCGGTTGACCTCGCGGGTGACGTTGTTGAGCGTCCGCTCCACGTCGTCGGCGTTGTAGACGTCGCCCACCGCGGCGGTGATGTTGCTGTCGAGCTTGGCGGTGTCGATCCCGGGCAGGCGGGAATCCACCGCCACCGCGCCGACCTTGTACTGCTCGCCCTCGTTCACCGTGACGGTGATGACGTAGCCCGAGCTGTCGCCCTCGACATAGCGGGCGTCGGCGCTGACCACCTGGAAGTCGGCGTAGCCGT
This sequence comes from Methylobacterium mesophilicum, assembly GCF_022179445.1. Taxonomy (GTDB): domain Bacteria; phylum Pseudomonadota; class Alphaproteobacteria; order Rhizobiales; family Beijerinckiaceae; genus Methylobacterium; species Methylobacterium mesophilicum. Next base: position 14,727 of record NZ_BPQU01000003.1, on the reverse strand, counting down.
TCTTCAGGTAGTAGCGGCGCACCTGGTCCAGGTCGGTGGTGATGCGGTCCGGATCGTAGACGTCGGAGGTCTTGATGAACGACAGGAAATTCATCTCGGAGGAGCTCATCAGCCCCTTCAGGGTCCGCTCCGAATAGGCGTTGTTGCCGACGAAGTTGATCGAGATGATGCCGGTCTTGTCGCCCTCGTCGACCTGGTAGATCACGTCGACCCGGCCGTTCGGCAGGTCCACGGTCCGGTAGGTGACCTTGGCGGTGCCGCGGCCGAAGCGCTTGTAGACGTCGCGGATGCGGGCGAGGTCGGCGTTGACGATGGCCTCGCTGTAGGGGCCCCGGGCCTTCGCCTCGACGATGCCCTCGAGCGTCGCCTTCTCGACCTTCTTGTTGCCCTCGAACACGACCCGGTTGATCAGGTTGTTCTCGCGGACGGTGACCACCGTGCGACCGCCGGACTGGGCGACCTTCACGTCCGAGAACATGCCGCTGGCGAGCAGGTTGCGCCGGGCCTCCTCGGCGGAGCCGGACGCCGTCCCGGTCACGTAGGACCGGATCGTGTCGGCATCGACGCGCTGGTTGCCCTGGACGACGATCTGCTGCGCCTGGGCGGCACCGCTCAGGACCAGGCCCGCACCGGCAGCGACTAGGACGATGGTCTTCCGCACCGACTTACGTCGGGGCTTCCCCGTCAACGACATCATGCAATCGCCCGTTTCTGTTCTGGTCGCGGGGGTTAGCCCGTCACAGGCGACCGTTGACCGGTCGTCCTGTCACCCTGGTCCAAGCGTGGCTTCAGGTCCAAGCGTAGCTCTTAGCGGGATTCCCCTGCCAAGCAAACGCGCGGGAGGCCATCGTCAGGGGATTTTGGGGGGTCGTGGCCTTCGCGCCACTTAACGGCGGGCGGACCGTGCGGGCAAAGCCCCAATCATGGTGAATGGCCTGTAAATCTTTGCGGCCACACCTGTTTTCGCGCCTACCAATGTTGGCGTTAACCCTGTTTTAAGCACCGGGCGGGGCGCCTTCGAGGCAGTCTCCGGGCGGTATCGCGGCGGGATTAGGGCACCGATTCCGGTGGAGATCGGACCGGTGCCCACGCGGGGTCCTTGGATCAGGTGTTCCGCCAGGACGCGCCGAGGTTGAGGATGTCGTTCCAGGCGGCGAACAGCATCAGCATCAGGACCAGGGCGAGGCCGATCCGGAAGCCGATCTCCTGGGCGCGCTCGCTGAGCGGACGGCCGCGGACGACCTCGAAGGCGTAGAACAGCAGGTGCCCGCCATCGAGCAGCGGCACCGGGAACAGGTTCAGGAGGCCGATCGAGACCGAGAGCAGCGCGATGAGGCCGACGAGCCCCCCGACGCCGCCGTTCTTGGCGACCTCGCCGGAAACCCGGGCGATGCCGATCGGACCCGACAGCTGGTCGGCCGATTCCCGACCGGTGGCGAGTTTGCTCAAGTAGGAGAAGGTCCGCTCCACCACGAAGTAGGTCTCGCGCACGCCGAGATCGAGGGAATCGAGCGCCCCGTACCGGACGAGCCGCGCCTCCGACCCTGCGGGCGAGCGGATGCCGAGCCGGCCGATCCGGTGGCGGCCGAAGGGCGTCTTCTCCTCATAGGTGGCGGGCGTCGCCTGGATGGTGATCGGTTGCTCGGCCCGCTCCACCGTGAAGGTCAGCGGCGTGCCGGCGCTGCCGGTCACGGTGCGGTACATGGCGTTGAAGTCGCCGATCTTCTCGCCGTCGATGGCGGTGATCACGTCGCCGGGTTGGAAGCCGGCCTGGGCGGCGACGCTGCCGGGCTCCACGGAGGAGACCCGGGCGGGCAGCTCGTAGCGCCCGGCCAGCCAGATCGCGCCGGCAAACAGCAGGATCGCCAGGATAAAGTTCGCCACCGGGCCGGCGGCGACGATCGCGGCGCGCTTGGCCACGGGCTGGGTCGGGAAGCTGATCGCCCGCTCGTGCGGGGACATCCGGGCGATCGTCTCCGGATCCGGCATGCTGGCGCCGTTGGCGTCGCCGTGGAACTTCACGTAGCCGCCGAGCGGGATGGCGCAGAGCTTCCAGCGGGTGCCGCGCCGGTCGTTAAACCCGAACAGTTCCGGGCCGAAGCCGAGGGAGAAGGCGTGCACGCCCACCCCGCACCAGCGGCCGACCAGGAAGTGGCCCATCTCGTGGACGAAGACCACCACGGTGAGCACGAACAGGAACGGGATCACGGCTCCGAAGAAGCCGCCGGCGGTCCCGCCCATCGCGTTGAGAAAGTCCATAAGCCGATCCCTGGCCGTCTCTGCGCCGGCTTCTCAGGCCGGCCATCCGGCCGGTCTAGCAGATCGGTGCGGTTGACCGCCAACGCAATCCTCCGGGCCTGAAGCGGGTGGTCGCGGGGCAGCGCGCAGCGCGGCGGCGCACATCGGGACAAACGATCCCCGCTGTCCTCGGCCCTACGCCGTACACACCGTCAATGCCCCCCACCCCCGCCAGCGGCCGCTCGGGGTCGGCGGATCAGCGGCACGGCGCAGGCCATCGCCAGGAACAGCACCGTCAGCGCGAGGAACACGTCCTCGAAGGCCATGACGAGGCCCTGGACCCGGACCGTATTGGACATGGCCTTGAGCGCCATGCTGGGAGCGGCGCTGCCATAGGAGTCGAAGCCGCGCTGCATGGAGTCGAGGCGCTCCAGGGCAGCGGTGTTGGCCCAGGTGAAGCGCTCGTGGAGCCGGGCGAGATGCAGGTCCCAGCGGGCGTTGAGTACGGTGTTGATCAGCGCCAGGCCGACCGCGCCGCCGAGGTTGCGGGTGAGGTTGTAGAGCCCGGAGGCATTCTTCATCCGGGCCGGCGGCAAGGTGCCGAGCGCGATGTTGTTGATCGGGATCATGCACAGCATCAGCGAGCAGCCGCGCAGGACCTGCGGCCACAGCAGTTCCCAGAAGTCCCAGTCCTTGGTGAGTCCGGTGACGATCCACGTGCCGCAGGCGAAGCCCACGAAGCCGATCCCCATCATGATCCGCGGATCGACCTTGCCGGAGAGCCGGCCGGCGATCGGCGCCGTGGCGAACATGCATAGGCCTGAGACGAACATGGTCTCGCCGATCATCAGCGCCGAGTAGCCGCGCACCCGGGCGAGGTAGACCGGGTAGATGTAGGTCAGCCCGTACAGGCCGATGCCGAGCACGAAGCTCGCGACGCAGCCGCTGGCGAAGTTGCGGTCGGAGAAGGCGCGCAGGTCGACGATCGGCTGCTTGGCCGTGAACACGCGCCAGAAGAACAGCAGTCCCGAGACCCCGCAGACCAGAGCGCAGGCGAAGACCGCTTCGTCCTGCAGCCAATCGTGGTTCGGCCCCTCCTCGAGGACGTATTCGAGGCAGCCGAGGAAACCCGCCATGAACGCCAAGCCGGCCCAGTCGAACGACTTCAGCAGGTCGTAGTTCGGCTTGTCGAAATCGATCAGGATCCAGGTGGAGACCGTCACGACGATGCCGGGCACGACGTTGATCAGGAACAGCCAGTGCCAGGACATCAGGTCGGTGAGGTAGCCGCCTATCGTCGGCCCGATGGTCGGCGCCAGCGTCGCCACCAGGCCGATCATCGGCGACACGATGGTGCGCTTGGACGGCGGGAAGATCGTGAATGCGGCGGCGAACACGGTCGGGATCATGCCGCCGCCGATGAAGCCCTGCGCGGCGCGCCAGACGATCATCTCGGAGATCGACGAGGAGGTCGCGCACATCACGCTCATCAGCGTGAAGCCGCCCGCCGAGATCGCGAACATCCAGCGCGTCGAGAGAACCCGCGACAGGGTACCCGACAGCGGGATCGAGATGACCTCGGCGATCAGGTAGCTGGTCTGGACCCAGGGGATCTCGTCGCCAGAGGCCGAGAGGCCGGCCTGGATCTCGTTGAGGGAGGCCGAGACGATCTGGATGTCCAGGATCGCCATGAACATCCCGAACACCATGCAGAAGAACGCCACCATGCGGCGGCGGTCCATCGGCGGCTCGGCGGCCGGGGCTCCGGCCGGAATGGCGGCGGCGGTGGCGGCCATGGTCGGGCTCAGCGGCTTGCGGCGTCGAACCGCCGGTTCGCGGCCTGGTCCAGGACCGAACGGTCGGTGCCGGTCCGGGTGTCGACCCGCACCTCGGCCGAGAGGCCGGGCCGCAGCAGCCCCTCGCGGGCGATCTCTTCGGGCACCCGCACCCGCACGGGCAGGCGCTGGACGATCTTGGTGAAGTTGCCGGTGGCGTTGTCGGGCGGCAGCAGGCTGAACACCGAGCCCGAGGCCGGCGAGAACGATTCGACAACCCCGTGGATCTCGCGGTCCGGGTAGGCGTCCACCGTCACGATAACCGGCTGGCCCGGGCGCATGCGCTGGACCTGCGTTTCCTTGAAGTTAGCGTCGATGCGCACGCTCTGGAGCGGGACCAGGGCCGCGACCCGGGTGCCCGGCGCCACGTAGGCCCCGGCCTCGACCGCCTTGTTGCCGACCACGCCGTCGAACGGGGCGCGGATCACCGTGAAGTCGAGGTCGCGCCGGGCGCGGTCGACGGCGGTGCGCAACTCGGCCGACAGGCGCTCGGCCTCGCGCTTCTGGGCCTGGAGCACGTCGACATTGGCCCGGGCCGCGAGCAGCCCGGCTTCCATGCCCTTCACAGAGGCTTCGGTGCGGTCCCGGTCGGCGCGGGCCTGGTCGATCCGCGACTTGGCGACGTAATCCGCCTGCATCTGGGTGGCGCGGGCAAAGTCGGCCTGGGCGCGCACGGCATCGGCGCGGCTCGCGTCGATCTGGGCAGAGGCCTGAGAGACCTGCGCCTGCGCGGCCTCGACCTGCCGACCGATCCGCACGATCGTGCTTTCCTGCGTTGCAAGCTTGTCCTGCGCGGCCTGAAGCGCGAGGCGGTAATCGCCGTCGTCCAGCTTGGCGATCACGTCGCCTTTCTTGACCGAGAGGCCGTTCACCACGGGCACGGCCTCGAGATAGCCGGAGACCTTGGCGGCCAGGACCGAGATGTCGGCCTGCACGTAGGCGTCGTCGGTCGAGACGAAGAAACGCCCGACGCTCCACCATTGCCAGCCCTCGTAGCCACCGCCGGCCAGGGCTGCGGCGAGAAGTCCGAGGAGCAGCATGCGCCGCAGCGGCCGCTTCCTGGCCGGCTCGGGTTCCGACGCGATTGGAGCCGCAGAGGCCACCGCGGCGGCGCGGGGCTGGACGGGCGCCGCCGCGGGGCCCTCGGCACGCTCTTCGTCCGACGGCTCGCTGTGCGAACCGGACCGGCCGCCATCCTCGCGAAGGGACATCGTGCGCCTCTGACCTGATGACCGAACCGTTCGGTCAACACACTGGACGCGCCTTGACGCACGTCGAATCTGTGTTCAGGGTAAATTGACCGAACGGTTCGGTCAAGCGAAACGGCGTCTCGGACGCGGAGCAGGGTGATGATTCAGGGCGCAGTGCTGGAACGGGGATCGTCACCGATCGAGAGCGACAAGCGGCGACAGATCCTCGATGGCGCGCGCACGGTGTTCCTGTCGGCGGGGTTCGATGGGGCCAGCATGGGTGAGATCGCCCGGGTAGCCGGCGTCTCGAAGGGAACGCTCTACGTCTACTTCGACAGCAAGGAGGATCTGTTCGAGGCGCTGATCATCCGGGAGAAGAGCAGCCTGGCCGAGGCCCTGTTCACCCTGGACGCCGACGATCCCGACGTGCCGGCGGTGCTGACGAAACTCGGCGCCAGCTTCCTGACCGAGATGGGTCGACCAGAACACGTGGCCGTGGTCCGCATGGTGATCGGCGCCTGCGAGAAATTCCCGCGCTTTGGGCAGGCCTTCTACGAGGCCGGTCCGGCCTGCGGCGTGGCGCGGCTGTCGGGCTATCTGGACGCCCAGGTGCGGGCCGGCCGGCTCCGCGTCGCCGACACCGAACTCGCCGCAAGGCACTTCCTGCACCTCTGCCAGGCCGGCCAGATGACGCGGCTGCTCTTCGCGGCCGGCGACGCGGCGAGCGCGGTCGAGATCCGCTATCAGGTCGACGGCGCAGTCCGGGTGTTCCTGGCCGGGTATGGGCCGGAGCGGTAGGGCGGGTCGATGTCGCGGGTCTCCGCGCGCATATTGTCCAGCATCGAAGGCTTGCCGGGTCCGATCTGCACGGTTTAAGCATGTATACCGAAAGAAGAATATTGAATTAGTTTGATTATAAACTGGCGCTACCGACACGGACCTCGATCGGGGCACGATGAGGCTTGGGGCAAAGATCCCGAGGCCGGACGGCGCATGCGATGCTGCACCCGGTGACCCGGGCAAGCGACGCCGAGGTCGGGGTGCGTCTGGGCGGGTCCCTGGCGGGCGTTCGCCCCCTCGCGCCGTTCTTCTGCCTGTACATGACCTTCGGGGCGACCCTCGGATTCCTCGCCGGCGGAGCGCCGCTGATCCTGCGGGTCCGGGGGCTCGATCTCGCCGAAGTCGGATTGCTGCAGCTCATCAACCTTCCGGTGGGCCTGACCTTCCTGTGGGCCGGCGCCATCGACCGGATCCGTCTGCCGTTCCTCGATCACCGGGTCGGATGGATCGTCGCCGCACAGGGCGTGACGGTCCTGCTGCTGGGCGCCCTGAGCTTCGGTGAGCACTGGCCGGTGTCGGCGCTGCTCCTGCTGGCGATCGCGGCCTGTGCCTGCGTCGCAACCATGGACATCGCCCTGGAGGCCCTGGTCGTCGAGACGATCCCGGCGAAGCGACGGGCGTTCGTCGCCTCCGCCAAGCTCTGCGGGGCGTCCCTCGGCGGCATCCTCGGCGTCGGCGTCCTGGTCGGCTCCTACGATATCCTCGGATGGCGGGTTGCCGTTCTGGCCTGCGCCGCGCTCGACGCCCTCTGTCTCCTGCCGATCCTCGGCTATCCGGAGGCCCGCCTCCACGGTTCCGGCGGACTGCCGGAACGGTGGTCGGGGTCGTTCGCCCGGCTGCGCGCCCTCGGCGCGCGGATCCTGGTGCTCGGCGCCTACTTCGCCGCCGCCTACTTCTTGTCGGGGCCGAACACGCTGGCGCTGCTCGATCTCGGCGTGCCCCTCGCGCAGGTCGGCTTTCTCACCGGAACGGTGCTGCCGGGGATCAATCTCGTCATGGCGCTGGTGGCGGGCGGCCTCGCCGCACGCTTCGGCACAGCCCGGCTGATCGCGGTCGGGGCGGTCGGCGTCCTCATCTCCGGCGGCGTGATGGCGTTCGCCTGCGCTGCCGGCGCAGTGGGTGTTGCTGTCGGGGCAACCGTCCTGAACTTCGTCTGCGGCGGGATCCTGGGGGTGCCGGTGTTCAATATGATCTACCGCTGGGCCCAGGGACCGAGGCCGGCCACGGACTACGCGCTGCTGTTCGGCGCAGCGTTCTTCGCAGCGATGCCGCTCCGGGTCGCCGCCCCGGCGCTCGCCGAGTGGGTGGGGTGGTCTTCCTACTTCGGCGCAGCGCTGCCGATCTACGCCGCCTCGGTGGCTTGGCTCGTGGTGACGGTCGATCGGACCCTTCGGGCCGACGGAGCGGGGACGCGATGATCGCGGCGGTCGCCGCGCGCGTCCCCGCGTCGCTGGAAGCGTACCGGGACGGCGTCGCCGTCGGGCCCGGCGGTCCCACGGCGCTTCCCGTCGCCGCGCTGCGCGATCCGGCCGTGTTCGACGCGACGCTGGCAACCTTCGGAGCCGGATACGGTGCCGTCGACCGGCGCGTCCTGGTCTCGTACTGGAGCCAGTTCTACCTGGCCGCCCTCGCGACGCCGGCCCTGACCGCACTGATCTGTCTCGGCCGCCCACTGCCGCTCGGCTTCGACACGACGCGTCTCGAACTCGATGATGCCGGCCGCCCCGCCCGCCTCCTGGTCCCGGCGGAGACCCCGGATTGCCGGTCGGATTGCGCGTCCGGCCTGGCGGGTCTGGTCGAGGGGCACCTGAACCCGTTCGTCGAAATGTGCCACGCCCGATGCGGCATCGCCCCCCGGGTCCTGTGGGGGAACGCGGCGGTGATCCTCGACTACGTCGCCGGGGAACTCGGCGGCGCAAATGAACCGGCCTGCGCGGCCGCCGCGAGCAGGCTCGGATGGCGCGGCCCGCTCGCCTGCGGTAGGAACCCCCTTGCGCAGGCCCTGTGCGCGGATGCGTCGGGCTGCCGGCGGCGGCGCGTCTGCTGCCTGCGCCACCGCCTTCCGGGCGTCCCGTCCTGCGGGGCGCTCTGCCCCCTCGAACGCGCCACCGAGCGTTGACCCGTCCGCCATGCTGAAGGCCTTCCTCGCTTATTACAGGCCGCACCGGACGCTGTTCCTGACGGATTTCGGCTGCGCCGTGCTGTCCGGCCTGCTGGAACTCGGCTTTCCGATCGCCGTGAAGGTCTTCGTCGACCGGCTGCTGCCGCAGCAGGATTGGAGCCTGATCGTGCTGGCGGCCTGCGGCCTCGCACTGGTCTACGTGGCCAATGCCGGCCTGATGGTGGTGGTGACCTATTGGGGCCACGTGCTCGGCATCAACATCGAGACCACGATGCGGGCGCGGGCCTTCGATCACCTGCAGAAGCTCTCGTTCCGGTTCTACGACGGACAGAAGACCGGTCACCTCGTCGCCCGGGTGACGAAGGATCTGGAGGAGATCGGCGAGGTCGCCCATCACGGGCCCGAGGACCTGTTCATCGCCGTGATGACGCTCATCGGCGCCTTCGCGCTCATGGTCTGGGTCCATCCGACCCTGGCCCTGATCACCGGCGCGATCCTGCCGGTCATCGCCTTCGTGAGTTTGCGCTACGGGGGTCGCATGACCCGGAACTGGCAGACGCAGTACGGCCGAGTCGGCGCCTTCAACGCGCGCATCGAGGAGAATGTCGGCGGGATGCGGGTCGTGCAGGCTTTCGCCAACGAGCAGCACGAGCGCGCCCTGTTCGCCCGCGACAACGCCCGCTACCGCGACACCAAGCTCGAAGCCTACCGGCTCATGGCGGCCAGCCTGTCGATCAACTACCTGGGCCTGCGCCTGGTCCAGATCGCAGTGCTGCTCGGCGGCGCGGCCTTCGTGGTCCGCGGCGACCTGACGGCCGGCGGCTTCGTCGGCTTCCTGCTGCTGGTCGGCGTGTTCTACCGCCCGCTGGAGAAGATCGGCGCGGTGATCGAGACCTATCCCAAGGGGGTGGCGGGCTTTCGCCGCTACCAGGACCTGCTGGCCACCGAACCCGACATCGTGGACCGGCCGGACGCACTCGATGCGGGCAGCCTGCGCGGCGACATCCGCTTCGAGGACGTGAGCTTCGGCTACGATGCGAGCCGCCCGATCTTCGGCGGCCTCGACCTGGCGATCGCCGCGGGGGAGACGGTCGCCTTCGTCGGCCCGTCGGGCGTCGGGAAGACGACGCTGTGCGCGCTGCTGCCACGCTTCTATGAGGTCGCGACGGGGCGGGTGACGATCGACGGCATCGACGTGCGCGCCCTCACCCTCGCCTCCCTCCGGCGGCAGATCGGCATCGTGCAGCAGGACGTGTTCCTGTTCGCTGGCACGATCCGCGAAAACATCGCCTACGGACGCCTCGACGCCACCGAGGCCGAGATCGACCAAGCCGCCCGCCGCGCCCGTCTCGGCGCGCTGATCGACAGCCTGCCCACCGGGCTGGACACGGTGGTGGGCGAACGCGGGGTGCGGCTGTCCGGGGGGCAGAAGCAGCGGATCGCCATCGCGCGGGTGTTCCTCAAGAACCCGCCGATCCTGATCCTCGACGAGGCGACCTCGGCCCTCGACACGCAGACCGAGCGCGAGATCCAGCAGGCGCTGGCGGACCTCGCGCAGGGGCGAACGACCCTGGTCATCGCCCATCGGCTGGCGACGATCCGCGACGCCGACCGCATCGTGGTGCTGGGCGAGGACGGCATCGTCGAGCAGGGGCGGCATGCGGCCTTGCTCGATGCCGACGGCGTCTATCGCCGCCTGCACGAGGCGCAGTTCGGGTCGGCTGAAGAAAACGGGATTTCCGCGACAGCGGCGGAGTGAGGCGCAGCGTTCGCGCCGTTCTCCGTCATCGCGAACACTTCGGTCCGATACTGCCGGCAAGCCGCTACGTCATGACCTCGGCCAGGATGAACGGGATCTCCCCTGGGATCTCGCGGGCCATGAACCCGATGCCGCCGTAGCGGCGTGCGAGCCGGCGCCCGGCCTCGCCGTGGGCGTACACACTCCACAGGGCGGCCGCCTCCGGCTCGGCACCGCGGGCGAGCAGGCCGACGACGAGGCCCGCGAGCGTGTCGCCGGAGCCCGACGTAGCCAGCCCGACATGGCCGACCTCGTAGCACCAGGCGCGGCCATCCGGGGCGACGACATGGGTGCGGCCGCCCTTCATGACCGTGACCGTCCCGAAGCGCTCGGTCGCGCGTCGTGCCGCCGCCAGCGGATCCGCCTCGATCGCCATGCGATCCTCATCGAGGAGTTGCGCCATCTCGCCGGCATGCGGGGTGATGATCGCCGGCTTGGACAGGCTCCGCGTCAGATCGGGCTCGGCGCGCAACGCGGCGAGGGCGCCGGCATCCAGGACGAGCGCGGCCTCGCCGGCCCCGCGGACCAGAGCCCCGGTGACGCCCTCGGCGTCGGCATCCTCGGACATGCCCGGTCCGACCAAAACCGCGTCCACGCGGGCGGCCCGCTTCGCGAGCGCCTCGGCGCAGGAGCGGGCGATGCCACCGTCCTCGGTCTGATCGAGACCGACGACCAGCGCCTCCGGCACCGCGATCCCGATCGGGATCGCCAGGTCCCGGCAGACCGCGAGTTGCAGCTTTCCGGCGCCGACCCGGAGCGCCGCATGGGCCGCCAGCAGCACCGCGCCCGGCAGGCCCATACACCCGGCAACGATGAGCACACGGCCACGTTCGTCCTTGCTGTCGCCGTCCGGCTCGGGCGGGGCCATGCTGCGGAGGATATGCTCGGTGACCGGCGTGACGGTGCTCATGGTTTCCCCCGGGCGCTGAGGCCGCCGTCGTGAACGACCTACGTCGTGGCGGCGCCGGCACCGGGTTCGGAGGTAACGGGGGTGCCCTCCGCCTCAAGGGGTGCGACGAAGTTGTAGCGGACCTGAACAAGCCCGCCGCCGGGCGCCGCGGAGGCCGAGAACGCGTATTCGGTCACGCCGCAATTCGGCACGTCCCCTTGGGCGTCGATCGCCAGGATCTCGGCCTCTGTCATCTCCTCCAGCAGGTAGCGCAGACACAGCACGACCACCTGGTGGGCGACCAGGAGGATCCGGCGCCCGTCATGGTGCAGGCCGATCGTGTCGAGGGCGCTGCGCAGGCGCAGGATCACGTCGCACCAGCTCTCGCCGCCCGGCGGGCGATGGTAGAACTTGCCGAGATCGCGCCGCAGTTCGGCCTGCTCGGGATGGTGTCGCTCGATCCCGATCCGTGTCAGCCGGTCGAGGATGCCGAACTCCTTCTCGCGCAGCCGTTCGTCCACGAGGAGCCGCGGCGTTCCGGAAGCGACGCCGCCCGCTGCGCGGATTCCCTCGGCCGTCTCGACCGCACGCCGGTACGGCGAGGCGAGGACGAGGTCCGGGCGCTCGTCGTCGGCGAGGCTCGCGAACCACCGTCCGAGCGCCTCCGCCTGAGAATGACCGAGCGCGCTGAGCGGCACGTCCACATCGCGCTCCGGAATGTCGATGCGCGCGGCGCCAGCAGCCTGGGCCGCGTCGCGGGCGACGTTCCCGGAGCTCTCGCCATGGCGCACGACCCACAACCGAAGCGGGTGTCTCTGAGGCACGGGGATCTCCTGGAGCGATGCCGGTTCGACAGGGCGGAACGTCGGGCCGGCAACCCCGTTCCGGCCCGCCGGCGTCCCCGCCGCTCAGTGTCCTTCCGTGAGAGCCCGGCCCAGCAAATCGAGGAGGCTGCCAGCGAAGGCCCGCATGTTCGTGATCCGGTCCGCACCGCCGGCCTCGATCGTGGACACCAGCGTGACCGGACCGCTGACGGCCAGGCAGCTATGCCCGGCCGCATCGCCGTAGCGGTTGCCGCTGGGGCCGGCGGCGCCGGTCTCGGCGATGCCCCAGGTCGCGCCGTGCCGCTCCCGGACCGTCCGGGCCAGGAGCCCGGCATAGGCCTCGGAGGCCGAGCGCAGGCCGGCCATCGCAGCTGCGTCGATGCCGAGAAGGCCGGCACGGGCCTCGGCGGCGTAGACGATGGCGCCGCCGAGGAAATACGCGCTGGCGCCGGGCACCGAGAGGAGCGCCGCCGAGACGAGCCCCCCGGAGGACGATTCCGCGACCGTCAGCGTCTGCTTGCGCGCCATGAGCAAAGCCCCGAGGGTCGCGGCCTTCGGCAGGAGGTCATGCATGGCCGATCCTCTCGATCACGCGCCGGATTCAGGCCAGACCGCGATCGTCGCGCCCGCGGATTGCAAGGTAACGCGGTGGGAATGCGCGTCCTCCCGGGTCTTGCACAGGTCGATCGCCGACGCGAACCGCGTCCGCGCGGCGATTTCGGTCTCGACATCCTCGGAGATGACCTCATGGTCATCGCGAAACGTGGTCACCCGGAAGGGTGGGCGTTGCTTCAGGTCACTGGCTTCCATGGATGTCGCCTCCCATCGGATCGTGTCGCGGTAAGCGCCCGGCGATCCGGATCGTTGCGCAGTCCCCCGCAGATCCGCCGGATCCGGGCACGGTTCGTTAAGCCTACGGTCGTAGCCCGATGGCTCCTCAACATGCGTGGGTGACATGCCGAGACTGGGCCACAGGATCATCGACGGGCTGGCCCTCGTCCTGGTCGGCACCGGGCTCGCCGCCATCGTGGCGGGATATCAGAGCAATCTGCCTGCGCCAGCGGTACAAGTCGCCGAACTCGCGTCGTCCTGGGCCGACCCGCTGACGACCGGATCGATCACGCCCGCGATCACGCCCACGGCCGCCCCGACTCGGCCGCCCCGGAAAAGCGATATCCCGGGCCATCCGACGACCTCCAGCCCACGGGTGTGGATCGATCCGCCGAGCCGCTGACCGCGCCGCTCGGATGCGCCGCCGCCGGTGGAGCCACATCCCCAACGAACGGACCGGGTCGGACCGCGTTGTCCAGGGAGCCCGAAGACGGGCCGAACCGAGGAAACGCACATGCGCATCAAGATTTACGGCCTTGCGGCCGCGCTCGCCGTCGCCCTGACCGGCACCGCCTATGCCCAGCAGCCCGCCGGCGGCGGCAGTGCGACCGGCAACATGAACAATCCCGGTTCGGTCAAGAGCAACAGCCAGAAGATGAACGAGGGCGCACCCGCCGCGACGACTGGCACCACAACGGGCGCGGCGGGTGCCGCGACCGTGCCGGGGACCGGCACCGCGCGACCGGGTGTCGGCGCCGGCACCAGCACCACGGCTCCGGCCCGATAGCCGCACCGTCGGAACCGAGGCCCAAAGCCTCGGTTTCCGGCCCATGTCACGCTTCCTGTTCCCCGTTGCCATCGTAATCATCCTCGCCAGCGTCGCCTTCGCCCACTGGGAGAATTCAGGACCAGAGCCTGGAGCGACTCCGACCACGATACAGGCTCCGGCCGCGTCGGATCGACTCAAGCTCGGGCGCTGACGACGACGATACCGAACGTCGGCGCTTCGGTCAGTCGCGCCCCGCTGACGGAGCGTTCGACATTGAGGCCGCTTCAGATAGCCATGCAAGTCGACACAAAAAACCCGGCCGCGCGTGAGCGCGACCGGGCATCGTGTCGGTATGGCTGGATCGATCAGGTCCAGTCGCTGTCGTCGCCGCCGCCGAGGTCGCCGCCGAAATCACCGGACGGATCGCTGAAGCTGGCATCCTGAAAGTCGCTGCCGCCACCACCGCCGTCGAGGGCAGAGCCGAGATCCTGGTTGCCGCCATCGCCGTAATAGTTGTTCACGACGGTCTCACCACCGCCGCCGAGGCCAGCTGCCGCAGCGCTGCCGAGGCTCGAATGCCCGCCCGCGAAAGCGTTCGACAGGGCGCTGCCGAGTAGCATGCCGCCGGCCGCGCCGGCCGCCATCGGTAGCGCGGTAGCCATGAAGCCGCCGCCCCGGGCCGGAGCAGCCTGGGGCTGGCCGCCCCACGGACCGCCTTGCTGCTGCGGCGGGTAGCCGGGCTGCTGCGGGTAACCCTGCTGGGGATAGCCCTGGGGAGCGCCGCCACCCCAGGGCTGACCGGCAGGCCGCTGCTGCTGCTGCCCGTAGCCGGGCTGCGGCTCCTGGCGCTGGCTACCACCGCCACCGAAGATGCTCGATAGGAACCCGCCACCGCCGGAGGACTGAGCCGGGGCCGCCTGGCTGCGGGCCTGCTCGAGCTGCTGGTTCAGGCTCTTGATCGCCTCTTCCTGCACGTAGATTAGCTGCGCCATCGCGTAGGGAGCATAGGGCTGGGTGCGGAGCTTGTCGGCGATGAAGCGCTCGGCCTCCGCGTCGCGGGGCTGAGTCTGGGCCTGCTCCAGACGCTGGAAGATACCGGAGATGACGTCGCGTTCTTCGCTATTCATGGAGTCGTCCTCCTCGAGTCGTACCCGCGGGCTCGAACGCGCCGCACGGCCGTAGAGGACATGGGTGTGCGGTGACGCTTTGTCAGGGGCGGTTGTGAAAACTTCATCTCACCGCGTGCCGGCCCCAAACACGAAAAAGCCCGACCTTTCGGCCGGGCTTTCTCAACCGTTCCAGTGAAGCCGGCGCGGGGAGCGCGCCGGGGATGGATCTTAGTACGAGCCGAACTTGTAGTTCAGGCCGGCGCGGACGACGGCGAACTCGTC
>NZ_BPQU01000002.1 GCF_022179445.1 Methylobacterium mesophilicum | reverse complement strand
ACCGCGTCGAGCCAGGTGGCGGGAAACGCCTGATCCAGCAGCGTGCGCGCCATCATGCTGGCTGGCGCCTTCTGCTCAAACCGCTCCAGGACAGCCCGCCACGGGCAACCCGATCCGTCCGATGCTTGCGTCATCGCAACGAGTTAGGCCCGAGCCAAACACCTTGAAAGGGCTGGGTCCGAGACCTTTTGCAGGTCCAGGGCGGAGCCCTGGTCGTCCCGGTGCGCGCAACGTTTACGAGGCGGCCTCGGCGAGGTCCCCGAACAGCGACAGCACCACCGGGCGCCGGTCGAGATTGTAGATCGCGGCCTCCCGGGCGGCGCGGCCGAACCGCTCGGCGACGTCGACCAGGGCGGCGAGGCGGGCGGGCGGCTCGTCCCGGCGGCGGTCGAGCTCGGCCGAGACGAAGCGCAGGACCGCGTCCTGGGCGGCCTCGAACCGCGCCTCCGCGTCGCGCCCGGCCAGGGTCTCGGCGAGCTTGAGCACCCGGCCCCAGTCGGGGGTGTGCGCCCGGGCCAGCAGGGTCTCGACCTCGGCGACGAGGCCGGCCGTGACCGGATCGAGCATCGCCAGCGCCCGGGCGACCGAGCCCTCGCACTGGGCGACCGCCCGGGCCAGGGCGGCCTCCTCGGGCTGCGGGAACGGCTCGGGCAGGCCGCGCACCACCTGCGCCACCGCCTCGGGCGCCAGCGGGCGCAGCATCAGCACCCGGCAGCGGGAGCGGATCGTCGGCAGCAGCCGGCCGGGCTGGTGAGCCAGGATCAGGAACAGGGCGCGCGGCGGCGGCTCCTCCAGGACCTTGAGCAGGGCGTTGGCCGCGTTGGCGTTCAGGTCCTCGGCGCTGTCCAGGATGCAGACCCGCCAGCCGGAATCGGTGGCCGTCGAGGCGAACAGGTCAAGGGCCCGGCGGACCATGTCGACCGAGATCTTGGTGGGCAGCGCCTTGGCGCCTGCGGTGCGGTGGCGGCGCAGGGCGACCAGGTTCGGATGCGACAGGCCCGCGACCTTGCCGGCGACGGGGTTCTCGTCCGGCATATCGAGCCCAGCCGGCCCGCCGCCCTCGGGATAGGCGAGCAGGCGCCGGGCGACCCGGTAGGCGAGGGTCGCCTTGCCGATGCCGGGGGCGCCGCCGATCAGCCAGGCATGGTGCAGGCGCCCCGCCGCGATCCCCTCCGCGAAGGCGGCCGCCGCGGCCGCGTGGCCGACCAGCGCCCGGGTCTCCCGCGGGCGCGGGATGCCGGGGAGGTCGCCGGGCTCGACGTCGTCGGCGGCGCGGTCTGCCGGTTTCACGGCGCGGGGCTCAGGCGGCATCGCCGCGGCTTTCTTTGATCGGCAGCAGGCCCGGCAGGCGGGATGCCACCGCGGCGCGGATCGCGGATTCCACCGCATCGGGGTCGCGGCCGGCATCGATCACCGCGCAGCGCTGCGGCTCGGCCCGGGCGATCGCCACGAAGGCCTCGCGCAGCCGCGTGTGGAAGGCGAGCGATTCCGCCTCGAACCGGTCGGCCCCCTGCCCCGTGCTGGCGGCGCGCCCGGCCGCGCGGGCGAGCCCGGCTTCGGGGGCTAAGTCGAGGATCAGGGTCAGGTCGGGCCGGGTCGGGCCGACCACGACCCGTTCCAGGGCGGTGACGACGGCCGGATCGAGTCCTCCGGCCGCGCCCTGGTAGGCCCGGGTCGAGTCGATGAAGCGGTCGCATAGCACGATCTCGCCCCGGCGCAGGGCCGGGCGGATCAGGCGGTCGAGGTGGTCGATCCGGGCGGCGCTGAACAGCAGCGCCTCCGCGAAGGGGCCGTAGGGCTTGGCGACGCCGCCGAGCAGGGCCGCGCGGATTTCTTCCGCCCGGGGCGAGCCGCCGGGCTCGCGGGTCACGCGGACCTCCCGGCCCGAGCGCGACCGCAGGGTCGCGGCCAGGCGGGCGACCTGGGTCGACTTGCCGGCGCCCTCCCCGCCCTCGAAGGTGATGAAGGTTCCCTGCGAAGCGTCTTCGAAGCCTGGCACGATCACGGGCGTCCAATCACGTCGGATCGGCCGTACGCTCGCCGGGTTTCGCGTCCTTCTTGCCGACGCGGTCGAAGGCCTTGCGCACGAGGCCGGTGCCGAATTCCAGCGCCGCATCCATCGCCCGCTGCGACAGCGTGCCGGCCTCCACCGTCGCGCCGGCGAAGAGCGGCTGGTCGAGGGCGACCGTGTCGCCGCGCTGGATCCGCAGGGTGCCGACCTGCCGGCCCTCCTCGACGGGAGCCATCAGCGGCCCGGTATAAACCACCTTGGCGCTGACCCGGTCGCTGGAGCCGCGGGGCAGCAGGACCCGCACCGGCTTCTTCGAGACCAGCGGCACGGAGCCCGCCTCGCCGCCGAACACCGAGGCGTCGGCGACCGTCTCGCCGGCCCCGAAGATCTGCCGCGTCTCGAACGCGCGGAACCCCCATTCCATCAGCTTGCGCGCCTCGGAGGCCCGGTCCCGGGCGGTCTTGAGCCCCGAGATCACCAGCACCAGGCGCTGGCCGTTCTGCACCGCCGAGCCGGTCAGCGCGTAGCCCGATTCCTCCAGGTAGCCGGTCTTCAGCCCGTCGGCGCCGATGTCGAGCGCCAGGAGCGGATTGCGGTTCTGCTGGCGGATCTTGTTCCAGGTGAACTCCTTCTCGGCGAAGATCTTGTACAGGTCCGGGTAGGTGTCGATCAGGTGGATCGCGAGCTTGGCCATGTCCCGGGCCGTGACCTTCTGGTCGGGCGCCGAGTAGCCGGTGGCGTTGCGGAAGGTCGAATTCGTCAGCCCGATCTCCTTGGCCCGCTGGTTCATCAGCCCGGCGAAGGAGTCCTCGGTGCCGGCCATGTTCTCCGCGATGGTGATCGCGGCGTCGTTGCCCGACTGGACGATCAGCCCGCGCAGCAGGTCCGACATCTTGATGCGGCTGTTGACCTGGGCGAACATCGACGAGCCGCCGCCGCCGGCCCCGCCCCGCTTCCAGGCGTCCTCGGTGACGGTGAACTCGGTATCCATCGCCAAGCGGCCGGATTTCAGCGCCTCGAACACGATGTCGGTGGTCATCAATTTGGCCATGCTGGCCGGGGAGAACCGCTCGTCGGCGGCCTTCTCGAACAGCACCGAGCCGGAATCGGCGTCGATCAGGATCGCGTGCGGGGCCGCCGTCTGGAAGCCCTGGGCGGTCGCGCCCGCGAGGCCGGCGCCCAGCGCGCAGGCGGCCGCCAGAAGGGTGAGAAGGGTCCTGCGCATCACCGGTCCGTCCCGCGCCTGCCGCCCGGCCGGAGAAACTCCCGCCGCATCCGGATAACAAGCGTGACCATATTACGGTTTCAGCGCCGGATCGAATGCGAAATGCCGCACTGCGGAACGGCACGCCGTCCGGGAAGCGCCGGGGCCGCCCTCAATAGATCCCGGCGAGGCGCGCATGCCCCCCGCCCGACGCCGTCCGGGTGGGCGCCCCTGCCTTCGCAGGGGCCGGAGCCTTCGCGGTCGCCGCGACCTTGGCTGGCACCGCTGCCTTGGCCGAGGCCGGAACCGTGGTCTTGGAAGCGATCATCGTGGATCCCTTGGCGGCGCCGGAGGCCAGATGCGCCAGGGTGGACTTGGCTGAGGCCGGCAGCGCCGCGGGTGCCGCCGCGGCGAGTTTCGTCGGGGCGGGCGTTGTGGGCCGCGCCGGCCGGCCGGCGGCGACGGCGGCCTTCGGGGTCGTGCCGTGGCCCGGGGCCGGGTTGAGGCCCGCGACCTTTAGGTCCGGGCCCTTGAGGCCCGCGCCTTTGGCGCCGGCTCCCGCATGCTCTGCGACCTGGATCGGCGCGGGCCGGAAATCCCGCACCTTCTGGGCGGTCGGCTGGACGGCCGCCGGCACCCGCATGGCGGCCGAGGCGAGCACGATCGGCGCGCGCACCGGGGCCGGCCGGTCGGGCCGCGACGCCGGGGCCTCGTCGGACTGGGCCCGCTCGGGGGGGGGCTTGAAGGCCAGGGGTTCGGGGGCCGAGCGGGCGTAGCGCTCAGGCTCCTCCGAGGGGCCGAGATCCGCCATCATCACGGTCGAGCGCCCGGCCGGCTGCCCGTCGGTGCGCAGGCTGGCGAGCAGCTTGCGGTCGTCGCTGCCGGCGACCGCTGCCTTGCCGGCATATTCGACCCGCACCCGCGCGGTGCCGCGCCGGTGGAAGCCCAGGGCCTCGGCCGCCTCTTCGGAGACGTCCATGACGCGACCGGCATGGTAGGGGCCCCGGTCGTTGACCCGCACGATCATCGAGGCGCCGTTGTCGAGGTTGGTCACCCTTGCGTAGCTCGGCAGCGGCAGGGTCGGGTGGGCGGCCGCGATCGAGTGGCGGTCGAACACCTCGCCGTTGGCGGTCATGCGCCCGTGGAAGGCCGAGCCGTACCAGGAGGCCAGGCCCTCCCGCACGTAGCCGCGGGGATCCTCCTTGGGCACGTAGGTCTGGCCGGCCACCACGTAGGGCTTGCCGGTGTAGCGGCGCCCGCCGCCCTTCGGGATCACGTCGCCCTCGTTGTAGAGGCGCGGGCTCGCCTTGACCCCGTATTTCGGGTCGATGCCGTTGCCGGAGCTGAGCTTCTGCTGCTGGGGATTGGTGGCGCAGTTGGCCGTCGCCAGGGCCACGCCCGAAACGGCCAGGAGCCGCAGGGCGAGGCGCGCAGGCCGGGGAAGGGTCGTGCGCACCATATCGGGGTTCACCAAACGCGACGCGGGACAGCGGCCCGGAAACGAGCCGGCACCGGCCGCGCCCCTGGGCTCAGCCGGTCCACCCAGAATTGTAGCGGTCCCGTAAAGGAAGCCTGAACGCTGTCGGCTGTCGCGGTTCAGGAGTTGCAGCCGAGCCGCTCTTGGACTTCGCGCGGCACATCAGGATATTCAAGCAAGAATCTGATAGATCGATGGTTTAGGTTTTGGGCAAGCAGGGCCGAGGGCTTTCGCGGCGTTCGCATTGAACTGTCCGTAAGTATCGTCGCCAGCGGAGCCGGTCGGTCGAGACCGCGCAGGACCGGCCTGATGGCTCGGGCGCATCCATCGCCCGGGCGGCTGCCGAAGGGACGGCGCGGAAGCGGTGAGACGGGTCACGGATTCCGGATGTCCAAGGACGCGTCGGCATCCACCCCGTCATCCCGGGGCTTCGCTGCGCGACCCTGGGATGACGGGGTGTTGTCAGAGCTGCCTTTGCAAACTCCCTGAACGGGTCGCGTCCGGGACCCTGTGCGGGGGCAGGGTCGAGCCGCGCCGGGTTCAGCGCGGCGGGGTGTCGGTCAGCTGCGCGATGGAGCGGGCGCCGCGCTGCTTGAACAGCAGGTCCAGCCCCTCCAGCATCAGGGCGTGCATCTTGGTCCGCTCGGCATAGGCGAGGTCCCGGAGCTGGTCGTAGACCGGCGGCTCCAGGTAGACCGACATCTGCCGGGCGCGTTGCTTCAGCGTGGCGGCAGGCTTCGCCGCCGGGGGCGCCAGCGCCAGGGTCACGATCTCGGCGCCCTGCGGCCGGGCCGCGTGCCGGTCCGGCGGGTTCGCCGAGGCGACGATCGCCGCGAGGCTGAGCTTAGGCGGCTTGGACATGGCGGCCCGTCCTCAGCGACTGCGTGCGGCGCTCGATCCAGGACCAGAGCCGGCGGACCTCTCCGGCGGCCTGGCCCTTGGGGTTGAACTCGGTGACGCCCTGGCCGAGGCCAATCGCGTCCTGGTGGTCGGTGCGGGCGACGATGTTCACGTCCGGCAGGATGCCGAGCACCGCCAGCCCGTCGGCCGCGTCCCGGACCCGGTAGGAGCGGGGCGGGGTCTGGTTCAGCACGAAGGCGAACTTCTTCTCCAGCCGGTAGACCGCCGCCAGCGTCGGCTTGAACGCCCGCAGGTCGGCCGGCGTCGGCCGGCACGGGATGATGCACAGGTCCGCCGCGCGGATGGCCGAGAGCGTGCCGGTGGAATCGACCCCCGGCGTATCGATGAACACGTAGTCGTAGGCCGAGTCGCGCAGGCGCTCCATCACGGCGTCGATCTGCGTCGCGTCGATCTGGGCGACCTCGGGACCGTCGGCGGTGCGGTGGTCGAGCCAATCCGAGATCGTGGCCTGGCGATCCATCTCCAGGATGCAGACCGTGTGGCCCGCCTCGCGGGCGGCGACCGCCAAAGAGATGCACAGCGTGCTCTTGCCGCTGCCGCCCTTCTGCGTGACGAAGGTGATGGCTTTCATCCTGGGCATCCTCCAGAAGGCCCCGCGCATCCGCCGGAAGCGCCGGCATTCACGAATGCCGCGCCCTCGTCGGGCAACCTCAGGTGCGCAATCACGGGCTGCCGCGATCCTGTGACCCAAGGATGTCGAGCGGCACGGTGCGTCCGACATGGTTAACGAGCCGTTAAGATGCCCTGCCGCCAGCATGCGACCGGACCGGCCAGGTTGTCGGGTCGTCCGACGCAATCTAAACCTCAGGTTAATATCTATGCTGTCTGCTTCCTGAACGGCCTTTTCAGCCGCTGTAGGATGCCGTAGCGTCTAGGTCGCCAGCGCCGGAGCTGCGATGGATTTTATTACCTCAGGTTTAGCGGCGTTCGAAATCCCGCCGAGGAATGGCATGGCCGACGCCCCGATCCCGCAATCCGTCCTGGACGCCTCCGGCGTGGTCGGGACGTGGGTCCACGATCATTGGGCTGATCGGCTGGCGCTCTCGGGCTCCTTGGCGGGTCTGCTCGGCCTCGACCCGGTGGCGGCCGCCACGGGGGTGTCCCTCGCGGCGTTCCTCGACCGCACCCATCCGGAGGACCGCATCCGGATCGAGAGCTACCTGCACGCGGTGTCGGAGTCCGGCGGCACCCTGGAGGCGGAGTTCCGCACCCGCGACACCCGCAGCGGCGTCCGTACCCTGCTGATGCGCGGCCGGATCGACCGCGACCCCTCGGGTCGCACGCTCCAGGGCCGCGGCATCGCCATCGACCGGACCGAGGTGCAGGCGGCCAACCTCATGCAGAGCGAGCGGGTGGTGAACCGGATGGCCGAGCACGTCATCGCCCTGCGCGACCTCGCCCACGTCCTGCAGCGGCCGGCGCTGGTCGAGCGGATCGAGCGCCTGATGATCGAGATCGGCTTCGAACTCGCCCGGTTCCTGCCGGAGCCCGAGGACGAGCCGCGCCACTGAGCGCATCGTACCGAACGGTGGTTTCCGGCATTCGGCCGGAGACGATGCCCGATCCGAGCCCCCGCGCATCCGCGACGTGCGATTGATCGCGCCCACGCCCCCAAGCTACGGTCCCGGCAAGACTTTGCCGGGAGGATTCCGATGGCTCGCGACACGATCTACGACCGCGATCTCGACCGTGTGCCGGCCAACCACCAGCCGCTGACCCCCCTGCTCTATCTCGACCGGGCGGCGCGGGTGTTTCCCGACCAGGTCGCGGTGGTCCACGGCCCGCTGCGGCGTTCGTACCGGGACCTCTACGCCCGCGCCCGGCGCCTGGCCTCGGCGCTGGCCCGGCGCGGGCTCGGCCGCGGCGATACCGTGGCGGCCTTCCTGGCCAACACCCCCGAAATGGTCGAGTGCCATTACGGCGTGCCGATGACCGGGGCGGTGCTCAACACCCTCAACACCCGCCTCGACGCCGCCGCGATCCGGTTCTGCCTGGAGCACGGCGAGGCCAAGGTGCTGATCACCGACCGCGAGTTCTCGAAGACCGCCGCGGCGGCCCTGGAGGGCCTGGCGACGAAACCGTTCGTCATCGACGTCGACGACCCGGACTACGACGGCCCCGGCGCACGCCTCGGCGAGACCGACTACGAGGCGTTCCTGGCGGGCGGGGACCCGGAGCACGACTGGGCGCTGCCCGACGACGAGTGGGACGCGATCACGCTGAACTATACCTCGGGCACCACCGGCGACCCGAAGGGCGTGGTCTACCACCACCGGGGCGCGGCGCTGCTGGCGCTCGGCAACGTCATCACCGGGGGGCTCGGGCAGCACCCGGTCTATCTCTGGACGCTGCCGATGTTCCACTGCAACGGCTGGTGCTTCCCCTGGACCCTGTCGATCGTGGCCGGCACCCATGTCTGCCTGCGCCAGGTCCGCGCGGAGGCGATGTACCGGCTGATGGCCGAGCACGGGGTCACGCATCTCTGCGGCGCGCCGATCGTGATGCAGATGCTGATCAACGCCCCCGATGCCGAGCGCCGGGACCTGCCCCGGCGGGTGGCGTTCTTCACCGCCGCCGCACCGCCGCCCGAGGCGATCCTGGCCGGCATGTCGGAGGCCGGGTTCGACGTGACCCACCTGTACGGCCTGACCGAGAGCTACGGCCCCGCCGTGGTCAACGCCTGGAACGCGGATTGGGACGCGCTCGCGGCCGACCAGCGGGCGGCCAAGAAGGCCCGCCAGGGCGTGCGCTACCCGGTCCTGGAGGCGCTCGACGTGCGCGACCCGGACACGCTGGTGCCGGTGCCCGCAGACGGCACGACGATCGGCGAGGTGATGATGCGCGGCAACGTGGTGATGCGCGGCTACCTCAAGAACCCGGCGGCCACGCAGGCCGCCTTCAAGGGCGGCTGGTTCCGCACCGGCGACCTTGGGGTGAAGCACCCGGACGGCTACATCCAGCTCAAGGACCGCTCGAAGGACATCATCATCTCGGGGGGCGAGAACATCTCGTCGATCGAGGTGGAGGACGCGCTGTTCAAGCATCCGGCGGTGTCGGCCGCCGCGGTGGTGGCCAAGCCCGACGCGAAATGGGGCGAGACGCCCTGCGCCTTCGTGGAGCTGAAGCCGGGCGCCTCGCCCAGCGCCGACGAACTGATCCAGTGGTGCCGCGGGCGGCTGGCCGCCTACAAGCTGCCCCGTCACGTGATCTTCGGCGAGCTGCCGAAGACCTCCACGGGTAAGGTCCAGAAATTCATCCTGCGCGAGCGGGCCCGCCAGGACGAGGCCTGAGGACTCCGTATCAGGCCTGCGGGGGCTGCCGAGGCTCCGCGCGGGCCGGGACGCGCACGGGTTTGGCGGCTCGTAGATCGGACGCGACCTGGGCGATGAAGGCCTGGATCGACACGAGGCTGAACAGGGCGATCGAGGCGACCAGGGCTGCGGAAACCAGGATCTTGGCGGTAGCGGGGTCCACGGCGTGACGTCCTCAGCTCATCTCGCCGCGGGCTGCCCGGGCGAGGGGCGCCGATCCCGGCGCCTACGATGACAGGAAGGTGGGCGCGCGGGCGGGGTTTCACCAGCGTTGCAGTGGTGGACCTGGCATGCGTGTGGGTTCGGGCTCTCGGGCCCGGGGCCGGCTCCTGCGTCAACCGGAGGTGCTGGCCGTACGCCCCGATTCCCGCAATAAGCCCGCGCGATGCGACGCGCATCCGGGGAGAGACGTATGGCCGGTAACGGGATCGCAGCAGGGATCGCGGGCGGCATTCTGGGCGCGCTGCTGGCCGTTCAGGGCGCGATCCTGGCCGCGCTGCCGGTGCGGGCCGAGGAGCCCGCCGCCGAGCCGGTCACCCGGGCGAGCTATTTCTATATCGGCGGGCGGTATCAGAAGCTCGGCGACAAGACCGTGATGGTCGGCCAGATGTTCGTGCAGGCGCGCGCGCCGGCCAAGATCACCCAGCCCTACCCGGTGGTGATGGTCCACGGGCTCGCCCAGACCGGCGTGAACTTCCTCGCCACCGCGGACGGCCGGCCGGGCTGGGTGCAGCGCTTCGTCGAGAAGGGCTATCAGGTCTACGTGGTCGATCAGGTCGGACGCGGGCGCTCGGGCACCAACCCGGAGGTCTACGGCCCCTACGACCGGCTCGGCACCCGCACCCTCGAGAAGACCTACACGGCCCCGGAGGTCTACGACCTGTTCCCGCAGGCCAAGCTCCACACGCAATGGCCGGGCGGCACCGGCGTGCAGGGCAATGCCGGGTTCGACCAGTTCTTCGCCAGCCAGGTCCCGTTCCTGGCCAACAGCCAGCAGACCGAGGAACTCGTCGCCCCGGCCCTGGTGGCGCTCCTGGAGAAGGTCGGGCCGGCGATCCTGCTCACCCACGGCCAGGGCGCCCTGTTCGGCTGGGCGGCCTCGGATGCGCGGCCCGACCTGGTGAAGGCCCATGTCACCGTGGAGCCGAACGGGCCGCCCTTCTTCGACGTGCAGTTCCGCGGCGGCAAGGAGTTCTGGGAGAAGTCCGGGGACGGCCGCGCCCGCGCCTACGGGTTGACCCGCATGCCCCTGACCTTCGACCCGCCGGTCAAGGCGCCGGAGGATCTGATCGTGGCGCAGCAGGCGAAAGGATCCGATGCCAAGGCGGCGGAGGGCCAGATCCGCTGCTGGCTGCAGGCCGAGCCGGCCCGGACCCTGCCGAACCTCGCCAAGGTGCCGGCCGCAGTGGTGACCGCCGAGGCCTCGTTCCACGCCACCTACGATGCCTGCACGGTCGCGTTCCTGGCCCAGGCCGGCGCCAAGCCCGACGCGATCCGGCTGGCCGAGCGCGGTCTGCACGGCAACGGCCACATGGTGATGCTGGAGACCAACAGCGACGCCGTGGCGGATGCCGTGGCGGCCTGGATCGCGGGCCGCGTGAAGTAGCGCCTCGGGACCGGGCGCCGCGGTCCGTCCCGCTGCGTCCACAGGCATTTCCGCCGCGTCGTTCGCGACAGCGCCCTCCCCGCTGTGGCGGCCCGTCCATCGCTGCGTGTTGAAACCGCAACAGCGCTCGCCTTCCGCGCGCGACCCGCTTGCAGCCGAGCCTGGCGGCCCGTACTGCAAGTAGCAGAAACCTCAATAATAACAGCAGTTTATCACAATTCTAAAGAGCGGGGCAGCCCCGCCGGGCCCCGTCCCGGCGCATGCGGGCGGCTGCCCGGAGCGTCGTGCAGGGCCCAGTCAGATGCGAGTCGTTCACCCCCGTCCCCGCGCCCGGCGCCCCCGCCGCGCCGGCGCCTTCCTGGCCGGCGCCTCCCTCGCCGTGCTGGCGCAGGTCGTCCCGGCCCTATCCCAGGACGCGACGCCGCCGCGTCGCGGCATCGCCAATCCCCCCGCCGGGGGCAGCGTGCAGCTCGACGAGATCAGCGTCGAGAGCCGTGGGGGCGGCCCCGTCCAGGCGGGGCGCTCCAGCACGGCCTCGCGCAGCGTGGAGAGCCCGACCGGCCCGATCGACGGGTTCGTGGCGAAGCGATCGAACACCGCGACGAAGACCAACACCCCGCTGATCGAGGCGCCGCAATCGATCACCGTGATCGGGCGCCAGCAGCTCGACGCCCAGAACGCCCAGACCCTGACCCAGGCCACCCAGTACGTCGCGGGCGCCTATGGCGGCGTGTTCGGCGCGGATTCGCGCATCGACTACCTCACCCTGCGCGGCTTCGTGGTGAGTGATTTCGGCATCTACCGGGACGGGCTGCAGCAGCTGAACTACGGCTTCGGCTACTTCAAGACCAACACGTTCGGGCTCGAGCGCATCGAGGTGCTGCGCGGCCCGGCGGCGGTCCTGTTCGGGGCCGGCAGCCCCGGCGGCATCGTCAACCAGGTGACCAAGCGCCCGACGCTCGACCCGTTCGGCTATGCCGAGGTCGGCGGCGGCTCGTTCGGCCAGAAATACGCCGCCTTCGACTTCGGCGGCCCGGCCGACCGGGAGGGCCACTGGTTCTACCGGCTGACCGGCTACGGCCGCCAGGGCGGGACGCAGGTCGAGGGGGCCCCGGACGACAGCTTCTACATCGCGCCGGCCGTCACCTATAAGCCGGACGGGGCGACGCGCTTCACCTTCCTGTCGAGTTTCCAGCACGACAACACCGCGGTGACGTCGAACTTCCTGCCGTATCTCGGGACCGTGCGGCCCAACGCCTCCGGGTTGCGCATCCCGCGCTCGCTGAACGTCGGCGATGCCGGCTTCAACACCTTCCAGCGCGACCAGGCCTTCCTGGGCTACGAGTTCGAGCACGACTTCAACGAGACGTGGACCTTCCGGCAGAACCTCCGGTACTCGTTCCTGAAGAGCTTCCAGAACTCGGATATCGGCCAGCTCGGTTACAGCAACCCGGCCCAGACGCTGCTCGCGCGCTACCAGTTCCGCGACAGCGCCAAGGTCAACCTGTTCCAGGTCGACAACCAGGCCGAGGCGCGGTTCTTCGACGGATACTTCCGTCACGACCTGCTGATGGGCCTGGACTACAAGGATTACCGCCTGAACGACAACCAGGCGTCGCTGTTCCCGGCGAGCGACCTGAACATCCTGGCCCCGGTCTACGGCCTGCCGACCGGGACGCCGTCGCCGTACCTGATCAACTCCGACGCATTCAAGCAGCTCGGCCTCTACCTGCAGGACCAGATCAAGGTCACCGACCGGCTCACCCTGCTGGTCGGCGGCCGCCAGGATTTCGCCGACAACCGGGTGGTCGACAAGCTCACCAACGGCGCGGGCAACAACGGCCGCAGCGACAACGGCACCACCTACCGCACGGCGCTGATCTACAATTTCGACAATGGGCTCGCCCCCTATGTCAGCTACTCGACCTCGTTCCAGCCGCTGATCGGCACCGGCCTCAACAACCAGACCTTCAAGCCCGAGACCGGCAAGCAGGTGGAGGGCGGCGTCAAGTTCGAGCCCCCGGGCCAGGGCTACTTCGTCACCCTGGCGGGCTTCGACATCCACCGCCAGAACGTACTGACCGCCAACCCCGCCAACCCGCTGTTCAACGCCCAGCTGGCCGAGGTGCGGTCCACCGGCTTCGAGGCCCAGCTGGTCGCGAACCTGTTCGACGGCCTCAACGTGGCGGCCTCGTACACGATCTACGGGCTGACCAACGAGCGGGGCGGCCCGGACCTGATCGGCAAGGTCCCGGTCAACATCCCGGAGAACTTCGCCAACCTGTTCGTCGACTACACCATCCCGACCGGCGACCTGCGCGGCTTCGGCTTCGGCGGCGGCGTGCGCTATGTCGGCCGCTCCTTCGCGGACGTGGCCAACGCCTTCCGGGTGCCGGATTACGTGCTGTTCGACGCCCAGGTCCATTACGACTGGGAGCGCTGGCGCCTGCAGGTCAACGCGACGAACATCGGCGACCGCCGCTTCGTCTCGTCCTGCCAGACGACCACGTCCTGCTTCTACGGCGACGCAAGGCGGGTCCTGGCGAGCGTGAGCTACAAGTGGTGAGGCGCCCGCCGCGCGCGGCCTGAGCCACGCGCGGCGATCCAGACCGGGAGCGGCCGATGCCCCGGGCTCAGCGGTCGTGGCGGCGCATCATGTGGCCGCGATGGTGCCGGCGCATCATGTGATGGCGGCTGCGCATCACGCCGCGGGAAGACATCCGGGCGCCGCGGTGCATGCCGCCGAAATTTCCGTTGCCGGTGGCGGCGGCGTTCCGGTCGAGGCCGTCGCCCGGGGCGGCGAGGCTCGGGCTGGCGGCGCCCAGGACAAGGCCGAGCGCGAGCGTCGCGCCGAGGAGGATCTTGTTCATCGGTTCCGGTCCCTTCGCGACCCTGCGCCGCGCCGACCGAACGGATCAGTGATGCGCAGGTTCCGGGCCCTCAGGCGGACGGACCCTCCACGATCGCGAACAGGGCGGGCTGCACGGCCTTGGCGTCCGGCACCGGGACCGCCCGGATGCTCGGCGGCAGCGGCCCCCCGAGCAGATCCAGAAAATCCCCCGAGGCGGCGATCTGGAGTTCGGCGGTCTTGGCCCGGGCCTCGAGACGCGACAGGGCGTTCATGGCGGGGCCCAGCACGGTGTACTCGGCCCGCACCCCGTCGTCGAACACCCCGACCAGGAGGTCGCCGGCGTGCAGGGCGACCACCACCCGGAGGGTGAACAGCCCCGCCTCGGCCCGGGCCTCGTTGAGGGTGGCGATCCGGTCCTGGAGCGACAGGGCGCAGGCCAGCGCCGCCCGGGCCTGCGCCCGCGGGCGGCCGACCACGAACTGCACCAGCACGGCATCGCCGACATACTTGTCCACCAGGCCGCCCTGCTCGGCCACCGCGGCCTGGGCGGCCGCCCGGACGGCGAGCAAGGCGGTCACCATCGCCTCGGGCGGATGCTCCCGGCTCAAGCTGGAGAAGCCGCGGATGTCGAGCACCATCAGGCAGGCATGGCGCCGGTGGATGCCCATGGCGGCGTTGGCGTCCTCGGCGGCGAGGTCGAGGGCGACCGTGTCGGGCACGAAGCGCGCGAGCTGGGCGCGCTCGTGCTCCATGCGCAGGGCCCGGGTGACCGCTTCGCGCAGGCGGGTCATGCCGTCCACCACGAGCAGCCCGGCCGCCACGAAGGTGGCGAGCCCGGTGACCTGCGCGGTCGGGAAGGAATCCGGCCCCGGAAACAGGCCGGGATCAACCAGCCCGACCAGGAAGGCCGCGCTCCAGCACGCCGTCACCACCCCGCAGAACAGCATGGTCTGGGCCACCCGCATGCTCAGGCCGGTCTGGAGCAGGAGCAGGAAGGCCGGCAGGCGGCTCACCGCGTCGGCGCCGAGGCCGGCCCCGCCGCCGGCCAGCATGTGCTCGATGATCACGTAGACGGCGAGCCCGGCATTGAGCAGCGTCCCGGCCCAGCTGTAGGCCGCCGCGGCGGGGCCGCCGCCCCGCTCCCCGAGCCCGAACCAGATCGTGCCGACGCCGTAGAGGCCGAGGATGAACCAGTGGCTGAAGGCGTGCAGCGAGCCGTCATAGGCCTGCGCCGCCATCAGCAGCACCAGCACGATCACGATCCGCAGCCCGAGCAGTCGCAGGCCGCCGCCCGCCTGCATGGCGCGCAGGACCGCGGCGTCGTCCTGGGCCGCCTCCGCCTTGCGCGCGGAGAGGTCCCGGGCGGGCCTGGGGGCGCGGAGCGGCTGGGTCCGGGCGCCGCCCGTGGCCATCACGCGCCCCGGTCGAGGCGCCGGGCCGCGCTGAAGCGGTTGAGGAAGCGCGGCTCCTTCTCGGGGGCGATCCGGATCGCGAGGTGCACGGTGCCGTCGGCCTCCGCGCGTCGGTCCAGGATCTCGGCGTTCTCGTAGAGCCAGTTGAGCGCCGCCCCGTCCTCGGGGGGCAGCGACACCGCGAAGCTCGTCCGGTGGCGGCCGATCCGCGCCTCGATCCGGGCGGTGAGCGCGGCGAGCCCCTCCCCGGTCAGCGCAGAGACCAGTACCGGCGCGTCGCTGTCACGGTCGTTGCGGGCCTTGGCCTGGCCGCTGAGGTTCATCAGCCGGGTGCGCTCGTCGTCGTCGAGGAGGTCGGACTTGTTCCAGACCTCGATGATCCGCTCGGCCGTGGTCTCGATGCCGAGTTCGCGCAGCACATCGCCGACATCCTCGGCCTGGGCCTCGGAATCGACGTGGCTGACGTCGCGCACGTGCAGCAGCACGTCGGCCTCGATCGCGTCCTCCAGGGTCGCCCGGAACGCCGCGATCAAAGCGGTCGGCAGGTCGGAGATGAAGCCCACCGTGTCGGACAGGATGACGTTTTCGCCGTGCGGCAGCTTGGTCGCCCGCGCGGTCGGGTCGAGGGTGGCGAACAGCATGTCCTTGGCGGTGACCTCGGCGCTGGTCAGGGTGTTGAACAGGCTCGATTTTCCGGCATTGGTGTAGCCCACCAGCGCGACGATCGGGTACGGCACCCGGGCCCGGCTCTGCCGGTGCAGGCCGCGGGTCCGCACCACCGCGTCGAGGTCGCGCTCGATCCGGGTCATGCGCTCCTGGATCATGCGCCGGTCGGCCTCGATCTGGGTCTCGCCGGGGCCGCCCAGGAAGCCGAAGCCGCCGCGCTGGCGCTCCAGGTGGGTCCAGGAGCGCACGAGGCGGGACTTCTGGTAGGCGAGGTGGGCGTGCTCGACCTGGAGCGTGCCCTCGCGGGTCGAGGCGCGCCGGCCGAAGATCTCGAGGATCAGACCGGTGCGGTCGATGACCTTGGCGCCCCAGGCCTTCTCGAGGTTGCGCTGCTGCACCGGCGAGAGCGCGCAATCCATCACCACGAGGCCGATCTCGCGGGCGCGGATCATCCCGGCGATCTCCTCGACCCGGCCTTTGCCGAGATAGGTCGAGGGGCGGATGCGCGGCAGGCTGATCGCGACGCTCTCGACCACGTCGAGCTCGATGGCTGCGGCGAGTCCGGTCGCCTCGTCGAGGCGCGCCTCCACCGAGCGGGTCGGCTGGGCGGGCCCGTGGCCCGGTCCTCCGGGCCCGGGGGCACCGCGGGCCAGATAGGGCCCGATCACCAGGGTGTGGGTCGCCGCGGCGATCTCGCCCTC
Source organism: Methylobacterium mesophilicum (assembly GCF_022179445.1). Classification (GTDB taxonomy): domain Bacteria; phylum Pseudomonadota; class Alphaproteobacteria; order Rhizobiales; family Beijerinckiaceae; genus Methylobacterium; species Methylobacterium mesophilicum. The sequence goes on along the minus strand of NZ_BPQU01000002.1, from coordinate 378,670 downwards.
GGGCGCGGCCTGTGCCTGGAGCCGGGCCTCGCCGGACGTCAGCGTCTCGCTCATGCAACCTTTAACGCCGCCCGCGCGCCGGCAGCTTCGTTCGAGAACTCGGATTGTTTCGACATGGGGATTCGGCGGGGCCGGGCCAAGATGCCGGGAGTCAGGAGGTTGGGATTGGGGAGATCCGAATCCGGCAGCCAGCTGGATTCGGCCTATCCCACCCGCGCCCTCATCCTGAGGCGCCGGAGCGCAGCGGAGGCCTCGAAGGAGCCCTCCAGCTGGCCGCGCGATCCCTTGAGGCCTCCTTCGAGGCGGCTCCGCCGCACCTCAGGATGAGGGGAGAGTGCGGGATCGTCCTGGGATTCGCCGCTGCCCGTGCGGCGAGGCGGCCCGCTGGCGGCATCGCGGCCCCGGAGAAAGCGAACCGATCGCCCTTCCCCCCAAAAAAATCACGCCTTCTCGGCGGTCTCGTCCGGCTCGAACAGCTGCACCGGGTGGCCGGGCATGATCGTGGAGATCGCGTGCTTGTACACGAGCTGCGAATGGCCGTCCCGGCGCAGCAGCACGCAGAAATTGTCGAACCAGGTGACCACGCCCTGGAGCTTGACGCCGTTGACGAGGAAGATGGTCAGCGGGATCTTGTTCTTGCGGACATGATTGAGGAACGTGTCCTGAAGGTTTTGTGCGCGTTCGCCCGCCATCTTATTTGCCTTTTCGTTATCCCGGCGCGAAGGGCTCGGGTTGGGTACGCGACGTCGGAATCTGTCACGTGGTTGGGGCCGTCACGTGCGGGATCGTCCGATCATCCCGCACGGACCGAGTCTACAGCATGACGGCGTGAAAGCCCGGGGGCAAGCAAGCCCCGTTCCGCCCGATCCGTGACGGATCGGCGTCAGTTTCACGGGTCGTCCCCCGTCTGCGCCCCCCTCGCGCCCCGGCGTGCTACGGGCCGATGCCCAGGGACTTCAGCTTGCGGTGAAGCGCCGAGCGTTCCATGCCGATGAACTCGGCGGTGCGCGAGATGTTGCCCGAGAACCGCGCGATCTGCGCCACGAGATACTCGCGCTCGAAGATCTCGCGCGCCTCGCGCAGCGCCAGGCTCATCAGCTTCTCGCCGCCGGCGCCCCCCGGGGTGGTCGGCACCAGGGCGCCGATCTCGGAGGGCAGCATCTCCGAGGTGACCTCTTGGTCCGGGTCGGCCTGGGTCAGGATCATCAGCCGCTCGACGTTGTTCTTGAGCTGGCGGACGTTGCCCGGCCAGTTGTGCGACTGGAGCACCGCCATCGCGTCCTCGGCGATCACACGCTTGGGCAGGCCGGTCTGGGACGAGATATTGTCCATGAAGAACTGGATCAGCTCGGGCACGTCCTCCCGGCGCTCCGACAGGGCCGGCACCCGCACCGGCACCACCGAGAGCCGGTGGAACAGGTCCTCGCGGAAGCGGCCCGCGGCGATCTCTTCGGCGAGATCCCGCGACGAGGACGAGATGATCCGGACATCCACGTGGACCCGGGTGGTGCCGCCGACGCGCTGGAAGTTCTGATCGACCAGGACGCGCAGGATCCGGTTCTGGCTCTCGCGCGGCATGTCGGCGACCTCGTCGAGGTAGAGGGTGCCGCCATGGGCCTCCTCCAGGGCGCCGACCCGCCGGCCGGACTCGCCCTCGACCCCGAACAGCTCCGACTCCATGGTCTCGGGCAGGATTGCGGCCGCGTTGAGCAGCACGAACGGGCCGTTCGACCGCGCCGAGGCCTTGTGCAGGCTGCGCGCCGCGAGCTCCTTGCCAGAGCCCAGCGCCCCGGTGATCATCACCCGGGCGTTGGTCGGCGCGACCCGGTCGATGGTCTGGCGGAGCTGGTTGATCGCCAGCGAGCCGCCGACGATGCGGTTCGGGTTGCCGGAGCGCGCCGTCAGGTCGCGGACCTCGCGCCGGAGCCGGGAGGCTTCCAGCGCCCGCTCGGCCACCAGGATCAGCCGGTCGGCCTTGAACGGCTTCTCGATGAAGTCGTAGGCCCCCGCCTTGATGGCCGAGACCGCGGTCTCGATGTTGCCGTGGCCCGAGATCATCACCACTGGCAGGTCGGGGTTGGCGGCCTTGATCAGGTCGAGCACCTGCAGGCCGTCGAGGCGCGAGCCCTGCAGCCAGATGTCCAGGAACACCAGGTGCGGCCGGCGCGCCTCGATGGCGGCCAGCGCCTCGTCGGAGCCGCCGGCCGTGCGGCAGCGGTGGCCCTCGTCGTCGAGGATGCCCGCCACGAGGTCGCGGATGTCGGCCTCGTCGTCGACAATCAGGATATCGGCGCTCATGCGTGCATCTCCGCGATCCGGGGGGCCGTCGGTGCGGCGCCCTTCTCCTCTGTCGTGACGGGGCTGGTCTCGGGGCCGGAAGGCTCGGGCCCGTGCTCGCGCGGAACCCGCATCTGCACCTGCCCGCCACGGCCGGCGGGGTTGTCGTTCAGCGCGATCCCGCCGCCGTGCTCCTCAAGCACCTTGCTGACGATAGCAAGTCCCAGCCCGGTGCCACCGTCGCGTGTGGTCATGTAGGGCTCGAGCAGCCGTTGGCGCCCCTCCACCGGAAAACCCTTGCCGTTGTCGGTCACCGTGATGACCGCGAAGCCGTCCTCGACCGCGAGACCGAGCGCGATCTTGCCCTTGCCGAGTTCGTCCGCCGGCACCTCGGCCACCGCCTCAACGGCGTTCTTCAGGATGTTGGTGATCACCTGGCTGAGCAGCCGGATGTCGAAGGCCGCCACGATCTTCTCCGCGCTGCCCGCCCCCCCTTGAGCCGAGAACGCGAAGTCGATGTCCGGGTGCGCCACGCGCATCATGAACAGGTTCTGCTTGGCGATCTCGGTGAGGTCGTTCGGCGCGATGGCCGGCTTCGGCATCCGCGCGAAGGCCGAGAACTCGTCGACCATGCGCTTTATCTCGTCCACCTGGCGCACGATCGTGGCGGTGCACTGGTCGAACACCTCCTTGTCGGCGGTGATGACCTTGCCGTACTTGCGCCGGATGCGCTCGGCGGAGAGCTGGATCGGGGTCAGGGGGTTCTTGATCTCGTGGGCGATGCGGCGGGCGACGTCGCCCCAGGCGGAGCTGCGCTGCGCCTGGACGAGGTCGGTGATGTCGTCAAGGGTCACCACCGAGCCGCGCGACGTCCCCTGGGCCTGCTCGCTCGTGACCCGCACGGTCACGGTGCGCTCGCCCCGGGACCGGGTGAGCTGGAGCTGCTGCTGCTGGAGGGCGCGCGGACGGCTCTCGCTCTCGGCGAGCACGGGGGCGAGTTCCGGCACCGCCCGGGCCAGCGGCTGGCCGATCAGGGCCTCGCTCTCCAGGTCGAGCATCCGCTCGGCGGCCGGGTTGGCGATGGTGACGAAGCCCGCCGCGTCGAGGCCGATCACCCCGGGCGAGACCCCCGACAGCACGGCCTCCGTGAACCGGCGGCGGGTGTCGATCAGGTCGTTGGCGGCGATCAGCCCGGTATGCTGGCGGCGCAGTTCCTGCGTCATCTTGTTGAAGGCCTCGCCGAGATGGGCCAGGTCGCCGCTGGTCTTCTTGGTCGGCACCTGGGCGTAGAAGTTGCCGGACGCGACCTGGTCGGCGGCGTTGATCAGCCGCCGGATCGGCGCCACGAACCGGTTGGCGAAGTTCATGCCGAACCACACCGCCGACAAGAGCGCGATCAGGGCGATCAGCAGGAACACCGACGCGAAGGTGATCTGGATCGAGCGCCGGAGCGAATCGTAGGTCAGGTACTCGGCTGCCGCCGCCCGCGAGACGCCCGGGAAGTCGATGGCCAGCTGGCTGACTTCCCGCTGCACCATCAGCACCGCGTCGTCGTAGGCCGGCATCCGAAGCAGCGCGGCGAAGACGCGGCCCTCCGAGGGCAGCAGGCAGATCGGGTCGGTGGAGGTCGCCGCCTCCTCGAAGGCCGCCGCCGAGGGGAGCCGCACCTGCTTGAGCACGTCGATCTTGGCCCGGGCCACCACGTCGGTGGGTCCGCGCATGATCTGAGCCACCGGCAGGCCGAGATTGGTCGCCCGCGTGGTCAAAAAGTTCTCGAACCAGGCCCGGTCCCGGTCGAAGTTCGGGCGCGCCCGGGTCAGGTCGTCCACCAGGATGCGGATTTCCCGGGCGAGCGACTGGCACTGGTTCTCCTGGTAGGCGTCGGCCACCTCGACGGATTTCAGCACCACGTCCCGGACCCGGTCGGTGAAGCCGAGCGACAGGCCCCGGTCGATGGTCACCGACGCCACCACGGCCAGCAGCACGGTGGGCAGGATCGCGATCAGCGAGAACAGGCCGACGATGCGCGAGTGCAGCCGGGCCACCGCGGCGTTGGCCTTGCGGGCGTGCAGGAAGACCCGCGCCTCCCAGGCGATCACGAAGACCAGCCCGAGCACCAGGACGGCGTTGATGCCGAGCAGCGTGACGCCGTAGGCCGGCGTCGGCGTCACCCGGATCACCCCGGCGAGGATCAGGAAGGTCGCCAGCGCCGAGATCAGCGCGGTCACCACCACGGCGGCGCCGATCCAGCCCGGCCCGCGCGGCCCGGGCTTCAGCGAGTCCGCGAGCGGCGTGCTCGGCTCCTGGAGCGTTTCTGCCTGAGCGGGTTCTTCGGCCGCCTGGCTTGTCCCCTCGCCCACCGGCTCGGCAGGCGGCTGGACACCCTCCTCGGGGTCCGGCGCAGGGCCTTCCACAGGCGGTGAGCGTCGCAGAAACGGCATGACTGGTGCAGGGCCACAACAGTGTGGCGGAATTAATACGAATCGCGGCACCCCGGAGGCGGCGGGTGATCCATTCCGCCGCAGGGGCCGACGTCAGCGCAGCGCGAGCGGAGTTTCACGGTGATCGTCAGGCCCGGTGCCGCAGACGGACTTGGCCGCCGGGCAAGCTGAGCCTTAACATCGAGGTCATACCCGAACGCCGTCGCATGGACTTGGTCGTGAACAAGGCTGCCCGGAACGAGCGCATCAAGATCACGGCCACGTGGTTCAACGGTGCGGCTGTCGCGGCCTTGGCGGTCGGGTGCTTCGCGCCGATCGTGGCCTTCGTCACCTCGACTGCACACATCCCGTTGAGAAATCTCAATCTGCTGGTGGGTGCTCGGTTTTTCTTGAGTGTCAGCTTACATTGAGCTGCACGAAAAGTTCTGCGGGGGATTGAGGAATGAGCGACGGGTTTCTGTCCGCTGCGATCATAACCCCGCTGATGCTCGCGGCGACCGCCGGCTTCGTTTACTGGTTCACGAGCCGGCAGGATCGGCGCGACGCGTCGGAGCGCGAGCGCTAGGATTTCGGCACCGCCCTCAAGGCAGGTGCTTCATATCAGCGCATCGTAGGTCAAACCTCGGTCGGACGAGACTGGTTTTCGAGCCGTCGCGACCGTGACGACCCCGCTCATCCCTTGACCCCACCGGCACGGCCCCGTACCCCCGCCCGTGGAGGCGAACGGGGTCTGGTGGCCCCCCTGGTCTTCAAAACCAGTGGTACGCCAACAGCGTACGGTGGGTTCGATTCCCATCCGCTTCCGCCAAGCCCCCGCACCCCTTGCAGCCAGAACCGACTTCGCCGCGCCGGCGCCCGCAATCCTGTCCGCAGGTGGGCACGGTCTCGACGGCGGCTCCGAGGGGCCTGATCGGCGCCTCTCCAACCCAAACCCTACGGCGCATCCGGCGGCCCCGCCCGTAGCCTGGCTCCCGGACGCACCCGACCCCGGCCGTGTCGCCCAGCGTCGCGGGCTCTTTGACACCGGACCGGCTTGCGCGCCTCGCGCAAGGGTGGTCCGATCCGGGTGAGGCTCTCGCAGAAGTTCGCCCAAAAATCCGGAGGAGACCCGCCATGCTGTCACGCCGGCAAACCCTCGCCCTGGCCCTCGCCAACGGCCTCGCCCTGACCGACACGGCGGCCCGGGCTGCGGGACAGGCCGCCGTGCCCACCGTCAGGAGCCCGGTCTCGTTCGAGGTCCCGCCGGGGGCCTGCGATTGCCACGTCCACGTCATCCCCGATCCGGCCAGGTTCCCGTTCTGGGCGGGGCGCGGCTACACCCCGCCGGTCGATCCGCCGGAGAGCCTGCTCGCGCTCCAGCACGCGCTCAAGCTCGACCGGGTGGTGATCGTGACGCCCAGCGTCTACGGCACCGACAACGCGGCCACCCTCGACGGCCTGCGCCTTCTCGGCCCCCAGCGCGCCCGCGGCGTTGCGGTGATCGGGCCCGGGACCGGCCCGGCCGAGCTCGATGCCCTGGCCCAGGCCGGCATCCGCGGCATTCGGGTCAACCTGGAGCAGGCCGGCGTGTTCGATCCGGCGGCCTCGGCCAAGGCGCTGGAGAGCGCCGTCCAGCTGATCGGGCAGCGGCCCTGGCACCTCCAGGTCTATGCCCGCCTGTCGGTGATCGGCCCGCTGAAGCCGCAGCTGGCCGCCCTGCCGGTGCCGGTGGTGTTCGACCACTTCGCCGGCGCGCAGGCTGCCCTCGGGCCCGATCAGCCCGGCTTCGGCGACGTGCTCGACCTCGTGCGCGGCGGCCAGGCCTGGGTGAAGCTGTCGGGCGCCTACCGCGCCTCGACCCGGGCGCCCGACTATCCCGACGTGGCGCCGCTGGCCCGGGCCCTCGTGGCGGCGAACCCGGAGCGGCTGGTCTGGGGCAGCGACTGGCCGCATCCGGACAGCACGCCCAAGCCCGGCCGCAAGCCCACGGACCTCGCGCCCGCGCAGGACATCGATGACGGCCGCCTGCTCGACCTGCTCGCCACCTGGGTGCCCGACCGCGCCACCCGTGACAGGATCCTTGTCGAGAATCCCAAGCGGTTATACGACTTCTGAGAGAAACGTGCGGTGACAGATACACCCGGACCGAGAACCCGGTCCCGGCATCGCCCGCCTGGCCGTGCGCCCTGGAGGAGACCGCGATGCAGGGTCTGGAGCATCGTCCCGAACGCCGGTGGCCGGCATTCGGGACAGATCCCCGCGGACGCAGGGACCGCCGGTTCGGGCCGGGATCCGTCGTCCGGGGCGAGGCCGGAGCACGGATCGGCCGACCGGCCGCGGCCGGCCAGATCTTCGATCACGCCTCCGGCCGCGCGCGGGGCCTGCTCGGCCTGCTGACGGCCCTGGCCGTCCTGGGCGCCGCCGCCATCGCGGCGCGGGGGGCCGGCACGGCCGTCGATCCCGATCTCGTGCGGGTGCTCCGCTTCATGGCGCTGATGAAGGGCGGCTTCGCGTTGGCGGCCTTCGCGGGCTGCTTCTGGCGCCTCGCCCGGCCCGCCGGCCCGTGGCGCACGCCGATCTACGTCGTCGGTCCGCCGCTCATGGCGGCGGCCGCGATCGGGCTCTGGTCTGGCCAGGCGCTCCCGCTCGCGGCGGCTTGCCTGCATCTCGGGCTGCTGGCGGTGCTGGCCGCCGCGCTGACCGATCCCGCGTTCCTGCCCGACCTGTCGCGCCTCGGACGGGGCCGCCGATGACGGCGCCGCAGCGGAACGGCGGATCGCCCGGCCCGTTTCCCCGGGACCCGATCGACGCGCCGGGTGCTGCCGCGTCGGTCCGCGCCGTCCCGCATGCCATGATCGACAAGGTCCTCCCCCTCCTCCCGCCCGGCGCGCAGGCGGCCCTGCGCAGGCTCGCCGCCCGCTGGCCGTCGCGCCCCGCCCGCGCGGAGCCGGTGGTCCGGCTCGATCACGATCCGCGGCCCGGCCCGATGACGCCGCTGCTCCCGCCGGCCGCGCTCAACGACAACCCGCTGCAGGGCGTCCACGAGGCGGTGGAGCAGGACCTGCGCGCCAGCGGCCATCTGCGCTGAGACCGTCTTCGGGTCTGAACGTCACCAACTTGACCATTTGCATGGCTGGTTGCGATCCAAGGCGGCCCTTCAAACGGCCAAGCAGGTTGAATTCAGACCCTCGCGGCGCTGCGCGCCTCAGCGCTTGGGGGCGCCCGCCGGGGCGGGCCGCGCGGCCGCCCCGGCCTCCATCCAGTGGCAGGCCGTGGTCGTCGGCAGGCCGGCGCATTCGTAGCTCCGGTCGCCCAGCGTCACCCGGTCGACCAGGCCGGTGATCTCGCTGCGGGTCACCAGCGTGCAGCCGAGATGGTCCGCCTTGGGATCGGCCAGCACGGCCGCCGCCGCGGCGGTGCCGTCGTGCAGCAGCATCCGGTAATTGGCCAGGGACGGGCAGCCGATCACCTGCCCGAGGGCCTTCCGGTCCGGGCCGGCGGCCTTGTCGGGGCCGGAGCGGGCCGGCGCCTTGGCCGCCGGCTGCCCCAGCGCCGGCACGGCGCAGAGCCCGAGCGTGAGGGCGGCGACGCGGAGGAGCATGCGTGTCATGTCCCGCCCCTAGCATGGGCGCGGGGTGGTGTCGTACCCGCCGCATCGCCGCGTCCGGGTTCCCCCAAGAGCGCCCCGAGCGGCCGGATCCTGAACCGCTGGTGGAGCCGTCCCGGGGGCATACCTGCCCCCGGTTGTTCCGCGACGCGGGACGGACATTCGGGCTTGACCGGGCGGCTGCCATCTGCGAGCGCCGCGGGCGGGACATCCAAGAGGAGAGGTCATGGCGACGACGATCGATAGCGATCAGAAGCTCCATCTGGTCTTCGGTGGTGAGTTGCAGGATCTCGACGGCGTCCGGTTCCGGGACATCAAGGGCCTCGACATCGTCGGCATCTTCCCGGACTACGCCACCGCGCAGGCCGCCTGGCGGGCCAAGGCGCAGGCCACCGTCGACAGCGCGCAGACGCGCTACTTCGTGGTCCACCTGCACCGGCTGCTGGAGCCGCCGGTCGCCTGAGCCGGACTCCGGCACCGGCCGGTCCGGGCGCGCGCCTGTGCGGCGCGCCCGTGAAGGCATTGTGACACCTTCGGCCCGCTGCTAAGAGCCTCGCCCGTCATCAGATCCATCCGGCCCGGTGCGGGCCGGTATTCGGAGCGCGGCGCGAAGCTCGGCCGCGAGTGGGCGGACGTCATGAAATCCTCGATCAAGATCATCGCCGGCAACGCGAGCCGGCCCTTGGCCGAGGCGATCGCCGCCTATCTCGAATTGCCGCTGGCCAAGTGCATGGTCCGGCGCTTCGCCGACATGGAGATCTTCGTCGAACTCCAGGAGAACGTGCGCGGCGAGGACGTGTTCATCGTCCAGTCGACCTCGTTCCCGGCCAACGACCACCTGATGGAGCTGCTGATCATGATCGACGCCGCGCGTCGATCCTCGGCCCGGCGCATCACGGCGGTGATCCCGTATTTCGGCTACGCCCGGCAGGACCGGCGCACCTCGGGCCGGACCCCGATCTCGGCCAAGCTGGTGGCGAACCTGATCACCGAGGCCGGGGCCGACCGCGTCCTGACCCTCGACCTCCATGCCGGCCAGATCCAGGGCTTCTTCGACATCCCCACCGACAACCTGTTCGCCGCCCCCGTGATGGTGCGCGACATCAAGGAGCGGCTGCCGAGTGCCGACCGCATGGTGGTCTCGCCGGATGTCGGCGGCGTCGTGCGCGCCCGGGCCATCGCCAAGCGGATCGACTGCCCGCTCGCCATCGTCGACAAGCGCCGGGAGCGCCCGGGCGAATCCGAGGTGATGAACATCATCGGCGAGGTCGAGGGCCGATCCTGCATCCTGGTCGACGACATCGTCGATTCCGGCGGCACCCTGGTCAACGCCGCCGAGGCCCTGCTCAAGGCCGGCGCCAAGGACGTGTCGGCCTACATCACGCACGGCGTGCTCTCCGGCGGCGCGGTCTCGCGCATCGCCGCCTCGCGGATGAAGGAATTGGTGATCACCGATTCGATCCAGCCGACGCAGGCCGTCAAGCTCGCCCGCAACATCCGGGTGGCGACCATCGCGCCCCTGCTCGGCGAGGCGATCGGCCGGACCGCCACCGAGGCCAGCGTCTCGAGCCTGTTCGACTGACCGCGCGGTTTCTTCGCGGGGACGGGCGGCACTCCTTCGACGCGCTGGAGAGCCGGCGCAGCATTCGTCGCAGTTCCGGCGCGGGATTTCGGCGCTACCTCCCGTCTGCGGACGCATCGCGATCCGGGAGGGCGGGCCCTGGGCCGGACGACACTCATCGGCATCCACGGGCTCGCCAACAAGCCGCCCCGGGATGAGAAGGCCGCCTGGTGGCGTGCGGCGATCCTGGAAGGCCTCGCCCGCAATCGCGGCGCCGCGCCGCCGGAGGTGCCGTTCACCTTCGTGTACTGGGCGGACCTGCGCTACCCGGAGCCCCTGGCGGGCGGGCGCAACCGCGAGCCCTACGATGCCGATTCCGGCACCGGCCCGTTCCCGTCCCCGGCGGACGCCCCCGAGCAGGCCGAGCCGACCCTCACGGACCGGATCTACCGTGGCCTCTCCTACCTGGAGGAGGCCACCGGGTTCACGCCGGTCGACGACCTGATCCTCGAATACCGCCTCGACGACCTCTGGGGCTATCACGCGGACGCGGCGTTCCGGGCCGCCGCCCGCGCGCGCCTGCGCGAGGCCCTGACCGAGGCGGCCGACCGCGACGTGCTGATCGCCGCGCACTCGATGGGCGGGCTGATCGCCTACGACGTGCTCCGGGCCGCCGAGCGGGACGGGACTCCCCTGCCCCGCTGCACCCTGGTCACCCTCGGCTCGCCCCTGGGGCTCGCCGAATTGAAGCTGAAGCTCGCGGGCGAGCACGGCGACCTGCGCGTGCCGGCGGCGGTCACGGCCTGGACCAACCTGATGGACCGCCAGGATATCGCCACGGTGGGCGACGACCTCGCCGAGACCTACCCGCCGAACGCCGCCGGGGTCCGGGTGCGGGACCTGCCGGTGATCAACGCCTACCGCAGGCCGGACGGCACCGAGAACCGACACAAATCCTACGGCTACCTGCGCACCCCGGAATTCTCGGACGCCGTGGCGGCGTTCCTGGCCGCCACGGCCTGAGACAGGGCGGGGGCCGCCGTCACAACCGGCCCGGCACGGCCTCGCGCAGCACCCGCTCGGCGGCGGCGTCCTCGATCTTGTTGATCAGCCGGCTCGCCTCGTGCTCGTCGCGCAGGGTCTTGGCCAGGGTGAAGGTCGTGCCGGTGAGGAAGAGCGCCGCCATGGCGAGGTAGCCTTTGATCCAGATATCGGCGGGCAGGAAGAAGATCCCGATCGCCAGCATGGCGGCGGCGGCGGTGAAGCTCACCAGGGTGAAGGTCTTCCAGGCGGCGGTGTGGGGCATCTGCGGCATCATCGGTCGTGCTCCTGTGGCTCGGGTGATCGCTTGGGTAGTTGCTCGGGTGGCGAACGGAACGACGGGTCAGGCCTGGGCCCGGAGGCGGTCGAGCACCGTCCGCGGGTCGGTGCGGGGGCGGCCGTAGCCGGCGGCGTCGAGGACGGCCTCGATCCCGGACGCCGCCTCGGCCTCCAGGGCCGCCAGGGCCTCGGCGGCATCCGCTTCGGCAGCCTGGGCCTCGCGCAGGCGCGCCAGCGTCCGCTCGGCCTCCCCGAGGGCGCCCGCCGACGGGGCCGTGACCCGGCGCCCCTGGATCCCCGCCCGCCGCAGCGCCTCGGTGGTCCGGGCGGTCTGAAGGCCGCGGTCGAGGTCCCGCAGGCGCTCGCCGCCCTGCCCGACCAGGCGCTTCAGCCGCTCGATCTCGGCGGCGAAGCGGGCCGCGGCGGCTTGCCGGTCGGAGCGCTCGTCCTCCAGGGCGGCGATGTGGATTGCCGCCTCGCTGCCGAGATCCTCGCGTCCGTCGGCGAGCGCCCGGCGCGCCCCGTCCGACAGGGTCTCGATCCGGGCGTCGATCCCGTCCAGCGCGCGGGCCTCGGCGGCGTGGTAGGCCATGGCGACGGCGAGCTCGCGCCGGGCCGTCGCCAGGGCTCCGGCCGCCTCCCGGATCTGCTGGCGCAGGATCGTCACCGCGTTGGCGTCGTGGATCGCCTGGGCGTTGTCGGCGATCACGCCGCGCATCAGGAGGGAGAGGGTCCTCATCACGGTTCACCTCGGGGAGCGGCGCACCGGACCCGGTCCGGAATTTGTTGAACGCCGTTCATAAAAGACATAAGCACGGCCGGACGGACTCGGCAAGGCATTAAATGAACGACGTTCAGAAAAAACTGCGGGGCCGCCCGCGCAAGGGTCAGACCGACCGCCAGGCGGATCGTCAGACCCTGATCGCGGCCGCGGTGGCGATCCTGGACGCGGGCGGGCCGGGGGCGCTCACCGCCCGGGCGGTCGCCGAGCGGGCGGGTACCGCGGTCGGCTCGGTCTACACGCAGTTCGACAGCCTGGAACTGCTGCGGCTGGAGGCCAACGCCATCACGATGCGGCGCCTGCGGGACGCCCTGGCGGCGGCGCTTTCCGCCTGCCCGTCCCGGGAGACCGACGCCCGGCTGCTGTGCCTGGCCGACGCCTACCTGGCGTTCGCCGCCGAGCACCATCCCGCCTGGGTGGCGATCTTCGAGCGGCGCACGGTGGCGGCGCCCGCCTCGGTCCAAGCCGACATCGCGGCCCTGTTCGGGGTCCTGGAGGGTGTGCTGCGCGATGGCGGCCAACTCGCCGAGGCCGCGATCCCGGTGATGGCCCGGGCGCTTTGGTCGAGCGTCCACGGCATGACCTACCTGGCCGATCTCGGCGGCCTCGGGCCCCTCGGGGCGGCGGATGTCCGCCCGATGATCGACGCCCTGGTGCGGGCGGCGGTGCGGGGCTTTCCGTCCGCCTGAACTCGTCCGCGGGCAGGGTCTGGCTCGAACGGTCGGGGCTCCGCCCCGAAGCCCCGCCGAAGTCCTGAGCCCTTTGGGAACCCGATACTTCCGGTCGCCTGGCGCGCGCCGCCGGAATGGATAACCGGTTCGGTACAAGCGAGCGCGTTGTATCGACGGCGCTAAGCGGCCTTCACCTCGGCCAAAAAGCCCTTGACCGCTTGGTCGAGGTCGTCCGAGCCGCGGGTGAGGTCCCGGGCGGCGGCCAGCACCTGCTCGGAGGCGAACCCGGTCTCGTCGGCGCCCCGGCGCAGGTCGGCGATGCTCCCGGACACCGCCTCGGCCCCGGAGGCGGCGCTCACCACCCCGCGCACGATCTCCTGGATCGCGGCGTTCTGCTCTTCCATGGCGGCCGCGACCCCGACCGCGATGCTGCGCATCTCCTCGATGGTCTGGCCGACCTCGCCGATCGCCGCCACGGCCTGACGGGTCTCGCCCTGGATCCGGGCGATCTGCGCGGCGATGTCGTCGGTGGCCTTGGCGGTCTGGCTCGCCAGCTCCTTCACCTCCGTGGCGACCACCGCGAAGCCGCGGCCGGCCTCGCCGGCGCGGGCCGCCTCGATGGTGGCGTTCAAGGCCAGCAGGTTGGTCTGCGCGGCGATGCCCGAGATGAGGGCGACCACGTTGCCGATCCGCTCGGTGCCGTCGGCGAGCGCCCGCACGGTCGCCTCGCCCTGGCGGGTGGTCTCGGCCGCGCGTCCGGCGATCTCCGAGGTGTGCGATGCACCTGCCCGGCGATCTCCTGGACCGAGGCCGACATCTCCTCGGTGGCCGCCGCTGCGGTCTGGACGTCCGCCGAGGTCCCGGCCGCCTGGGCGGTGACCGCGCCGGAGCGCTCGGTGCCGCGGGCGGCCGTGGCGGTCATCGCCTGCGCGGTGCCCTCGAGTTCGGAGGCCGCCGCCGCGAGGCCCCGGCTCAGGTCGCCCGCCCGGGTCTCGAAGGCCCGGGTCAGGCGGTCGAGGGCGGCGGCCCGCCGAGAGGCCCCCTCGGCCCCCTCGGCGGCGCGCGCATCCGCCTCGGCCTTGGCGACAAGCGCGTCCTTGAACACCTGCACGGCGCCGGCCATCGTGCCGATCTCGTCGCCGCGCCCGCGCTCCGGGACCGCGGCGGCGATGTCGCCCGCCGCGAGGCGGTGCATGGCCTGGTTCAGGGCCAGGAGCGGCCGGGTCACCCGGCGGCCGATCACGGCCGCCAGCAAGCCGATCAGCGCGATCACCACCAGCATCCCGGCCGCCGCCCGCCAGGCCGCATCCCACAGGATCGCCGCGGTGTCGTCGGCGTAGATGCCGGTGCCGATCACCCAGCCCCAGGGGGCGAAGCCGCGCACGTAGGACAGCTTCGGCACCGGCGCCTCGGACCCGGCCTTAGGCCAGTGATAGTCGACGAAGCCCTGGCCCTGCCCCTTGGCGAGCGCGACGAAGTCGCGGAACAGGTACTTGCCGGTGGGATCCTGGACGCCGGAGAGGTCCTTGCCCTCGAGTTCGGGCTTCATCGGATGGGCGACCATGCGGGGCTGCAGGTCGTTGATCCAGAAGTATTCCTGGGCGTCGTAGCGCAGGGTCTTGATGGCCCGGATCGCCGCGCCCTGGGCGTCGGCCCGGGACATCCGGCCGTCCCGCTCGTCGCCCTCGAAATAGGCCGCCACGCCGTGAGCCACGTCCGTCAGGTTGCGGGTCTTGGCCATGCGATCCTGCTCAACCTGCGATTTCAGGTTGAGCAGGCCGATGCAAGAGACTGCCGCGATGCCCAGCAGCGCGGTGGCCGTGATGGTGTGGAGCCTCGCTCCGATGCCGATCTTCACGAGCCCGCCCCCGGAACGAAAATTTCACGCGGAGAGACTGTGCGACGTTACCGTTACCGCGCCGTGAAGACCGCGCCGGGCCTTGCGCTTATCGGCATGAGGCTGTCCACTTGCCGCCAATAAAGCCCGGATCCGGACATGAAGCCGGCGGGCCAGGGAGGACAGACATGGTGCGTGCGTTGCGGGCGACTGCGATTCCGGGACTCTGCCGTCACCTCTTCCAGGGCGGCCCCGCCGCCCTGCTGCTGGCCGGGCTGGCGCTCGCCGCCCCGTTCGCCGTCCCGGCGCAGGCCGACGATTCCAAGGTCCGGATCAGCCGGCAGCCCGGCTTCGTCTACCTGCCGGCGGTGCTCGCCGAGCGGCACAAGCTCATCGAGAAGCAGGCCAAGGCGGCCGGCCTCGGCGACGTCACGGTCGAGTGGGTGAACCTGACCAGCGGCGCGGCCGGCAACGACGCGCTGCTGTCGGGCAACATCGACATCGTCGACAGCGGCTCCACCAACATGCTGCTGCTCAACGACCGCACCCGGGGCGACGTGAAGGGCCTGTGCGGGGTCGGCAGCACGCCGATGCTGCTGCTCACCCGCAACCCGGACGTGAAGACGGTCAGCGACTTCTCCGGCAAGGACAAGATCGCCCTGCCCTCCGTGAAGGTCTCGTCCCAGGCGGTGCTGCTCCAGATCGCCGCCAAGAAGGCCTTCGGCCCCGACGGGGCGACCAAGCTCGACCCGCTCACCGTCCAGCTCGGCCATCCCGACGCGGTGGCGGCGCTGGCGAGCCCCCAGAACGAGGTCAACAGCCACTTCTCGCTGCCGCCGTTCCAGCAGCGCGAGCTGCAGGACCCGGCGATCCACGCGGTGCTCAACTCCTACGAGCTGGTCGGCGAGCCGGTGAGCAACGCGATCTTCTATGCCCGGACCGGCTGGTTCACCCGCAACCCCAAGCTCGCCGCCGCCATCGTGGCCGCCATCGACGAGGCGAATGCCGAGATCGCCAAGGACCCGCTCCAGGCCGCCAAGGACTACGTCGCGGCCACCAACGAGAAGACGCCCCCCGAGACGCTGGTGGCGATCATGAAGGAGCCGGGCACGAACTTCTCCACGACCCCGTACGGGATCATGCTCCAGGCCCGGCACTTCTACGCGATGAAGACCATCAAGGCCGAGCCCAAGGATTGGAAGGACACGTTCTTCCCGATCGTCCACGGGCTGCCGGGGAAGTAGGGGGCTTGCTCGTCCCCGCGCGGCCGTTGTTGCTCGTCCTGGGCCGCGCTATATTGGGGAGTGGGATCGGCGACGGCTACCGCCGATCCCTGGCAATTACCCGTTAGGGTTTAGCCAACTCCAGAACAGCGGGTGGACGGCGAGTCGGAGTCGGAAGCTCCACTCGCCGTCTGCTTTTCTGGAGACTGCCAGAAGGATGACCATCCTCTGCACTCCCGGCCGCAACCGGCCGCGTGCGGCCTTCGCGGGTGAGTCGGTCGGGCTCACATCCGGTTTGTAGCCCGGCCTCGTGCGCCGTTTAATCGGCGCCAGGCGTCCCGAACCGCCGAACCCGCGATTGCGCCGTTCCCCGGGCGGCCCTATAGTGAGCCATCCCCATTCGACAGCGTGAGACGGGACTTCCGGATCTGCATCCGGAGCCCGGTGCCCGGTGCCCGGCCCCCGTCCCGCCAGGCCGGAGCACGAGAGCACATGTCCCAGGGTCCGCTGATGCCGAAGGCGACCGCCGTCTGGCTGGTCGAGAACACCTCCTTGGCCTTCGAGCAGATCGCCGACTTCTGCAAGCTGCACCCGCTCGAGGTGAAGGGCATCGCCGACGGCGAGGTCGCGGCCGGCATCAAGGGGCTCGATCCGGTCTCCACCGGCCAGCTCACCCGCGACGAGATCGAGAAGGCCCAGAAGGCGCCGCACTACAAGCTCAAGCCGGCCGTCTCGAAGGTGAAGCTGCCGGAGGTGAAGCGCACCACCAAGGGCCCGCGCTACACGCCGCTCTCCCGCCGCCAGGACCGGCCGAACGCCATCCTGTGGCTGCTGCGCAACCACCCCGAGCTGAAGGACTCGCAGATCATTCGCCTCGTCGGCACCACCAAGTCGACGATCCAGCAGATCCGCGAGCGCACCCACTGGAATTCCGGCTCGCTCCAGCCGATGGACCCGGTGACCCTGGGCCTGGCCACCCAGATCAACCTCGACTTCGAGGTCCAGCGCGCCGCGGCCGACCGCCCGGCCGCCCTGGCCGCCGAATCCGGCGCCTCGCTCCTGCCCACCGAGGTCTCGACGGCCCCCGAGCCCGAGGAGGCGGGCGAGCATGGCGGCCGCGAGGAGCGGATCGACGCCGACTCGGTCTTCGCCAAGCTCAAGGGCCGGCATCAGGACGAGGACGACGAGGCGTAGGATCGGCGATCCGCGCCCCACGTCCGACTCGGGCGAGGGGCGCATCCGCAATGTGCGTCTCGGCAGGTGCGTCGACGCCCCTCCCCCTTTCCGGCAAGCCGGCCGAAGCCGTCAATCCGGCAGCGGCTTCCCGGTCGTCTCCGGCATGAACCACGGCACGATCAGCCCGATCGCGTAGACGCTCGACATGGTCAGGGCCGCGGCGGCCACGCCGCCCGACAGGGTGACGATCTGCCCGGCGATGATCGGGAAGATCCAGGCGATCAGTCGCGCGCCGTTGAAGACGGCGCTGGCTGCCGTCGCCCGCACCGCCGGGGTGAACAGCTCCACCAAGTAGATCGCCATCCACGAGAAGGCGAAGCCCAGGGTGAAGAACCCGTTCAGGAACGCGAGCCCCATGAATGGCACCAGCCCGCCCGTCCAGAGATAGCAGGCGAGCGAGGTGACGATACAGCCGGCATACGTGATCAGCAGGAAGGCGCGCCGCCCGACCGCATCCGCCACGAAGCCGGAGAGCAGGTAGGCGATGATCGCCCCGACATTGTAGATGATGCCCATGCGCGGGCCCCACACGTTGGCAGGTTCGCCTGCGACCTTGGCCAGCCCCTCCGTGTAGGCCGGCAACCACGACGAGACCGCCCACCAGCCGACCGTCGTGGCGAACGACATCAGGGTGGCGAGCAGGACCCGCCGGCGGCTCTCGCGTTCCCGGAAGATCTCCGTCAGGGAGAACGGACGCCGTCCCATGGGTTGCGTGCTCGCGGCGTCCTCGGCGGTGGCGGCCCAGCGCTGCTCCCGCAGGGCCTGCATCCACTGCTCGGATTCCTCCAGGGCGCGCCGCAGGTACAGGCAGACGAGGGCCGGAAGCGCGCCCAGCGCGAACATGATCCGCCATGATTCCGGGCCGAGGGGTTCGAAGGCGGCGAGCAGCGCCCAGACGATCGCGGCGAGCACCGCGCCGCCGCCGAAGCCCGATTGCAGGAAGCCGCAGCCCTTCGGCCGGGCCCGGTTCGGCCAGGTCTCGGCGACCAGGGCGATGCCGGTGGACCATTCGGAGCCGATGGCGAGTCCGGTTATGAACCGTAGGATCGCGAGCTGAGCGAAGCTTCCGGCAAACGCCGTCAGCCCCGTGAACAGGGCGTATCCCAGGATGGACAGCATCATCATGCGCTTGCGGCCGATGTAGTCGGCCGCGATGCCACCCATCAGCCCGCCGAGCCCCCAGCCCAGGAGGGTGATCCCGATCGCCGCCCCCACGTAGAAGGCCGGCGCCTGGGCCTGCTCGGGAGTGAGGAGAGATCCGAGGGCCGGGCGGAGCGCGTAGACCAGGGCGACCGCCTCGTAGCCGTCGAAGATCCGGCCGAGATAGCTGCCCCAGAGAATGCGCCAGTGCCGCCGTGTCAGGCCGGCGTGCCAGGGTGCGCTGGCCCCATCGGGTCGCCGGACATCGCCCGCACGCATCGCTCGTGTCCTCCCGGCCGGGCCGCAACCCGGGCGGGCCCTCTTCAGGCTGGTATACAGGTCGTCCGCGCCGCGTCGGCGGAAGCAGTTGCTCCGACGACGACATTCGCGTCCCGATGCGCCATATTCGCATCACGCCGCGCGGTATCCGGGCTGCCCCGAGCCCCGGCTCAGCGCGTCGCGTCGAACGCCGCCAGGAAGGTCGTCAGGTTCTCCGGCAGGGCCGCGCAGAGGTAGCCGCCCTCCTGGACGATCGCGGTTGGCAGCCCGGCGCGCGCGATCCTCTGCGCCGCCGCGGCAAAACCCGCTCCGGTCACCGTGAGGACGCCGATCGGATCGTCCGCCGCGGCGTCGAGGCCCAGGGCCACCACCAGGCCCCGCGGCCGGAACGCCGCGATCGCCGCGAGTCCGGCCTCCACGGCGGCGAGCCAGGGCGCGTCGCCGGAACCCGGCGGCAGCGGCAGGTTGCGGTTGAGGCCGGTGCCGGCCCCCGCCCCGGTCTCGTCGGCATAGCCGGCAAAGAACGGGAAGTAGTCCGACGGGTCCGCGTGGACCGAGACCGTGAGCACGTCCCCGCGCGTATAGAAGATCCCCTGCGTGCCGTTGCCGTGGTGGACGTCGATGTCGAGGATCGCCACGGGGCCGCCCCCGGCCGCCCGCATCCGCTCCGCCGCGATCGCGCTGTTGTTGAGGAAGCAGAAGCCGCCGGCCGAATCCGCGTAGGCGTGGTGGCCGGGCGGCCGGCACAGGGCGTAGGCGTGGCCCGTCTCCAGGGCCGCGTCGGCGGTCGCGACGGCGCATTGGGCCGCGCCGTAGACCGCCGCCCAGGTCCCGGCCCGGATCGGCGTCGAGGTGTCGGCGGTGTAGAGCCCGGCGAGCCCGAGCAGGCCGGTGGGCGTCCGGTGCATCTGCGGCCGGGCGAAGCTGCCTGTGAGGATCTCGTCGGCGACCCCCGGGATCTCCGACCGGCGTGCCCAGGCCTCGGCCAGGAACGCGAGGTAGCCGGGAGCGTGCACCGCCCGGATCGGGTCGAGGCCGTGATCGGCAGGCTCCGCGAGGGCATGGCCGCCATCCCGGGCCGCCGCGTGCAGGATGGCGTAGCGGGAGGCCTGCTCGGGGTGCGGGATCGGCGTGCCCCGCCGCAGGTACTGGTCGGGATCGTGCCGGGCGGAGGCGGCGGTGTGGAAGACGCGCATGGGAGCAGGTTAGGCGCAGCCCCGCGCCGCGTCACCCCGGCTCGGATCGAGGGGGGCCGGGTTTCCAAGGGGCTCAGCCCTTTGGCGGGGTATCGGGGCAAGCCCGATGCACCAGGGCTCCGCGCTGGACCCGCGAAAGGTCTCGACCTTTCGAATCCGGGATTTTCAGGGGTCAGGCCGTAGGCCGCCTCATCCGTGGCGCCTGTAGGGCGGCTCGTCGGGGCTGTCGACGAGCCGGCCCGCCAGGATGGGCGTCTCGGCCGCGATCTCGCGGAGCAGGGTCGGCACCCGGGCCCAGGGCTCGGTGACGGCGTGGGTGCCCCGCCGGCCGGTGGCCCTCTCCTGGCCGCCGGCCACGAGGACATCCGGCCAGCGCGCGCAGAACGCCTCCACGCAGGCCGGGTCGAAATGGCGGCCGCTATCGGCCCGGATGCAGGCCAGGGCCGCCTCGAACGACATCGCCTCCTTGTAGGGGCGCTGCGTGGTCAGGGCGTCGAACACGTCCGCCACGGCGACGATCCGGGCCGCCAGGGGGATCGCGTCGCCCGCGAGCCCCTTCGGGTAGCCGCTGCCGTTCCACTTCTCGTGATGCGCCTCGGCGATCTCGGCGGCCAGCCGGATCAGCTCGGAGGAGCTGCCGCCCAGGATGCGCTGGCCGATGGTCGCATGCGTCTTGATCAGGGCGAACTCGTCCGGGTCGAGCCGGCCGGGCTTCAGCAGGATGCCGTCCGGGATGGCGACCTTGCCGACATCGTGCAGCGGCGCGGCGAGGTACAGGTTGCGGCAGGCCTCCGCCGGCAGGCCGAGCGCCTCGGCCACGATCTGACTGTAGCGGGCGACCCGCCAGGTGTGGTCGCCGGTGTCGTTGTCGCGGTACTCCACGGCCAGCGACAGGCGGAAGATGATCTCCTCCTCGCGCTCGCGCATGTGCCGGAGGGCGGCCTCGACCTCGCCGTCGAGCCAGGCGGCCTGCTCGGCCAGCCGCCGCACCGCCTTGGCGAGGCGGATCAGGTTGCGCAGCCGCACGGTCTGCTCGACGCCCCGCATGGACTTGTCGAGGAAGTCCGTCGCCCCCGCCTCGAGCGCGGCGAGCCGCACCGCGTCGGAGATGTCGCTGGTCACCATCGCGATCGGCACCTGCGCGTAGTGCGGGATGGTGCGCATGCGCTGGATGAACGCGATCCCGTCCATGGCCGGCATGTGGTAGTCGACCAGCACGATGTCGAAGGCGCGCATCTGCGCCTCCACGAGGGCGGCGGCCGGGTCGGCGTAGTCGGTCACGCTGACGTCGGGCTTGGCCTCCAGCATCTGGCGCAGGCGCAGGCGCATGGTCGCGCTGTCGTCAACCAGGAGCGCGTCCATCATGGCGTCTCGCCTCGCCCGGCGGGCCGGATGCAGGACGGGCGGGGCGTCGGCGCCGCGATCCTGGCAGCCCGTGGGCGTCGGGAGCCGCGGGTCTCCGACGTCGGATCCGGAGGGCTGGAAGCGGTCATGATCCGATCCGGTGACGTTCGCGGGTGACGGTGCCGTGCGCGATCGGGAAAGTCTCGTCGGCGATGCGATACATTTGGAATATTGCACGTTAAAGGGGAGTAAATGATTACGCACTCGCGACCAAAGATAATTATTTACTTTTTAGAAAATATCTGCAGTAAATTTTCTAATTTTTGTAATATAATACTTAGTAGAGTGTAATATATTATAGATATAGTCCCAGAATTACAAATGATATGGATCGGGAAATATATCAATCCGGTGTCTATGCTGATTCTGCGGTGCCCTATCCTGCGCTGCTCCGGTTGCCGGGGCGGCTTCGGGCGACGCGGCCTCTGGCGGCCGCTGACACGCGGGCCGGGCGACGCTACCGTCCCGCGCCGTCGCTGCAGGACCAAAGCGCCCGGCGGTGCCGCTGCCGGGAGGGGCCTTCGGCGATGATGCGGTTCGATCTCACCGATCTCGGCCTGTTCCGGCACGTGGTCGAGGCCGGTTCGATCACCCACGGGGCGGCGCGGGCGAACCTCGCCCTGGCGGCCGCCTCGACGCGGATCCGGATCATGGAGGATTCGCTGGGCGCCGCGCTCCTGACCCGGGGGCGGCAGGGCGTCAGCCCGACCCCGGCGGGGCGCACGCTCCTGGCCCATGCCCGGGAGATCCTGGCCGGCGTCGAGCGCCTGCGCGAGGAGATGGCGGTGTTCTCCGGTGGCGCGGCCGGGCAGATCCGGGTGCTCGCCAACACCAACGCGCTGACCGAGTTCCTGCCCGACGCGCTGTCGGCCTTCCTGGCCGGCCATCCTGGGATCGGCGTCGAGATCGACGAGCGCACCTCCGAGGAGATCGTCGGGCTGGTGGCCGAGGGCGCGGCCGATCTCGGCATCCTGTCCGGCACGGTCGATACCGGCTCGCTCCAGACCTTCCCGTTCCGGGAGGACCGGTTCGTGCTGGTGGCGGCCCGGGATCATCCCCTGGCGGCGCGGGCCGAGATCCCCTTCGTGGAGGTGCTCGGCCACGACCTGGTCGGCCTCGACCGGCGCAGCGCCATCAGCCGGTTCCTGGTCGCCCAGGCGGTGCGGGAGGGGCGGCCGATGCGTCTGCGGGTGCAGTTGCGCGGCTTCGATGCCGTCTGCCGCCTGGTCCAGGCCCGGGTCGGGCTCGCGGTGCTCCCCGAGAGCGCCGCCGCCCGGGCGGCCCAGGGTCTCGCCATCGCGGTGGTGCCGCTCTCCGATCCGTGGGCCCGCCGCGACCTGACCCTGTGCCTGCGCGACCTCGACGGCCTGCCGCCGTTCATGCGGGCCTTCGTGGCGCAGCTGAGAGGCTGAAGCGTCGTCCCGATTCCAGCGATCCTGATGTGATCGGCGGAATCGCGGTAGAGTTCGTGCCCGGGCTTCGAAGGCCGATTCTCCGATGTCCCGCACATCGGAGCGGTGCCCGGATCAGCACAGCAGGAGGTACCGTGAACCGTTTGCTTTCCCGGGGCAGCATCGCCCTCCTTCTCGCCGCGGGACTTCCGGTCGCGGTGGACCAGGCGCACGCCGCGGCGTCCGCGATCAACCGGGTCGCCTTCGCCTGTCCCGCGGGGCAGACGCTCACGGTCGAGTTCGACACCGCCGACCTGAACGCGCCGGCCGTCGTTCACCCGCCCGCCGGCCCCTCGGTCACCTTGCCGGTCGAGCCGCACGCGGATGGGATCCAGTACGGTGACGCGCGCCATGAGCTGCGCGGCAAGGGTCGCACCGTCACCTGGACGGAGGCAGGCAAGCCACCTCTCACCTGCACGGAAGCCCGATCCGGCAAGTAGGGCCCGGCAAGTAAAAAGCCCGGCCGGAGCGGCTGCTACCGTCGATCCGAGGAAGATCCGGGCCGGGCGATAGATCCGATGAGATACAGAAATTCAATCAGAAGATGAGGCATCCCACCGGAGCCGGCGCGGCAGCGTAACCGTATGTTTCCACGGCCGCGAAAAATTACGTACGTGCTTTACAGAACTCCCGATCGCTACCATTCATGCGTTTTCGCGCGTTCAGGCTCTGACGCGGATGCGGGACGACTTTGAGATGACAGCAATGGGCAGCGAGGCGGAAACCTGCGACGTAGCCGTGGTGGGCGCCGGGCTGGCCGGGAGCTGCCTGGCCGGGGCGCTCGCCCGCGCCGGGACCCGGGTCACGCTGATCGACGCCCAGGCCGAACGCGGTGAGGCACGCCGCGACTTCCGGGCGGAGAAGTTCGGGGCCGACCAGATGGCGCTGTTCGAGGGCCTCGGCTTCGGGGCGGCTCTGGCCGCCTGCACGACGGCGACCGAGGAGGTCGCGGTGGTCCGCTATGGCCGCCTCGCCTACCGGGAGGCCGCCCGTGAATGGGGCGCGCATTATCCCGTCCTGGTCGGGGCCGCCCGGGCCGCCCTGCCCGACGGGCTGCTGACCCCCGGCCGGGTCGCCGATTTCGAGCTCGGGCCGGATCGCCAGATTCTCGCCTTGAGCGATGGCCGCCGGATCGAGGCGCGCCTCGTCGTGCTCGCCACCGGGCTCGGCCATGCGCTGCTCGCCAAGGCCGGCATCGCCAAGCGGGCACTGAGCCCGCGCCACTCCCTGGCGGTCGGCTTCGACATGGCGGCGCCGCGGGCCGCCTTCCCGTTCCCGGCCATGACCTACTTCGCCGAGGGGTTCGGCGGGCGCGACGCCTACCTGACCCTGTTCCCGATCGGGGAGGTGATGCGCGCCAACCTGTTCTGCTACCGCGATCCCGGCGAGCCCTGGGTCGCTTCCCTGCGCCGGGACCCGGAAGCCACCCTGCGGGCGATGATGCCCCACCTGGCGCGGCATTGCCCGGACCTGTCGGTGTCCGGCCCCCTCGAGGTCCGGCCGATCGACCTCGCCCGGGCCGACGGGGTGGAGCGCGACGGGCTGGTGCTGATCGGCGACGCCTTCCAGACCGCCTGCCCGATCCCCGGCACCGGGATCGGCAAGCTGCTCACCGATGCCGACCGGCTCGCCCGGGTCCACGTGCCGGCCTGGCTCGCCACCCCCGGCATGGGCCGGGACAAGATCGCGGCGTTCTACGCCGACCCGGTCAAGCAGGCCTGCGACGCCCGCAGCCTGCGCACTAGCGTCTACGCCCGCGGCCTCGCCGTGGAGACGGGGGCGCTCTGGCGAGCCCGGCGCCTGCGCAACCGCGTCGCCCGCACGGCGATTCGCCTGGTCAAGGACGGGCCGCGGGCCGCCGCGGCCCTGGCGCCCGGACTGCTGCCGATCGGGCTCTAACGTTCGGCTGCATCAAGGCTCCGCCCTGACAACCCGCCGAAGGGCTCGCCCTTTGGAAACCCGATCCCGCGCCGCAGGTCTTCGTCGCGGCGCGGCCATGGGGTAGCGTCGCGCTGATTCCGCCGGGGGGCGGAGGAGGGTTGCGCATGCCGATCGAGACCGTGGACGCCGCAGGGAGCCGGAGGGGCGCCGACCTGCTGCTGGATGTGCTGCGCTCGGAGGGCGTGCGCTACATCTTCGGCAATCCCGGCACCACCGAATTGCCGCTGATCGACGCGCTCACCGAGGCGCAGGACATCGGCTACATCCTGGCCCTGCAGGAGGCCACCGCGGTGGCGATGGCCGACGGCTACGCGCAGGGCGCGCGCCGGCCCGCCTTCCTCAACCTGCACACCGCCGGCGGCCTCGGCCACGGCATGGGCGCGCTGTGGAACGCGCAGGTCAGCGGCACGCCGCTGGTGGTGACGGCCGGGCAGCAGGACCTGCGCCACGCCCTCTCCGACCCGCTGCTGATGGGCGACCTCGTCGCCATCGCCGACCCGGTGGTGAAGTGGGCGCGCGAGGTCACGAGCCCGGACCAGATCCCGGTGCTCCTGCGCCGGGCCTTCCACGATTGCGGCGCCGCCCCGTCCGGCCCGGTCTTCCTGTCCCTGCCGATGGACGTCATGGAGGCGATGACCACGATCCCGGCGGGCGAGACCTCGACCATCGACCAGCGGGCGGTGGCGGGCTCCCTCGATCGCCTGGCCGAAAAGCTCGCCGCCATCGCGCCCGGCCGCCTGGCCCTGATCGCCGGCGACGAGATCGACGCCTCGGACGCCTCCGCCCAGATGGTGGCGCTCGCCGACCTGCTGGCCGCGCCGGTCTACGGCTCGTCCTGGCCGGCCCACATCCCGTTCCCCACCGCCCACCCGCTCTGGGCCGGCAACCTGCCGACCCGGGCCGACGCCATCGCCGACATCCTCGGGCGCTACGACGCGATCTTCGCGCTCGGCGGCAAGTCGCTGATCACCATCCTGTACTCGGAGGTCTCGGCGGTGCCGCCGGGGACGCAGGTGTTCCAGCTCTCCGCGGATGTCCGCGACCTCGGGCGCACCTACGCCACCAGTCTGTCGACGGTGGGCGACATCCAGGCGTCCCTGAACGCGCTGCTGCCGCTGCTGGCCCCGCGCGTGGCCGACCGGGCCGGTGCCTTCGCGGAGGTGCGCGCGGCGGCGACGACGGCCCGGGCCGAGCGCCGGGCGCAGCTCGCCGCCTCGGCGGATGCCGCCTTCGACGATCCGGTGATCGCCCCCCTGGTCGCCGCCCGCGAGGTGGCCCGGGCCGTGGGGGCGCAGACCACGATCATCGACGAGGCGCCCGCGACGCTGACCCACCTGCGCACGTTCCTGAACAGCAACTCCGTCCACCAATACGCCGCGATGCGTGGCGGCGTCCTCGGCTGGGGCATGCCGGCCGCGGTCGGTTTCTCGCTCGGCATCGACCGGGCCCCCGTGGTCTGCGTCGTCGGCGACGGGGCGGCCATGTACTCGCCCCAGGCGCTCTGGACGGCCGCGCACGAAAAACTGCCGGTCACCTTCGTGGTGATCAACAACGCCGAGTACAACATCCTGAAAAACTTCATGAAGGGCCAGGCGCACTACGCCTCGGTGCGCGCCAACCGCTTCATCGCCATGGATCTCACCGACCCGCGCGTCGACTACCTGGCGCTGGCCACCTCCATGGGCGTGCCGTCCCGGCGGGTGACCCGGGCCGCCGACATCGCCCCGGCGATCGAGGCCGGGATCCGGTCGGGGGGCGCCAACCTCGTGGAGGTGATCGTCCGGGCGAGCTGACCGGGGAGCGCCCGGGGGCATCGACCCAGAACACGGGCGGTTTCCGAGGGCCCGGCGGCCGATTCACGTCGCCTGCCGGACCTCCAATGTCTGTATGGACGGACATGCGGGGTTCGGCATGAGCATGCCGACCTTCACCAGCCGCGCGTTCGATCGCGAACCCGGACGCATCAAGCGCGCCGCCGCGGACGGCCCCGTGAACATCACCGAGCGCGGTCGGCCGATCATGGCTGTCCCGCCCTACGACGCCTACGAACGCCTGAAGGCTGCCCCCGGCACCATTCTCGATGCCCTCGACATGGAGGGTGTCGGCGACATCGACATCGACTTCACCCGGCCAGCCACGTTCCCGCGCCCGGCGACCGATGTACCTTCTGGACACCGACGGCCTGTCCGAACGCCGCAGGCGGCGCAGCGGCAGGATCAGTTCTGTGGTTGAGAGGTAGTCTACGCAGGTCGACCCAAGCAGCCTGCACCGCTCCGCCATCGCGGTCATGGAGGTCGAACTCGGCATCACTCAACTGGACCGCCGCGACCCCCGCCAGGCCTCTGCTTTGCGGCTCTGGCTGCACGAAGGTGTCCTGCCCGCATTCTGCCGATCGACACGGCGACCGGCGCGACGCTGCTCAACCCCTTGCGAGAGGGCCGCCCCCTCTGGCGGGCAGGGCAAGGAAAGGGACCCGGGGCGGCTCTATTCCAGCCCCGGGATCGGCACCCCGAAGGCGGCGGCCAGCAGCACCATGTTGAGGCCGAGCACCAGGGCCGCCCCGGCCATGGCGGCGGCCTGGGTCAGGGGGCCGTTGGCGAAGGCGCCCATCACGCTGCGGCGGCGGGTGAACACCACCAAAGCCACCATCGGCACCGGCAGGGCGAGCGACAGCACCACCTGGGACAGGACCAGGGCCCGGGTCGGGTCGACGCCGATCGCCACCACGGCGAAGGCCGGCAGCATGGTCACCAATCGGCGGACGATGAGCGGGATGTGCCAGCCGGTGAAGCCCTGCATCACCATCTGGCCGGCGAGCGTGCCCACCACCGAGGAGGAGATCCCGGAGGCGAGCAGCGACACCAGGAAGGCGGCCCCGGCCGCCGGCCCGAGCAGGGGGGTCAGGGTGCGGTAGGCCTGGTCGATCTCGGCGACCTCGCTGTGGCCGGCATGGAAGGCGGCGGCCGCCATGATCACCATCGCCATGTTGACGAGGCCCGCCAGCAGCAGCGCCACCACCACCTCGCGGTTCGAGAAGCGCACCAGCTGGCGCCGGTCGGAATCGTCGCGGGGGCTGCCCCGCCCCTGGGTCAGGCCCGAATGCAGGAACAGGGCGTGGGGCATCACGGTGGCGCCGATGATGCCGACCGCGATGGTCAGCGCCTGGGCGTCGGGAATCCGCGGGGTGACGAGCCCCTTGGCGGCGTCCGCCCAGTCCACCGGGGCGATGGCGAGTTCGACCGCGTAGCAGAGGCCGATCGTGCCGACCATCACGCCGATCGCGATCTCCAGCGGTCGGAACCCCTCCTGTTCCAGCAGCAGGATCGCGTAGGTGACGATCGCGGTGACCGCCATGCCGGCCATCAGCGGCATGCCGGTGAGCAGCGACAGCCCGATCGCGCCGCCCAGGAACTCGGCCAGGTCGGTGGCCATGGCGGCGACCTCGCTGATGCCCCACAGGCCGAGCCGCACCGGCAACGGCGTCGCGTCGCGGCAATGCTCCGCGAGGTTCTTGCCCGTGACGATCCCGAGCTTGGCCGAGAGCGCCTGGAACAGCATCGCGGTGATGTTGGCGAGCAGCACCACCCAGAGCAGGCCGTAGCCGTAGCGCGCGCCGGCCTGGATGTTGGTCGCGAAGTTGCCGGGATCCATGTAGGCGATCGACGCCGTCACGGCGGGGCCCACGAACAGCAGGAACCGGCCCCGGCCGCCCGGCCGCCCGTCGAGCGTGTCGCGGATCGCCTGCTCCGTGCGCCGGCTCATCCTGCCGAGCGCAGGGCCCGCCGGTGCCGTTCCTTCGGGCGCACGTCCCTCGGGCATCTGCCCTCCCGGGACCGTCGCCGCATCCGGCGTTGCCATGCCTCACCCTTTTCTCAAAGATATAGCTTGGGCTATATTCAAGGGATCGGCCGCGCGTTTCAAGGGGGCATTTAAGGGGGGGCGCGACCGCGTCGCGGGACTCCCCTCTCCCGGGCGGATTTTGCTAACAAGGGTCGGGCGGCGCCGGGGGGCGGCGAGAGGGAGAGCCGATGCAGGAACCGTCCGAGCCGGGTGCCTCCGAAACCCAGGGCCTGCCCGAGACCGCTCTGGTCGATCCTGAGCGGCACGTGGAGAGCTTCCGCCAGGCCCGCGAGGCGCGGCGTTCCGAACTCGTCGAGGATTACGTCGAGCTGATCGACGACCTGATCGGCGACGGCGGCGAGGCCCGCCAGGTCGACATCGCCGCGCGCCTCGGCGTGGCCCAGCCCACCGTCGCCAAGATGCTCAAGCGCCTGTGCGAGGACGGCTTCGTCCAGCAGAGGCCCTATCGCGGTGTGTTCCTGACCGAGGCCGGCCGCCGGCTGGCCGCCCAGGCGCGCGAGCGCCACCGCATCGTCGAGCGCTTCCTGTGCACCCTCGGCGTCAGCCCGGAGACCGCCCGGCGGGACGCCGAGGGGATCGAGCACCATGTCAGCGCCGAGACCCTAGCGGCGTTCCGCGCCTTCGTGGAGGGGCGGCAGGAGACGTGATCGGGCACGGACCGCGTTGCATCCGAGGGACAGAGAAGCACCGTGTGCGCCATGCGGGCTCGGCTTCCGAAGTCGCACGTGCCGCCGCCTATCGGGGCTGATTCGGATGAGCCGATGGCGCTCAGAAGCATCGACGGGTGGTGGCAGGGTGGCTGAGGGCACCTGATGCAATGCCCTGTGGTCAGATCCGCCCACGCGAAACGCCTGATGCTTGCCGGCGCGCTGGCGGTGGCTAAGTTGGGCCTCGGCCCGGACGTACGCTGTGAAATCATCGCTGGTGCAGCGCGATCCGCGTTCATGGATACCTGGCTCGGGCACCAAGACCGACCGGTGGGTTGGGACTGGGCCGGGCTGTCGTCCGACTTCCAGAACAACCATCCCAAGTGCTTCAACGCTGCGATCTGGCACGACGAGACGCTGTGTGGGTTGGCGATCGGTGCCGTGAACCAAGACAGGTTCGTTGCCTTGGATTTCCTTGAGGGCAATCCAGATCCGACGCATCCGCTCAAAGGGCAGGTGATCGCGATCGCCCTGACTATGGCGGAAGCCTACAGGCAGCTGATCGGTGTGCCGGAGCTACGGCTTCATCACGTCGACCCGGACCTTATCCCCTTGTACAAAAGGCAAGGCTTTGCGCTTGCGCCCGATCTGGCTGACTCTCATCATATGGTCCGGAGGTGATCTCAGTGCCGAAAGCTGCGCCCGTGACGGAACCGACGGTGACCAACCGCAAGGTGACCCGCGGCCGTATCCTCAGGCAGGCGCATCGACGCCTGCCCGACATCGAGCAGGCAGCGGCGGCTTTCATGGCCGCTGATCTCCCCTGGTTGGCACCAGAGGCGAGGGACGTGCTTGCGGCGACGCCAGAGGTTTACGGTCGGCCGGACGGTAAAGTACTCCCGCCGCCCGCGAAGAGAGTTCGGCGTTAACACTTCGGCCGACCGTCCGGCACTCATACCGTCGGCGCCGCCACCTTCTGCCGCAAACCCAAAATCACCGCGCGGAGCATCTCCGCCCCTGCCTCGCCGGGATCCGGCAGGGTTCCGGAGCGGGAGGCGTAGATCCGCTCGTGCACGAAGGCGAGCTTGGCGATCACCGTGGGGGTCAGCTTGAACGGGTAGAGCGCCGGCTGGCCCATGCTGTGGGACAGGGAGTTGATCGCGTAGGTCAGCGGCAGCCACGCCTCGATCAGCCGGTCGAGGTCGTGGGTGTCGTAGGGGTCGAAATCGATCACCGTGGGCGCCGTGGTGGCGTTGCGCAGGCGTGGGCGCACGTGCAGCTCGAAGGTCGAGGCGGTCTCCACCGTGTCGACGATGTGCAGGTAATGCGCGAAGGTCTCGGCGAAATCCTCCCACGGGTGGGCGGTGGCGTAGGCCGAGACGTAGGAATCCTCCCACTCGGCCGGGGCGCCGTGGGCGTAGTGATCCTGCAGGGCGCGGACGTAGTTCAGGCTCTCGTCCCCGAACAGGGCCCGGAACGCGCCCATGGTCGGCCCGTTCATCACCAGCAGGTACCAGAAATAATGCCCGATCTCGTGCCGGAAATGGCCGAGCAGGGTGCGGTAATGCTCCCCGAACAGGATCCGGCGGCGCTCGCGCTCGACGTCGTCGGCCTCGGCGATGTTCATGGTGATCAGGCCGTTGATGTGGCCCGTGAGCACCGGCGGCCCGTAGGAAAAACTCTCGGACGGATCGACCAGGAAATCGAAGGCCAGCCCGTCGGTGTACTGGGCCCGGGTCGCCAGGGGCAGTTCGAGGCGCAGCAGCGAGTAGAACAGTCGGCGCTTGGCCGCCTCGATCTGGCGCCAGCGGGCGAGGTTCCAGGATTGCGACAGGTCCGGCACCACCCGGTTGTGCCGGCAGGCGGTACAGAAGATGTCGGGATCGTCCTCCGGCACCAGCCAGTTGCAGGCCCCCGACAGGGCGTTGTTGCAGTAGCGGTAGCGCCGTCCGGAATCCGCGTAGGCGTGGAAGGTCTGGGCGCCGCCCATCGCCGGATGGGCCGAGAGGCCCATGGGCTCCAGGGCCGAGACCTCGTGTGCCGCGCAGACATAGCCCAGCTTGCGCGCGCAGCTCTCGCAGGCGGTCGCCTCGAAGGTGACCGGCTGGTCGCAGGCCTGGCACTGGAAGAGCTTCATCGCGCGGTCCCGGACCGGTAACCGGCCCACCTTTCGATCAAATGAGCGCGACCGGCAAAGTTCCGGCCAAGGTCGGCGGCGCTCCGCGGACGCGGAGGGCGCCGCACGAAAATTGCTTGTGACCCCATCCTTGGCACATAACCGCGCGGTGGGCTCGGCGATCGACCCGCCGCGGCGCCCGGTGCCGGCTACGAGACCGCATTCGATCCTTCAGACGGAGCCATCGTGTCGATCAAAGCCGCCCTGCACCATGTCACGCATTACCGCTACGACCGGCCGATCAGCCTCGGTCCCCAGGTGGTGCGCCTGCGCCCGGCTCCGCACGCGCGCACCAAGGTGCCGGCCTACGCGCTGAGGGTGACGCCCGCCAACCACTTCCTGAACTGGCAGCAGGATCCGAGCGGCAACTGGCTCGCCCGCCTGGTCTTCCCGGAGAAGACCGACGAGCTGAAGATCGAGGTCGACCTCACCGCCGAGATGGCGGTGATCAACCCGTTCGACTTCTTCGTGGAGGATTACGCGCAAATCCGGACCTTCTCGTACGAGCCGGACCTGTCGGAGGAGCTGGCCCCCTACCTGATGCCCGTGGACGCGGACGGGCCGGAGATCGAGGCGCTGCTCGCACGGCTCCCCGAGGAGCCCAGCACGGTGCTGTTCCTGGTGGCTCTCAACGGCCTGATCGCCCGCGAGATCGCCTACGGCGTGCGCCTGGAGCCGGGCGTGCAGACGCCGGCCGAGACGCTGCGGCTCAAGAGCGGGTCGTGCCGCGATTCGGCCTGGCTGCTCGTGCAGGTGCTGCGCCGGATCGGGCTCGCGGCGCGCTTCGTCTCCGGCTACCTGATCCAGCTCGTGCCCGACACCACCGCGGTCGACGGCCCCGCCGGCGCGTCGGCGGACTTCACCGACCTGCACGCCTGGGCCGAGGTCTACCTGCCGGGCGCCGGCTGGATCGGCATGGACGCGACCTCCGGGCTGCTCACCGGCGAGGGCCACATCCCGCTCGCCGCGACCCCGCATTACCGCTCGGCCGCGCCGATCTCGGGGGCGGCCGAGCCGGCCAAGACCGAGTTCGGCTTCGAGATGCGGATCACCCGGGTCGCCGAGACGCCGCGGATCACCAAGCCGTATTCCGAGACGGTCTGGTCGGCCATGGACGCGCTCGGCGAGCGGGTGGACGCCGACCTCGTGGCCCAGGATGTCCGCCTGACCATGGGCGGCGAGCCGACCTTCGTGTCGGTGGACGATTTCGAGGCGCCGGAATGGAACATCGCCGCGGTCGGCCCGACCAAGCGGCGGATGGCCGACACGCTGATCCGGCGCCTGCGCGACCGGTTCGGCCCGGGCGGGCTGCTGCATTACGGGCAGGGCAAGTGGTACCCGGGCGAGAGCCTGCCGCGCTGGGCCTTCGCGCTGTACTGGCGCAAGGACGGCAAGCCGATCTGGAGCGACCCGGCCCTGATCGCCCCGGAGGTGGGCGAGGGGTCCGAGGGGACCGCCACGATCGCGCAGGCCAAGGCGTTGGCCGACGCGCTGGCCCGCCGGCTCGGTCTGTCCGACTACGTGTTCCCGACCTTCGAGGACGGCGAACTCTGGGAGAAGAAGGCGGCTGACCTGCCGGTCAACGTCACGCCGGCCGCCGCCAAGTCCGGCTCGGTGGAATTCGACGCCCGGATCCGGCGCGTCTACGCCCGCGGCCTCGGGGAGCCGGCGGGCTACGTCCTGCCGCTGGCGAGCCTGCCCACCGGCAAGGACGGCGATTCCGACCGGGTCTGGATCTCCGAGAAGTGGGCGTTCCGCCGGGGCCAGGCCTTCCTGGTGCCGGGCGATTCGCCCCTCGGCTTCCGGTTGCCCCTGTCGTCCCTGCCCTACGTGCCGCCCGAGCACTATCCCTACTACCAGCCGCAGGACCCGCTGGAGCCCCGCGGGCCGCTCCCCGACGATCCCAAGGCCGCGACGGTGGTCAACGGGGCCGGCATCACCGGCGTCGCGGTCCGCACCGCGCTGGCGATCGAGCCCCGGGACGGGATCGTGCGCGTGTTCATGCCGCCGACCCAGCGGGCCGACGAGTATCTCGAACTCGCCGCCCACCTCGAGGCGGCCGCCGCCGAACTGAGGCTGCCGATCCATGTCGAGGGCTACGAGCCGCCCTACGATGCGCGGATCGGCCTGATCAAGGTCACCCCCGATCCCGGCGTGATCGAGGTCAACGTCCACCCGGCCGCGTCCTGGCGCGAGGCGGTGGCGATCACCACCGACCTCTACGCCGAGGCAAGGCAGACCCGACTCGGCGCGGAGAAATTCATGGTCGACGGGCGCCACACCGGCACCGGCGGCGGCAACCACGTGGTCATGGGCGGCGTCACCCCGGACGATTCGCCGTTCCTGCGCCGGCCCGACCTGCTCAAGAGCCTCGTGCTCTACTGGCAGCGTCACCCGGCGCTCTCGTACCTGTTCTCCGGCCTCTACATCGGTCCGACCAGCCAGGCCCCGCGCATGGACGAGGCCCGCCACGACGGGCTCTACGAACTGGAGATCGCGCTGGCCCAGATCCCGGCCGCCGACGCGCCCAACATCCCGCGCTGGCTGGTCGACCGGGTGTTCCGCAACATCCTGGTGGACGTCACCGGCAACACCCACCGGGCCGAGATCTGCATCGACAAGCTGTACTCGCCGGACGGTCCGACCGGGCGCCTCGGCCTCCTGGAGTTCCGGGCCTTCGAGATGCCGCCGGACGCCCGCATGAGCCTCGCGCAGCAATTGCTGCTGCGGGCCCTTGTGGCGTGGCTGTGGCGCGAGCCGCAGACCGGGGGTTGTGTCCGCTGGGGCACGAACCTCCACGATCGCTTCATGCTGCCGCATTTCCTCTGGGCCGACTTCCTCGGGGTGCTGGAGGATCTGCGGGCGGCGGGCTACGCTTTCGACCCGGTCGCCTTCGAGGCGCAGGCCCAGTTCCGCTTCCCGGTCTTCGGCGTGGTCGAGCAGGGCGGGGTCCGGATGGAGCTGCGCCAGGCGCTGGAGCCCTGGCACGTGATGGGCGAGGAAGGGACCAGCGGGGGCACCGTGCGCTTCGTCGACAGCTCGGTCGAGCGGCTTCAGGTCAAGGTCGAGGGCTTCGTGCCCGAGCGGCACGTCATCGCCTGCAACGGGCGCCGGCTGCCCATGACCGGCACCGGCCGCGGCGGCGAGGCCGTGGCGGGCCTGCGCTTCAAGGCGTGGCAGCCGGCCTCCTCGCTGCACCCGACGATCCCGGCGCACTCGCCCCTGACCTTCGACATCCTCGACGTCTGGAGCGGGCGTTCGCTCGGCGGCTGCCGCTACCACGTCGCCCACCCGGGCGGACGGAACTACGAGACCCACCCGGTCAACGCCTACGAGGCGGAGGGGCGCCGCCTCGCCCGCTTCGAGCCCCTCGGCCACACGCCGGGCCGGGTCGAGATGCCCCGCGCGGAGACGAACCCCGAGTTCCCGCTGACCCTCGACCTGCGCACGCCGGCCCCGACATGACCGGAGCCCGGTGATGGAGGCGGCGCTCGCGGCCGGCGCCGCCCGGACCGAGGCGGGCGAGAGCCCGCAGGAGCGCGTCGCGCGCTGGACCGCGGGCTATCGGCCCGTCTCCGGCCGTCCCGACGAGTTCCTGGGCGGCGACGGCGCCCCCCGGGGGGCGTGGCCGCGCCTGCTCGACCATCTCGGGGCGCTCACCGAGCCGGAGATCCTGGCCCGCTTCGTCTCGGCCGAGCGGCACATCCGGGATGCCGGCATCTCGTTCCGGATCTCCGGCGACCAGCGCGAGCATCCCTGGCCGCTCGACTGCCTGCCCCTGGTGGTCGAGGCCGCCGAGTGGCGCGACCTCAGCGCCGGGATCGTCCAGCGCGCGGAACTGATGGAGGCGATCCTCGCCGATTGCTACGGCGAGGGCCGCCTGGTCGCCGACGGGCTGCTGCCCGCCGCGATCGTGGCCGGGACGCCCGAGTTCCTCCACCCCCTGCACGGGGTCGCGCCCCCCGGGGGCCACTACCTGAAGCTCTACGCCGCCGATCTCGGCCGGGGGCCGGACGGGCGCTGGCAGGTCTTGGCCGACCGGACGCAGGCGCCCTCGGGCCTCGGCTGGGCGCTGGAGAACCGCATGGTCCTGGCCCGGACCTTCCCGGACTTCTTCCAGGACCTCCACGTCGAGCGCCTGCCGGCCTTCTTCCAGGCGTTTCGCGATGGGCTGGCGCTCGGGGCCGAGCGCTCCGACCCGCGCATCTGCCTGCTGACCTCGGGGCCCTACAGCAGCACCTATGTCGAGCAGGCGGCGTTGGCCCGGTATCTCGGCCTGATGCTGGTCGAGGGCGACGACCTCGTCATGCGCGACGGCGCGCTGCACGTGCGCACCGTCTCGGGCCTGAAGCGGGCCGACGCCCTGTGGCGGCGGATCGACGCCGACTACCTCGACCCCCTCGAGCTGAACCCGGCCTCGCGCCTGGGCGTGCCCGGGGTGATCGAGGCCCTGCGCAACGGCTCCCTGGTGATGGCCAACATGCCGGGCTCCGGGCTGGTCGAATCCGCCGCGCTCGCCCCGTATCTCGACGGCATCGCCCGCCGGCTGCTGGGCGCGCCCCTGCGGCTCGGGCATCCCCGGGCCTGGTGGTGCGGCGACCTCGAAGGCCTGGCCCACGCCCAGGCGAACCTCGACAGCCTGACCCTGCGCCCGGCAGCCACGCCCCAGCGCGGGGCCGGCCGCGACGCGATGCTGGCGCCGCACGCCTTGGCGGCCGAGCGGGCGCGGGTGGTGGCGGCCCTGCGCGACCGGCCGTTCGACTACGTCGCCCAGGAGGCCGCGCCGCTCTCGACCATGCCGGGCTGGGAGCGCGGCGACAACGGCCTCTCCCTGGTGCCCCGCCCCTTCGTGGTGCGCGTCTTCGCGGCCCGGACGCCCGCGGGCTGGCAGGTCATGCCGGGGGGCTTCTGCCGGGTCTCGGAGCGCGAGGACGTCGACCCGATCGAGATGCGGCTCGGCATCCGCTCGGCCGACCTGTGGGTGCTGTCCGAGAGCCCCGTCGAGGCGCCGCTGATCGGCTCCCACGCGGCCCCGCGGGTGCGCCGGGTCGGCGGCCACCTGCCGTCG
The DNA here is from genome assembly GCF_022179445.1 of Methylobacterium mesophilicum. Taxonomy (GTDB): domain Bacteria; phylum Pseudomonadota; class Alphaproteobacteria; order Rhizobiales; family Beijerinckiaceae; genus Methylobacterium; species Methylobacterium mesophilicum. Next base: position 342,574 of record NZ_BPQU01000002.1, on the reverse strand, counting down.
CGTGCCGCCGACGGCCTGTTCTGGTTCGGCCGCTACCTCGAACGCGCCGAGGCGGTGATCCGTCTGGTCCTGGCGCACCTGCGCAGCGTCGGCGACGCCGTGGGGGCAGACATCTCCGGGGCCCTCGACACGCCGGCCGCCCTGGCCCTGCGGGCGCTCCTCTACGAATGGGGCGCCACCGGCGCCACCGACCTGCCCACGGCCCGGCTCGCCCAGGAGGCGCTGACCGGGCGCGAGCGCTCGGGCTCGGCCCGCGCCCACATCGTCTCGGCCCGGCGCAACGCCGCCGCGCTCCGCGCCCGCCTCTCCGGCGAGGCCTGGCGGGTGCTGGCCGACCTGATCGAGATCGTGTCGCTGGACACCGACCGGGCCTTCACCGAGTCGCAGCTCGCCGGCCGCGCCGAGCGGGCGCTGAGCCAGCTCGCCGCCCTGTCCGGGCTCACCCACGAGAACATGAGCCGGGCGGAGGGCTGGCACTTCGTCGAGCTCGGCCGGCGCGTCGAGCGGGCGATCAACACCTGCACCTTCGCGCTGTCCTTCGCCAACGACGAGGCGACCCCGGGCTGCCTCGGGGTGATGCTCTCGCTCAGCGACTCGCAGATCAGCTACGGCCGGCGCTACATGCAGGGCGCGGCCCTCGACCCGGTCCGCGACATGGTGCTGCTCGACCCCTACAACCCGCGCTCGATCGCCTTCCAGGCGGAGGCGATCGCCCGGCACCTCGACGACCTGCCGGCCCTGTCGGCCGACGGCATCCCGGAGCCGCATCGCCGCATCGCTTCCCGGATCCTGGCGGAGCTGCGCAGCGGCGAGGCCGCCGATTTCGACGCCGTGCGCCTCACCGCCCTGGAGACCGACCTCGAACGCCTCGCCGACGGCATCGCGGTGCGTTACTTTCCGGCCGGGCCGAACGCGCTGCGCCCGGAAAAGCTGACGGGTCTGGCGTGATGATGGACCCCGTGGATTCCGGCTTGGATTCCCGGTGGGATTCTCGGCCCTGCGTCAGGATCGCCGCAAGACCGGTGATCCTTTCGGCCTATGATGCCTGCGACAGACGTCAAATCGCGCGGCCGCCGGGATGATCTACACGCTGCGCCACCGCACGACCTACCGCTACGGCAAGCCGGTGCGCTTCGCCCGCTGCGCCCTGCGGCTCAAGCCGCAGGACGGCGAGGGCCAGAGCGTGCTGGCGAGCGCCGTGACCATCGACCCGAGCCCCACCACCGCGGTGATGCGGCGTGACTATTTCGGGATCGAGGCCGTGGCGATCACCCTCGACACCCCCCACACCACCTTCAGCGTCGAGGCGCTCTCCACCGTGCGGGTCGAGCGCCGCGTCCCGCCGGAGCCCGAGGCCGGCCAGCCGTGGGAGCGGGTCCGCGACGCCGTGGTGGCCGGGTGCGACCTCCGCGGCCGGGCGCCGGTCCATTTCCTGTTCCCGAGCGGCCGGGTCCCCCTCGTCCCCGCTGTCACCGACTACGCCCGCGCCAGCTTCATGCCGGGCCGCAGCGCCTATGGGACGGCCTACGACCTGATGCTGCGCATCCGCGCCGACTTCCGGTTCGACGCCAAGGCCACGAATGTGCGCACGCCGCTCGCCGAATCCTTCGCGCTCCGGGCCGGGGTCTGCCAGGATTTCGCCCACGTGATGATCGCGGGCCTGCGCGGCATGGGGCTGCCGGCCGCCTATGTCAGCGGCTACCTGCGGACCGTGCCGCCGCCGGGCCGGCCGCGCCTGCTCGGCGCGGATGCGAGCCACGCCTGGGTGGCGGTCTGGTGCGGCAACGGCTGGCTCGGCCTCGACCCGACCAACGGCGTGGCGGTGCGGGACGACCACATCGTGGTGGCCCGGGGCCGCGACTACGGCGACGTGGCGCCGGTGGACGGCATCGTCAGCGGCTCGGGCAAGCAGCGCCTCAAGGTCGAGGTCGACGTGATCCCCGAGACCGAGACGCAGGATTTTTCCCAAGCCGGTCTCGCCCTGGTGGGGTGAAACCAGGCCCGGCCGCGTCGCTCGGCGCGCCGTGACGGCGACGTGTCGGGGTTGCCCGCTTCGCCTTGACGTTCCTCGCGGCGTCATCCCATCTGCTTCCTGTTACGCAGGGGGGCATCGATGGCCACGCCCATCGCTCAGCAGGTTCGGAAGCATCGGGATGCCTTGCGCGCGGCGGGGCTCCGGCCGGTGCAGTTCTGGGTGCCGGACACGAGCCGGCCGGGCTTCGCCGAGGAATGCCGGCGGCAATCGCGGCTGGTGGCGGCAGCCGATGCGTCCGACCCTGAGCTGAACGCCATCCTCGACGCCGCCCTCGCGGATCTGGACGACCTAGCCGAGTCGTGAGGCGCGGCGATCTCGTCACCGTGGCTAAAGCATCGTTCCGAAAGGTGGCCTCCGGCTTTCGGAAAAGGACGATGCGAATCAACGCGCTAGGGCGGGCGATTTCGGGAAACCGCGTCCGGCCCTCGTGATCCAGTCCGACGCATTCGCGCAGACCGGCACCGTGACGGTCCTCCTGCTGTCGGCGACCTTGGTGGACGCGCCGCTGATCCGGCTGACCGTGCAGCCGACGCCGGGGAACGGCCTGAACAAGCCGTCTCAGATCCAGATCGACAAGGGCATGTCGGTGAGGCGCGAGAAGGTCGGGGCGTCGATCGGCCGCCTCGATGACGCGACCCTGCTGGCGGTGACGCGTTCCCTCGCGCTGTTCCTCGGTCTCGCGTAGTTTTGGCGACCGGATCGGCCGTCCTCACCACATCGTCTTGGCGGCCCGCCCCGGCCATTCCGCGTCGTAGGCCTGGCCGCCGACCTCCCCCGCGGTGAGCGCGGCCAGGATCGCCCCGGGGCTCGGCAGGTCCGCCGGATCGACCCGGGCCTCGGGCTCCCACAGCCGGGCGCGAACGATCGCCCGGGCGCATTGAAAATACGCCGCCTCGACCGTGATCACGAGGGCCGTGCGCGGCGCGTGCCCGTCTACGCGGAACGAATCCAGAAGATCCGGGTCGGCCGAGATCACGGCGGTGCCGTTCACCCGGAAGGTCGTGCCCGAGCCCGGGATCAGGAACAGCAGCGCCACCCGCGGGTCGCGCACGACGTTGCGCAGGGAATCGATCCGGTTGTTGCCGCGCCGGTCGGGCAGGATCAGCGTGCGCGGGCCGGCCACCCGCACGAAGCCCGGCCGGTCGCCCCGGGGGCTGCAATCGAGCCCCTCGGGGCCGCTGGTCGCCAGCACCGCGAACGGCGCGGCGGCGATCAGCGCCGCGTAGTCCGGCATGATCGTCGCCGTGACCTTGGCCACGGAGGCGGGCGCCAGGGACGGCGCGTAGATCGCCTCCAGCGCCGCGATGCTGTCGACGACCACCGCGCTCACGCGACGCCTTCGGCGGGGCGGCCCACGAAGGCGGCGTGCTCCGCCACCAGGGCCCCCGACAGGGCCGACGCGATCAGGGCCCGGGTCTCCGCCACCCCGTAGAGGGCCACGAAGGAGCCGAAGCGCGGCCCCCGCGCCTCGCCGAACAGCACGTTGTACAGGCTCGTGAACCACGCCTGCGACACACCCGGACGCCCGTCCGGGCTCTTGGCCTTGCCGGACGTATCGGGGAAGTGGCGCCGCCCGACCTCGTAGACCGCCGCCTGCAGGGCCTCCGGATCGGTGGAGCCGGCATGGGCCGCCAGGGTCTCCGACAGGTCATCGAGGGCCGCCCGCTCCTCCTCCGTCGGCGCCCGGTAGGTCTTGGCCGGCCGGACGAAATCCGAAAAATACTTGAGAGCGTGGACCACCAGCCGGTCGAGCCCCGGATGGGTCTCCGGCCCGGTCTGCGGCGCATAGCGGCGGATGAAGCCCCACAGCACCGCCGGATCCTCGGTGTTGGCCACCGCGGCGAGGTTGAGCAGCATCGCGAAGGTCAGGCTCGCGCCCTCGACCCGCTCCGGCTCGGGCGGGTTCCCGGCATGCAGGTGCCAGACCGGGTTGCCGAGGCGCAGCTTCGCGTCCTGGCCGGAATAGCGGTCGAGGAAGCCGATATACTCGTCGACGTTGCGCGGGATCACGTCGAAGAACAGGCGCTTGGCCTCGCGGGGCTTGTTGTACATGAACAGACCCAAAGATTCCGGCGTGCCGTACTTCAGCCAGTCGTCGATGGTCAGGCCGTTGCCCTTCGACTTCGAGATCTTTTGGCCCTTCTCGTCGAGGAACAGCTCGTAGTTGAACCCGTCCGGCGGCTCGCCGCCGAGCGCCCGGGCGATCTTGCCCGACAGCTTGACCGAATCGATCAGGTCCTTGCCGGCCATCTCGTAATCGATGCCGAGCGCGACCCAGCGCATCGCCCAGTCGGGCTTCCATTGCAGCTTGGCGTGGCCGCCGGTCACCGGGGTCTCGTAGCGCTCGCCCGTGGCGGGATCGCGCCAGACCAGCGTACCGGTCTCGACCCGCACCTCGTCGATCGGCACCTGCATGACGTGGCCGGTGACCGGGTGCAGGGGCAGGAACGGCGAATAGGAGGCCGAGCGTTCCGCGCGCAGCGACGGCAGCATGATCTCCATCACGGCATCGTAGCGCTCCAGGACGCGCATCAAAGCCGCATCGAACACGCCCGAGCGATAGCAGTCCGTCGCCGAGCGGAACTCGTAGGCGAACCCGAAGGCATCCAGGAAGCGGCGCAGCTCGGCGTTGTTGTGCGCCCCGAAGCTGTCGTGGGTGCCGAACGGGTCCGGCACGCGGGTGAGCGGCTGGTTGAGATGCGCGGCCAGCATCTCGCGGTTGGGCACGTTGTCCGGGACCTTGCGCAGCCCGTCCATGTCGTCCGAGAAGGCGATCAGCCGGGTCGGCACCGCGTCCCGGGTCAGCACCCGGAAGGCGTGGCGGACCATGGAGGTGCGGGCGACCTCCCCGAAGGTGCCGATATGCGGCAGCCCCGACGGCCCGTAGCCGGTCTCGAACACCACCTCGGTCGTGCCGGATTTCTCCAGCCGCGCGACGAGCTTGCGCGCCTCCTCGAAGGGCCAGGCGGCGGCGGTGGCGGCCGCCTCGATCAGGTCGGGGTCGAGGGTCAGGGCAGGTGCGGCGGGCATGATCTGGGGACTGAGGGTACGCTGGGATCGCGCACCCTAGAGCGGTTCGAGCCCCAGCGGAACGCCCGTCGGCGCAATCCGGTGTCCCGGCGGCGTTCGGGGCGACTGTGGGCCTTCAGGACTGTGGCTGGCGCGCGGCATGCCGGACGCCGAGGATGACGATCTCATCCGTCGCGACGCGATATGTGATCGCGTAGGGGGATGGGCGTACCCGGAGACGTCGGACACCGGGCCGGGCCGTCACGGAGCCTGCAAAGGGATGTCGCAGGAGAAGGTCGATGGCCGCCCGAAGCCGCAGTTGGACCTTGCGCGCGTCCTGCGGGTTCTTCTGGTCAAGGTAGGCCAGAGCCTTGCCGAGTTCCGATGCCGCGGGCTGGGTGAGCGCAGCCTCACAGGCCATATTTGGCCCAGATGGCGCGCACCTCCGATTCCGTCGCGAACTTGCCACGCGCAGCCGCTGCCTCGGATTCGTCGAGTTCCGCCTCCTCCTCCGGGGTGAACCGGTAGAGCGGCGCGTCCTCATCGACGAAGGCCAGCATCAGGCGTGCGATCTCGTCCTGCACTTCCGGGGCAAAAGTTTTTGCCCGCGCCACCGCCTTGTCGAGCAGATCCGTCATGCCTCGATCCTGTCGGAGAGACCCCGCGCGGTGCAGGATCCCCGACTCGCTGCCGGGAAGAAAGCCCTCAGAACGGGCTCACCGGGAAGAACCGCAGGTACAGCTCGGTGTATTTCCCGTCGTCCCAGACCCGCTGGAGCGCGTCGTCCAGCGCCCGGGAGAGGGCGGCGTCCTCCGGGCGGGTGATCAGCCCGATGCCCTCGCCGAAATAGCGGTTCTCCAGGTAGGCGCCGCCGATCAGGGCACAGCAATTCTCCGCCTCCTGGCCGCCGACATAGAGGGCGAGGTTGAGGCCGTCGGCGAACAGGTAGTCGATCTCGCCGCGCTTGAGCGCGCCCTCGGCGGCCGCGAGGTCGAGGAACTCCTTCGGGACGGCTTTGGGGAAGAACGCCTTCAGGTAGGCCGCATGCGCGCTGCCGCCCATCACCCCGACGCTGCGGCCGGCGAGCGCCGCCGCCGAGGGGACCGGCAGGCCCTTGTCGGCCCGCGCGGCGAAGCGCGCCGGCCAGCGGAAATACGGGCGCGTCGCCAGGAATTTCTCGCGTAGGGGCGCGGTCAGCGGGATGGCGGCCGCGATCACGTCGCCCTGGCGGCTGTCCAGGGCGTCCAGCAGGGTGTCGAAGCGGCGCGCCTGCACCGTGCAGGTGATCGTCAACTTCTCGCAAACCGCCCGGGCGAGCTCGACCACGAAGCCGGTCGGGTTGCCGTCCGTGCCGGCAAAGTGCAGCGGCGGGAACTCGTCGTCGGTCAGGAATCGAACGGCCCGGCCGGTCTGGGGCGCCTCGATCCGCTCGCCGCGGCTGCGCGGATTCCAGAAATCCGGGACCGTCACGGCGGGCGTCGCCTCCTGCGGCGCGGCGGTCGCCGCCGCACGGGCGGGCAGCGGACCGGTCCAGACGAGAGCGGCGAGCGCAGCCAAGGCGAGCACGGCGAAAGCGCGTGCGGATCGCGCTCCGCCCGCCCTTGACGGCGGAAATGCGGCGATGCTCCTCTCGGAGGGCGGGAACGGGGTCTGGCTCACGCCCCTCCCCTATCACGTCCTGCCCTACCACGTCCTGGGGCTGCCGGGGGAGCGTCGGCATGTCGGTGCAGCGCCTGCCCACGGCCGCGATCGCCCCGAGGATGTCCCTTCCGCCGGAGATCGCGTTCCTGCTTGCCGAAGGGATCGACGCCCACCTCCTGACCCGGGCGGCCCGGGACGCCGCCGCCGCCGGGACCGATGCGGCGACCGCGCTGCTGAATGCCGGGCTGATGGAGGAGACGGCCTATTACCGCGCCCTGGCCCGACGCCTCGGCGCCCCGTTCCTCGGCGGTCCGATCCCGTTCGGCCTGGGTCTACGCTTCCCCGACAGCCTGGTCGCCGGGCTCGCGCCCCTCGCCCTCGGATCTGGCGCCGCCTGCGTGCTGGCGCCCCGTGGCCGGCTGATCGCCGAGCTGCTCGACGGGCCGCGCCGCGCCGCGATGCCGGCGATCACCAGCCCGACGCATCTGCGCGAGGCGGTGTTCGCCGCGATCCCGGGGGCGGTTGCGGATCACGCCGCGCAGGATCTGCGGCGGCACGCGCCCGAACGGTCCGTGCCCTCCGAGCCGGCGAGCCGGTGGCTGCTGCTCCTCGTCCTCGTGCTGATCGCGGGGCTCTGCCTGTTCGCGGTGTTGCCGGCGCCCCTCGCCCGTGCCGTGACCCTGACCGGGCAGGCCCTGTTCCTGGCCATGACGACGGTCCGGCTCGCCGCGCCGATCATCGCGGCGCCGGTGGCGGCCGAGGCCGTCGAGCTGCTCGCCGACGCCCACCTGCCGGTCTACACGGTGCTCGTCGCCCTCCACCGCGAGGCGGCGGTGGTGCCCGACCTGATCCGGGGACTCGCTGCCCTCGACTATCCGCCGGCGAAGCTCGACATCAAGCTGCTGATCGAGGCGGACGACGCCGAGACCGCGGCCGCCCTGGCGCCGATCGCCCTGCCGGCCCGATTCGAGGTGATCACGGTGCCGCCGGGGGCGCCCCGCACCAAGCCGCGGGCGCTCAATGCCGCGCTGCCGCTCGCCCGCGGCGCCCTGCTCACGGTCTACGACGCCGAGGACGTGCCCGATCCCGGGCAGCTGCGGCTGGCCGCGTCGCTGTTCGCGCGCCTGCCCGAAAGGACCGCCTGCCTGCAGGGCCGCCTCGTGATCGACAATGCCGGCGATTCCCGTCTGGCCCGGGCCTTCGCGCTGGAATACGCGGGCCTGTTCGACGTGCTGAACCCGGCGCTCGCGCGCCTCGACGTGCCGGTCCCCCTCGGGGGCACATCGATGCACCTGCGCACCCGGGTGCTGCGGGCGCTGCACGGCTGGGACCCCTGGAACGTCACCGAGGATGCCGATCTCGGGATGCGGCTCGCCCTGGCGGGCTACGCGGTCGGCGACCTGCCGAGCGCCACGATCGAGGAGGCGCCGGCCCGGCTGGGCCCCTGGCTGGCCCAGCGCACCCGCTGGCTGAAGGGCCTGATGCAGACCAGCCTCGCCCATGGCCGCCGCCCCCTGGCCAACGCCTGCCGCCTCGGCACCCTGGAGGCGCTCTGCGCGGCGGCGCTGGTGCCCGGCACGGTGGCCTCGGCGCTCGCCTACCCCGTCTGCCTCGCCTACGCCGCCTGGCGTTACTTGGTCGCGGAGATTCCGGCCGCCCCGTCCTTCCCGGACAACCTCGTGGCCGGGGTCGCCATGACGCTGTTCGGTGTGGGGTTCGCCGCCATGGTGCTGCCGACCCTGATCGGCTGCGCCCGGCGCGGCTGGGGCGACCTGGCGCAGTCGGCCCCCTGGATGCCGGTCTATTTCCTGCTCGTCAGCCTGGCGGCGTGGCTCGCCCTGATCGAGCTGGTCCGCGCGCCGGTGCGCTGGAACAAGACGCCGCACGGCCTGTCGCGCACCTCGCGCAGCGGCCGGCTGCGACGGCGGGCGCCGCCGTGACGGGCGGTTTCCGATGGCTCGGCCGCCACGCGCGTGCGGAACTTTGGGAACAGTCGGCCAAGCCGGCTCGTTCGGCCCCTGCGGCACGTCGCTTTGGCGAGCCGGAGACGACTAGGACAACTCTATGGCTACCGGTACCGTGAAGTGGTTCAACGAGACCAAGGGCTACGGCTTCATCCAGCCCGATGATGGCGGCAAGGACGTGTTCGTCCACATCTCGGCTGTCGAGCGCGCAGGGATGCGCAACCTGATCGAGGGACAGAAGATCTCCTACGACGTCGAGGCCGATCGGCGCAGCGGCAAGGAGAGCGCGGCCAACCTCAAGGCCGACTGAGCTTTCCCGATCCGGGACCGAGGCGCGCGCATCCGCTTGCGCTTTGGCTAACCGGAGCCGGCTATCACCGGTCCTGCGAGCCGCGTTGCGTATCGGCTCGCGCCGGTGAGATCCACGACCCCCCGCTGCCCGGTGATCGGATCCGGGCGCGGGGGGGCGTGTCACGCCTCGTCCCCGGACGAATGGGCGACCGCCGGACCCCGGTAGAGCAAGGTCGCGTGCCGGTCATGCGTCTTCCACACCGGCAACGAACCCTCCCGAACGAACATCGCGAAGGCCTCGACCGCCTCCCAGCGCTCGAACGCGTCCGCGCCGTCCAGGGCACGACCCACGATACAGGCGGCCTCCGGGGCGTCTGGGGATGAGCCGGGACTGCGACGCTCCAGCGCGAAGACGACGCCCGCCCGATCGGGCCTCAATGCGTCCGGCAGGGCGCCGATCCGACGCCAGAGGCAGTGCCATTGCACGCAGGCCTCGGGACGCTCGGGGTAGATCCCGCAATCCCGGCCGGAATTGTGCCGGCACAGGGTTCCCGCCGGCTTGGCCAGCGCCTTGATCTCCAGGATGCGGCAGCAGGCCGTGCAGGATCCGCAGGATCGGCCGGGAACGAGCGCGCCTGCGGCGTTTGGGACGGTCAAGCGCGGGGTGCCGCGGCCGGGTTTGTCATCGCTGCCGATCCTGTCGGGGGCGGGTGCCGCGAGGACGCCCGCCCGGGCTGCTAAACTGTTGAAATCACCGCCTGCGGTGCAGGACCTTGCCGATGCCCGACACGGCAACGCTCTGGGACCTGGTGACCGACGAGCGCATCGCGACCGGGGCGGTCGGCCGTGCGGTCGATGCCTATCTCGCGGAGCCCGCGACGCGGACGCACGCCTTGGGGCCGGATCACGTCCTGGATCTGGCCGCGGCCGTCGCGGCGCACGCCTTCGCGCCGGCCAAGACGGTCGTTATCGAGGCCGGCGCACCGCAGGGCCGTGCGGTCGGCCCTGTTCATGCGCGGCCCACGATCGCGATGACGCCCCCGACGGCGTCATCGCGATCGGACGATCCTACTCGTCGTCGTCGTCGTTGACCTCGACGAGGTCGGAGGTGTTGTCGTCGTCCTCGTCGACCACGAGGGTGTCGTCCTCGACCGTCTCGCCGTCGTCCTCGATGTCCAGGGCGTCGTCGCCCTCGGTATCGGTGTCCTTGTCGGCCTCTTCGGCCTCGACCTCGTCGAGGGACACGAGCTCGGGGCCCTCGGCCTCGTCCTCCTCTTCGACCGGCGCCTCCTTGCGGGCGACGACGGGAGGGGCCGCCCTGCCGAACGAGGTCGCGACCGCGGTCGGGACGACTTCGCCCGAGTAGGGGGAGACGACGGGATCCTTGTTGAGGTCGTAGAACTTCTTCCCCGTCGTCGGGCAGATCCGCTTTGTACCAAGGTCCGGACGCGCCACTGCAACTCTCCTTAAGAACGTGTTCGATGCCGGATCGCCGGCGTGGTTTCGACGGTGTGTAGCACAGGACGGCGCCCGGTGGCCCGCCTCGACCGAGACGGATCCCACAGGGCCGCCGCCGGGGCGGTGCCCGGCCCGACGCGCCCGCCCGGATGCCCGGGCCCGCGGTGCCGTACCGGTCCGTTGCCCCCAGCCCATGACAGATTGCGCCGCGGAATGCCCGCAGGTGACTGGCATCCGCGCGGCAAGGCTGGCATAGGGCACTTATGTCAGACGTACCACACCCCTACTCCATCGAGGTCTCCCCCATCGCCAAGCCGGAGGGCCATTTCCAATGGGCCATCCGCCGGAGCGGCAAGCTGATCGAGCGATCCGATCGTCCGCACCGCAGCGAGGCGAAGGCGTTCGAGAGCGCCATGGAGGCCATCGAGCGCGCCATGAAGCCGGGCGCCGACGGCGGCCGTCGCTGAACACATGATCCGGGCGGCGCGCCTCACGATCCCTGATCTGAGGCGCGCCGCACCGATTCGGTGACGATGCCGGCGGCCCGCTTTGCGGCGGGTTCAGCCAGCATGCCTGCGCTCGCCTGCCTTGTCAGGGGGCGGCCGGGCGGCGTGTGGGCGACGGCCGGAGAACCAACGGCGGCCCCGCTCGTTATTGAACATGCCGCAGCGGAAAGACCAGCCTGACTGCACCTGCGAGACCCTGCGGGAACGCCTCGCGTTCAACATCCTGTTGGACGAGTTCGCGATCGCCGCGTTGTCGGACGCGCTCGTGCTGCTGAACGCCACCGATGACGATCCGGGCGTCACCCAGATCGAGCACACGATCCGGACCCACCGCATCGCGATCCTGAAGCAGCGCGTCATCCTCGGCGCGGCGGGCATCGAACTCGAATGACGGCCGCGCCGCCTTTCGTCGTGCGGGCGAGGAAGCCCCACGGGACCGCGACATACAACTGCCCGACGCCGGAATGGGCGCTCAAGAAGCTGGGCGATTTTCGGGCCGCCGGCCACGACAACATCAGCATCACCGGGCCGGACGGGCAACCCCTCGACGAGGCGGATCTGCGCGCGCTGGTCGAGGGCCGGGACGGCCCGGTGCGCAGCGCCGGCCGCGTCACCGTCGATCTCAAATCCTGAGCCCCGCCTGACGCGGGCGCCGCCGGTCCGGTGGATTGGCCCGGTCAGCATTCCGGTAGGTTCACCGCGAGCCCGGCCAGGCTCGTCTCCTTGTATTTCGCGCTCATCTCCTCGCCGGTCTGCCGCATCGCCGCGATGCAATTGTCCAGCGGCATGAAATGCGAGCCGTCGCCGCGCAGAGCCAGCGAGGCCGCCGCCACCGCCTTGGTTGCGCCGATCCCGTTGCGCTCGATGCAGGGCACCTGCACCAGGCCGGCGACGGGATCGCAGGTCATCCCCAAGTGATGCTCCAGGGCGATCTCGGCGGCGTTCTCGACCTGGGCGGGCGTCCCGCCGAGCACGGCACAGAGGCCGGCCGCCGCCATGGCGCTGGCCGAGCCGACCTCCCCCTGGCAGCCGGCCTCCGCCCCGGAGATTGAAGCGTTGTGCTTGATCAGGCCGCCGATGGCGGCGGCTGTCAGGAGGAATTCCGGGATTCGGCCCGGATCGGCGCCGATGCAATGGTCGATGTAGTACCGGATAACCGCTGGGACGACGCCGGCGGCGCCGTTGGTCGGCGCGGTCACGACCTGGCCGCCGGCCGCGTTCTCCTCGTTGACCGCCATGGCGTAGACGCTCAGCCAATCCGCCATGACGTGCGGCTGGGCGGTGTTCGAGCCGTGCTCGCGGTTGAGCTGGTCCCGGATCCGCTTGGCCCGGCGCTTGACCCGCAGGCCGCCAGGCAATTCGCCCTCGCGGGCCAGGCCGCGCTCGACGCAGGCATTCATGGCCTGCCAGATCCGGGTGAGGCCGGCATCGACCTCCGCGTCGGGGCGGCCGACGGCCTCGTTCGCGCGTTTCATCGCGGCCACCGACAGGCCGCTGTCGCGGGCCATGCGCAGCATCGCGGCCGAGGTCTCGAACGGGTACGGCCACAGCCGCAGATCCGCGGCCGCGGTGGGCGGCGGCACCTCGGCCGCGCGCTGGGCCGCGGTGACGACGAAGCCGCCGCCGATCGAGTAGTAGGTCTCGGAGACGAGCGGCGCGTCCGCCGCGTCGAGGGCGGTAATCACCAGGCCGTTCGCGTGACCGGGCAGCGGCGGCCCGTAATCGAACACGATCGCGGTCGCCGGATCGAAGGCCAGGACCGGCAGGCCCGCCGGAGCGAGACGCTTCTCGACGCGCAGCGCCTCCAGCGCGCGTTCGGCCTCGTCCATGGGGATATCGGCCGGCCGGAAACCGAGGAGACCGAGTGCTACGGCGCGGTCGGTGGCGTGTCCCCGCCCCGTGAACGCCAGCGAGCCGTGCAGCGTCGCCCGGAGGGCGGCCGCCCCTGCGCCCGACTCGTGCCGGCGCAGGAGGTCCAAGAAGTCGGCGGCCGCCGTCATCGGCCCCATCGTGTGGGACGACGAGGGGCCGAGGCCCGGCTTGAACACGTCGAACACGCTCAGAAACATCGGTTTGCCTGTCCCGGCCGCAGGGACCCGTCATGGCCCGCGGCACCTTTTCTCTGAAAGCCAGCTTCGCGTCATAGGCGCAGCTGCCCGGTCGTGCGCGGCCTGCCTGCCGGAGCCGGCCTTCCCATGCGGCGATCGGGACCGTCCCGTATCGAGGCCCGCCAGCTCCGAATGGAAGAAACGCGCCAAGCGGCGATTACGGCCCGGATCCCGGCCAAGGCCCCCCGGGGGCGGGTATCAATGCCTCGCCTCGCGCCGGACCGATGTCGTTCCGGCGGCCACATGGAGGGAGGCCGGAGGGTCGGACAGGGAACCGGCCTCCGCCGGCAGGTGCTTGCCGGGCGGCGCGCGGCCGCGGCGCCGGCGTGCTACGCCCCGTCGGCGCCGCCCTCGACCGCGGCACGGTCCGGTTCCGGCGTCTTGGGTTCCGAGCTTCGTGCGGGCGCCTCTCGGCCTTCGTCCGGCGCCGCCTGCGGATGGCCGTTCGCACCGAGCCGCTTCCGGCCGGCGCGCGCGCTCGCATTCCGGTCCTCCGGAGAGGGGTGGGCGCTGCCGCTCTGATCCCGGGCCATCACGGACTCCTGACCTTAAGTCCAACCGCCGAGGCGGTCGGGGGTTCGGTGCCGGCGCCGCTGCGCTTTTTCGACGGCCGGAAACCGTTCCCGGTCCCGATGCGGCCGGGGCGTTGAGCCCCGGCGCGCGGCAGCTTCAGTAGCGGCAGACCCTCCGCGGGCCGAAGGGCGTCGGGCGGAAGAAGCAGCGGGGACCGTAGAAGCGCGGCCGGCGGTAGATCGGGCGGCAGCGGCCGTAGGGCCCGGGGGCGAAGCCGGGACCGCACCCGTAGGCGATCGCGGCGATCGGCGCGGTGCCGGTGATGGCGTCGGCGGCCGTCGGTGCCAGCGGCGCGGCGCCGGCCGACGCCAAGCCGAGACCGCCGGCGACGGCTGCAACCGCCGCGAGCATCTTCACGTGCATCATGATCAGACCCTCCGTGCAAACCTGCACCGGAACCGCCCGGCGCAAGGCGAGGGGAGATTGGTCCTGCGGCCTGAATAGCGGCTGACCTCCGCTTTGACAGCCCGGAAACATGAATGGGTCCGCAGGTCCGGGAGCGGATTACCGGCCGCCGGACTTGTCGCGCTCCGCTCCGAGGCTGGTGCCGCCCCGGGCCGCCCCCTCCGCCTCGGTACCGGCCCGATCCATCGGGCCGTCCTGGGGCTTGACCGTGCCGGTGGCTGTATCGAGCGGCGCGTCGGCCAGTCCCTCGCTGTTGGGCTTGCCGTGGGGCATCCGCTGCGCCTGCGTGTCGGCCGGCCCGTCAGCCATGCTGGGATCCTTTCGCGTCGGGCGATCCGGCCTTCGGGCCCTCGTCCGGGGATGCCTGGTCGGAGTCGGCGCCCGGCGGGACTGGTTGATGCCCGGCGGCCGCCCGCGCCCGGCGGTGGGCGTCGTATTCGGTCTCGGCGAGGTCTTGCGTGTTGGCCGTCGGTCCGTCGGGCATGCGGGACTCCCTTTCGGGGACAACCGCGTAAGACGCTTCCGGTATCCGCCCCCCTCGACCGCGGGGCCGTCGGGATGTCGGCGCGGCGTGCCCGACGTTCGGTCGCAGCGGGCCGGATGCGCGCGCAGGAACACCGCGACGACCGTGGTGTTGACGGCCAAATCTACAGGCGCGAGGCGCAGCGATGTCGGGAACCGCCAAGAAGACAGATCCGAAGCTGTGGGAGAGGGTCAAGCGCGCGGTCACCGAATCCGACAAGGGCGGCAAGCCCGGTCAATGGTCGGCCCGCAAGGCCCAGATGGCGACCGCGGAATACAAGAAGGAAGGCGGCGGCTACGCCGGCAAGAAGGCGTCCGACAACCACCTCACGCAATGGACCGAGGAGGAGTGGGGCACGAAGTCCGGCGCCGAGAGCGGCGAGACCGGTGAGCGCTACCTGCCCAAGAAGGCCCGCGAGAGCCTGACCGATGCGGAATACGCCGCCAGCACCGCCAAGAAGCGCGCCGACACGCGCAAGGGCAAGCAGTACTCGAAGCAACCCAAGGCGGCTGCCGAGAAGGCCGCGGCGGCGCGCGAGGCAGGACACGAAAGCACGACGAAGGCCGAGCTGATGCGCAATGCTAGGGCGCAGAACGTCCCCGGCCGCTCGCGGATGTCGAAGGCCGAGCTGGAGCACGCCGTCCAGGCCTGACCGGGGTCGCAAACATGAAGACGTCCCGGGATGTGATCCCGGGACGCTTCTCGACCAAGCAGCCAGTCTGATCGGGCTGGGGATGCTCAGGTCAAGCGGTTTCGGCGCCGCTTAGTACGAGCCGAACTTGTAGTTCAGGCCGGCGCGGACGACGGCGAACTCGTCGTCGCGGCGACCGATCGGGGTCACGTAGGCTGGTGCCAGGTTGGCGGCGTTGACGAGCAGGACACCCTGGTTGCGGGTGCCGCGGTCGAGGTTCACGTACAGGCCTTCGACCTTGAGCGTCACGGCGCTCGAACGGAAGAAGTTCAGGAACGAGTCGGTGGGGAGGGCATACTCGATGCCGCCGCCGACGGCGTAGCCGGTGCGGAAGCTGTCGTTGCCGGCGTAGCCGCCGAACGAGCGGTCGGCGCTGCCCGAGCCGTAGGCGAAGCCGCCGGTGCCGTACACGAGGGTGCGGTCGAAGGCGTAGCCGAGGCGGCCGCGCACGGTGCCGAAGTAGTCGAGGCTGGCCAGGCCGCGCGGGTCGTTGAGGATCAGGCCGGGCGCAATCGCACCGCCGCTGACGAAGGCGTTGTTCCGGTTGCGGCCGAAGTCGAGGTACTGAGCATCGGCCTCGATGCCGACGACCACGCCCGAGCCCGGGGTGAACTGATAGTTGTAGCCGACCTGGGCGCCGCCGGAGAAGCCGTCCTGGCTGCGGTTGCGGAAGGTGGCGACGGCGGCCGGCCCGCTGGTCAGGCCGACACCGCCCGGCACGACGAAGGTAGAGTTGTTGGAGCGGCTGCTGGCGTCGAACGCGTAGCCGGCGTTGATACCGAAGTAGGCGCCGGTCCAGGTGAACACGGGCACCGGGGTGAAGATCGGCGGCGGGGCGGCGCGACGCGGCAGGTCGGCGGCCGAGGCGGCGCCGGTCAGGAGGGCCGTGGCGGCGCTCGCGAGAAGAAGCTTCTTGATCATCGGGTCCTCTGTCTCCCGTTCAGCGGGATGTGTGCCCGGCAACAGAGACGGCAGGTCGGGGAAACGCGATAGTGCAGCGGTGCAACAGCGCTTCCAGGGTCCCGGGCCGGTGGTTGGGTCCGTGCGATTGAGCACATCCCGCGCCCAAGAATGCCCCTTTGAGACCGGAGATTTGTATCTCGACGTTTCCAGCAGCAAAAAACCCCGCCGCACGAGGCAGACGGGGCTCTAGTTTGCTCGAGAACATTCCCAGGACCAACCAGGAAGCTTCGCCCTCACTTAGATCCGAGTGGCCGGCGCCTCGCAAGCCCGTCCGGGACTATTGATGGCTGTTAAGATTAATTAACGACCCCCGCCGCCTGTGTAGGGGCTGTAAACCCTCGTTATATAACCGCCATCCCGCGAACGGTCTCCGTGGCCCGGGCATGCCCCGGCCCCGCGGCGTGATCCGTGGGTTGCGCTCGGACGCCATCCTGTGGTGACGCTCCCGGCATGGTGAACCCGAGATCATCCGCCGCCGCGCGGGGCGGTGCCAGAGACCGGGCGGTCGCGCCGCGTCCGCGAGCCTAGCGCGCCCATGTTCGGCTTCTCCTTGAGCTCCACCGAGCCCGACAGCATCGCCCACATCATCCAGGTCGCCCTGGCGCCGGCCTTCCTCCTGTCGGCCCTCGCGACCCTGCTGAACGTATTCTCCACCCGCCTCGGCCGGATCTCCGACAAGGTCGATGCCCTCTCGGGACAGATCGCCAAGGCGACCGATACGGAGGCCGCGCGCCTGTCCCGCAGGCTGACCTTCCTGCGGCGGCGCTCCTTCGTGCTCGATGTCGCCGTGGTCCTGGCCTCGCTCGGCGCTTGCCTGATCGGGATGGCGGTGCTGACGCTGTTCGTCGGAGCGATGCGCGACGCGGCGACCGCCTCGATCCTGTTCGCCTGCTTCGGCGCGGCGCTGGTCTGCACCGTCGCGGCGATCGGGGCATTCATGACCGAGATCCTGATGGCCGGTCACGGCGTGCGCGATGAAGTCGAGCACCAGCAGGACAAGGTCCCGGCCCAATCGTGACCGGCTCGCCTTTCGCATTGCACGGCAAAGGAACTTCGTCTTAATCTCGACGGCGCCTGATTCTACGCGTCCGCCGCGTCCGAGTGTTCCGCCATGAGCGTCGCTATTCTGGTTGCCCTCATCGCCGGTGCGTTGTGCCTCGGAATGCTGTCGTCCATCCTGCCGTTCGGGCGGCGGGACGAGGACGAGGAGCTGGCCTGCGAGAACGACTATTTCGATCTCGGCGGCCCGATGATCGACCTGGAGCCGCTGATCCCGTTGATCGAGGTGCCCGCCCTCGAGGCGAAGCGGTAAGCCCGGATCCCCGGGTGGGCCGCCGAAAGGCCGGCGGCCCCGAGGGGCGGGTCAGGCGGATTCGCCGTCCGAATCGTCCGCGTCCAGGATGGTCTCCAGGTCTCCCACCAGGGCGTCGAGCTGGTCGGCGGTGGCCTTCAGCTTCAGCTTGGTGCCGTCCTCGGCCTCGACCGCGATCTCGATATGGTCCCCGACCTGGGCGGCAAGGGCCTGCTTGATGGTGTAGGTGGTCACGTCAGCCGTGTCGGCCATGCCTGTCTCCGTGTTTGGCTGCGGGCAACGCGGATCGTCGGGCCTCGGTGCTGCGGCAGAAGCTCGCGTTGATGGCGCCGCACGAAGCCGGGCCGCGATCCCTAGCCGCGGGTTTGGCGACGCGTCGGTACCTTCCCCAAATCCGTCGGGTGAAGATTCGCCGCCGCTGCTTCTGCCGCCCGAGGGGGCGGCAGAAGCAGCGGCGGCCGTGGCCTCTCGACGATCACCGCCTCCAGCACCACCGGTCGGGCGGGCTTGGTCAGGGCGAGCGGCTTGCCGGCTCTCGACGCCAGGGTGCCGACGGCCCAGAGCGCCAGGCACGACAAGCCGACCAGCACGCCCGCCCATGACGGTTCCGACCGGACCATCAGGGCGGCGGCGCCCGTGAGGGCGGAAGCGGCCGCGAGCAGCCGGGGTGTGGGATCGCCGGACATCACGGCGCCAGCCTCACTGAGGCGGGCTGACGGCCGGTGAAGGGAATCACTCGAATGCGAGTCAATCCGCCAGGCTGGAGGGCGTCTGCCAGGCGGTGCCGGGATGCTCGCGGATGTCGCCGGCCCGGGAGCCGGTATCGGCGTCGCTGGTCCAGTCGCTGGGCTCGGTGAGGCCGGCGATCTCCGCCTCCGGGTAGGCCGCCGCCAGGAACAGGCGTGCCTCGCCCTCGGCCTCCGCCCGCACCGTCACGAGCGGCTTGTCCCCGTCCGCGTCGCGGATCTGGGCGATGAACAGCTTGGTCATGGGGCCTCCGCGTGGGGCGACGCGCCGTCGTTTCCGAGGGCGTCCGGCGCCAACGGGCCGGTGGCAGGATGGTTCAGGTCGGCGGCCCGATGGCGCCAAAATTCCCTTCCGCGGCACCTGTGGCCGTGGCGATACAGCTTGAGTGTGGAAAACCGGGTAATTCCTCAGTGGATAGGAACATTCGCTGGGGAAAGACCAGTTATGAAGACGCTTCTGGCCTCGTTGGCCGCCTTTACTGCCCTGACCGCCGCCGCCTCGGCCGCCGACCTGCCGCGTCGCGCCGCCCCGCCGCCGATCTTCACCCCGGTGCCCGTGTTCACCTGGACCGGCGCCTACTTCGGTATCAACGCCGGCTACGCCTTCGACGCCAGCAGCAACAGCGCTTCCAGCTTCGGCATCCCGGCCGCGTACGCCACCGGCGTCGCCACGGCGAACTTCAGCCAGCGGAACCAGGAAGGCTTCTCCGGCGGTGGCCAGGTCGGCTACAACTACCAGTTCACCCCAGGTTCGGGCGTGGTCATCGGCGTCGAGGCCGACGCCCAGTACCTCGACTTCGGCCGTGGCCGGAACAACGCCTTCGTGACCGGCGGCGCGCTGCGTCCGGGCTTCTACGTGACCGACCCGCGCGGCCTGTCGAGCCTCGACTTCTTCGGCACCGTCCGCGGTCGTCTCGGCTACGCCTTCGACCGGGTCCTGGTGTACGGCACCGGCGGCTTCGCCTACGGCTCGGGCAGCGCCGACCGTTCGTTCGGCGGCTTTGCCGGCAACGACAGCTTCCGCACCGGCTGGACCGTCGGCGGCGGCATGGAATACGCCCTGCCGGTCGACTCGTTCCTGAACTTCTTCCGCTCGTCGGCCGTGACGCTCAAGGTCGAAGGCCTGTACGTCAACCTCGACCGCAACACCCGCAACCAGGGTGCGTTCGTGATCAACGCCGCCAACAACGTCCCGGCCTTCTACAGCGCCATCGGCCGTCGCGACGACGAGTTCGCCGTGGTCCGCGCCGGCCTGAACTACAAGTTCGGCTCGTACTAAGACCAACGCCGCCCGGCCGATCGGGCCGGGCGGCGACTGAGCCTGCAAACGCTCCGGGTGCTTCCGCGCCCGGGGCGTTTGTCGTTGGATATGGCCGGAACGGCGCGGAAACACACCGGTTGAGGCTCCAACGCGCGATACCCGCTCGGAGCAACCCGACCTATGGCCTCGTTCACCCGCTACACCCCCGACCTGGAGACGCCGCAGCCCGACGAGGACGCGATCCACGCCGGCATGATTGCGCAATTCGCCAAGATCCAGGGCACGACGCTGAAGGATTACGGCCACGCGGTGCGCGGCGTGCACGCCAAGGCGCACGGCTTGCTCCTGGGCCGGCTCGACGTGCTGCCCGACCTGCCCGCCCCCCTTGCCCAGGGCGCCTTCGCGACGCCGGGGACCCACGATGTGGTCCTGCGGCTCTCGACCAATCCGGGCGACATCCTCGACGACAGCGTCTCGACCCCGCGGGGCCTCGCCCTCAAGGTCCTGGGCGTGGCCGGCGAGCGCCTGCCCGGATCGGAGGGCACGACGCAGGATTTCGTGATGGCCAACGCTCCGGCCTTCACGGCCAGGGACGGCGCTGCCTTCCTGAAGAGCCTCAAGCTCCTGGCCGCCACCACCGACACCCCGCAGGTGTTCAAGAAGGGGCTCTCGGCCCTGCTGCGCGGCGTCGAGACGGTGCTGGAGGGGCTGGGGACCCAGAGCCCGACGGTGATCGCGCTGGGCGGCCACCCCGAGACCCACATCCTCGGCGAGACCTTCTACAGCCAGGTGCCGCTGCGCTGGGGCGATTACGTCGCCAAAGTCTCGGTGGCGCCCGTCTCCCCGGAGCTGACCGCGCTCACCCATGCGCCGCTCGACGTCAACGGCAAGCCGAACGGCCTGCGCGAGGCGGTGGACGCCTATTTCGCCGCCCATGACGGCGTCTGGGAGGTGCGGGCGCAGCTCATGACCGACCCCGCGACGATGCCGGTGGAGGATGCCTCGGTGCCGTGGCCGGAGGCCGAGAGCCCCTACCGAACCGTGGCGCGGATCACGGTGCCGCGCCAGGCGGCCTGGAGCGAGGCCAAGGTCGCGGCCCTGGACGACGGCCTCGCCTTCAGCCCGTGGCACGGCCTGATGGCGCATCGGCCGCTCGGCTCGATCATGCGGGCGCGGCGGGCAGTCTACCCGGCCTCGTCGGGGTTCCGGGCCGCGCACAACGGCTGCCCGCTCCACGAGCCGGCCAGCGCCGCCGCCCTGCGGGTCTGAGCCCGGGGCCGGAGGCGGGGGCGCCCGGGAACAGCCTCGGCGCCGTCCCCGTTGTCTAGGTCATGCCGGCCCTGGCCGGTCCTTCGGGATGTGAGCGTTTCATGACCAGCCGTACCCTCAAGACCACGCTTCTCGCCCTCGCCATCGTCGCGGGCAGCGCCGGGATGGCGGCCGCCCAGAGCACGCCCAACGGCAACACCTCGACCTCCGGCTCGCCCGCCGGCAGCAACAGCACCGGGAACGGGGCCACGGGCAGCGGTGCGGCGCCCAGCGGAAAGTGACCCGGCCTCGCGCCGCGTGACCGGTCGATCCCGGAGCCCTGCGCTCCGGCGACCCTGCCGCCTTCAACCCCGCAGCCCGACCGGGCCCGCGGGGTTTTTCGTGCGCCGGCCCCGGTGGAGCGGAGCGCGCGTTGCGTGACGCCGCGTAAGACCATCCGCCTGCGGCGGCGGGAAGCCACCCGTCGGCTCCCGACGGAGATCGGTTCAAGTCCTCACGGCAGGGCCGTCGGGCCCGAATTCGGAATCCATGACACGAAGGCTGGCTTCACTTGCGCGATGGACTGACGTTCGATCACGCAGATGCCGGCGCTCTTGAGAATAATATTCTACGTAGTGCTATCAACGCGTTAATCCGGTATTCCAGCTGTGGAACCTTGACCTTTGATCTGCAAACCAGCACCTGACATCAGCACGTGGCCGGCTGCGCACGTGCATGTCGGGATGCACGACTCGGGTGATGCGGTCGAAATCAGTCCTGGAGATGGGCGGGGACGGGCCTGGTCTGCTTCAGGCCGCGGCCTGGCGTGAGGCCGTCGCGCCGTTCTGGGAGTTCGCCATCCGGCCGGAGGATGTCGCCGACTTCCGCGGACAGTCGCAGGTCCGGCACCTGGGCAATGCCATCCTGTGCCGGGCGGGTGCCTCCGGTTTGCGGTTCGAGCGCTCGCGCGCCCTGGTCGCCCGGATGGGCGTCGATCACATCCTGGCGCATGTCCGCGTCTCTGGCCGCTCCCGGATCGAAATCGAGGGCGGCGAGCAGGATTGCGGGCCCGGCGATATCTGCCTGTTCGACCTGTCCCGGCCCCTGGCCGCCAGCTCCACGGATTACCGCGCCCTGACGCTGGTTCTGCCGCGGCCGCTGTTCGGCGCGGGGGCGGTCGATCTCGACGCGCTGCACGGGACGGTCCTGCACGGCACCACGCCGTTCGGCCGGTTGCTCGCGGACCATCTCCGATCGCTCAGCGCCCATGCCGACGGGTTTTCGGAACACGAGTCCCGGGCCGCCGCGGAGGCGACCGCGACGCTGCTCGCCGCCGCCGTCCCGCGCCTGTCCGGGCGCGCGCGGGCCGACCGGGCGCCGGAGCGCGCGCCGCTCTTCCTCGTCATCCGGCGGGTGATCGAGGCCGAGCTGGACAACCCGGGCCTGACCGCCGAGGCGCTCTGCGGGCGGTTCGGCGTCTCACGCAGCGCCCTCTACCGCCTGTTCGCCCCGATGGGCGGCGTGGCCGGCTACATCCGCCAGCGCCGGCTCGACCGAGCCTACCGGGACCTCGCCCGCGCCGGGGACGGCCGCTTCGCGCGGATCTCGGAGGTCGCCTACCGGTGGCATTTCGAGAACCCCGCGCATTTCACGCAGGCCTTCCGGGACGCGTTCGGCTGCGCCCCCCGGGACGTCCGCGCCCAGGCCCGGATCCAGGCCGGCGCACCGCCCGCCCCGCTGCCGGCGCGCCGGGACTGGGCCGACTTCTACGACTGGATCCTGCGGCTGTCGGCGTGAGCCGCCTCGCCCCGCTCCTCCGGGTCGCGGGACGGCCGAACGCAGCTTCGATCGCGCCGGCCCTTGTGCGCCCGGGGCCGGATCGCCCATAACGGCCGCGATGAAGTCTCGGATTCGGCAGGGGCGCTCGGGGCGCGGCTGGTGGGCGATCGCCGCCCGCATGCTCGCGCTCGTCCTGACCCTCTGCCTGGCCGGACCGGGCGTCGGCCTCGCGGCGGATCTGGCGTTCCATGCGGGCGGCCATCACGACCGCATCGACGGACCATCGCTCGCGGAGGCCGGCACCAGCGTCGATCCCGGCGTGACCGAGCACCTCCATTGCGGCTGCCACCAGGTCGCGCCCCTGGAGACCGGAGCCCTGGCGCCGCCGGCGGTTCCCGTCCGGCCGGTCGCGGTCCGGACCTCCGGCGCCCTTTCCTCGATCGTGCCCGACCGCCTGCCCCGGCCCCCCCGCGCCTGAGCCGACGCCGCCGGTCTCGGCGCGCGTCCTGGCCGGCCTGCCCGCGCGGGCGTCCGGTTCGCCCTCACGCGTCATCTGAACGGGATTCCCCGAACGCCGCCGCGCGGCGCGCCGCGGTCCCGGCCGAGCAGGCTCCCATGCGTCTCCTCATTTCCCTTTTCCTTCTGGCCGCCGGCATCGTGGTCGGCGCCGCCGTTCCGGGCGTGTCCGGGTTCGTCCGGGACAGCCTCGCGGCGGTCGGCTTGACCCGGACCGCCGGTCATCCCGGGCCCGAGCCGGTCGGGCACGATCACGATCATGGCCCGACGCAGGCCGCCGTGCCCGAAGGGCGAGGCCACCAGGACGAAGGGCATCCGGACCACGCGCACGCCGAGGCGGGGGTGATCCGGATGCGGCCCGAGCAGGTGGCGGCGCAGGGCATCGCGGTCGCGCCGGTCACCGGCGGGACGCTGGCCCGCCACCTCCTCGTCCCCGGCACCATCACCCCCGACACCGACCGGATCGCCCGGGTCCCCGCCCGGGTGGTCGGGACCGTCGCGGAGATGCGCAAGCGCCTGGGCGACGCCGTCCAGAAGGACGAGGTCGTGGCCGTGCTCGACAGCCGGGAGGTCGCCGACGCCAAGAGCGAGTACCTGACCGCGCTCGTCCAGGTCGAACTCCAGACGATCAACTTCGAGCGTCAGCAGACGCTGCTGGCCTCGCGCTCGGCCTCGGAATCGGCGTTCCAGAGCGCCCGCGCGGCGTTCCTCGAGACCCGGCTGCGGGCCGACCTGGCGCGCCAGAAGCTGTCGGCGCTGGGGCTCGACGCCGCCGCGGTCGCGGCCGCGCAGAAGCGCGACGAGGCGACCCCGACGCTCTCGACCCTGCGCCGCTACGAACTGCGCGCGCCGTTCGCCGGGCGGGTGGTCGAACGGAAGGTCGATGTCGGCTCGGCGGTCGGCAAGGAGGGCGACCCGGCCGAGATCTACCTGGTGGCCGACCTCTCCACCGTCTGGATCGAATTGTCGGTGCCGACCCTCGACCTCGCCCGGGTGCAGGAGGGCGCCCGCGTGACCGTCACCCCGAGCCGGGAGGGCGGCGGCCGCCACCAGGAGGGCCGGGTGATCTTCGTGAGCCCGTTCCTCAACCCGGAGACCCGCTCGGCCCGGGTCGTGGTCGCCCTGCCCAATGCCGACCTGGCCTGGCGCCCCGGCACCTTCGTCACCGCCGAGATCGAGATCGACCGGGATCCCGTGCCGGTCCGGGTGCCCAAGGCGGCGCTCCAGACCGTGGCGGGGGCGCGCGTGGTCTTCGTCCGCACGCCCGAGGGCTTCGCCATGCGCCCGGTCGAACTCGGGCGCTCCGACGACGAATCCTACGCGGTCACGGCGGGGCTCGCAGCCGGCGCCGAGATCGCGGTCGGCAACACCTTCCTGCTGAAGGCCGAGCTCGGCAAGGCCGAAGCCGGCCACGACGATTGAGGCGCCGGACATGCTCAGCCGCATCCTCGACGTCGCGATCCGCCAGCGCTGGCTGGTCCTGCTCCTCGTGCTGCTGGCGGCGGGCTTCGGCGCCACGGCGCTGACCCGGCTGCCGATCGACGCGGTGCCCGACATCACCAACAATCAAGTGCAGATCAACACCCTGGCGCCGTCGCTGTCGCCGGTCGATGTCGAGCGCCAGGTGACCTACCCGGTCGAGACAGCGCTCGCCGGCATCAAGGGGCTCGAATACACCCGCTCGCTCTCGCGCAACGGCTTCTCGCAGGTCACCGCGATCTTCGACGAGCGGCTCGACATCTACTTCGCCCGCCAGCAGGTCGCCGAGCGCCTGTCGCAGGTGAAGGGCGACCTGCCGCCCGGCGCCGAGCCGCATATGGGCCCGATCTCCACGGGGCTGGGCGAGATCACCATGTGGTCGGTCCAGTACGCCAAGCCCGACGCGCGAACGGTCTCGCCCGGGGGGCGGCCGGGCTGGCAGCCGGACGGCAGCTACCTGACGCCGGAGGGCCAGAGTCTCGCCACCGAGCTGGAGCGGAACGCCTACCTGCGCACCGTCCAGGACTGGATCATCCGGCCCCAGATCCGCACCGTGCCGGGGGTGGCCGGGGTCGACGGCATCGGCGGCTACGAGAAGCAGTACCATGTCCAGCCGGACCCCACGAAGCTGACCGCCCTCGACCTGTCCTTCGCGGACGTGGTCCGGGCGCTCGAGGCCAACAACGCCAACCAGGGCGCCCGCTACCTCGAGGATAACGGCGAGGGCACCATCGTGCGCGCCGCCGGCCGCCTGGAGAGCATGGAGGCGATCGCCGACGTGGTGGTGGCCACACGGGGCGGCGTGCCGGTGCGGGTCCGGGACGTGGCAGCCCTGCGGTTCGGGCGCGAATTGCGCACCGGCTCGGGCAGCGTGGACGGCCGGGAGGCCGTGATCGGCACCGCCCTGATGCGGATCGGCGAGAACAGCCGCACGGTCGCGGCCGCGGTCGAGGCCCGCATGGCCCAGCTCCGGCGGACGCTGCCGCCCGGGATCGTGGTGCGGACGGTGCTCGACCGGACGGTCCTGGTCGAGGCCACGATCCGCACGGTGGCCCGGAACCTCGCCGAGGGCGCGGCCCTGGTGATCGCGATCCTGTTCCTGCTGCTGGGCAACATCCGGGCCGCCCTGGTCACCGCCCTGGTGATCCCGGTCGCCATGCTGATGACGGTGACCGGCATGGTCGAGGCAAAAATCTCGGCCAACCTGATGAGCCTCGGCGCCCTCGATTTCGGCCTGATCGTCGACGGCGCGGTGATCATCACCGAGAACGCGCTGCGCCACCTCGCCGAGCGCCAGCAGGGGCTCGGCCGCGGGCTCACCCTGGAGGAGCGCTTGGAGACGGTCCGGGCCTCGGCCGAGGAGATGATCCGGCCGTCGCTGTACGGGCAGGCGATCATCATCCTGGTCTACGGGCCGCTCCTGACCTTCACGGGGGTCGAGGGCAAGATGTTCGAGCCGATGGCTCTGACCGTGATCCTGGCGCTGGCCTGCGCGTTCGTCCTGTCGCTGACCTTCGTGCCGGCCATGATCGCCATCGTGATCACCGGCCGGGTCACCGAGGTCGACAATCCGCTGATCCGGGGCCTGAAGGCGGCTTACCGGCCGCTGCTCGCCGCAGCGATCCGGGCGCCGGCGCCGTTCCTGGCGGCGGCCCTGCTGCTGCTCGTGGGCGCCGGCCTGCTGGCGGCCCGGCTCGGCACCGAGTTCATCCCGCTGCTGGACGAGAAGAGCATCGCACTCAACGCCAGCCGGATCCCCTCGACCTCCCTGACCCAATCGCAGGCGATGCAGCTCAAGGTCGAGGAGGTCGTGGCGGGCTTCCCGCAGGTGGCCACCGTGTTCTCGAAGACCGGCACCGCCGAGATCGCCTCCGACCCGATGCCGCCGAGCGCCTCGGACACCTTCGTGATCCTGAAGCCGCAGGCGGAGTGGCCCGATCCCACGCTCACCAAGGCGGCCCTGCAGGCGCAGATCGAGGCGGCTTTGGGCGACCTCGCCGGCAACGTCTACGAGTTCTCCCAGCCGATCCAGCTGCGCTTCAACGAGCTGCTCGCCGGGACCCGGGGCGACCTCGCCGTCAAGGTGTTCGGCGACGCGTTCGAGCCGATGCTCAAGACCGCCAACCAGATCGCCGCGATCCTGCGCGGCATCGACGGGGCCGACGACGTGAAGGTCGAGCAGATCGCCGGGCTGCCGGTCTTCGAGATCGGGATCGACCGGACCGAGGCGGCGCGGCTGGGCCTCAGCACCGGAGCGATCCAGGAGGTGATCGGCGCCGCGATCGGCGGCCGGGAGGCCGGTTCCGTGTTCGAGGGCGACCGGCGCGTCCCGATCGTGGTGCGCCTGACCGACGCCGTCCGGGAGGACCGCGAGGCCCTGGAGAACCTGCCCGTCCCCCTCCCCCCGGGGCCGAACGGCAAGGTCGCCTCCGTCCTGCTGCGGCAGGTCGCCAGCTTCTCGGTGACCGAGGGGCCGAACCAGATCTCGCGGGAGAACGGCCAGCGGCGCGTCGTCGTCACCGCCAACGTGCGCGGCCGGGACATCGGCTCGCTGGTGGCCGAAGCGCAGGCGAAGGTCGCCGAGCAGATCGCGCTGCCGGCCGGCTCCTACGTGACCTGGGGCGGCCAGTTCGAGAACCTCGCCTCGGCCCGGCGGCGCCTGACCCTGGTGGTGCCGGTCTGCTTCGGCCTGATCTTCCTGCTGCTGACCTCGGCGCTCGGCAGCGCGCGCGACGCGCTCCTGGTGTTCTCCGCGGTGCCGCTGGCGCTCACCGGCGGGATCGCGGCCCTGTGGCTGCGGGGCATGCCGCTGTCGGTGCCGGCCGCGGTCGGGTTCATCGCGCTCTCGGGCGTCGCGGTGCTGAACGGCCTGGTGATGCTGAGCTTCATCAAGCAGCTCGTCGCCGAGGGCCGGCCCCTGCGGGCGGCGATCCTGGAGGGGGCCGTGACCCGCCTGCGGCCAGTGGCCATGACGGCGCTGGTCGCGTCGCTCGGCTTCGTCCCGATGGCGCTCGCCACCGGAACGGGCGCCGAGGTGCAGAGGCCGCTCGCCACCGTGGTGATCGGCGGCCTGATCAGCGCGACCCTGCTGACCCTGGTGGTCCTGCCGGCCCTCTACGCGCGCTTCGGAAGGGCCGCGGCCCCGTCCGGGGCCGAGCCTGGCAGGTCAGCCGCCGCCGGAAGGCCCCTGCCCTTGACCAGGCCGTAGACCGCCGGGATCACGATCAGGGTCAGGAGCGTCGATGAGGCCATGCCGCCGATCATCGGCACGGCGATCCGCTGCATCACCTCGGAGCCCGCCCCGGTGCTCCACAGGATCGGCAGGAGGCCGGCCATGATCGCCACGACGGTCATCATCTTGGGGCGGACCCGCTCCACCGCCCCGACCATGATGGCGGCGCGCAGGTCCGCGCGGGTGAGGGGCCGCCCGGCCCGGGCCGCCTCCCCGCGCCGCTCGGCGAGCGCCTGGTCGAGATAGACCAGCATCAGGATCCCGGTCTCGGCGGCGACGCCGGCCAGCGCGATGAAACCCACCGCCACGGCGACCGACAGGTGGAACCCCATGGCCCACATCAGCCAGACGCCGCCGACCAGCGCGAAGGGCAGCGACAGCAGCACGATCAGCGTCTCGGTCACCCGTCGGAACACGAGGTAGAGCAGCAGGACGATCACCAGCAGGGTCGCCGGGACGACGATCCGCAGCCTTGCCTCGGCCCGCTCCAGGGCCTCGAACTGGCCGCTCCACTGGAGCGTCACGCCCTCGGGCAGCGTCACCGCGCGGGCCACCACGTCCCGCGCCTCTTCGACGTAGCCGCCGAGGTCACGCCCGGCGATGTCGACGTACAGGTAGAGCGCGGGGCGCCCGTTCTCGCTCCGGATCGACGTCGGCCCGCGTACGAGCTGGATCGTCGCGACCGCCCCGAGCGGCACGGTCCCCCCGCCCGGGAGCGCCACCTGGACGTCATCGGCGATCGCCTGCGGGTCGGACCGGAGGGCACGCGGGTAGCGCACGCTGACGCCGTAGCGCTCGCGCCCCTCCACGGTGGTGGTGACGGTGGCGGCGCCGAGCGCGGTGGCCACCACGTCCTGGACGTCGCCGACGGTGAGCCCGTAGCGGCCGAGCGCCTCCCGGTCCGGGGTGATGTCGAGGAAGGTGCCGCCCACGACCCGCTCGGCATAGGCGCTCGTCGTGCCCGGGACCGTGCGGAGCACCGCCTCGACCGCCCGGGCGACCGGTTCCAGGGCGGCGAGATCGGGGCCGAACAGCTTGACGCCGACGGGGGTGCGGATGCCGGTGGCCAGCATGTCGATCCGGGCGCGGATCGGCTGGGTCCAGGCGTTGGACACGCCGGGAAACTGCAGCGCCTTGTCCATCTCGGCCCGCAGGCTCGCCAGCGTCACGCCGGGCCGCCACGCCTCCGGGGCCTTGAGCCGGATGATCGTCTCGAACATCTCGAGCGGCGCCGGATCGGTCGCGGTGCCGGCCCGGCCCGCCTTGCCGTAGACCGAGGCGACCTCCGGGAACGTCTTGATGATCCGGTCCTGGGTCGCCAGCAGCTCGGCCGCCTTGGTGACGGAGAGGCCCGGCAGGGTCGTGGGCATGTAGAGCAGCGTGCCCTCGTTGAGCTCGGGCATGAATTCCGAGCCGAGCTGGCGCGCCGGCCAGATCGTGGCGGCCAGCATCCCGAGCGCCAGGACGAGCGTCAGGATCCGGGCCCGCAGCACCGCGGCGATCAGCGGCCGGTAGATCCCGATCAGCAGCCGGTTCACCGGGTTGCGGTGCTCCGGGACGATCCGGCCGCGCACGAACAGGATCATCAGCGCCGGCACCAGGGTCACCGACAGCAGCGCGGCCGCCGCCATCGCGAAGGTCTTGGTGAAGGCGAGCGGCCCGAACAGCCGGCCTTCCTGGCTCTCCAGGCTGAAGATCGGCAGGAACGAGACCGTGATCACCAGGAGCGACAGGAACAGCGACGGCCCGACCTCGGCGGCGGCCCCGACCAGGATCTCGGCCCGGGGCCGGCCCGGCGGCGCGCGCTCCAGGTGCTTGTGGGCGTTCTCGATCATCACGATGGCGGCGTCGATCATCGCCCCGACCGCGATGGCGATGCCGCCCAGACTCATGATGTCGGCGCCAAGCCCGAGCGCCCGCATGGCGGAAAACGCCATCAGGATCCCCACCGGCAGCATCAGGATCGCCACCAGCGCGCTGCGCAGGTGCAGCAGGAACACGACGCAGACCAGCGCGACGATCGCGCATTCCTCGACCAGGGTGTGGGTCAGCGTCGCGATCGCCGCGTCGATGAGCTGCGACCGGTCGTAGACCGGCACGATCTCGGCGCCCGACGGCAGGCTCTTGCCGATCTCGGCCAGGCGATCCTTGACGCTCGCGATGACGGCGCGGGCGTTGGCGCCGAAGCGCTGCACCACGATGCCGCCCGCGACCTCGCCCTCGCCGTCGAGCTCGGCGATCCCGCGCCGCTCGTCGGGCCCGATCTCGACCCGGGCGACGTCGCGCACCCGCACCGGCGTGCCGGCGTCGGTCTTGAGCACGACGGCTCCGATGTCGGCGGTGCCCTTGAGGTAGCCCCGGCCGCGCACCACCACCTCGAACTCGGACAGCTCGACCGTTCGACCGCCGACATCGGCGTTGCTCGCCCGGATCGCGTCCCGCAGGCGGTTCAGGCTGATGCCCTGCGCCCGCAGGCGGTTCGGGTCGACCACCACGCTGTATTGCTTGACGAAGCCGCCCACCGGGGCGACTTCCGCCACCCCCTCCCCGCGCGAGGCCGCGAACCGGACCACCCAATCCTGCAGGGAGCGCAGTTCGGCCAGCGTCCGCTGCCGGGCCAGGATCACGTACTGGTAGACCCAGCCGATCCCGGTGGCGTCGGGCCCGAGCGTCGGGATCACCCCGGCGGGCAGGCGGCCGCCGGCGCCGTTGAGGACTTCGAGCACCCGCGAGCGTGCCCAGTACGGGTCGGTGCCGTCCGCGGAGATGACGGTGACGAACGAGACCCCGAACATCGAGACCCCGCGCACGACCTTGGCCCGCGGCACGGTCAGCATCGCGGTGGTCAGCGGGTAGGTGACTTGGTCCTCGACCACCTGCGGCGCCTGGCCGGGATACTCGGTGTAGACGATGGTCTGTACGTCCGAGAGGTCCGGGATGGCGTCGAGCGGCAGGGTGCGCAGGGCCTGGACGCCCGCCGCCACCGCGAAGGCGGTGGCGATCAGCACGAGCACGCGGTTGCGCGCCGACCAGGCGATCAGCCGGGCGATCATGGGTCGCCCTCCCCGTCGGCGGCCGGCGGGGCGGCGAGGCTTGCCAGCGCCGCCTTCAGGTTGCTCTCGGCGTCGATCAGGAAATTGGCCGCGGTGACGACCCGCTCGCCGGCCCGGAGGCCCGCGCGGATCTCGACGAAGCCGTCGCCGCGCCGCCCGATCTCGACCGCCCGGGGCGCGAACCTGCCCTCCCCGGCCTCGATCAGCACCGCCTGGCGCGATCCGGTCTCGAGCACGGCTTCTTCCGGCACCGCCACCACCGGCTCGGTGGCGCCCGTGGCGATCTCGACGTCCGCATACATGTCGGGCAGGAGCAGCCCGTCCGGGTTCGGCAATTCGATCCGGATGCGGGTCGCGCGGGTCTCCCGGTTCACCTGCGGGTAGATCACTCCGACCCGGCCGGTGGCGGTCCGGCCGGGCACCCGCACGGTTGCGGCCTGACCCACGCGGATGCCGGCGAGGTCGCGCTCCGGCACGTCTGCCAGCACCCAGACCTGCGACAGGTCGGCGATCCGGAACAGGGTGTCGCCGGCCGCGGCCTTCATGCCCTCCACGGCCCGCCGCTCGAGCACCAGCCCGTCGCGCGGCGAAACCCAGGTGATGGCGCGGGGCACCGTCCGGGTCCGCTCCATCTCGGCGATCACCGCCTCGGAGACGTTCAGGTTGCGGATGCGGCGCCGGGCGCCGTCGAAGCCCGGATTGGCGATGAGCTGCGCGGCGGCGGCGTTGATCTCCGGCGCGTAGACCGAGACCAGATTCTGGCCCTTCCGGACACGGTCGCCGGTGGTGACATCCTCGACATGGTCGACATAGGCGTCGGCCCGGGTCGCCACAACGGTGACCCGGCGCTCGTCGAGCGCCACCGTGCCCGGCACCCGGACCGGCCGGGACACGACCCGGCGCTCGACCACGGCGCTGCGCACGCCGGTGCGCTGGATCCGGCCCGGCGAGACCGTGATGGTGCTCGGATCCGGGTCGTCGCCGGCGTAGACCGGGATGTAGTCCATGCCCATCGAATCCGTTTTGGGTGTCGGCGAGGTGTCGGGCAGACCCATCGGGTTGCGGTAGTAGCGCACCGTTCGGCCGGGATCTTTTTTTGGCCCGTCGCCCTCCCCCGGCCCGGCCCGACCCGGAACGTCCTCGGCGGCGGGCCGGTCGAATCGTAGATCCTCGCTGGCCTGGACGGCCCGGAACAGGCGCCCGTCCTCGGTCATCATCGGCGACAGGGAGTAGACCGGCTTGCCGTCCGGATCCTGGTAATAGACCACCGGCCCCGTGGCGGCCTCCGGCGCGGCGGACGGCCCGGCGGCGAAGCCCACCCAGGCCCGCGCGAACAGCGGGATCGGATCGGGGCCGCCCACGCGCCCCGCCCCGTAGCCGGCGCCCCCCGCCGCCAGGGCGGCGAGGGTCCCGGCCAGCCAGGCCGCGCGGTTCACGGCACGGCCCGGAAGACGAGCTTGTCGCTCACGGTGCCGGTCTCGCCCTGGACCTTGGCCCCCAGCGACAACCGCCAGCCCCCCGCCATGGTGAGCTTGGTCCTGAACCGGTAGAGGCCCGGCTCCGTGGACGGGAGCTGCGCGAGGGTCGAGGTCATCTCGTCCATGCTGTCGGGGGCCATGTCGATGCGCTTGGCGAAGATCACCGCGTCGGTGACCGGCTGGCCGCTGCGCGTGTCGACCAAGCGGACCGTCAGGACGGCGTCGCCGACCTTGGCCTCCTGCGTGACGAGTTCGAACCGGTAATCCGCCGGTGCGGCCCGGGCCGGGGCACACAGAGCGGTGCCGACGAGCGCGGCCTTGCAGGCGCGCGCCAGGGATTGGGCAAGGAATTGAAAGGTCACACAGAATCTCCTGAACACGATGTCCGGCCGCACGGGCGTGCAGCCTCACGCGGGCGTCATGGCCCGCGGCATCGGGGTCAGGCTCGGGGCGGCTCTGGCGGCGGTGTCCCGGTCACGCTGGCGAACCGCGCCGCCTTCCGGGCAAACAGAGGCGCCCCGGTGGCGAAGGGCACCGGCAGGCCGATCCCGAACGGCGGCAAGGAGGCGAGGCCGGCAAGGCACAGGGCCATCAGCGGACAGCCCTTGAGGCAGCCCTCGGACCCGTCCCCGGGCTGCTGGTCCGACGGGGCCGCGGCCTCGGGCGGGCAGCAGGGCATGGCGTCCATGGCGGCTCCCGCCATGTCGTCCATCGGCGCCATGTCCATCGGCGCCATCGCGTGGCCGTGCTCATGCGGCGCGGACCGCTCCGCTTGAGCCGTCGTCGGCGCATGCATGCCGGCGACCGCCGCGGGGGCGGCGACCGGAAGCAGGGCGAGGCTGAGAACCGCCAGGAGCGGGAGCAGCCGCCGAAGGGCCAGCCAGAGGATCACGGTGTCAGGATGCCAGCTTTCGGGTCAGGGCGGAAGCGCCTCATCGTTCGCCGGCGATCCGCTGCGGGTCCGCGCGGGTCGAGCGCGCGGTCTCAGCGGTGCCGGCGGGTGATCAGCCGCGCCAGCCGCGGCCGCAGGGGCAGGAACAGCCGGTAGGCCGCCTCCGCCACGGGCAGGATGGGACGCAGCCCGAAGACGCGCAGCTCGACGAGGCGGCCGAGCCAGCGCCAGTTCGGCAGGACGCGCCACAGCCGCGCGAACGCCGCCGCCCCCGACACGAGCCGGCCGTCCGCTCCGCGCACGTGGAAGCGCCGCAGGGCGTCGCCCCGGTCGAGATCCGGCCCGAGGCCGACCGTCGGCGCGTCGCGCCCGACATCGACGAAGGCGATCCGCTCGGCCCCGCGGCAGGCGCGGTAATGGCCGATCTCGGCCCGGCATAGCGGGCAGCCGCCATCGTAGTAGACGGTCAGGTCGGAGTTCATCGGATCAGCGCTCATGGTTTTCCGGGCGACGCGCGCCCCGTGCCCGCCTTACGAAAGCTGCGGCCGGGTTTCGGTGCAAGCCGTCAGCCAACGCGGGAGCCGCGCAATCGCCCCGCAGGCGGAGGCCGTCTCAGGGTCGCAGATCATTCGGCTCTGGCCCTGGACGACCGGGCGGATGCCGAGAGCGGGCCGAAAATCTTGTCGGGACGCAAGGTCCTGCGCGACAGGTGGTGGGCCCGGCAGGACTCGAACCTGCAACCAGACCGTTATGAGCGGTCGGCTCTAACCATTGAGCTACAGGCCCTGCGCCAGGCCAAACGGATAGCCGATCGGGGCGCGCCCGTCACCCGGATTTCGTCGGGGCGCGGGGGCGCCGGGGGCGGGGCGCGGGCAGACTTGCAGGCAGGCTCGCAGGCGGACTTGCAGGCGGACTTGCGGGCTCCGCCGGGGCGGTGTCCTTGATCCGCCACAGGGTGCGGGCCAGGATCGAGCGGTACGGCGCGAAGGCCGCCGCGATGGCGCGCGTGTCGGTGCCGCCGGTGAGCCGGCGCAGGCAGCCCACCGCCGCCACGTCGCCCTCGGGCCAGATGTCCGGGTCGTGGAAGTGGAAGATCCCGACCATGTCGGCGGTCCAGGGGCCGACGCCCCGGATGCCGCACAGGATCGCGGCGCGCTCAGGATGCGGCAGGCCGGCGAGGTCGGGCCCGAGCAGGCCTGCCGCCTCGGCGGCGACGATCGCCTGGAGGGCGCGGACCTTGTTGCCCGAGATGCCGCAGGCCCGCAGCAGTGCCGGGTCTCCGGCCTCGAACAGCCCGCGCGGGCTCGAACCCGCCGCCGTCGCGGCGGCCTCGACCCGCGCCCAGATCGCCGCCGCGGCCTGGGTCGAGAGCTGCTGGTTCACGACCTCGACGAACAGGCGGTCGGCCACGCAGGCCTGCGGCGGCGGGTCGATCCGGAGCGGGCCGGCCTGCCGGATGGCGGCCTCCAGGCGCGGATGCGCGCGGGCGGCGTTGAGCAGGTGCGCGTAGGCGGTGGGGTCGAGCATCGCGGCGAAGATTAAGGGACTGCCCGCGCGCGGGGCAATCGGTGCGATCCCCCCGGTGGCGGGCACGATGCCGCGCGCGCCTTGCTGGGCGCCCGCCCCGATCCACTTCCGATCGGCGCCGGACGTGAAGGCGGGCATGATGGACGGCGCCCTCGGACGCGGCGACAGCTCACGGTATGGCGATCTTCTTCACCGCGGACACGCATTTCGGCGATCCGCACATCCTCCGCCACCGCCGGGCGCGGTACGACAGCGTCGCGGCGCATGACGCGGCCCTGGTCGCGGCCTGGAACGCCGTGGTCGGCCCCGACGACGCGGTCTGGCATCTCGGCGACTTCGCCGCGGGGGCGAGCCGGGAGCATTGCGCGGCGCTATTCGCGCAGCTCAACGGCACCAAGCGGCTGATCCGGGGCAACCACGACTCAAACCGCGTGCTCGACCTGCACTGGGCGGACCCGCCCGTGGACAGCGCCCGGATCTCGGCTCCGGATTCCCAGGGCCGGGAGCACCGCTTGTTCCTGTCGCACTACGCGCACCGGGCCTGGCCGGGCCTGTGGCGGGAGACCCGCCACCTCTACGGGCACAGCCACGGCTGGCTGCCCGATACCAGCCGCTCCTGCGATGTCGGCGTCGATGCCTGGGACGATACCCCGGTCGGCCTCGACGCCATCCTAGCGCGCCAGGACGCGGCCGAGCTGGTGCCGGAGGAGATCGCCCGGCACGGGCTGCGCTGACCTCCGCGGAGGTCACCGCGATCTCCGTTCCGGGGCCGCGTCGTTTCGGGCGCCCGCCCTATGTGACGCAGCGGATCGCGATCGCCACGGGAGGCAGCCATGACCGAACCCCTTGCTCCGCCCGCCTGGACGGCCGCCGCCGCGCGGGCCGCCGCCGACCTCGGGCTCGGGAGCGCCTTCGCCGGGCTGGATGCGGGATCCTGGGCGCGGCTGCGCGACCGCACCGCCGAGATCCTGATCGCGCAGGGCAGCCCCCCGCCGCCGGATTGGGAGCCCGCGCTCGCTCGGGCCCTGGGCCGTGCCGATCCGGATGTCCTGGCCCATGACGAGGCCGACGCCGTGCTGGCCGAACAGAGCGAAGTGTTCGCACCGGAGGACGACGCCTGAAGCATCGTTCCGAGAGGTGGCCGCCGGCTTTCAAACGGACGATGCCCTGGAATCGGTTGCCGTCCGAGACTTCCTGGCGGCGCGTGGTTGCCGTGGTGCCGGTCCAGGCCGATGTAGGTGGGATGCCAGGTCCCGATCATCAGCGCGCCGCCCCGCGATCCGTCCCGACACCCCTGCGGGTCTTCCCGGTCTCAAGCGAGACCCCGGTCCTCGACGCGCAGACGCGGACGCGGCTGGGGCGCCAGTTGCGCGCGCTCTACGACCCGGTGATCGACGAGATGCTGGATCCGAGGCTGGCGGAGCTGCTGCAGCAGCTCGACGCCGATCGCGCGGACGAGACCGGGCGCTGAGGCGATCCGGCAATGGGGCTCCCGTCGATGGATCGGGGGGATGTCACACCGACGGGAGCTGAGCCGGGACGACGAATCGACCCAACCCGTCCTATGTCGCCCAGGAACGACCCCGGGCGCCTTCACCTAAGTCAAATTTGCTGTCGAATACAGAGGGCGATGTGACGGTTACGGGTATTCGTCGGTGGAAAGCCTGGTAGCGGCGTCAGGCCGACGTCCCAGTCACCGACAGCATCACCCCGTCGTTGCCGATCTCGGCGCCGGTGTAGCCCAGCATCCGGGCGAGCTGCTCGCGGGCGCGCCACACCCGGCTCTTCACGGTGCCGATCTGGCACTGCATGACGGAGGCGGCTTCCTCGTAGCTGAGGTTCTCGATCGCCACGAGGACCAGCGCCTCGCGCATCACCGGGGCGAGCCGGTCGAGGGCGGCGCGCACGTCCTGCAGGTCGAGGTGGCCGCCCTGCTCAGGCACGCTGGTGAGCCGTTCCGCATAGCTGCCGTCGGTGTCGGCGACCTCGCGGCCCTGCTTGCGGTGCTGGCTGTAGAACACGTTGCGCAGGATCGTGAAAAGCCACGCCTCCAGGTTGGACCCGGGGGTGAAGCCGGCCCGTCCGCGCCAGCCCCGCAGCAGCGTGTCCTGCACGAGGTCGTCGGCCGCGGCGGGGTCTCGGGTCAACGAGACGGCGAAGCGGTGCAGGGCCGGCACCACCTTCAGCAGGCCGGCGCGGAAGTCGGCCTCCCGTTCGACCTCCCCCGAGACCGGCTCCCCCGAAGCCTGGTCCTTGGCGAGCGCCGCGTCCAGGCGGGCCAGCAAGTCGGCAAAGCGATCCGAGGCGGCCGCCGGGGTCGGGCCGACCGCGTCGTAGGTCAGGCCGAGCAGCGTTCCGAGGTGGATGCGGATCGCGTCCGGCAGGCCATGCCGGATGTCGCGGGCCGGATCGGGCAGGGTGTGGCCTTCGGTGTCTGGCATCAGGTCCGGGCATCGACGGCGGGCCTATCGCGCCCGTCGCATTCGCTTGTGGCGCGCCCACGCGGCTCTCGCGCCAACATGGGTTTAG
This sequence comes from Methylobacterium mesophilicum, assembly GCF_022179445.1. GTDB lineage: Bacteria > Pseudomonadota > Alphaproteobacteria > Rhizobiales > Beijerinckiaceae > Methylobacterium > Methylobacterium mesophilicum. The sequence continues at coordinate 305,355 of NZ_BPQU01000002.1, read as the reverse complement.
ACTGCGTTACCGCGACGATGCGACGAACCAATACAAGCAAGCGGGACGGGCCGATGTGTCGGGACCGATGACGAACAGGCTGCGAACCGGCGGGCTCGCAACGGCGTTCCCTGTGGGATCCGTCTCCGACAGGAGGCCGGCCGGACTGTGTTCCTGAACCCGTAGCGAGGCGTGTCGATGGCTACCCCCGATCCCGATCGCACCGTGCCCCGCGACACCGGGGGGCACGCCTCGACGGTCTGGACCCTGGCGCTGGCTACCGCGCTCGTCGGCCTGGTCGCGTTCCCGCGGCGGTCGGCCACCCCCGCCTCAGGCGGCGCGGAGCCGGGCCGCCGGTCCGCCTTCGGGGGCTCCTCGGATCCCGCGCCCGCGCACGAGGGCGGCGAGGCCCAGGCGGTCGCGAGCCGCCAGGCCGATCGCGGGCGCGGCGCCAGCCATCCGGCGGAGATCCCCGCCAAGGGCTGGAAGGACATCGCGCTGCGCACCTACCGCGACATCGGCGAGAACCGGCTGTCGCTGATCGCGGCCGGCGTCACCTTCTTCACCCTGCTGGCGATCTTCCCGGCGGTAGCCGCGCTGGTCTCCTGCTACGGCCTCGTGGCCGACGCCTCGACCATCAACGACCAAATCGCCAGCCTCCAGGGCGTCCTGCCCCAGGGCGCTCTGGAAATCATCGGCGACCAGGTCAAGCGCCTGAACGAGAAGGGCAACACCGCGCTGGGCCTGAGCCTGGTCGTCAGCATCGTCCTGTCGGTCTGGAGCGCCAACGGCGGCGTGAAGCACGTCTTCGACGCCCTCAACATCGTCTACAACGAGCGCGAGAAGCGCAATTTCGTCCTGCTCAACGTGGTCTCCCTCGGCTTCACCGCGGGGGCGCTGGCGTTCCTGATCCTGGCTCTGGCCGCGGTCGTGGTGCTGCCGGTGGTGCTGACCTATGTCGGGCTCGGGACCGATGCCTGGTGGCTGACCCTGCTGCGCTGGCCGGCGCTGCTCGTGGCGGTCCTGCTCGGGCTCGCCCTGCTCTACCGCTACGGCCCGAGCCGGGACGCGCCGCGCTGGCGCTGGGTCACCCCCGGGGGCGCCGCGGCGGCCCTGCTGTGGCTCGTCGCGTCGCTGCTGTTCTCTTGGTACGTCGCCCATTTCGGCAGCTACAACAAGACCTACGGCTCCCTCGGCGCGGCCATCGGCTTCATGACCTGGATCTGGATCTCGACCATGATCGTGCTCGCCGGCGCCCAGCTGAACGCCGAGATGGAGCACCAGACCGCCGAGGATACCACCGTGGGTGAGCCGCAGCCCCTGGGCACGCGGCGCGCCCAAATGGCCGATTCCGTGGGGGCCGCCGCCGCGTGACGGGGCGGCCAAAGGGCTCAGCGGTGGTTAACACAGGTTGGCGCGGGCACGCCCGGTCGCGGCATAAGCCGTCGAGACAACCAGACTTCGACGCTCGGGCCGCAACATACCTGTGACAACAGTCGTCTTCGTGCGGTGGGCATCCATCGGCAGCGTCGTCGCGCGATTGCGGGCGCACCGGAGCTGCCCGGATCCCTTTTTCCACGCCCGCCTGGCCACCGCGCGCCGGCTGCGGGTGGGGCGATCCGACCACGGATGGCCGGCCGTCCCGGAACCGCATCGGCACGGCGGCCTCTGACCGGAGGTCGCCGTGAACAACCCGTTCGTGCGGAAGATGGAGCGGCACGTCCGGCTCGGGCCCGAGGACCGCGCGGCCCTCGACGGACTCGCCCGCCAGCACATCCGCCCCGTCGCGCCGCGCCAGGACATCGTCGGGCAGCACGAAGATCCGCACCACACCCACCTGATCCTCGACGGCTGGGCCTGTCGCTACAAGCAGTTTCCCGACGGTCGGCGGGCGATCGTCTCGCTGCTCCTGCCGGGTGACCTGTGCGACCCCTCCCCGGCCCGCTGGCCGCGCCTGGACCACGCCATCGGGGCGATCACCCCGGTCACGGTCGCCCGGATCGCGCCGGACCAGATCGGCGAGGCGATCCGGACCCGGCCGGCGGTGGAGGAGTGCCTGTGGCGGGAGATGCGCGACACCACGGCGCTCCAGCGCGAGTGGATCGCCAGCGTCGGGCGCCGTTCGGCGATCGAGCGCCTGGCGCACCTGTTCTGCGAGCTGTACCTGCGGCTCGCCCGGGTCGGCCTCGCGGACGGGAACACGATCCCGATGCCGATCACCCAGCCCGACCTCGCCGACGCCCTCGGCCAGACCAGCGTGCATATCAACCGCACCCTGAAGGCGCTGCGCACCGGCGGCCTGATCGGCCTGCGGGGCCGGCGCCTGACGATCCACGACCTCGACGGGCTGATGGAGCGCGGCCTGTTCGACCCGGCCTACCTGCATCTGGCCTGAGACCGGGCGTACCGGTCCGGACCCTGCCGGCAGCCGCCGCCGGGATCGGCGCCCGAATCCCGGCGGGATACGCTTGCTCAAAGATTGATTTTTAGGATAGTATTTAACCATATCGCCGCCAATCGGCGGGCATATATGGGCGATCGAATTGAGTGTCCTCTACTTATTGCGGATATATAGTTATTTTATACTAATTATATATAACCGGATTCCGAATTTCTATGGGCTTAACGGCGCGCGGCGAACGCTGTTGCGAAATATTGGCGTTCGGGTCGGGGCAAGATCACATATTTCAAGTCCTATAATTTTCGAACAAAGTCTCAACGATGAAGCAATAAGAGGTCTTGCGATTGGATATCAAACATTCATCAATTCCGAGGTCCGATTTGCCTGCCGGAACGCGCGGATCGAGATCGGTAATCGCTGCATGGTCGGTTCCAGGGTAAGCTTCGAAACATCGACTCATGATCTCGTCATCGACGCGTTCCACGATAGAACAAACAAAACGCGCCAGACATTCCACAAAGACATCATCGTGCAGGACGGTGTCTGGATCGGGGCCGGGGCAATCATTTTGTGCGGCGTCACGATCGGAGAACAATCTATAGTTGCGGCCGGATCAGTCGTGACCAAGGATGTCGAGGCGGGAGTCTTGGTCGGCGGTGTGCCCGCTAAGACGATAAGGCGGCTGATCACGAACGGAGATCGATCGTCAGGCCGCGGGGACCCGGTTCTACAGGACGCGTCGGCGGGAGCTGACAAGCGGTAGTCCCTCGAACCGCTCCGCGGCGCACGCGCGATCCGGAGCCGTCGCGTCGACGGACGGCGGCTCTATTTGGGCCGATGGCGATACGCCGCGTCGCCGCGACGGGGCCGCGTCCCTTGCCTTCGGCCTGCGGCGGCCGATCTGCACCGCATCAGGCAACCGGTTCGAGCCGACCGACAGACCATGCACATCCACCTCGACGCACTCGGCGGCGTCGCCGGCGACATGTTCGCCGCCGCGTTGCTGGATGCCTTTCCCGAGCATCTTGAGGGCGTGCGCGCCAGCGTGCGGGCCGTCGATCCGCGCATCGCCTGCACGGCATCGCAGCACAACGACGGCATCCTGCGGGGCCTGCGCTTCGCGGTCTCGGCCCCCGGGGCGGAGATGCCTGCGCCGCATCGGCACGGCGGCCATGCGGCCCACCACGATCACCCCCATACGCACGATCACGCCCACACGCACGGGCACTCGGACCACCCGCCGCATCACAGCCACCGGTCCTGGTTCGAGATCCGCGCGGATCTCGAGCGGGCGGACCTCGCGCCCGCCGTCCGGGCGCATGCTCTGGCGATCTTCGGGCACCTCGCCGAGGCCGAGGCGCGGGTCCACGGCATCGCGGTCGATGCGGTGGCGTTCCACGAGGTCGGCGCCTTCGACTCGATCGCCGACATCGTCGCCGCCGCCCACCTGATCGCCGCCCTCGAAGCGCGTAGCTGGAGCGTCTCGGCCCTGCCGCTCGGCTCGGGCCGGGTCCGGACCCAGCACGGCCCCCTGCCGGTGCCGGCCCCCGCCACCGCGCTCCTGCTCGAAGGCTTTTCGACCCTCGACGACGGGATCCCGGGGGAGCGCGTCACCCCCACCGGCGCGGCGATCCTGCGCCATCTCTGCGGCGATGCGCCCGGGCGCGGCCGGCCGCCCGGCACGCTCGGGCCGAGCGGGATCGGCTTCGGCACGAAGGTCCTGCCGGGCCTGAGCAATTGCCTGCGCGCCCTCGTGCTGGGGGAGACCTCCACCGGCCATCCGGGCCGGGACGACCTGGCGGTGATCGCGTTCGAGATCGACGACCAGTCGGGGGAGGATCTGGCCATGGGCCTCGACCGCCTGCGCGCGCAGCCCGGCATGCGCGACGTCGTGCAGATGCCGGTGCTGGGCAAGAAGGGCCGGATGATGGCCCATATCCAGGCCCTGGTGCAGCCCGATAACCTGGAGGCGGCGATCGCGGCCTGCTTCCGCGAGACCACGACGATCGGGCTGCGCCACCACCGGGTCGTGCGTGCGGTGCTCGACCGGGAGGCTGTCACGGTCGCGCCGGAGGGCCGGCCGGTCCGGGTGAAGGTGGTGGACCGGCCGGGTGGGCGCACCGCCAAGGCCGAGGCCGACGATACCCTGGGCCAGGCAGACCACGCCGTCCGGGCGCGCCTGCGCCGGGAGGCCGAGCGCCTCGCCCTGCGAGAGACCACGAAGGAGGAGCAGTGACGCGCGTGCATCTCGAAGCCGTGCTGGCGGGGCTCGGTCCCGTCGCAGTGGCGGTGAGCGGCGGGGTCGACAGCCTGACGCTGGCGACTCTCGCCCACCGGCTGGCTCCGGCCGCGACCCTCGTGGTCCACGCGGTCTCCCCGGCCGTGCCCGGCGAGGCGACCGCGCGGGTCCGCGCCGAGGCCGCCCGGGAGGGCTGGGACCTGCGGGTGATCGAGGCCGGCGAGTTCGCCGACCCGGCCTACCGGGCCAACCCCGTGAACCGCTGCTTCTTCTGCAAGACCAACCTGTACGGCGCGGTCCGGCACGTCACCGACCGGCAGATCCTGTCCGGTGCCAATCGCGACGACCTCGGCGAGTACCGCCCCGGCCTCGACGCCGCCCGGGAGCACGGGGTGCGCCACCCCTACGTGGAGGCCGGGTTCGACAAGGCAGCCGTGCGGGCGCTAGCCCGCGACCTCGGCCTCGGTGCGGTGGCGGAGTTGCCGTCCGCGCCTTGCCTGTCGAGCCGGGTCGAGACCGGCATTCCGATCGAGCCTGAGACCTTAGCCTTCATCCACGCGGTCGAGCGGCTGGTCGGCGGGGCCCTCGAAGCCGGGCCGGGCCCCAAGCGGGCCGTCCGCTGCCGGGTGCGGGCCGAGGGCGTGGTCGTGGAGCTCGACCCCGGTAGCCTCGCCGCCCTCGACGCGGAGCGCCGCGCCGCCCTGGGATCCGGCATCCGGGAGATTACGCCGCCGCGCCTCTCGGGCGCCATCCGGTTCGCGCCCTACCGGGTCGGCAGCGCCTTCCTGACCGGAGCCTCCCCGGCATGAGCGTGGCGGACGAATTCACCCTCGACTTCGCCCGGCCCGAGCGGATCGGCCTGGAGGAGGCGATCTTCTGCGCCGGCAAGAGTCCGGAGCAGATCGACGCGATCCTGGCGGCCGCACGCGAGCGGGGCGCCTCGCTGCTCCTGACCCGGCTCGACCCGGAGAAGCGCGACCGGCTCGGGGCTGAGGCGCGGCTCGACTATTGCCCGGTCTCGCGCACGGCGGTGTTCGGGCAGCCCCCGCCCGTCGCCGGCCCGGCCCGGGTCGCCGTGGTCGCGGCCGGCACCTCGGACGTCCCGGTCGCCCGGGAGGTCCTGCGGACGCTCGGCTATGCCGGCCGGGCCGCGACGCTGTTCGCCGATGTCGGCGTCGCCGGCCTGTGGCGGCTGACCACGCGGCTGGAGGAGATCCGGGCGCATCCGGTGGTGATCGTCGCGGCCGGCATGGATGCGGCGCTGCCGAGCGTGGTCGGCGGCCTAGTCGCCGGGGCGGTGATCGCGGTCCCGACCTCCGTGGGCTACGGCGTCGCCGCAGGGGGGCGCACGGCTCTGGACGCGGTGCTGGCGAGCTGCGCCCCCGGGATCGTGGTGGTCAATATCGACAACGGCTACGGGGCCGCCTGCGCGGCCCTGCGCCTGCTCAACGCGGCGAGCCGCCTCGCCCAGGAGGCCGAACGATGATGTCCCGCCACCCGTTACCGTCCGAACCAGACACCCTCCCGAACGGAGATATCCGATGGAACGCCGCAGCTTCCTTCAAGGCGCCGTGCTCGGCGCGGGGCTTACGGGCACCAGTCTCGCGGGCGCCGGCAGCGCAGGTGCGGCCGTGAACGTCCCGCCGCTTCCGAACACCCGGCCGCAGGACCCGGCCGACCTGCCGCTGATCACCGATCCGGGCGAACGCCGGGGCGAGATGCTCTATCGCACCTTCGGTCGGACGTCGGAAAAGATCTCGGCGATCGGGATGGGCGGGTTCCACCTCGGCAAGAGCGCGGTGACCGACGACGAGGCGACCCGGCTGATCCATGCCGGCGTCGATCGCGGCATCACCTTCATGGACAATTGCTGGGACTATAACGACGGCCGTTCCGAACTGCGCATGGGCGCGGCCCTGGCTCAGGGCGGCTATCGCGACAAGGTCTTCCTGATGTCCAAGATGGACGGGCGGACCAAGGAGGAGGCGCTCAAGCAGATCGACCAGTCGCTCCTGCGCCTGCGCACCGACCGGATCGACCTCGTCCAGCACCACGAGATCCTGCGCTACGACGACCCGGACCGCGTCTTCGCGGAGGGCGGGGCCATGGAGGGGTTCCTCGAGGCCAAGAAGCAGGGGAAGCTGCGCTATATCGGCTTCACCGGCCACAAGGACCCGCGCATCCACCTGCAGATGCTGGCGGTGGCGCAGGAGCGCGGCTTCCAGTTCGATTCCTGCCAGATGCCGCTCAACGTGATGGACGCGCATTTCCGCTCGTTCGGCCATCTGGTGCTGCCGCACCTCGTGGCCGAGGGCATCGCGCCGCTCGCCATGAAAACGTTCGGCGACGGGGTGATTCTGAAGGCCGACGCGCCGATCAAGCCGCTGGAATATCTGCACTTCTCGCTGAACCTGCCGGTCTCGGTGGTGATCACCGGCATCCAGAACCAGCGCGACCTCGACCAGGCCTTCGAGGCGGTGAAGACCTTTAAGCCGATGGACAAGGCGACGGTGGCCGAGTTGCTGTCGCGCTCCAAGCCCTACGCGCTGGAGGGCAAGTACGAGCTGTTCAAGACGAGCGCGACCTTCGACGGCACCGCCAAGAACGCGGCCTGGCTCGGCGAGGACGTGCAGAGCGTGAAGAAGCTCGCGCCGACGATGGAGTAGGGGCGCCGCTTGGGTGGGGGGAGTTCTGTCCTCCCCTTTGTGACTCCAGCCTACTCAGGTTTCGACTGTAGCCGCAGTCTTGCAGAAGGTGCGGGTCCCCTCTCCCGTGCGGGAGAGGGACAGGGTGAGGGACCAGGTTTTTCCGGATAGGGCGCATCCCTCACCCCAACCCTCTCCCGCACGGGAGAGGGGGCGCGTCGCGGTCTGCAACAACGCCGGCGCCTAGCTCGCAGAGCGGGCGGGAGGGGCGTCCGACCCTATGCCACATCCTCCAACCGGATCGGCAGCTTGCGGATCCGGCGGCCGGTGGCGTGGTGGACGGCGTTGGCGATGGCCGCGTTGACGCCGATGATGCCGAGCTCGCCGAGGCCCTTGAGGCCGAGGGCGTCGACCTGATCGTCCGGGTCCGGCACCAGCAGCGCCTCGACCTCCGGCGCGTCGGCCGAGGTCGGGACGAGATACTCGGCGAGATCCGGATTGCGGTAGGCGGCCCCGTCCAGCACGGTCTCTTCGAGCAGTGCCGAGCCGAGACCCCAGATCATCCCGCCGGTGAGCTGGCTCTTGGCGGTCAACGGGTTGAGGATCCGCCCCGCCGCGAAGGCGCCGGTGAGCCGGGCCACCCGGATCTCCCCGGTCTCGGCATGGACATGAACCTCCGCGAACTGCGCGCCGAAGCCCCAGGACACGGCATGGCCGCCCCCGCCGAAGGCCAGCCCGATATGGCCCTGCCGCAGGCCCGCCAGCGCCTTCTCCCGGTCGCCGCCCGCGGGCACGAATTCGGCCAGCGTCTCGACCCCCGCGGGGCCGACGGCGTCGGCCAGCGCGAGGCCGGTGCCGTCCGGAGCGGACAACCGCCCGGCCGCGAGCGACAGGGCGGCCGGATCCCGCCCGGCGAGGCGCCCGCCCTGCCCCGTCGCGGCCTGCGCCAGGGTCTCGCGAATCTGGCCGCAGCCGAGCGCCAGGGCATTCATCAGGCTCGTGGTCGTGCTCGATCCGCCGGAGATGCCGGCCGCCGGCAGCGCCGTGTCGCCGAGCCGGACGGTTACCCGCTCCACCGGCACGCCGAGGCCCTCGGCCGCGCCCATGGCGAGCAGCGTGGTGATGCCGTTGCCGATCTCGTGATGGGCGCAGGCGACCTCCGCGGTCCCGTCCGGACCCAGCCGCACCCGCAGGGTCGCGGCCGCGATCTTCACCGGCCGCACCGAGGCCGCGCAGCCCAACCCCACCCGCCAAGGTCCATCACGCATCGTCCCCGGATGCGGCGCCCGCCGCGCCCAGCCGAAGGCCTGCGCGCCGGCGTCGAAGCAGGCCATCAGCGGCCGGGTCGAGAACGGCTTGCCGGAGACGGGATCGATTGCGGTGTCGTTGAGCCGCCGCAGGACGATCGGATCCATGTCCAGCGCCACCGCCATCTCGTCGACGGCGCTCTCCAAGGCGAACAGGAACGGCACCTCCGGGGGCGCCCGCATCGGCCCCGGGGTGTTGCGGTCGACCCGCACCGCCCGCTCCTCGGTCCGGATCGCCGGACAGGCGTAGAGGCTGGCGGTGACCTCGGCACCCTCCATGACGAACGGGTCGAACCGCGACGTGACCGTCTCGGCCTCGTGCACCAGGGCGGTGAACCGGCCGTCACGGTCGGCCCCGAGCCGGATGGCGTGGCGCGATTCCGGCCGGTAATTGGCGATGGTGAAGCCTTGCCGCCGGGTCGGGACCAGCGAGACCGGCCGACCGAGGCGCCGGGCCGCCAGCGCGACCAGAGCCGTGTGCTGCGACAGCGCGAATTTCGAGCCGAAATGGCCGCCGATCAGCCCGGACACGACCCGCACCTGCGCGGGGTCGAGGCCGAGCTGCACCGCGAGCCCGTGCTGCGCGGCGCCGACATAGCGGGTCGGCTCGTGCACGGTGAGCCGGTCGCCGTCCCAGGCGGCCCGGGTGGTGAACAGCTCGATCGGGTTGTGGTGCTGGATCGGGGTCTCGTAGCGCGCCGCGACCCGGATCGCGGCGTCGCGCCATCCGGCCTCGGCGTCGCCCCGGACGATGTCCTCGTGCTGTGCCTTGAGGTCCGCCAGCCGGACGGTCTCGGCCCCGGGCGCGTCGAAACCGCCGGCGGCGGGCTCCTCCGCGTAGGAGACCCGGACCGCGCCGGCGGCCTCCTCGGCCGCTTCCTGGGTCTCGGCCACCACCAGGGCCACGATCTGGCCGGCATAGGCGACCGCGTCGGAATTCAGCGGCCGGTGCGAGCTGTTGGCGTAGCCGCCGGCCATCAGGTGCTTCACCGGCGCCACCGCCCCGGCGAACTCCCGGTGGGTGAAGATCCCCAGCACCCCCGGCACCCGCTGGGCGGCGCCGAGGTCGAACCCGGTGATCCGGCCCCGGGCGACGGTGCTGGTGACCAGGGCGGCGTGGGCCGTCGTCTCCGAGCCGGGCCGGTCGGAGGCGTAGAGCGCCCGGCCGGTGACCTTGTCGGGGCCTTCGACCCGGGTATGGGCCGTCCCGAGGATTTTTTGGGAGTCCCGCGTGCCTGATTCCATGTTCGCGCTCCCGGTCCGCGGTCTCGTCCGGGGGCAATGGCCGAAGCGGCTGCGCGGCTCCGCGTGCGGGCGGCGGGGCGACACCATGCAGCGGCGGGGCAGCGCATGTGCAGCCCCGTCGCTTCGGATGGTGACCCTACGGGATCAGTCGACCACCTTCCCGTCCGGGCCGACCTTGACCGTCTGCTCCTTGTCGGCGCCGGCCACCTTGATCTCGTACTGCACCGCCTTGCCGTCCTTCTCGACTTCGGCCTCGTAGGCCTTGCCGCCGCCGGCCTTCTGCTCGGCGATGGCGAGCGCGTCCTTGAGCGAGGTCTTGGCGTTCTGGAAGTCGGCGGGCTTCAGCCGGGTGAAGTAGCGCTCGATCGGCTGGTTCTCGGTCTTGTACAGGGCGCCGCTATCGGCGTTGATGCCGTATTCCACCAGCTTGCCGCTCGGGTAGACGACCTTGATGGCGTAATGCGCCGGGTTCTTGCTGTCGGCCTTCTCGAAATCGGCGTCGATGGCGCGGCCGCCCTTCTCGTCGCCCTGCGCCTGGGCGGTGGTCAGCGCCTGGGCGAGGCCCACCTTGGCGACCTTGGCCACCTGCCACTCCTTCAGGTTGCTGTCGGTTTGGGTCGCAGTCTGGGCCAGGGCGAAGCTCGTCGAGAGCGCGAGCAGGCCGGCCGCGGTGGCGAAGCGTTTGATCATGGCGGGTTTCCCTTTGCGGGTTCGGTTGTGGGACCGAGAAACGCCGAGGCCCGAAAGGGGTTTCCGCCCCTGGGAAAAAACGCACCGCTTGATCGAAGCGCCGCAGATCCCTAGCACCGCTCCCAACCGCGACATGGCCGGAGGTGATTGGCCGGAGGCGACTGGCCAGCGGATTGCGTCGCCCCGCCCGGAATGCGCAACAGCGAAGGAAGCCAGCCCGTGCTCCAGCAGATCGGCGAGATCGACCCGCCCCAGCGGCTCCTGATGGGGCCGGGGCCCGTCAATGCCCATCCGCGCGTCCTGCGCGCCATGTCGGCCGACCTGCTCGGGCAGTTCGACCCCGAGATGACCGCCTACATGAACGAGGTGATGGCGCTCTACCGCCCGATCTTCGGCACCGAGAACCGCTGGACCTTCCTCGTCGACGGCACGGCGCGGGCCGGGATCGAGGCGGCCCTGGTGAGCCTGGTCGCCCCCGGCGAGCGGGTGCTGGTGGTCAATTTCGGCCGGTTCGGGCTGCTGCTCACCGAGATCCTGGAGCGGGTCGGCGCCGTGGTCGAGACCGTGGACGCGCCCTGGGGCGAGGTCGTGCCCCTGGAGGCGATCGCCGCCGCGGTCGAGCGCTTCGGCCCGAAGGTCGTGGCGACCGTGCACGGCGACACCTCCACCACCATGGCCCAGCCCCTTGACGGGCTCGGCGACCTCTGCCGCCGGGCCGGCGCCCTCTCCTATGTCGACGCCACCGCGACCATCGGGGGCATGGAGATCGCCGCCGACCGCTGGGGCGTCGACGTGGTGACCGGCGGCCTGCAGAAATGCCTCGGCGGCCCCTCGGGCTCGTCGCCCATCACCGTCTCGCCTGCGGCGGCCGAGCGGATCTTCTCCCGGCGCCACGTCGAGCACGGCATCCGCCGGGACGACATCGACGACGGCTTGGGGGTCCGGATCGGTTCGAACTACTTCGACCTCGCCATGATCATGGATTACTGGTCGGAGAAGCGCCTGAACCACCACACCGAGGCGACCACGATGCTGTATGGCGCGCGCGAATGCGCCCGGGTCCTGCTGGGCGAGGGGCTGGAGGCCTGCTTCCGCCGGCATGCGGCCGCCGGACGTGCGGTCGCGGCCGGCATCCGGGCGATGGGGCTCACCGTGTTCGGCGACGACCGCTACCGGATGACCAACGTCACCGCGCTGTACATCCCGGACGGGGTCGACGGCGAGGCGGTGCGGCGCCGGATGCGGGAGGATTTCGAGATCGAGATCGGCACCGCCTTCGGGCCCCTGGCCGGCAAGGTCTGGCGGATCGGCGCGATGGGCTACAACGCCCGCAAGCACAAGGTGCTGATCACCCTGGGCGCCCTGGAGGCTGTCCTGCGTGCGGAAGGCTTCTCCGTCCCGCCGGGCGCCGGCGTCGCGGCGGCCCTGGCGGCCTGGAACGCGAGTCCGGCCGCCTGATCGCAGTGCGTCCCGGGATCGACCGGGCGGGCCGCGGGAGCGTATGGCTGGCCCGAGGCGTCGCCCGCCATGCGGACGGTGCGGCGGCCTGATCCCGGGAGTGCCCATGAACGCGAACGAGCCGGAACCGCTGGACGACTTCACCCGCGTGCACGCGAAGCTCTCCGCGCTGGAGATCGTCCTGGGCGTCCTGATCGGGCGCCTGTCCGAGGAGAACCCGGAGATCCGCGAGGACGTGAAGCGCGACGTCGCCGCGATCCTGTCCGACATGCCGATCGAGGGGCCGAGCGAGGAACTGATCGTCACCGAGGTGCGCCGGGCCGCCGAACTCCTGACCAGCGTCTCGATCGGTTAGAGTCGCGCTCCGGATGGGGGTTGCCGGCGTCCGGGATGAGGCGATGCGCCCGTGTCCTCTCAGCGGGGCGGCATCCGCAGCGCCCCGTCCAGGCGGATCGTCTCGCCGTTCAGCATCGGGTTCTCGCAGATGTGCCGGACGAGGTCGGCATATTCCGACGGACGGCCGAGCCGGGGCGGGAACGGCACGCTCTGGCCGAGCGCGTCCTGCACCTCCTGCGGCATCCCCGCCATCATGGGCGTCTCGAAGATCCCCGGCGCGATGGTGACGACCCGGATGCCGTGGCGCGCCAGCTCCCGGGCGATCGGCAGGGTCATCGAGACCACGCCGCCCTTCGAGGCCGCATAGGCCGCCTGCCCGATCTGGCCGTCGAAGGCCGCGACCGAGGCGGTGTTGACGATCACGCCCCGGGCGCCCTCCGCGTCGGGCGCCTCCTTGGCGATCGCCGTGGCGGCCAGCCGGATCATGTTGAACGTGCCGACCAGGTTGACCGTCACCGCCCGGGTGAAGCTGTCCAGCCGGTGCGGGCCGTCGCGGCCGACGACCTTCTCGCCCGGTGCGATCCCGGCGCAGTTGACGAGCCCGTGCAGGTGCCCGAACGCGTCCAAAGCCGCCTGGACCGCTGCCTGCCCGTCCGCCTCGCTGGTGACGTCGGTGGCCGCGAAGCGCGCCCGCGCGCCCAGCTCCGCCGCCACCCCGGCCCCGGCCTCCCGGGCGATGTCCGCCACCACTACGCTGGCGCCGGCCGCCACGAGGCTGCGCGCCACCGCGGCGCCGAGCCCCGAGCCCGCGCCGGTGACGATGTAGACGCGATCCTTGATCATCCTGGCTCCCCCCGCTCGTTGGAGCTCCGGCGTAGCGTGGGATCGTACGGTCCGGAAGGCCGTTTCGACAGCTGGGCCGTTGACGTGTGAAAAATTCCCACATATGCAGGATGAAGTCATCGATGATTGTCGCGTCAAGTTCTGCTTGTCGTGCTGCCGGTGATCGAAAGTAAACAAGTGTTTCTGCGGCCGTAACACCAGAAAATCTGGCCGGCGGCACGGTCTCGACACGGTTCACTCCGCATCCCCGCGCCCGGGCAGCCCCGGGCGCGGCCGATCCCTCATGCCTGTTCAGGACCGCCATGCCTGCACCCTGGATCGCGACGGCCGCCCGGCATTGGCGGCATGGGCGGTGCGTCCGAATCCGCTTCGCCGAGCGGGGTCCGGCCCTGCGCGTGGCGCTCCGCAAGGCCGCCCCGGAGAGCGTGATCCTGGCCGGCAACTCGCATGTCGAGTTCCTCGGGACACCGGATTTCGGTGGCCGGCCCTGCATCAATCTCGGCATCGGCGGCAGCACCGCGGCTGATTGCGCGGCCCATCTCGCGGACTTGCGGGCCCCGATGCGCTGCGCGGCCTCGGTGCTGATCATCGGCACGAACGACATCCTGCGCTGGCGGCACCCGGAGCGGGCCTCCACCGAGCGCCGGTTCGAGGCCGAGGTCCGGCACATCCTGCGGATCCTGGAGGTCTGGTCGACGCAGGTCTTCGTGGCCGCGATCCCGCCGATCGGCGCCTGGGCGACGGGCCGGGATCCCGCCGCCGTCGCGGCCTTCTCGGACCGCCTCGCGGCGCTCTGCCGGGTAGGCGGTCACAGCTTCTTCGATCCGTTCGCGGCCCTGCGCGACGACGGCTCGGGGCTCGCCCGCACGGGTCTCCATCCGGACGGCGTGCACCTCGCGGACTATACCCGGCTGGCCGCCGATCTGGTCCGGCTGGTCGCCATCGACTCCGCCCCGTCCGCGCCCCGGCTGCGCGCCCCGGTCCCGGCGCGCAGCCTTCGGGCGCTCCACGCCGCGGCCTGGGGCGTTCGCCCGTGAGGCTCCGGGCCATCCTCGACGCGTTCGCGACCGGGCCGCGCGGGGCCGGGCGCCCCGTACGGGTATGGCCCGCGGACGAAACCCTCTGGCTCCGCGAGAACGGTGCCTGGCGCCCCCGCGCGGCACGCCACGTCCTGCACGCCCTGGCCTCGCTCGGCTCCCGGGGCCGTTACGCCGCCCATGCGGAGCGCGGCGTCAAAATCCTCACCGGGCCGGTCAGCACCCTGGCGCTGCCGGATGCCGAGGCCGAAATCCGGTTCGTCTTCCATGTCACCCCGCTCGGCTACGGCGAGGCCGCCTTCTGAGGCGCAACGCTCGGTCTTTTGTTTTCATCATCCCGACAGCCGGAACCACCGTTCGAGATGATGCTCTCATCGGCCGACGCTGCAACCGGGCATCCCAGGCCGATCACCTGGGCCAGAAACGCCAGCGCCGCGCGGATCACGGGCGAGCGCTTCAGGTCGGGATAAGTCACGAGCCAGACATCCCGGGGCGGCGGCTTTGGCTCGACCGGGAGGCGGGTGAGCGCCGCATCGCCGTCCCCGAGGAAGCGGGGCAGGACGACGGCGCCCAGGCCAGCCCGGGCCGCCTCCTGCTGGCCGAACAGGTCGCTGGCCTGGAACACGATCGGCCGGCCCGACAGCAGGCTCCGCAGCCAGGCCTGCTGGGGGACGTGGTCCAGGGCGGAATCGTAGCCGATGAAGGTCCAGTCCGCCGGGGCCTTCGCTGCCTGGTCCGGGGTCGCGTAGAGGGCGAAACGCATCACCCCGATGCGGCGGATCAGGAGGTCCGGGTCGTCGGGGCGGGTCAGGCGCACGGCGATCTCCGCCTCCCCGCGGTCGAGGGCGGCGATCCGGGCGGCGCCGGACAGGACCAGGGTGATGCCGGGATGCGCCCGGTGGAAGCGCGCGACCTGCGGGGCGATGAGGCGTGCTGCCACGGCCGGCGGAGCGCTGATCCGGACCGTGGCGACCGGTGCCACCGCGTAGCCAAGGGCGCGGCGCTCGATCGCCCGTACGGTTCCGACGATCTCCGCCGCCAGGGCCGCGATGGCGGTCCCCTCCGGAGTCAGCGCGACCCGGCGCGGCAGGCGCTCCACCAGCCGCAGCGCCAGGGCGTCCTCCAGGGACGCGACACGCCGGCCGATCGTCGCATGATCGACTCCGAGGTCGCGCGCGGCGGCCGAGAGCGAGCTGGTCCGGGCGAGGACCGCGAAGTGGTGGAGATCCTGCCAGTCGATCATCGGTGAAGTTTCGCACGAGGCCGGTGAAGAGATGCCGAATTCTCTCACAGACTAAAACGCGGTTCTCTGTCGGGGCAGGAGGTCGATCATGACGACAGCGATGATGATGGCCGGGCCCGGTGCGCCGGATGTCCTGACGGCGACCGAGATCGACATCGGCGAACCCGGCGCCGGCGAAGTCCGCATTCGGCAATCCGTGATCGGCGTAAACTTCGTCGACATCTACTTCCGGACCGGCCTCTACCCGATCGCCGCCTATCCGGCGGTGCTCGGTTTCGAGGCGGCCGGGACGGTGGAGGCCGTCGGCCCGGGGGTCGTGTCGGTCGGGCCCGGCGACCGGGTCGCCTATCACGGCGCCCCGATGGGCGCCTATGCCGAGGCGCGGATCCTGCCGTCGGAACGGCTGGTACGGCTGCCCGCCACCCTACCCGACCGCCTGATGGGCGGCACGATGCTGCGCGGCCTGACCGCCCACATGCTGCTGCACAAGGTCCGGGCGGTCGGGCCCGGCGACTGGATCCTGGTCCACGCCGCCGCGGGCGGGCTCGGCCAGATCGTCACGCGCTGGGCGAAGCGCCTCGGCGCGCATGTCATCGGCACGGTCGGTTCCGAGGGCAAGCGCGCGCTGGCCCTGGAGGCCGGGGCGGCCGCGGTGCTCCTGCACGGCGCGGACGACTGGGCCGAGCGGACCCGGGCCCTGGCGGATGGGCAGGGCGTGCATCTGGCGATCGACGGCATCGGCGGCGGCATGCTGGCCCGGACCTTCGCGGCGGTCCGGCCGTTCGGGCTCGTGGCGAGCCTCGGCCAGCCGGCCGGACCGATCCCGCCTGTCCGCGTCGAGACGCTGGGGAACGGCCGTCCGGTCGCCCTGATGCGGCCGAGCGTGATCGCCTACGCCAACGATCCGGACCTGTATCGCCGCGGCGCCGCGGACCTGATCGCCGCCCTGGAGGCCGGCCTGATCAACCCGATCGGGGCCGCCTATGACCTCCGGGACGCCGCCCGCGCGCATGCCGACCTGGAGGGCGGCCGTACCACGGGCAGCGTCATACTTACGGTTTAGGTGCCTCCGACCTGCTTCGACCGAGGGCTGCGGGACCGTCGGAAACCCGGTTTTCCGCGTGTCGATCGACGGCCCGCGTGCGGCGTCGCGCTGCCCGAATCGCGGCACAGGTGTATGGGGAGGTGCACGATTCGACGCTCGGAGCGGATCGTCCCGCGCGGTCGCGCCAGGGGCGCGACAGGAGTGACAGGGCCGGAATGCCGTCCGTCGACACGCCCGTTCCCGTGGGCGCCTTCGCGCTCCTGCTCGTCGCCTTCGCGGTGAAACACCTCGCGGCCGACTTCTTCCTCCAGACCAACTGGATGGCGCAGTGCAAGGAGCGGGCCTCGGCCTGGGCCGGGCCGCTCTGCGCCCATACCGGCCTGCACGGTTTCGGGACGCTGCTGATCGCCCTGGCGGTCGAGCCGGCCCTATGGTGGCTGGCGCTCGTGGATTTCGTGATCCACACGGGGATCGACCGGGGCAAGGCGCTGGTCGGCCAGCGGACCCGCTTCCCGGCCTCGGACGCGCGGTTCTGGTGGCTGATCGGGGTCGATCAGTTCCTCCACCAGGTGACCCATATCGGGCTCGCCGTCGTGCTGGCGGCGGCCTAGCGCATCGTGCCGGATATCGGAACCGGCGCGCTGCGCTGGGTCTTTGCTTCGCATCGTCCCGAAAGCCGGCAGCCACCTTTCGGAACGATGCTCTGATCCTCAGGTCAGCTCGGCCTCGAGCAGCAGATTGGTGTCGGCGACCTTGCCGGCGAGTTCCAGGATCAGGAAGCGCTGGAGGGCGAGCGCGAGGTCGGGGCGCTCCCGTTCCATCCGGGCCAGCGCGGCCCGGTCGACGCCGACCACCCGGCAGGGACTCTCGGCGACGGCGGTGGCGGTGCGCCGCCCGCCCTTCACCAGCCCGATCTCGCCGATCACCGTGCCGGCGGTCGTGGTGCGCAGGCGCAGGTTGGGCCGGCCGGACACCTCCATCTCGATCGACACGACGCCCTGCTCGAGGAAGTACAGGGTGTCGGCCGCCTCGCCCTGGCGGAGCAGCGCCTCGCCGGCCGCGAGGGTGCGGAGGCTGAGATACGGCGCGAAATCGGCCGGCGCGAGGCTGCAGCCGAGGCGATCCGCCATGTGCTCGGCAAACAGCGCCACGGCCCCCTCCCCGGCGGAGCCGGCTTCGAACAGCAGCCGCGTCTCGGCCTCGCGCAGGGCCTCGTCCAGGGTGGCGCGCGTCCGCAGCCGCGGCCCGGCCAGGCCGCCGCGCTCGATCTGCCGGAGGGCCGCGGGGCCCAGATGGACCAGCAGCACGTCGAAGCCGCGCTGCTCGGCGAGCTGCCCGATCTTGCGGAACGCGATCAGGGCCGAACTGTCGAGACCGACGCAATCGCGAAAGTCCAGGATCAGGCTGCGCAGGGGACCGGGCTCGGCGGCGGCCCGGCGATAGATCGTCTGGGCGTTGAGGAAGAACAGGTAGCCCTGCAGCGCGTAGATCCGGGTCCGCTCCCCGGCCTCGCGCAGCAATTCGGCGGTGTCGGGGGCGCGGATGACGCTGCTGCGCCGCTCCGCGCCGGACAGCGCCCGGCGCACCGCCGGGATCTGGCCGTACTGGACCGCGAAGATCAGGATCGCCAGCACGACGCCGACCAGGAAGCCCACGGTGGCGCCGAACAGGGCGGTCGCTCCGCACACCGCCAGGGCGATGCCGGTCTCCCAGATCGGAAAGGTCCGGCAGGCCAGCGCGAGGTTGACCAGCAGGCCCAGCCCGATGGCGATCAGGGCGCCGCCGGCGAGCGGGCGCGGCAGCAGCGCCAGCGGGCTCGCGCCGAACACCAGCAGCGCCGCCATCACGGCGAGCGTGAGCCACCAGCCGAGCCAGTGGCTGCCGCCGATATTGTGCAGCAGCAGCGTCGAGGTCCGCCCGAAGCCCATGGCCGGGCTGCCGAACAGGCTGCCGACCAGGTTGGCCGCGCCCGAGGCGACGAACATCCGGTCGATGTCGAGCTCGCGCCGCATCTCCAGCTCGACGCTGATGACGTAGAGGATCTGGATGATGACCGCGACCACGATCTCGGTGGCGATCCGGGGCAGGATCGGCAGAAGCAGGGCGGGGTCGAGGGCCTGGAGCGCCATCGCGGCCGGGGCCTGCAGCAGCGATCCCGAGGGTAGCGCCTCGATCAGCCAGCCGGCCCCTTGCGCGGCTGCCGTGTCGATGCCCTGCCAGGCCAGGCCCAGATGCACGACGACGAGGCTCGCCAGGATGACCGTGGGGTAGGTGCCCCAATGCTTGATGCGCCGGGGCAGGTAGAAGGCGCAGAACCCGATGACGACGGACAGGGCGATGCGCCCGAGCAATCCGGGGTCGATCCGGCCCGGGTCGAGCATGGCCGGGTCGAGCAGGCCCAGCAGCGCGGCGGCGGGATCGTCGAGATGCGCGCCGATCTGCACGCCGCTCTTCAGGAACAGCAGCCCGACGCCGCCGAGGAACCCGGTCAGGACCGGGTAGGGCAGGAGCTGCGCCAGCAGCGAGGCGCGCAGCGTGCCGAGCAGGGCGAAGACGAGGCCGGTGGCGAAGGTCGAGACGCCGCAGGCGACGAGCACGATCCGGCCGACCGTGGCGGGATCGGTGATGCCTGCGTCCCGGAGTTCCCCGGCCACCGCGGCGGCGATCGCCGCCTGCACGATCGCGGCCGCCCCGATGAAGGACAGCGACACCACCACGGTCCGCCGCAGCGCGACGAAGACGAGGCTGCCCAGCACGTAGGCCGCCAGCATCGCCGACATCCCGGCGACGCGGCTCTCCGCCAGCGGGCCGGAAAAGATCAGCTGCGAGAAGCTGATGAGATCGAGGAGCAGCACCATGGCGGCCACCGCCGCCGCCGCGATCGTGCGCGCGGTGCGGACCAGCGCCTGGCGTCCCTCGGTCGGCTGCCCGCTGCCGGCGGAGGCCATATCGGTGGTTGTCATCGGCACGGCATCCGTATTCCGAAGGTTCGATCCAGGCCGGTGCAGCAGATCCCCGGCCGCCGCACGCGCGAACGCAGCGGAACGGTGGACATCAGGCTTGGCCGCAGCCGTCCACCTCGATCGCAGCCCGGGACTTAAATTATCGTGCCGCCGGCGCGTGTCGGAAGACCGGACCGGCCAGGTTTCAACCGGTTCTGACGGAACCGGAACCATGCGGCAGGCCGGTCACGACCGGGAGGCCGGGACGATCTGTTCGCGCGGCGTGCCGCGTCGGGGGCCGGATTCCCCTCCCCCGCGTCATGCTCTAAGCCGGCCCCCCACAGGAGCCGCCGATGCCCGCACCGACCCGCCTGCCCCGTCCCCTGCCCGCCGCGCTCCTGCTCGCAGGCCTCGCCGGGGCCGCGCAGGCCGAGGATGCGCCGTCGATCGCCTGGCCCGAGCCCGGCGGCCGGGCGACGATCAGCCGGGCCTTCAACGGATCGCCGATCACCGTCGGCGTCTCGTCCCGGACCGGCGGCGCCATCGACAGCCTGACCTGGGGCGGCACGCAGTTCATCAACGCCCACGATCACGGCCGCGAGCTGCAATCGGCCTCGTCCTACGACGGCTACGGCGAGTGCCTGAACCCCACCGAGGCGGGCAGCGATTCCGACGGCACCGGCCCGCGCAGCACCACCCTGCTCACGGAGCTGAAGCTCGGCCCGAACACGCTCCAGACCCGGTCGCAGATGGCCTACTGGATCGAGCCCGGCCGCGTCACCGGCAGCTGCCCGAAGGGACCCGGCCCCCATGCCGGCCCCCGTTCGGACGACGTCCTGGCCAAGACCGTCACCCTGGGCGCGGCGGGGGTGGCCAACGCCATCGCGTACCGCGTCACCTACATCACCGCGCAGGCCCACGAATCGGCGACCTTCGAGGCGGCCACCGCCTACATGCCGCCGGACTTCACCGCGTTCTGGAACCTCGACCCGGCGACGGGCCGGTCCGAGCCGCTCTCGGCCGGGCCGGGCGAGCAGAGCGTGCCGGTGATCCTGGCGACCCCCGACGGCGCCCGGGCGATGGGCGTCTACAGCCCCGCCCTCCCCCAGGCGACGGTGCCGAATGCCGGCTACGGCCGGTTCGACTTCTCGACCCTGCCGGGCTCGGGCAACGCCACGACGAAGTGGAACTGCGTCTTCCGGGAGAACAACGTCCCGGCGGGGGCGCACAGCTACACCTGCTACGTGGTGGTCGGCACCCTGCAGGATGTCCGGGCGGGCCTCGTCGCCCTGCGGGCGGTCCTGACCGGTGGGCGCCCGGCCCCCCTCCCCGCCATCCCGGCCCCGGCGCCCCAGGCGGCTGCCGCGCGGGTTCCGGGCGTGGCGCTCTATGTCGGGACGCAGCAGGGCTGCAATGCCGGGGAGGTGACGATCGACCCGGGCTACAAGGGCTGCCCCACGGCCCCGATCGGCGCGACCCTGGCGCAGCAATCCTCGCCTAACGACGCGGCGGTCTATGCCGGCACCGCGGCCGGGCTCGATGCGGGCCTCGTCACCAACAACCCGCACCATCTCGACGCCGGAACGCGACCGATCGGCTATCTTGCAGCCGCCGGTGCGGGCGGGACGCCGCTCTATGTCGGCCAGCAGGGCGGGTGCAATGCCGGGGTGGTCTCGACCAACCCGGCCCATCTCAATTGCCGCGCGGCCCCGCTGGGCATCGCCGTGCGGTGAGGCCGGCCGTGAGCGCCGCCCCGGAGCCGGGGCGGCGCTCGGTTCTGGTCCCGAGGGCGAACCCGCGCCCGTCGGGACGCGGTGCTCAGCCCTTCTTCACCAGCGGCACCGGCTCGGCCGGCGGCTTGGTCGCGCAGGCGGCGACGCTGGCGGCCAGCAGGGTCAGGATCAGGGCGCGCGTGAGAGGATTCTTTGCGAAACAACGGGCAGTGGACACGAGGCAATCTCCGATTTTCGGCAGCGCGGAGGCTAATGGTCCGCACCGTCTCGGAAAGTGCAAGAATGTCACGCCCGTAATGTTTCGCGATGTTTTATATTCTTTACAATGTATGATTATAGAAAACCATTCGCGTTTTTAGTCAATTCGTAGTATTTCATAGAGATATCTAGAGAAATTTGCGATGCATTACTGAGTATTTAATTGATATAGTCTGATATTCGCCGCAGGCCTGATTGTCGCAAGCGCTCTTCAAAAAAGCTTCTTGCGGCCGAGGCAAACAGAGGCGTCCGACACCCGAAGGCGCTGGCGGCCTGACGGCTCGCTGGTCCGGCAGATGCTTCGGGCAGCGTCACCCGCACCGTCATCACGCGCGAAGCGAAGTGACCCAGGACAGCGCGACAACGCCACATGGGCCGCCACGCCGGGTTGCCTCGCTACGCTCGCCATGACGGAAACGGAGTGATCACCCGGAAACCCTATGCGGGAGATCGATTCCGGCTGGAACGCACCGGGAATCGGACCTGCCGCCCTATGGTGGCGTCGGTCCTGGCTCGACGATCGCCGGGGGCGGCGAGCCCATCCGCGTTCGGGGCGGCGCAGCCTCAGCGCACCTCGCTGACGCGCTTGGTCGCCCGCTTCTCCTGCTTGTAGGCGGTGATCGCCGCGGAGCAGCCGGGCGACAGGTTCTTGAGATTGGTCTTGAAGCAGGCCTCGACCTCCGGGCCGCCGGGCGCGTAGGCGCTGCAATATTCCATGTAGTCGCCGGTGCAGTGCTGCTTGAGCGCCTCGCGGGCCGGGGATTGCTCGGCCAGCGCCGCGGCCGGGCCGAGGCAGAGACCGAGGGTCAGGAGGACCGCCTTGGTCGAAGTCATGGATGTCCTTGTCGCTGTGCGATGATCGCGCGGACGGGCCGCGCGGCGATGAACGCGGCACCTGAGCGCCAAGGATGGCGTGACTTTGGCGCGGATGTGCCGAACCTGCGCCAT
Source organism: Methylobacterium mesophilicum (assembly GCF_022179445.1). Lineage (GTDB taxonomy): Bacteria > Pseudomonadota > Alphaproteobacteria > Rhizobiales > Beijerinckiaceae > Methylobacterium > Methylobacterium mesophilicum. The sequence goes on along the minus strand of NZ_BPQU01000002.1, from coordinate 283,006 downwards.
CCCCGCTCTTCCCACTATCCCGGTGCGACGACGTCGGGGAAAATCCTGGTTTCAGAAGGCCCTACACCGTCAGCGGGTGCCGGATACGGCCCTGCGGCAGGGCGTCGCCCGGCGCCGCGGGGCTGCGCGCCGAGCGCCGCCGGAGGGCGCCAGACCCTCCGGGAGCCCGGCCCCGGGCCCGCCATCCGGTCGATGGCGCGGCCATCCCCGGAGCGGCGGGCCGCGGTCTCAGTGCGCGCCGACGCGGCGGGTGGGCACGATGTCGTTGGCGACGATCTCGCCGAACGGGCCGTCGTTGCGGGCGTTGCCCAGCGGCCGGCCCGTGGTGGCGCGCAGGGGCAGTTTCGGGAAGACCAGCTCGGCGAAGCGGTAGGCCTCCTCGAGATGCGGGTAGCCCGAGAGGATGAAGCGGTCGATCCCGAGATCGATATACTCCTTCATCCGGTCGGCGACCTGATCGGCCGAGCCGACCAAGGCCGTCCCGGCGCCGCCGCGCACCAGCCCGACCCCGGCCCAGAGGTTGGGCGAGACCACGAGCTTGTCGCGGTTGCCGCCGTGGAGCGCCATCATGCGGCTCTGGCCGACGGAATCCTGCCGCTTCAGGGTCTCCTGCGCCTTGGCGATGGTGGCGTCGTCGAGCTTCGAGATCAGCTTCTCCGCGGCCTCCCAAGCCTCGGCCTCGGTCTCCCGGGCGATCACGTGCAGCCGGATGCCGTAGGAGAAGGTCTTGCCCTTGGCCTCCGCGGCCTGCCGCGCGGCGGCGATCTTCTCCGCGACCTGGGCCGGGGGCTCGCCCCAGGTGAGGTACACGTCGCAATGCTCGGCCGCGACCTCCATCCCGGCCGGCGAGGAGCCGCCGAAATAGAGCGGCGGATAGGGCTTCTGCACCGGCGGGAAGATCACCCGGCCGTTCTCGGCGCGCAGGTGCTGGCCCTGGTAGGTCACGGTCTCGCCCGAGAGCAGGCCCCGCCAGATCGTCAGGAACTCGTCGGTGACGACGTAGCGCTCGTCATGGGACAGGAACACGCCGTCGCCGGCCAGCTCCACCGGATCGCCGCCGGTGACGACGTTGATCAGCAGGCGCCCGTCCGAGATCCGGTCCAGCGTCGCGGTCATGCGGGCCGCCGCGGAGGGCTCCATCAGGCCGGGCCGCACCGCCACCAGGAAGCGCAGCCGCTTGGTCAGCGGCGCCAGCGCCGAAGCCACGATCCAGGAATCCTCGCAGGAGCGCCCCGTCGGCAGCAGCACACCGTAATAGCCGAGCTCGTCGGCGCCCTGGGCGATCTGCCGGAGGTAGTCGATCGAGACCTCTCGGGCCCCTTCCTGGGCGCCGAGATAGCGGCCGTCGCCATGGGTCGGCAGGAACCAGAGGACGTCGGCGCGCCCGTCATGCGTCGTGGTCATCGGGGTCTCCATTGCGGTTGCGGGCCGGATGCGGAAAAGCCGGATCCGACTTCTCGCATCCGGCGATCACCAAGAGCTACAGCAGACCGCCGCTTCCGGGAAACGGCGGCCCGGTGTCAGACGTTCGGCTCGGCGCCGAGCAGATGATCGAGGATACGCCCTTCGAGCCGAGCCAGATCCGGATCCCCGCGCCGGCGCGGGCGCGGCACGTCGACCCGCAGGTCGAGGGCGATGCGGCCGGCCTCGACCACCAGGATGCGGTCGGCCAGCGCCACCGCCTCGGACACGTCGTGGGTGACCAGCAGCGCGGTGAAGCCCTGCGCCAGCCAGATCCGCTCGATCAGGTCCTGCATGCCGATGCGGGTCAGCGCGTCGAGGGCGCCGAGCGGCTCGTCCAGCGCCAGCAGGCCCGGCCGGCCGACCAGCGCCCGGGCCAGCGCGACGCGCTGGCGTTGGCCGCCCGACAGGGTCGCGGGCCACTGCCCCGCCTTCTCGGCGAGGCCGACCTCGGCTAGGGCCGCGAACGCCTTGTCCCGGCGCTCGGCCCGGGAGCCCTGGCCCGATAGGCCGACCGTGACGTTGTCCACCACCCGGGCCCAGGGCAGCAGCCGCGGCTCCTGGAACATGATCCGCTTGGGCGGATCGCTCCGGCGCGGGCCGGTCTCGGGGCCCTCCAGCAGGATCCGGCCGCCCGTCGGCGCCTCGAGCCCCAGGATCAGGCGCAGCAGGGTGCTCTTGCCGCAGCCGGAGCGCCCGACCACGGCCGTGAACCCGCCGGCCGGCAGGTACAGGTCGAGTCCCTCGATGACGGCGTGGCCGTCGAAGCTCTTTCGGAGGTCGCGGGCGGTCACGGCGATGCCGCGGCCGGCGGGTGGCGCCGGTTGATGGGGCGGCAGCGGGCCCGCGTCGGCGCTCCGGGTCTCGGGAACGGGATCGGCCGGGGCCTCGCGGCGAAGGGCGTCGAGCAGCATCAGGCGCTCCTGTAGGCGGGGTTCCAGGCGAGGCAGGCACGCTCGAGCTGGCGCGTCAGCGCGTCCGCGAGCTTGCCCAGGGCGGCGTAGATCAGGATCGCCAGCACGACGACGTCGACCAGCATGAACTCACGGGCCTGCATGGCCATGTAGCCGAGCCCCGAGGAGGCGGAGATCGTCTCGGCGACGATCAACGTCAACCACATGATGCCGAGCGCGTAGCGCAGGCCGACGAAGATCGACGGCAGGGCGCCGGGCAGCACCACCTTGGTGAACAGCTCCGTGCGCGACATGCCGTAGACGCGGCCCATCTCCACCAAAGCCGGGTCCACCGAGCGGATGCCGTGCAGGGTGTTGGCGTAGATCGGGAAGAACACGCCGAGCGCCACCAGGAACAGCTTGGCCTCCTCGCCGATGCCGAACCACAGGATCACCAGCGGGATCAGCGACAGGTGGGGCACGTTGCGCACCATCTGGACGGAGGTGTCGGTCAGCTGCTCCGACACGCGGGAGAGGCCGTTGGCGAGCCCGAGGGCGAAGCCGATGCCGCCGCCCACGGCGAAGCCCGACAGGGCCCGCAGGGTGCTGACCCAGAGGTTGGTCCAGAGTTCGCCGGTGCGCCCGGCCTCCCAGCCGGCCCGGACCACGTCCAGGGGGGCCGGCATGAACCGGTTCGAGACGAGGCCGGCCGACACCGCAGCCTGCCAGCCCAGCAGGATCGCGATCGGCAGGAGCCACGGCAGCGCCGTGTCGCGCAGGCGTGTGAGGGGGGTGGGGCGCATCATCGGCTCTCCGCCCGGCGTTCGGGCTGTGTCCAGACCGCGTCGGCCACGCGGATCGGCTTCGGCAGCAGGCCGAGGCCGTGGAAGGCGTCCGCCACCCGCTGCTGGTCGGCGATCGCCGTGGCGTCCAGGGGGGCGGCCCCGTAGGATTGGCGTTCGAGGGCGATCTTGAGGACCGGCGCCGGGATGCCAACGGAGGGGGCGAGTTCCGCCGCCACGGTCTCGGCGTGGCCTTCCGCCCAGGTGTCGATCGCTCCGATCGCCGTCAGCACGGCCGAGATGATCTCCGGGCTGGCTTCCGTGAAGCCGCGGCGCGAGAGATAGAACTCGCGGTTGGGTGCGATCCCCCGCCCGTCCGCTAGCACGCGGGCGTCGGTGGCGCGCTCGGCGGCGGCGAGATAGGGATCCCAGATCGCCCAGGCATCCACGGAGCCGCGCACGAAGGCGGCGTTGGCGTCCGCTGGCGCCAGGAAGGCGAACTTCACCGCATCGTAGGGCAGCCCGGCCTGCTCCAGCGCGCGCACCACCAGGAAGTGGACGTTCGAGCCCTTGTTGAGCGCCAGCGTCCGGCCGCGCAGGTCGGCCACGCTGCGCACCGGGCTGTCCTTGGGCACGAGGATCGCCTCGCCCCGCGGGGCCGGCGGCTCGGTCGCCACGTAGCGCAATTCGGGGCTTGCCGCTTGCGCGAAGATGGGTGGCGCCTCGCCGGCCGTGCCGAAATCGATCGCCCTGGCATTCAGGGCTTCCATCAGCGGCGGCCCGGACGGGAATTCCGACCACGCCACCGCGTAGCCCAGCGGCTTTAGCGCCGTCTCGAGGGTGCCGCGGGCCTTCAGCAGCACGAGCGACCCGTATTTCTGGTAGCCGACCCGAACGGTGCCGCCCGCGGCCCGGGCAGGCCGCAGGACGCCGGCCGCCGCGAGGCCGAGGCCCGCGGACAGGAATCTTCGGCGGTGCGGGGCGAGCCCGGACGCAAGGGGGTGGCTGTTATGGTCGGTCATGATCTCAGCCGTTTCGGGCGGGTGGCGCCCAGACCGCGTCGGCGACGCGGATCGATCGGGGAATCAGCTTCAAGGCGTGGAACCGGTCGGCGACGGCCTGCTGCTCGGCGGTGACGCGCGCCGTCATCGGGCCGATCACGTAATCGTTGCGATCCACCGCCCGGCGGGTGGCCGGCAGCGGCACGCCGGTGCCCTGCGACAGAAGCGCCGCGACCGCGCCGCGGTTCTCCCGGCACCAGGCGGCGACCTCGCCCAGCGCGTCGATCGCCGCGACCAGTACCGGGCCGCGTGCTTCCGCAAAGGCACGGCTCGCCAGAAAGAAATTGTTCTGTGGCGTGATCTCGGTGGCGAAGGCCAGTACGCGCACGCCCTCCCCCGCCTCTGCGATGGCGAGATAAGGATCCCAGATCGTCCAGGCGTCGACGCTGCCGCGGGCGAAGGCCGCCGCCCCGTCGGCCGGCGCTAGCAGGACCGGCTCGATATCGGCGTAGCTGAGACCCGCCTTCTCCAGAGCCGCCACCGTGAGGTTGTGTGCGCTCGTCGCCTTGCCGAAGGCGACGCGCTTGCCCTTGAGGTCGGCGAGGCTGCGCAGGGTCGAACCCTTGGGCAGCAGGATCCCGGCGCCGGAGCCGCCGGCCTCTTGGGCCGCCACGTAGACGAGGCTGGAGCGCGCCGCCTGGGCGAAGATCGGCGGTGCGTCGCCGGTCTGGCCTAGATCGATCCCGTCGAGGGACAGGGCCTCGACCAGGGGCGGCCCGAGCGAGAACTCGACCCAGCGCACCGTGTGGCCGAGGGCCTCGAGGCGCCGCTCGATGATCCCCTGCTGCTTGGCCACCACCAGGATGCCGTTCTTCTGGTAGCCGATGCGCAGCACGCCGGGCTCGGCCGCGCGAGCGCTCCGAATGGCCGGGACGGCCGCAAGGGATGCGGCCAGGAAGGTGCGGCGGTCGAGCATCGCGCGGCTCACTCGGCGGCGGCGAGTTCGGCCGGGCCGGTCGCCGTCGCCGCCCGGTGCAGCAGCAGGGCGGCGAGCTGGCCGCCGGCCTCGGCGGCGCGGGCCCGCACGCCGGCCTCGACCAGGACGCCGTCGCTGAAATCCGTATCGGACGCGTAGACCGCGGTCGGGATCTGCAGCGCGCCGAAGAAGCCGAAGAGTGGCCGGAAGGCATGTTCGACCACCAGGGCGTGGCGCGCCCCGCCGCCCGTGGCCACGATGGCCACGGGCTTGCCGGCCAGCGCGGTCGGATCGACCAGGTCGAACAGGTGCTTGAACAGGCCGGTATAGGCGCCCTTGTAGACCGGCGAGCCGACCACGAGTCCGTCCGCCTCCTCGATCGCGTCGAGCACGCGGCGGGCCGGCAGCGGCAGCTGATCCCGGGTCCAGGCGGCCCCGAGGCCGGTGCCGGCATCCACGAAATCGAAGATCCGCCCGTCGAATGCCGCCTGGGCGCAGGCCTCGTGCAGCACGGCATCGACCAGCGTGCGGGTCTTGGACGGGCGCTGAACATTCGCGCTCAGCCCGACGAGTCTCGGTCGTGTCATTGCAGAAGCCTTGCGATAAGGCCGGACCGCCCTGCGCGATGGCGAATGGCGACGGCGCAACCGGATATCCGAATAGAGCGCTAGAATTGCTGACTGCGCCGGGCGACGTCAATGAAACGGCTTTTCCAATTCATCTGGAATAGAAAAACGTTCTGCTCGAAAACGGCGGTTCGGAACTCGGTTTCATCTCGTGATCCAGGCGCGGTACAGGCGCGGTCCGCGCTTGGCAGGGAGAAAATTTAACACCGGCGCGCATCCGGTCTCGCCGTCGTGACGAACGGAGAGGAAAATTGTTCGGATTGGCGTGTCGGGAGAAGGACCGTCTTGCCGGGACGATCGTGTCGCCGGGAGGTGGCCGTAACACGCTGCAAGGGCCCTGGTCCGTGCAGTGCGGGCCGGCCGGGGGAGGCTGCGCGAATGCCGAGGCTCCGTCGCATGCGTCCCGGTTCGGATCCGGGGTCGCGAACGAAAAAGGGCCAGCCGTGGTGGCTGACCCTGCATCGTTCGACGAGTCTCGTGCGTCGCGCGCTTCGCCGGTCCGCGCTCGAACTTACTCCGCCGCGGTCATCTCGGCGGTGAAGTGGCCGCACCAATCGTTGGTGGTCACGACCGGCCACAGGCCCTTGGACTCGGGAGCGGGCTGGCTCACCGGCGGGTTGAAGCGGCACAGGCCGGCATCGCCCTGGGCGCTCGCGCCGTTGCCCTTGTGTTCGTCGAAGAACTTGCAGCTCTCGCAGTTTGCGCTGGCCATGTCTCGTTGCTCCCGTATCGGTTCGGCGGCGTGCCGTTCTCTCTTGCGAATTAGAACAGCTACAATCTGCTGGTCAACCGGCGACGGAGTGTGTGGTTCCACGTCCGGAGCGGCGCGCTCGGATCCGGTGCCCATCCGCTCGGCCGCCGACACTTGGCCGCTGCAATCGTCCTTGGGCCGAGCCCCTGCGCTTCCTGCCGCCGTCCTCGACCGCCGTGCCCGCATCGCTCACCCCGAAACGCGATCGGCGCGCGTGGAGGTTCCGCGCGCGCCGATCCTGGCGATCTTTCGCCCGCGCGCCCACCGGGGTGGGCGCGCGGCCACTGCCGTCAGAGGCTTCCCGGGCCCTTGGCCAGGCCGCCCAGCGTGAACAGGTCGACCGAGAGCTTCGCGCCGATGACGAAGGCATCGGGGATCGGCTTCGGCCGGAGCGGGAAACGGGTCTGGTCCGGGCCGATCACGTATTGCAGGTTCGGCATCAGCCGGACCGCCGGGGTGAGCTGGATGCCGTAGCTCAGCTCCAGGATGGTCTGCAGGGTGTCGACGTTGCGGCTGCTGAGCCCGTACGAAGCCCGCGCCGCCCGGATGTTGGCCGAGCCCAGGGGCGACAGCTTCTCCATGGCGAACACGAACCCGAGGGTGTCGTAGGGCCGGCCCGGGAAAGTGCCGGTCAGCACGGCGCCGCCCTCCAGGAAGTAATCCTGGGTCTGCCGCCCGCCGGTGCCGCCGATCGCGACGCCGAAGATCGACAGGCCCTGGACGGCATTCGGGTCCGGACGCCAGACCATCTGGTCGAAGCGGGCATAGACCGCCGACCGACCGAACCGGGTGAGCGGGTCGAGATCGCTGAACACGCTGGCCCCACCGCGCAGATCGTAGATCGGGTCTTGATAGTCGGATCGGTCGAAGACCGCGCCGATGCTGTAGTTGCGCGGCAGCGGGTCGTTGCCGAAGTTGGTCGAGTAGCCGACCTCCACCGGGACGAGGACGCCGGTGGCCCCGCGGGTCGACCAGTCGATGCCGTTCTGGTTGGGCTGCTGATCGCGGGGATTCACCTCGTAGACGCCGGCATGGATGAACACCTTGTCGGTGACCCAGGCCTTGGCGTGGGCGCCCCAGGTGGCGATCGGCCAATACGTGAAGTTCGTCAGCTTGAAGATGGATTTCGGCGCGCCGCAGGTTGCATTATTCTGGAAGTTGCAATACAGCGGTGAACCAAGGAAGTTCGGATTGGCGAGAAGACGGCCGACCTCGATATCGAGACGGTTGTCGAACAGCTTCTGCTCGTAGGAGACCGACGTGAGGTGAGCCGTCTGGCCGCCGCCGTAGATCTCCTGAACGCTTCCGTTGAAACCGATATAATCCTGCGCGAGGCTCCGGCCGTGACGCTGGGTCACGATCGTGTGGAACGAGCCGCCTTCGATCCCGGCGAGTCGGTCGAGGTCGGCGTCGAGGCCGAACACGACCTGACCGGCATAGGCCGATCCCTGGCGGATGCCGCCGGACGGGTTGGCGGCGAATTCCCCGGTGTAGTTCAGGATCATGCTGATCCCGTTACCGAGATAGAGCGTCCCCGGCGGCAGGCCCGGCGGCGTCGCGCTGTTGCCCTGCACGTCGATCGAGGCCGCCGCGCTGCTCGGGCCGGCAGCACTCCGTGACTCGCGGATCGTCCGACGCCGCGCGCGATTCGCACGGTACTTGGCCTTTGCGGCCGGGGTTGCCCTCGGGCCCGGATTGACCAGGGACGGCCCCCCGTCCGGGGCGTCTGCGATCTGAGCCTCAGCCGTGCTGATGCCCGCAGAGAATGTGGTGGCGCAAAGTGCGAGCGCCGCCCATCGCGTGTGCTTTCCCATGAGATAACTCCCCCTAAGACGCGCGGCCCTGATTGGCTCTGTCGCGTTCGTGTTCCGCCGGGATCCCTCCGGTCAGTCCGTGAAGGCCTCCACGGAGCGGCGCTCGCCGCGCAGGAAGGCGTCGGCGACGTGGATCAGCGGGTTCAGGTCGACGTCGCTCGTGCCGGATCGGACGAGGGCGGCGAATCGGTCGTAGAGGCCGCGATACTCGGCCTCCGGTGGCAGCAACTGCGGCGCGCCGTCGATCGTGAGGACGCCGCCGCCTTGCGACAGCACCAGCAGGCCGTCCTCGGTGTCGACGCGGATGTCCCAGGTCTGCGGGCCGGTCTGGCGCCAGTCGAACACGGCCTCGATCGAGGTGCCGGCGGCGTCGGTGAAGTGCAGGTCGGCGGCGATCGGCGCCTGCCGGTTCTCCGGGACCGAGAGGGTCGCGCCCGTGAGGAAGAAGGGCGGCAGGATGTGGGTCGCGATCGACAGGGCGTTGATGCCCGGATCGAACACACCCATGCCGCCGGCCTGCCAGATCCAGGCCTGGTTGGGATGCCAGTGCCGGACATCCTCCATCCAGGCGATCGCCACCGACCGGATCCGGCGGCCGGACAGCCATTGCCGCGCCGGCTCGACCCCGGGGGCGTAGCGGGAGTGCCAGCTGGCGAACAGGCTGACACCCCGCGCCCGCGCGGCCTCCACCAGGATCCCGACCTCCGCCAGCGTCGCCCCCGGGGGCTTTTCCAGGAACACGTGGCGGCCGGCCTCGATCGCCGCCAGGGCGGCCGAGAACCGGACCTGCGGCGGCTGGCACAGGGCGACCGCGTCGAGGTCGCCCTGCCCCGCCAGCATCTCCGCCAGGGTGCGGTAGTTCGGCACCCCCTCGAAGCGGCCTTCGCGGCTCGCCACGGCCGTCAGGGTATAGTCCGGCGAGGCGCCGATGACCGGCAGGTGCTGGTCGCGGGCGATCTTGCCGACGCCGACCAGACCGATGCGGATCGTCCCGTTCGAAGCCGGCATCTCAGAGGACCTTCACGGACAGATCGCGGGCGGGCGCGACCGCCAGGGGATTGCGCAGCGGCAGGGTGAACGGTGCGGCCTCGATCTCGAACACGTCCCCGGGCCGCGCCGTGACGCCGTCGCTGAACGACAGGGTCGCGGTGCCGAAGAAGTGGACGTGCAGGTCGCCGGGGCGGCGGAACGGGGCGTATTTGAAGTGGTGCCGCTCCAGGTTCTCGATCGTGTGGGACATGTTCGCCTCACCCGAGAGGAACGGCTTCTCCCACAGCACGGCGCCGTCGCGCAGGATGCGACTGGAGCCGCGCACGTCCGCGGGCAGCGCCCCCAGCCACAGCTCCGGGCCGAGCGCCGCCGGACGGAGCTTCGAATGGGCGAGCCACAGGTAGTTGCCGCGCTCGGTGACGTGATCGGAGAACTCGTTCGCCAGCGCGAAGCCGAGGCGCACGGGCGTGCCGTCCGCGTCGATCAGGTAGATGCCGGCGATCTCCGGCTCCTCGCCGCCGTCGAGGGCGAAGGCCGGGGATACGAGCGGCTCGCCGGTGCCGACGATCGCGGCGCCATCGCCCTTGTAGAACCACTCGGGCTGGACCCCGGTCTCGCCCGGGGCGGGCTTGCCGCCCTCGACGCCCATCCGGAACATCCGCATCGAATCGGTCGGGGCCGGATCCGCAGCGGCGGCCCGGTGCATCTTGTCCCGGCCCTCCGCCGAGCCGAGATGCGTCAGCCCGGTGCCACTCAGCAGCAGGTGCGCCGGGTCCGCGTGGTCGATCGGCGGCAGCAGCCGCACGGCGTCGAGGTCGATGGTGTCGCCGAGCCCGTGCCGGGCGGCCGTCTCGACCAGGCCGTCCCCCGCCGCGAGCGCGCGCCGCGCCAGCTCGAGGACGCTGTCCACGCCGGCCACGGCCCGAGCCTGGCCGTCCTGCAGCACCGCCACACCCCGCCGCCCGTCCGAGGCGCGGAATTGTAGGAGTGATTGCCCCATCTTGCGTTCTCCCAGGGCCGGCTTTGGCTGGGCCGGCTCGAAATCGGTGTGTGGCGGCGTGCGTTCGCGCGTCAGCGCTCGAAGGCCGGGCTGATCGTGCCGTCGACCCTGCGGGTGAGATGCCAGGGATTGTCCGGACGCAGGGGCTGCGGCAGCAGCGCGTCGGGCAGATCCTGGTAGCAGACCGGTCGCAGGAAGCGTTCGATGGCCAGGGTGCCGACCGAAGTGGTCCGCCCGTCGGAGGTGGCCGGGAACGGGCCGCCATGGACCATCGCGGGGGCGACCTCGACCCCCGTGGGCCAGCCGTTGGCCAGGATGCGGCCGACCTTGCGGGCCAGCGCCGGGACCAGGCCGGCGGCGATGTGCTCGTCCGCGCGGTCGAGATGCAGCGTCGCGGTGAGCTGGCCCGGCAGCGCGGCGATGATGCGATGGACCTCTTCGAGATCCGTGGCCGCCACCAGGATCGCCGCGGGGCCGAACATCTCGTCGGCGAGGCTGGGATCCGACAGGAACCGCGCCCCGTCGGTGCGCAGCAGGGTGGCGGGTGCGCCGCCCGGTCCGGCGCTCGCGCCGCGCGCCGCCACCGTGACCCCCGGGCGGCCCGCCATCTCGGCGACGCCGCGCTCGAAGCGGGCGCGGATGTCGGCGGTCAGCATCGCGTGCGGCGCGCTCTCGCGAATCGCCGTCGCGGCGGCCTCCGCGAAGGCCTCCAGGTCGGAGCCCGCGATCCCGATCAGCAGGCCCGGATTGGTGCAGAACTGCCCGGCCCCCATGGTCACCGACTGGACGAAGCCCGCCGCCAGGGCCGCGCCCCGCGCCCGCAGGGCGCCGGGTAGCAGCAGGACCGGGTTGACCGCGCTCATCTCGGCATAGACCGGGATCGGCTCGGGGCGTCCCGCCGCCACCCGCATCAGGGCGAGCCCGCCGCCACGCGAACCGGTGAAGCCGACCGCCTTGATGCGCGCATCGGCGACCAGCGCCGTCCCCAGGGCGTTCGAGGGCCCCGGCAGATAGGAGAACACGCCCGGATGCAGGTCGCTGTCAGCCACCGCCGCACGCACCGCGCGGGCGACCAGCTCGCCGGTTCCGGGATGGGCCGGGTGGCCCTTGACCACCACCGGGCAGCCGGCCGCCAGGGCGGAAGCCGTGTCGCCCCCGGCCACCGAGAAGGCGAGCGGGAAGTTGCTGGCGCCGAACACCGCCACCGGTCCCAGGGCGACGTGACGGCGGCGCAGGTCGGGCCGCGGCAGGGGCGTGCGCTTGGGCTGGGCCGGATCGATCGTGGCCTGGACCCAGTCGCCCGCGCGGACGACGTTCGCGAACAGGCGCAGCTGGCCGATGGTGCGGGCGCGCTCGCCCTCCAGCCGCGCCCGCGGCAGCCCGGTCTCGGCCATGGCCCGCGCGATCAGGGCTTCGCCGAGATCGCCTACCGCCTCGGCCACGGCGTCCAGGAAGCCGGCGCGCACCGCGGGGGTCGACTCGGAAAAGCTCGGGAACGCCGCATCCGCCAGCGCGCAGGCCGCCTCGACCTCGGCCGCGCCGGCGGCCGAAAAGGCGGGCTCCAGCGCCGCCCCGCTTGCGGCGTCGGCGGCCCGGAACGTATCGGTGGTGGTCGCATCCTCGGCGCCGATCAGGATCGTGCCGCGAAGCTCCGCGTTCATCGTCAGCTCTTTACTCATACAAATAACTTAGAGCAGTTGTGCAGTGGCTGCAAGCGTCGCAGCACTATGGTGCTTGTGGGTGTTGGCGCTTGCACTCCTACAACTTCAGGGTACGATCGCGGTGATCCTGCCCCGTCCTGGCGGCTTCGGACCGGAGGTGACAGTTGAGGGGGGATCCGGGCTACGAGGACATCAAGCTGCCGCTGGCCTCGGGCTCGCGCAGGATTCACGGTTCGGTGGCGCGCGATCTGGGCATCGCGATCCTGGCCGGCCGGTACGCGCCCGGGGACGTGCTACCGGGCGAGATCGAGTTCTCGGAGCAGCTCAAGGTCTCGCGCACCGCCTATCGCGAGGCGATTCGCATCCTGAGCGCCAAGGGGCTGGTGGAGAGCCGGCCGCGCACCGGCACCCGTGTGACCCAGCGCAGCCGCTGGAACCTGCTCGACCCGGATATCCTCGCCTGGGCGTTCGAGGCCGAGCCGAGCGAAACGTTCATCCGGGACCTGTTCGAACTGCGGATGATCGTCGAGCCGGCGGCGGCGGCCCTGGCGGCCGAGCGGCGTTCCGCCCTCGACATCTCCCGGATGGGGCACGCCCTGGAGGAGATGGGACGCTACGGCCTCGCCACCGAGATCGGGCGGGCCGCCGACCAGGCGTTCCACAACACGATCCTGGAGGCGGCCCGCAACGGACCCTTGATGGCCCTGTCGAGTTCCATTGCCGCTGCCGTGACTTGGACGACGATCTTCAAGCAGCGTCGCAGCGCCCTGCCCCGGGACCCGATGCCGGACCACCGGATCCTGTACGAGGCGATCGTGGCCGGCGATGTCGAGGCAGCGCGGGTGGCGATGACCGAACTGGTCCGCCTCGCCCTGTCCGACACCGAACTGTCCCTGACGGCGTGAACCCCGCCGCCGCGGCGGCGGGGTTCCGCGTCAGTGGTTGTCGCGCGGCAGGCCGCTGGTCTGGGCGATGCGCTGGAAGCGCTCGGACCCCTCCAGGATCGCGCCGGTGTGCATCTGCCCCACGCTCGCGCGCTGGATCGCCTGCCACGGGGTCTGGGATGCCGGATAGGCGTATCCCCCGGCCTCCTCCAGGGCCTTGCGCCGCCGCTCGATCTCGTCCGCGTCGAGCAGCATGTCGGCGGTGCCGCGCTTCAGGTCGATCCGCACCCGGTCGCCGGTGCGCAGCAGCGCGAGCCCGCCGCCGACCGCCGCCTCGGGCGAGGCGTTGAGGATCGAGGGCGAGGCCGAGGTGCCGGACTGGCGCCCGTCGCCGAGGCAGGGCAGCGCGTGCACGCCTGAGCGGATCAGGTAGGCGGGCGGGCGCATGTTCACCACCTCGGCCGCCCCCGGATAACCGACCGGGCCGGCGCCCCGCATGATCAGGATGCTGTTGTCGTCGATCGCCAGCGCCGGATCGTCGATGCGGTGGTGGTAATCCTCCGGCCCGTCGAACACGACGGCCCGGCCCTCGAAGGCCTCCGGATCGTCGGGGTTCGAGAGGTAGCGTTCCCGGAACTCCTCGCCGATCACGCTGGTCTTCATGATCGCCGCGTCGAACAGGTTGCCGCGGAGCACCAGGAAGCCTGCGGCCTCCTTCAGCGGCCGGTCGATCGGCCGGATCACATCCTCGTCCTCGATCACCGCACCGCGGCAATTGTCGCCGATGGTGCGCCCGTTCACCGTCAGGGCGCCCTCGTGGAGCAGCCCGCGCTGCATCAGCTGCGCGGCCACTGCCGGGAGACCGCCCGCGCGGTAGTAATCCTCGCCGAGATACTCGCCGGCCGGTTGCAGGTTGACCAGGAGCGGCACGTCGAGGCCGTGGGTCTGCCAATCGGCGATGTCGAGTTCGACGCCGGCGTGGCGGGCGAGCGCGGCCAGGTGGATCGGGGCGTTGGTCGAGCCGCCGATCGCCGAATTGAGCACGATCGCGTTGAGGAAGGCCTCCCGGGTCAGGATGTCGGTCGGCTTGAGGTCCTCGGCGACCATCTCGACCACGCGCTTGCCCGTGAGGTAGGCGACCTCCTGTCGGTCCCGGTAGGGGGCCGGGATCGCCGCGGAGCCCGGCAGCATCATGCCGAGCGCCTCCGCGAGCGCGTTCATCGTCGTCGCCGTGCCCATGGTGTTGCAGTAGCCCGTGGAGGGCGCGGACGAAGTCACCAGCTTGATGAATCCGTCGTGGTCGATCTCGCCCGCCGCCAGCATCTGGCGCGCGCGCCACACAATCGTGCCGGAGCCGGTGCGCTGGCCCTTGTACCAGCCGTTGAGCATCGGGCCCACCGACAGGGCGATGGCCGGGATGTTCACGGTGGCGGCCGCCATCAGGCAGGCCGGCGTGGTCTTGTCGCAGCCCGTGGTCAGCACGACCCCGTCGAGGGGGTAGCCGTACAGGAGCTCGACCAGCCCGAGATAGGCGAGGTTGCGGTCGAGGCCGGCGGTGGGCCGCTTGCCGGTCTCCTGAATCGGATGGACCGGGAATTCGAGCGCGATGCCGCCGGCCTCGCGGATGCCCTCACGCACGCGCTCCGCCAACACGAGGTGGTGCCGGTTGCACGGCGACAGGTCGGAGCCGGTCTGGGCGATGCCGATGATCGGCTTGCCCGAGCGCAGCTCGTCGAGGCTCAGGCCGAAGTTCAGGTAGCGCTCCAGGTAGAGCGCGGTCATGTCGATGTTGTCGGGGTTGTCGAACCACGCGCGCGAGCGCAGGGGCCGTGTGTTCGGGCGATCGGTCATTTCGTGTGGGTCCGGTGTGCCGCGCTAGTGGAGAAGCGGTAGGTGATGACGTTCCGGTAGGTCTTGCCCGGATCGAGGCGGGCCGAGCCGAAGGCCGGCTGGTTCGGGGTGTCGGGAAAAAGCTCGGGCTCGATCGCGAGGGCGTCCGACTGCCGGTAGGCCAGGCCGGACTTGCCCACCGCGGTCGCGTCGAGGAAGTTGCCCGCGTAGAATTGGACGCCCGGCTGGTTGCTGGCGACTTCGAGGATCCGGCCGGATTCGGGGTCCTCGACCCGGGCCACGAGATGCGGCTCGGTCGTGGGGGCGTCGGTGACGACCCAGTTGTGGTCGTAGCCGCGCCCGCGCACGATCTGGATGTCGCGTCCGTCGCGGATGCGGTCGCCGATCACCGTCGGTGTGCGGAAGTCGAACGGCGTACCCGCCACCGGGACATGCTCGCCCGTGGGGATCAGCGTCGCGTCCACGGGCGTGTAGCGCTCGGCTGGGATCGTCAGGACGTTGCCCAGGATCGAGCGGCCGGAGCCCTCCCCGGCGAGGTTGAAGAAGCTGTGGTTGGTCAGGTTGACGATCGTCGGCTTGTCGGTGGTCGCCTGGTAGGTCACGGACAGCGTGTCGGTGTCGTCCAGCGCGTAGGTTGCGGTCACGGTGAGCGTACCCGGATAGCCTTCCTCGCCGTCCGGGCTGACGTAGCGCAGGCTGACCGACGGCGCGGCGCCGCCCTTGACCTCTGTGATGGTCCAGAGCCGCTTGTCGAATCCCGCCGTGCCGCCGTGGAGCGCGTTGGATCCGTCATTGGTCGCCAGCGTGTAGGTCCGGCCGTCGAGGGTGAAGCGGCCTCCGCGGATCCGGTTGGCGTAGCGCCCGACGCTCACTCCGAAATAGTTGGGCTTGGCCAGGTAGCCGGCGAGATCGTCGTAGCCGAGGACGATGTCGGCGGGCTTTCCGGCGCGGTCCGGGACTTCGAGCGTCCGCAGCAGGGCGCCCCACGAGATCACGCGGGCGGTGACGCCCCTGCCGTTGGTCAGCGTCACCTCTTCGACCGTCCGGCCGTCCGGCAGGGTGCCGAACACGGTGCGGACCGGCTCGGCAGCCTGGGCCGCCACAGGGATCGCCGCGCAGGCGCCCAGCGCCACAGCCCCGACTCCACGCATGTGATCTCCCCGCAAGATGCCCGCCTCCCGCTTGCCGATCGTGCGCCGGCGCTCGACGCGTGCCGCGGTTGACGTCTTAAACTCCGCTATATACTCATACAAATGAAATTCACAACATCGGGCCGCGGCAAAGCGGCCCCGGGATGAGGAAACGTTTGATGGCAGGACCGATCGCGAGCATCGGAGCGCCCGCGGCTGGAACGGCGTCGGCCGACCGCGGCAGCTACCGCCCGGCCCTCTCGCTGCTCGCGAGCCTCTTCTTCATGTGGGGCTTCATTACGGTCATCAACAACACTCTGCTACCCCATCTCAGGAGCGTCTTCGACCTCGATTACACGCAGACCACGCTGATCGAGTCGGTGTGGTTCATCGCGTATTTCGTGGCCTCGATCCCGGCCGCGAAGCTGATCGCGCGCATCGGCTACCAGCGTGCCCTGGTGGTGGGCGTCGGCATCATGGCGCTGGGCACGCTGGGCATGGTCCTGGCCTCGCATCAGGTCTCGTACGCGATCACCCTCACCGCCCTGTTCGTCATCGCGAGCGGCATCACCCTGCTCCAGGTCGCGGCCAACCCCTACGTGGCGGTGGTCGGCCCCCCGGAGACCGCCCCGGCGCGCCTCAACCTCGTCCAGGCCTTCAACTCGCTCGGCACGACGCTCGCGCCGCTCTTCGGCGGCTACCTGATCCTCGGACGCTCGGCTTCGGGCAACCTCGCCGCCGGCACGACCCTGACCGCGGCCGAGCGACTGGCCGACGCGCAGTCGGTGCAACTCCCCTACCTGATCGTGGCGGCGATCCTCGTCGTGCTCGCCGTGGTGATCGCACGCTTCCCGCTTCCCGCCATGGGCGGCGGCGCAGGCGAGGCCGCGAAGCAGGCCGCCAAGGCCGAGCGCACCGGCCTGTCGCTCTGGCGCCACCGCAACCTCGTGCTCGGCGTGCCGGCGATCTTCATCTACCTGATCGCCGAGATCGGGGTGTCGAACCTGTTCATCAACTTCGTCTCGCAGCCCGAGATCGGCGACCTCACGCACACGCAGGCCTCGCATTACCTGTTCCTGCTCTGGGGCGGGATGATGATCGGCCGCTTCGTCGGCAGCTACCTGATGCAGGTGCGGTCCGCCGAGACCATCCTGGCCGGCGCCGCCCTGGCGGCCTTCACGGTCATGCTGGTGGCGACCTTCGCGACGGGGTCGCTGGCCATGTGGGCGCTGATCTCCGTGGGGCTGTTCCACGCGGTCATGTTCCCGACGATCTTCACCCTCGGCATCCGCGGCCTGGGCCCGCTGACCGAGGAGGGGGCGGGGCTGCTGATCATGGCGATCGCCGGGGGCTCCCTGGTGGTGGTGCAGGGCTGGGCCGCCGACCGGTTCGGCCTGCAGCACTCCTTCCTCATCACGGCCGCCTGCGAACTCTACGTCCTGTTCTTCGCGCTGTGGGGCAGCCGGCCGGGCCTGGGTGCCTCCGACCGCGCCTGAGAAGATATCGGCCCCCGTCCACGGTTCAGCGTAACGCGGTGGGCTGCGGTCCTCCGCCGGACTCGAGAAGGCGATCCCATGGAGGCACAGTTCCGCATCGTCGCCCGCCCCGAGCGCGACCGGCTCGGCGAAGGACCCGTCTGGGTGCCCGAGCGGGGGCGGCTGTTCTGGGTAGACATCGAGGCCCCGGCCCTGCGCTGGCTCGACCTTGCCGGCGGCGCCACGGGCACGCGCCCGTTTCCCGAGCCGATCGGCTGGATCATCCCCCGGGCCGGCCGGCGCGACTTCGTGATCGGCCTGAAGAGCGGATTCGCGCTGTTCGATCTGGAGGCCGACCAAGTCACGCCGATCGGCAATCCGGAGCCGGACTTTCCGGACAACCGCCTGAACGACGCCAAGGTCGACTCGGCCGGCCGCATCTGGGCCGGGAGCATGCACCAGGCTGAGACCGCGGTCTCGGGCGCCCTGCACCGGCTCGACCCGGACTTGAGCTGGCGACGGATGGACGGCGCCTACGGCGTCGCCAACGGTCCGACCTTCAGCCGCGACGGCCGGATCCTCTATCACAGCGACAGCGCCGCCCGGACCGTCTTCGCCTTCGACCTCGCCGCCGACGGGACCCTGGCGGGGAAGCGGGAATTCCTGCGCTTTCCCGAGGCCTGGGGCTGGCCCGACGGGATGACCACGGATGCGGACGGCTGCCTCTGGATCGCCCACTGGGGTGCGGGCCGGATCAGCCGGCTGGATCCGGAGGGGCGCCTCCTGAAGGCCATCCCGCTCCCGGCCACGAACATCACGAGCTGCGCCTTCGCGGGACCTGGGCTCGACCGGCTGTTCGTCACGTCGGCGTCGCGGGGCGTCGAGCACGAGCCGTCCGCGGGCGCGCTGTTCGAGCTCGATGTCGGCGTAACCGGCCTGCCGCCCCGGGCGTTCGGGGGCTGACCGCTCGATCCTCCGGCCGGGCGCACCGTCCGAGGGCTCGCTATATCGTGTGGCCGCTTCCCTCGGATGGGGGATGCGGCGCGGGAGTGCCGCGTCTACGGTCGGGCCTTCTCCGAGACGAGACCACCTTCAAACCCGCCCGGCCTGTGCCGCGGCGGGTTCTTTGATCGCGGTGGCATCACGCACGGATCGGCAGGCGGCCGACCACCGCGCCGGTCGCATCCCGCACGACGAGGGTCCACGACCCGCCGGACGCGCCCGTGCCGACGGAACCCGCCATCTCTCCGATCACGCTGCGCGCCTCGTCCAGGGCCTCCTCCAGGCTCTCGGCCTCGACGCCCACCTCGTCCCGGATCCGCTCCCGGCCGTTCTCGACATCGAAGTAGAAGCGCTCGGGCACCGACATCCCCCTGATGAACCCCTGTGGCGGGCGCCCGGACTATCTCTACGTAGTTTGATGGGCCACCGCGACCAACGTCGGCTGCGATAAACCTTAACCTAGCTAAAACGTGAATTGGACCGATTCACCACAATGCGTCCGGGATTTGAGCGCGTCGATCTACTATAGATCTGGCAGATAGCCCGCCCACCCACACCCGGTGGCCCGAAGCGGCGGCGCTTCTGACCTTGGGGCTTAGCCATGACGACCGCCGATGAGCCGCCTGCCGTGAAGGGAACGGGCGGCGGTTCAAACAGAAAAGAGATGGTACGGGCGCATATCCGAAGCGTTCTCTCAAAGATCAGTGCTTCATCAATACCCAAAGATCAGACGCGCTGATGGCGGCTTGACCATACGCCCTTGGGTGATGGGAGGAGCGACGGTCTCCGCGCACGACCGCCTTTTTACGTAGCAACGCCCTTCGAAATGGCGGGTTTCTGAAACCTCCAGCCTCGTAGCGCCGTAACCGACCCATGGCGGAAAACACCCCCCTTCGCGCCCATATCCGCGCGGTCTTGCTCAGGCTGGTGCGGACTTTGACCGACCGGACGGGCCCGCGCGGGCCGACGCCGCCATAGGGTCACCGCCCGCGCGATCGTCGCGACGGCATCGCCGTCTCCGACCCGTTAACCCTTCGTCAACCATGCGCCGACACAGTTCCGGACGGAGGGCTGGGCCATGGTTCGACGCCGGGATTTCGATGCATTGAGCGAAGCGCAGATCGCCGCGCGGCGCACGCAGAAGCGCTGGGTCGAGCCCAAGGCGCAGTTCCGCCCGGATGCGCCGCAGGCGGTGACCGAACTGCTCGACACGATCCAGCACGTGGCCGAGGCGGCCACCGGCGAGCGCAGCTTCCTGCACCTGCGTCCCGTGGCCGGCGGCGCGCGCGGCCGCGCACATTAACGCCCGCCACCTCTCAAGTCCGGGCCCGCCCACGGGCTGGCGAGCGCCGGCCGGTTCTGCAACAAGGCCGAGATGAGCCGGCGTACAGCCTTCGATCTCATCCCCACCGGTGCGCCGCCCGTGCCCGGCCGATGCCGCGCGGTCCGCGCGTGAGCGGTGCCCTGAGCGCGGACGAGGCGGAGGTTCTCCGGCGCCGCACCCGTGCCCTCGAGGACGAAGTCACCCGCCTGCGCACCGCGCTCGCCGCGAGCCGGGTGGAGGTACGGGACGAGGCGTCGCGGGACGAGACTGCCTTCGACCGCGCGTACTGGCACCGGCCCGCCCATAGCGACGCGGTCCTGCCCGATCCCGATCCCGAGCGGATCGACGATGCCGAGTTCCGCCGGCTCGCCGACCACCTGCCGATCCTGTGCTGGCTCGCCCGCGGCGACGGCTATCTCTACTGGTACAACAGGCGCTGGCTCGATTACTGCGGCACCACGCAGGCGGCCATGGCCGGCTGGGGCTGGCAGAGCGTCCACGACCCGGAGGCGCTGCCCCGGGTGATGGCGGTCTGGGCCGCCTCGATCGCCACCGGCGAGCCGTTCGAGATGGTGTTTCCCCTGCGCGGGGCCGACGGCATGTTCCGGCCGTTCCTGACGCGGATCGTGCCGCTGCGGGACGCCACCGGCCGGGTTGTGCGCTGGTTCGGCGTCAACGCCGAGATCGGTGCCCAGGTCCGGGCCGAGGCGGCGCTGCGCACCTCCGAGACGCGCCTGCGCCGGGCCCAGGAGGCCGGCGGCGTTGGCGTCTTCTCCATCGACCTCGACCAGAACGTCATCCACGCCACGCCGCACTTCTTCCGCCTGTACGGCCTGGCCGAGCAGGAGACGCTGCCGATCGACGCGGTCGTCCGCCTCGTCATCCCGGAGGATGCCGGACGCGTCGCGCAATGGGCGGACCGGGGCGCCGGCCTGACCGATGCCGACGTGGCCTATCGGATCCGGCGGGCGGATGACGGCGCGGAACGCTGGATCGCCCGCCGCGGCGCGCTCGAACGCGACCCCGAGGGCCGCCCGATCCGGTTCGTCGGGGCGGTGCGCGACATCACCGACCACAAATCCGCCGAGCAGCGGGCGGAGGCCGACCGGCGCGAGCTGCGCCTCATCACCGACGCGCTGCCGGTGCTCATCGCCTTCATCGACCGGGACTACGTCTACCGCTTCGCCAACGCGGCGTATCAGGACTGGTTCTTCCGCCCGGCCGCGGAGATCGTGGGTCAGGACGTGCGGGTGCTGCTCGGGCCCGCGGCCTTCGAGCTGCGCCGCGCCTATGTCGAGCGCGCCCGCGCCGGCGAGGCCGTCCGGTTCGAGATCGCCTGGCCCCACCAGGATGGGCGCCACCGCGACGCAGAGATCCGCTACCTGCCCCGGCGCGGCGCCGACGGTGCGGTCGATGGCTTCCACGTGTTCGTGCAGGACATCACCGACCGCAAGCGGGTCGAGGCCACCCTCCTCTCCGAGGTCACCCAGCGGACCCGCGAGCGCGACCGGCTGTGGGAGACCACCAACGACCTGATGGGCACGGCGGGCCTCGACGGATTCCTCAAGACCGTCAATCCGGCCTGGACGCACATGCTCGGCTGGAGCGAGGCGGAACTGCTCGGCCGGCCGTTCCTGGACATCGTCGATCCGGGCGACCACGCCGAGACCGCCGAGGTGGTGGGCCGCCTGTCGGCCGGCGAGACGGTGGCGGGCTTCGTCGACCGCGTCCTGACCCGCGCGGGCGAGCGCCGGGTGGTGATGTGGACGGCGGTGCCCGATCCGGGAACCGGGCTGTTCTACATCGTCGGGCGGGACCTCACCGAGCAACGCCGGGTCGAGGAGCAATTGCTCCAGGCGCAGAAGATGGAGGCGATCGGCCAACTCACCGGCGGCATCGCCCACGACTTCAACAACCTGCTGACCGGCATCGTCGGCTCCCTCGACCTGATGCAGACCCGCATCCAGCAGGGCCGCACCGACGCGATCGAGCGCTATGCCCGCGCGGCCCTGTCGTCGGCCAACCGCGCCGCGGCGCTGACCCACCGCCTCCTCGCCTTCGCCCGGCGCCAGCCGCTGGAGCCGCAGCCGACCGCGGCCAACCCGCTGGTCACCGGCATCGAGGACCTGCTCCGGCGGACCCTGGGCGAGCGGATCCACCTCGAACTCGTCACCGCGGGCGGCCTGTGGCTGACCCTCTGCGACCCGCACCAGCTCGAGAACGCGCTGCTCAACCTCGCCATCAACGCCCGGGACGCGATGCCCGAGGGCGGCCGCCTCGTGATCGAGACCGCCAACGCCCATCTCGACCGCGCCTACACCCGCGTTCACGCCGGCGTGAACGCGGGGGCGTATGTCTGCCTCAGCGTCAGCGACACCGGGACCGGCATGAGCCCGGAGGTCGCCGCCCGGGCGTTCGACCCGTTCTTCACCACCAAGCCCCTCGGCCAGGGCACCGGGCTCGGCCTGTCGATGATTTACGGCTTCGCCAAGCAGTCCGAGGGACATGTCCGGATCTACTCGGAGCCGGGTTGCGGCACGACGGTCAAGCTCTATCTGCCGCGTCACCACGGCGTCGCACCGTCCGAGACGGCGGAATCCGGTCTCGTCGCGCTGCACCGGGCCGAGCACGGCGACACGGTGCTCGTGGTGGAGGACGACCCGGTGGTGCGCGACCTGATCGCCGAGGTTCTGGGCGACCTCGGATACACCGCGCTCCAGGCTGCGGACGCCGAGGCGGGCCTCGCGCTGCTGCGCGCGCCGGGGCGGATCGACCTGCTGATCAGCGACGTCGGATTGCCCGGCGGCCTCAACGGCCGGCAGATGGTCGACGCCATCCGCCCGGACCGGCCGGACCTGAAGGTCCTGTTCATCACCGGCTACGCCGAGAACGCGACCTTCGGCAACGGCCACCTCGAACCCGGCATGCGGATGATGACCAAGCCGTTCCCGGTCGAGGCCCTGGCCGCCCGGGTGCGGGCGATGATCGCGGGCCTCGACTGACCGGCCATGTCGCTCACCACCCGCATCCTGCTGCTGGTGCTGCTGGCGCTCACCCCGGCGCTGGCGATCCAGGGCTACAACGAGGTCGCGCTGCGCACGAGCCGCGATGCGGCGGTGCGCGCCGACGCCCTCGCCACCGTCCGGGGCGCGGCTGAGGATTTCGCCCAGCTGTCGGAGCGGATGCGCCAGGCCCTCGACCTCATCTCCGGGGATCCGTCCGTGCGGGCACACGACCCCGCCGCCTGCGCAGCCTACCTGAAGCGGTCCGCCGCCCGGCTCCCGCACGTGATCCTGATCGCACTCACGGATCCCGCCGGCGCGGTGATCTGCGACAGCGCCGGCTCGGCGCCGGGATCCTACTCGACCGGCGCGCGCGCCTATCATCACCGCGCCCTGGAGGCCGGCGGCTTCGCGGTCGGCGGCTACGCGCTGGGGACCGTCTCGAACCGGCCCTCGATCCACTTCGCCCGGGTCGTGGCCGGTGGGGACGCGACCGACGGCCCCGCGACCGGCCTTCTGCTGGCCGCCGTCGATCTCGACTGGCTGTCCGACCATTTGGAGCAGACCCTGCACCAGGCCGAGACGGCCATCACGGTGACGGACCGCGACGGCCTGATCATCGCGCGGCGCCCGGACGGGGCGGACTGGATCGGCAAGCCGATCCCGCCGGAGCGCGGCGTGATGCGGACGGCCCGGGACGGCGAGGTGCGCATCGACGAGGGCCTCGACGGCCGCACCCGGGTCATCGCCACCGCCATGCCGGAGGGACCGCTCGCCGGGGTGCGCCTCGTGGTCGGACGCGACAGCGCGGCGGCCTTCGCGGATATCGATGCCGCCACCCGCCGCGGGCTGGTGCTGATCGCCCTGGGCGCGCTCCTGGCGCTGGCCGCAGCGCTCCTGGCCGGACGGATGTTCATCCGCCGCCCGATCGACCGCCTGCTTCGCACGGCGGCCGCTTGGCAGGTCGGCAACCTCGCCGCCCGCACGGGCCTGCGCGGTGCGACGGAGTTCGGCCGCCTCGGGGGCAAGCTCGACGCCATGGCGTCCGCGCTCCAGAGCAACACCGACGCGCTGCACGCCGAGATCCGCCACGGTCGCGCCCTGCAGGAACAGCAGGTGACGATGCTGCACGAGCTGAACCACCGGGTGAAGAACACCTTGGCCACGGTGCAGGCCCTGGCCCGCCAGTCCCGCGGCGCCGAGGGCGTCCTCGAGGCGCGGATCCTGGCGCTGTCGAAGACCCATGATCTCCTGACCCGCGAAGACTGGAGCGGCGCCTCCCTGCGTGAGGTGCTGGAGAGCGAGCTGAGTCCCTATCGCACGGAGGGCGACCAGATCGCCCTCGACGGGCCCGACGTCGCGCTCTCCCCCCGGCACGTGCTGGCCCTGGGCATGACGATCCACGAGCTGACCACCAACGCCGGCAAGTACGGCGCCCTCTCGGTGCCGGAGGGGCACGTGCGGGTCGCGTGGTCGCTGTCCGCGCCGGAGGGCGGCATGCCGCGCCTGCGCCTCACCTGGCAGGAGAGCGGCGGCCCGCCGGTGCAGCCCCCGGCCCGGGCCGGCTTCGGAACCCGTCTGATCTCCGGCGGCGTGCGGCGCGAACTCGACGGCCTGGTCGACCTCGCCTTCGAGGCCGGGGGCCTGCGCTGCCATCTGGACGTGCCGCTCGAACCAGGGCCGAGCACGATCCTGGTCCCGACGCAGTAGAGCGGCGCCCCCTCCTCCCGCAGGCGGCGGGTGCCCCGGATCACCCCCGGGGCCGCGCCACCGCGCGGGCGTCCTGCTTGACCTGACGCCAGGTGCGCCACGGCTCCAGGTTCGACAGCGCCATCCGGCGCAGGCCGAGCCAGCCGAGCGCGACCGCCGCGACCAGGAACGGCGTCGCCACGATCAGCGCCGCCGGCGCCTCGGAGCCGAACGGCACGGCGAGCAGCTTCACGATTCCGTCGAGCCCGAGAAAGAACGTGACGATCAGCAGCACGGGGATCGTGCCGACGATCGCGACCAGCGAGACGATGGCCCGGACGTTGCCGTCGATCTCGGCCCGCGCCAGGCTCAGCAGCGATTCCAGATGCGTCGCGCTCTCGCGCAGGGCCGCGACCAGCAGGGCCAGGGTGCCGTCGGCTCGTTGACGCATGGTGCGGGTCTATCCTCTCGAACCGTCAGGGCCTGGGCCAACCGAGCCGCCCGCGCAAGCGTTCCGGCCCGACGCTCACAGCATCAGCAGCACGGCGCCGAGGATGAGGAACGTCGCGAGCGCCGCCAGGGCGACGGCCCGGGTGGCGTCGCGGCTGTCGTCGGGATCCCGGTCCGGCGCGGCGGCGGATCGAATCGGCCGGGGTTCCGCCGCGTCGGCCGGAGCTTCGGTCCCGCCGGCCGGCAGGGCCGGCGGCGGCGTCCCGGGCTGCTGCCCCGGGAGGATCACCGATCCCGGGATCGCCCGATCCACGGGCGGTCCGAACGCCTCCGGCTCGACGCTCACCCCCGCGGCGTCGAGCTCCAGCATCACCAGCACCAGGGCGTCGACATCCATGCGGTCGATCGGCAGGGCGGCCTGCAGGTCGTCCGCCGTGAGTGCCCCCCGCGCCCGGCCGAGGGCGATCAGCCGGTCCAACGTCCCGCGATCGATCGTCTGCGTCATCGCCAGCTCCGGCCGCCAACCGACCCCCGGCCGACCCCCCGAGGGCCGGTGCTCTCCCGACGAGAACCCACGAAGATCCCGGCGGTTACCGCGCGGTCACCGGCCGAGCGCGGGGGCGGTCGTCAGGGCGTCGCCGGCACCCAGGATCCCGGGCCGGTGCGTGCTGGCCCGGTGCCGGAGCATCGGCTTCTCGACTAGGTACCAGCTCAGGAAGCCCAGCGGGATCGCCGCCGCGAGGGCCAGGATCGCGGCCGTCCCGGGCGACAGGTCCGGCCGATGGGCGACCAGCAGGTTCTGCACGGGCCAGGCATAGAGATAGAGCCCGTACGAGGCGTCGACGCGCGCGGTGGCGCGGCTCAGGGCGTTGGGGCGCACCGCCAGGGCGAACCAGAAGATCAGGTAGCCGCCGAGCAGCGCGAAGGCCGGCTCGGCGAGCGGCGGGCTGAACATCAGCGGCAGGAGCAGCGAGGCGGCAGCGGCCGCGCCCCGGCCGGTATAGGCGATCTTGTCGCCGAACAGCTGGAAGGCGCCGCCGCAGCAGAACACGAAGCTCAGGCGGATCATCTCCGACAGAATGCCGAGCCCATTCCCGGGCTGGCCGATCGGCAGGACGAGCCAGCGCAGGGCCAGGACTCCCCCGAGGCCGGCGAGCAGGACGAGGTAGCGCCGCCGCCGCCGCAGGGCGCGCGCGCTGCCGACCAGACCGAGCAGCAGGTAGCAGCCGAACTCGCACGGAATCGTCCAGAGCGATCCGTTGAGCATCGGATAGGGCAGCGCCTCGAACGCACCCGGGACCACCGGCATCAGCAGCAGCGACAGGCGCAGCGCGGTCTCGGCCGGCGAGATCGCGGCCACGTCACCGCCGCTGAGGGGCGCGACGACGGCGATGCAGAGGAGGGACGCCACCACGAAGCCCGGATAGATCCGCAGCGCCCGCCGTTTCAGGTAGTCGGAGAACGAGCGCTTGGCGCGGTAGCTCGCGGTGATCAGGTAGCCGCTCACCAGGAAGAAGCCGTCCACCGCGACCTCGCCCAGCGACAGCGTGCCGAACACCTGCGTGAGCCATTCGCGCGACCGATTGCCGTCCGCCAGCTCCGGCGCGTGCGAGAGCACGACGAGGATCGCGAACAGCACGCGCAGCGTGCCGAAATTGTTCGCCGCCCGGTCTTCCCCACCGACCTGTTGCGACACCCGCCCCGCCCCGTGATCCCCTGGAAACCTCCAAGGGCCGGGAAACCGCACGCGGAGACAAGGCCGCCAGGGCAACACCCGGCAGCCATCGCGCCGCCGCCGCAGGAATCGGTTCGAGGCCCGGTCCCATTCCGGGCACGGACGCAGGCAGAGGCGGCTCCACCCAGGCCGTTGCACTGGCGCCGCGGTTGGGTTAGGAAATCGGCGCGGCTTGCACCCGTAGCTCAGCTGGATAGAGCGTTGCCCTCCGAAGGCAAAGGTCACACGTTCGAATCGTGTCGGGTGCGCCAATCTCCTCAATGATCTAGCGCGTCAGCGTAACGTGTCGGTTCGCCTGGGGTTGGTACCGGGCTTCGGTACGTCTGCGTACTGGCGGCGCTGTAATGCGGTGTGCCGTCCAGCACTGCCTTCGATCAGATGCCGGTGGGCTGAACCCGTGGCCTTTCCGATCAATCTCAGCCGAGGCGATCTGGTCGCGGGCCGGCTTCAGCCCCTGGATCCGGTCGCCTACACCGCGCCGTGCGGATCTCCGGCGCGGGGATTGTGCTCGGCCCTGCGCGCGCAGCCTTCGGGAGATCCCGTTCGTCACCGCCTGGTCGGCGACCGTGCCCGTTCGACGGCGCGGCGCAGGATGCGCGACAGGTCGGTGACCGAGTAGGGCTTGCGTAGCAGCTCGAAGCCGTGGGTGCCGTGAGCTGCAAGCACGTCGCTGTAGCCCGATGCCAGGACGACCGGGAGGTCGGATTGCCGGCGGCGGATCTCGTGGGCCAGCTCGACCCCGTTCATGCCGGGCATCACCACGTCCGAGAACACGACCTCGAAGCGGAACGGGACACGCTCGAACTCGCGCAGCGCCTTCTCTGCGTCCGTCGCCCAGACCGTGCTGTAGCCCAGTTCCTGCAGGGCCTGCGCCGCGAAGGCGCCGACTTCGAGGTTGTCCTCGACCAGCAGGACGCAGGTGCCGTGGCCGTCGGCCAGGGCCGCGGGCTCGGGCGCCTCGGCCTCCGGGACGGCCGCGGCCACCGCCCGCGGGAGATACAGGGTGAAGGTGCTGCCCGCGCCGAGGCGGCTCTCGGCGACGACCTCGCCGCCGGATTGCTTGGCGAAGCCGAACACCTGGCTGAGGCCCAGACCGGTGCCCTGCCCGACCCCCTTGGTCGTGAAGAACGGCTCGAAGATCCGCTCCAGGTCGCCGGGGGCGATGCCGGTGCCGGTATCGGTCACCGAGACCGCGACGAAATCCCCCTGCATCGCCGGGTGGGCCCGCACGGCCGGGACCCGGTTCACGGGCTGCACCCGGATGGTGATCCGCCCCTCGCCCGCCATGGCGTCGCGCGCGTTGACCACCATGTTGACCAGGGCCGTATCGAACTGGCTCGGATCGGCGTCGATCAGGCATGGGCTCTCCCGCCCCGCCGCGTCCCGCAGGGGCACGACCTGCATGTCGACCTGGATGCGCGCGCCCGTCAGGGTCCGCACCATGTCGGAGACCGAGGCCACGCCGCGGCCGACGTCGAACACCTCGGGCTGGAGCGCCTGGCGCCGGGCGAAGGCCAGCAACTGGCCCGTCAGCTTGGCGGCGCGGGCGACGGTGTCCGAGATGGCGTCGACGTACCGGGTCCGGCGTTCCTCGGGGAGGTTCGGGCGCTTGAGCAGGTCGGTCGACGACTTGATCACGGTGAGCAGGTTGTTGAAGTCGTGCGCCACCCCGCCGGTGAGCTGGCCCACCGCTTCCAGCTTCTGGGATTGGCGCAGCTGCTCCTCGAGGGCCTTCCGCTCGGTGACGTCCCGGCCGGCCGCGTAGAAGTGGTCGCCGCGCGGGACCACGTTCCACGAGATCCAGCGATAGGCGCCGTCGCGGGTCCTGAACCGGACGTCCACGTCGTCGAGGTCGCCGGCCGTGATCACGCGCTCCAGCGCCTGTTCCGCAAGCGTCCGGTCGTCCGGGTGCACGAACGCGTCGAACCGGGCGCCGACCAGATCCTCGGCGGTCCAGCCGAGGGTCGCGGTCCAGGCCGGGTTCACCGCCCGGTACACGCCGTCGAAGCCGCAGACCACGAACAGGTCGCGGCTCGCCCGCCACAGGGTGTCGCGCTCGTCGGTCCGCTCCCGGGCGGCGGTCTCCAGGTGATCCTCGAGGCGGCGCCGGTCGGTGATGTCGTTGAACAGGATCGCGACGCGCCGCCGCGCCGGCTCGCCCACGCGCAGGGCATGGACGTCGAACCAGCGCCCCATCGACACCGCGGCGCTCTCGAAGCGCACCGAGCGCCCGGTCATGGCGACCGCGCCGTAGGTCTCGAACCAGGACGGTTCGAGATCGGGAACGAGTTCGCTGATCCAGCGCCCCGCCGCGTTCCGTAGGCCGGTATGGCGCTCGAAGGCCGGGTTGACCTCGATCAGGCGGTAATCGACCGCGCGGCCCTCGGCGTCGAACCGCATCTCCACGACACAGAAGCCGGCATCGATGGCCTCGAACAGGGTCTGGTAGCGCGCCTCGCTCTCGGCCAGGCGCTCTTCCTCGGTGCGGAAGCGGGTGACGTCCAGCTGGCTGGCGAAGAAGTAGCGCAACTGCCCCGCCGGATCGAAGACCGGACTGACGTAGAGCTCGTTGCGGAACGGCCTGCCGTCGCGGTGATAGTTCAGGATTTCGACGACCACGTCGCGGCGGGCCGCGATGGCGTCGCGGACCTTGGCGACGTCGGCGGGGTCCGTCCCGGGCCCCTGGAGGAACCGGCAGTTGCGGCCGATCAGGTCCTCCGCGCCGTAGCCGCACAGCTCCTGGAAGGCGCGGTTGGCGAAGACGATCGGATTGTCGGGCAGGTTGGGATCGGTGACGATCTGCGGCATGCGGGTCTTCTCCGCCGCTGTGAACAAGAGGTCGATCCCGGCCGCCGACGTGCGCTCGTTGCCGCTCGGCGCATGCACAGCGCTCGCGTTGGACGCCCGCAAACGCTCGATCTCGGCCTCGGCCTCCTGAAGGCGCCGACGCAGCGCGTCGTGTTCGACATCCATGCAGCGAAATCCCGCCCCCGCGTCGCCAGACCTGGCCGTCGGTCTCCCAACGGTCATGCCGTCCGGCGGCTCCATACCGTATCTGCCGGGTCGGTCGCCATGAAGACCGGGGCCGGATGACCCGGAACCGCGACGATTCAAATCAGCGCGGCGCGGACAGTCGGCGGCGGACGGGTCCGGGACCTCATGCCGTCAGGACCGCGGGAATCACCGAGCGCAGGCGGGAATAGCCGCGCGTGGATCGCGGCCAGGCGGTCTCGTCCCATGCACGACGAACCCGGATGCAATCCTCCGGCAGGGCATCGGCCGACGGGCCCACCGGAGCCCAGGCGGCGACGACCGGACGATCCCCGGACCAGCCCACCTCGACCGGGCGCGCTTCGCAGCCGAACCGCGCCGCCGCGCGCCGCAGCGCATCGGCCATCGCCTCGGCGTCTGCCGCCCGGACGCGCTCGGAGGCCCCGGGCGCGTGGGCCAGCAGGCCGCCGACGCGGACCACCCGGGCGTCCCCCAACGGCAGGCTCTCCGAGTGCAGGTCGTCGAGATGCAGCAGCAGCGCGATGTCGCCCGCCGGCGCGGCCTCGGCCCGGGGCAGCGGGACCTCGCGGGGCGGCATCGCCTCGTCCAGCGCGTCCGGTTCCTCGTCGAGGCCGACGGGGTCGAAGCGGCCCTCCGTGTAGCGCCGGATGTTCTCGGCGCGGGCGACGTAGTGCTTGCCCCGGGTGTGCAGGCCGGCCACCCAGCGCCAGGACAGGGTGTTGCTCGCCGGATCGCCGTCGATCAGGTGGTCCATGAAGAACGCGGCGCCGAGCGCCCAGGGCAGGCGCAGGGTGAAGATCCAGATCGAGGCGAACCACATCCGGGCGTGGTTGTGCAGCCAGCCGGTCTCGACGAGGTCGCGGGCCCAGTCGTCGAAGCCGTCGATCCCGGTCCGGCCCTCGACCGCCGCCGCGTAGGTCCGGCGCAGTCCGGGCTCGGCGGCGAGCCGCTCCCGGTCGCGAGCAACCAGGGCGTGGTAGTCCGTCCAGGCGGACGGGTGGGTCTCCAGGTGGCCCTTGAAGTAGGTCCGCCAGAACACCTCGGACACGAATTTCTCCGCGCCGCCGTCGCCGAACGCGTGCTCGGCGGCGGCCGCGACCTCGGCCTCCGTGATCAGGCGCCGGCGCAGGTAGGGTGAGAGGGCCGAGGTGGTCGGCTCGTGGCCGGGGCCGCGGTCGGTGTTGCGGCAGGCGGCGTAATCGGCTCCGGCTCCGGCCAGGAAGGCGGCGAGCCGGTCGAGCCCGGCGGCTCGGGTCATGGGGCGATTGATGGGAGAGGTGCGATCCATGCGCCGGAGTTAGCGCGCGGCCCGCGCCGTGCGGATGCGACCCATTCCCCGGACCGCCCGGGCGGGGGACGTGTTCGAAACGCGACCGCAAACGTTGCATCTCGGCGCCAGAACCATCAAACACACCCCAGATTTTCGGACCGTTCGGTGTGCCGCCCCTGGGCGAGGCGCGCCGAAGAGTCGGCCGTTCGACGCCGTCCGTGATCGTCCAAACAACAGGAACACGTGATGAAGACGCGCGCCGCGGTCGCGTGGGAAGCCAAGAAGCCTCTCACCATCGAGACCATCGACATCGAAGGGCCCAAGGCCGGCGAGGTTCTCGTCGAGCTGATGGCCACCGGCATCTGCCACACCGACGCCTACACCCTCTCGGGACTGGATTCCGAGGGCAAGTTCCCGGCGATCCTCGGCCACGAGGGCGCGGGCATCGTCCGCGAGGTCGGCGCCGGCGTCACCACGCTGAAGCCCGGCGACCACGTCATCCCGCTCTACACGCCGGAATGCCGCAACTGTAAATCCTGCCTCTCGCAGCGCACCAACCTGTGCACCGCGATCCGGGCGACCCAGGGCCAGGGCGTGATGCCGGACGGCACCAGCCGCTTCTCCTGCGTCTCCACCGGCGGCAATCCCGGCGGGTCGAACACCGTGTTCCACTACATGGGCTGCTCGACCTTCTCGAACTTCACGGTCCTGCCGGCCATCGCGCTCGCCAAGATCCGCGAAGACGCCCCCTTCGACAAGATCTGCTACATCGGCTGCGGCGTGACCACGGGCATCGGCGCCGTGATCTACACCGCCAAGGTCTGGCCCGGCGCCAACGTGGTGGTGTTCGGTCTCGGCGGCATCGGCCTCAACGTGCTGCAGGCCGCCCGGATGGTCGGTGCCGACAAGATCATCGGCGTCGACATCAACCCGGAGAAGCAGGCCATGGCCCGCAAGTTCGGGATGACCCACTTCATCAACCCGAACGAGGTCGGCACCGACAAGGTGGTCCAGGCCATCGTCGATCTCACGGGCGGTGGCGCCGACTTCTCCTTCGATTGCACCGGCAACGTCCACGTGATGCGCCAGGCCCTCGAATGCTGCCATCGCGGCTGGGGCGAGTCGATCGTCATCGGCGTGGCCGAGGCCGGCCGCGAGATCTCGACCCGCCCGTTCCAGCTCGTCACCGGCCGGGTCTGGCGGGGCTCGGCGTTCGGCGGCGCGCGCGGCCGTACCGACGTGCCGAAGATCGTCGACTGGTACATGGAGGGTAAGATCAACATCGACGATCTGATCACCCACACCATGCCGCTGGACGAGATCAACCACGGCTTCGACCTCATGCACGAAGGCAAGTCGATCCGTTCCGTCGTCGTCTACTGAGGAAGACCATCCGGGGCTCCCCGCCTGCTAGGCCGGGGAGCCCCGCGCACGTCCTCGCATTCTCGAAGACCCGGGCCCGCGATCCAGCCCCCGAGCGGGGCTCCCGCCTCCCGAGCAGGAGATCACAGCTGATGGAAACCGTCTCGAAGGCCCGCGCCCACGGCGGCACGCAGGGCGTCTACAAGCACGACGCGCAGACCACGGGATGCCCGATGACCTTCGCGGTGTTCGTGCCGCCCCAGGCCGAGAAGGGGCCGGTCCCGGTGCTCTGGTACCTGTCCGGGCTCACCTGCACGCACGCCAACGTCATGGACAAGGGCGAGTACCGCGCCGCCGCCGCCGAGCATGGCGTGATCATCGTGGCCCCCGACACCAGCCCGCGCGGCCCCGGTATCCCGGACGAGGAGGGCAACTGGCAGTTCGGCTCCGGCGCCGGCTTCTATCTGGACGCCACGCAGGCGCCCTATGACAAGAACTACAAGATGTGGAGCTACATCACGGAAGAACTGCCGGCGCTCATCGCGAAGGAGTTCCCCGCTGACATGACCCGCCAGGGCATCTTCGGCCATTCCATGGGCGGCCACGGGGCGCTCACCATCGCGCTGACCTACCCGGAGCGCTTCAAGTCCTGCTCCGCCTTCGCGCCGATCGCCCAGCCCTCCACGGCCGGCTGGTCGAAGCCGGCCTTCGAGAAGTATCTCGGGTCCGACACGGCCGCCTGGCGCGCCCACGACGCCACCGCGCTGATCGAGGACGGCAAGCGCTTCCCCGAGTTCCTGGTCGATCAGGGCACCGCCGACAGCTTCCTCCAGGACGGCCTGCGCCCCTGGCTGCTGGAGGAGGCCTGCAAGAAGGCCGGAATCGCGCTGACCCTCAACATGCACGAGGGCTACGACCACTCCTACTTCTTCATCTCGACCTTCATGGCCGACCACATCGCGTGGGCCGCCGCGCGCCTGAAGTAACATCGCGTCGGCGCCCCGCGCCGATCACGACCCCGCCGCCGGGCGCGTCCCGGCGGCGTGAAACCTCGGCTCCGCGAGGATGCGCGCAGCCCCTAATCGATGACCTCGACGATGCGCCGCGTCCGCGGCTCGACCAGCACGGGGTGGTCGTTGACGATCGTGTAGTTGTAGTTCGGCAGCGCGAATTCGGCCGGCACGTCGTAATAGACCACGCCGTCCTCCGGCAGCACGGTTCCGACCCGCACCGGCCCCGCGTAGGCGAAGGAGGGCCGCCGCTCGCCGATCGCGTAGATGCGGAAGCGGTCCCGCCGGTCGATCCCCAGGATGCTGTTGGCCGTGCCGACGGCGGCACCGATCGCGCCGCCGACGACGGCGCCGAGCGGGCCCGCGATGGCCTCGCCGCGCTCCCGTCCGTCCTGTGCGCCGCGCGCCAGGCCTTGCGCGTGAGCCGGCGCCACGAAGCCGAGCGTCAGCACGATCGGCAGGGAGATCCAGTGTCGCATGAGGTCCTCGTCAAGCAGCGGAAACGGTAGCGACGGTCAGCGGCACCACGGGGCGGCCCCGCACCATCGGATCGGAGCCCGGTCGATGGATCCCGTCGTGACGGGATCGGAGGCGGCCGGACCCGCGGCCGACCGCTCCGCGGGGCGGTTGGCCTTGACCAGCATCACGGCCGAGAAACAGCAGAGCGCGAGGGCCGCGATCCAGAGGACGCCCCTCGCCGTTCGGATCGTTCGCTTGGACATGCGCATGAGGGTGGGCGGCTTCGGTTAGCGAACCGTTTCACGCCCCGGCGCGCTTGAGCGGCGATCCCGCCTGCAGCGCCGGGGTTGGCCCGCTCCGGAGATCGGGCGCGGTCAGGCGCAGTAGGATTGCCCGTCGAGGCCGTGCGGCCGGCCGGCGGCGAGCAGGGTCTCCCAGACCGGCTCCGGAAGCGGTACGCCCTCGGCGAGGCGTTCCGCCTTCATGCGGCGCTCGGGCTCGCCCGGCAGCAGCACCGCGCCGCCCGGCGCCGGCTGGGCGGAGGCGAAGAAATCGAGATAGCTGCGCGCCTCGGCCGCGATCGCGTCGTCCGAGCCGAAGGCGCTCGGCGTCATGTAGAGCGAGAGCATGCCGTTGCAGACCCGGCGCTTGCCCGGCCCCGCCGTGCCGGAACCGGTGAGCGCGCCGGCCAGGAGCTCGCACATCAGCGACAGGCCCGAGCCCTTGTGCTCGCCGAAGGCCCGGATCGCGCCCCGGCCCTTCTGGTTGTCGCGCTCCGGCCCGTCGAGCGGACCGAACAGGGTGGTCGGGTCGGCGCTGAGGCGGCCGTCCGGCTCGATCAGGACGCCCTCGGGCAGGGGCTTGCCGCCCTGCGAGGCCACCAGCACCTTGCCTTCGGCGACCGCCGAGGTCGCGAAGTCGAGGACGATCGGATCGCGCCCCGGAAGCGGGAAGGCGGCCGCGATGGGGTTCGTGGAGAAGCGCCGCTCCACCGAGCCGAACGGCGCGACGAGCAGGCTGCCGGCGACGTTGACGAAATGCACCGAGATCAGGCCCGCGGCGGCAGCGCGCTCGGCCCATTCGCCGATCCGCCCGAGATGCCCGGCATGCCGCAGGGCGATGACCGAGACGCCGTGCTCCCGGGCCTTGGCGATGCCGAGATCGGTGGCGAACGGGCCGGCGGTCTGGCCGAAGCCGTACTGGGCGTCCACCAGCGCGAAGGCGCCTCCGTCGATCAGCACCTCTGGGGCGCGATCGGCCACGAGCTCGCCGTCGCGCAGCCACGCCACGTAGCGCGGCACCCGGATGACCCCGTGGCTGTCGTGGCCGGTGAGGTTGGCGGCCACGAGGAACTGGCCGATCCGCCCCGCTTCCGCCTCCGAGCAGCCCTCCCGAACGAATATGTCCCGCACGAAGGCGGTCAGTCCGGCGGCGTCGATCCGCATGATGGTCTATCTCCCGTCGTCGCGCCTCGCCGGGCGCGTTCGGGTAACGATCCTAGGCTTTCTTAACCCGCAAGGCGACCGGTTCGGGTGACGTGGGATAGACAATGAAGCGTCCCGCATGGCCCAATACAATCAACGTCGGGCATAAGAACCGGCGGCGGGACGGGAATGCCTATGAAGACGACGCGTCGCGTTTTCTTGACGGGTGCCGCTTGCGCGGCTGCGAGCGGCCTCGCCCCGGGGGTGATCCGATCGAGTCACGCGCAGGGCGCCGGCGCGACGATCCGGATCGGCATGGTGCTGCCGGTCACGGGCCCCGGCGCGGATGCGGGGCGCTTCGCCCTCAACGGCGCTAAGATCGCCCTGGAGGCGGTCAACAAGGCGGGCGGCGTGCTCGGCAAGCCGCTGGAGATCGTCACCGAGGACGACCAGACCACCAATCCCGGCGCCGTGCTGGCCTTCTCCAAGCTGGCCTCGCAGCCCGATCTCGTCGGCTTCCTGGGCTCGGTCCGCTCCACGCAGAACCACGCGATGGCGCCGGACATCCTCAAGACCGGCAAGCCGATGTGCTTCGGCGGCACCGACCCGGTGCTGACCCAGCTCGGCAATCCCTGGATGTTCCGCTTCCGGCCCAACGACAGCTTCTCGGCCCGGGTGATCGCCGAGCACGGCGTCAACGGCCTCGGCAAGAAGAAGTGGGCGATCATCCACTCCACCGACGCCTTCGGGACCAGCGGCGCCAAGGCGCTCACCGAGAGCCTGGGTAAGGTCGGCGCCACGGTCGTGCTCGATCAAGGCTACGCCAACCAGGGTCAGGACTTCACCCCCGTGGTGCTGGCGATCCGGCAGGCCGGGGCCGACGTGATCGGCTCGTACTTCACCTTCGAGAACGACCTCGGCATCTTCGCCCGCCAGCTCCGCCAGCTCGGCGTCACCGCCCCCTGGGTCGGCTCGCCCTCGATCACCAACGTCACGGCGCTGAAGCTCGCCGGTCCCTCGCTCTACGGCACCTACGGCGTGGCCGACTACGCGGAGGAATCGAGCGACGCGGCCCGGGCCTACGGCAAGGCCTACCGCGCCGCGACCAAGATCGCCCCCGACAACCAGTCCTCCTGGACCTTCGACGCGGTGACGGTCCTGGCGCTGGCGATCAACAAGGCGGGCAAGGCCGACCCGCAGGCGATCCGCGAGGCGCTGCTGGCGGTGCGGGGCCACGCGGGCGCCGAGGGCACCTACAACTTCGACAAGAACGGCGACGGCCTGCACGGCTACAACGTCGTGCGCAATGACAAGGGCACGATCACGTTCGACCGGCGCATCGACTTCTATCAGGGCTGAACACGTCGTCGCGGACGGGGCACGGGCGCGCACATGGACCTGATCCTCCAGCTCCTCTTCACCGGGATCGGCATCGGCTCGGTCTACGCCCTCGTGGCCCTGGGCTTCGTGCTGATCTTCCGCGCCACCAACGTCGTGAACTTCGCACAGGGCGAGTTCTCGATGGTCGCGGCCTTCCTGATGGTGGTGTTCGCCGTCGATCTCGAGTGGCCGTACTGGCTCTCGGTGCTGCTCACCATCGGCGGGATGGCCCTGCTCGGCGCCCTGTTCAACCTCGGCGTCTACTATCCCCTGCGCCACCGCACCTACCTGCCGGTGATCATCTCGACCATCGGCGCCTCGATCTTCCTGGCCAACACCACGCTCGCCCTCTACGGGCCGCAGCCGCAGGTCCTGCCGCCGGTGTTCGAGACGCAGGGCTTCCTGCTCGGCCCGGTCTTCCTCGACAGCCAGTACCTGCTGATCATCGCGGTGACCGCGGCGCTCGTGGCGTTCCAGTACTGGTTCTTCGAGCACACCCTGGTCGGCAAGAAGCTCCAGGCGACCTCCCAGGACAAGGAGATGGCGGCGCTCCTCGGCATCCCGGTCGCCGGCATGATCATGCTCACCTTCGTCTACAGCGCCGTGCTCGGCGGCATCGCCGGCATCCTCGTGGCGCCGGTGCTGTTCGTGTCGATCCAGATGGGCGCGACCATCGCGCTCAAGGCGTTTGCCGCGACGATCATCGGCGGGTTCGGCGACGTCACCGGCGCGATCATCGGCGGGCTGGCGCTCGGCATCATCGAGACCTTCGGGGCGGCCTACGTCTCGGTGCCGTACAAGGACGCCTTCGCCTTCATCGTCCTCGTGGCCTTCCTGGTCGTGCGCCCGCAGGGGCTGTTCGGCGAGCGCGTGGCGGAGAAAGCATGAGCGCCGATCCGACGACGGCCGGCCCGACCCTCACGGGCACCGCCTCCCGGCCTTCCCGGCCGCTGCCGCTCGGCGGCCTCGCCTATGCAGGCCTCGCCGCGGCCGCCGTGGCGCTCGCCGCGACGACGCCGTTCAGCGGCTACGTCCTCAACATCCTGATGCAGGCCGCGACCTACGCGATCGCGGTGATCGGGCTCACCGTCGTGCTCGGGCTGTGCGGCCAGATCAACCTCGCCCAGGCCGCCTTCTTCGGGATCGGCGCCTACGCGGTCGGGCTCGGCACGGTCGATCACGGCCTGAATTTCTGGCTGTGCCTGCCGATCGGACTGGCGCTCGCGGTCGTCCTCGGCGCGATCCTCGGCGCCTCGACGCTGCGGCTCGGCGGCCACTACCTCGCCATGGTGACGATCTCGTTCCAGCAGATCCTCACCCTGGTCCTGACCAACTGGATCCCGGTCACCCACGGTCCGGACGGGGTGCCCAACATCCGCCGCCCCGCCCTGTTCGCGGACGGACAGAGCTACCTCGCGCTGTGCGTGCTGGTCCTGGCGGTGGTCGGCTGGCTGGTCTGGCACCTGCCGCGGACCCGGCTCGGGCGCGCCATGCGGGCGGTGCGCGACAACGAACTGGCCGCGGGCGTCAGCGGCATCGACGTCTACCGCACCAAGGTCGCGGCCTTCGCCATCGGGGCACTGCTGGCGGGGCTGGGCGGCGGGCTGTTTGCCGGCAGCTTCACGTATATCAGCCCGGACCAGTTCTCCTTCGCCGAGTCGATCGTCTTCCTGACCATGGCGCTCTTGGGCGGCGTCGGCTCGCCGGTCGGCGCCGTGATCGGCACGGGCCTGCTGATCCTGATCCCCGAATGGCTGCGCTTCCTCAAGGAGATCCCGGGCCTGTACCTGGCGATCTACGGGCTGGCGGTGATCCTGATCGTCGTGTTCATGCCCGACGGCATCTGGGGCTTCCTGGGCGATCAGGTCCGGCGGCTGCGGCCCGCCAAGCCTGCGCCTGCGCCCGCCCCGGATCTGACCCTGAGCCAGGCGCGCGACGCCTCGGCGACCCTGCTGACGGTGTCGGGCCTGTCCAAGCATTTCGGCGGCCTCAAGGCCGTGGACGCGATCGACTTCACCGTCACCCGCGGCGGCATCCACGCGCTGATCGGCCCGAACGGCTCGGGCAAGACCACGACGCTCAACGTCCTGTCCGGCCTCTACACCCCGACCGGCGGCACCATGCGCCTCCAGGACCGGGACATCACCCGGTTTCCCCCGCACCGGCGCGCCGCGGTCGGGATCGGCCGCACGTTCCAGAACATCCGCCTGTTCCGCTCGATGAGCGCCCTGGAGAACGTGGTGATCGGCGCCGAGCGTCCGAACAACCCCCTCGGCGCAAGCGACCGGCCGGCGCTGGAGGCCCGGGCGCGCGCGGCCCTGGCCTTCGTCGGGCTGGAGGCGCGGGCGCAGGAGCCGATCTCGGGCTTCTCCTACGGGCACCAGCGCCTGATCGAGATCGCCCGGGCGCTCGCCGGCAACCCGACGCTGCTGCTCCTCGACGAGCCGGCCGCCGGGCTCAATTCCAGCGAGAAGAACGCCCTGACGGTGCTGCTGCGCCGGATGGCGGCCAAGGGCCTGACCATCCTGATCATCGACCACGACATGACCCTGGTCAGCGACGTGGCGAGCCACGTCACCGTCCTGAACTTCGGCCGGCGCATCGCGGACGGGGTCACCGCCACCGTGTTGCGCGAGCCCGCCGTGATCGAGGCCTATCTCGGGGAGGACGCCTCGACCGGGCCGGGCGCGGGGCTCCAGACCGCGTTGAAGACCGATCTCGCGCCGGCCTGAGCAGGATGAGCACCGCCGTG
The DNA here is from genome assembly GCF_022179445.1 of Methylobacterium mesophilicum. Classification (GTDB taxonomy): domain Bacteria; phylum Pseudomonadota; class Alphaproteobacteria; order Rhizobiales; family Beijerinckiaceae; genus Methylobacterium; species Methylobacterium mesophilicum. The sequence goes on along the minus strand of NZ_BPQU01000002.1, from coordinate 243,840 downwards.
TCGAACCCGGTCCTGGAGATCCGCGACCTCACCGTCCGCTACGGCGAGATCGAGGCGGTGCGCGGGCTCTCGTTCGTGGTCGGCACGGGCGAGGTCGTGACCCTGCTGGGCTCCAACGGCGCCGGCAAGTCGACCACCCTCAAGGCGATCTCCGGCCTCGTGAAGCCGGCGGGCGGCAGCATCCTGCTCGACGGGCAGCCGCTCCACGGCCTGAAGCCCGAGGCGATCGTGCGCCTCGGCGTCGCCCACGTGCCCGAGGGGCGCCGGGTCTTCCCGGGGCTCACCGTGCGCGAGAACATCATGCTCGGCGCCTCGAACCGGTCCGGCGTCCCGAAGCGCGCCCTGCGCGACGAGGTCGAGGCGATGTTCGAGCTGTTCCCCGACATCCGGCGGTTCGGCGACGCGCTCGGCTGGACCCTGTCGGGCGGCCAGCTCCAGATGGTGGCGCTCGCCCGCGGCCTGATGGCCAAGCCGCGGCTCCTGCTGCTCGACGAGCCCTCGCTCGGTCTCGCCCCGGTGATCGTCCAGGCGGTGTTCGCGATCATCGCGGAGGTGCGCCGTCGCGGCACGACGGTGCTGCTGGTCGAGCAGAACGCCCGCATGGGCCTGTCGGTGGCCGACCGGGGCTACGTGCTGGAGACCGGCCGCCTCGTCCTCGAAGGCGACCCGCAGGCGCTCTGGGCCAACGACGACATCCGCGCCGCGTATCTCGGCGGCCGCGCCGCGGCGGGCAGCGCCGCCTGACGCCGCAGCCCGGAACCGCCCCGACTGGGCCCGGTTTCACCGGCACAGTCCCGAAGGCGCGGTGAGGCCCCTCGTGCGTGATCGCAAGCCAGCCTCCCGGCGCCGCCTGCTGCAAGCCGGAGGCGCGGCCGTGACGAGCGCGATGCTCGGAATTCAAAGTGCCTCAGGCGCCGAGGCCGACCCCAAGCAGCCGGCCGAGACGCCGACGGGCCGCCGCGCGAAGAGCCTCGATACCGATTACTTCAAGGGCATGTATGCCACGGAGTCGGATCCGTGGCGCTTCGCCACGAGCGCCTATGAGCGCGACAAGTATGCGGCCACGCTGGCGGCCCTGCCGCGGGCCCGCTACGCGTCGGGCCTCGAGGTCGGCTGCTCGATCGGCGTGTTCACGCATCAGCTTTGCCCCCGGTGCGACGCGCTGATCGGGCTCGACGTTGTGCCGTCCGTCCTGGACGACGCCCGGGCGCGCTGCGCCGATTGCCCGAACGTGCGCTTCCAGCTCGCGGCCGTCCCGGGCGCATGGCCGGACGGGCGGTTCGACCTGATCCTGATCTCCGAGGTCGCCTATTATCTCGACCGCGCCGACCTTGCCCGGCTGGTCGCCCGGGTGGCGGGCTCGGTGCTTCCCGAAGCGGACATCGTGCTGGTCCACTGGCTCGGCGTCACCCATTACCCGCTCTCCGGCGACGAGGCGGCGGAAGGCTTCATCGCGGGCGCCCAAGGTTTTGCGCGGGTCCTGAAGCAGTCGCGAACCGCCGAGTATCGGCTGGACGTCCTGCGGGCGTTCAAGCCCGCTCCCTGACAGGTGTGATCGCGCGCGGCCCCGGCCTCACCGCGGCGGCGCCCTGCGCGCCGTCGTCCGCTCCCGCGCCGTCGCGATGCCGTACACGAGGAGGCCGGCCAGCATCAGTGCGAGCCCCGCAAGGGACTGCAGCGGCCGGACGGTCACGAGGTGGACCAGCATGAACAGCGTCACCGACAGGAAGATCATCGGCGTCACCGGGTAGCCCCAGGCCCGGAACGGCCGCGGCAGGTCGGGCCGGGTGATCCGGAGCTTGATCAGCCCGATCACGGTTAGGAACGAGCACAGGATCAGGCTGAACTGGATGAAGTCGAGCACCGCCTCGAAGCTCTGGGTGAACAGCAGGATGGTGGCGATGCAGGCCTGAAGGAGAAGCGCTGCGCCCGGCACCCCGCGCCGCGAGCGCCGGGCGAACAGGCGCAGCAGAGCCACGTCCTCGCCCATCGCGACGGTGACGCGCGGGCCGATCCACATCATCGCGCCGATCGTCGGGATCAGCCCGGCGCAGATCAGCCCGCCCACGATGCGGCCGCCCACATCGCCGAAGACGTGACGGCCGGCGATCACGGCGACCTCGACCTGACCGGCGAGTTCGGCGGCGGGCGTCGTGTAGAGGAACACCGCGTTCAGCGCGATCGAGAGCGCGACGACGAGGCCGGTCCCGAAGAACAGCGCCCGCGGCAGGCTGCGCGGCGGGTCGGCGAGTTCGCCGACGATGTAGGTCGCGGCGTTCCAGCCCGAATAGGCGTACATCACGAAGACGAGGCTGATCGCGAAGCTGGCGCTGACGACCTGCGCCGGATCGAACGAAGCGGGCGAAAAGCCGATCGCCTGGCCGCCCCCACACGCGAAACCCGCCCCGATGAAGGCGACGATCAGCGCCAGCTTCAGCAGCGTGAACCCGATCTGGAACGCGCTGCTGTGGCGCGTACCCCGCAGGTGGACCAGCGAGACGATCCAGATCGCCGCGAGGCCGAGCAGGAGCGGCGGCGCCCCGGGCAGCACCGCCTTGCCGTACTGGCCGAGCGCCATGGCGGCGAGCGCCACCGGCGCGGCGAAGCCGACAGTGCCCGAGAGCCACCCGGCCATGAACCCGATCGCCGGGCTGTAGATCTGCGTGAGGAGGTTGTACTCGCCGCTGGAGCGGGGAAACATCGTGGCGAGTTCGGCGTAGCAGAGCGCCCCGCACAGCGCGACCACGCCCCCGACGAACCACAGCAGCAGCAGCGTGAAGCCGGACGGGATGTCGGCGACCTGGAAGCCGAGGCTGGTGAAGACGCCGATGCCGATCATGTCGGCCACGACGATGGCCGTCGCCGCCAGCGTGGAGACGGTCGGGGCGGCTTTGGCAGCGCCGGATCGGTCGGTCATGACGTCGGCCCGTCGCGGCCAGCCGCCGGGACGGGGGGCCTCGGCGCACGACCGGACCGCGTCGGCACGGTCCCGCCATCACCGTGCTAGCCGCGTTGCGAATCGCAGTCACGCGGATGCAGGCCCCGAAGGTGCCGAGGCGTCCGTTTGCCGCGCGCAGAGGGCTTCGCGGTCGGTGCCGCGCTGCCGACGGAAGGACTGGAAATTCAAGTCCCGCATCGTATGGATCTGTGGGAGCTGTTTCGAGTGGTGCCGCTGTCGCGCACCATGAGCGAGGCGCCGCTGCCGGAACGATCCCCCGCCGCCGACGCGCGGCCCTCGCCGACGGATATGACGCTATGAGCGACACCCACGACCGGACCGCGCTGGTGACGGGGGCGGCCCGCGGCATCGGACTTGCTGCCGCGAGCCGGTTCCTCGCGGACGGGTGGCGCGTCGCCCTCCTCGACATCGACGGCCCGGCCGTGGAGGCCGCCGCCGCCGGGCTCGGCCGGCCGGAGGCTGTGCTGGCTGTCACCGCGGACGTCTCCGACCCGCAAGCGGTCGCAGGCGCGATGCGGCAGGTCGCCGACCGGTTCGGGCGGCTCGACGCGCTGGTCAACAACGCCGGCATCGCGATCTTCAAGCCGCTGATGGAGACCACGTTCGACGATTGGTCGCGGGTGCTCGCCGTGAACCTGTCGGGGCCGTTCCTGTGCACGCAGGCGGCCGTCCCGCTGCTCGCCGAACGTGGCGGCGCGATCGTGAACATCACATCGATCTCGGGCCTGCGCGCCTCGACGCTGCGGACCGCCTACGGCACCAGCAAGGCGGCGCTGGCCCAGCTCACGAAGCAGCAGGCCGTCGAGTTGGCGCAGTTCGGGATCCGGGTGAACGCGGTCGCCCCGGGGCCGGTGGACACCGCGATGGCCAAGGCGGTCCACAGCCCGGAGATCCGCGCCGACTACCACGATGCCGTCCCCCTCGGGCGCTACGGCCTGGAGTCGGAACTCGCGGAGGCGATCGTGTTCCTCTGCTCCGAACGGGCCTCCTTCGTCACCGGCCAGCAGCTCGCCGTCGACGGCGGCTTCGAGGCGACCGGCATCGGCCTCAAGACCCTGCGCGGCGAACGGGGGGACTGAGCGGCACCCCCGGCCCTCTCGCCGCGGGGGCGGCGTCGCCCAGTCGGGCCGGCCCGGTGGTCTGCGGGACGTCCTTCGGGCAACGTCTTGGCCCCGTGAGGACCCCGTCTGTCGCAGCGCATCAACTTCGGATAAAATCTACACGCATGCCGAGGTGCCGATGCCCGATCCGACGTCTCCGTCCCCCGCCACCGATCGCCTGCGCCACAAGACCGTCTCGGCCGCGGTCACGGAATCGCTGCGTCAGCGCATCCTGAACGGTGAGTTCGCGCCCGGGATCCAGCTGCGCCAGGACGCGCTGGCGGAGGAGTTCGGCATCAGCCGCATCCCGGTCCGGGAGGCGCTGCTGCAACTGGAGGCGCAAGGGCTGGTCAAGATCGTGCCGCATCGCGGGGCGGTGGTGGCCGGCCTGTCCGTCGAGGAGGTGGAAGACATCTTCCGCCTGCGCGAACAGCTCGAACCGCCGCTGCTGGCGCTCTCCGCACGCCGCTTCGGGGCGGCGGATTACCGGAGGCTGCGCAGCCTCACCGACGGGTACGGCGCGGCCCTCGAGGCCGGCCAGGTCGATCGGTGGGGCGAGCTGAACCGAAGCTTCCACCTCGATCTGCTGCGCTACGCCGATCGCCCCCGCTCGCTCAGCATCGTCTCCGCCCTGCTGCAGGATTGCGACCGCCCGACGCGGCTGCAGCTGTCCGCTTCCGGGGACACCGCGCGTGCCGATCACGAGCACACACAGATCGTGGCGCTCTGCGAGGTGGGCCGGATCTCCCAGGCGGCCGAACTCTTGCAAGCGCATATCGCGCACGCCGCCGTATCGCTGGTGGCGATCTACCGGAACGCCCAGGCCGGGTGAGCCCGCCAAGGCGCGGATGTCGCCACACAGGATGCTTGACGCGGATGCAGATTTTATACAATCTACAGCAATGGAGCCGGCGAGGGTGTCGTGGCTGAGCACGCATTGGTGACGGAAGGGCTGACCAAGGCGTTCGGAGGCTTCACCGCCGTCCGGGACGTCGACTTCGCGGTCCGCCGTCACGCCATCCACGCGCTCATCGGCCCCAACGGCGCCGGCAAGACCACGTTCTTCAATCTGTTGACCAAGGTCCACACGCCGACCGGCGGACGCATCCTCTACGAAGGCACCGACGTCACGCACGAGAGTTCGGCGGCGATCGCCCGGCGGGGAATCGTGCGCTCGTTCCAGATCTCGGCGACTTTCCCGCACATGAGCGTGCGTGACAATGTCCGCGTCGCGCTCCAGCGGCGATTGGGGACGCAATATTGGTTCTGGCGCTCGATTCGCTCGTTGTCCGTGCTCGACGACGAGGCCATGGCGCTTCTGTCCGATGTCGGCTTGGCGGATTACGCAGACACCAACGCCGCCGATCTCTCCTACGGGCGCAAGCGCACCCTCGAGATCGCCACGACGCTCGCCCTCGATCCGCCCCTCCTCCTCCTCGACGAGCCGACCCAGGGCATGGCCCTCGACGATGTCGACCGGATCAAGCGGCTGATCCGGCGGATCGCCGTGGGCCGCACCATCCTGATGGTCGAGCACAACATGTCGGTGGTGGCCGACCTCTGCGACGCGATCACCGTGCTCCAGCGCGGCGAGATCCTCGCCCAGGGCAGCTACGCCGAGGTCTCCAACGATCCCGGCGTAAAGGCGGCCTATCTCGGAGGCGGACATGCCTGAGGTAGATTTGCCCGAAGCCGCCATCGCCCTGGAGATCCGCGGGCTCGAAGCCTGGTACGGCGAGAGCCACGTCCTGCACGGGATCGACATCACGGTGCGCGAGGGCGAGTGCGTGACCTTGCTCGGCCGCAACGGCGCTGGCCGCAGCACCACGCTCAAGGCCATCCTCGGCCTGACCGATCGGCGCGCCGGCTCGGTGCGGGTGCGCGGGCAGGAGACGATCCGGCTCAGCACGCACCGGGTCGCCCGGCTCGGCCTCGGCTACTGCCCGGAGGAGCGCGGCATCTATCGCTCGCTCACGACCCAGGAGAACCTCACCCTCCTGCCCCGCCTCGGTCCCGGCGGAATGTCGGTGGCCGAAGTGCTGACGCTGTTCCCGAACCTGGCCGAGCGGGCCGACAGCGGCGGCGGCCGCCTCTCGGGCGGCGAGCAGCAGATGCTCGCGCTCGGCCGCATCCTGACCACGGGCGCCCGCATCCTGCTGCTGGACGAGATCACCGAGGGCCTCGCCCCGGTCATCGTCGAGGCGCTCGGCCGGGCGGTGGCCCTGCTCAAGAGCCGTGGCTTCACCATCGTGCTGGTCGAGCAGAACTTCCACTTCGCCCGGCATCTCGCCGACCGCCACTACGTGATCGAGCACGGGCGGGTCGCGGCCGAGATCCCGGCGGACGCGGTGGCGTCACGGGAGGCCGAGGTCGGGCGCCTGCTCGGCCTCTGAGCCTCATCCCGAAAGGTGCTGCCGGCTTTCGGAAAACGACGATGCGCAGACAAAGCTCCGGCAGGGGCGAGTAATCCGGACGAACAGGAGGCGGGAACATGCGGTCACGGTTCATCGGTTACGTTCTCGGCGCGTCGCTCGCGTCGGCTCCCCTGTCGATCCCCTTGCCGGCGCTCGCCGCCGAGGCGATCAGCGACGGCGTCGTCAGGATCGGCATCCTCAACGATCTGTCGGGCATCTATTCCGACTTCACCGGGCGCGGCTCGGCGGTGGCGGCGCAGATCGCCATCGACGAGATGGGCGGCAAGGTGCTGAACGCCCCCGTCGAGCTCATCGCGGCCGACCACCAGAACAAGCCCGACATCGCCGCCAACCTCGCCCGGGAATGGTTCGACCAGGGCAAAGTCGACATGATCGCCGACTTCCCGACCTCCTCGACCGCGCTTGCCGTGATGGAGATCGCCAAGCAGAAGAACCGGGTGACGATGCTCTCGGCCGGGGTCGCCATGGCGGCGATCAACGAGAAGTGCTCGCCGCTCAACGCGCAGTGGATGGTCAACACCTACGCGCTCGCGGCCGGCACCGCCAAGGCGCTGCTGAAGACCGGCCGCAAGACCTGGTACTTCGTCACCGCCGACTACACCTTCGGCCATTCCCTCGAGAAGGACGCCTCCGCCATGGTGGAGGCCGAGGGCGGCAAGGTGCTGGGCGTCTCGCGCCACCCGTTCCCGGGGGGCGACTTCTCCTCCTTCATGCTGAAGGCGCAGGGGAGCGGCGCGCAGGTGATCGCGCTCGCCAATGCCGGCAGCGACACGATCAACGCCGTCAAGCAGGCCGCCGAGTACGGCATCGGGCGCGGCGACAAGCAGGTGATCGCCCCGCTGCTCACCTACATCACCGACGTTAAGAGCCTCGGGCTGGCCAAGGCCCAGGACATGTACCTCACCGAAGCCTTCTACTGGGACTACGACGACCGCTCGCGCGCCTTCGCGGAGAAGTACTTCGCCAAGATGAAGCGCATGCCGAGCGCGTCGCAGGCGGCGGTCTACTCGGCCGCACTCAGCTACCTGAAGGCGATCGAGGCGGCGAGCACCGACGAGGCCGGCGCCGTGATGGGCAAGCTGCGCACCATGACCATCGACGACGCGGTGATCCGCAACGGCAAGCTGCGCACCGACGGCGCCCTCGTCCACGACATGCTGCTCCTGCAGGTGAAGAAGCCGGCGGAATCCAAGCGCGACTGGGACTTCTACAACGTCCGGGCGGTCCTGAAGGGCGACGACGTGTTCCCGAAGCCCTCCGATGCCTGCCCGCTCAACGCCAAGGGCTGAAGCAATATCGCGCAAGGGCGCGCACCGGCCTCCGGGATGGCGCGCGTCCCCTCCCCGGTGTGGCAGCGGACTACAGAGGGTTGCATGGCGGGCGCGGTCACATCGTCGCCCGTAGAAAGCGAAGGTCCCTTCTCCCGAGCGGGAGAGGGACAGGGTGAGGGATGCGACATCTCCGGAAAGACCTGGCCCCTCACCCCAACCCTCTCCCGCTCGGGAGAGGGGGCACGTCGAGCCCTGCAAGAGCGACCGTGTCTCGACCCTGCGTAGCCGTAGCCCTGGTGGCGCATCCCCGAAAAGACCGTCCGACCCCTCCAACCCGCCGGTGACCCCACGATGGACATCACCTTCCAGGCCTTCATGGCCCAGCTCACCATCGGCCTGATCGGCGGCTGCTTCTATGCCCTGCTGAGCATGGGGCTCGCGATCATCTTCGGGCTGCTCAACATCATCAACTTCACCCACGGGGCGCAGTTCATGATGGCGGCGTTCCTGGCCTGGATCGGGCTGACCCAGATCGGGCCCTGGCTCGGCTATCCCGATTTCCAGATCAGTTTCTGGGTCGCGCTGGTTCTGGCTCCGCTCTGCGTCGCCCTGTTCGGCATGGTCATCGAGCGCACGCTGCTGCGCCGGCTCTACCATCTCGACCACCTCTACGGCCTGCTCCTGACCTTCGGGGTGGCGCTGGTGATGGAGGGGGGCTTCCGATACGTGTTCGGCGTCTCCGGCCAGGGCTACGAGCCGCCGGAGATCCTGCAGGGGCCGGTCGATGTCGGCTTCATGCTGCTGCCGAAGTACCGCGTCTTCGTGGTCGTGGCCTCGCTGCTGATCTGCTTCGGCACCTGGTACCTGTTCGAGCGGACCAAGCTCGGCGCCTACCTGCGCGCCGGAACCGAGAACCCGCGCCTGCTCCAGGCCTTCGGCATCAACGTGCCGGTGATGATCACCCTGACCTACGGGTTCGGCGTGGCGCTGGCCGGCATCGCCGGGGTGCTGGCCGCGCCGATCATGCAGGTGACGCCGCTGATGGGCGGCAACCTGCTCAACATCGTCTTCGCCGTGGTGGTGATCGGCGGCCTCGGCTCGATCCTCGGCGCGATGATGACCGGCCTCGCCCTCGGGCTGATCGAGGGGCTGACCAAGGTGGTCTACCCGGAGGCCTCGACCGTGGTGGTCTTCGTCATCATGGCGCTGGCCCTGCTGGTGCGCCCGGCCGGCCTGTTCGGCCGCGAAGTCTGAGGGGAGCCGATGTCGAACACCTTCAAGATCGTCCTCGTCCTGGTCGCGCTCGCCCTCGCCGTCCCCTTCGTGCCGGGGCTGATCTACCCGGTCTTCGTGATGAAGGTGATGTGCTACGGGCTGTTCGCCTGCGCCTTCAACCTGCTCCTGGGCTTCACCGGGCTCGTGTCCTTCGCGCACGCCGCCTTCCTGGGCAGCGCCGGCTACGTCACCGGCGCCCTGATGATCCGCTTCGGCAACCACCCGCTGGGGATGCCGGCGGCCTTCGTGGCGGGCGTCGCCGCGGCGGCTCTGGTCGGCTTCGCCATCGGCGGCCTCGCGATCCGGCGGCGGGGCATCTACTTCGCGATGATCACCCTGGCGCTCTCGCAGATCGTCTATTTCCTGGCGGTGCAGATCCGCTGGACCGGCGGCGAGGACGGGCTCCAGGGCATCCCGCGCGGCAGCCTGTTCGGGCTCGACCTCACCTCCGACACGGTGATGTACTACGTGACGCTGGCGCTGTTTTCGGCGGGCTTCCTGTTCGTGGACCGCGTGGTCCACTCGCCCTTCGGCCAGATCCTGCAGGCGGTGCGGGACAACGAGGCGCGGGCGACGTCGCTCGGCTACGACACCGACCGCTTCAAGCTCCTGGCCTTCGTGATCTCGGCGGCGGTCGCCGGCTATGCCGGGGCGATGAAGGCCCTGGTGTTCCAGCTCGTCTCCCTCAACGACGTCTCGCTGCACACCTCCACCGAGGTGGTGCTGATGACCCTGCTCGGGGGCGTCGGCACGATCTTCGGACCGCTGCTCGGGGCCGGGCTCGTGGTCGGGCTGCAGAACTACCTCGCGACCATCGGCGACCTCGTGACCGTGGTGATCGGCCTGATCTTCATCGTCTGCGTCTCGTTCTTCCGGCGGGGCGTCGTCGGCGAGTTCTTGCACTTGCGCCGCCGCCGGGCCGAGCGGGGCAAGACGCGCCCGGTCCCGACCGCCACCCGCGCACCCGCCCCGGCCGCCGAGGCGGCCTGAGCCGCGCCTCCTGCCCCGACGGGCAGGCCGATTTCGCCGCCGCGCCGTGCCAGGCGTGGGCGAAGCCATGGCCGCGCGACCCGAGCGCGGCACTGTTCAAACCGTTGACACAAAAGGAAATTCGACCATGTGGACCGGTGTCATCCCCGCCGTCACGACCAAGTTCAAGCCCGACGGCAGCCTCGACCATGCCGAGATGGAGCGCTGCTTCAGCCTCCAGATGGACGCCGGATGCGACGGCATCATCGTGTGCGGCTCGCTCGGCGAGGGGCCGATGCTGACCCAGGACGAGCGCATCGACGTGCTCAAGCGGGCTCAGTCGGTCACCAAGGGCAAGCCGACCCTGCTGACCGTGTCCGAGGCGGGCACCCGCGAGGCCTGCGACCTCGCCGCCAAGGCGGCCAAGGCCGGCGCCAGCGGCCTGATGGTGGTGCCGAGCCCGATCTACCACACCGATCCGGCCGAAACGGTCGAGACCCTGCGGGCCGTGGCGGCCGCGGGCGACCTGCCGGTGATGATCTATTCCAACCGCGTCGCCTACCGGGTCGACGTCACGCCCGAGATCATGGAGGAACTGGCCGCGGATCCGCGCTTCGTGGCCATCAAGGAATCCTCCGACGACATCCGCCGCACCACCGAGATCATCAACCGGCTCGGCGACCGCTACGCCGTCCTCACCGGCGTCGACAACCTCGCCCTGGAAGCGCTCGCGGTCGGCGCCTGCGGCTGGGTCGCCGGCCTCGTCTGCGCGTTCCCGGCGGAGACGGTCGCGATCTACCGGCTGATGCAGGTTGGGCGCACCCAGGAGGCGCTGGCGATCTACCGCTGGTTCCGGCCGCTCCTCGACCTCGATGTCTCGACCTACCTGGTCCAGAACATCAAGCTCGCCGAAGCCCTCGCGATCAACTCGACCGAGCATGTGCGCGGTCCGCGCAAGCCCCTGTCCGGGGCGCGGCGGGCCGAGGTCGAGGCGATCGTGCGCAAGGCGATCGAGAGCCGCCCCGCCCTGCCCGCAATCGCCTGATCGCGGGCGGCGGGACCCGGGTTCGGCTCAGCGGCCGATCCCGGTTCCGCCGCCGATCGGGGCGACCGCGTTCGGCCCGGTGTTGGGGGCCGGCGTCGCGGCCTGATTCCGCTGGATCTCCATCCGGAGCGTGTTGCCCTGCGTCGTCTGCTCCTGGCGCAGGGACCGCAGCTGGTTGTTGTTTTCCATGGACTGGTTCGCAGCGTTGGGATTGTTCTGCTGCACCTGGGACAGGACGGGGGTCGCGAGAAGCGGCGACAGGCAGAGGCCGGCGAGGAGGATGGCGCGCATGGTCAACTCGGGCGATCGATGGGGTTACCGGTTCGACGCGCGCGTCCGCCGCCAAGTTCCGCCGATCTGAAGCCGTCTGGCCGGCGGCGCCTTCGCGGGACACCGCTCAGCAGCCGATGCAGACCCGCGGATCCCATTTCGGCAGAGGCTTCAGCGGTGGCAGCACCCTCTGGACGGGGGCCGAAATGGTCACGCTCTGCTTGGGAAGCACGACCGCGGTGGTCCGCCCGTCAGGGGCGGCGACCGCGATATCCTGAGCCGGCTCGCCCCCGGCGGGGCGGGCGATACTGCCGGTCAGATCGCGATCCACCGCCCGGGCCGAGCCGAGGCTGAGCGAGACGGCGAGGCCGGCGGCGACGAGGCGGATGACGGTCACGGGAAACTCCGCCGGCACAACGGTATGCGGGAGGCGGGGTTCGATCGCCCGTCCCGGTCTGCCGGGCGGTGTATCGCGTTCCGATCCCGGCGTCCGCCGTGACGGCGCCGCGCGTCGTGTCAGGATCGTCGCGGGCGTACCGACGAGGCCGGCAGGATCGTCGCGTGCCAGCGGTTGTCGTCCTGAGGCACCCACGGCCGCTCGACCGGGTGTTCGGGCAACCGGTACTCGACGCGGATCGGCCCGACCGGTAGCCCGCCCTGCAGCGCGAGTGTCTGCGGCGGCGGGCGTTTCGCCAACCGGACCGGGAGCGCCCCCGCCGCGAGCCGGCGCCGGTCGTGCCGATGAAGCCGGGCGTAGCGCTTGCGCATCTGGACAAGTCGTATTTGGGCGAGCCGCATCTTGGCGCGTCGCGATTGGGCGAGCCGCACCTTCGCCCGAGGCCGCCCCGAGGCCGTCGCGAGGCGGGTCGGGCGCTGCGCCAGCTTAACCAGGCTCGGCTTGTCGTAGCTGACCGGCGCGACGCGGTTGGCCACCGTGATGCAGCCGGTGCAGATCGAGCCCGAAAGCTGCTGCCACCTCTGTTGCTGTCGCTCCGCGATGAGCGCGCTGCGATCGACCGGCGGGCGGGGTTGTTCCGCGCTTCGGCCCGCGGGAACGGCCGCAACGATCGAAGGCGACAGGACGGCGAAAGCAGCAAGCGCCGCCATCAGGGAATGTGCAACGCTCTTCATGACCCATCTCGGCGGCTGTCCGGAGCCGCCAAGCTTCTCGTTGCCGTGCGGGCGCCGCCGAGCAAACCGTTTTCTTGAAGAGTCGGTATTCAATACGCAGGTCGCGAGCCCGGTCTTGGACCGGCCCTGCCGGCGATGCTTCCGTCCGGACGGGTTGAGCGGACCGAGATTATCGCGTGATTTCCCGTTATCTACAAGTATTGTTTATTTATTTAGAAGTCTCAATTGGCCATGTGGGTTGGACATATGGCTTAATCCGTGGTTAACATAGGGTCCTACGGCGGTGATTAGGGCTGCGGCATCGCATCAGGGCGATCATGATCAATGTTAAGCGGATTGCGGTCCTAGGCATGCTGCTGTCGGCGGGAGCGTGCTCGCGCCTGCCGAACGTGCCGACGGCCTACAGCGCGTTGCCGCGCACCCCGGCGTCCGTCGCCGCGGTGCCGGTGGTCGCAACCCCGGAGGCCCCCGCCGAGGCGGTCGCCGCCCTGCCGCGCATCGTCATACCGGGGACCATGACGATCCCGGTCCCGGCGTTCGAGCCGCGGGGCCTGAACCCGGGCGCAGCCCTGGACTCGTCCCGGCGCAGCCGCCTGGCTTGGGAGGCGTTGCGCCCCGCCGACCTCCTGAGGCCGCCGGTCCTGGCGGCGGGCCGGTCGGCCCCGTCGACGATCCCGGCGCAGACCTACGACCGCGACGCGGCGATGGAGCGTCTCCTGAAAGGCGGCCACGCGGCCGCGAGCGGGATCTGCTCAGGCTGCTGAGCCTGCGACGCCGCGCGGGGCATGGTTAGCCGACGGCTTCCGAAGGTCCTGCCGGTTTACGCGCCGTTAATATGTCGTCCCCAAGTTGCAGCGAGCGACCCGAGGGAGGCGTGGCATGGGTGTCTTGAAGGCTGAAGACGAGCAGGCTGTCGATCGCCTGACCCTGCGGCTCCTCCAGGACGCCTATTGCGACCTCGCGGCCGTGCTCCGCGGGGCCCAGCCCGCGGCGGCCGCGGCCATCCTCGCCGTCATGGAACAGCGCGTCACCGACGTCCTCACCCGGATCTGCCAGCAGGGCTCGGAGGGTCCCGCCTCGGCGGGCATCGCGATCGCCGTCGGCGAACGGGTCGGCGAGATCATGGATCAGGCCCATGGCCGCGATGGGCAGGCGGCGCTGGCGGCCTGAAGCCGGCTCATCGCAGCGCGGGCCCACCTGAAGGTCCGCAAAGATCCTTCGGCCATTGCCAGCGCCGTCATTGCCGGACCATCCTGCCGCGGATGCGTCCGCCCGTCCCCCTGTCCGCCGTCCGGATCTTCGAGGCCGCCGCGCGGCGGCGCTCGTTCAAGGCGGCGGCGGGCGAGCTGAACCTGTCGCCGAGCGCGGTCAGCCACGCCGTCCGCAAGATGGAGGAGACGCTCGGCGTCGCCCTGTTCGAGCGCAACGGGCAAGGCATCACGCCGACCCCGGCCGGGGAGGCCCTGTGCGACCATGTCGGCCGGGCCTTCGCGGAGCTGAACCGCGGCCTCGACCTCGTGGCGAACCGCGGGCCGCAATTGCTGCGCCTGCACTGCGCCCCGAGCTTCGCCGCGCAGTGGCTCGTCCCGCGGCTGGCGCGTTTCCTCAGCGAGCATCCGGGCTTCGAGGTTCGGCTGGCCGCCGGCATGGACTACGCCCGCTTCATCACCGACGAGTTCGACGCCGACATCGTCTACGGGCCACCCCGGGGCGAAGGCCTCGTCCGCATGCCGCTCGGGCTCGAGACGGTGACGCCGCTCTGCGATCCCGAGCGTGCCGCCCGGATCGCCGGCCCCGCCGACCTGTTCGCGCAGACGTTGATCCAGAGCGACAACAAGCAGGTGCGCTGGACCCATTGGTTCGAGCGCAACCGGCTGGCCGCGCCGCCCACTGCCGCGATCCGCTTCGACCGGAGCTTTTTGGCCCTGGCCGCCGCCGCAGACGGGCTCGGCGTGGCGCTCGAGTCGACCCGGCTCGCCGAGCGGGAGATCGCCGCCGGCCGCCTGGTCGCGCCGCTCGCCGGGCGGGCGGAGGACATCGGCTACGTCGGCCACCATTTCGTCTGCCCGGCCGATGCCCGCCGCCGGGCGCCGCTGCGGGTCTTCGCCCGCTGGCTCGCCCGGGAACTCGGGATCGATCTCGCCGCCGAGCTGGCCTGACACGCACCCGCAGGTGAATCCCATTCATCTGCGGGTGCAGGATTCGCGTTTGTCGCGGCCGGTCTCACCGGGCCAATGTCGCCCCAACGAACAAGACGCGAGGAAACGTCACCGCGAGGCCGCCGATCTCCGGATCGCGGTCGCCGGCCGGCTTCAGCCTCCGTCGCGACGACAGGCTTCGATCCCGCACGCGCGCGGATCGCCGGGAGGGTCCCATGCTGTTGAACGATCGGGTCTGCGTGATCACCGGGGCGGCCTCCGCCCGCGGCATCGGGAAGGCCACGGCGCGCCTGTTCGCCCAGTACGGCGCCCGCATCGCCGTGCTCGACCTCGATGCCGGCCAGGCCGAGGACGCCGCCCGCGACCTCGGCGCCGGCCATGTCGGCCTCGCCTGCGACGTGACCGACCGGGCCGCCTGCTCCCGGGCCGCCGAGGAGATCGTGGCCCGACTCGGGCGCATCGACGTGCTGGTCAACAATGCCGGCATCACCCAGCCGCTCAAGATCATGGATATCGCGCCGGAGAACTATGACGCGGTCACCGACGTGAACCTGCGCGGCACCCTCTACATGAGCCAGGCCGTGATCCCGGGGATGCGCGGACAGGGCTCCGGGGCGATCGTGTGCATGTCCTCGGTCTCCGCCCAGCGCGGCGGCGGCATCTTCGGCGGCCCGCATTACAGCGCCGCCAAGGGCGGCGTGCTGGGCCTCGCCAAGGCGATGGCCCGGGAACTCGGCCCCGACGGGATCCGGGTCAATTCCGTGACGCCCGGCCTGATCCAGACCGACATCACCGGCGGCAAGCTCACCCCCGAGCTCAAGGTCGAGATCGCCAAGGGCATCCCGCTGGGGCGCCTCGGGGTGGCCGACGATGTGGCCAACGCCTGCCTGTTCCTGGCCTCCGACCTGTCCGCGTACATCACCGGCGCGGTGATCGACGTGAACGGCGGCATGCTGATCCACTGAGGAGCACGCCATGACGTCTCCGTCCCCGACCGAACGGCCCCGCGCGGGGTCCAACGTCCCGCTCGGCGAGCGCGCCTACCACATCCGCCGCCATGCCCTGCGCATGGGCGAGGTCCAGGGCCAGGGCTACATCGCCCAGGCGCTGGGCATCAGCGACGTGCTGGCGGTGAGCTACTTCCACGCCATGACCTACCGGCCCGAGGATCCCGAATGGGAAGGCCGCGACCGGTTCCTGCTGTCGATCGGCCACTACGCTATCGCCCTCTACGCGGCGCTGATCGAGGCGGAGATCATCCCGGAGGACGAGCTGACGAGCTACGGCGGCGACGACAGCCGCCTGCCGATGTCGGGCATGGCGGCCTACACGCCCGGCATGGAGATCACCGGCGGCTCGCTCGGCCACGGGCTCGGGATCGCGGTCGGCATGGCGCTGGGCCTGAAGCGGAAGGGCTCGAAAAACTTCGTCTACAACCTGTTTTCCGACGGCGAGCTCGACGAGGGCTCGACCTGGGAGGCCGCCATGTCGGCGGGCTCGTTCAAGCTCGACAACCTGATCGGCCTCGTCGACGTGAACGGCATGCAGGCCGACGGCGCCTCAACGGGGGTGCTCAATTTCGAGCCGCTGGCCCCGAAATTCGAGGCGTTCAACTGGTTCGTGCAGCGGGTCGACGGCAACGACATCGACGCGCTGGTGACGGCCTTCGACGCCGCCCGGAACCACCCGGGGCCGCAGCCCCGGATCATCATCTGCGACACGCGCATGGCCAAGGGCGTGCCGTTCCTGGAAGCACGTGAGCGCAACCACTTCCTGCGCGTCGAGCCGGACGAGTGGCAGCGCGCGCTGGCGATCCTGGACGAAGGGAGGGTGCGGTGAGACGCTCGAAATACGAGAAGCCCGCCCCGCGGGAGGGCGGCAGCCTCAAGACCTCGGCGATGATCGCCTCGCTGGCCGCCCCCGGACAGCGCACCAAGGCCGCGCCGTTCGGCCACGCCCTGGTCGAGCTCGCCAAGACCCGGCCCGACATCGTCGGCCTGTCGGCGGACCTGTCGAAATACACCGACCTGCACATCTTCGCGCAGGCCCATCCCGAGCGGTTCTACCAGATGGGGATGGCCGAGCAGCTCCTGATGAGCGCGGCGGCCGGGCTCGCCCGCGAAGGCTTCACGCCGTTTGCCACCACCTACGCGGTGTTCGCGGCGCGGCGGGCCTACGACTTCATCTGCCTGGCGATCGCGGAGGAGAATCTCGACGTCAAGATCGCCTGCGCCCTGCCCGGCCTGACCACCGGCTACGGCCCGAGCCACCAGGCGACGGAAGACCTCGCGATCTTCCGCGGCATGCCCAACCTCACGATCATCGACCCGTGCGACGCCCACGAGATCGAGCAGGTCGTGCCGGCCATGGCCGCCCACAAGGGGCCGGTCTACCTGCGGCTCCTGCGCGGCAACGTCCCGCTGGTGCTCGACGAGTACGGCTACACGTTCGAGCTCGGCAAGGCCAAGACGATCCGCGACGGACGCGACGTGCTCGTTGTCTCCTCCGGTCTGATGACCATGCGGGCGCTGGAAGTGGCGGACGCTTTGCGCGACGACCGGATCGACGTGGCGGTCCTCCACGTGCCGACGATCAAGCCTCTGGACGAGGCGACCATCCTGCACGAGGCCCGACGTGGCGGACGCCTCGTGGTGGTGGCCGAGAACCACACGGTGATCGGCGGTCTCGGCGAGGCGGTGGCGGGCGTGCTGATGCGCAACGGAACGATGCCGGAGCGCGGCTTCCGCCAGATCGGCCTGCCGGACGAGTTCCTGGATGCCGGCGCCCTGCCGACGCTCCACGACCGCTACGGGATCTCGGCGGCCGCCATGGCGCGGAGCATCCGCGGATGGCTGTGAGCCGCCTCGCCTTCGTCGGCCTCGGCGCCATGGGCCTGCCGATGGCGGGCCACCTCGTCGCCGCGGGTTTTTCCGTCCGCGGCTACGACATCCGGGCGGAGAGCCGCGCGGCGCTGGTGGCAGCAGGCGGCGCACCGGCCGAGACCCTGGCGCAGGCGGCGGACGGCGCCGACGCGCTCCTGCTGATGGTGGTGAACGCCGCCCAGGCCGAGGACGTGCTGTTCTCACACGGCGCCCTCGACGCACTCGCGCCCGACGGGATCGTCGTGCTGATGGCGACCTGTCCGCCGGGGGCCGTGGAGGCCATCGCGGCGCGCGTCTCGGCCACCGGCCGCCGGTTCGTGGACGCCCCGGTCTCGGGGGGCGTCGTCGGGGCCAAGGCCGCCAAGCTCACGATCATGGCCGCGGCCCCGTCCGCGACGCTCGCGGAGATCCGCCCGGTGCTCGATGCGCTCGGCGACCGGATCTTCCCTGTCGGCGAGCGGCCGGGCCAGGGCGCCACCGTCAAGGCCGTGAACCAGCTCCTGTGCGGCGTCCACATCGCGGCCGCCGCCGAGGCGATGGCCCTGGCCGGGCGGGTCGGGGTCGATCTCGCGGTGGTGCTGGAGATCCTCTCGGGCTCCTCGGCATCGAGCTGGATGCTGCGCGACCGCGGCCCCCGGATGCTGGAGGCCGAGCCGGAGGTCACCAGCGCGATCGACATCTTCGTCAAGGATCTCGGCATCGTGCTGGAGGCCGGCCGCAGCGCCGGCGCGGCCCTGCCGCTCGCGGCGCTGGCCCATCAGCTCTTCGTCTCGACATCGGGCCGCGGCGACGGCGCCGCCGACGACAGCCAGGTGGTGCGCGCCTATCGCGCCCTCAACGGGGACTGAACGGGCGGGCACGGGAGCGGTGAAGTGTCGGCGTTCGTGCGCCGCCACGGCTTGTCCCCGCGCCGCTGAGCCTGGATGATCGGCGCCGGAGCAAGAGACGGCGCGTGAGACGCACAGAAGCGGTCCCCCGGATACCAGTACCGGGCCGCGAAGACTGAAGGGACGCACGAATCCACACGACCGGATAACGGCGGGGATCGCGCGGCTCGGGACGACCCAGGGAGTGAAATCATGCGCGACACGCGTTTCAGCCGCCGCAGCCTGCTCGTGGGCGCGACCGCCGTGCCGGTCTTCGGCATCCTGACCCGGCGCGGGCAGGCGGCCGAGTTCTCCTACAAGCTCGCCACCGGCCAGGACCCGACCCACCCGGTCAACGTCCGGGCGCAGGAAGCCCTCGACCGGATCCGCGAGGCGACCGGCGGGCGCCTGGAGATCAAGCTGTTCCCGGCCAACCAGCTCGGCTCCGACACCGACCTGCTGGCGCAGGTGCGCAACGGCAGCGTCGAGTTCTTCAACCTCGCGACCTCGATCCTCGCCACCTTCGTGCCGGCCGCGAGCCTTCCCAACACCGGCTTCGCGTTCAAGGATTACGACGCGGTCTGGTCGGCGATGGATGGCGGGCTCGGCGCCTACGTCCGGGCCGAGATCGCCAAGACGCCGATCCTCACCGTCTCGAAGGTCTGGGACAACGGTTTCCGGCAGATCACCTCCTCGACCCGCGAGATCAAGACGCCCGAAGACCTGAAGGGCTTCAAGATCCGCGTGCCGCCGGCGCCGATGCTGACCTCGCTGTTCAAGGCGCTCGAAGCCGGCGCGGCGCCGATCAATTTCAACGAGCTGTACTCCGCGCTCCAGACCAAAGTGGTCGAGGGGCAGGAGAATCCGCTTGCCATCACGGCGACGGCCCGGCTCTACGAGGTGCAGAAATCCTGCAGCCTGACCGGGCACGTCTGGGACGGCTACTGGATCCTGGGCAACAAGAAGGCTTGGCAGCGCCTGCCGGAGGATCTGCGCCGGACCGTTTCGCATGAATTCGACCGGTCCGGCACCGACCAGCGCGCGGATGTGGCCAAGCTCAGCCTGTCCCTGCGGGAGAGCCTTGCCGCCAAGGGCATCAGCTTCGTCGACGTCGACCGCGCGCGGTTCCGTGAGGCGCTGGGCCGGACGAGCTTTTACCGCGACTGGAAGGCCAAGTACGGGGATGCGGCGTGGGCGCATCTCGAAGACGTCTCCGGCAAGCTGACCTGAAGGACGACCGGCATGCAGATCGATATCGCGGCCGTCGAGAGCGCGGCCGGGCTTGAGCTGGCGGGGCCGCCGCTCCGCGCCAGGACCTGGCTGCGCAAGCTGGACGTGGCCCTCGGCTACCTCGTGGAGATCCCGGCGGCGCTGCTGGTTCTGGCCGAGATCGGCGTGCTGTTCGGCGGCGTGGTCAGCCGCTACGTGTTCCGCGAGCCGCTGGTCTGGTCGGACGAGTTGGCCGCGATCCTGTTCCTGTGGCTCGCCATGCTGGGCGCCGTGGTCGCGTTCCGCCGCGCCGAGCACATGCGCATGACCGCCATCGTGGCGATGTGCGGCCCGCGCCTGCGCGCCTTCCTAGAGACGGTCGCCCTGGTGGCCGGCCTGATCTTCGTGGCGCTGGTGCTGGAGCCGGCCTTCGAATTCGCCATCGAGGAGACCTTCGTCCAGACCCCCGCGCTGGAGCTCAACAACGCCTGGCGGGCCGCCGCCCTCCCGATCGGCTTCGGCCTCATGCTGCTGGTCGCCGTGATCCGTCTCCTGGAATCCGCCGACTGGCGGCTCACCGTCGGGGCGCTGGCGCTCGGCGGCGGCATCGCGGCTGGGCTCATCGCGCTCCAGCCCTGGCTCATGGGGCTCGGCAACCTCAACCTGCTGCTGTTCTTCGTCCTCGGGGTCGGCGCCCTGGTCTTCTCCGGCGTGCCGATCGCCTTCGCGTTCGGTCTGTCCACCTACGCCTACATCACGCTCACCACCAACGCCCCGTCGATGGTGGTGGTCGGGCGGATGGACGAGGGCATGAGCCACCTGATCCTGCTCGCGGTGCCGCTGTTCGTGTTCCTCGGCCTGCTGATCGAGATGACCGGCATGGCCCGGGCGATGGTCGGGTTCCTGGCCTCACTGCTCGGTCACGTCCGCGGCGGCCTGCACTATGTGCTGGTCGGCGCCATGTACCTCGTCTCGGGCATCTCCGGCTCGAAGGCCGCCGACATGGCCGCGGTCGCGCCCGTGCTGTTTCCCGAGATGAAGGCGCGGGGCGCCAAGGAGGGCGACCTCGTGGCGCTGCTCGCCACCACCGGCGCGCAGACCGAGACGATCCCTCCCTCGATCGTGCTGATCACCATCGGCTCGGTCACCGGCGTGTCGATCACGGCCCTGTTCACCGGCGGCCTGATGCCCGGCCTGGTGCTGGCCGTGACTCTCTGCGTGCTGGTCTGGTGGCGCTACCGTCGGGAGGACCTGAGCCACGTCGCCCGGCCGTCGCGGAGCGTGATCGGCCGGGCGCTCGTGGTGGCGGTGCCGGCCCTGGCGCTGCCCTTCGTGATCCGCTTCGCGGTGGTCGAGGGCATCGCCACCGCCACCGAGGTCTCGACCATCGGCATCGTCTACGCGGTGCTGGCGGGGCTGCTGATCTACCGCCAGTTCGACTGGCGGCGGCTCTACCCGATGCTGGTGATGACCGCGACCCTGTCGGGGGCGATCCTGCTGATCATCGGCGCGGCCACCGGCATGGCCTGGGCGCTGACCCAGTCGGGCTTCTCGCAGACGCTGGCGGTGGCGATGAAGAGCCTGCCCGGCGGCCCCGTGGGCTTCCTGTTCGTGTCGGCGGGCGCCTTCATCGTCCTGGGCTCGGTGCTGGAGGGCATCCCGGCGATCGTGCTGTTCGGCCCGCTGCTGTTCCCGATCGCCCGGCAGGTCGGCGTCCACGAGGTGCACTACGCGATGGTGGTGATCCTCGCCATGGGCATCGGGCTGTTCGCCCCGCCCTTCGGGGTCGGCTACTACGCCGCCTGCGCGATCAGCCGGATCCACCCGGACGCGGGCATGCGCCCGATCGTCGGCTACATCCTGGCCCTGCTGATCGGCCTCGTCGTCATCATCCTGGTCCCCTGGTTCTCGATCGGGTTCCTCTGAAAACCGAGGATCCGAAAGGTCCGAGACCTTTCGTGGGTCCAGGGCGAAGCCCTGGTTCATCGGGGCGCCGCCCCGATACCCCGCTAAAAGGCTCAACACTTTGAAAAACCACACGCACGCCTGTACTTTGAAGCCCCCCCATGCCCCAGAACCGCTTCAGTACGCTCACCGTCCGGATGGCGGACGCGATCCGCTTCCTCTCCCTCGACGCGATCGAGCGGGCGGGCGACGGGCATCCCGGTGCGCCGCTCGGCTGCGCCGAGATCGCGGTGGCCCTGTTCACCCGTCACCTGAAGTGCAACCCGGCCGAACCGGAATGGCCCGACCGCGACCGGTTCGTGCTCTCGAACGGGCACGGCTCGATGCTGCTCTATGCCGTGCTCCATCTCGCCGGCTATGCCGGCCTGCCGATGGAGCAGATCCGGCGCTTCCGCGAACTCGGCTCCCACACCCACGGCCATCCGGAGATCGCCCCGGAACTCGGCATCGAGGCGACCACCGGGCCCCTCGGGCAGGGCATCGCCAACGCGGTCGGGATGGCGGTGGCCGAGGCCAGGCTCGCCGCGGAGTTCGGCCCCGACCTCGTGGACCACCGCACCTACGCGCTGGTCGGCGACGGCTGCCTGCAGGAAGGCATCGCCCACGAGGTGATCTCGCTCGCCGGCCACCTGCGCCTGTCGAAGCTCACGTTCCTGTGGGACGACAACCGGATCACCGACGACGGCGCCACTGACCTGTCGATCTCGGAGGACGTGCGCGCCCGCTTCCGCGCCGCCGACTGGCAGGTGATCGACGCGGACGGCCACGACGTCGAGGCGGTCTCGGCCGCGATTCTCGTCGCCCAGGGCGACCCGCGCCCGAGTCTGATCGCCTGCCGCACCGTGATCGGCCGCGGCCTGCCGCGGCTGGAGGGCCAGCGCGGCGCCCATGGCGGGCGGGTGTTCGCGACCGACCTCGCCGAGGCCCGGGCCGCGAAGGGGTGGGACCATCCGGCCTTCTCGGTGCCGGACGACGTGGAGGCGGCGTGGCGCAGGGGTGTCGCCGGCCGCAATGCCGCCGCCTACGCGGATTGGCAGGCCCGTCGCGAGGCCCTGCCCTCCCGGGTCCGGGCGGAGTTCGACCGGGTCAGCGCCGGCCGCCTGCCGGAGACGTGGCGCGACGCGCTGCGCGCCCTGCGCGATCGCTTCGCCGCCGAAGGCACGGCGCGCCCGAGCATCGAGGTCTCCGCCGAGATCGTCGCCGCCCTGTCGGAGGCGATCCCCGAGCTGTTCTCCGGCGCCCCGGATCTTGAAGGCCCGACCCGGCACAAGGGCGAGCTCCACGCCTTCACGGCGCAGGACCGCTCCGGGCGCTACCTGCATTACGGCATCCGCGAGCACGCGATGGGCTCGATGATGAACGGCATCGCGGCCCATCGCGGGCTGGTGCCGGTGGGTGCCACCTACCTGGTCTTCTCGGATTACATGCGCCCGTCGCTGCGGATGGCGGCGCTGATGAACCTGCCGGTCATCACGGTCTACAGCCACGATTCGACCGCCATCGGCCGCAACGGCCCGACCCATCAGCCGGTGGAGTACCTCGCCTCGCTCCGGGCGATCCCGAACATGCTGGTCCTGCGCCCGGCGGACGCGGTCGAGACGGCGGAATGCTGGGAGATGGCCTTGGCCAACCGGCACGGGCCGAGTTCGCTGATCTGCTCGCGGCAGCCGCTCCCGGCGCTGCGCCGGCCGGGCGGCCCTGAGAATCGCAGTGCCCGGGGCGCCTACGTGCTGGCGGAGGCCGACGGTGCGCGGCGGGTCACGCTGATCGGCACCGGCTCGGAGGTGGCGCTGGCGCTCGCGGCCCGCGACGTTCTCCAGGCGGACGGGATCCCCACCGCGGTAGTCTCGATGCCGTCCTGGGAGGCGTTCGCGGCACAGGACGCGGCCTATCGCCGGCAGGTCATCCCGCGGGATACGGTCCGGGTCGCCGTGGAGGCCGCCCTGCGCTTCGGCTGGGACCGGTGGATCGGCGAGGATGGCGGCTTCGTCGGCATGACCGGCTTCGGCGCATCCGGGGCACCGGAGGCCCTGTTCCGGCATTTCGGCATCACCGCCGAGGCGGTGGTGGAGGCCGCGCGGACGCGCCTGGGTTGAGGCTGGTGGCGGCCGGTCAGATCATCCCTGCGCTGCCGGTGCGCGCGACGCGCTCGCGCTGCTCGGCGTAGCGACCGGCAGCGACGCGCTTCAGCGCGCCTTCGAGGCGCCCGGCCACCTGACCGAGGAGCGAACGCTCGGAGCGGAAGCCGACGATATACGCGAGGGTGGCCATCGTGCCCGATCCCGAACAAGGGCCGGGCAGGCGCGCCCGGTTGCTGCGGTGCAATATGCGCCGGCCTGGGATCGCGCGTGAGGGGGCTCTTCCGCGGCCTGCTATGCGAGAGAAGCATGAGGCGCGCACGAAATCTTCACCGGACTGGTCCGCGAACAATGTTCGCCGGGTGCGGTGCAGCGAACGCGGTCGTCCGGACCGTCACCGTCCGGCAGGGGCACCCGGATCGAACGGCAAGCAGCCGCTTGCTTCGAGCCCTTCGCGGATCGCCCGCTTGGTGACCTTGCCGTAGCCGGATCTCGGCAATGCCTCCCAGAAGAACACCCGCTTCGGCAGCTTGTAGCGGGCGACCTCGCCGGCGAGCCACGCGATCAATTCCGCCTCGCCGATCTCGGCGCCGGGGCGGGCGACGCAGACCGCGACGCCGACCTCGCCCCAGGCCGGGTCGGGCACCCCCAGGATCGCGGCCTCGGCGATGGCCGGATGCTTCAGAAGCTTCTCCTCGGTCTCGCGCGGGTACACGTTCGACCCGCCCGAGATGTACATGTCGGAGGCGCGGCCGGTGATGAACAAAAACCCTTCCGGGTCGAGGTGGCCGAGGTCGCCGGTGCGGAACCAGCCGTTCCGGAACGCCGCCGCGTTGGCCTCCGGATTGTCGTAGTAGCCCGCGAACACCGCCGGGCCGCAGACGCAGATCTCGCCGGTCTCGCCCGCCGGCAATTCCCGCCCTGCCCCGTCCTGGATCTGCACCTGCATGCCGGTGCGCTCGAAGCCGCAGGTGCCGACCTTCACCCCCGGCCCGTCTTCGGCGGCGTGCAGGCGGGGCGGCAGCACGGTGATGTTGCCCGTCACCTCGCCGAGCCCGAAATACTGAACCAGCACCGGCCCGAGCGCCCGCAGCGCCCGCTTCTGGTCCTCCCGGTACATCGGCGCGCCGGCATAGATCACGTGGCGCAGGCTGGTGTGGTCGTGGACCGCGACCGCCGGGTGCTCGGTGATCAGCTTCACGATGGTCGGCACCGTGAACAGGTTGGTGATGCGCCACCGCTCGACCAGCGACCACACCTCCGCGGGGTCCAGCCGCGTGCCGCCGGTGAGCACCGTCTTGGCGCCGGCCGCGACCTGCGCGAGTTGGTGGATGCCGGCCCCGTGCGAGAGCGGCGCGACCACCAGCGAGGCGTCTGCCTCATCGGTGCCCGGCATCAGGTCGCAGAGATGGTTGGTGATCACGAAGGCCATCTGGCCGTGGGTGAGCACCGCCGCCTTCGGGCGGCCGGTGGTGCCCGAGGTGAAGAAGAACCAGCACGGATCGTCGTGCTCGACATCGGCGGTCGGGGCCGCCTGCCCGGCGTGCGCGGCCACTAGGGCGTCGTAATCCAGCCCGAAGGCGGAGCCGCCGATCGCGACCACGAGGCGCAGGTCCGGCGCGGCTTCGCGGATCGCGGCGGCGTGGTCGGGGAACTCCGCGCCGCAGATCAGCGCCGAGGCGCCGCTGGCGCGGGCGAGATAGGCCACCTCCGCGGGCGTCTGCCGGAAATTCGTCGGCACCCAGACGGCGCCGAGCCGGAAGCAGACGAACATCGATTCGAACAGTTGGTTGCCGTTGCGCGCCTGGACCAGCACGCGGTCGCCCTTGGCGACGCCCCGGGCCGCGAGCGCCGCCGCCATGGCGTCGACCCGGGCATCGAGGGCGCCCCAGCTCCAGGTCCGGTCACCCCAGGCGAGGCCGATCGCGTCCGGCCAGCGGCGGGCCGCCCGGCGCAGAAAGTGGGCGAGGTTCATCACCCGCCGCGAACAGGGCGCGACGCCGCCGCGCGGCGCCGGCCCCGCCGGGCCGTTCACGCGAGCTTCCCGCAGGCCTTCTCGAGGAGGGACCAGCCCTCCTCGCCGTACCGGCCCTTCCATTCGGCGTAGAAGCCGGCCTTGCGCAGCTTCTCGCGAAACGGCTCCGGATCAGGCTTGTTGAACACCAGGCCGCTCTTCGTCAGGTCCTCCTGCAGGCTGGCATTGAGCTTGGCGACGTCGGCCCGCTCCTTCATGCCGGCCTCGTTGATGTGGCGGGCGACCATGGTGCGCAGGTCCTCGGGGATGCGCTCCCAGGCCCGGCGGTTCGCCAGGAACCAGTAGCCGTCCCACATGTGGTTGGTGAGCGAGCAGTATTTCTGCACCTCGTAGAACTTGGTCGTGGCGATCACCGCCAGCGGGTTCTCCTGGCCCTCGACGATCTTGGTCTGGAGGGCCGAGTAGGTCTCGTTCAGGTTGATCGAGGCGGGTGCGGCCTCGAACGCCCGGAACATCGAGGTCCAGAGCGGCGAGACCGGCACGCGGATCCGAAAGCCCTTGAAGTCGTCCGGGCTGGCGATCGGCCGGGTCGAGGAGGTCGTCTGGCGGTAGCCGTTGTCCCAGATCTTCTCCATGGCCACGAGGTTGGCCTTGGCGATCTGCTGGCGGACCCAGGCGCCGAGCTCCCCATCCATCGCGGGCCAGACGGCGTCGTAATTCGGGAAGGCGTAGCCGATGCCGTTGATCGAGGCGTTGGGCACCAGGGTCGAGAGGATCAGCGGCGACATCGTGAAGAACTCGACGCTGCCCGAGCGCAGCTGGCTCAGCGTGTCGGTGTCCGAGCCGAGCTGGCTCGTGGGGAAGATCTTGAGATCGAACCGGCCGCCGCTCTCGACACGCAACGCCTCCGCCATCTCCCGGGCGCGGACGTTCATCGGGTGCGTGTCGGGCAGGTTGTTGGCGTATTTGTAGGTGAAGTCCGCCCGCTGGGCCCGGGCCACGTGCGGCATCGCCACGGTTCCGGCGAGGATCGCCGTCGAGCCGGTGGACAGGAACCTGCGGCGGGACAGGGGCAAGCGGATTCGAGACGACATGGGCGGCCCTCCTGATCCGGGCGCGCGGCCCGGCGTTTCCACAGGGTCCGCGTTCATGCGCGGACTCTCTCGTGTCTTGAGGCTTCGATAGCGGTTGGCCCAATCCAGTCAACGGGGCCGTTTCGGCCCGGCTGTCGGTGCGGGCGACTTGTCAGGGCACGCCTCGGGGCGTGTCCGCCGGATCTTGCGGACATCCGCGCGAAGGATCGCCCGATATGGGCCTACGCGGCCGGCAATTGCTGCTCCAGATGGGCGCGGAGGATCGAATAGTGTTCGACGACCTTGTCGAGCTTGTCGGCGTTCGCCCTCCGGATCCACTCCGAGCCGGCGTCGGGCTGATAGGTGGTTGCGTAGTGGGCGGCGTGCGCTTTCAGCTTCGCGGCCACGAAGGCCAGATCGGCCGACCAGACGACCTCCGCGCGGACCAGCTGAAGGCGCCGCGCGATCTCGAGCCAGTGCAGGTCGAGCGCGATGCCGCTGCCCATCTGCTTGAACAGGTCGAACAGGGAATCGAGGATCTCGATCGCGGTCCGGGCTGACACGATGGAGCGCTCCGTCATGCCTGCGTCGCGATGAGGTCGGGCCGCACGTACCAATCGTCGAACAGGGACAGCTGCCGGAACCGCCGACGATAACCCAGGCCGGTCAGCAGGGCGTAGATCTTCTCGCGGCTGTCCGAGAAATTGTGCTCGACGCTGATCAGGGCGATGTCGTGTCGGGTGAAGTCGAAGCTTTCCAGCACATCGAACTCGCCGCCCTCCACGTCGATGCTCATGTAGTCGATGCGCTTCGGCGCCCGGGCCTCCGCCAGGAAGCGCTCCAGCGAAACCGTCTGGACCGCGTATTGCCGACCGTCCTGGCGGAACTGGGCATGGAAGTCGCCCGTCACCAGGTCGTTCATGCCGGACAGCTCGCCGATATCCACCTCGTTGAACAGGACCTCGACCCCGTCGGTCCTGTAGACGCACTTGTCGGTGATATAGCAGTTCCGGTTGGCGTAGAGCGCGGCGTGCCAGGCCCGGGCCGGCTCAGCCAGAGCGCCCTGCCAGCCGAAGGTCTTCTCGAGCAGCAGCGTATTGCTCAGGCTGATCCCGTCGCAGGCACCGAACTCGACGAAGTAGCCGTTCCGCTTCTCCTTCAACTCGTACAGGACCCATAGGTCCTGCAGCAGCTGCGCGTTGGAATACGGCGCCATCTTCGTGGCGAACGACAGGAACTCGAGCTCTGAGCTGGCGAGATGGGGCTTCGCGTCCAGCTCGTTCCTGAGATCGACCAGGGCGTTGAAGACGGTCAGAAGCGCGACATCCATGGCCCTGCGTTCCACCATGTTGAAGGGGACCGATCGATACAGGAGACGAGTGCGGGTGCGGTGCGCTCAGGGAGGGGGTCGGTCAAGAGGCCGGGCCCCCAGGATCCGGTTCGAGCCGTCGAACAGAACCGTATGCTGCAGCGAATCGGGCCCCTGGTCCGGGACCGCGCGGGCCGCCCTGCGGATCGCCGACAGGAAGCGCTTCCGGCTGAACCCATAGGGCCGCAAACTCGCCGACAGGGCGTCGATCAGCTTGGTCGAGGCCTCGGATCGCGCCCGGGCCAGATCGCGCTCCCGCACGGCCGCGTCGCGCTCGGCCGTGATCAGCGCTAATGCAATCTGCTGCTGCTGGATCTGGCGGATGTATTTGGTGTCGATGTCGTGGACAGGTGACGTGGTCATACGGCAGCCCTCGGGGCTCTGAGCGGAACCAGGCCGCGATTCGGCCGGGAACGCGGCGGGACCGACGGGGATGATGGGATCCCGTGCATGCTCCGGTGCCCTTGCACGTCTCAGATGGTCTTGGCCAGATCGTCCTGGCCAAGATCACGGTTCTAGTCGGCCCCCAGCATCCTGTGCTGCCGGATGGCGGCCGGCGTGCGCATCGGCCGACGTCACGGACCCGGCGAGCCGATTGACCTCGTCGGATCCTGAGATGGCGGTTTTGCGGTGTCGAGCGCTACGGGGTCAGCGGGATAGCCGTCAGAAACCGCATGGTTGTCTCACTGTCCGTCCCGCCGACCTCCCACACGGTGCGCAGAGGCATGTCGTGGCCGTCCGACGCGCGCACCGTGCAGCGGAATTCGACGCGGTTCGGGCCGGTCGGCCGCGGCTGCTCGACGCCGGGCAGGTTGTTCATCGCGCGCTGGCCCAACGCATCTGCAAGGGCTCTATCGTCCTCGCGGGTGAGGCCGAAGGAAGACAGATACGTCCAGCGCGATGCGCCCTTGCGGTGGTTCGGGTTGAGGAATGCCGAAAGCTTCGCACCCTGGATGGACCAGAGGACCGGGACAATACCGCCGCTCACCGAGGGGCGGGCCCCGCCGGCTCGATCTGATGCGAGAGTACCGTCGCAAGGGCGCCATCGGTCTCATCGAACTCGACAGCGTAGCTCTCGCCCGTGCCGTGGACGCTGAGCACCGTGCCGCGCGTGCCGGCCACGATCGCTACGCCGTTGTCGCCGACCACAGGCGTCAGCAGCACCACGTCATCGAGATCCCGAAGGCTCGACGGCGGCTCGGTCTGCCAGACCCGATAGGCGTACTCGAACGACACGAGAACAATCTGTCGCGCGGGGCGGACCGCAGGTGTCCCGGAGATACGGCACGGGACATCGCCCGCGACACAGCACGCATGAGACCCAGGGCCGTCGACGCGACCGCAATTCGGGTATCGGCGCTGCTCGGGCTGCGTGGGTCCGGCAGCTGGTTCTGCAAACCCGCTCAGAATTCAGTGAATGTGCGAGAATTTCGATTTTCGGACGCTCGGTCTGGAAAAATCCAGTGACTTCAGAGCGTTAAGTGGTGGAGACGACAGGGATCGAACCTGTGACCTTTCCCATGTCAAGGGAATGCACTACCGCTGTGCTACGTCTCCTAAACGACCGCCATCCGGTTCGGCGAACCTTAAAGCCATCGAAATAATCCAGACTGCTCAACGGCTTATGAGGAGGGACCCTACCCTGTCAAGGTAGTGCTCTCCCGCTGAGCGACGCGCCCGGGCCGGTGCTGCAACAGCGCCGGTGGGCCGGGCCTATAGCCGGTGCCCGGCGGGGGCGCAAGCGGAAGGTTGAGGGGCGTGGCCGGGGGGCTGAGACCGCGATGGTGCACGCGGGGAAGAAAATGCGCTATGGGCGTGCCGGCCGGCATCCGGCCGGGCCGCTCGGGCGGTCCCGGCATTCCGCCGCCTCAAGCTTCGGGACATGCGCTACTTCATCGATCACGATCACGGCGACTCGATCCGCGGCTGGATCGTGCCGGACAATCCCCTCGCCATCAGCCGGGTGATGGTCTCCGTCGGAGGCCAGCGCGTGGCCGAAGTTCCGGCCAGCGTCACCGACGAGACGTTCAAGCGCAACGGCTGGCACGCCACCGGGCAATGCACCTTCGTGTTGACGCAGGCCGAGGTGCCGGGCCTGGCCGAGATCCAGCGCCTCGAACTCTACGACGCCGACACCAACGTCCTGGTCTATCGTCGCACGCCCCCGGACGGGCTGGTGCGGCTGCGCGTCATGCTCATCAACACCGGGATCGAGCCAGAGACGGCGCTCCAGGCGGCCTTGTTCCCGTATTTCCAGCACTGCTACTTCGGCGTCCACAAGCTGCCGGACGAGATCCTGACCTGCGTCCTGTCCGGCCCCTCCGCCCCCTCGGCGTTCCTGTCGGGCGCAGTGACGATCCCGCGCTACGAGAACTTCATGACGCCGGACCTGATGGTCACCGGCATCCTGGTGCAGGACCCCTATACCGAGATGGCGACCCGCATGCTCTGGTTGAAGGCCCGGGCCGGCGACGCCCTCGATCCGGTGCGCGGCTGGCGGCTCGGACCGCTGGCCGAGGCCGCGTCGTTCTCGGAGGCCTACGACTTCACCGACGTGAAGAGCCTGAAGCGCTACTTCCGCATGCTGCCGGAGCCGGCCTACCGGCTGCTCTACAACCCGCTGACCCGCCAGCTCGGCACCCGCATGCCCGAGGATCGCCTGCACCCGGGCAACTCGATCGCCGCGATCGAGATCCTGGCCCGGGTCGGGATCGTCGGCCACAAGACGCGGTACCACGCCTTCGCGTCGACCCTGTTCGACCAGCTGGGCATCCACGCCCCGGTGCCGGTGCCGCCGCCGGTGCCGGCCGAGACCCAGGCGCTGGCCGAGCGCCTGCGGACCGTGAAGGCGGTGGAGGAGATGCTGGTGTTCGACGTCGCGATGTCGGATGCCGTGAAGGACTCGATCGACAAGAGCTGGAGCTGATGGCGCGCCCGACCGAGACGGGGGCGCCCGAGACGCGCCTGCCGCCGGCGCACCTGACCCGGACCGGGCGCAAGCGCCGGCCCCTGCCGGTCCGGGCGGCGGCGGACGGGATGCGCGTCGAGCTTCCGGGGCTCGCGGGCCGCTGGCTCGAGATCACCCTGTCCAACGACCCGACTGAGGGCCTGGACACGGTCCCCGGCATGGCCTTCGCCGGTCC
Source organism: Methylobacterium mesophilicum (assembly GCF_022179445.1). Lineage (GTDB taxonomy): Bacteria > Pseudomonadota > Alphaproteobacteria > Rhizobiales > Beijerinckiaceae > Methylobacterium > Methylobacterium mesophilicum. The sequence continues at coordinate 212,666 of NZ_BPQU01000002.1, read as the reverse complement.
GGAGGGGCGTCCGGGGCCGTTGCTGCCCCAGGAGGCGTCGGGCGGGGGCGCCTTCACGTGGATCGGCCGGCTCCCCGAGGGCGTCGTCGCCCTGCGGGTGGCCGATCCCGCCGGTCGGGTCCCGGCCCGGCTGCGCCGGATCACGGTGCGCCGCCTCGACCGGCCGACGCTGGTGCCGCGCGCGCTCCTGCGCGAGCCGGCGCTGGCCCTGCAGGCGCTCTACTGGCGGATCCTCGGCAAGAAGGTGCGGGCGCGCGGCTTCCTGGGCCGGGCGCTGGCTCACCGCCGGGTGACCGGGTACGAGGCCTGGATCCGCGCCCACGGCTATCGCCGGACGGAGCGGGACGGGATCGCCGCCGAGATCGCCGCCTGGGCCGATCCGCCGCTGATCTCCGTGCTGATGCCGGTGCACGACCCGGACCCGAAGGTGCTCCAGGCCGCCCTCGCCTCCCTGCGCGCGCAGCTCTACCCGCGCTGGGAACTGTGCGTCGTCGACGACGCCTCCACCCGGCCCGCGATCCCCCGGATCCTCGAACGCGCCGCCGAGGCCGATCCGCGCATCCGCGTGCTCGCCCGGTCCGAGAACGGCCACATCGCCCGGGCCACCAACGACGCCCTGGGCCTCGCCCGCGGTGTCGTCTGCGCCTTCATGGACCACGACGACGTGCTCACCGAGGACGCCCTCTACGAGGTCGCCCGGGCGCTCCGCCTCGATCCGGACCTGGTGCTGATCTACAGCGACGAGGACAAGATCGACGGAGGCGGCCGCCGGTTCGACCCGCATTTCAAGGCGGGCTTCGACCGCGAGTTGCTCTACGCGCAGAACTACATCAACCACCTCACCGTGGTCCGGACCGACGCCCTGCGGGCGGTCGGCGGCCTGCGCCCGGGCTTCGAGGGCAGCCAGGACCACGACCTGTTGCTGCGGCTGACCGACGGGCTCGACCCGTCCCGCATCCGCCACATCCCGCGGGTGCTCTACCATTGGCGCGCCGCGCAGGGCTCCGGGACCTTCTCGGACCGCGCCTTGGCCAAGGCCGAGGCGGCGCGCCTGCGCGCCCTCGACGAGGTCGTGGCGCCCTGGGGCGGCCGGGCCGAGCGCGGGCCCTCGGGCTTCAACCGCCTGGTCCGGCCGCTGCCGGAGCCGCCGCCCCGGGTTTCGGCGATCATCCCGACCCGGGACCGCGCCGAGATCCTGTCGGTCACCCTCGACGGGCTGCTCGGTCGCACCGACTATCCCGACATCGAAGTGGTGATCGTCGACAACGACAGCCGCGAGCCCGAGACCGCCGCCCTGTTCGCCCGGTATCGCGACGACCCGCGCGTGCGCATCGTGCCGGTGCCGGGGGCCTTCAACTTCTCGGACCTGTCGAACCGCGGCGCGGCCGCCGCCACCGGGCCGGTGCTCCTGTTCCTCAACAACGACGTCGAGGTGCTGGAGCCCGGCTGGCTCGGGGAGCTGGTGCGGCACGCGGTACGGCCGGAGGTCGGCGCCGTCGGGGCGAAGCTGCTCTACCCGGACCGGACCATCCAGCACGGCGGCATCGTGCTGGGGATCGGCGGCGTCGCCGGCCACAGTCACCTCGGCGTGCCGGACGACGATCCCGGCTATTTCTGCCGCATGGTCATCGCCCACGAGGTCTCGGCGGTCACGGGCGCCTGCCTGGCCATGCGCGCCGACGTGTTCGAGGCGGTCGGCGGCTTCGATGCCGAGGCCCTGAAGGTTGCCTTCAACGACGTCGACCTGTGCCTCAAGATCCGCCGGGCCGGCTACCGCATCGTGTGGACGCCGTTCGCCAAGTTGATTCACCACGAATCGAAGAGCCGGGGCGCCGAGGACACGCCCGAGAAGCGCAAGCGCTTCGAGGGCGAGGTGCTGACCATGCTCGACCGCTGGGGGCCGGAACTCCGGGCCGACCCCTACTACAACATCAACCTGTCACGGAATTCGGCGCTTTACCGGGTCTAGGAGAGCGGGCTCGGCCGGCGGCGCGGCGACGGGTTGCGCCCGCCGCAGCAGGCCGCCCCGCATGTGTGGACAGCAGGGCTGGCATGGGGGTGCCATGCATGCGTCAGTGGGTGAACTTGCGTCGGATGCCGGTTGCGATACCTCTGGACATGCCGCATGAGGCGGTTCCGGCCATGGCGCCCGAACGGGCGCGCGGCGAGGGCGGCAGTCAACCATGAGTGCGAACACCCCAATGGCCTCGGCCACGACCCTTGAGCGCGATGCTCAGCAGGCGATGGGGGACCACAAGGTCCACCCGAACGAGATCGCCATCGGCGTGGTCATCGGCCGCGCGTCCGAATACTTCGACTTCTTCGTATTCGGCATCGCCTGCGTGCTGGTTTTCCCGAAGGTGTTCTTCCCCTTCGTCGATCCGCTGACCGGCACACTGTACGCGTTCTCGATCTTCGCCCTGGCCTTCATCGCCCGGCCGATCGGCTCCGTGATCTTCATGGCGATCGATCGACGGCACGGGCGCAGCGTCAAGCTCACGATCGCGCTGTTCCTGCTCGGGGGCGCCACGGCGGCGGTCAGCTTCCTGCCGCGTTACGATAGCATCGGCATCTCATCCGTTTACCTCCTGGCGGTCCTCCGGATCCTTCAGGGCCTGGCACTGGGCGGCGCCTGGGACGGGCTCGCCTCCCTGCTCGCCATGAACGCGCCCCGGGAGCGCCGCGGCTGGTACGCGATGATCCCGCAACTCGGTGCGCCCCTGGGCTTCATGGTCGCGAGCGCGCTGTTCGCCTTCTTCCTGGTGAACCTCGACGAGGCCGACTTCATCGACTGGGGCTGGCGCTTCCCGTTCTACTGCGCCTTCACCATCAACGTCGTCGCCCTGTTCGCCCGGCTGCGCCTGGTCGCCACCGAAGAGTTCGCCCGGATGATGGACCTCGACCGGCTCCGCCCGGTCCCGGCCCTGGAGCTGTTCCGGCACCATGCCGGCGACGTGATCCGCGGCGCCTTCGTGCCCCTGGCCGGCTTCGCCCTGTTCCACCTCGTGACGATCTTCCCGATCGCCTGGCTTGCGCTCAACAACACCAGCAGCCGCTCGCCCGGCGAGTTCTTGATCGTGCAGTTCTCCGGGGCCATCGTCTGCGCCGGCGCGATCGCTGCCTCCGGGCTGATCGCCGACCAGATCGGCCGCCGCAACTGCCTGATCATGAGCGCCTCGCTGATCGGGTTCTTCGCGGTCGGCAGCATCATCGCGCCGCTGCTGTTCGGCGAGAGCGCGATCGGCCAGACCATCTACGTCACGATCGGCTTCATGCTGCTGGGCCTCGCCTACGGCCAGACCGCCGGCGCGGTGACGGCCCGGTTGGGCAACCACTACCGCTACACCGGCGCCGCGCTGACCTCCGACTTCGCCTGGCTCGTCGGCGCCGGCTTCGCCCCGCTGGTGGCGCTGTTCCTGTCGCAGCGCTACGGCCTGGCCATGGTCGGCGTCTACCTGTTGTCCGGCGCGGTCTGCACCCTCGCGGCCTTGTTCCTCGACCGCTCCGAGATGCGCCAGATGTAGCCGGCAGCGCGCGGCGCAGGCTGCGCGCCTCCTTCCAGACGTTGTCGGCCGTGCCGCAGTCGCGACACGGCGCGGATGCCGCGCATGCGGCGTGGGATAAAGAGACGAGTGCTGTGACCTCTTCGACCCCTCTCCCGGACAGGATCGAGCCCAGCGAGCGCCGGAGCGGCCTTGCGCGGCGACTCGTGTCGCTCCTCGCCCTGCCGCCGGTCCTGGCGCTGCTGGGCGGCTGCAATCTCGTGGTCATGAGCCCGGCCGGCTACGTCGCCGAGCAGCAGCGCAACCTCGTGCTCGCGGCTACCGGGCTGATGCTCCTGATCATCATCCCGGTGATCTTCTTCACCCTGTTCTTCGCTTGGCGCTACCGCGCCTCCAACGAGGACGCGGTGTACGATCCCGAATGGCACCACTCGACCCAGCTCGAGGTGCTGATCTGGACGGCGCCGCTGATGATCATCATCGCGCTGGGCGCCCTCACCTGGATCGGGACTCACACCCTCGATCCGTTCCGGCCGCTTAGCAAGATCGACGCGAAGCGCGACGTCCCCGCCGGCGTCGAGCCGCTGCAGGTCGAGGCTGTGGCCATGGATTGGAAGTGGCTGTTCCTCTACCCGCAATACGGGATCGCCACGGTGAACGAACTCGCCGCCCCGGTGGACCGGCCGATCCAGTTCAAGATCACCGCCACCGACGTGATGAACACGTTCTACATCCCGACACTGGCCGGCATGGTCTACGCGATGCCGGGCATGCAGACCCAGCTCCATGCCGTGATCAACCGGGAGGGTTCCTACGAGGGCCGCTCGGCGCATTACAGCGGCGCCGGCTTCTCGAACATGTTCTTCAAGTTCAACGGCGTGACCAACGAGGCCTTCGACCAGTGGGTCGCCAAGACCAAGGCTCAGGGCGGCGCGTTGACCCAGGAGGCCTATCTCGAGCTCGAGAAGCCGAGCGAGTCCGAGCCGGCGCGGTTCTACAAGTCCTACGCCAAGGGCCTGTTCGACCGGATCATCGGCATGTGCCCGCGGCCGGAGCAGATGTGCGTCGGCGAGATGGTGAAGATCGACGCCCGGGGCGGTGCCTCCGGGGCGGAGGCTCAGGCTAACTACGACCGGTTGCAATACGACAACCGCATGGCCGATCGCGGCAACGAGGCTCCGGGCGCTACCGGGCCGGCCTCCGGGACCGGCCCGCACGGGCAGACGCAGCCGCAGGGCATGAAGCCCCGGCCCGACATGGGCAACCCGGACTCGCGGGGCCAGGGCGAGTCGGCGCTGCCCGGGCAGGAGAAGGCGCCCGAGATCAAGGCGCCCGACAGCCAGGGCCAGAAAGAGGGCGGGCAGATCGCGCCCAAGCAGCTCAACCAGTAAAAACGCACGCCTCGCGCGTGCGCTTCACACCCAAAACCGGCGGTCGCCGTCGAACCCATTGAACGGGCCGATCCCAATGTTCGCAAACATGGACCTACAACAGTTGATCCTCGGCCGATTTACGATCGAGCAGATCCCGTATCACGAGCCGATTCTGCAGGCGACGTTCGCCGGCGTGGCCGTGGTCGGCCTCGCCGTCCTCGGTGTGATCACCTACTTCCGCTTCTGGGGGCCGCTGTGGCGTGACTGGGTCACGTCCATCGACCACAAGAAGATCGGTATCATGTACTGCATCTTCGCCCTGATCATGCTGCTGCGCGGCTTCGCTGACGCACTGCTGATGCGCTCGCAGCAGGCGGTGGCGTTCGGTTCGGAGCAGGGCTTCCTGCCACCGCACCATTACGACCAGATCTTCACCGCCCACGGCATGATCATGATCTTCTTCGTGGCGATGCCGTTCGTCACGGGGCTCATGAACTTCGCGGTGCCGCTGCAGATCGGCGCCCGTGACGTGGCCTTCCCGTTCCTGAACAACTTCAGCTTCTGGATGACGGTGGCCGGCGGCATCCTGGTGATGGTCTCGCTGTTCGTCGGCGAGTTCTCGCGCGCCACCTGGCTCGCCTACCCGCCGCTCTCGGGGGCCGCCATGAGCCCCGGCGTCGGCGTCGACTACTACATCTGGGCGCTGCAGATCGCCGGCATCGGGACGCTGCTCTCGGGCATCAACCTGATCGCGACCATTGTGAAGATGCGCGCGCCCGGCATGACCATGATGAAGCTGCCGATCTTCGTCTGGTCGTCGCTGTGCACCAACATCCTGATCGTGGCCGCTTTCCCGATCCTGACGGCCGTCCTGGCGATGCTGTCGCTTGACCGCTACGTCGGCACGCACTTCTTCACGAACGACCTCGGCGGCAACGCCATGCTGTACTTCAACCTGATCTGGATCTGGGGCCACCCGGAGGTCTACATCCTGATCCTGCCGGCCTTCGGCGTGTTCTCCGAGATCACCTCGACCTTCTGCGGCAAGCGGTTGTTTGGCTACACCTCGATGGTCTACGCGCTGGTGGTGATCACCATCCTCGCCTACCTGGTGTGGTTGCACCACTTCTTCACCATGGGCTCGGGCGCCGACGTGAACTCGTTCTTCGGGATCACGACGATGATCATCTCGATCCCCACGGGCGCGAAGATCTTCAACTGGATGTTCACCATGTACCGCGGCCGGATCCGGTTCGAGGTGCCGATGATGTGGGTGGTGGCGTTCATCGTCACCTTCGTGATCGGCGGCATGACCGGCGTGCTGCTGGCGGTGCCTCCGGCCGACTTCGTGCTCCACAACTCGCTGTTCCTGATCGCGCACTTCCACAACGTGATCATCGGCGGCGTGCTGTTCGGCATGTTCGCCGGCGTGACCTTCTGGTTCCCCAAGGCCTTCGGGTTCAAGCTCGACGAGTTCTGGGGGAAGATGGCCCTCGTATTCTGGGTGAGCGGATTCTACGTCGCCTTCATGCCGCTCTACGTGCTGGGCCTGATGGGCGTGACCCGGCGCATGCAGCACTTCGACGACCCGTCGCTGCAGATCTGGTTCGTCATCGCGGCCTGCGGCGCGGGGCTCATCGCCTTGGGTATCGCCTCGCAGATCGTGATGTTCGTGGTCTCGATCCGCAACCGTGAGAAGCTGCGCGACCTGACCGGCGACCCGTGGGGCGGCCGGACGCTCGAATGGTCCACCTCCTCGCCGCCGCCGGACTACAACTTCGCCTTCACCCCGGTGGTGCATGATTCCGATGCGTGGTGGGACATGAAGAACCGCGGCTTCGCCCGGCCGATGACCGGCTACAAGCCGATCCACATGCCCAAGAACACCGCCAGCGGCGCCATCCTGGCCGGCCTGAACTTCACCTTCGGCCTGGCCATGGTCTGGTACGTCTGGTGGCTGGCGGCGCTCAGCTTCGTGGCGATCATCGTCGTCGCGATCCTTCACACCTTTAATTACAATCGCGACTTCTACATTCCTGCCGACACGGTCAGTCGGACGGAAGGTCAAAGGACGCGCGAGCTGGAGATGGCGTGATCCGATGATGCACGCGGAGACTGCACCCCCCGGCGCTGCGGCGCCGGTCTTCTACCAGACCGACGAGGAGGGCCATCATTCCGAGGGCTCGACGATGCTCGGGTTCTGGCTCTACCTGATGAGCGACTGCCTCATCTTCGCGACCCTGTTCGCGACCTACGGCGTGCTCGGCCGCAGCTACGCGGCCGGGCCGACTCCCAAGGACCTGTTCGACCTGTCGGGCATCGCGGTGAACACCGCGATGTTGCTGTTCTCGTCCATCACCTATGGCTTTGCCATGCTGGAGATGGACCGGGACCGGATCAAGCCGACGCAGATCTGGCTCGCCGTCACCGGTCTGTTCGGCGTGGCCTTCGTGGCCCTGGAGATCCGGGAGTTCGTCCACCTGTTCCATGAGGGCGCCCCGCCCTGGCGCAGCGCCTTCCTGTCGTCGTTCTACACCCTGGTGGCGACGCACGGCCTGCACGTCTCGGTGGGCATCCTCTGGCTGGTCGTGCTGCTGGTTCAGCTGCGCAAGCACGGCCTGATCGTCGAGAACAAGCGGCGCCTGATGTGCCTGTCGATGTTCTGGCACTTCCTCGATCTGATCTGGATCGGGGTATTCACCGTCGTCTACCTGATGGGAGTGCTCGAATGAGCGCCGACGCGCACCACCTGACCGGTCACGGTTCGGATACCCACGACGCGCACGCCCACAGCCAGGGCGGGCACGGCTCCTTCGGCAGCTACATCACCGGCTTCGTCCTGTCGGTGATCCTGACGGTGATCCCGTTCTGGCTGGTGATGGGCAACGTGCTCGACAACAGCCTCGTCACCAGCCTGGTGATCCTGGCGCTGGGCGGCGTGCAGATGGTCGTGCACATCATCTACTTCCTGCACATGAACACCAAGTCGGAGGGCGGCTGGACCTTCCTGGCGCTGATCTTCACCATCATGGTCGTGGTGATCATGCTCGCCGGCTCGGTCTGGGTGATGTACCACCTCAACCACAACATGATGCCGATGGATGCCCACGACGTCATGAACAACGCCCGCTGAGCGGGCGTGCGGACGTGACTCCTTCGGGGTCGGCGGGGGGCTCCGGTGCGGGCCCCTCCCCGGCCCCGCTCTCGTTGGCGCGGCGCTTCCTGTTCGCCGCCGCGGCCGCCTTCGTGTTCGTCGTCCTGGTCGGGCTCGGGACGTGGCAGGTCCAGCGCCGGGCCTGGAAGCTCGACCTGATCGCCCGGGTCGATGCCCGGGTCCACGCCCCGGCGGTGCCGGCTCCCGGCCCGGCCGAATGGCCGCGGGTCGGCCCCGACGACGCCTACCGGCATGTCTGGCTGTCGGGTACCTTCCTCCACGACCGCGAGACGCTGGTCCAGGCCGTCACAGAGCGCGGCGGCGGGTTCTGGGTGCTGACGCCTCTGCGCCGGCAAGACGGCACCGTCGTGCTGGTCAACCGCGGCTTCGTGCCGGGGGCGAACCGCGATCCTGCGACCCGGCTGGCCGGTCAGGTGGCGGGGGAGGTGCGGGTGACCGGCCTCCTGCGGCTGACCGAGCCCGGCGGCGCGTTCCTGCGGTCGAACGATCCGAAGGATGGGCGCTGGTACTCGCGCGACGTGGCCGCCATCGCGGCGGCAAAAGGCCTGACCGGCATCGCCCCCTACTTCGTCGATGCCGACGCGACGCCCAATCCCGGCGGCCTGCCGGTGGGCGGGCTTACGGTGATCGCGTTCCCGAACAGCCATCTGGTCTACGCGCTGACCTGGTACGGCATGGCGCTGATGCTGGCCGGCGCGGCGATCTACATCCTGCGCGGCCGGCGGACGTCTAGACCTGGAGGGGAGTAGCCCGGTTTCCGGGGGCGTCTATAATGGGGTGACAAACGCCACAACGAGTCACCCCCAATGACCACCCGCATTCCGAACTTCGCCGAGATGTCTTGGGCCGGCGAGCCGCTTGCGGTGGCGTCGCCGGCTCTGCCCGAGCCGTGGATGACCCCGGAGGGCATTCCGGTGAAGGGCCGGTACGGGCCGGAGGACCGGGAGGGCCTGGAGTTCCTCGACACCTATCCCGGCATCGCGCCGTTCCTGCGCGGCCCCTACCCAACCATGTACGTCACCCAGCCCTGGACGATCCGGCAATATGCCGGCTTCTCCACGGCCGAGGATTCGAACGCCTTCTACCGGCGCAACCTGGCGGCCGGGCAGAAGGGCCTGTCGGTGGCCTTCGATCTCGCCACCCACCGCGGGTACGATTCCGACCACCCCCGGGTCTCGGGCGATGTCGGCATGGCCGGGGTGGCGATCGACTCGATCTACGACATGCGGACGCTGTTCTCCGGCATCCCGCTCGACGAGATGACCGTGTCGATGACGATGAACGGTGCGGTGCTGCCGATCCTCGCCCTCTACATCGTCGCCGCGGAAGAACAGGGCGTGCCGCCGCAAAAGCTCGCGGGCACCATCCAGAACGACATCCTAAAAGAATTCATGGTCCGCAACACTTACATTTATCCCCCCAAGGGATCGATGCGGATCATCTCCGATATCTTTGCCTATACCTCCAAAAACATGCCGAAGTTCAACTCGATCTCGATCTCCGGCTACCACATGCAGGAGGCCGGGGCGACGAACGACCTGGAACTCGCCTACACGCTGGCCGACGGCGTCGAGTACATCAAGGCCGGGCTGGCCGCCGGGCTGACCATCGACCAGTTCGCCCCGCGCCTGTCGTTCTTCTGGGCGATCTCGACCAACTTTTTCATGGAGATCGCCAAGATGCGGGCCGCGCGCCTGATCTGGGCGAAGCTGGTCAAGGGGTTCGATCCGAAGTCCGAGAAGTCGCTGGCGCTGCGCACGCACTCGCAGACCTCCGGGTGGTCGCTCACCGCCCAGGACGTGTTCAACAACGTCACCCGCACCAACATCGAGGCGATGGCGGCGACGCAGGGCGGCACGCAGTCGCTGCACACCAACGCGCTGGACGAGGCGCTGGCGCTTCCCACCGACTTCTCCGCCCGGATCGCCCGCAACACCCAGCTGTTCCTGCAGCAGGAGAGCGGCACCACCCGGATCGCCGATCCGTGGGGCGGCTCCTACTACGTGGAGAAGCTGACCGCCGACATCGTGGCCCGGGCCTGGGAGCATATCCGCGAGGTCGACCAGCTCGGCGGCATGGCCAAGGCGATCGAGGCCGGCATCCCCAAGCTGCGGATCGAGGAGGCCGCCGCGCGCGCCCAGGCCCGGATCGATTCCGGCCGCCAGACCATCGTGGGCATCAACAAGTTCAAGTCCGACGACGACATGGCCATCGACCTCCTGCGGGTCGACAACGGCAATGTCCGCCGCCTCCAGATCGACAAGCTCAAGCGGCTGCGCTCCGAGCGCGACGAGGCGGCGGTCACGGCCCGGCTCGAGGCGCTGACCAACGCCGCCGACACGAACGAGAACCTGCTGGCCCTGGCCGTGGACGCGGCCCGCGCCAAGGCCACCGTGGGTGAGATTTCCGAGGCCCTGGAGAAGGCCTGGGGCCGGCACCGCGCCGAGATCCGCTCGATCTCCGGCGTCTACAAGCGCGAGGTGGGGGGCATGTCGCCAGTGGTCGAGGAAGTCCGGGCGCTGGTCGAGGCGTTCGAGGAGAATGACGGCCGCCGGCCGCGCATCCTGGTCGCCAAGATGGGCCAGGACGGGCACGACCGTGGCCAGAAGGTCATCGCCTCGGCGTTCGCCGATCTCGGCTTCGACGTGGATATCGGACCGCTCTTCGCCACCCCGGACGAGGCCGCCCGGCAGGCGGTGGAGAACGACGTGCACATCGTCGGCGTCTCCTCCCTGGCGGCCGGGCACCTCACCCTGGTGCCGGAGCTGAAGGCGGCGCTCACCGAGCAGGGCCGCGACGACGTGATGATCGCCATCGGCGGCGTGATCCCGCCGGGCGACTACGACGCCCTGGTGGCGGCCGGCGCCTCGGCGATCTTCCCGCCCGGTACGGTGATCGCCGAGGCCGCGGTCAAGCTGATCCGCGCGCTGAACGAGCGGCTGGGCTACGCGGCGCGTCAGGCCGCGGAGTAGATCAGGGCCCGTCTCCCCGGCCGCGGGGAGACGGGCTGCCGCTCAGTTCAACGCCTGCGGGTCCGCCTCCGTTAGGAAGGCCCCGACCGCATGGAGGAACTGCATGCGGTTCTTCTCCATCATCACCGTATGGGTGCCCTCCCCCAGCTCGACGAAGCGCTTGTAGGGGGCGTGGGTGAGCTTGGCGAAATATTCCTGTGCCTGATAGCTCGGCAGGTCCGCGTCCCATTCGGCGTGGATGATCAGCACCGGCACGCGGATCTCCCCCGGATCATAGAGCGGCTTGCTCGCCGCCCAGTAGGCGTCCTTGTCGGCGACCGTGCCGTTCGGGGCGCGCAGGACCGGCGGCGCTTGCTTCGCGCCGACCGGATCGGTGGCGAAGGTCGCGTCGGCCCATTGGTCGAACCAGCCCGCCGGGATCAGGTCGGCCTTCTTGTCCTCGGGGACGCCGGTCAGCCAGCGCGTCCGGGCGCTGTCCCGGCTCACGCTGCGATAGGCCCCTACAGGGCCGCCGCCGCCGATCAGGCCCGGCGTGCGCGCCAGCCATTGCGGTGCGTACAGGACGAGCCGGTTGACCCTGTCATTGTGGGTGCTGGTGTAGAGGCCCATCGTGGAGGTCCCCCAGGACCAGCCCATCAGGTCGATCTTCTCGACCCCACGCCTCTTGGCGATGAAGTCCACGACCTGCCCCACCACCGTCGCGGCGTCCTGCGTGCGCATGAGCGGCGGGTTGTCGGCCGGCGGCGCGTCCATCGCGGCCGGGCGTCCGGACAGGCCGTAGCCCGGCAGGTCCACGAGGTAGACGTCGAAGCCGAGCCCCGCGAGGTAGTCCATGGCCGACATGCCGCCCAGCGGCAGGTCGAAGGCCGTGGAGGACGGGTAGGTGGAGCCGTGCACGTAGAGCAGGATCCGGTCGCCCGGGAACCGGTCGATCCCGGCAGGGCGCTTGTTGCGGACGTAGATCTCGACGCCCGGCTCGCTCCACGGCAGCCGGAATTCCTCCGTCTGCAGCCGGCTCGCGGGCGCGGCCGCCGACGGGGCCGCTGAGCCAGCGACCGCCACCCCGGCGGCGAGCGCCCCGACCAGCTGGCGCCGGGCCAGGCCCCTGCCCGGCCGCGCCCCGTTCGGATCCTTCTGCACCACTCTGTCCGCCATGGTTTCCTCCGGCCCGCCTTGTTCTGCGGCTCCGATGACTCAACCGATGGGTGTCGATCTGCGCAACGGTCCGGAGCGGCCGCTGGCGGACAGGAGGCGGGTTCCGTTGCCCGATTCGGCGAAAGCGCGTGAAAAACCTCCGCCCCTGTCGCCGGGGCTGGTGACGCCGCGCCTCCGCGCGGGCATTGAGGCGGTAGAACCCGGGAGACGCCCGCTCATGACGACCCCGACGACGACTGCGATGCAGGGCCCGACGACCGTCGCGACCACGCCCTTCCCCGATCAGAAGCCGGGCACCTCCGGCCTGCGCAAGAAGGTGCCGGTGTTCCGGCAGCCGAACTACGTCGAGAACTTCGTCCAGGCGATCTTCGACACCCTGCCGGACAAAGCGGGCGCGACCCTGGTGCTCGGCGGTGACGGGCGGTTCCTCAACCGAGAGGTGGTCCAGAAGACGCTGCGGCTCGCCGCCGGCAACGGGTTCGGCCGGGTGCTGGTCGGGCGCGGCGGCCTGCTCTCGACCCCGGCCGCCTCCTGCGTGATCCGCAAGGCCCAGGCGATCGGCGGCATCATCCTGTCGGCGAGCCACAACCCGGGCGGGCCGGACGGCGATTTCGGCATCAAGTTCAACGCCGCCAACGGTGGTCCTGCGCCCGAGACCGTCACCAACGCAATCTTCGAGCGGGCCAAGGCGCTCACCCGCTACAGCCTGGTCGAGGCGCCGGATCTCGACCTCGACACCCTGGGCGAGACCCGGCTCGGCGCCATGACGGTCGCGGTCATCGACCCGGTGGCCGACTACGCCGAACTGATGCGCACGCTGATCGACTTCGACGCCGTGTCGCGCCTGTTCGCCTCGGGCTTCCGCATGCGCTTCGACGCGATGAGCGCGGTGACCGGACCCTACGCGGTCGCCATCCTCGAAGGCATGCTCGGCGCGCCTCAGGGGACGGTCGTCAACGCCATTCCAAAAGAAGATTTCGGCGGCCACCACCCGGATCCGAACCCGGTCCATTGTCACGACCTGTACGACCTGATGCTGGGGCCGGACGCCCCCGATTTCGGCGCGGCGTCCGACGGCGACGGCGACCGCAACATGATCGTGGCCCCGGGCCTGTTCGTGACGCCGAGCGACAGCCTCGCGCTGCTTGCCGCCCACGCCCACCGGGCGCCGGGCTACGCGGGTGGGCTGGCCGGCATCGCCCGCTCGATGCCCACGAGCCGCGCCGCCGACCGGGTCGCGGCGGCTCTGGGCATCCAGGCCTACGAGACGCCCACCGGCTGGAAGTTCTTTGGGAATCTTCTCGATGCCGGCCTGATCACCCTGTGCGGCGAGGAGAGCGCCGGCACCGGCTCGAACCACGTGCGCGAGAAGGACGGACTTTGGGCGGTGCTGCTCTGGCTCAACATCCTGGCCGCCACCGGCGAGCGCGCCGACGCGCTCGTGCGGGCGCATTGGCGCACCCACGGCCGCGACTACTACGCCCGCCACGACTACGAGGAGGTGGATTCCGACGCCGCCAACGGCCTGATGGATGCGCTCCGGGAAAAGCTCGCCGGGCTGCCGGGCACGCGGCTCGGCGACCTCACGGTCTCGACGGCCGACGAGTTCGCCTACCGCGATCCCGTCGATGGCTCGCTCACCGAGCACCAGGGTATCCGCATCGGCTTCGCCGAGGATGCCCGCGTGGTCTTCCGCCTCTCGGGCACCGGCACCGCCGGGGCGACGCTCCGGGTCTATCTGGAGCGCTACGAGGCCGATCCGACCCGGCTCGATCTGCCCGTCTCGGAGGTACTGGCCCCGGTCGTGGCGGCGGCCCGCGCCGTCGCGGAGATCGAGCCCCGCACTGGCCGGGCCGAGCCGAGCGTGGTGACCTGAAAATCCCGGGTTTCCAAAGGGCTCAGCCCTTCGGCGAGGTATCGGGGCTGAGCCCGATAGCAGGGCTCAGCCCGGCACCCCCGGCGAAGGTCGCTCATTGATCCTCGGTTCGCGCATAGACCCGCAGGCGATGCCCGTCCGGATCGACGGCGACGAAGCTGCGGCCGAAATCGAGATCCGTCGGTGCCAGGACGATCTCGGCGCCCTTCGCCCGCCAGGCGTCGTGGAGCGCGTCCACGCGCGCGGCTCCGTGCACTCGGAAGCCGATCTCGCCTCCGCCGCCCGCTTGCGTGGGGGCCGGCACCACTCCACTTCGCGCCCACAGGCTCAGCGCCAGGCCCGAGGGCAGGGCGAACAGCACGAAGGTCGGGCTCGCCTCGACCGGTTCTCGGTCCAGGAGGGTCGCATAGAGGCGTGCGCTGGCCTTCGGGTCGGTGACGTAGAGAAGGATGTTGCTGGGTTCGGCCATCGGTCGCTCCTGTCCGTGGATGCGCGACCTCGATATCCGGCGCCCCTGCCAGTTTCCGGCAGCATCAATCGGCGGAAGCGGTGATCCCCTCGTTGCGTCGCCAGTCCTTGAGCAGGGCCTGCCGGCGGCGCGGATAGCGCGCGTCGCTCAGTTCGGCTTCGGCGATCCGGTCGGTGCGGAAGTGCCGGAAGCCCTGGCGCAGCTCGCACCAGCCCACCAGGATGCGGGCGGTGTCGAAGAACGCCAGCGCGAACGGCCACACCACCCGCTCCGAGGCTGCGCCCGTCCCGTCGCGATAGCGCAGTGTCAGCTTGCGCTCGGTCCGGATCGCCCTGCGCAGCAGGGCGGGGTCGACCGCGTCGGCTGGGGCCGCGGTGCCGGGGCCGACCAGCAGCGCCGAACCCGCGAAGGTCTCGCGCAGGTCGTCGGGCAGGACCGCGCCGATCCGGGCGAGCGCGCTCCGGGCCGCGCCGCTCAGCCGGTCGTCGGCGCGGTCGGCCACCCAGCGCGACCCCAGGACCAGCGCCTCGATCTCCTCCGGGCTGAACATCAGCGGCGGCAGCAGGAAGCCCGGCCTCAGGACGTATCCGACCCCGGGCTCCCCCTCGATGGCGGCCCCCATCGCCTGAAGGCTCGCGATATCCCGGTACAGGGTGCGCAGGCTGACGCCGGTCTCCCCGGCCAGCACCCGCCCGCTGACGGGCCGCCGGTGGCGGCGCAGGACGTGGAGCAGGTCGAACAGGCGTTCCGAGCGGGACATGCGGCCCTTCTAACGCCCGCGACGCTGCCGTCGGATGACGGCATCGCGGGTTCCGGCCCGTTACGGAGCGAGCGCCTTGACCATGTGCACCGTGATGTCGTCGTCCAGGGTCCGGCCCGGGCCGTCATACGGCTCCTCGCGCTCCACCCGGTAGCCGAGGGATCCGTAGAGGCGCAGGTTCGCCGTGTATTTCTTGTTGGTGTAGAGCCGCAGCCGCGTCAGGCCCGCCCCGGCGGCGATGGTGTCCGCGCGTTTGAGCAGCGTCGTCCCGAAGCCCCGGCCCTGGAAGGCCGGGTGGACCGCGACGTTGACGACCAGCAGGTGGCCGTTCCCTTCGTCGTCCCTTCGCGTGGTCTCGATCAGGGCGGCCAGTTCTTCGTCGATCTGCAGCAGGTCGAAGCGGTGATCCTGCACAGACTTCGCGTAATCGGCACGCATCGGCGTCGGCAGGCGGCCGATCAGCGGGATCCATGCGGCGTAGGCCGCGTCCACCAGAGCCCGGATCGCCGCCGCGTCCGCCGCCTCCGCCTGCCTGATCCGCATCGTCTCCGCCATTCCGAAAGACCGCCTGTGGTTGACCGGGGCCGGCCCATCCCCTAAAGACCCTGCCGTCGATGGGGCTCCGCACGGGGCCCCGTCGCGTTTTCACGCGCACCCGTGGGGGGGATCATCCCGCCCTGTCGTCCCGGCCTTGAGGGTCCGGGAAAAGGAGGGCGCGTTCCTCAATCTCGGTCTCGAGAGGACGCGAAACAATGTCGAAGCGGATTCAGGCGAAGCACAAGCTCGACCGCCGCATGGGCCAGAACATCTGGGGCCGCCCGAAGAGCCCCGTCAACCGCCGCGAGTACGGCCCGGGCCAGCACGGCCAGCGCCGCAAGGGCAAGATGAGCGACTTCGGCACGCAGCTGCGCGCCAAGCAGAAGCTCAAGGGCTATTACGGCAACATCACCGAGAAGCAGTTCCGCCGCTACTACGCCGAGGCGATCCGCCTGCGCGGCGATTCCGGCGAGAACCTGGTCGGCCTGCTCGAGCGGCGCCTCGACGCCGTGGTGTACCGCGCGAAGTTCGTGGCGACCCCGTTCGCGGCCCGCCAGTTCGTCAACCACGGCCACGTCAAGGTCAACGGGATCCGGGTGAACATCCCGAGCTACCAGGTGAAGGCCGGCGACCTCATCGAGGTCAAGGAATCCTCCCGCCAGCTCGAGATCGTCATCGTGGCGACCCAGCTCCCCGAGCGCGACGTGCCGGACTACATCGAGGCCGATCACGCCAAGATGACCGCCCGCGTCACCCGCATCCCCAGCCTATCCGAGGTGCCCTACCCGGTGCAGATGGAGCCGAACCTCGTCATCGAGTTCTACTCCCGCTGAGTCTCCCGGGATCGCACCCCGTGGCCGAGCCGGCGGCGGGGTGTGGTTCGGGAGCCGGACTTGCGCAAGAAGGGGCTGCCCGCAGGGGCGGCCCCTTTTCGTATCCGGCTCAGCAGCCGTTGCAGATCGTGCCCATCGTGTGGCGCATCTTGCTGTCCCACGCCTTCGAGCGGGCTTCCGCGGCCTTCTGCGCCTTGACCATGGCGACCTCGTTCACCGGCCGGGCCGTACCCGTGGCGGCGGGGCTCGGCGGCTTGGTCTGCCCGGTGGCGGTGATCCTGCGGCCGACCCGGGACCCGTCCGGGGCCGGCGGGCTCTGGGCCAGGGCCGGCGCCGCCCCGAGCAGCACGCCCAGGATCACCGCGTGACGGATCGTTGGCATGGACCTGATCTCCCCGACGGCGGGTTGTCTGCGTGCCCCGCCTCAACTGCCGATGACATTAGGGCCGCACCGGAGCACGTTGCAATTGGATGCGGCGCTAAGCCTTTGTCGTGATGCGCGTGCGCACCCCGAGCCGGTATCCGCACCGGCGGGCAGCCCTCTAGCCGGCCGCGGCGGCGAAATCATGGTGCCCGGGCCGGAGGCGGCCCGGCGAGCCGCCCTGCGCGCATTCTGGAGAAGATCCCCTTGTCCTCGCCCTTGCCCCCGCCCCTGAACCGCCGCGAGGCCGTGGCCGAGGCGCTGGCCCACATCGCCCCGCGCCTGCCCGCCTTCGAGTCCGACGCCGTGCTGGACCGGGCGCTGGCGAGCGCCGGCCTGCGCGGAGCCGCCCCCGGGACCGCCGCGCGCCTCGCCCTTGTGGCCTATGCCCGCCACGTCTTCACCGATTACGACGACCTGCTGGGCGAGGGCTACGACCGCGACAGCGCCCGGCACTTCGTCCTCGACGACCTCAACGCGGCGCTCACCGCGTGGGGCGCCGCGCCGATCCCGGAGGAGGAGGCGGAGGCCGATCCGGAGGGCGAGCCGGACTAGCGCTTTGTCCCGGTGGCGGGACGAGGGACTGGGAAAGCCGGGTCCGGGCTCACGCGCGACGATGCCGCCCGATGGCGGGGCACCCGTCGCCGGCACGGGGGCGCGGATCACGAGAGCGGTGCCATTTGGAGGGGCTGCTTTCGAGCCAATCCAGCCGCCCGGACCGCCGCCGGCGCTCCTCCAAAGCGGCCGTTCGTCAGCCGTGCGGCAAATACGGTTCGGGGTGGACGCGGAGTTCCGCGCTGCAGCAAGAACCAGACGTTCAAGCAGTTCATGCCTGGCTTCGTTTGAGTGCGTCCTTTTCAGACCCTCGTAACCGGCCGCTTTCGACCTGTAATAGCCGTTAATGGTGATGCGGTTACGTCTTGTCCGGCTCGGTCGAGGGACCGGCAACGGCGCCAACGCCGTTGCCTAGATTAACTCCTCTGTGGGGCGGCACGCCACACGGCAATACGGGCGCGATCGAGGTCTCCTCTCGCACCTGTGCGAGGCCGGCTTTCACCTGTTGGATGAGGTCCGCAAAGACGTACGGCTTACTGAGCAGGCGTATGCCCGGCGGCAACGCGCGCTGAAGATCGCCTCCGGCTCCCGAGGTGACGATGATGCCGACACCGGGCCAGCGGTGGTGAACCAGGTGGGCGAGGGCAACACCATCGCCTACGATGTTCCGTCCCGTGATCAGCATGCGCACGCTGGCTGGCCCTTGGAGCACCGCCAGTGCTTCAGCGGCCGTGCAGGCCTCTATGGGCTGAAAGCCGACATCCGCCAGCATGTCGGCCGTGACCATACGAACGAGTTCGTCGGCCTCCGCGATGAGGACGGCTAAAGGCCTGCTGTCAGACACAGACGTACTCCGCTCGATCAGGGCGGGAGCGCTCGCTGCTCTCAGGCACTGGCGGCCGGGACCGAAGCCTGTGATGGTCCGTTATGCGCCACCTGGTCGTCGAGCGCGATAACCCTGACTTGCGGCGGTTCGCCATCGGCAGCGTGTGCTCGATCCCTTGCCTGGAATGATCGCAAGGGGCGCGATCATCGGTCATCACACGCCGATATCGCCATGATCGTCACGCGTTTCCGAACGCAGAACTTCGCTGACGAAGGCGAACACCGCCTCTCGACCCTCAGCGCTTCGGATCGCGAGCCACATCTGGATCAGTTGTGCGCTGTCATTCCCTGTGCCTGCACAAGCCACGTCGAAGAAGCGGTCCGGCGGGCGGCCAAGCGCTTGAGCTAACCGAGCCAGCCTCGCGACATGAGATGTATCTCGTTGCGTGTCGAGACGAATGGGCGTTGGCATGTCCATTGGAAGACCGACGTTACGAAATTTGATCTCTGCCGATTATCGCACTTTAGCGTCGTGTTTCAATATTCGGAACAGTAAAGAATTTACGGAAACTGCGACAGATGTTCACACTGTAAACTAATTACATTTTGCGCGCTCTATTATCGATACGAACGCCGTGAATGATGTTTACGATCCGATTTCAGTTTCCGATGTAGTTATCGTCATGCTCGCCGCATCGATAAAAATGACACAAAGTCGATGACGTTATTAAGTCGAAGGCTTCTACTTAGCGTGGGAAGTGAGATGGCACGCCGTAGCGTCCTTGTTGGGGAGCAGCGAGGACATCAGGAAGAGGCAATGCATCTCTTATGGAAACTACCAGAGGACGAGCGTCACTCATGACGCGGTGATAGCTTGGATTACCGCGCTTCTGCGTCGTCACTCCCCTCGATCAGCCGAGCATACTCGGTCTCGGCCAAGCCGTAGCCGTCCCCCGCCAAGTCGAGCAGGCGTTCGCGGTCGATGACCTGAACGCGGCCCCGGCGCTTGGCGACGAGGCCGTCCTTCTCAAGCGCCTTTATCGCCATCGTCACGCCGGGCCGTTCTACGCCCAACATCAGCGACATAAACTCCTGCGTGACCATGATCTCGTCACCGTCACCCCGATCGTGGCACATCAGCAGCCAGCGAGCGAGGCGGGTTTGCGTGCCGCCCCGGGCGTTCGAGAACGCCGTCTGCGCGGTCTGGATGATTTGGGCCCGGATGTATCGGTGCAGGAGACTGCGTAGGGCCGGGCGTCGCTCCACTTCAGTGCGCAGATCGGACACATCAACCGTCAATGTGTGCCCGGCCGCCTGCACGAAGTGAGTGTAAGGGCTGCGATCGTCGTCGAGCAGGATTGGGGCGGCACCAACCAGGGCCTCGCGGCCGAGCAACCCGATCTCGACGCGGCCGCTGGGCGCATCGGAGGTGACGGAGACAATGCCCGCCTCCACGAAATGGACGGTCGCGATCTGCGTGTTGGCTGCAATGAGCACCCGCCGGAGAGGTATCGCCTCGGGGCGCAGCGCAGGCACCAGGGCAGCGAAGTCCTCCGGCGGCAGCACGCGCAAGAGGCGATTGCGTAGGTCGGCCTGCCGGAGATTTGCCATCGGTGCTCTCGCGCTGGGGGCAAGAGCACACGCTGTCCCTCAATCGTCAGCGCCCTGAAACGAGCCGACCACGATGAATATATGGTGAGCGATGGAAAGAATAACAATCATCTGAACTCGCACATCATAAATCATTTAATTGACATTTTTGAATATTTGTAAATTTTCTACTTATTGACCGTCCTTTGGCTCTCTATCCGGGGGAGGAACGCCAAATAATCGGCGTCATCTCGCAGCTTGCCCGTCCGCAGTATGTCGCGGGTGAACGCGAGCACAGCCTCTCGCGTCTTAGGCAATCTGATCGCCAGCCAAGCCTGGATTGGCAGCGAGGTGTCCGTCGCATAGCCTGCGGTGGACTGCGCGAAGAAAGAGGCTGGGAAAGTGCCTGGAAGCGGACCTTCCAACCTTCGGTAATGGGTCGTGAGCGGGCGGGGCAACACCGTCCGCTTCGACGCCTTTCCACTCGTCAGCAGACAGACTGCGATCCACCCCCCAAGAGGCAATCCGCTCGCGCTTCAACCGTCATCCCAACAGGCTGGCATCCGCCGTTGCGAATCGGTTCCGGTTCCCCTAGCCCCGGCACTGTCGCGCTCGCACGAGGGAGGAGACCGCATGAACATCGTCTATGCCGTCCGCCCCGCAGGGATCGTCCGCGCCCCCGCGCGGATCGGCTAGCCGCCGACCGCTGGCGCCCGGCCTCACGGCCCCGGCGTCCCCGAGCCCCTCCCCCGTCTGACCGCGCCCGCCCGCGTCGCATCCGATGCCGGGCCGGCGTTTCCCGGAGCCGACGCCGACGCGTCGGGCTTGTGCATGTCCCTGTCCCCTCCCCGGCGGGTGGGCGCGGTCCGCCGCGTGCTCGCCTTCGTCGTCCGCGGCTGGCGCCTGCGCTGGCCCCTCGTCGCCGGCCTCTCCGGCGCGATCACCCTCGCGACCTTCGCGGAGGTGCTGCTGCCGCTCTATGCCGGCCGGCTGGTCGACGCGCTCACCGGGCCCGAGCGGCAGGCGGCGCTGGAGGCGGCGCTGCCCGCCTTCCTGGCGATGACGGCGCTGGGCCTCGCCACCGCGCTGCTGCGGCACGTCGCCTGGAGCCTGGTGGTGCCGCTCACCCTCCACACCATGAGCGACATGGCCCGGGACGGCTTCGCCCGGGTCCAGCGCTTCTCGACCGAGTGGCACGCCAACACCTTCTCGGGCTCCACCGTGAGAAAGATCTCGCGCGGCATGTGGGCCCTCGACGGGCTCAACGACACGCTGCTGCTGGCGCTGCTGCCCGCCCTGGTGGTGCTGCTCGGCACCGCCCTCGTGCTCGGCCTGCACTGGCCGGCCCTCGGCGCCGTGGTGGCGCTGGGCGCCGCCGCCTATGTCGGCGCCACCGCCCTCCTGGCGACCCGGGTCATCGCCCCCGCCTCCGCGCTCTCGAACGCCCTCGACACGCGGCTCGGCGGCGCCCTCAGCGACGCGATCGGCAACAACGCCGTGGTCAAGGCCTTCGGCGCGGAGGCCCGGGAGGAGGCGCGCCTCGGCCGGCTCCTGGCCAAGTGGCAGCGGCGCACGCACCGCACCTGGATGATCATCACGTGGAGCGGCACCGGCCAGCTCGGGCTGCTGCTCGCCCTGCGCACCGCCATCGTGGCCACCGCCCTGTGGCTGTGGTGGCGCGGGGAGGCGAGCCCGGGCGACGTCGCCTACGTGCTCACCACCACCTTCGTGGTGCACGGCTACCTGCGCGACATCGGCGGCCACATCAACCACCTGCAGCGGGCGGTCAACGAGATGGAGGAACTGGTCGCCCTGGCGGACGAGCCCGTCGGCGTCGCCGACCGGCCGGGGGCGGCCCCGCTCGCGGTCGCGGGCGGGACGATCCGCTTCGAGGCCGTGCGCTTCCACTACGGCGCCCACGGGCATCCGCTCTACGACGGGCTGTCGGTGACGATCCCGGCGGGCCAGCGGGTCGGGCTCGTGGGGCGCTCGGGCTCGGGCAAGACCACCTTCGTCAAGCTGATCCAGCGGCTCTACGACGTCTCGGGCGGGCGCGTGACCATCGACGGGCAGGACGTGGCGGCCGCGAGCCAGGACAGCCTGCGGGCGCAGGTCGCGATCGTGCCCCAGGAGCCGGTGCTGTTCCACCGCTCGCTCGCCGAGAACATCGCCTATGCCCGGCCCGGCGCCTCGGCGCAGGCGATCGAGCGGGCGGCCCGGCTCGCCAACGCGCACGCCTTCATCGCCCGGCTGCCCGACGGCTACGCCACCCTGGTGGGCGAGCGCGGGGTCAAGCTCTCGGGCGGCGAGCGCCAGCGGGTGGCCCTCGCCCGCGCCTTCCTGGCGGACGCGCCGATCCTGATCCTCGACGAGGCGACATCGAGCCTCGATTCGGAATCCGAGGCCCTGGTGCAGGAGGCGATGGCGCGGCTGATGCACGGCCGCACCGCCCTCGTGATCGCCCACCGCCTCTCGACCGTGCGGGCGCTCGACCGCATCCTCGTGTTCGACCACGGCCGCATCGTCGAGGACGGCCCCCACGCCACCCTCATGCGCCGCCCGGGCGGGGCCTACCGCGCCCTGTTCGAGCGGCAATCGGTCCTGGCGGACAGCGCGTGACGGGCCGGTCCGCCCGCCCCCGGGCGGTCGCGCCGGCCGGCGCCTTGCTGTAGGACACGCGCCGGATGCGGCCGGATTCGGCCGCGGACGCTTCGGAGCACGACAGCATGAAGATCAGCGCGCGCAACGTCCTCAAGGGCACCGTGGTCTCGGTCGACAAGGGCTCGACCACCGCCCACGTGAAGATCGAGATCAGCCCCGGCCAGGTGGTCACCGCCGCGATCACCAACGAGGCGGTCGATTCGCTCAAGCTCGTGGCCGGCGGCCCGGCCTACGCCGTGGTGAAGGCCTCCGACGTGATGGTCGCGGTCGACTGAGCCTTCCATGGGGGCCGGGGCGGTCATTGCGCCCGCCCGGCGCCCGCATTACGCCGGCCCGGCGGGCTCCCGGGCGGGGCCTGCAGGTCCGATGACCCTAGGGAGTGGCCCGTGAAGACCGTGCTCGGCATCGAGACCACCTGCGACGAGACCGCCGCCGCCGTGGTGTCCGTCGATGAGGACGGGGCCGCGCAGATCCGCGCCAACGAGATCCTGAGCCAGATCGCCGAGCACGCCGCCTATGGCGGCGTGGTGCCGGAGATCGCCGCCCGGGCCCATGTCGAGGTGCTCGACCGGCTGATCGCCCGCGCCCTCGACCGGGCCGGGATCGGGTTTCCCGACCTCGACGGGATCGCGGTCGCGGCCGGGCCCGGGCTGATCGGCGGCGTGCTGGTCGGCCTGGTCACCGCCAAGACCCTGGCGCTGGTGACCCGCAAGCCGCTGCTCGCGGTCAACCACCTGGAGGCCCACGCGCTCACCGCGCGGCTGACCGACAACCTGCCCTTCCCGTACCTGCTGCTGCTCGCCTCGGGCGGCCACACCCAGCTCGTCGCCGTGCGCGGGGTCGGCGACTATGTGCGCCTCGGCTCCACGGTGGACGACGCCATCGGCGAGGCCTTCGACAAGGTCGCCAAGCTCCTGGGCCTCGGCTACCCCGGCGGCCCCGAGGTCGAGCGCATGGCCGAATCGGGCGATCCCGAGCGCTTCGACCTGCCCCGGCCGATGCTGGGCCGGCGCGAGGCGGATTTCTCCCTGTCGGGCCTCAAGACCGCCCTGCGGATCGAGGCCGAGCGGATCGCGCCGCTGGCCGAGCGCGACGTCGCCGACCTGTGCGCGAGCTTCCAGGCCGCCGTGGTCGACGTGGTGGTGGACCGCGCCCGGGTCGCCCTGCGCGCGTTCTCGGGCGTCGCCGGCCGGCCCACCGCCCTGGTGGCGGCAGGCGGCGTCTCGGCCAACGGCGCGATCCGGCGGGCGCTGGCGGCGCTGGCCGGCGAGGCGGGCCTCGGCTTCGTCGCCCCGCCCCTGCCGCTGTGCGGCGACAACGGCGCCATGATCGCCTGGGCCGGGCTGGAGCGGCTGCGGCTCGGGCTCGTCGACGACCTGACGGCGCCGGCCCGCCCCCGCTGGCCGCTCGCCGCCGATCCGGCCCGGGACGCGGTCCCGGCCGGATGAGCGCCGCCGCCGACCGGCGCGCGCACTGGCGGGACCTCGTCGCGCGCCGCCTGCCCGAGGCCGCCCGGCCCGGCTGGCCGGTCCGCCTCGACCATTGCTTCGCCCGCATCCTCCTGGACAACGCCTGCGGCGGCCCCTGGCGCGACAGCGTGGCGGCGCCCGCCCACGCCACCATGCCCGCCGACGGCCTGGAGCACGCGATCGCCCTCGGGGAGGCGGTGCTGGCCGGCACCGCCGACCTCGCCCTGCTGAACCGGCGCTCCCTGGCTTGGCGCGGCAAGATTGCAACCGCCCCGGTGCCGGATCATCTCCGTGACGGCGACCTGCTCCTGCGCCGCTGGCGTCCGGCCGACACGGCGCCCTTCGCGGCGCTCAACGCCGATCCGGCGGTGATGGAATTCTTCCCCCGGCCCCGGACCGAGCCGGAAAGCGCCGCCGAGGCGGGCAGCTACGACCGGCGCTTCGTGGCGGACGGGTTCGGCCCCTGGGCCCTGGAGCGGGACGGCCGGTTCGTCGGCTTCGTCGGCGCGTTCCGGATCATGCGGGCCATGCCGTTCCCGGGGGGCGAGCGGGTCGGCGCGACGATCGAACTGGGCTGGCGCCTCGCCCGGGACGCCTGGGGCCAGGGGCTTGCCACCCGGGCGGCGCGGCTGACGCTGGCCGACCTCGCCGGGCGCTGCGGCATCCGGGCGGTCGTGGCGTATGCCGCGTCCGGCAACCGCCGCTCGCAGGCGGTGATGGAGCGCCTCGGCATGGTGCGGGCGGGCACGTTCGCGCATCCGGCGGTGCCGGAGGGGCCGCTGCGCAGCCACGTGCTGTATCGGCTCGAACAGGCGGGGGTTTCGGCATGAGCGCACCCATCAACGTCGTCGGCGGCGGTGCCTGGGGCACGGCGCTGGCCAACGCGGCCACGGCCGCCGGGCATCCCGTGACCCTCTGGCTGCGCGACCCGGAAGCCGCCGCCAGGCTCGACGCCGAGCGGGAAAACCCGCGCTACCTGCCGGGCGTGCCGCTCCAAGCTGGCATCCACGCCACAGCGCTCTCCGAAAAACTCGCGGGCGCCCGGGCGACCCTGCTGGTCGTGCCCGCCCAGACCGTGCGTGGCGTGCTGGAAGCCCTGCGCGCCCCCCTCGCCTCGGCCGGGCCGGTGATCCTCTGCGCCAAGGGCATCGAGCGCGGCAGCGACAGTTTTTTGAGTGCGGTGGCCGAAGCGGTCCTGCCCCCGGGAACGCCGGTGGCGGTCCTGTCCGGCCCGAGCTTCGCGGCCGACGTCGCCCGCGGCCTGCCCACGGCCGTCACCCTGGCGGCGACGGATCCCGGGCTCGCCGCGTCGTTGAGTGCCCTGCTCTCGGGGCCGAGCTTCCGGCTCTACCACACCGACGACGTGCGCGGCGTCGAGATCGGGGGCGCCGGCAAGAACGTCCTGGCCATCGCCTGCGGGATCGTGGCCGGCCGCGGGCTGGGCGAGAGCGCCCGGGCGGCCCTGATCGCCCGCGCCTTCGCCGAACTGATGCGCTTCGCCCGGGCCTTCGGGGGCCGGCCCGAGACCCTGATGGGCCTCTCGGGCCTCGGCGACCTCGTGCTCACCGCCTCCTCGCCGCAATCGCGCAACTTCGCCTTCGGCCAGCGCCTCGGCGCCGGGGCGAGCCCGGAGGCGGCCTCGGGCGGCAAGCTCGCCGAGGGCGCCTTCACGGCCGCGGCCCTGGCCGGCCTGGCGGCGGCCCGGTCGATCGACATGCCGGTGGCCCAGGCCGTCGCGGCGATCGTGACGGGCCGGGCCGGCGTCGAGGACGTGATCGCCGGCCTGCTGGCCCGGCCGCTGCGCGGCGAGATGGATTAGGATCTGAGTTTACGTAGCTTGACCGTGGGGTCGCCGCTTTCAGTCCGACCCTGTCACCCGGGCTTATGCGTCGCCGGGGGGGCAGGCTTGGGCTTGGTGCGCACAAGCACCCTCGGGCTGCAGTAACAGCGATCGAGCAGCCGCGGGGCGACCTGTGGGTGGCGCGGCCGGGGGAGTGGGCCGGAAACGCAGCGGTACGCGTTCCTCGACTTCGGAGGCCATTAACGGCATCATTCGACGATCGCGATGACCGAGTACCCATCATGTCGTCCTACACGGCCCTGATCGAAGATACCGAAGAGATCGGCTTCGTCACCGCCCAAGCGCGGGTGGGCGAATGGCGAGATCGTATCAATGCGCTTTATCGCCAATTAAAGGACTGGTCCCCGACTGAATACAAATGGGATACCTCGCAGCATCTTACGATGCACGAGGAAATGATGAAAAATTACGGCATCGATCCCATTGAACTTCCCGTTCTCAATATCGACGACGCTTCTAGCTGGAAGGCCAAGATCATACCGTACGGGCTGTGGATCATCGGCGGAGACGGCCGGCTCGATCTGCTCACCAAGTCGCGGCGTTACCTGATCACGGGGGTTCCCCCGAGCGCGGGTTCGGGGTGGCGCATCTCCGATCCGGGATCCCGTCGGGACACAGAAACTTTGAATCAATCCTCTTGGCTCGCCGCGCTGCAATGAATTTGGTGCCGCAAATTCTCGCAGCCTACACAGAGACCGAAAATTATCTGTTGGGCGAACTAAACAGTGCGCTCAATGACAGCAACCTCCCGCGCCAAGCGATCCTCCAAGATTACCGGCGTTTCAACGACAATGCGTATTTTGTGTTGCTATGGGGCCAGCTCGAAAATGAGATCAACGCGAAGTTTGTAGCGATGATCACGGCTGGCCAGGCGCATACTGATTGGTCCGAGCGCCGAAAGTTTTACAATTATAATTTAGATAAAACAAGATTTGAGGACCGACTGTCACTGTTGCTCGACAAGCAGGCTGGAAGGGGGAGCGAGTGGGCGCTCGCAATGCGATACTATGGGTACCGGAACAAGATCGCGCACGGGGAAAGCAACAGAACCGGCATTGACGTGACCACCGTGATCGGCGTGCTCTACCAAGTACAATCGGCGCTTACGGTCTGACTTCAACGCTCGTTCTGGGGTGAAATGCGGTGCGGTCGCCGCGCAAGACCGTGCCGCCGCTCGCGGTGAGCGCGGCGACCTGAACCGAGGGGGGCCGATCTGCGCTTTCGCAGCCCCGAGATATCGAGGCCGTTTTCGGAACGGCCTTTGCAAAGACCAGGGGGCACTGGCCAAGCGGAACAGTCCAATACCGAATGCTCCTGCAATCACCGTGAAAGGGTTGGGTCCGAGACCTTTTGCGGATCCAAGGCAGGGTCCGGCGTTCCCTGGAGCCGGTGAGGCGCGCACTGCACCCCGGACGACACGATCGGGCTGCTAACCCCTCCGGTGCTCCCGGAATGCCGCCGTGATCGCCCGGAGCGCGTCCTTGCTGCGCGGATCGGTCAGGGACGAGTGCAGCACCAGGGCGAGCGAGGGGATCGGCGGGAGCCTCAGCGCGTCGCCGACATCGATCACGTCGGCCGGGGCGAGCCGGCGCGGGAAGGCCGAGACCGCCAGGCCGGCCGACAGGGCCGCGCTGATCGCCGCGGTGCCGCCGACGAACACCTCCGTCCAGGGAATCCCGGCCCGGTCCAGCAACTGGATGGCGACGTCCCGCACGGAGCAGCAGGGCGACGTCGCGGCCAGGCGCAACGGCTCGCCGGCCCGGTGCTCGAAATGCGGGGCCGCGAACCAGCCGAAAAGCTCCGGCCCGAGGATGTCGCCGTCGCGCCGGTCGTCGTCGCTGCGGATGATCACCGCGTCCAGCGTGCCGGCCTCGAACCCGTCCAGTAGGGGGCGGGCGTTGTCGAGCAGCACCTCGATCGCCAGAGCGGGATCGAGGGATTTCAGCCGGGCGAGCAGCCCCGGCACCTCCGGTCCCATGACGTGGGCGGCGATCCCCAGCCGGAAGCGGCGGCGCGGTTCGGTGAGGCCCGCGACCGCGCGCTCATGCGCGGCCAGGAACGCCCGCGCCGCACCGATGAAGATCTCGCCCTGCGCCGAGAGCCGGACCTGGCGGGGCGTGCGCTCGATCAGCCGCTGGCCGAGCCTGTCCTCCAGCCGCCGCAGCTTCACGCTGACGGCGCCCTGCGTCACCCCGAGCGCCTCGGCGGCCCGGGTGAAGCTCCGGTGGTCCGCCACCGTCACGAAGGTCCGGACCGCGTCGACGTCCAGGGTCAGCACCGGCACCATCCAGTTTCGTCATCACTGAAATAGAGTGCCATTCGATTGTGTTGTGATCAAGCACGCGCGAAGCTCGCCGCGTCCGCGTGTCGCCCACGAAGGTGCCGATCCATGACGAGCAAGTTTGGTGACCTCGAAGATCTGTCCGGATCCCTGCGTGGGGCCGATCCGGGTCTGGTTCCCGTCGATCGCAGGACCGGGAATACCCTGGCGCTCGCCGCGATCTGCCTGTCCGCCCTCATGCTGGGGCTGGAGATCTCCAGCATCCCGGCGATCCTGCCGACCCTGGAACGCGTCCTCGGGGCCGATTTCCGGCAGCTTCAATGGATCATGAACGCCTACACGGTGGCCATGACCACCTGCCTGATGGCGATGGGGACCCTGGCCGACCGGTTCGGCCGCAGGCGCGTGTTCCTGATCGGCGTGGCGGCGTTCGGGGCGGCCTCCCTGGTCTGCGGGCTGGCGCCGAGCGCCCCGATGCTGATCGCGGCCCGGGTCCTCCAGGGGGCGAGCGCCGCCGCCATGCTGGCCTGCCAGACCGCTTTGCTGTCCCACCAGTTCCGTGACGGCGCCGAGCGCGGAAAGGCCTATGCCTGGTGGGGGATCGTGTTCGGGTTCGGCCTGGGCTTCGGCCCGCTGGTCGGCGGCGTCACGGTCGCGGCCCTGAGCTGGGCCTGGGTGTTCCTGGTCCACGTCCTGCTGGCGGTCGTCACCCTGGGTCTGGCCCGGGCCGGCGTCGTCGAATCCTCCGATCCGCACGCCCGGCGCGTCGACGTCGCCGGCATCGCGACGCTGTCGTTCGCGGTGTTCAGCTTGGTCTACCTGATCACCCGCGGGCAGCCGCTTCACGGGGACGACCCCGCGAGCCTGCTGGCGCTCGCCGGCGCCGCGAGCCTCGGGGCGTTCGTCGTGGTCGAGACCCGGGTGGCGCGGCCGATGTTCGACGTCGCGGCCTTCCGGAACCGTCGCTTCGCGGGCGCCCTGCTCGGATCGAGCGCGATGAACTTCAGCTTCTGGCCGTTCGTGATCTACCTGCCGATCTATTTCCAGACGGTGCTGGGCTACGACGGCGTGACCGCGGGCCTCGCGCTCCTGGCCTACACGCTGCCGACCCTCGTGGTGCCGCCCCTGGCGGAGCGCCTGCTCCTGCGCCACGGCCCTGGCGTGGTCATCCCGCTCGGCCTGTTCACCATCGGCGCCGGCTTCCTGCTGATGCGCGCGGCCGCCACCGGCGCGCAGGCGGGCTGGCTGACGCTGCTGCCCGGCTGCCTCCTGGCCGGCACCGGGCTCGGCCTCACCAACACCCCCGTCACCAACACCGCCACGGGCGCCCTGCCGCCGGAGCGCGCCGGGATGGCCGCGGGCATGGACATGAGCGCGCGGATGATCGCCCTGGCCGTCAACATCGCCCTGATGGGCTTCCTCCTGCTCCAGGGCGTCCGGGCGGGTCTCGCCCCGCTGGCGCAGGGGGCGGCGCTCGACACCCTCGCGGAGACGGTGGCGGCCGGCAATCCGGCGCTGGCCGACGCCGGCGACGTGACGGCATCGATCGCCCGGCAGGCGCTGGTCCGGGGCTTCGACGGGGTCATGCTGTATGGCGGGCTCTGCGCCTGGGCCTTCGCGGGGGCCAGCCGGCTCGTGCTCGGCCGCAACGGGCGGTGAGCCGGGGCCGGAGGGGCCTGTCCGCGCCGGGGACAGCTGCGCTATGGGGGCCGTGTCGCCGCGACGGGGCGGCCCCGCGAGAGACGGCGTGATGGCGTACTGGCTGTTCAAATCCGAGCCCGCGACCTGGTCGTGGGACCAGCAGGTCGCGGCCGGCGCGGTCGGCACCCACTGGAACGGCGTGCGCAACCACCTCGCCAAGAAGCACCTGATGGCCATGCAGGTCGGCGAGCGGGGCTTCTTCTACCACTCGAACGAGGGCAAGGCGGTGGTCGGCATCGTCGAGGTGATCCGACCCTACTACCCCGACCACACCGACGAGACCGGCCGGTTCGGCATGGTCGACCTGAAGGCCGTCGCGGCGCTGCCCCGGCCGGTGACGCTGGACGCGATCAAGGCCGATCCGGCGCTGGCCGACATGGTGCTGGTGAACAACTCGCGCCTGTCGGTGCAGCCGGTCACCGAGGCCGAGTGGGACCGCATCCGCGCCGTGGCCGAGACCCCGTAAGGTCCCGGTTTCGAAAGGTCCGAGACCTCTTGCGGGTTCGGGGGCGGAGCCCTGGTGTCGGGCTTCGCCCGATGATCGGGGGCTCCGCCCCCGAACCCCCACCGAAGGGCTCAGCCCTTCGGGAACCCCTTGGTTCAAGCCGCGCGGTTGAAGGCGCCCCGCACCGTCACGAACGCGTCCGCGCCGACATCGACGGGCAGCAGGGTGTCCATCACCCGCGAGGCCGGCAGGGTCACGATCACCTCGGTGCCCTCGCGCGGCCGCGAAGACAGCTGGAACTGGCCGCCGTGCAGCTCCACCAGCCCCTTCACGATCGGCAGGCCGAGCCCCGAGCCCTGCTCGGCGGTCTTGATCGCCAGGGAGCCGCGGCCGAACGAGGACATCACCGTGCCGAGTTCGTCCTCGGGGATGCCCGGTCCGCTGTCCTTCACCGAGACGTACTGCCCGCCCGAGGCGGTC
Organism: Methylobacterium mesophilicum; assembly: GCF_022179445.1. Classification (GTDB taxonomy): domain Bacteria; phylum Pseudomonadota; class Alphaproteobacteria; order Rhizobiales; family Beijerinckiaceae; genus Methylobacterium; species Methylobacterium mesophilicum. Next base: position 181,724 of record NZ_BPQU01000002.1, on the reverse strand, counting down.
CAGCCGACCTTCAGCCAGATCTCGCCGCCCGGCGGCGTGAACTTGACGGCGTTCGACAGCAGGTTGAGCACGATCTGGCGCAGCGCCCGCTCGTCGGCCCAGAGCCGCGGCAGCGAGGCGTCGACCAGGTCGTGGAAGGTCTGGTTCTTCGCCTTGGCCCGCAGGCCCATCATGTGGCGGCATTCCTCGACCACGTGGGCGAGCTGCACCGCCTCCTCGTTGAGCTCGTAGCGGCCGGCCTCGATGCGCGACAGGTCGAGGATCTCGTTGATCAGGTTCAGCAGGTGCATGCCGCTGTCGTGGATATCGTTCGAGTATTCCCGGTAGGACGGCGCCGTGTGGATGCCGAACACCTCGTTCTTCATCACCTCCGAGAAGCCCAGGATGGCGTTGAGCGGCGTGCGCAGCTCGTGGCTCATGGTGGCGAGGAAGCGGGATTTGGCGAGGTTCGCCTCCTCGGCCCGGCGGCGCGCCTCGTCGGAATTGGCCTTGGCCTGCTCCAATTCGCCGAACACCGCGTCCTTCTCGGCCCGGGACCGCAGGGCGCCCACGGTCGAGGCGTAGAGGCGGCGGGCCAGCCCCAGGAAGAACAGCTGCGCGCCGGCGGCCATCAGCACCAGCAGCAGCGCCTCCATGCCCTTCGAGCAGGCGGCCAGCGACGCGGTGGCGAGGACCAGCGGCACCAGGGCGGCGACCGCCGCCACCGGCACCGTCGCCGCCAGCATGGTCGAGACCGCGGCCGCGATGACGAGGCCGAACAGCGCGAAGGTCCAGCCGCCGGTGGTGCCGAGCCCGATCATCGCCGACCACGACAGGCTCTGCAGGACCTCGCCGATCAGGAAGCGGCGGCGCCAGCGGGCGAGCGGGATCGTGGCCGCGTCGGCCCGCAGGAAGCCGCGGCTCAGCGTGGTGTTGAGCGTGACCATCAGGATCACGCCGAGCGCCCAGAGCGCGGCCACGACCGGGGCGATCCAGAAGGTCGCCGCCGTGGCCAGGGTGACGGCGAACAGCACCAGCGGAATGCCGGCGCCGGCCCGGTACCGGGCGTAATGGCGGAGCAATTCGTGGTCGAAGGCCCGCTCCAGGCCGGTCTGCGAGGTCAGCTTCTCGCGCGCCGAGCGGATCTCGCGGGCGACTCCGAGGCGTCGCGCCGCCTCCTCCGTCGAGGGGCCGCGACCGCGCTGCACCATCTCGACGGTGAGATCGGACATGGGATTGTTGAAACTCGGCTCGAACGCGGCGGCGAGGCAGCTGGGCAGGGGGGCGACGGCGCCAGGATGGGGCGGATGTCTTAAGAAGCGGCTGCCGGCATCGGTCGCATCTTACGTATCGGCGTCCGCGCCATGGGGATCCGCCGGCCGGATCGACGTGCGACGCCACACATCGTTGGCCTGGCGGGGCCGGTTACGGTAAACGACCCGCGTGGCGGGGCCGAAGCGCCGCGATCCGGCGCGCGCCCGGATCCCGCGTGTCGATCGAGGGCCGCCGACCATGCCGAAGCTCACCGTCAACGGCGTCACCCACACGGTCGACGCCGACCCGGACATGCCCCTGCTCTGGGTGCTGCGCGACCGCCTCGACGCCACCGGCACCAAGTACGGCTGCGGCATCGCCCAGTGCGGCGCCTGCACGGTCCACCTCGACGGGCAGCCGGTGCGCTCCTGCCAGACCAAGGTCGGCGATGTCGGCACCGCCCAGGTGACCACCATCGAGGGCGTGTCCGGCCGCGTGGCCGAGGCCGTCCAGGCCGCGTGGCGCAAGCTCGACGTCGTGCAGTGCGGCTACTGCCAGTCCGGACAGATCATGTCGGCGATCGGGCTCCTGTCCGGCAACGCCAAGCCCTCCGACGCGGACATCGACGGCGCCATGGACGGCAACATCTGCCGCTGCGGCACCTACCAGCGCATCCGCGCCGCGATCCACGAGGCCGCGCGCGACCTCGCCTGAAGACCCCCCCCTGCAGCCCCCCTGCAGCCCCCTCTGCCCCTCCCCGCGGTCCTGACCGGAGCATCGCCGCCATGCTGAACGCCCGTCGACCGAACGCATCCCCCGTCCGTCCCAGCCGCCGCGGCCTCCTGGCCGGCGCCGGCGCCATCGTGGTCGCCTTCCGGCTGGACGCCAAACCCGCCCGGGCCGCCGCCGGCCCGGACCTCGCGAGCGTCAAGGCCCAGCCCAACGCCTTCGTGCGGATCGCCCCGGACGACACCGTCACGGTGGTGATCAAGCACCTCGACATGGGCCAGGGCAACACCACCGGGCTGGCCACGATCCTGGCCGACGAGCTCGGCGCCGACTGGAAGACGGTCCGCACCGAGTTCGCGCCCGCGGACGCCACGCTCTACAACAACAGCCTGATGGGCCCGATCCAGGGCACCGGCGGCTCCACCGCGGTGGCCAATTCCTGGTTCCAGCTGCGCAAGGCCGGGGCCGCCGCCCGGGAGATGCTGATGGCCGAGGCGGCCTTCCGCTGGAAGGTCCCGGTGGCGCAGATCACGGTGGCCGAGGGCGTGGTCCGCCACGAGCCCTCGGGCCGGCAGGCCCGGTTCGGCGAACTCGCGGCCTCGGCCGCCTCCCTGCCGGTCCCGTCCGAGCCGCGGCTCAAGGACCCGAGCGAGTGGACGCTGATCGGCCGGACGGTGCCGCGCCTCGATTCCGTGGCCAAGACCAACGGCTCGGCGGTCTACTCCCTCGACATCCGCCGCCCGAACCAGGTCACCGCCGTGGTGGCCCGCGCCCCGCGCTTCGGCGCCACCGTGAAGAGCTTCGACGCCGCCGCCGCCCGGAAGGTCGCCGGCGTGCTCGACGTGGTCCAGGTCCCCACCGGCGTGGCGGTGATCGCCCGGGACACCTGGGCGGCCATGAAGGGCCGCGAGGCGCTCACCGTCGCCTGGGACGACAGCACCGCCGAGACCCGCTCGTCGGACGCGATCCTGGCCGAGTACCGGGAGCGCGCCAAGGGCCCCGGCCTCACCGCCTCCGAGCGCGGCGACCCGCAGGCCGCGTTGAAGGGCGCCGCCCAGGTGATCGAGGCCGAGTTCACCTTCCCGTACCTCGCCCATGCCGCGATGGAGCCCCTGAACGCCACGATCGAGCGGGCGGCCGACGGCGGCTACGACGTCTATGCCGGCTTCCAGTTCCAGACCGTGGAGCAGGCGACCATGGCGGCGATCCTCGGGGTGACCCCCGACCGGGTCCGGCTCCACAGCAACTGGGCCGGCGGGTCCTTCGGTCGCCGGGCGACGCCCACCGCCGACTACCTCGCGGAAGCCGCCACCGTGCTCAAGGCCGCCGGCGAGAAGGCCCCCGTCCATCTGGTCTGGACCCGCGAGGACGACATGGCCGGCGGCTATTACCGCCCGACCGTGCTGCACAAGGTCCGGGCCGGCATCGACGCCAAGGGCGCGGTGGTCGGCTGGGACCACGTCATGGTCGGTAAGTCGATCATGATCGGCTCGCCCTTCGAGGCGATGATCGTCAAGAACGGGATCGACTCGACCACCGTCGAGGGCGCCTCCGACACGCCCTACGCGCTGCCGGCCTACCGCTTCGGCATCCATAACGGCCGCGAGGGCGTGCCGGTCCTGTGGTGGCGCTCGGTCGGCCACACCCACACGGCGCACGTGATGGAGGTGATGATCGACGAGCTGGCCCACGCCGCGAATGTCGATCCGGTGGCCTACCGGCTGTCGCTGCTGACGCAGGCGCCGCGGCTCTCCGCCGTGCTGAAGCTCGCCGCCGACAAGGCCGGCTGGTCGGACAAGGCGCAGGAGAAGGGCCGCGGCCTCGGGGTGGCGGTCCACGAATCCTTCGGTTCCTACGTCGCCATGGTGGCCGACGTCACCGCCCAGGATTCCGGGATCCGGGTGAACCGGATCGTGGCGGCGGTGGATGTCGGAATCCCGGTCAACCCGGACGTGATCCGCGCCCAGGTCGAGGGCGCGGTCGGCTTCGCGCTGTCGGCGGTGCTGCGCAACCGCATCACCCTGAAGGACGGTCAGGTGCAGGAGCACAATTTCGACGCCTACGCGCCGACCCGCATGAGCGAGATGCCGCAGGTCGCGGTGCATATCGTGCCGAGCCAGGCCGCGCCCACCGGCATCGGCGAGCCGGGCGTCCCCGTGCTGGCGCCGGCCATCGCCAACGCGGTGTTCTCCGCCACCGGGCAGCGCCTGCGCGCCCTGCCCCTCGACCTCTCCGGCATGAAGGGCGCGTGACGAATCGCACGGCGCGCCTCCCGGCCCCGGCGTAGGACGGAGGGGCCTTCCCCCCAAGGCAAGAGACCTGAGTAAGAGACCCGACTGACGACGGCGCGGCGCGACACCGCGCCGTTTTTTTTGGTTTCTGCGCGGCCGCTCGCCATCTTGGCAACGATGCCCGCACACGCCCCGTTCGAAGACACCGCCGCGCGCCTGCGCGCCTGCCGCCTGTGCCGGGACAGCCCGCTCTACGGGCCGCCCCTCCCCCAGGAGCCGCGGCCGATCGTGCAGGGCAGCACCGGCGCCCGGCTCTGCGTGGCGAGCCAGGCCCCCGGGACCCGGGCCCACCGCACGGGGATGCCGTTCACCGACCCGTCGGGCGTCCGGCTGCGCAGCTGGCTCGGCCTCGACGAGGCGCGGTTCTACGACCCCGCGCAGGTGGCGATCGTGCCGATGGGCTCCTGCTTCCCCGGTCTCGACGCCAAGGGCGGCGACCGGCCGCCGCGCCGGGAATGCGCCGAGCGCTGGCGCGCCGAGCTGTTTTCCGGCCTGCCGAACCTCGAACTCATCCTGGTGATCGGCCAGTACGCGCAGGCCTGGCACCTGGGCCGGATGGAGGGCGGCCTGACCGGCACCGTGCGGCGCTGGCGCGCGCTCCTGGACGAGCCCCGCCGCCCCCGGGTCCTGCCCCTGCCCCACCCGTCCTGGCGCAACAACGGCTGGCTCAAGCGCGAGCCGTGGTTCGAGGCGGACTTGCTGCCGGTGCTCAAGGCGGAGGTGGCGCGGGTGCTGGGTGCATAAATCCAGCTGCGGATTTCAACGCGCTGCCGCTTCCAGTCCCGGGGTTTGGGTCTATGCTGCGGTTCGTGAAGTTCATCGCGCAGGAACCGAAACGGTCGGCGAACATCGCCAAGCACGGATTCGATCCGGCCCAGTTCGAGGAGGCCTTCAGCTTCGACCGTTACGCGACTGCCCCGACCAAGCCGAGCCGCACCGGTCGCGCGCGCTTCCTGCTCATCGGGACCTGGTTCGGCGAGGCCGTGGTCGTGGTGATCGTCTCGCCGTTGGGGACCGAAGCCTTCGACGTCGTGAGCGTCCGCCGCGCCAACCGGACGGAAAGATCCCGCTATGAAGCCCTCTGATCACGCCCCCGGCTATGTCCCGAACGCGGCCTATTCGCAGGCGGATTGGGACGTGGTGTCCGACAATCCCGAATTGACGACCGAACAGCTGGCCCAGATGCGGCTCGGCTCCGAAGGTCTGCCGCCGGACCTCGCGGCCGCCCTGGACCAGCGCGGCCGGCGCCCCGCGAATGCGCAGGGCGTCCCCGTCTCGCTGAACGTCGATCCCGACGTGCTCGCCGCCTACCAGGCCGGCGGTCCCGGCTGGCAGGCGCGCATGAACGAAGCCCTGGCCGATGGGCTCGTTCGCGGCAGGCGGCGCGCCAAGGCCGACAAGCGCGGCTGATAGGCTCCGGTCCTGATTGACAGGGATCGCCGCGGCGTGGTCCGTGCCGCCAGCCCGAAGGACGCCGCGATGACCGAGAGTGCCGACCCCCGCGACCGCCTGATCGTGGCCCTCGACCTCCCGGGCGTGCCCGAGGCCGAGGCGCTGATCGACCGGATCGGCGATGCCGCGACCTTCTACAAGATCGGCTACCGGCTGGGTTACGCCGGCGGCCTGGCGCTCGCCGAGCGGCTCGCGGCGCGCGGGCTCAAGGTGTTCCTCGACCTGAAGCTCCACGACATCGGCAACACCGTCGAGGAGGGCGTGCGCTCGGCTTCGGGCCTGGGCGCCACCTTCCTCACCGTTCACGCCTATCCGCAGACCATGCGGGCGGCCGTGCGGGGCCGGGGCGCGAGCCTCAAGATCCTGGCCGTGACGGTGCTGACCTCCTACGACGACGCCGACGCCGCGGAGGCCGGCTACGCCCTGCCGGTGGCCGAACTGGTCGCCAAGCGGGCCGCCCAGGCCGCCGAGATCGGCATCGATGGCCTCGTCTGCTCGGCGGCCGAGGCGGCCTCGGTCCGGCGGATCGTGGGGCCGGACCGGCTGATCGTCACCCCGGGGATCCGCCCGGCCGGCGCCGAGGCCGGCGACCAGAAGCGGGTGATGACCCCCGGGGACGCCCGCAGGGTCGGGATCGACCACGTGGTGGTCGGGCGCCCGATCACCGGTGCCGCCGACCCGCGTGCCGTGGCGCAGGCGATTGTGGCCGAGCTGGCCTGAAGCCCGGCATTGCCTTCGGGCGGCCGGAATCCATCTCAACCCCGCAACCGATGAGGCACAGGATGGCGAAGGGCTACTGGATCGCGCGGGTCGATGTCCGCGACGCGGAGGCCTACAAGGATTACGTGGCCGCCAACGGCATCGCCTTCGCCAAGCACGGCGGGCGCTTCCTGGTGCGCGGCGGCGCCTTCGAGGCGGTGATGGGCCAGCCCCGCTCCCGCAACGTGGTGATCGAGTTCCCGAGCTACGCCGACGCCCTCGCCTGCTGGAACTCCGACCTCTACCAGGCGGCCAAGGCCAAGCAGCGCGGCGGCGTCGATGCCGAGATCCTGGTGATCGAGGGCTATGACGGCCCGCAGCCGAGCGTGTCCGAGCCGGCGCCGGAGGCGGGGCGGGCCTCGGAGTAATGTCTTCGGATCGGCTCAGCGCTTCGTATCGGGGGTCGGATCCGGATCGAGGCGCTGAGGTCTGAAGCGGCGGTACGCGGCTTCGACGTCTGCCGTCGTCGCGAACCGACCCGCGTGCAGGTCGGCCAGGCCGCGTTGAGCGGCGGCGCGTTCCGCATCGGTGAGCGGCTCAGGCAAGGCGCGATCGATATCCATGAGGGGTGCGATCCCATTCGCTGGATGCCGTACGCCACCGTTGATCGTGCGGGCTGTGCTGCGAGGAGGCCGGCGACGCGTCATCGGTTCAGCCCAGTCGTGCGCCTTGCGCCGGTCCGGCACCGCTTGGCCCCCGCGGCGCCAAGCCCCGCAGCAGGAACGCCGTCATGGCCTCCAGCGAGGGGACCGGCTGGAGCGCGGTCTGCCCGACCAGCAGCGGATGGGTGTAGCGGGCGATGCCGGCATGGATGCAGGCGGCCGCCTCCGCCGGGTCGGCGGCCTCGAACTCGCCCCGGGCCACGCCGTCGCGGACGATGCGCTCGAACCCGGCCGTGACCCGGGCGATGTGGTGCCGGCAGACCTCCCAGCTCTCGCCCATGGCCGCCTCGACCATCTCGTGGAGCCGGGGAAATTCCTCGCAGCGCCGCGTGCAGTCGCGGTGCAGGAGGTCGATCGCCGCCACGAGGCGTTCGGTGGCGCCGAGGCCCGGGCGGGCGGCGACCTCGGAGACCAGGGCCTCGATCTCGCCGATCAGCCGCTCCAGCACCGCCTCGTTGATCGCCTTCTTCGACTCGAAGAACCGGTAGACGTTGGCCGGGCTCATCTTCAGCGTCCGGGCGATGTCCGCCACGGTGGTCTTCTGGTAGCCGATCTCGCGAAAATACGCCGCCGCCGTCGCCAGGATGCGGCAGCGGGTGGTCGGCGCGCTCTCCTCCGTGAGCATGGGGGTCGGGGTATCCAGGGACATGCTCCTCAGTAGGGCACGGGCGCGGCGGGCGTCAAAGACCCCCGGTTCCCGGGACCCGGCTTCGCCCGCGGCGGGTCGGCGCGGCCGGAACCCTCCCGGGTCCGACCCATTGCCCCGGCATCCGGCCGCCTGCACGGCGGCGCACGCACGAGGCACGCAACGATGATCCTGACCGACAAGCGAGCCCTGATCACCGGAGCCGATTCCGGCATCGGGCAGGCGACCGCCGAGCTGTTCGCCCGGGAGGGGGCGGACGTGGCGATCACCTATCACACCGACGAGGCCGGGATCCGCGAGACCGCCGCCCGGGTCGAGGCGGCCGGCCGCCGCGCCCTGGTGCTGCAACTCGACGTCGGCGACGCCGCCGCGGTGAATGCCGCCTACGACCGCGTCGGAAGCGAGCTGGGCGGCCTCGACATCCTGGTGGCCAACGCTGGTCAGGCGATGAGCGGCATGCCGGTCGCCGAGATGGACGACGCGGTGCTGGAGCGGATCCTGCGGGTGAACCTGATGGGGCCGCTGTTCTGCGCGCGCCCGTTCATCGGGATGCGCCGGGCGCAGGGCGGCGGCGGCAAGATCGTGTTCGTGTCCTCGGTGGCCCAGCACCTGCCGACCCCCGAGAGCGCCCCCTACGGCATGTCGAAGGCGGGGCTCGGCTCCCTGTGCCGGAGCCTGTCGCGGGAACTCGCGGAGGACCGGATCAACGTCAACAACGTCGCCCCCGGCCTGATCGAGACGCCGATGACCGCCGACCGCTTCGAGAAGACCGCGGTGCTCGACCAGTCCCTGGAGCGGATCCCGTGGCACCGGGCCGGCCAACCCGAAGATATCGCCCGGGCGATCCTCTACCTCGCATCGGGGGGCGCCGATTACGTCACCGGCCACACGCTCGTGGTCGATGGCGGCCTCACGATGCAATGGGGCGGGGCCTGAAACGCCGAAGGGCGCCGGGTTTCCACCCGGCGCCCTCCACGGACGTTGATCGTTGCGCGCGGTCCGCTTCGTCCGGGCAGCCTTACGACCCGAACTGCGATCCGAGCTGCTCCAGGTACTCGGCGAGGTCGAGACCGCCGACCCGCTTGCCGTAATCGAAGCGCATGCCCTGGCGGATGTCGACGCTGGCATCGCGCGTGGTCAGGGTGAACGGCCGGACGCACACCCAGGCCCCGTCGCGGCGGTGCTCGAAGTACCCGAGGATCTCGTGCTTGGCCATGTCCTTCCCTCCGGAATAGTGTTCGAGGACATAACGGTGACGCTGCCGTTCGGTTCGACGGTCGCGACTGTTTTTCGCGCGTGATCCAGCACACATCGAGTGTTCGTGATCCGGAACACCGCGGATCCCGCGCGGGCTATCGCGCCAGAGCTTGACTATAACAGTTCAAGACGGCCGGACGCGTCTCACGGCCAGCGCTCCAGGATCGCGTCGGTCGTCAGGGTCAGGACCTGGTGGCCGTAGCGCATCCGGTACATCGTCATCAGCGCGTCGTGGGCCTCGTCGCAGGAGCTGCACAGGCCGTCCGTGGCGACCACGATGCGGTAGCCGAGATCGACGCCGCCCAGCACCGCCGCCAGCACGCAGACATCGGTCTCCGCACCGGTGACGACCAGGGTGTCCACGCCCCGCGCCTGGAGGCGGGCGTCGAGGTCCGTTTCCAGCCAGGGCGAATAGACGGTCTTGTCGATCACCTCCGCGGGCGGGACGAGGCGGGCCAGGTCGGGGACCAGCTCGATCAGGCCGGGATCGAGCGCGGCCCGCGTCATGCCGGACCACCGGGCCGAATAGGTCGCCCACGTGCCCCGCCCCTCGCCGGGGCGGGCCGCCGGGATGAAGCGGGTGAACACGGTCCGGTCCGGGTGGGCCTCGGCGAGGCGGCGCACCTGCGGCAGGACGCGCGGCATCCACGGGGTCTGCCAATCCGTCGGCTCGGCGAACATGCGCTGCATGTCCACGCAGAGGTGCACGCAGGACCGGCCCAGGGGCTCGCCCGCGGATCCGTCCTCGGCCCGCCCTCCCGGGTCCGACGGGCGCCTCGTCTCGGCCTCCATGCCCGCGCGTTTCATGCATCGGTGGTTGCGCGTCTGCGGCCGGCCCCTGCGAGGCCGGCCGCGGTCCGGATCGTCAGCGGTCGGCCTTCTCGCCGGCCGTGGTCAGCGCGAGGTAGCGCTCGGTGGTCGGCTTGATCAGCGACCGCACCGCCTCGGCCATGCCCTGCTCCTCCTTCAGCGATTGCTGGAAGCCGGTCCGATGCGCCTGCTGGCCGGCCGCATCGGCGATCGTCAGCAGCGACTCGTAGGCCGCGATCTCGAAGTTCTCGAAGGCGTGGTTGGCGTAGGTGTTCTTCAGGATCTCGTCCTGGGCCGGCGTGTGGCCGAGCGCCATCATGTTGCCGACGAAGCCCAGGAACCCCTCCTTGAGCGCCGAGGGGCTGTCGCCGAGGCTCTGCAGCGCCTCCTCCAGGCGCTGGCGCTGGCCGTGCGTCTCCTCGATGTGCCGGCGCAGGGCCTGCTCCATCTCCGGGTAGCGCTCCAGGCGCTCGACCTGCCGCTCCATGATCTGCAGGGCCTGCATCTCGACGGCGTGGGTGTTCTTCAGGGCCGTGACGTAGATCGAACGTGTATCGAGGGTCATGCGGGTGTCTCGCGATGGAGGCTGGATCGTGCTGATCCGTTCATCCGGGCAACCCCGGTCCCGCATGGCCAAGTTCCGGCCGGGAAGATCGCACGCTGCGCCCGCTCCGGCCGGGCCGCGGGCGCCGCACCGCCGGCCTCACCTCAGCCCCTCCGCCCGAAGCGCCGTCTGAACCGCCGGGCGTCCGCGCACGCGGCGGTACCAGGCATCCAGGTTGTGCAAGCGGTCGAAATGGATGTCGGCTCGATAAGACGAGGTCAGCCACGCGGCCTGCCCCCAGCCCGTGAGCGCGAAGGGACGCGGTGCCGCCCCGCGTAAGCCCGCGTTCAATGCATGGACGGGTTCGACGGGGATCGCTGCCGGTCCGCCAGCTGCCGGCCGATCTCGAGCAGCAGGGTTTCGGTCAGGGCGACGATGCGGGTGTCGCCGAGGTCCGAGACGGCGTTGTGCAGGGACAGGCACAGGTCGGCGGTCTTGTTCAGGGCGTCCTCGATCGTGCTCCCGTCCCGCGTCGCGAAGGCGGTGCCGGCGGACTTGCTGTCCGAGATCTCGACGACGACGCCCCGTCCGGACAGCGGGCGGCCGAGTTCGTCCAGGTAGAAGTGGCCGCGGGTGAACACCCAGCGCAGCCGGCCCTCCGGGGAGCAGACCCGGTACTCGGCGGTGTACGAGCCGCCGGATTGCACGCAGTCCAGGATGACCTGGGAGATGTGCCCCTGATCCGCGTGGTAGACCGCCTTCAGGATCTCCGAGAGGCTGACCCCGGCGCGCGACCGGGCCGGGCTGATGTTGAACAGCAGCGCGGTGACCGGATCGGCCCGCGCGTCGTCGGTGACGATGTCCCACATCCAGAAGCCGACCCCGCCGGAGGCTTCCAGCGCCGCGATCAGGGCCGCCTCTGAGACGATATCGTCGGAGTTTTCCAGCAAGATATCCCCCGATATCCGTATCGCACGTCTGCGCTAGGCCGTTTACTGGATCGGCGCACCGTACCGATCCGGATGTACCAGAAATCGTCGGTCGAATAGAGCACAATGGCAACAGCTGCGCCCGGTCCGCCGCAGCCGCGCGATCGCCCGGTCGTTCCCCATCGGGGCGGGCGGGGGACGCGTCAGGCCTTGCCCTTCCAGGGCACCAGCGCGCGCTCCAGGCGGCGCATGCCGAACGCGGCCGGACCCAGCCGATCCGCCGGCCGATCCGGGTCTCCGGGAGTGCCGCGCCCTGCCCGGGTTCCCGTTCGCGCCGGTCCAACGCATCGGCCGGGGGCTTCCACGGCGCCGGCGCCGCCGAGCGGCGGGGAGGTCCGACCCGGCCGGTCCTGCGCTTTGCGCCCCGTCTCCCGTCTCCGAGCGGGGATGGACGGAGGCCGGGGCCTGCGAACTACGCAAAGCCCCGATAGATTTGCCTTTCAGAATCGAAACCTTTATAAATCATCCCAATTCGATTCAAAAAATGAATTTAGGCTATATCATGTCGGCGTTGCGATACGTTCTTCTCGGACTCTCGGTCCTATCGTTGGCTGTCGTGCTGGTCTTCTGGACTGTGAGTGGGCACGTCGCCGATCTCGGCGTGTTTTTGGTGGCCGCTTTCTTGGTCGCCAACAGCGTTTATATTCTATTCTCCCGGCCGACATTGCGCGCGAGCTCTGTCTTCGACCGCGCGGCCACGGGACTTGCTTTCGCCTCGCTGGAACTGCAGCACCAGGCCAAGGAGGCGAAGATCCGGGAGGCGGAGGCCGAGCGGATCCGGGCGCAAGAGGCCGAGCAGAACAAGTCAAAGCTGCGGGCGGCCGAGGAATTCATCAGCTACGTGCGCCAGAACCCGCTGATGCGCGGCCGGCAAGCCGTCACGGTCAAGCAGATCACCTTGCTCGGAGACCCGAAGAGCATCGCGCTCCCGACCCTGGAACTCCCCCGTCCCGTCCCGTCCGAGCTGAATGGCCGGCACCACGGCGATCCGGGGGCGACCGGCGTGACGCCTCCGGCGCCGCCCCCCGGCGCCGTGCCGCGCCTGGACGTCTGACCGGCCTGCCTGGGGCGCGCGGCGCGGAGCCTCCGGCGACGGTCGGGCGGCCGCGCGCCGGGCCCCTGCCTGTCACGACCTCGCGAGCGGGGGGCCGGAGGCACCCCCGACCCGATCCGTCACGGAACCATCTCGGCGGCCTGCAGCTTGCTGAGCTGGGACCGGGAAGGATTTGCTCCTCTCACGGCTCTACGGAAAACAACCGCCCTCGATGGCGGCATGAGAGGAAACGTCCTTTGCGCACCACGATCATCACCGCGGCTCTGCTCGCCGCCTTCGGCGCCGCCGTCGCGTCCCCGGCTTCCGCCGCCCCGATCGGTCCCGGCGCCGTCGCCGCGCCGGCCGACATCGTCTCGACCGTCCAGATGGACCGGATGGAGCGCCGCATGGAGCGTCGCCACATGGAGCGCCGGATGATGCGGCGTCACATGGAGCGTCGCATGATGCGCCGCGACATGCGCCACCGCATGATGCGTCGGGACATGATGCACCGCATGTAGTCGATCGACCGGCCCCCGCCGGCAGACGCGTCGGCGGGGGCCCAGCTTGCCATCAGAAATCCGCCGACAGCGACGCCAGGAACGTCCGCGGCATGCCGTAGGTCAGCACGCTCGATCCTGCGGAACCCCAGTACCGTGCGCCGGCCGCGTTCTGGACGTTGAAGCGGGCCGTCAGCGGCGTCCCGTTCGCCGTGAAGCTGTAGCGGACGCCGAAGTCCAGGCGCGTCCAGTCCGGGATCCTCTGGGTGTTGGCCTGATCGTAGTACTGGGCGGACGTGTAGATCACGCGCCCGGTCAGGGTCACCCCGCGCAGCATCCAGGCCGGCAGATCCACCTCGCCGCCGAGGTTGGCCTGCACGGTGGGCACGCCGGGCGCCACGTGGCCGTCGAAGCGGCCCGCCTCCGTCTTCACCAGCCGACCATCCGACAGCGTGAGGCCGCCCAGCACGCGGATCCCGTCCGCCGGCGCGCCGAAGACGTTCAGGTCGATGCCCTGGTTGCGCTGCTCGCCGTTCAGTCCGAAAATCAGCGTCTTCGGATCGAGGATCCCGGATGGCTGCGTGATTTCGAAGAACGCCAGGGTGAGCCCGACCGGGTCGAGATCGAGCTTAGCCCCCGTCTCGATCTGGCTGGTCACCACGGGCGGGAACACCGTTCCGGCATTGCGCGCGAGGTCGGGGACATCCGGCCCGAAGCCGAACCCTTCCGCGTAGCTGGCGTAGAGCGACAGCCTGTCCCACGGCTTGACGATCAGCGCCGCCACCGGGGTCGAGGCCGACTTGTCGTAGCGCGACGAGAACCGGCCGGTCGGCAGGATCGTGTCACGTTGCGCGTTCTGGAAGCGTCCGCCGGCGATGAGTTGGATGCGCCCGTCGAGGACGGATGCGGTGTCGGTGACGGCCAGGCCGTCCAACCCGGATTGGGTCGTCAGCTGAAGCTGCGGCGTCGGCCGGAACGGTCGTGCGACGATCGCCGGGGTGTAGAGTGCCGACAGGAATCGCGGGCCGGGCGTGGACGCGGACGGCTCACGGGCCTCGTAATGCGTGGCGACGACCGCAACCGCATGGTCGACCGGGCCGGTCTGGAAGCGGCCCCTCAGGCCGGCCTCGCCCGACCACTGGCCGTTCTCGACGGATATGGTCGTGGTCTGCTGCGACAGCGCGCCCGATGCGCGCGTGATGGTGCCGCGCGTGGTGAAGAAGTCGCGTTTGGTCGTCGAGCCGCCGACGGCGCCGAACAGCGTGATGTCCGGCGTGAGGTCGTATTCGGCCCGCAGGACACCGAAGCCCTGATCGATATCCCAGCGCTCCCACGGTTGCTGCACGTTGAGGCTGAGGCGCGGCGCCCGCGGGATCCGGACCCCCGGGAGGACGGCGAGGCCCGCGCTCTGGGCGTCCAGGTCGAGGTGCTGATAGCCGGCATCGAGGCTGAGCCGGAGCGCGTCGCCACGGAAATCGAGGCCCAGCGTCAGGGCGCCGAGGTTCTGGTTCTGCCGATCGATCGGGGTGGGCCCGTCGCGGTAGACGCCGTTGATCCGGACGCCGACGGCGTTGCCCTCTCCGAAGCGGCGGCCGACATCGAACGTCCCGCCGACATTGCCGCGCGAGAGGTACTGCGCCGTGACGCGCGTCAGGGGCGTCTCGGCGGCGCGCTTGGGGACCAGGTTGACCACGCCCACGGCGCTGCCCGAGGGCGGGAAGCCGTACAGGAAGGAGCCGGGCCCGCTCAGGACCTCGACGCGCTCGATGCCCTCGATCGCCGGCCGGTAGACGCTCGCGATGCCGTACAGGCCGTCGAATGCCGTATCTCTTGAGATCACGACGAATCCGCGGATGAAGAGATTCTGTTGTGAGCCGAAGGGCGGCTGTTGTTCGCGGACGGAGGCGTTGTTCGCCAGGACGTCGCCGACGGTCTGGGCCTGCTGGTCGCGGATCAGTTTCGCGGTGTAGTTCGATTGCGTGAACGGCAGGTCGAACACGCTGCGATTGCCGAGGAAGCCGGCACGGCCGCCGCCGGCCACCTGCCCGCCGGCGAACGCGGCCGGCGGCTGGCCGATCGTGCCGCCCGGCGGCGGCGAACCGGCATTCGGTGCGGTTCCGCCGCGGGCCTCAACCGAGAGTTCGTCGAGCAGCATCGCGGGCTGTGCCATCGCGGCGGGGCAAAGCACAGCCAGGGATACGGCCGTCAGCAAGGCTTGTACGAAGCGATTGCGCGCGGTCTGCAATCGATCGACACGGTTTTGATCGTCAGAAGTGCAAGATATTAAAGCTGTGTCGAGCATTAAACTGGGCCGTTCGATGATGATAGGGTCCGGCCGTAACGCGCGTCCGAAGGTAAAGCAACGTAGACTTGAAACTATTTCATCTTACTTATAACTATTACAGTGTAATAGAGACCAGTTCTCCGCCCATTGAGAACATTCATGTCGAGATTGTTCCTAAAAATATTATATATTGGTATGAATGATACTATAAATAACTGAGGCTGTGATCTGCTTATCAATCGACAGGTCTCGTTGAAAACCTGTGAGAGGGTTGCAGGAAGGGTCCTTCTCCGGTCGGCCGAGGCGGCGGATGCTTTCGACGCGCGGGTGCGTCGACGCCGGCGGACGCCCGGGAGCACCGGACGAGGCACCACATGGAATCGGTGACCGACCCCCGCCGGCGGGGGGGCCTTCGTCGGGCGGTCAGAAATCCGCCGACAGCGACGCCAGGAAGGTCTGCGGCGTGCCGTAGCTGAGCGCGCCCTGGGCCGACGAGCCCCAGTACCGGGCGCCGGCCGCGTTCTCGACGTTGAAGCGGGCCGTCAGCGGCGTCCCGTTCGCCGTGAAGCTGTAGCGGATGCCGAGGTCGAGGCGCGTCCAGTCCGGGATATTCTGCGTGTTGGCCTGATCGTAGTATTGTGCGGACGTGTAGATCACCCGCCCGGTCAGGGTCACGCCGGCGAGGATCGAGGCCGGCAGATCCACCTCGCCGCCGAGGTTGACCTGCGCGTTCGGCACGCCCGGTGCGACGTGGCCGTCGAACAGGCCCCCGGCCGTCCTGCTGAGCCGCCCGTCGAGGAGCGTCAGTCCGCCGAGCACGCGGACGCCCTCGGCCGGGGCGCCGAACACGTTCAGGTCGATGCCCTGGTTGCGCTGCTCGCCGTTCAGGCTGAAGATCCGGGTCCTGGGATCGAGGATCCCGGAGGGCTGCGCGATCTCGAAGAACGCCAGGGTGAGCCCGACCGGGTCGAGGTCGAGCTTGGCCCCGGTCTCGATCTGGCTGGTCCTGACCGGCGGGAACGTCGTGCCGGCATTGGCCGCGGTGGCGGGCGGGCTGGGCCCGAAGCCGAACCCCTCGGCGTAGCTGGCATACAGGGACAGGTTCTCCAACGGCTTGACGATCAGCGCGGCGACCGGGGTCGAGCCCGATGTGTCGTAGCGCGCCGAGTAGCCGCCGTTCGGCAAGGCCAGGTCGCGCGTCACGTCCTGGAAGCGGCCGCCCGCGATGGCCTGGACGCGCCCGTCGAGGATCGACGCCGTGTCGGTGACGGCGAGCCCGTCCAGCGCCGACAGGGTCGTCACGCTCGGGCTCGGCATGGGCCGGGTCGGCCTGGCGACGAGGATCGGCGCGTACAGGGCGGACCGGAATTGCCGCGCCCCGACCGCGGTGGCGAAGGGCTCGCGCATCGCGTAATGCGTCGCCACGACGGCGACCGAATGCCGGACCGGCCCGGTGTCGATCCGGGCCCGCAGGCCGACCTCGCCCGTCCATTGCTGGTTGTCGGCGGAGACGGTCCGGATCTGCTGCCGCAGGCTGCCGGCGGCATCCGTGAGCGTCGACTGCGTCCGGAAGAAGTCGCGCGTCGCCAGCGAGCCGCCCACCGCGCCGAACAGCGTCACGTCCGGGGCCAGATCGTACTCCGCGCGCAGGACGCCGAAACCGTGCTCGAGATCCGAGCGCTCCCAGGGCTGCTGCACGTTGCGGGTCAGCTTGGGCGCCCGCGGGATCCGGACGCCCGGAAGGACCGTGAGGCTGTTGCTCTCGGCGTCGAGGTCGAGGTGCTGGTAGCCGGCATCGAGGCTGAGCCTCACGGCCTCGCCCCGGACGTCGAGCCCCAGCGACAGGAAGCCGAGGCCCAGGTTCTGGTGGTCGATCGGGGTCGATCCGTTGCGGTAGGCCCCGTTGATCCGGACGCCGACCGCATCGCCCTCCCCGAAGCGCCGGCCGACGTCAAAAGTCCCGCCGGCATTGCCGGTGGAGAGATACTGCGCCGTGACGCGGGTCAGCGGCGTCTCGGCGGCCCGTTTGGGGACGAGGTTGATGACGCCGACGGCGCTGCCGGAGGGCGGAAAGCCGTACAGGAAGGCCCCCGGGCCGCTCAGGATCTCGACCCGCTCGAGCCCCTCCACCGCCGGCCGGTACACGTTCGTGATGCCGTAGAGGCCGTCGAACGCGTAGTCGCGGGAGTTGACGTAGAAGCCGCGGATGAAGCTGCTCGGTTGCGAGGCGAAGGGCGGCTGCTGGTCGCGGACGGAGGGGTTGTTCGCGAACACGTCGGCCAGGGTCTGGGCCTGCTGGTTGCGGAGCAGCGCCTCCGTATAGTTCGCCTGCGTGAACGGCGTGTCGAACACGCCGCGATGGCCCAGGAACCCGACGCGGCCGCCGCCGGCCACCTGCCCGCCGGCGAACGCGGCCGGCGGCTGGCCGATCGTCCCGGTCGGCGGCGGCCCGGAATTTCGCATGGTCCCGCCATGCGATTCCACCGAGAGCTCGTCGAGGACGACCGCGTGCTGCGCCGCCGCGGCCTGACTCAGCGCGACCAGGGACGTCGCCGCCAGCATCGCGCCGGCGAGACCGTCGCGCGCAGCACATCCCAGGGCTCGGGAGGACATCGGCGTCTAACTCTCTGTCGTGGAAGATAATCCCATAGCAAAGAGGCGAGATCCCATCAATGTTCGTTCTGGTCGGCGAGTTATAATTTAATTACATTAGAAGTTCGGGTCGATATTTGTTTCTTTTGATCGAAAATAAATCCGTGATCTGTTTCGTTCTGGCGGCGGTAGTCCGAAAAAGATGGTGATTTGCATTCCCCATCGATTGTCAGGCCGGGGCGGGCCTGGCTCCTGAACGCGATCGGGGCGACCTCGGTATCGGGCGCTTCGTGAGCTGGTCGCGCGGATCCGCCGTTTCCAAGTCTCCGCCGCCTCCGTCGGCCGGGGCGCGGGATGGCCGTGGCCGCCGGGACCGGCGCGCGCGCCGTCCCCCCTCCGGGGCGATCGAACCATCTGGGGCCCAACGCGTTTCCAGGCTCGGTGAGGAGACAGGTACGATGAAAGCGTTTTTGGCTGCGGTCGCCGTCGGCTTCGGCGTGATGTCCGCGCTCGGGCCGGCCCTCGCTCAGCGCGGACCCGATTATGGCTATGGCGGCCGGGATTACGGCGACCGCGACCGGGACCGCGATGATGACCGCGGTCGGGATCGCGGCGAGCGCGGCTACGGCGACCGGGGCTACGGCGAGCGCGCCTATGGCGGGTTCGACGAGCGCGAGTATCTGCGCTGCAACCCCGATGTCCGCCGGGCCATCGCCAACGGCCAGATGGAGTCCGGTGCGGCCCATTACCGGACCTTCGGACGTCGCGAGGGGCGCCGCCTGAGCTGCTGACGCGATCGCGTCGGCCGCGGCTCCGACGGGAGGCGCCGCGGCCGGTCAGGCAACCGCCACGCCCGAGACAGCAGAGCCTCCTCGGCGCCGGGCGCCGGGGAGATCGAAGGAGGAGCCCCGGCAGCGATCTGCCGGGATGGGCGTGCGTGCTCCCGCGCGCGGCTTCCGGACCTGAGCGCGGCACGGCCGTCGCGCCCGTCCGACGAATCATCGATCCGACGCCGCCGTCCGGTCGATCGATCCCGCCGCTTCCCCGGCCAGGATCGGGGCTACGCCCGCGCCGTTCGGCGCCGATTGCGGCGTGACAGGGTCCGGATCGGTTTCAGATCAGTGCCGTGCGGCACATCCCTATGCTTGCGGCCTTGACGGCGCGGCAGGTTGAAAACAGGCTTGCGCCCGCGTCGCGGCAGGTCGATGCACGGTCGTCGGGTCTGGCCGAAACATTGCGTCGGTCTGCCGGGGCGGGTTGGACTTCGAGCGCGGGGGCGGTCATGAGGAAAATACTGTCGTTGACCATCGTTGGTCTTCTGACGATTGGCGCTGCACAGGCCCAGGACAAAGGTGGACCGATCAAGATCGGTGTCTCGGCCGGCGTGACCGGGCCGTATGCGGCTTTCGGCGTGCAGGTGAAGAACGGCGTCAGCCAGGCGATCGAGGACATCAACAAGGCCGGCGGCATCAAGGGCCGGCCGTTCGAGCCGATCTACGGCGACGACGCCTCCGACCCGAAGCAGGGCGTGTCGATCGCCAACAAGCTCGCCGCGGACGGCGTGACGATGGTGGTGGGCGCCTTCGCCTCCAGCGTGTCGATCCCCGCCTCCGACGTCTGCCTCGATGCCGGCATCGTCCAGGTCACCCCGTCCTCCACCAACGTGAAGTTCACCGAGCGCGGGATGTGGAACACCTTCCGCACCTGCGGCCGCGACGACCAGCAGGGCGTGGTGGCGGGCGCGTACCTGGCCGATCACTTCAAGGGCAAGCGGATCGCCTTCGTCCACGACAAGTCGTCCTACGGCAAGGGTCTGGCGCAGGAGACCCAGATGACGCTCAAGGCCAAGGGCGGCAAGGAGGTGCTGTTCGAGGGCGTCAACCCGGGCGAGAAGGACTACTCGGCGCTCGTGTCCAAGTTGAAGTCGGCCAACGTCGACGTGGTCTATTACGGCGGCTTCCACACCGAGGCCGGGCTGATCCTGCGCCAGATGCGCGACCAGGGCCTGAACGCGACCCTGGTCGGCGGCGACGGCCTCGCCCCGAAGGAGTTCGTGCAGATCGCCGGCGACGGCGCCGAGGGCACGCTGATGACCTTCTCGCCGGATGCCCGGAAGAACGCGAGCGCCCAGGCCGTGGTCGCGGCGTTCAAGGCCAAGACCATCGATCCCGACGCCTACACGCTCTACGCCTACGCGGCCGTGCAGGTGCTGGCCAAGGCCGCCGCCGAGACCGGCTCCATAGAGGGCAAGGTTCTGGCCGACTGGCTGCACCAGGGCAAGACGATCGAGACCGTGGTCGGCCCGATCGCGTACGACAAGAAGGGCGACCTCACCCGGCCCGACTACGTGATCTACGCCTGGAAGAAGGGCGCCGACGGTAAGATCGACTACGCCGGCAACGAGTTGGCGCCGTAAGACCAGCGCCCCGCGAACCTCGGGGCTCCGCGCCCCGAGCCCTGCCGAAGGGCCGCGGGCCCTTCGGGATCCCCGGACCTGTGCGCAGGTCCGGTGGAGGCCGGTACCTCTATCGGCCGAACGACTGAGGGGCGCAGAGGCCTTATGATCTCCCCTCCGCGTCCCGGCGTGCAGGGGAGATCCGATGTTCGACTTCAGCCAGCTCCGGTGCTTCGCCGCCGTGGCGGAGGAGCTGCATTTCGGGCGTGCGGCCGCCCGGCTGAACATGACGCAACCGCCCCTGTCGCGGCAGATCCAGGTGCTGGAGCGGGTGCTCGACGTGCAGCTCCTGGAGCGCACCAGCCGATCCGTCCGGCTGACCGCGGCCGGGCGCAGCTTCCTGCCGGAGGCGCAGCGCATCCTCCGGCTCGCCGAGACCGCGACGCACGTCACCCGCCAGGTCGCGGCCGGGCGCGCGGGGGTGCTGAAGCTCGGCTTCACCGCGGCCTCGGCCTACGATGTCCTGCCCCGCCTCGTCACCGCCCTCCGGCGGGCGCTGCCCGACGTCACGCTGGCGCTGCGCGAGATGGTCAGCCGGGATCAGGTCGAGGAGCTCCTCGCCGGCCGTCTCGACGCGGCCCTGGTGCGTCCGCCCATCGTCCATCCGGACCTGATCGCGGTCCGGGCGCTGGCCGAGCCCCTGGTGGTGGCCCTGCCGGCCGGGAATCCCCTGGCGGCGCGCGCGCATCTCGCCCCGGGCGATCTCGGCGGCGAACCGTTCATCGCCTACGCGCCGAACGAGGCGCGCTACTTCCACGACCTGATCCTCGGCCTGCTCGCGGAGGCGGCCGTGGAGCCCCGGATCGTGCAGTGGATGACCCAGATCCACTCGATCCTGGCCCTGGTCCGGGCCGACCTCGGCATCGCCCTCGTGCCGGCGGCGGCCGAGCGCCTGCGCTTCGAGGGCGTGGCGTTCCGGCCGCTGGTGCTGCCGGCCCCCCGCCCCGCCGAGCTGGTCCTGGCCTGGCGGCGCGACGCGGACGAGCCGCTGATCGCCCGGCTGGTCGCGATCCTGGCGGAGCTGCCCCCGGCCTGATCCAAGCGCCCGCGGCCTGGATGAGCCAAGCGCCCGCGGCATCGATCGATGCGCCGACGGTATCGATCGATCCAGCCTTTGGCTTTGACCTCCGGTGGAAAGGCTGCGCCTGATGGGCACCCGACGGCCCGCAGAGGCCGGGGCCGCCAGGAGAGGGATCGCCATGGACCGACTCACCAACCGCTTCAAGGCCGCCCTCGGCGCGGGGCGCCAGCAGATCGGCCTGTGGTGCAGCCTCGCGAGCCCGATCTCCACCGAGATCGTCGCCGGCGCCGGGTTCGACTGGCTGCTCCTCGACATGGAGCACTCCGCCAACGACCTGCGGGATATCTACTTCCAGCTCCAGGCCATGATGGAGAACGCCACCAACCCGGTGGTGCGGGTGCCGAGCGACGACCCCATCACCATCAAGCGCATCCTGGATGCCGGCGCCCAGTCGCTGATGATCCCCAATATCGACGATGCCGCGCAGGCCGAGCGGGTCGTGGCGGCGACGCGCTACGCGCCCCGCGGCATCCGCGGCTTCTCGCAGGCGCCCCGGGCCGCCCGGTTCGGGCGCATCCCGGACTACCACACCCGCTGTGAGGCTGAGATCGTCGTGATCGTGCAGGTCGAGTCCCGCCGCGCCCTCGACAATCTGGACGCGATCGCCGCCGTGGAAGGCGTGGACGGCGTGTTCATCGGGCCCGGCGACCTATCCACCAGCCTCGGCCATCTCGGCCAACAGGGTCACCCGGAGGTGGTCGCGACCATCGAGGCGGCCATCGGCCGGATCGTGAAGGCCGGCAAGCATGCCGGCATCCTCACGCCGAGCGAGGACCTGGCCAAGCGCTACATCGCGGCCGGCACCCGGTTCACCGCGGTCGGCTCGGATCTGGGGTTGCTCGCGCGCAACGCCGAGGCCCTGGCCGGGCGTTTCCGCACCGAAGGCTGAGCAGGGAACGTTCGATGCAGGCCGAGATCGACAGCGCGACCCAGGATCGCCCGACCCAGGATCGCCCGAGCCTCGAGCGCCCGGCCGGGGACGTGCCGCGCACGATCCGGCTGAGCGAGCACGACAACGTCGCGATCGTGGTCAACGCCTTCGGGCTGCCCGCCGGCACGGCGTTCCCGGACGGGCTCGAACTCGTCGAGTTCGTCCCGCAGGGCCACAAGGTGGCGCTGTCCGACATCCCGGAGGGCGGCGCGGTGCGTCGCTACGGCGAGGTGGTCGGCATCGCCACGCAAGCGATCCCGCGGGGCGCCTGGGTCGAGGAATCCCGGGTCGCGACCCCGGTCGCCCCCGCCCTCGACGCGCTGGAACTCGCCACACGGGTGCCGGCGCCCCTGCCCCCGCTCGAGGGCTACACCTTCGAGGGCTACCGCAACCCGGACGGGTCGGTGGGCACCAAGAACATCCTGGCGATCTCGATCAGCGTGCAATGCGTCGCCGGCACCCTCGACGTGGCGATCAGGCGGATCAAGCAGGAGCTGCTGCCGCGCTTCCCCAACGTCGACGACGTGGTCGGCCTCACCCATGCGTATGGCTGCGGCGTCGCCATCAACGCCCCGGAGGCTGTGGTGCCGATCCGGACCCTCCAGAGCCTCGCGCAGAACCCGAATTTCGGCGGCGAAGCGATGGTGGTCGGGCTGGGCTGCGAGAAGCTCGTCTCGGAGCGGCTGCTGCCCGATGGCGGCGCTTCCGGGGACGGGGTGGTCCGGCTCCAGGACGAGCGCCACCAGGGCTTTTCCGCGATGCTCGACAGCATCCTGGCGATGGCGGAAGCCCGCCTGGAGGTGCTGAACCGGCGCACCCGCGAGACCTGTCCGGCCTCCGATCTCGTGATCGGCCTGCAATGCGGCGGCAGCGACGCGTTCTCCGGCGTCACCGCCAACCCGGCCCTCGGTTACTGCGCCGACCTGATCGTGGCCTGCGGCGGCACCGTGCTGTTCTCCGAGGTCACCGAGGTCCGCGACGCGATCCACCTCCTGACCCCCCGGGCCAGGACGCCGGAGGTGGCCCAGGCCCTGATCCGCGAGATGGCCTGGTACGATGCCTATCTCGCCAAGGGCGAGGCCGACCGCCGGGCCAACCCGTCGCCCGGCAACAAGAAGGGCGGCCTCAACAACATCGTCGAGAAGGCCCTGGGCTCGGTCGCCAAGTCCGGCACCGGCGCGATCGCCGGGGTGCTGGCGCCGGGCGAGCGCGTCCGCGAGAAGGGCCTGATCTTCGCCGCGACCCCAGCCAGCGACTTCGTCTGCGGCACGCTCCAGCTCGCCTCGGGGATCACCCTGCAGGTGTTCTCCACCGGCCGCGGCACGCCCTACGGTCTCGCTCAGGCCCCGGTGATCAAGGTCGCCACCCGGACGGAGCTGGCCGAGCGCTGGTCCGACCTGATCGACCTCGATGCCGGCCGCATCGCCACCGGCGAGGCCACGATCGAGCAGGTCGGCTGGGAGCTGTTCCACCTGATCCTCGACGTGGCGAGCGGGCGCAAGCGGCCCTGGTCCGACCGCTGGGGCCTGTTCAACGACCTGACCCTGTTCAACCCGGCGCCGATCACCTGAGGCCGGGCCGCGGTCGCGGAGCCTCACAATGCCGTGCCGGGCTTGGGCAAGCGCGGCCTGCCGATCCGTGCCGGTCAGCGCAGCACGTCGATGTCGACCGAAACGGTCTGGCCCAGCCGCGCCCAGGCCCTGTCCGACGTCAGGGCCGGAGCGTTCTCCAGCCTTGCGGTCGCCAGACAGGCGCGGTCCCCGAGCGAGAGGCCGGCGTGCCGGGTGAGTGGGCGCATCCGGGCGGTTTCCCGCGCCTCCACCATCCCGAACGGCAAGATCGTGAGTTGCAATCCTTCGAGGATCGCGTCGACGGTGTTTCCGGGTATGCCGAGGTCGAAAAGTTTCGTCATGACCTCGGCCGCGTTGACAGCGGAGACCTTGGCGCCGGGCAGGTGAGCGGCCACGCGGTCGGCTCCGGCCTCGTCGAAGATGACCGTCAGGACGGCCGATGCGTCGAGGATCGGATCAGGCATGCGGGTCGGCGTTGCCCTCGGCATCCTCACGGGCCGCGTCTGCACGTTTCTCCGCGATGAACGCATCGACCACGGATCCGCGGCCCTCGGCAAAGGGCGCCGCCAGGCTACGGACACGCTTCAGGGCCTGCTCGACCGTTGTGATGCGGATGCCATCTTCATCCTGTGTGAGGATGACGCGGCCCGATCCGGTCAGACCCAGGATGCGGCGCATCTCCGCGGGAAGGTTCATCCTCCCGTTCTCGCCGACCTGGACCGTCCGGCGCAGAGGTTGATGCATCGAATCGAGCCCCTTTCACAGACCATGCGGGAGTGGGTGGCGTATCCCGGGCATGATCCTGTCACCGGATGGCGGCTCTGTCACCCGTCAGATCGCGTAGGGCTACGCGGCTCGTCGTCGTCTGCGTGGCCGAACTCTGCGCGAGCATCTTTCCACGAAGGAGAAATCCATTCGGCTCTGACAATGCCACACTATCAAAGACCTCGCGCATCATCGGGAAAGGTCGCCCCCGGCTTTCGAAAAACGAGGACGCGACATCAAAGGTCTAGAGCATCATCCCGAAGCCGATGTCCAAGACGATGTTCTCGAGCAAAATTCGTTTTAACGGGACCGGATTTTGCGCTACGCAGCCGGCATCGTGAAGCCGCTGCCGATTCCCTCCCCCCGGACCGTCCTGTTCCGCCTGCACTGGGCGCTCGGCCTCACCGCCGGGTTCGTGCTCGCGCTGATGGGCCTGACCGGCGCGCTGATGAGCTACGAGGAGGCGATCACCGCCTTCGCCAACCGCGACCGGATGCGGGTCGAGGCGGCGGACCGGGTGCCGCTTGCCCCCACCGCCCTCGCCGCCCGGATCGACGCCCAGGCGGGCGGCCGAATCGTGAACGCCCTCACCCTGTCGGACGACCCGAACGCGAGCGCGTTCGTGCGCTTCGCCCGCGACCCGGAGACCCGGGTGCGGCCGCCCTCGGTCTATGCCGACCCCTATGACGGCGCGGTGCTGGGCCCCGTCCGGCTGGAGGCGGCCTTCGCGACGGTGCGGGACCTGCACCGCTGGCTGCTCATTCCCGGCGGGTCCAAGGGCTGGGGCCGGACCATCACGGGGGCTTGCACCCTGGCGCTGATCGTGTTCCTCGCCACCGGCCTCTACCTGCGCTGGCCCAAGATCCATCGTTGGCGGATCTGGCTGAAGCCGAGCCTGTCGCGGCCGGGCCGGCCGCGCTGGTGGTCCCTGCACGCCGTGGCCGGGACCTGGCTGACGCCGGTCTACCTGGTCATCGCGCTCACCGGCCTGACCTGGTCCTACCCGGCGTTCAAGGACGGCGCCACCTGGCTGCTCGCCGGGCCGTCGGAGCGGGCGAAGCCGGCCCGCATGGCCGGCCATGGGGAGGCTTCTCCCGTGCCGGACTCCCGGCCCGACGCCGTCGACCGCGCCTGGGCGGCGTTCCGGGCCGGAGAGGGGCAGGAGGCCGGCGTCGTGACCCTGACCCTGCCGGGGGCCGACACGGCGACGATCCGCATCCGCTGGCTGCCCCGGGGTGTCGCGTCCCTCAGCGCCCGCAACGAGGCGCGCTACGACGCCGCCACGGGCGCCTTCCTGTCAGCCGAGCACGCCGCCGACACGCCCCTCGGGCGGCAGATCCTCCAGTCCATCCTGGAGGTGCATCGCGGCCGGTTCTTCGGCGACCTGTTCGCCCTGCTGTTCTGCCTGGCAGCGCTGGCCATGCCGGGCTTCGCCGCCACCGGCCTGACCCTCTACATCCTGCGTCGCCGCGCGAGCCGCCGGCGTGCGCAGCCGAGAGCCGCGACGCCCCTCCGCGTGGCGAAGCCCCGCCCGGAGCCCGTCGGCGACACGGGACGGTAGCGCGGCGAGGACGACCGGGTTTCCAAAGGGCTCAGCCCTTTGGCGGGGTTCGGGGCAAGACCTCTAGGATTTGGCCCCTGATGGATCGGGCAAAGCCCGACAGCAGGGTTCCACCCTGCGCCCGCAAAAGGTCCCAGACACAGCGGTTTCAAGATGTTGGGCTGAGACCAGGACATGTGTCGAGCAGGTCCGCCCGGCCCTTTCCCGGGCGCATGCAGCGCTAGCGGAATGCGACCCGGGATCCAGCACAATACGGCGCGCAGCGTCCGCCTGATCGACCCGTGCCGCTGGCGCGGCGCTTCGTGTGCTGGATCCCGGATCAGGTTCCGCTTCGCTTCACCCGTCCGGGAAAGGGGCGCGCGTGATCGGCTCGGGAGCGCCGATCCCACGACGCGCACCTGGCCAAACACCTTGAAAGGGCTGGGCTGGAGGCCTCTCGAACCCCTGATTTGCGCCGATCCGGCTCACATCCGCGCAGTGATCGTCGCCAGGAGGGTGAAAGGCGCACCGGGGGTGTTGTTGAACTGATTGAACGGCTGCTCGATGTAGCGTGCGTTCGCCAGGTTCCGGATGTTGACCGCGAACCGGTAATGCGCGTCGATGTCGTAATACACGGCTGCGTCGATCCGATTGTACGCCCCGACCTTGTAGCTGTTGTTGAGGTCGCCGAAGCGCTGGCCGACATGGGTGACGCCGATGCCGAGCCCGAGACCGCGCAGGGAGCCGGCCTGGACATCGTACGTCGTCCACACGCTGCCGCTGAAGGCCGGCGCGCCCAAGAGGCGGTTGCCGACCGCGAAGACCCTGTCCTTGGTGATCCGCGCATCGAGATAGCCGACGCCGCCGATGACCTTCCAGCCCGGAAGGATCTCGCCGGCCAGGTCCGCCTCGACGCCCTCCGAACGCTGCTGGCCGGTGATCACCGAGAAGTTGGTGTTGACGGGGTCGTTGCCGGCGACGTTGTTGCGGGTGATCCGGAAGGCGGCCGCGCTCAGGGTCAGGTCGGGGTTGATGTCGATGCGGGTTCCGACCTCGAGCTGCTCGCCCGTCTCGGGTGCCGGGTTGACGACGTTGAGGACGTTCGCGGTCTGCGGCGCGAAGGACGTGGCGTAGCTGGCATAGAACGTCAGCGGCTCGAACGGCCGATAGATCAGGCCGACCCGCGGCGAGGCGCCGAAGAGTTGCTGCTCCGGAGGTTGGGTTCTCGAAGCCGGAAGGCGATTGAAGTAATATTGGGTGCCGAGATCGAACCGGGCGCCGAGCACGAGCTGCAACTGGGGCGTGAGGGCGATCTGGTCCTGCAGGTAAAACCCGAACAGTTCGAGCTTCTGCTTCAGCTCTGACTGAAACCCGAGCGCGCCGGGAGTCCCGCCGAAGACCGGGTTGAAGAAGCTGACCGGGGTGTAGGTGCCCTGCTGCGAATAGGGATGGCGGAAGCCGTTGGTGTACTCGAACCCCACGAGGGCGGTGTGGGCGAAGCCGAGCGTGTCGAACTTCATGATCGCTTCGGTCTGGGTATCCACGGCTGCGAAATGCGAATCGACCGAGGCGTCGCGCCGCGTGACCTGGGTCCCGGCGTTGTTCACCCCGGTGGCACGGGCCGTGAACAGGTTGAACGCCCCCCATTGCCCGTTGATCACTTGCCGCAGCGTCAGGTTTTCATTGACGTCGTGTTCGGCCCGCATCGTGATCCCGTTGACCTCGCCGTAATAGCGCGAGGACGGCTCTCCGTAGTAGCGGCGGATGTTGTCCAGCGGCACGCGGCCACGGAAAGCGATGAGCCCCTCATCGTACTGGGTGCGCTGGCTGGTGGCTTCCGCGTTGATGTAGACCCTCGTGTCGGCGCTCGGCGTCCAGCTCAGCGCCGGCGCGATGAAGATGCGCCGGTTGGTGTCGCCGCCGATGTCGCGGAAGGTCGGATCCTCCTGCGCGGCGAAGGTGAGGCGCGCGGCCAGCCCATCGATGGACGGGATCGCGCTGGAAACCGAGCCCTGGAACCGCCGGAAGCCGAAGCTGCCGCCCTGGACGCTCGCGTCCGCGGTCGGCTCCAGGGTCGGCCTGCGGGTGACGATGTTGACGACCCCGCCCGGGTCGCCCCGGCCGAACAGCACGGAGGCCGGCCCCTTGATCACCTCGACCCGTTCGGCGTTCGCGAGGTCGCGTTCCACCGGATAGAAGTTGATCGCCGGATTGACCAGGATGCCGTCGACGGCGAAGAGCTGCGTGGCGAAGCCGCGGATGACGTAGTTCTGCGAGCGGCCCTGCACGGTGCTGCCGGGCGTGACGTTGCTGACATTGGTGACGGCATCGGTCAGGCGCAGGTCCTGCTGGTCCGTGATCACCTGGCGCGGGACGACGTTGATCGATTGCGGCGAGTCCCGCAGGGGCGTGTCGGTCTTGGTCGCGGTCGCCGAGCGCGTGGCGCGATAGCCGACGACCGGGCCGTCCGCCCGCTCGGGACCCGTGCCGGTGACGCTCAGTTCCGAGAGGATGACCTCGTCCTGGATCGGGCTGGATTGTGCGTGGACGACAGTCGTCGATGCCGCAAGCAGAGTAAAAACCAGCCCATATCGCTTATTGTTTGTGCAATTGCGGTCTGAGTTTGAGACAACGGCGCGGATTGTTCGGCCTTGAGGCATAGTTTTGAGTCATTCTTAAGAAGATCGTCGCGTCGATGCGCCCTTGTCTTTGCGTACGATTGTCGGCCTGATTCAATGCGTGATTGTAATCGACGGGCTCACAGGCGCAGGAACTCATCGGACGTGTCCGGTGCGTCACACATCCCTTTGGAATGATTTTAAATCTTACGGATTGTGGAGACTTAAACGTGCGCAAATGCGCAAAATACACGTCCAGGCGTTGATGCGGGTCGCTCCGGGGCGGAGATCGACAGGCGCGCCCGTCGGCCTCTTCGAATCAGATGCGCGCTCATCGCGTCCGAGTCCTTCGCGCGCGTCGCCGTGCATTCGGATCGGGGCCCCCCGGGCGCGCGGGTCGCGGCCTGCGGCTGGCCCGGCGCGGCGCGTGCCACCCATATCGAGGCCTGCGGGCTGCGCAGCACCGCGCGCAGGCAGCCGCGCACCGTGGCGGCTCGGCCCAGATCGATACGTCCTAGGATGTGCCGTCGCCGCCGTTGGCGATCCTGCCGGTGCGGAACCGGGCCGGCCTTGTCCGGCGGTCCTTACGCCGCGCCGTGTTGCGGATTGCGCCGGACGAGCGAGCCGCAGGGCTCGGTCCGCAGACGGGAATCAGTGGTCCTGCCGCGGCATGCCCGGGGCGGCGCGCGGCAGGCGGCCGTCGAGGCCGGTCGCCAGCAGGGCGTGGAGCTGGGCGACCGCGGGGGCCGGATCGTAACCGGGCAGGATCGCGCGGCCGACGATGATCCCCTTCATCAGCGGGGCGACCAGCCCGTAGAGCCGGTCCGGGTCGCAATCCGGGCTGGTGGCCAGCGCCGCGAAGGTTTCGGTGAACCAGTCCCGGGTCTCCGCCTCGGACCGGGCGGTCAGGTCGGAGATGGCGGGGTTGCGGGTGGCCTCCGACCAGATCTCCATGCGCAGCACCGCGGCCTCCCGGGTGATCGACACGAAGTAGCGCGCGATGAGGTCGAGCAGGGCCGCGCGCGGGTCGCCGCCGTGCCCCATCTCTTCGACGAGCTGGATGCCGCGCTCGCGCTCGCGCTCCACCAGCCCGACGACCAGGGCTTCCTTGGATTCGAAGTAGCGGTAGAAGTTGCCCGGGCTCATCGCGGCCTCGCGGGCGAGGTCCTGCATCGTGGCCCGGTGGAAGCCGTTGCGCACGAAGCAGGCCTCGGCGGCGTCGAGGATGTGTTCGCGCCGCGCGGCCTGGCCGGAGCGCGCCTCGGCGGCCGCCGGCACGCTCACGGGGCGAACTGCGCGACCGCGGCGACGCGGCTCTGGTCCTTCGCGGGAATGGTGGCCGCACAGGCCTGGGCGGTCTGGCTCAGGTCGGCGCACAGGCGCGCCTGCCAGCCCTTCGGACCCGCGCCGGTCCAGCTGATCAGCGCCATCCAGGCGAGGACCAGAACGGCGGCGAAGGTGAGGTTCGAGGGGGTGCAGAAAGCCCGGACCGTCGCGAAGAGGCGCGCCGCGCCGGGTCCGGACGGGGCGAACCGGTCCTCGTCCAGATCCGACCAGCGACCTTCGAGCGACAGAGCCATGGCTCACTCCTGCTTGCCCCACTGTCGTAATGAACGTTCATTCTCGCGTCAATGAACGTTCGTTCTCATGGGCAGGGATGGGCGGGCCGTCCGTCGATATGGTTTCCGGATGATTGCGTCGTGCCGTCCGGCCGATGCGAGGCGCAGGCCACGGCCCCGCGCCCGGGACCGGCCAAACGGTCTCAGAAGAATCGCGCCTCCCGGGGCCGAGGGTGCGGTCTCGGCCCCGGGATCGCGTCGGCTCAGGCGTGTCCGACCGGCTTGAGGGCCCCGGTCCGGTCGTGGAAATCCGGCCCGTTGATCGTCCGGGCGACGTGCCCGGCCCGGATCAGGTAGTCGCCGAAATGCTCGCCGGGGTTCCGGCCCTTGGCGAAGTCGGCGAAGAGCGGATCCAGGGTGTCGCGGATGTCCGAGGCCGCCACATCCTCCTTGTAGAGCTTGCTCAGGCGCGAGCCGTCGAAGGCGGCGCCGAGATAGAGGTGGTAGCGCTCGGGCCCCCGGCCGACGAGGCCGATCTCGGCGATGAACGGGCGGGCGCACCCGTTCGGGCAGCCGGTGGAGCGGATCGTGATCTCCTCCTCGGCGAGCCCGTGCGTGGCCAGGCTCTGCTCCAGCTCGGTCATCAGGTCCGGCAGGTAGCGCTCGCTCTCGGCCAGCGCGAGGCCGCAGGTCGGCAGCGCCACGCAGGCGATGGAGTTGCGCCGGAGCGCCCCGGCACCCTTGGTGATGCCGTACTGATCGACCAGCGCCTCGATCGCGGCGCGCTTCGCCGCCGGCACGTTGGCGACGATCACGTTCTGGTTGGCGGTGAGGCGGAAATCGCCCTCGTGCACCTGGGCGATCGCGCGCAGGCCGGTGAGGAATTGCGGGCCGTCCTCGTAATCCTTGATCCGGCCGGACGGGACGTAGAGCGTCAGGTGGTGACGGCCGTCGTCGCCCTCGGTCCAGCCGAAGCGGTCGCCGTTGTTGGTGAAGGTGAAGGGCTTCGGCTCGCCGAGCGTCTTGCCGATCCGGGTCTCCACCTCGGCCCGGAACGCCGCCAGGCCGTAGCGCTCGATCGTGTACTTGAGCCGGGCGTTCTTGCGGTTCTTGCGGTTGCCCCAGTCGCGCTGGACCGTCATCACGGCCTCGGCGACCTTGATGGCGTCCTCGGGCTTCACGAAGCCCATCACGTCGGCGGTGCGCGGGAAGGTCTCGGGCTCGCCATGGGTCATGCCCATGCCGCCGCCCACGGTGACGTTCCAGCCGGTGACCTGGTTCTTCTTGTCCAGGATGGCGATGAAGCCGAGATCGTGGGCGAAGATGTCGACCTCGTTGGAGGGCGGCACCGCCACGACGATCTTGAACTTCCGCGGCAGGTAGGTGCGGCCGTAGACCGGCTCGACCTCCTCCTCCTCGCCGCCGACCACGCGCTCGCCGTCGAGCCAGATCTCCCGCCAGGCGCTGGTCTTCGGCAGCAGGCTGTCCGAGATGTCCTTGGCGAGGGTGTGGGCGGCCTTGTGGGCGCCCGCCTGAGCCGGGTTGGTCGCCGCCATGACGTTGCGGTTGACGTCGCCGCAGGCCGCGATCGTGTCGAGCAGGGCCGCGTCGATGGCCGCCATCGTGCGCTTGAGGTTCGACTTGATCACGCCGTGATACTGGAAGGTCTGGCGCGTGGTCGCCCGCAGGGCGCTGCCCGCATAGGTGACCGCGATGTCGTCGAGGACCAGCCACTGCTTCGGGCTGATCACGCCGCCGGCGATGCGCAGGCGGATCATGAAGCTGTAGGCCTTGTCGAGCTTCTTCTTGGTCCGCTCCGGGCGCAGGTCGCGGTCGTCCTGCATGTACATCCCGTGGAACTTCACGAGCTGCCCGTCATCCTCGGAGATCGCCCCGGTGGCGTGCTTCAGCAGGCCGTCGGCGAGGCCGCCGCGGAGGTAGCCGCTGGCGATCTTGATGTGCTCGTTGGCGGCGAGCTGGGCCGCGCGGGCCGCCTCGGCATCGGTGATCGGCCGGTCCTTGGGCGGGGTCTCGTAGACGCGGGCGGCCGGGGTCTGCGCCAGGGCCTGGGCGTCGGCGTCGTCGCGGGGGCTGTGGTCGTCCATAAGGTGAATCCGTCTGTCTGAACGCGTCTCCCACCCCCTTCATGGGGCGGGTGCCAGTTCACGGTAGGGGCGGGATCCGCGACAGTCCCCCTCTCCCGTGCGGGAGAGGGTTGGGGTGAGGGGGGCGCCCTCTCCGGAAAGACCTGGATCCCTCACCCTTTCCCTCTCCCGCATGGGAGAGGGGACCCGCGCTCCGACTGTCTCCGTCGCATCTTGGTGCTCTCCCCGGGATCGGGGAGCGCGATGATCTCAGTAAACGTCCTGCTGGTAGCGGTGGCTGCGCTCCAGGGCCGCAACCTGCGCCTCGGCGTCGGCCGGGCTCAGGGATTTGGCGATCTCGTAGGCCCGCACCACGGCGGCGCGCACGTCCTTGGCCATGTTCTTGGCATCGCCGCATACGTAGAAATGGGCGCCGCCCTCCAGCCAGGAGACCAGCTCCTGCGCGTTGTGGGTGATGCGGTTCTGCACGTAGATCTTCTCCGGCTGGTCCCGGGAGAAGGCGACGTCGATCTTCGTCAGCGAGCCGTCCTCCAGGGCCTCCTGCCATTCGAGTTGGTACAGGAAGTCGTGCAGGAAGTGCCGGTCGCCGAAGAACAGCCAGGAGCGGCCGGGCGCCTCGATGGCGCGGCGCTCCTGCACGAAGGCGCGGAACGGCGCGACACCGGTGCCGGGGCCGACCATGATGATGTCGGTGGCCGGATCCTGCGGCAGGCGGAAGTGCCGGTTCGGCTTCAGCCGCACCCGCAGCTTGGCGCCGTCCCGGATCCGGTCGGCGACATGCACGGAGGCGACGCCCGAGCGGGCCCGCCCGTGGGTCTCGTAGCGGACCGCCACGATGGCGAGGTGGACCTCGTCGCCCACCTCCTTGCGCGAGGACGCGATCGAGTAGGCCCGGGGCGGCAGCGGCCGGGTGATGGTGTTGAGATGCTCGGCCGTCAGCGCGGCCGGGAAGGTCGCCAGCAGGTCGATCAGGTGCCGTCCCTCGATCCAGGCCCGGGCCTCGCCGCTGTCGATCAGTTTCTGCGCGTCGGCGTGGCCGGTCGCCTTGACGAAGCGCTCGATCGTGGCGGCCGACAGGGTGGTGATGTCCCGCTCGGCGAGCAGCGCCTGGCGCAGGGCCTCGTCGCCCGAAAGCCCCGCGGCGTTCAGGATCTCGTCCACCAGCTGCGGGTCGTTCTCGGGGAAGACCTCGAGCGAATCGCCGGGCTCGTAGGCGGGCGCGCCGTCCTCGAAGGCCAGCGCCAGGTGGATCGTCTCCTTGTCGGAGCGGGACGAGTTGAGGTTCACGTGCTCGACGACCTCGACCACCAGCGGCTCGCGGCTCGGCTCGGCCTCGTCGTCCTCGCCGGCGGCGGTGCGGGCGAAATCCACCGCCACGACGTTGTCGGGCGTCTCCGCCGGGGCGAGGGCCTTGAGGGTGTTCTTGATCCAGTCGGCGGCCGGCTTCTCGAAGTCGAGGTCGAGGTCGGCGCGCTCGGCGGCGCGCTGGCCGCCCAGCGCCTCGAAGCGCGCGTCGAGCGCCTTCCCGATGGCGCAGAACTCGACATACGAGGTGTCGCCCAAAGCCAGCACCGCGAAGGGGACGCCGTCGATGCGCGGGGCGCCCTCACCCATCAGTTCGCCGTAGGCCCGCACGGCCCGTGCCGGCGGCTCGCCTTCGCCCCAGGTCGCCGCGATGGCGATGAGCTTGCCGGCCTTGGGCAGGCTCGCCAGGTCGAGGTCCGAGAAGTCCACGACCTTCGGCTTGAACCCCTGCTTGCGCGCGAGCTTGGCGACGTTGCCGGCCAGCGCCTCGGAGTTCCCCGATTCGCTGGCATAGAGGATCGTCAGCGGCTCGGCGGCCTTGGGCGGGGCGGCCGGGACGGCGGCCGGCTGCCCTCCGGCGGCGTCGAGGCCCGCCAGGAAGCCCGCGAGCCACGCGCGCTGCACGGGCGTCGCGCTGCCGAGCACGGCATCGAGGCTGGCGCGCTCGCCGTCGCCGAACGGGGCGGTGCGCGGAAGGAGATTCTGGCGTGCCATCAGGGGACCATGTCGTGGCCTACGGGGCCGGTGTCAATCGAAAACGTTCTTTTTGCAGAACGCGCCTGAACTAGGATATTGCATTCGTTGCGCCGCAATAAAAGAGAAGATCATTCTCCAACCACGGCGAGGACCGGGCCGGTGCCGGGGAGGTGGCGCCCGGTTTTCGGGGGTGCCGGGAGCGGCAGGGCGGTGGTGGACTTCACCTTCTCCATGGCGAATCGCGAGGTGACGTTCTTCAGCGGCAGCACCGCGATAAGCTGCTTGTAGAAGCTGTCATAGGCCTGCATGTCGGCAACCACGACGCGCAACATATAATCCACGTCGCCGGCCATCCGGTAGAATTCCAGCACCTCCGGCATGGCCGAGATGGTCGCAGCGAAGCGCTGAAGCCATTCCTGGGAGTGGTCGGCGGTCTCGATCGAGACGAACACGGTGAGGCCGAGGCCCAGCTTGACCGGGTCGAGCACCGCCACCCGCCGGTCGATCACGCCGTCGGCCTCCAGCTTCTGGATGCGCTTCCAGCATGGGGTCTGGGACAGGCCGACGCGCTCGCCGATCGCCGCGATGGAGAGGGTCGCGTCCGCTTGGAGCAAGGCGAGAATCTTGAGATCGATGGCGTCCAAGGTCGTCTCCGTGGGATCCTTCCACGCTGGGCCGCGCGCGGGGAGTTTAGGCGTTTCTGAGGGCCGCCGAGAAGAATCTTTTGTCGTGCGGGGTCTCGGGTGCGGAGGAACAGGGTGCGCCACCGCACGCCAGGCCACCCGGATATGCCCGACAAGCACCCCGAGCCGCCTTGACTTCGTTCGTTATAGCGAACATTTCGACCCTTCGACAACTGGGTGCGGCGTGATCCGCGCCCTTATCCCACGCACCAACCTCAGGACATGTCGCGATGACCCGTCCGGACCGAACGATGGCCGAGTCCCTGTCCGAGCGGCTGTCCGGGCTCGACCTGCCAGGTCGCCTCCACCTGATCGCCGCCGAGATCCCGGGCCGGCTCGTGTTCACCACGAGCCTCGGCGTCGAGGACCAGGCGCTGACCCACGGGCTGGCGATGGCCGGGCTGGCGAAGGGCCGCGTCGAGATCGTCACCCTCGATACCGGCCGGCTGTTCCCGGAGGCCTACGACACCTGGGCCGAAACCGAATCGGCCTACGGGATCCGGATCGGCGCCTACGCGCCGGAGCGGACCGCCGAGGAGGCGTTCGTCCGCGACGAGGGCATCAACGGCTTCCGGCGCTCGGTGGCGGCCCGGCAGGCCTGCTGCGGGTTCCGCAAGGTCGAGCCGCTCGGCCGGGCGCTGGACGGCGCGAGCGGATGGCTCACCGGCCTGCGCGCTGGCCAGTCGGCCAACCGCGCCGAGACGCCGCTCGCCGAGTTCGATCCCGCCCGCGGCCTGATCAAGCTCAACCCCCTGGCCGACTGGTCCCGGGCGCAGGTCGACAGCTTTGTGCGCGAGAACTTCATTCCCTACAACGTCCTGCACGATCGCGGCTTCCCGTCGATCGGCTGCGCCCCCTGCACCCGCGCCGTGAAGCTCGGCGAGCCGGAGCGCGCCGGGCGCTGGTGGTGGGAGCAGGAAGAGAAGAAGGAGTGCGGCCTGCATGTCGGGCGGCCCTCCGCGTCGATCCAGCCGGGCCAGGAGCCCGCCATCTTCGAGAGCACCCCAGACGTGAAGACCCGCCAGCCGGAGTTCGCCCGATGAGCGCAGCCCTCGCCGCCGCGGTGCCGACGGGCGCCCCCGCCTCCGCCGACCGCCTCAGCCACCTGAAGCGGCTGGAGGCCGAGAGCATCCACATCTTCCGGGAGACGGTCGCCGAGGCCGAGAACCCGGTGATGCTCTACTCGATCGGCAAGGATTCCTCGGTGCTGCTGCACCTGGCCCTGAAGGCGTTCGCGCCCGGCACCCTGCCGTTCCCGCTGCTCCACGTCGACACGACGTGGAAGTTCCGCGAGATGATCGCCTTCCGCGACGCCCGGGTGAAGGAACTCGGCCTCGACCTCCTGGTCCACACCAATCCGGACGGGCTCGCCCGCGGCATCGGGCCGGTGAGCCACGGCTCCGAGGTCCACACCGACGTGATGAAGACCCAGGCGCTGCGCCAGGCGCTCGACAAGTACAAGTTCGACGCGGCCTTCGGCGGCGCCCGCCGCGACGAGGAGGCAAGCCGGGCCAAGGAGCGGATCATCTCCTTGCGCACCGCGCAGCACCGCTGGGATCCCAAGCGCCAGCGCGCGGAGCCCTGGCACCTCTACAACCTGAAGAAGAAGCGCGGCGAGTCCCTGCGGGTGTTCCCGCTGTCCAACTGGACCGAGCTCGATATCTGGCTCTACATCGAGCAGGAAAAAATCCCGATCGTGCCGCTCTACTTCGCGGCCGAGCGTCCGGTGGTGGAGCGCGACGGCCAGCTGATCATGGTGGACGACGACAGGCTGCCGCTGGAGCCCGGCGAGGTTCCGCAGCAGCGCCTGGTCCGCTTCCGGACCCTCGGCTGCTACCCGCTCACCGGCGCGGTGGAGAGCGACGCGGCCACGCTGCCCGAGATCGTCGGCGAGACGCTGGCGGCGCGCACCTCGGAGCGCCAGGGCCGGGTGATCGACAAGGACGGCGCGGGCGCCATGGAGCGCAAGAAGCAGGAGGGGTATTTCTGATGACGGTGCACCAGGCTCCCACCGCGTTCAGCGACCGTGCCGCCACCTATCAGGCGTTCCTGGCCGCCCACCAGAGCAAGGCCGTGCTGCGCTTCATCGCCTGCGGTTCGGTGGATGACGGCAAGTCGACCCTGATCGGCCGGCTGCTGCACGACACCAAGCAGATCTTCGACGACCAGATCTCGGCGCTCCAGCGCGATTCCCGCCGCCACGGCACGCAGGGGCAGGAGATGGACCTGGCGCTGCTCGTCGACGGCCTCCAGGCCGAGCGCGAGCAGGGCATCACCATCGACGTCGCCTACCGGTTCTTCTCCACCGACAAGCGCTCGTTCATCGTGGCCGACACCCCCGGCCACGAGCAGTACACCCGCAACATGGCCACCGGCGCCTCGACGGCGGACGTGGCGGTGATCCTGGTGGATGCCCGACAGGGCCTGATCCGCCAGACCCGGCGCCACGCCCTGCTGGTCTCGATGCTGGGCATCCGCCGGGTGGTGCTGGCGGTGAACAAGATGGACCTCGTCGGCTGGTCGCAGGACACGTTCGACGCGATCCGCTCGGGCTTCGCCGCGTTCGCCCGCGACCTGAACTTCGCCGAGGTCAAGGCGATCCCGCTCTCGGCCAAGAACGGCGACAACGTCGTGGAGCCCGGCATCGCCACCCCCTGGTACACGGGCGGCACGCTGCTCGACTATTTGGAGACCGTGCCGGTGCACGCGGAGGCGCTCAACGCTCCGTTCCGCATGGCGATCCAATGGGTCAACCGGCCGAATTCCGAGTTCCGCGGCTATAGCGGGCGGATCGCCAGCGGCCGGGTCCGCCCGGGCGACGCCGTCACCATCCAGCCCTCCGGCCGGACCTCGACGGTGGCGCGGATCTACACCGCCGACGGCGACCTGCCCGAGGCCGGCGAGGACGAATCGGTGACCCTGGTGCTGGCCGACCAGATCGACGCCTCCCGCGGGCAGGTGATCGCGGCGTCCGGCGCGCCCCTGCGGGTCGCCGAGAGCTTCGACGCCCGGCTGTTCTGGGCGGCCGAGACCGAGCTGGCGCCGGGGGCGAGCCTGCTCGCCAAGATCGGCACCGCCACGGTCAACGCCACCGTCGAGCGGATCGTCTCCCGGATCGATCCCGAGACCGGCAAGCCGGGCCCGGCCGAGCGCCTCACCGCCAACGACATCGCGGACGTGTCCCTGCGCCTCGACCGTCCGGTGGCGGTGGACGCCTACGCGGCCAACCGCGAGACCGGCAGCCTGATCCTGATCGACCGCGAGACCACCGACACGGCGGCGCTCGGGCTGGTCCTGGCGCTGAAGGGCGAAGCCGCCCCGGCGGCCTCCGCCGCACCGCCTGACGAGAAGGCCCCCGGCCTGCTCGGTCGCCTCGGCCGCCTGCTGGGGCGCTGACGCCAAGGTTCCGGATCCAGAAGGTCCGGGACCTTGTGCGGGTTTAGGGCGGAGCCTTGGTTCATCGGGGCTCCGCCCCGATACTCCGCCAAAGGGCTGAGCCCTTTGGGATCCCTGACCGTCAGGCCGCCTCCGAGACCGCGCCGAGGCCCCAGGCTTGGGCCAGCCGGGTATAGGAGTCGTGCCGCGCCGCCTGGTCGGGGATCGCCGTGACGATCATCAGTTCGTCGGCCTGCGTCCGCGCCACGAGGTCCATGAGCCGCGCCCGCAGGGTCTCCGGCCCGCCCACGTGCAGCTTGTCGCGGCCGCGCTCGATCTGGGCCCGCTCCGCGTCGGAATACGGGTAGGCGAGCGCTTCCTCCAAGCTCGGCAGCGGGCGGTACTCGCCGCGCTCCCGTCGCAGAGTCGAGAGGCGGGCGCTCGCGGCCTGACGCTCGGCCTCCGCGTCGGTGGCGCCGCAGATCGCCGCCACCGCGAGGATCGCATGGGGCTGCGTGCCGAGCCGCGTCGGCCGGAACAGGCGGCGATAGGCCAGCATCGGCGCCTCGGCCGGCATCCCGGAGAAGTGCTGCGCGAAGCCGAAGCCGCAGCCGATGTCGCCGGCGAGCTGGGCGCTGTAATCGGACGATCCGAGCAGGAAGATCGGCGGCAGCGGCACGCCGGACGGGCTCGCCTGGATCTTTCCGAACGGGTGCCCCTCCGGGAAGCCGCCGTCCCAGAACAGCAACTCCTGCAGGCGGTCGAGGAAGTCGTCGTTGCCGCCCTCGCCGGGCGCCTCCCGGCGGCGCAGGGCCCGGGCGGTGAGCCCGTCGGTGCCGGGCGCGCGCCCGAGGCCGAGGTCGATCCGGCCCGGGAACAGGGCCTCCAGCACTCGGAACCGCTCGGCCACCATCAGCGGCGCGTGGTTCGGCAGCATGATGCCGCCCGAGCCGACCCGGATCGCCCGGGTCGCGGCGGCGATCTGGCCGATCATGATCTCGGGGGCCGGGCTCGCCACGTTGGGCAGGGCGTGGTGCTCGGCCAGCCAGTAGCGCCGGTAGCCGAGACCGTCGACGTGGCGCGCGAGCGCCAGCGTGTCGTGCAGCGCCTGCGCCGGGGTCGAGTCGGCGCTGACGAAGGAGAGGTCGAGGACGGAGAGCGGTGTCATGGTTGGGAGATAGGGAGGCGGGCTGGCCGGTGCGAGGGCCGGTCGAGGGGCCGATGCCCGTGCTGCAGGCGACGCAGGTCGCTCTCAGTTCGTCCCGCCTGCTTGATCCCCGCCCTGGAACAGGGTCTCGAAGTCTCGGCCGCCGTAGAAGACGTTGACGATCTCCACCCGATCGCCGTTGACGTGATAAGCGATCACAGCGGATCGTTCGAACGATACCGTCCGCAACCCGGGCTCCAAATCGTCGCGCGGGCGACCACCATGGGGTGCGTCGCCGACACGTTCACAGCGGCTGACGAGCCGGTCCAGAAACCGGTCGGCAACGCTCGGATCGCGGCTCGCCTCGTAGACCCAACGGTAGATCTGCAGCAGATCGAACTCGGCTTCCGCACGGAAGACGACCCTAAGGCGTCGCATTCCGGTGGGCCTTCACGGTCTCGGCATGAAGGGCCTTGATGTGAGCTCGGACCTCCTCGACGCTCAGCGGCGGCCGCGGGTCGTCGAGGGAGCGGCGGATGCGGGCGCGGATCGCGTCGAGACGTTCGGCATCCTCCCGGCGCCGGCTCTGCCAAGCCTGCACCGCGTCCTCCAAAACCTCGCCGAGCGAGGCGTATTCGCCGGCCTCGACGCGCTCGCGCAGGGTGCGGACCGTCTCGGGAGGCAGCGTGACGCTGATCGTCTCGGCGGGTGGCATGACTCGGCCTCTTCACTCGGCCTCTTCGGATCGGCACGATCCTAGCATGAAAACCGGGCTGCCGCGCAGCCTTGTCCGCACCGCACCGTCGGCCTAGGGTCCCCGCCGCATCGCGGGCGTCCGAGATCGCCTCGCCCTCACGGAGATCGACACATCATGGCTCTCCTCGCCGACGTCCTCTCGCGGGTGAAGCCGTCCGCGACCATCGTGATGACCCAGAAGGCCCGGGACCTGAAGGCCTCCGGCGTCGACGTCATCAGCCTGTCGGTGGGCGAGCCGGATTTCGACACGCCGGACCACATCAAGCAGGCCGCGATCGAGGCGATCCACCGCAACGAGACCCGCTACCCGCCGGTCTCGGGCATCGCGCCCCTGCGCGAGGCGATCGTGCGCAAGTTCAAGCGTGAGAACGGGCTCGACTACAAGGTCTCGCAGACCATCGTGGGTACCGGCGGCAAGCAGGTGCTCTACAACGCCTTCCTGGCGACCCTGAACCCCGGCGACGAGGTGGTGATCCCCCGTCCCTACTGGGTGTCCTACCCCGAGATGGTCGGGCTCTGCGGCGGCACGCCGGTCTTCGCCGACACCGACATGGCGCACGGCTTCAAGCTTCAGGCGGAAGAACTCGACCGGGTCCTGACGCCCAAGACCAAGTGGATCGTCCTCAACTCGCCGTCGAACCCGTCCGGGGCCGCCTACACGCGCGACGAGATGAAGGCGCTCACCGACGTGCTGCTGCGCTATCCCGACGTGCACATCCTCACCGACGACATCTACGAGCACCTGACCTACGGCGACTTCGCCTTCGTCACCCCGGCCCAGGTCGAGCCGCAGCTGGTCGAGCGCACGCTGACCATGAACGGCGTCTCCAAGGGCTACGCCATGACCGGCTGGCGGATCGGCTACGCGGCCGGGCCGGAGAAGCTGATCAAGGCGATGGACTTCGTCCAGGGCCAGCAGACCTCCGGGGCGAGCACGATCGCGCAATGGGCGGCGGTCGCCGCCCTCGACGGCCCCCAGGACCACCTGGCGAAGTTCCGGGCGGCGTTCCAGGGCCGGCGCGACCTGGTCGTGTCGATGCTCAACCAGACCAACGGCCTGACCTGCCCGACGCCGGAGGGCGCCTTCTACGTCTACCCGTCCTGCGCGGCGCTGATCGGCAAGAAGACCGAATCCGGCAAGACCATCGAGACGGACGAGGATTTCGTCACCGAGCTGCTCCAGGCCGAGGGCGTGGCCGCCGTGCACGGCTCGGCCTTCGGGCTCGGCCCGAACCTGCGCATCTCCTACGCCACCTCCAACGCCGTCCTGGAGGAAGCTTGCCGGCGCATCCAGCGGTTCTGCGGCTCGCTGCGGTAAGTCCCGCGCCTACGCAAGCCTCAAGGGAGCGGGTCGGTCCATGGATTGAAGATCGGGACGCCGGTCTGCAAGAAGTCCGAGGTGTTTCTCGTGGCTAGCGTCAGTCCTGCATCCAGGGCCGTTGCGGCGATCAGCAGGTCCGGCTGCGAGAACGTGTGCCCGCGTTGCCGGCCCTCTTCGACCAGAAATCGCCAGTGCACGATCACGTCTTCGTCGAGGGGCAAGATGCGTCGCTCGAACATCGGCCTGAGCCGGTGCGCGAGCCAATCGGCCAGGTCCGTCCGACGGGCTCCGTCGGCGAGCCGCTCGATCCCGAAGCGGAGTTCTGCGAGCGTTACGCAGCTCACGAAGAGGGCGTCGAGCGGTTGGGCGGCGACGAAGGCCACGACCCTCTGCTCGGGTCGCGGACGGCGTAACTCAGACAGGACGTTGGTATCGAGCAGCCAGCGAGTCACAAGCCGACATCGCGAACCGGCATCACCACAGATTCGGGCTCAAGATCGATGTCCCGGTGGGGTGAGGCTTGCAGCGCATCGATGAGCGACTGGCCCGTCGCAGGTCCGGTGAGCCGACGGAACTCCTCAGCGGAGATCACGACGACGGCCTCCCGGCCTTGGACAGTCACATGCTGCGGGCCATCGCTCCTGACTCGCCGAACGAGTTCGCCAAACCGGCTCTTGGCGTCCTGGAGGCGCCAATGCCTGGGCTGCTCGGGCGGATGCTCTGCACGTTGGGCCATGCTCGCAAGATTATCGGCGTGCCGTGTGATCGTAAAGGCGATCCCGGATCGTGGAGCACGTGATGACATCGTAAGCGCGCCGGCTACCATAGTCCCGGCAGCGCATTTTCGGAGCCTCCCATGCCCACCATCGCGGTGATCGCCCCCGGCGCCATGGGCAGCGCCATCGGGGCGCGGCTGGTCGAGCACGGCGCCCGCGTGCTGACCGCGCTCGCAGGGCGCGGAGCGGCGAGCCGGGCACGCGCCGAGGCGGCCGGGATGGTCGATGCCGATCTGGCCGACCTCGCGGCCGCCGACATCCTGCTGTCGATCGTGCCGCCCGCCGACGCGGAGGCCCTGGCTCACCGCCTCGCCCCCGCCCTCGCCGCAGCACCGCGCAAGCCGGTCTATGTCGACGCCAACGCCGTCAGCCCGGACACGGTCGGGCGCATCGCCGCGATCGTCGCCGGCGCGGGCGCGCCCTTCCTCGACGGGGCGATCCTGGGCCTGCCGCCGAAGCCCGGCGGCACGGGGCCCCGCGTCTACGTCTCCGGGGACGATACCGCCCCGGCGATGGCCCTGCGCGCGTTGGGGCTGGACCTGCGCGTCTGCCCCGGGCCCGTCGGCGCGGCCTCCAGCCTCAAGATGAGCTATGCCGGCCTCAACAAGGGGCTGACGGCGCTCGCCGCCCTCATGGTCCTGGCCGCCGAGCGGGCCGGGGCTGGTACGGCACTTCTCGACGAGCTCGCCGAGAACGAGCCGGCGCTGCTGGCCCGGTTCGCCAAGGCCCTGCCCGACATGGCGCCGAAGGCCTATCGCTGGGCGCCCGAGATGGGCGAGATCGCCGACTTCCTCGGGCCGGACGCGGCCGGGCG
Organism: Methylobacterium mesophilicum; assembly: GCF_022179445.1. Taxonomy (GTDB): domain Bacteria; phylum Pseudomonadota; class Alphaproteobacteria; order Rhizobiales; family Beijerinckiaceae; genus Methylobacterium; species Methylobacterium mesophilicum. Next base: position 138,445 of record NZ_BPQU01000002.1, on the reverse strand, counting down.
GCAGGTGTTTTCGGGTTTTGGCGATCTGTACGCGCGCCTGGCCGCGGGGTCGGACGACGCCGAGATCGCCGCGCTGATGCGCTTCGCCGCGGCCGCTGCGGCGCGCTGATCGCCGCGGGGGGCGCCGAATCGGCCGTCGCTCTGTTGCCGGCTCGGCTGCCACCCTCTACACGAGCGGTCTCCCGCGGCCGATGCGCCTGAAGGTTTCGCGAGCCCGCTCGGGCCTGCATGGTAGCGGGGCCGGCAGTGACGGGGTGGTTCGGACCAGTTCTCTGGACCAATCCTGTGAGGCTCAGTGGGCCGAGTCGCTGCAGGAGTGTCGGGAGCGCGGGGAACAGGAACCGCGGGCTCGGCGCAAGGCCCACAAAGATTTCCGTTCGCCACCGGCGCGGATAGGCGCCCGCGGCGGCGTCCAGGCCCCCCGATCCGGCGCCCTGCCCCGATCCGGGACGATGCAACGCCAGGCGGTTGCAGCTTCGTTCACGCTCCCGCGCGATGATGCGATGGGGCCGGGATCCGGTCCGGCGTAACCGCGTTCTTTCGGGCCTGACCACCATGCGAGCCCTGCTCACCGGCGGCATCAAGGCGATCCTCGGGATCGCCGCTCTCTCCACCGCCGCCCATTGGACCTTGCGCGTGCAGCGCGAATCCACCCCCGCGAGTCCGATCGCGGCCTTTGCCAGCATGCCCGATCCAGCCGCGACCGGCTCGATCGAGCCGCGCCGGCCCGTGAGCGCGGCCGCCATCGCGCCGGCCGCCGTGCCGGCTCCGGCCGCGGGCCTGGACCAGGGGCATCTGGCCGCCCTGATCGCCGGAGCCACCCCGGCGAAAGCCAAGGTCGCCAAGACGGCGACGAAGACGGCGGCCGCCGACAAGGTCGCGGCCAAGCGCTGAGCCCGGCATCGGCGTCCGACGCCGTGCCGGCTGCATGGTTCCCCTGCGCGGCGGCGGGTGCCGCGGCGGGTACGCCCGTGGCAGATTAGCAGGCCTCCACCGAGATTTGGTAGGCATGAGCACGCAGGTCGCGACATCCGTCGCCAACGACAGGGCCTCCGCGCGTGCGGCCCCGTCACCCGACCTCGCGCGCCGCCGGCGGATCGTCGGCATCGCCCTGATGTGCGGCGCGGTCGCCTTCTTCGCGAGCCTCGACGCCTGCGCCAAGACGCTGGCGCGGGCCGAGGTCGACCCGCTGGTTACCACCTTCATGCGCTACGCCGCCAGCGTCGCGATGATCTCGCTGTTCATCAATCCCGTGCGCACCCCCGGGGTGGTGAAGAGCCGGCGGCTGACGCTGCAGATCGTGCGCTCGCTGTTGCTGTTCGCCTCCACGGCCCTGAACTTCGTGGCCCTGCGCTACCTGCAGCTGGCCGAGACGATCTCGATCCAGTTCGCCGCCCCACTTACGGTGGCGCTGCTGGCCGGGCCGCTGCTCGGCGAATGGTCGTCGCGGGCCCGGATGGCGGCGATCGCCGTCGGGTTCCTGGGCGTGCTGGTGATCGTCCGCCCGGGCCTCGGCGGGATGCACCCGGCCGCCCTGCTGTGCGTGGCCAACGTCGTGGTCTACGCCTTCTACGCGATCATCACGCGCAAGCTCGCGGCCTACGATTCCACCGCCACCACGATGTTCTACACCGGGCTGGCCGGCCTGGCGCTGATGGCGCCGCTCCTGCCCTGGATCTGGACCAACCCGGCGAGCCTGACCCACTGGGCGCTGCTGGTCGGTGTCGCGCTGTTCGGCACGCTCGGGCACTGGCTGCTGGTGATGGCGCATGCCCGCGCGCCGGCCAACGTGCTGGCGCCGTTCATCTATACGCAGCTGCTGTGGTCGGTGACGCTGGGCTTCCTGCTGTTCGGCGACGTGCCGAGCCGCTGGACGGTCGCCGGCGCCATGATCGTGGTCGGCTCCGGCCTCTATCTCCTGGCGCAGGAGACGATCCGGCGGGACAGGCCGGCCGCCTGAGGGCGACCGGCCGATGTCCGAGGCGGGGCTTTAGCGGCCCATGCGCTCCTGGCGGTCCATGCGCTCCTCGCGGCGGTTCTCGCGGGCGCGGCGGGCCGGATCCGGGTCGGTGCCGAGCACGCCGCCGACGGTGCCGGTGGCCGCACCCACCGCGCCGCCCACGACGCCGCCCACCGGGCCGGCCGCAGCCGAGCCGTCCTCGACGCCGCGCTGGGCGCCCCTGGCCGTGCCCTGGGCTTCGGCGCCGGACGCGAAGGCCAGCGGGGCGAGGGCGAGGGCGGCGATCATCAGCTTCTTCATGGTCAACTCCTGGTCGTCGTTCGGGACGAGTTCCGCGACGTGCGCGTCGCGGAGGACGTACCGGTCAACGGTTCAGGCGCCGAAAGGTCTCATCAGGCATCGCAGGGCCGCCCGCTGGCATCGGGAAGGGGCCGCTGCTAGAGAACGGGTCATGTTCGCTTCGCATGCTCTTCGCGGCCTGGGCCGCAGGCTTCGAATTATTGGCCCGGCCTCCGCGTAAATGAGTGCCCGCTTCGGCGAGGCCGCGCGGAAGTCCGGGATCCAGCTGCCGCCCGCCCTGCCCAGATTCCTGTATCGGCCGGCCCATTGCCGCCGGCCCGACCGCCGATGCGAGATCCGATGACCACCCCCGAGACCGCTTCTGCCCGCGACTATTCCAAGACCCTGTTCCTGCCGCGCACCGAGTTCCCGATGCGCGCCGGCCTGCCGACCCGGGAGCCGCTGCTGCTGGAGCGCTGGGCCGCGATCGACCTCTACGGGAAGATCCGCGCCGCCGCTTCGGGCCGGCCGCGCTTCGTGCTGCACGATGGGCCGCCCTATGCCAACGGCAACATCCATATCGGCACGGCGCTCAACAAGATCCTGAAGGACGTGGTGGTGCGCTCGGCGGGCGCCCTCGGCCTCGACGCCAACTACGTCCCCGGCTGGGATTGCCACGGCCTGCCGATCGAGTGGAAGATCGAGGAGCAGTACCGCGCCAAGGGCCGCAACAAGGACGACGTGCCGGTGATCGAGTTCCGGCAGGAATGCCGGACCTTCGCGGCCCACTGGCTCGACGTGCAGCGGGCGGAGTTCAAGCGCCTCGGCGTCACCGGCGACTGGGACCATCCCTACGCGACCATGGCCTACCCGGCCGAGGCGGTGATCGCCGACGAGCTGATGAAGTTCTCGATGAGCGGCCAGCTCTATCGCGGCTCGAAGCCGGTGATGTGGTCGGTGGTCGAGAAGACCGCGCTCGCCGAGGCCGAGGTCGAGTACGAGGAGCATGTCAGCGATACCGTGTTCGTCGCGTTCCCGATCCGGCAAGGAGCCGATGACGGGGCCGACGCGGCGCTGGCGGACGCCCGGGTGGTGATCTGGACCACCACGCCCTGGACCATGCCGGGCAACCGCGCCGTCGCATACTCCAAAAAGATCGCCTACGGGCTCTACCGCGTCACGCAGGCGCCGGCCGAGAACTGGGCCACCCCCGGGCAGACGTACCTGCTGGCCGACAGCCTGGCCGCCACCGTGTTCAAGGCCGCCCGGGTCGAGGCGTTCGAGCGCGTCGGCGACGTGCGCCCCGAGACCCTGGCCGGTCTCACCCTGGCGCATCCGCTCAAGGGCCGCGGCTACGACTTCGCCGTGCCGATGCTCGACGGCGACCACGTGACCGATGAATCCGGCACCGGCTTCGTCCACACGGCGCCCGGCCATGGCCGCGAGGATTTCGAGATCTGGATGGCCGCCGGCCGCAGCCTCGCCCAGCGCGGCATCGATCCGGCCATCCCCTACACCGTGGATGCGGACGGCGCCCTGACCAAGGCCGCGCCGGGCTTCGAGGGCACCCGGGTGCTCACCGACAAGGGCGAGAAGGGCGACGCCAACAAGGCGGTGATCGCCGCGCTGACCGAGGCCGGGGCGCTGGTCGCCCGCGGGGTGCTGCGCCACCAGTACCCGCATTCCTGGCGCTCCAAGAAGCCGGTGATTTTTCGGAATACCCCACAATGGTTCATCGCCATGGACCGGCCGGTGCCGTCGCTCGGTGACAGGAGCCTGCGCGACGTGGCCCTCCAGGGGATCGAGGAGACGCAATGGGTGCCCCCCCAAGGAAAAAACCGCATCACCGGCATGGTCGGCAACCGGCCGGACTGGGTGGTCTCGCGCCAGCGCGCCTGGGGCGTGCCGATCACCGTGTTCGTCCACCGGGAGAGCGGCGAGATCCTCAAGGATGCGGCCGTCAACGCCCGGATCCGCGCCGCCTTCAAGGCGGAGGGCGCCGATGCCTGGTTCCAGGACGACGCGGCGCAGCGCTTCCTGGCCCCGGACCACGACCCGGCCGCCTATGAGAAGGTCACCGACGTCCTCGACGTCTGGTTCGATTCCGGCTCCACCCACGCCTTCGTGCTGGACGATCCGGAGGCGTTCCCGGCGCTCGCCGGGGTGCGGCGCGTCCGCGACGGCGGCCAGGACCGGGTGATGTACCTGGAGGGCTCCGACCAGCACCGGGGCTGGTTCCAGTCCTCGCTGCTCGAATCCTCCGGCACCCGCGGCCGGGCGCCCTACGACATCGTCCTGACCCACGGCTTCGTGCTCGACGGGAAGGGCCTGAAGATGTCGAAGTCGAAGGGCAACGTCGTCGCGCCGCAGAGCATCATCAAGGATTCGGGCGCCGACATCCTGCGCTTGTGGGTCGCTGCCTCCGACTACACCGACGACCTGCGGATCGGCCCGGAGATCATCAAGACCTTTGCCGAGACCTACCGGAAGCTCCGGAACTCCCTGCGCTGGATGCTCGGCTCCCTGGCGCATCGGATCCAGGGGGATGACGTCGAGTTCCAAAAGATGCCGGAGCTGGAGCGGCTGATCCTGCACCGGCTGGCCGAGCTCGACGGCGAGATCCGCGAGGCCTACGCGACCTACGACACCAAGCGGGTCGTGGCCCTGCTCAACGGCTTCATGACCGGCGACCTGTCGTCGTTCTACTTCGACGTGCGCAAGGACGCGCTCTACTGCGATCCGATCTCGTCGGTGACCCGCCGGGCGGCCTTGCAGGTGATCGACGAGACCTTCCGTCGGGTGGTGGTCTGGCTGGCGCCGGTGCTCGCTTTCACGGCGGAGGAGGCCTGGCTCGACCGCTACCCGTCCGCCGACGGCTCGGTCCACCTGCAGACCCTGCCGGAGACGCCCGCGGCCTGGCTCGACCCCACCCTGGCGGAGCGCTGGCAGAAAATCCGGAAGGTGCGCCGGGCCGTGACCGGCGCCCTGGAGATCGAGCGCGCGGCCAAGCGCATCGGCGCGAGCCTGGAGGCGGCCCCGACCGTCTACGTTGCGGACCCGGAGCTGCTCGCCGCCCTGGAGGGCTGCGACTTCGCCGACACCTGCATCACCTCCGCGATCACGGTGGAGGCCGGTGAGGGCCCGGCGGAGGCGTTCCGGCTCGACGAGGTGCGCGGCGTCGCCGTGGTGCCGACCCCGGCCGAGGGCCGCAAATGCGCCCGCTCCTGGCGGGTCACCCCGGCGGTGGGCGGCGAACCGGACTACCCGGACGTCACCCCCCGCGACGCCCAGGCCCTGCGCGAGTGGGACGCGGCGCACCCGGAGGCCAGCGCGGCGTGAGTGTTTTGGGCGCCTACACCGCCGACGCCTCCCTCCCCCCTCTGCGGGGGAGGGTGGGCCTCGCGTCAGCGAGGGTCGGGAGAGGGGAGCGCCGTGTCCGGAAAGCGCGCGACACGCGTGAAACCCTGAAGCGTCGCGCTGCCCCTCTCCCCCCCTGCTTCGCGGGGTACCCTCCCCCGCATAGGGGGGAGGGAGAGGCGCGTGTGTCCGGTCCCCGCCCATGACCCCCACCCGCGCCGGCCTGCTGGCCCTGTTCCTGACCCTGGTCCTCGACCAGGCCTCCAAGCTTGGGCTCTATTTCGGCACCGACCTCGTGCTGACCCAGCCCTGGCGGCTGGCGCCGTTCGCCGACTTCGTGGTGGTCTGGAATCGCGGCGTCTCCTACGGGCTGTTCCAGCAGGAGAGCGGCGCCGGGCGCTGGTTCCTGGTGATCCTGTCGCTCGCCGCCGCGCTCGGCCTCGGCATCTGGATGACCCGGGCCGGGTCGCGGCTGCTCGCCGTGGCGCTGGGGCTGATCGTCGGCGGCGCGCTCGGCAACGCCATCGACCGGGCCGCCTACGGGGCGGTGTTCGACTTCGTCCACCTGCATGCCGGCGGCTGGTCTTGGTACGTGTTCAACGTGGCCGACGCGGCGATCGTCGCCGGGGTGATCGGGCTGGTCCTCGACAGCCTGAGCCCAGCCGGGCGCGGTACGTCCAAGGATCCGGCCAAGACCGGCCCGGCCCGGACCGATACGGCCCCTCGCCTATGATTCGCGCAACACACAGGCCCCAGTTGCCTCAAGGCTCTGGTGCGATGCGGTCAAGGCGCCATACGATCGCCGGAAACCGGTCCCACGCCGGGACCTGTCGGATCAGGCCGCGTGGCGGCCATCCCCGCGCCGGATTTCCGGCCGGAACCCGTGAGGCAGCATGACCGGGCATCGCAGGCTTCGTCTCATCCTCTCCGCCGCGGTCGCGTTGGCGCCGCTGCTGGCCGGCGGCGCGCAGGCGCAGGAGCGCGGCGAGTTCATGCGCGACGCGCTCTCCGGCATCGGCCTCCTGGAGAAGCGCCAGGACCCGATCGACTATCACGAGCGCCCGCCGCTGGTGATGCCGCCCAAGCTCGACGGCAAGGTCCTGCCCCAGCCCCGGGCCCGCTCCACCAGCACCGCCTGGCCCAAGGATCCCGAGATCGTCGAGCGCGAGCGCGCGGCTGCCGAGCGGCGGCGCCCGGTGGGCAACCAGGCACGCGGCCGCTACGACGACAACAACGCCACCCTGTCGGTGGACGAGATCCGCAACGGCCGCCGCGCCGGGGCGAGCGTCACCACCGAGGCCGAGCGCAAGCCGGGCGACACCAACCGCGACGACAGCCTGCTCAGCCCGTTCGACCTGCTGAAGGGCAAGAGCGCCAACGCCGAGCCCTCGGATGTCGAGCCGGCCCGGGACATCCTGACCGATCCGCCCACCGGCTACCGGCAATCTCCGAAGAAGCTGGCCCAGCCGCCGTCGCGGGACCCGATCAACAACGCCAGCCGCGAGCGCGACGAGGCCGACCCCCGGGCCTACCAGCGCCAGCGGGCCCAGCAGTAACCATCAGGCTGTGGCGCCGTTGCAACGGCGGCCCGGCATGGCAACATGACATGTCTGTCCCGGTACGGCTCTTGCCGGCCGGAGACGAGGACGGCCCCGATCCACGCGGGCGTTCCGGTCAGGGGCGTCGCCGGCACGGGGCCGGCAAAAGGAAAGCGGAATGCACCTGTTCAGGAAGGCGACGCCCACCCTCTTCCCGCCGCGTCCGGGCTCGCCCTACGGCGGCAGCGCCGGCCGGGGCGAGGCCGCGCCGTTCGGGCGCTCCGAGGCGGGCGGACCCGAAGTCACGGCCTTCACCCTCGACAACGGCCTCGACGTGGTGGTGGTGCCCGATCACCGGGCCCCCGTCGCGACCCACATGATCTGGTATCGCAACGGCTCGGCCGATGATCCGTTGGGCCAGTCGGGCATCGCCCACTTCCTCGAGCACCTGATGTTCAAGGGCACCGAGAAGCACCCGGTGGGGGCCTTCTCGAAGGCGGTCTCGGGCCTCGGCGGCCAGGAGAACGCGTTCACCAGCTACGACTACACCGCCTACTTCCAGCGGGTCGCCCGCGACCATCTCGGCACCATGATGGCGTTCGAGGCCGACCGCATGGGCGGCCTCGTCCTCGACGACGCCGTGGTCGCCCCCGAGCGCGACGTGGTGCTCGAGGAGCGGCGCATGCGGGTCGAGACCGACCCCTCCGCCCAGCTCTCCGAGGCGATGGCCGCCTCGCTGTTCGTGCACCACCCCTACGGAACGCCGATCATCGGCTGGATGCACGAGATCGAGGGCCTGAACCGCGAGCACGCGCTGGCCTATTACAAGCGCTTCTACACCCCCGAGAACGCGATCCTGGTGGTGGCCGGGGACGTGACCCCGGACGAGGTCCGCCGGCTCGCCGACGAGACCTACGGCCGCGTCGCGCCCACCGGCGCCCGGCCCCAGCGCCTGCGCGCCCGCGAGCCCGAGCCCAAGGCCCTGCGCCGGGTCGCGGTCGCCGACCCGAAGGTCGAGCAGCCGACCCTGCAGCGGCTCTACCTGACCCCCTCCTGCATCACCGCCCGCGACGGCGGCTGCCACGACCTCGAGCTGCTCGCCGAGGTGCTGGGCGGCGGCTCGACCTCCTACCTCTACCGCAAGCTGGTCATGGAGACCGGCCTCGCGGTGAATGCCGGCGCCTGGTACATGGGCTCGGCGATCGACGAGACCCGGTTCTCCGTCTACGCGGTGCCGGCCGAGGGCGTCTCCCTGGAGGCGCTGGAGGAGGCCGTGGACAAGATCCTGCGCCGCGCCCCCGCGGAGGCGCTCGGCGCCGAGGCGATCGAGCGGGCCAAGACCCGGCTGGTGGCCGAGACCGTCTACTCCTCCGACAGCCAGTCCTCGCTCGCCCGGATCTACGGTTCCGCGCTGGCGATCGGCGAGACCATCGAGGAGGTCCGCCGCTGGCCGACCGACATCGAGGCGGTCTCGCAGGAGCGCCTCAAGGCCGCCGCCGAGCGCTGGCTGACCCCGTCCCGCTCGGTCACCGGCTACCTGACCAAGGCTCAGGACCCCGACGCCCCGGTCGCGATGGCGGCGGAATAGTTCTTTCGGGCGCGTCCCGGCGGGCGGTTTTTGGCCCCGTCGGGACCTGCATCAGGCCGTGAGCGTCGACCGGCTCCGCCGCCCGTGACACGATGAAAAAGAGGTTCCCATGAGCGTCGCCGAGACCTTTGTCGACACCGCCGCCCCCGAGAATTCCCCCACCACGGCCCTGCCGGTGACGACCGCCGCGGGCATCGAGGCGTGGCACGTCGAATCCCCCGTGGTGCCGATGATCGCGCTGGCCTTCACGTTCGAGGGCGGCGCCGCCCAGGATCCCGCCGGCAAGGCCGGCTGCGCCCAGATGCTGGCCCGGCTCCTCGACGAGGGCGCCGGCGACCTCACCTCCGACGCCTTCCAGGAGCGGCTGGCTGCCCGGGCGATCGAGTTGTCCTTCCATGCCGGCCCCGACGCGGTCGGCGGCTCGCTCAAGATGCTGGTCAAGCACGCCGACGAGGGCATCGCGCTCCTCGCCCTGGCGCTGGCCAAGCCGCGCCTCGACCCGGACGCGATCGAGCGCGTCCGCGGCCAGGTGATCGCCGGACTGCGCTACCAGCAGAACGATCCGGGCGTGCTGGCCTCGCGCCGGTTCTTCAAGGAGGCGTTCGCCGGCCACGCCTATGCCCGGCCCTCTTCGGGCACGGTCGAGAGCGTCGCCACCATCACCCGGGACGACCTTTTGGAGATGCATGCCCGGATCATCGGACGCGGCCGGGTGAAGGTCGCCGCGGTCGGCGCCATCGGGGCCGAGCAGCTGGCCGAGGGCCTGAACCGCGCCTTCGGGGTCCTGCCCGAGGCCGGGGCACTGAAGGCGGTGCCGCGCACCGAGGTGCAGGAACTCGGCAAGCGCATCGTCGTGGACCTCGACGTGCCGCAATCGGTGATCCGCTTCGGCATGGCCGGCGTGCCCTGGCGCGACCCGGACTTCATCCCGGCCTACGTCCTCAACCATATCCTGGGCGGCGGCGCCTTCACCTCGCGGTTGTTCCAGGAGGTGCGCGAGAAGCGCGGGCTGGCCTACTCGGTCGGGACCTCGCTGGTCAGCCACCGCTCGGCCGCGATGACCTGGGGCTACACCGCCACCAAGAACGAGCGCGTCGGCGAGGCTTTGTCGGTGATCGGCGACGAGATCGGCCGGCTGATCACGGATGGCCCCGACGACGACGAGCTGCAGAAGGCCAAGGACTACCTCACCGGCTCCTACGCACTCGGCTTCGACACCTCGACCAAGATCGCCCACCAGCTGGTGCAGATCGCCTTCGAGGAATTGGGCATGGACTACATCGCCCGCCGCAACGCCCTGGTCTCGGCCGTGACCCAGGCCGACATCCGCCGCGCCGCCGCCCGGACTTTTGCGGACGGGAAGATGCTGGTGGTCGCTGCCGGCCGCCCGGTCGGGCTCTGACGGTCGAGGCCGCTTTTTCCGGGCGGCGATCGGGTGCAGAATGCGGTCATGACCGAGCTTCTGGATCGCGCAGTGCAGACCGCCCGCGCACTGTCCTCCGAGATGCAGGACGAGATCGCCCGCATGGTGCTCGCCTATGCGGGCCGGGACGATGCGGTGATCGCGCTGACACCGGACGAAGAGGCCGACCTGATCGAGGCGCAGGCCGAAAGGGCGCGCGGCGACTTCGCGACTGAAGCCGAGGTCGAAGCGGTCCTGTCCAAATACCGCCTTTGACGCTGCGGTTTCAAAGGCGCGCCCTGCAGCAGATCGACCGCGCCCTGGGTTACATCGCGGCGCAATCCCCTTAGGGCGCGGCCAAGGTCGAGGCCCGGCTGACGGCGGTTCTGGCCGTCGTGCGGGATCATCCTCACGCCGGAAGGAAGACCTCGATCCCGGGCGTGCGCCGCGTCTTCCTTACGCCCTACCCCTATCACATCGATGACTTTGCCGATGACGAGGAAATCGTGGTGCAGCGGTTTCGCCACGCCGCCCGCAGGCTTTTGCCGGGTGCGGGGAAGTCGTAACGCTGCGTGACGAAGCGCGTCGATCAGAAAAGGCGCCGGCCGGTCGGGCTCTGAGGTTCAGGCCGCCGCGGGGGCAAGCGGCGCGATCCGCGCGATCTCCGGCCCGATGCTGAGGCTCAGCGTCTCCACCTCGTACTGACGCTGGAGGTTGAGCCAGAACTCTGCGCTCGTGCCGAAATAGCGGCTAAGACGCAGCGCCGTGTCGGTCGAGACTCCGATCTGCTCGGCGGCGATCCGCTCGATCCGGGTTCGCGGGACGCGGCAGGCCCGCGCCACCGTGCCGGCCGACAGGCCGAGGGGAATCAGGAAGTCCTCGCGCAGCACCTCGCCGGGATGCAGCGGCGGCAGGACGGTGTCGGTCTCATACGCGACGGCCATCGGGTGTCTCCCATGGGAGCGGGGCAGCGCAGTCTACCCCCTTACGCCCACTGCAATCCAGCTTTGCGCTCGCAACGCCGTCGCCCGAACCCCACCTGAGGCGCTTCGGAGCGGGGACCCACACGAAAAGCCATGCAGCTCACCGGCATCCATCACCTCACCGCGGTGACCGCCCGCGCGGCCGAGAACGTGGCGTTCTACACCGGCACGCTCGGCCTGCGGCTGGTGAAGAAGACCGTGAACCAGGACGACGTCTCGGCCTATCACCTGTTCTACGCCGATGGCCTGGCGAGCCCGGGCAGCGACATCACCTTCTTCGACTGGCCGGCGCCCCCCGAGCGGCGCGGGTCGAACAGCATCACCCGCACCCATCTGCGCGTGCCGGGCGAGGGCGCGGTGGCGTGGTGGTACGCGCGCCTGCGTGACGCCGGGGCCGTGGTGGCCGAGCCCGCCCTGCGCGATGGGCGCCTCACCGTCGATTTCGAGGATCCCGAGGGCCAGCGCCTCGCCCTGGTCGATGACGGCGGCACCGGCCCGGAGCATCCCTGGGACGCCTCGCCGGTGCCCGCGGCCTACCAGATTCGCGGGCTGGGCCCGATCCGCCTGTCCGTGCCGGACCCGTCCCGGACGGCCGCCGTGCTGACCGATCTGCTCGGCATGCGCCGGGCGCGCAGTTTCGAGACCGGCGACGGTCCGGTCGAGGTCTACGCCATGGGCCCCGGAGGCCCCGCCGCCGAGGTCCAACTCCTGGCCGATGCGTCGGCGCCGGCGCAGCAAGGTGCGGGCGCGGTCCACCACGTCGCCTTCCGCATCCCCGACGCGGAGTACGGAGCCTGGGCCGACCGGCTGAAGGCCGCCCGGGTCCCGAGCAGCGGGCCGGTGGACCGCTACTACTTCCGCAGCCTGTATTTCCGCGAGCCCAACGGCATCCTGTTCGAGATCGCCACCGACGGGCCGGGCTTCACCGCCGACGAGCCATTGGAGAGCCTCGGCGCGCGCCTCGCCCTGCCGCCGTTCCTGGAGCCGCGCCGCGCTGAGATCGAGGCGGGGCTGAACCCGCTCCGGCCGGTCACCGCCGGTTAAAATATTCGAACGATTCCAGGCGATTCACTTCTTCGGCAGGTGTGATCCTGGCGCGCCTTGACGAGCGTGCTGCAACTGCGAAAGAAGCATCCGATAAGGGGTTCGACGTCCGGATCCCGGCGAGACCGCTCCCGGGGTCCGCCCCCGCAGCCGCGGGGCGGCGGCCGCCCGCCGAACCCCATGCGCCCCGATCCATCGGGGGCGTGGGCCGAGCATCAGAGGATTCGAGGACTGATCCGTCGATGAGCAAGTTCTACGAGGAGCGCGTTCTGTCGGTGCATCACTGGACCGACAACCTGTTCTCGTTCCGCACCACGCGGGATCCGGCGTTCCGGTTCCGCAACGGCGAGTTCACCATGATCGGCCTCGAGGTCGAGGGTCGGCCGCTGCTGCGCGCCTACTCGGTGGTCTCGGCCAACTACGAGGAGGAGCTCGAGTTCTTCTCGATCAAGGTCCAGGATGGTCCGCTGACCTCGAAGCTCCAGCACCTCAAGGTCGGCGACCCGATCATCGTCGGCAAGAAGCCCACCGGCACCCTGGTGCTCGACAACCTGCTGCCGGGCCGCAACCTCTACCTGCTCGGCACCGGCACGGGGCTCGCGCCGTTCCTGTCGATCATCAAGGATCCGGAGACCTACGACCGGTTCGAGAAGGTCGTGCTGGTCCATGGCTGCCGCCAGGTTCAGGAGCTGGCCTACGGCGAGACCATCAACGAGTCCCTGCCCAGGCACGAGTTCCTGGGCGAGATGATCTCGAACCAGCTGATCTACTACCCCACCGTGACCCGCGAGCCGTTCCGCAACCGCGGCCGGATCACCGACCTGATGGTCTCGGGCAAGCTGTTCGCCGATATCGGCCTGCCGGCGATGTCGGTGGAGAACGACCGCTTCATGCTCTGCGGCAGCCCCGACATGATCCGCGACACCCGCGAGCTGCTGAGCAATGGCGGCTACGAGGAAGGCAACCACGGCGAGGGCGGCCACTACGTGATCGAGAAGGCCTTCGTCGAGAAGTAGTTTTTTGGGACTGTGGGTTCAGCCCGGTGCGGTCCGCCGCGCCGGGCTTTTTTGTGCGTCTGTGACGGCGTCCATCGTTGCCCGCTCGCGATGACGGCGCGGCTCGCGAACGCGCTGCCGGCCGGGATCCCGCTACCGCTCCCCCTGCGGCACCGGCGGCACGCCGTCCGCGAAGGGGCCACCGCCGGCGCTGAACAGCTTGCGCAGGAAGCCCGGGGCGATCGCCGAGAGCGGGTTCACGCTCACGTCCGGCGAGGCGAGCTTGCCGGAGACGCGGAAGTTCACCGCGAACAGGCCCTCGTTGTGCCCGCCCCCGAGCAGCGGCCCGAGCAGCGGCAACTGCGAGGCGACGTTGTTGAGACCGTAGAGCGGCACGAAGGTGCCGGTCATGTCCGTGCGCTCCCGGCCGGTATCGAGCCAGCCCGACAGGGTGAAGCCCATCGCGGCGTTCGAGATCGCCGCGTCGCTGAAGTCGACCCGGCTGCCGCTGCGCACGAAGTTGGCCCGCATCCGGTCGAACGTGACGTCGCCGGCCGCCCGGCCCGGGGCGATGCGGCGGCCGCGGACCGTCTCCGCCTCGGAGGGCTCCGGTCCCTGCGCCATGATGCTCGACAGGGCCGGCTCGTTGCGGAGCGAGAAGTCCCGGATCTGGACCACGCCGGCCTGCGGGCCGTCGTTGAGGCCGATCCCGGCGGTGAGGCGCCCGCCATACATCCGCCGGTAGACGTCGACGAAGCGCAGCGTCGCGCCGGCATCGGCCGACTCGACGGCCAGCGTCGGCACGCCGCGCTCGCCCCTTGTGACGCTGGCGGCGAACGCCGCCGCGCGGAAGCGCCCGGTGATGTTGGCCGCCCGCAGGGTCCGGCCGTGCAGCGACAGCCGCAGGTTGGCGTTGGTCAGCGCCTCGTCGTTGAAGCCCGCCACGATCGGCACCTGGATGTCGGCGTCGACATCCTTCGGGTTGGACTCCTTCGCCTCCTTGCCGCCCTTGGCGTCCGGGCCGCCCAGGGATTTGAGGAACGGGCGCGCATCGACCACCGCGCCGCGGACCACGACCTTGTAGCCGTTGCCGGTGCGGTCGAGGCTCACCCGCAGGTCGTCGCCCGGCGACAGCTTGACGTTCGTGAAGTCGGCGCGCTCCAGGCCGCCCTCCGGGCTGATCGTGAGGCTGCCGCGCGCGGAGGCCGGGGCGGCGTCGAGGGCGAAGTCGCGCAGCTCGTAGGTCTGGCCGGCATCCACCAGCGTGAAGCTGAGGCGGCCCGGCTTGCCCGTCGGCTTGGTCAGCCCGGGCACCAGCCCGTCGATGCCGGCCCTGGCGAGATCCGCCTCGACCCGGATCGGCGGCTTGGCCGTTCCCGGGCGCCCGATCGGCACCACGGCGCGAACCGGGATGGTGCCGGACAGCTGCGGCGCGGTCGGCAGGCCCTTCTTGCCGCGCAAGGCCTCGTCGAGGGCCACGGTGACCACCGCCTCGCCGGGCTGGCCGACCTTGGGCTGGCGCATGTCCACCGCGATGGAGGCGCCCGCGACCCGGCCGTCGCCCTTCAGGGTGAAGGCGCCGCGGTCGTACAGCAGGGAGAACCGGCCCGAATCCAGCCGGTCCTTGCCCATCACCTTGTCGACCGAGAGGTCGGAGAGCGTCCCGGACAGGGTCACGGGCAGGCTCGGCAGGTCGGGCACGTGCTTGAGGTCGAGGGGGAAGTCGACGCGCAGGTCGGCATTGCCCTTGATCGTGGCCGGGTCGAGATCGACGCTCATCAGGCTCTTGAACAGCTTCGCCTGGAGCACCGAGGCCATGCCGTCGGCCCCCCCGGTGAGCCGCATGCCGATCTGCGCCACGACCTTGTCCGGCGTGATCTGCGGGATCACGAAGCTGCCGTCGGTGACCGTGAGCCCGCGGCCGTCCGGGCCGTGGATCTCCGCGGTCACGTTGCGCACGGTGGTCGAACGGCCGGTGATGGTCCCGGAGACGTTGCCCTTCACCACCGGCGGCGCGTCGGCGGTGACGTCCAGCGCCGCGTCGGAGACGCGGAAGTCGATATGCACCGCGTCGTCGGGGGCGGGCTCGCCCTTGGTCGCGGCGGCCAGCACGGTGCCGGACATCTTCACGCGGATGTCCACGGCGTCGATCCGGCCGCGCCGCAGCTGGTCCACCAGGTAGGTGCGGGCCGGCGGGGCGATATGCTCCGGCCACAACCGCAGCCCGGTCCGGACCTCGCCGTCATGGCCGAGGATGCGCAGGGTCAGGCCGCCCTCGTCGGCGGCGGTGCCGATCGTGCCGGAGATCACCCCCTGGACGCCCGGAGCCGCCACGTTGAGCGCGTCGATGGCGATGCCGCCGTCGCGGCCGGTGAGCTGCGCGTCGATCGCGTCGATCTTCACCGGCGCGTCTTGCGGGGTCGCGCCGCGCAGGACGGCGTCGCGGCTCGCGAGCGTCGCGGTCCAGGCGGTGGCGGCGTCGGGCGGGCTCTCCGTCCAGGCGCCGGTCAGGTGGACCGCGTTGCCGGCCCCCCGGTAATCCAGGCCGGTCAGCGACATGACCCGGCCGGTCTCGTCCCAGTTCAGGGTCGCGTCCAGGCTCTCGACCGTGACCGGGTTGAAGTCCTTCTCCTCGATCAGGAAGGTGCCGTCGCCGGTATGGACCTTGGCGTTCATGGACGTGATCCGCCCGGCCGTCAGGCTCACGTCGGCGCGGGCCGAGAGCTTGAGGTCGGTGGTCAGCGGCAGGCTCGACTGGCCCGAGAGCAGCAGCAGGTCGGGCACCGGCAGGTCGTCCAGGGTGATCACCCCGGAGCGCGCCTGTGGCTTGCCATCCTGGGCCTCGCCGCCCTCGCGCAGGGAGCCGCCGAAGCGCCACTCGCCGTGGGGACCGTCGAGACGCAACTCGAAGTTGCGAGTTCCGTTCACGGGATCGCGCCCGAACAGCCCGTTGACCCGGGCGAACACCGCGCGCTCGCGGCCGTCGTCGTCGATCAGCCGCAGGCGGGCATCGGTCAGGCGGGCGCGGTCGAGGGCGCCGACGATGCCGCTGGAATCCAGCACCACCCCGAAGATCGAGGCGAGCGTCGCCGAGATCGGCGAGACCTTGCCGCGCGCGTCGTCCACGCTCGGCAGCGTGTGCGGCTCGATGTCGACCGGGTGGTTGGCCTCGGAGGCCGCGAACGCGATCGAGCCGTCCCGGTGCACGAGGGCGGTGGTCTGGGTCTCGCGGAACTCGATCGAGCGCGGCTGCAGGTTGAGGTGCAGGAGGCCCCAGGGGTCGAGGCTGACCACGGCGAGCGGCGCCCGCACCACCAGGTCGCCCTGCGGGTTGCGGATGTCGAGGCCGGAGAAGCGCAGGCTCAGGGCGTTCTCGCGGTCCAGCTCGAGGCTGCTGCCGCGGATGGCGATGCTCCAGCCCGGCCCGATCCGCTCGGCCACCGCGGCTGCGACCCGGCGCGACAGGGCGTCGATCTGCAGCGGGCCGTTGGACAGGCGCAGGGCCGCCAGCCCGATCCCGCCGCCGACGAGCAGCACCAGGGTCAGCGCGCCGACGAGGCAGAACCCGCCCCAGCGTCGCGCCGTCCCCCGAGGCTTGCCTGCCAAGGTCGTCTCGTCCGCCATCGGGACCCTTGTTCCGGGGCTTCGCGCGCGGAACTCCGCGGCCGGTGGATCGAAGCGCGGCCGCGCTTTACAGCGGGCGCGTCTCCGAGTTCTGCTCGGGCGGCGCGACGCAACCTGATGGTGCTGCCGCGCATGGCGGGACTGCACACCATCAATCGGCCGAAAGGAAGGCACGATGCCACTGTCAGAAGGCGATCCGGCCCCCGATTTCGACCTCCCCGCCTCGGGCGGAGGGCGGATCGCCCTGTCGGCGCTCAGGGGTCACAAGATCGTGCTCTACTTCTACCCGAAGGACGACACGAGCGGCTGCACCCTGGAGGCGCAGGACTTCAACGGCCTGCTGCCGGCCTTCGGCGAGACCGACGCGCAGGTGATCGGCCTGTCCCCGGACCCGGTGAAGAGCCACGACAAGTTCTGCGGCAAGTACGGCCTCGCCTTCCCGCTCGCCTCCGACGAGGACAAGGGCGTGCTGGAGGCCTACGGGGTCTGGGTCGAGAAGAGCATGTATGGCCGCAAGTACATGGGCGTGGAGCGCACCACCGTGCTGGTCGACCGGGAGGGGCGCATCGCCCGGATCTGGCCGAAGGTGAAGGTACCCGGCCATGCCGAGGCGGTGCTGGACGCCGCCCGGGCCCTGCCCTGACCGGGTTGGGGCGCGCGGCGCGACGGATCCTTAACCCTAAGCGGGTCTGAATGGCGGCTCCCACGGGGCCGTCCCGATGCATCGCCCGCCGCTTCCGAAGATCCTCGCCGCCGGGCTCGCCCTCGCCCTCGTGTGGGCGCTCGGCGCCTCCTACCTGATCGTGTTCCACGACGACGTGCTGGCCGGCTTCGTGGCCCGTCAGGGGGCGATGCGGGACGCCTACGAGGCCCGGCTCGCCGAGCTGCAGGACCGGCTCGACCGCACGCGCCGCGACCGGGCCGGTGCCGAATCGAGCCTGGCCGAGCGGGTCGCGGCGGCGCTGGAGCGTCAGGCCGAGCTGGAGCGCCGGCAGGCGGCCCTGGCGAATTTGGGATCCCCGATTCCCGATCCGCTCACCACCGGCGCCCTGCCGTCGAGGCTCGATGACGGGTTCCGCCTGCGCCCGACCGAGTCCGGTACGCCGGCCCGGTTCCCGTCCCCCGCCCTCCCCCGCCGGAGCGCCCGCGACGCCGAGACCGGGCTGATCCGCCTGGAGGCGCGCCTCGACGGCTTGGGGGCCGCCCAGGGCGCGCGCCTCGCCCAGGTGGTCGAGCGGGCCGGCGACACGGTCCGGCGCCTGCGCGGGCTGATCGGCCGCACCGGCTTCGACCCCGACCGCTTCGACCGCGCCGCGGCAGGCACCGGCGGCCCGCTCGTCCCCCTCGATGCCGCCGCCCTGGACGGCCCAGGCTACGAGACCCGCTTCGAGAGCCGCTTCGACACTCGCCTGGCCCTCGCCCGCCGGGCGCTCGACGACGGGGCGCGCCTGCACCAGCTCGCCGCGACGCTGCCGCTCGGCCGGCCGATACGCGGCCAGCCCGTGGTGTCGAGTCCGTTCGGCACCCGCCTCGATCCGTTCACCCGGGGCCTCGCGCTCCATACCGGGCTCGACCTCAAGGCCGAATACGGCGAGCCCGCCCGGGCCACAGCCCCTGGGCGGGTCAGCGCCGCGGAATTCGCGGGCGGCTACGGCAACATGGTCGAGATCGATCACGGCCATGGCGTGGTCACCCGGTTCGGGCACCTCGCCCGCATCGCCGTCCGGCCGGGCCAGCGCGTCGCAGCAGGGGACGTGCTCGGCATGGTCGGCTCGACCGGGCGCTCCACCGGGGCGCACCTGCATTACGAGACGCGCATCGACGGCGATCCGGTCGATCCGCTGCGCTTCCTCGAAGCCGGCGCGGACCTGCCGGCCGCGCTCCAGACGGATTGAGCCGTCGCCGGCTTCTTCGGTCCGTGATAGCGTGGCGCGTCTGATCGGAGGCCGTCATGGCATTGGCTGTGAGGCGCGACACGCGCATGCGCGTCGCCGAATACCGGCGCTGGGTGGAGCCGCGCCCGGACGAGGAGCGCTGGGAGCTGCTCGACGGCGAGCCCGTGCTGATGGCGCCGCCGAGCGCCCGGCACCAGCGCATCGTAACCAACCTGCTCACGCGTCTCGACAGGCTGGCCGAGCCGCGCGGCTGCGGTGCCTATCCGGGCCTGGCGATCCTCAGCGACGCGATGGACGATTATGCGCCCTATCCGGACGTGGTGGTCCATTGCGGGTCGATGCCGCCTAGCGGCTACATCGACGACCCTCTTCTGATCGCCGAGGTGCTCTCGCCCGGCACCATGACCAACGACCGGGGCCGCAAGCTCGCCTTCTACGCCACCCTCCCGAGCCTCCAGACACTGCTGATCGTCTATCAGGACGAGGCTCGGATCGAGGTCTGGCGCCGGGATGCCGGCTGGACGATGCGGGTCGCCGGGCCGGACGGGTCCATCGCTCTGCCGGAACTCGGCGGCGCCCTGCCGGTGGGCGAGGCCTACGCCCGCGTCGCGTTCTGAACCACCGCTGTTGCGGCCGCGCTCGCGGGTGCTACCATCGCGTCCGGATCGGAGGGCGGCGATGGCTTTGGCCGCGAAGCGCGACGCGCGCATGGATGGTGCCGAATTCAGGCACTGGGCGGAGAGCCGTCCAGACGAGGAGCGCTGGGAGCTGCTCGATGGCGACCCCGTGCTCATGGCGCCCCCGCGCGAGGCCCATCAACGCATCGTCATGAATCTCGCTGGGCGCCTGGACGCGCTCGCCGAGCCGAGGGGCTGCCGTGCCATGCCGGGCCTCGGCATTCTGAGCGCGGCGCAGGACGACTTCGTGCCGATCCCCGACGTGGTCGTGCGCTGCGGGCCGCCGCTGCCGGACGGATACGCCGAAGACCCGCTGCTGGTGGCCGAGGTGCTGTCGCCCTCGACCATGAGCCTGGACCGGGGCCGCAAGATCGATTTCTACCGGACGGTGCCGAGCCTGCAGGTCCTGCTGATCGTCTATTCCGACGAGGTCCGGGTCGAGGTCTGGCGGCGCCGGGGCGACGATTGGAGCGTGCAGGCGCTGGGTCCCGACGGCAGCGTCGCGTTGCCGGAACTCGACGGCGCCGTGCCCGTGCACGACATCTACCGCGGCCTCGCATCCTGAGCGGCCGCACCCGATCTCAACCGGCCGGCTTACCCGGCCCAGCAGAGCGTCAAGGCACCGACTTGCCCCACTTCGAAGATTTCTACGCGGCCAAGCTGCGCGGCGCCCTCGGCGTGACGGACGCGGAATCGGTGCTCGACCTGCGCGGCGCCAACCGGGCGACCGCGGAGGCGTCGCTGAAGGACATGCTGGAGCGCAGCCGCTTCGCCAAGGGCAAGACCGTGGCGATCCGCCTGGATCCGCCCCCGGAGGGCGGCGGCGAGACCCTGTTCCAGCCCGCGGGACGCCTGCTCCTCGACGCCAAGCGCCGCGGGCTGATCGAGCGCCTGCACACCCTGCCGGCCCAGGACGGGCTCGGCTTCTACGTCGCCCTGGCCGGCCGGGCGGACCGGACGCCGATGTGATCCGGCGCCTGGTGTAGAGCTGGCAACGGATCGGGACCGGGCATCCGGACGTTGACCGGTCCCGCGCCGCCGGATCCCGCCCATGCCGCACCCAGAACCCCGTCCCGCCCGGTGCCGTGCATGATGCCCATCCCCGGCGGCCGCAACACGATCGAGCGCATCGCCCGCTTCGGCTACGGCGCCCGCGGAATCGTCTACGTCGTGGTCGGCGCCCTGGCGCTGCTGGCGGCGATCGGCCAGGGCGGCCGGGCCGGCGACAGCAAGGATGCCCTGCGCGCGGTGCTGGCCGGGCCGTTCGGTGCGGTGGTGGTCGGGCTGATCGCCCTGGGGCTCGCCGGCTTCGCGCTCTGGCGCTTCGTCGAGGGCGTGACCGATGCCGACCGGCGGGGCACGTCCGCCAAGGGGCTGGCGGTGCGCGGCGCCCACCTGATCAGCGCAGCGATCTATATCGGCCTCGCCGTCAGCGCGGCCTCGCTCAGCCTCGGCCTCGGCATGAGCGGCGGCGACGGCATGCACGACGGCACCGCGTGGCTCCTGTCCAAGCCGTTCGGCCGCTGGCTCGTGGCCCTGGGCGGGCTCTGCGTGATCGGCGGCGGCTTCGGGTTCCTCGGCAAGGCCTGGCGGGGCGACGTCACCGACCGGCTCGCCCTCGACGCCGAGGCCCGCGAGCGCTGGGCCGGCCCGGTCGGCCGCTTCGGCTACGCGGCCCGGGGCATCGCCTTCCTGATCATCGGCGGCTTCCTGGTGGCGGCGGCCTGGCACCAGCGCTCGTCGGACGCGAAGGGACTGACGGAGGCCTTCGCGCTGCTGCGCGCGCAGCCCTACGGCTGGATCCTGCTCGGCCTCGTCGCGGCCGGCCACGCCGCCTTCGGGGCCTTCGGGCTGATCCAGGCCCGCTACCGGCACATCGACGCCCCCGACATCGACCGCGTCGACGACGCGGCCGGAGCGGCCGTCCGGGCGCTCACCTGAAAGATAAGTCTTTGTAAATCGCCGCCCATGCCCCATGTAGAGTTCACCCTCCGCGCAATACCGTGCCCTGGGCGACGACGCGGAGACGAACATGGCCAGGACGCTGATCACGGGTAAGGCCCAGACCGTAACGACCGAAGACTTTAACGAGCGTGTCAAGACCTTGCTCGTCGATAAGGTCTACCCGCTCAAGGGCCGGACCTACCAGAAGAACTTCAAGACCGGCTTCTCCGGCGCGATCGTCAAGTAGGACGATCTCCGGGCGGGGCGCGCTCCTGAGGCGCCCGGCCCCGCGTTGACAGGGCGGATGCCGCGGCGGATACCGCGCGGCACCCCATCCGGCCCCCGATGCAGCAGCGCTTCTACAAGATCGCGGTGATGGTGGCCCACGACCTCGCGGCGACCGCCGCCGCCGTGGTGCTCACCTTCCTGTTCCGCTTCCAGGGCGGCATGCTGGCCGAGCGCCTGCACGCCCTGCCGTTGCTGCTGCCGCCGTTCCTCCTGTTCGCCGGCCTGGTCTACGGCCGGTTCCGGCTGTACCGCACCAAGTGGCGCTTCGCCTCGCTGCAGGACCTCGCCGGCATCGTCCGGGCGGCCAGCGTCCTGGCGCTGGCCCTGCTGGTGACCGACTGGGTCCTGGTCTCGTCCGACCTGTACGGCTTCTACTTCTTCGGCAAGATCGCGATTTTCCTGTACTGGGTGCTGCAGATCTTTCTGCTCGGGGGCGCGCGCCTGGCGTTCCGGTACCTGAAGGACAGCCGCTCCCGGCAATCGAGCGCCCGGGCCGCCACCGTGCCGACGCTGCTGCTCGGGCGGGGCGCCGACATCGACGTGCTGATCCGCGCCATCGAGGCGGGCTCGGTGAAGAAGCTCGCGCCCCGGGGGATCCTGTCGCCCCGGGCGGACGAGACCGGGCAGTTCATGCGCGGCGTGCCGGTGCTCGGCGGCTTCGCGGACCTCGAGCGCGTGGTCGCCGACCTCGCGGCGGGCGGCGAGCCGGTGCGGCGGCTGGTGGCGGCCCCGAGCGCCCTCGTGCCGGAGGCCGCCCCCGACGACCTTATCGCCCGCGCCCGGCGGCTCGGCCTGCCGCTCGCCCGGGTGGTCGGGCTCGGCGAGGGCGCGCAGGGTCCCGAGCTGGCGCCCCTCGAGATCGAGGACCTGCTGCTGCGTCCCACCGTGGCGATCGACCGGCCGCGCCTGGAGGCGTTCCTGGCAGGCCGCCGGGTGGTGGTGACGGGCGGCGGCGGCTCGATCGGCTCCGAGATCTGCCTGCGGGCCGTGGCCTTCGGGGCCGCCGCGGTGCTGGTGCTCGAATCCTCGGAGCCGGCGCTCCACGGCATCCTCAGCCACCCCGCGATCCTGTCCGCCCAGGCCGCGGTGACCGGCGTGCTCGCCGACATCCGCGACCGGGAGCGGGTCCATCAGGTCATCGCGGCGTTCCGGCCCGATTGCGTGGTCCACGCCGCCGCGCTCAAGCAGGTGCCCTACCTGGAGCGCGACTGGCAGGAGGGCATCAAGACCAACGTGTTCGGCTCGATCAACGTCGCCGAGGCCGCGGTGGCGGCGGGCGCCCGGGCCCTCGTGATGGTCTCCACCGACAAGGCGATCGAGCCGGTGTCGCAGCTCGGCGTCACCAAGCGCTTCGCCGAGATGGTCGCCCAGGCGCTCGATGCCGAGCAGTCGGCCCGCCCGGGCCATCCCACGCGGCTGATCGCCGTGCGCTTCGGCAACGTGCTCGGCTCGGTCGGCTCGGTGGTGCCGGTGTTCAAGGGGCAGATCGCCCGGGGTGGCCCGGTCACGGTCACCGATCCCGACATGGTCCGCTACTTCATGACCGTGCGTGAGGCCTGCGACCTCGTCCTGACCGCGGCCTCCCACGCCGACGGCGAGGGCCGGGCCGCCCCGGAGGCGGATCGCGCCGCGGTCTACGTGCTCAAGATGGGCCAGCCGGTGCGGATCGCCGAACTCGCCGAGCGGATGATCCGGCTCGCCGGGTTCGAGCCGGGGGCGGAGATCGAGATCGCCTATACCGGCGCCCGGCCCGGCGAGCGC
Source organism: Methylobacterium mesophilicum (assembly GCF_022179445.1). Classification (GTDB taxonomy): domain Bacteria; phylum Pseudomonadota; class Alphaproteobacteria; order Rhizobiales; family Beijerinckiaceae; genus Methylobacterium; species Methylobacterium mesophilicum. Next base: position 115,110 of record NZ_BPQU01000002.1, on the reverse strand, counting down.
CTCAACGAGATCCTGTTCGCCCGGGAGGAGCCCCGGGTCACCCTGCCGGGCATCGACGGCGTGATGGCGGCCCGCCCGGTCTTCGCCGACCGCGCCCGGCTCGACGCCTGGGTGGCGCAGCTGCGGGCGGCCGTCGCGGCGGGCGACCGGGCGGCCACGGAGGCCGTGTTCGAGGCGGCGGTGCCGCATTTCCGCGAGCGCCACGCGCAACGGCCGGCCGCGCGGGACTTTGTTTCCACAGGGGCGACGGCCGAGGCCGAGCCGCCGGTCGGTGCGGCGAGCGCTGCGATCGGCTGACGCGTTCGGCTCCCCGGGTCGGCGTCGTGTTTCGTCCCGCCCTATCCCCTCATCTTGAGGCGGCGGAGCGCAGCGGAGGCCTCGAAGGGGCCCTCCAGCCGGCCCTGCGATCCCTGGAGGGCTCCTTCGAGGCCGGCTGACGTGGGCGCCTTAGGATGAGGGGTGTGGATGGGAAAGCCCGTCACCGCCCTGAACTCAGCCCCCCGCCCGAGCCAGCCGCGCCAGCCCGTCCCGCGTCGGCGCGGCCGGGCGCCATCCGAGCGCCGCGAGGCCGTCGGCGCGGGCCTCCAGGCCCTCGGCCACCCGGGCGAACAGAGCCTCCCGGCCGGTCAGCCGGCAGGCGAGGCCGAGGAGCCCGGCCGGTACCGGGACCAGCCCGGGTTTGCGGCCGAGGCCGGCGCGCAGCGCCGTGAGCATCTCGGCCAAGCTCAAGGCGTCCGGGTCGGCGGCGACCAGGGCGGATCGGATCGGGGAAGGCGCCCGCAGGACCGCGTCCACGGCCCCCGACAGGCTCTCCAGGGAGATCAGCGAGCGCCGCGCCGCCAGCCCGCCGAGCGGCAGGGGGTAGGGGCTGCGGGCGAGCCGCAGCAGCGCGGCCATGTTGCCCTTCACGCCCGCCCCGTAGACCAGGACCGGGCGGAGCGCGACCCAGTCGAGCCCGGTCTCGGCCAGCGCCCGCTCGGCCTCCAGCTTGGAGCGGCCGTAGGCGTCGGTGGGCCGGGGCTCATCGCCCTCCCCGACCACGCACGGCGCGCTGGCGCCGACCTGCGCGCGGATCGAGGACAGGAACACGAACCGGCGCACCTTCGCTCGGGCCGCGGCCTCCGCGAGCTTGCGCGTCGCCTCGGTGTTGAGCGTGCGGTAATCGTCCTCGGGGGCGCCCGACATCGCATGGGCGAGGCCTGCCGAGTGCACCACGGCGTCGACGCCGCTGAGCGCCGCCGCCATGTTGATCGGGCGGGTCAGGTCGCCGACCACCGCGCTCGCGGCGCCCTCCGGCAGCGCCGTCGGCCGGCGCAGCAGCACCCGGACCCGGTAGCCGCGGGCGGTGAGGTCGGCGAGCAGGTGGCGGCCGATGAAGCCGGTGGCCCCGGTGAGCGCGATCAATCCGGTCACGGGCTTGCGGCACCTTCGGCTGGGGCCGGCGCGGGGGCGCGGGCGAAGCGGCGGAGCAGGGCCGCGACCAGGGCGAGCCCGGCCGCGAGCGCTCCGAGCGTGACCGGCCAGGACGGCCAAAGCAAGGTCGCGGCGGCGAGCCCCGCCAGCACGAGGTTGACCCCGAATAGCCGCGCCACGACGCCGGGGACGGTCAGGCCGTGATCGGTGGCGCGCTGGTAGTAATGCCCGCGATGCGCCTCCCAGACCCGCTCGCCCCGTGCGGCGCGGGCGGCGAGCGTCAGGCTGGCGTCGGCGAGGTAGGCGAGCGGCAGCAGCAGCGCCGCGGCGAGCCCCCCCGCCAGGGCGAGCTGGCACAGCAGCCAGGCGGTGACGATGCCGACCGGCAGCGAGCCGACATCGCCGAGGAAGAGGCTTGCCACCGGCCGGTTGAACGGTGCGAAGCCCAGCATCGCCCCGAGCAGGCAGCCCGCCACCAGGGCCGGCAGCGCCGGCAGGTATCCGGCGAGCCCGAGCAGCAGCAGCGCGCCGGAGACCGGGACGATCTCGGCCACCGTCATCCAGTCGAGCCCGTCCATGAAGTTCGTCAGGTTGACGAACCAGATCCCGGCCAGCAGCGCGAGGCCGCGCTCGAGCCACAGGGGCGCCCCGGGCACCAGACGGCCGTCGAGGTGCCAGACCAACACGCCGACCACGCCCGCCTGAACGGCGAGCCGCAGGCCGGCCGGCAGTGGCCGCAGGTCGTCCACGGCGCCGAGCAGCGCCAGGACCAGGGTGCCGCTCGCGAGCCGGACCCAGTCCGGCCGGCCGCCGATCTCGGGCGCCGCGATCAGCAGCCCCGAGATCGTCACGAGCGCGGTCACCACGGCGATCCCGCCCCCCTGCGGCGTCGGCACGGTGTGGCTCGACCGGGCGTTCGGCCGCGCCAGGGCGTAGCGCTGCAGCACCGGCCGCAGCCGCAGGATCAGCCCGGCCGACAGGGCGGCGGCGAGCGGGACGGCGAGGAGGAGGATCGGGGTCACGGCGTCCTGGACGGAGCTGCGCTGTCACGGAAACGGAGGACTGCTCGCCTCCATTAAGACCGGATGGAGGGTACTGAAGAACAATAGTCCCTTCCCTACATCAAGCCGTGGGCGATGCGACTGCATGGAGGTATGTCCGGATGGCGGCGTACGCACGGTACGGGCGGCTGCTTCCGCACTTCCGACTTACGTAGCCCGCGCGATTCACGGGGCCGACGCCTCGATGCGATTGATCTCCTTCGAGAGCGTCGCGTACGCAAAATCGAGCGTTGGCGGACTTGCTGGGAATGCCCAACGCTCGCCGTGTGCTAAGAAGTCCCGGTACGCGATGATCTCCCACAAATCCTTGCGTGGATCGACGCCGCTCCCGGATGTGACGGCGAGGAGGCGCCGGTAGCCGCCGAGATTGGAGAAGTCTGCCGTTGTCCGAGCCAGATCCTCCCGGTGAGCGGCGAAGGGCAAGTCCGGCTCGTAATGCGCGTTCAGGATATGGCGCACCTTGCTCGAAGCCATCTGGAGCAGCCGGAACAAGTCTGCTTCGAATGAGGACACCAAGTCTGTGAAGCCTTGCCGGCGGATCTGCCGGCCGACGCGCTCGAAATGCTCTTGGATGGCTTTCCGGCGGTTCTTCACGATGTCGCCGATTGGAACGCCGAGTTCGCTTAGAAACTGTGCCGATGCGCCCGGTCGCAGGGCGGCTTGCCTCGCATAGGCATGTGCCCCAAGCTGTGATTGGAGAGCAATATATGAGGCGTCGAGCTTACGACCGCTCACATCGTCGGCCCCGATTGCAGGCTATAGGCTGCAAGAAGCTCTTCCAGCGTAGCCTCGAAGGTCTCTTTCGTAAGAGCCGTCGCCCGCGTGCGCTCCGAAGGTTTAACGAGGTGCCAGGTCGGTTGCTGCGGAGGGCCGGTCAGAACCAGGAACAACGGGTCGCCGCTGCCCAGGCGGGAGATGTCGATCCGGCCGAGAGCACCGATAACAACGGCACCCTTGGGTTCGAGGCGCACGGTCTCGGTTCCAACTTCAATGTCCAACCCGTCGATCTCGTAAGGCCCCGTAGCTTCCTCTTGCACCGCTTTCGTGACCCGCTCTAGGGCAAGGTCGCCGTCGTCGATGTAAGGCTTCAGCCACGCTGCGATATCATCGTAGAGCTTGGACACAGCTCCCTTCCATCGCGCGACGATATCGGCGGGATCTTCTCGATCGCCTCGCGCATCCCTGAGGCGTTCGATCGTCTCTCTCAAGGCCATACAGCCGCCTCCGGTCTACACGCCGCCGAAGCGAAGCCAAGCGACGCAATCGACTCTATCGAAGCTCGACGTGCGGGGCGAGGGCCGCCGCCGATGCGCCGCTACCCTGCCGTGGCAGTGTTTGTTTTACCGCCCGCTGCTCACACCGTCGCGAGCAAGAGGCGCCCGACGGCAGCCCTCGAATGCACGGAGTGAAGCGACATCTCGGCGGCAGCGCCAGGTACCTCGGCCGCAGCCGCGCCTGCCCGCACGGCTCCTCAATAAACCTGCGCGCCCTCCCGCGGTGGTTCCGACGGGTCGGAGGCGCGGTCCAGGCTCTTGTTCACCACCTTGGCCAGGCCGATCATGATCGCGTCGATGGCGTAGTCCTTGGGCGTGTAGACCGCGCGCACGCCCATGTTCTTCAGGACCAGCTCGTCCTCGGGCGAGATGATGCCGCCGACCACCACCGGGATGTGGTCCAGCCCCGCCTCGCGCATTTGGGCGCGGACCTCGCGCACCAGCGGCACGTGGCTGCCCGACAGGATCGACAGCCCGACCACGTGGGCGCCGGTCTCCTTGGCCTTGGCGACGATCTCGGCCGGGGTCTGCCGGATGCCGTCGTAGGTGACGTCGAAGCCGACGTCCCGGGCGCGGAGCGCGATCTGCTCGGCGCCGTTGGAGTGGCCGTCGAGGCCGGGCTTGCCGACCACCAGCCGCGGCGTCTCGCCCAGGCGCTCGCCGAGATCGGCGATCAGGAGCTTGGCCTCCTCGGCCGCCCCGGAGGAGACGGTCTCGGGGCTGACCCCGGTGGGCGCCCGGTACTCGCCGAACACCTGGCGCAGGCGCTCGCCCCACTCGCCCGTGGTGACCCCCGCCTTCGCGGCCTCGATCGAGACCGGCATGATGTTGGCGCCGGAGCGCGCGGCCTGCTCCAGGGCGTCGAGCGCCCGGCCGACCGCCTGGGCGTCGCGCTTACCCCGCCAGTCGCGGATGCGCCCCTGCGCCTCCATCTCCACCGTCTCGGAGACGGAGAAGATCGCGCCCTCCCCGGCGGTGAGCGGCGAGGGCTCGCCCTGCTGCCACTTGTTGACGCCGACGACGATCTGCTCGCCGGCCTCGATCGCCGAGATCCGCTTGGCGTTCGACTCGACCAGGGCGCGCTTCAGGGCGCCGGTCTCCACCGCGGCGACCGCGCCGCCGATGCCGCCGATCCGCTCCAGCTCGGCCCGGGTCTCGGCTTTCAGAGCCTCGACCTTGGCCTCGATGACCTTTGAGCCGTCGAAGATATCGTCATATTCCAAAAGGTCGGTCTCGAAGGCCAGGATCTGCTGCATGCGCATGGACCATTGCTGGTCCCAGGGCCGCGGCAGGCCGAGCGCCTCGTTCCAGGCCGGCAGCTGCACGGCCCGGGCGCGGGCGCGCTTCGAGAGCGTCACGGCCAGCATCTCGATCAGGATGCGGTGGACGTTGTTTTCCGGCTGCTGTTCCGTCAGCCCGAGGCTGTTGACTTGGACCCCGTAGCGAAAAATGCGCTTCTTCGGGTCGTCGATGCCGTAGCGCTCCTGGGCGATCTCGTCCCAGAGCTCGGCGAACGCCCGCATCTTGCAGATTTCGGTGACGAACCGCAGCCCGGCATTCACGAAGAACGAGATCCGGCCGAACACGTCGGAGAAGCTCTTTTCGTCGAATTCCGGGTCGTCCCGCACCGTGTCGAGCACCGCGATCGCGATGGCCAGCGCGTAGGACAGCTCCTGGACCGGCGTCGCCCCCGCCTCCTGCAGGTGGTAGGAGCAGACGTTCATCGGGTTCCACTTCGGCACGTTCTTGGTCGTGAACAGGATCACGTCCTTGGTGAGCCGGAGCGAGGGCGCGGGCGGGAACACGTAGGTCCCGCGCGACAGGTACTCCTTGATGATGTCGTTCTGGGTCGTGCCCTGGAGCGCGTCCAGCGGGGCGCCCTGCTCCTCGGCCACCGCCAGGTAGAGCGCCAGCAGCCACGGGGCCGTGGCGTTGATGGTCATCGAGGTGTTCATCTGCGCGAGCGGGATGTCCTGGAACAGGGCCCGCATGTCGCCGAGATGCGCGATCGAGACGCCGACCTTGCCGACCTCCCCGCGCGACAGCTCGTGGTCCGGGTCGTAGCCGGTCTGGGTCGGCAGGTCGAAGGCCACCGACAGGCCGGTCTGGCCCTTGGCGAGGTTGCCCCGGTAGAGCTTGTTCGACTCAGCCGCGGTCGAGTGCCCGGCATAGGTCCGGATGATCCAGGGCTTGTCGCGGCTCGACGTGTCGCCCTTGGTCTCCGCGACGCTCGCGCCCATCGTGGCCTCCCTGTGGTCTTGTTCACTATCCGCGCACGGGGCGCAGTCTTGGTCGCACCGTAGCGAAGGCAGCCGAGCGCGTCATCCGCGACAGACGTGCAAGACGGCCCGGGAGGGCCCGGAGAGACTTTAAAAAACTTGTGCGGGCCGACAGCCGGATTTGAACGGGTCGGCCGATCAGCGCGGCAGCACGAGCGCGCGCGGGGCGCCCTCCTTCGGGCCGTCGAAGAACACCACCACCCGGTGCCCGTCCGCGGTCGCGTCGAGGGGCAGCAGCGCCTCCGGTTTCTCCTTCTTCGCGTAGCCGGGCAGATCGAGGCGCTTGCGCGGCGCGCCCGTGCCGTCCCACGCGAACACCGTGTAGTCGCCGGCCGCGACCGCCCCGCCCTCCGGGTCGTGCATCGGCCCCGCCAGGATCAGGAAGCCGTCCGGCACGGCCACGAGGTCGCGCACGCCCCGCTTCTGCCCGTGGCTGTCCGGGCCCAGCGCCACCGTGGCGAGGGTCCCGGCGCCCGGCTTGCCGTCGAACAGGCCGGCGAGGGGCACCGACACGATCGCGGCGCTGCCATCCGCCAGCACGGGGCCGCGCAGGCCGGCATGGAGCCGGCCGCCCCGCACCGCCACGCCCTCGATGGTGACGCCGCCCTCCTCCAGTGCCCGGTCGTGGAAGGGGGCCAGCGCCGGGATGTCGGCGATGATCCGCGCCAGCGCTGCCGTGCCGGCGATCTCGGGCTCGGCGCGAAGCTGGCCGGTCTCCGGGTCCACGGCGTTGGGATCGAGGCGGATGCGGAACAGGTGCCGGGTCGCCTCGGCCCGCGCGTCGCCCTCGGCGTCCTGGCTGTGCTCGCGCCGGGGGCGGCCATGCGAGCCGATGACGTAGAAGGCCCCGTCCGCATAGGCCACGCCCTCGGCGTCGAGTTCCAGCGGCTTGCCGTTTCGGGTGGCGTCGATCAGCCGGATGAAGCGTCCGGCCACGAGGCTGCCGTCCCGCAGGATCGCCACCTGGGCGCCCTGCGACTCGTCGTCGGCCACGAGGCAGATCCGCGGGAAGCCGGTATCGGTGGCGCAGGCGATGCCGCTCACATCCCGGGCCTTCTCGCTCCGCTCCGCCTCGGCGGGATGTTTTGGGTCGGGCTCGCCGAGGAGCTTGCCGCTGACGTTCCACGGCTTGGACTGATCCTTCGCCGAGACCGTCGCGGGCAGGGCCGCCGCGAGGCCGCAAGCGAGCGCGACCCGGAGCAGATCCCGCTTGGCCGGGCGCCGGACGATGGCCTTCACGTTGAGCATGGCGCGGCACATCCCGATGCGGAGTCTCGATCCACCCGCGATAGTCCAAAGCCGCTCCCGACGCACCCGACGCGGCGTCGGTCGAGCGGATGCCCTGTGGCCGCAGCGCCGTGTCCGGGCTCATCGGTGGTATAAAGTCTACCGGACGGTCCGGCGTCCCGTCCCGGAAGGTCTCGGGTCCGGTCGGCGGTCGGCCCCCGCCGAATAATACTTGGTCGGTTCGCAAGCCGAATTTGAATACGTCGGCGCCGGCCTTGGGCAGGGCGCTTTTTCACGTTCGAAACCCTCCGATTTCGACTTTCGGCCCACTTGGACGCCTCCGACATCGCCGCTATAGCGCGGGAGAGAACCGCGGCCGTGAGAACAGCGCGGGATGAGAGGAGAGCGAGATGGCTGCGAGCGGTGCGGTCCGTCCGGCGGACGGTGAGGTCAAGGATCTCTACGAGATGGGCGAGATCCCGCCGCTGGGTCACGTGCCGGCCAAGATGTACGCCTGGGCGATCCGGCGCGAGCGTCATGGCCCCCCGGAGCAATCCCACCAGCTCGAAGTGCTGCCGGTGTGGGACATCGGCGACGACGAGGTGCTGGTCTACGTCATGGCCGCGGGCGTGAACTACAACGGCGTCTGGGCGGGCCTGGGCGAGCCGATCTCGCCCTTCGACGTGCACAAGGGCGAATACCACATCGCCGGCTCGGACGCCTCCGGCATCGTCTGGAAGGTCGGCGCCAAGGTGAAGCGCTGGAAGGTCGGCGACGAGGTCATCGTTCACTGCAACCAGGATGACGGCGACGACGAGGAGTGCAACGGCGGCGACCCGATGTTCTCGCCGAGCCAGCGCATCTGGGGCTACGAGACGGGCGACGGCTCGTTCGCGCAGTATTGCCGGGTGCAGTCGCGCCAGCTCATGCATCGGCCCAAGCACCTCACCTGGGAGGAGGCGGCCTGCTACACGCTGACCCTGGCCACCGCCTACCGCATGCTGTTCGGCCACGCGCCGCACACGGTCCGGCCCGGCCAGAACGTGCTGATCTGGGGCGCCTCCGGCGGTCTCGGCGTGTTCGGCGTGCAGCTCTGCGCGGCCTCGGGCGCCAACGCCATCGCGGTGATCTCGGACGATTCGAAGCGCGACTACGTGATGAGCCTCGGCGCCAAGGGCGTCATCAACCGCAAGGACTTCAACTGCTGGGGGCAGTTGCCCACGGTGAACTCGCCCGAGTTCCACGCCTGGACGAAGGAAGCCCGGAAGTTCGGCAAGGCGATCTGGGACATCACCGGCAAGCAGGATGTCGACATCGTCTTCGAGCATCCCGGCGAGGCGACCTTCCCGGTCTCGGCCCTGGTGGTGAAGCGCGGCGGCATGGTGGTGTTCTGCGCCGGCACCACCGGCTTCAACATCACCTTCGACGCCCGCTACGTCTGGATGCGCCAGAAGCGGATCCAGGGCTCGCACTTCGCCCACCTCAAGCAGGCCTCGGCGGCGAACCAGTTCGTGATGGACCGCCGGGTCGACCCGTGCATGAGCGAGGTGTTCCCCTGGGACAAGATCCCCCAGGCCCACACCAAGATGTGGAAGAACCAGCACCCGCCCGGCAACATGGCCTGCCTGGTCAACTCTCCGCGCGCCGGCCTGCGCACGGTCGAGGACGTGATCGAGGCCGGTCCGCTCAAGCGCTGACGCCGCCTCCCCCGGCCTCCGCCCGCATGCGGAGGCCGGATCGCCGGCCCCGGCCACTGCTCGCCTCTTCCTCCCCCCCCTTGCCCCGGGCTCGGCCCGGCGCGAGAACGGCCGCGCTCGTTCCAGCACCCCCGCCGGGGCGATGACCGATTCGGCGTGAGGGGGGCGCGGACGCGCAGGGTGACGGGCGCAGCGCCCGGACCCGGCATCGGGGGTTATGGCATTGGCCGGCGACGACGAATCCTACGTGTACGACGAGGCCACGGGCGAGTGGCTCCCGCCCGGCCAGGCCGCCGCGGCGCCGGCCAGGGCCGAGGCCCGCGACGCGGCCGGCAACGTCCTGGCCGACGGCGACGCGGTCACGCTGATCAAGGACCTCAAGGTCAAGGGCGCGAACCAGACCCTGAAGCAGGGCACGGTCATCCGGTCGATCCGGCTCACGGACGATCCCGAAGAGATCGATTGCCGCCACGACACGATCAAGGGGCTCGTCCTGCGCACCGAGTTCGTGCGCAAGCGCTAGGGCGGTTCGAAACCATCAGGGTTTCAAAAGGTCCGGGACCTCTTGCGGGTCCAGGGCAGAGCCTGGGTCGAGCGAAGCTCGATGCCATCGGGGCTCTGCCCCGACACCCCGCCAAAGGGCTGAGCCCTTTGGAAACCCGGTTCTTTTACCGGCGCTTGGTCTCTTCCTGCGGCAGGTGCCGCCCGTAGGTTTCCTGCTTCTCGGCCCGTTCCTGGATCAGGTTGGCATAGGCCTGCCGCATCTCCGGGGAGACGCTGACGCTCTTGCCCTTGGTGGGCTTGCGCTTGGGCGCCTTCTTGAAGGTGTTGCTCGTCTCGCTCATGCCGGGCTCCGCGTCGGACCATGGCGGCGGCGCGCGGCCGGCAGGAGGTCCGAGGCGAGTCGGAATCCAGGCCGGCCCGCGAGGCCGGACCCCTGCCCTCTAGCGCATCGCGCGGCCGCGTGCACGGGCGTGCGCGGCGGTTCGAACAGATTCCGCGCGCACGCCCGGTCTGGCGCCCGCCCGGAGGCTCTGCCAAGGTTGCCGGGTTGAGCGTCGGGGACGGCGATGGATTCGCATGGGGCGGGATACGAATTGGGTCCGGAGACGCTCCTGCGGCGCCGGCGGACGAGGCCTCTCCTGGCGGCGCTCCTGCTCGCGGGCCTGACGGCGCCGGGATTTGCCCAGGATCGTCCCGTGCCGCCCCGCCCGGCCCAACCCGCTCCGAAGGCTGCCCCGAAGGCTGCCCCCCCTGGCCGCCTCACCGTGCCCGATCCCGCCTTCGAGGCGACCAGGGTCGCGTTCGAGGCGCTGCCCGAGGCGGAGCGCAAGGCGGTCCAGGACGCGCTGGTCTGGACCGGTGACTTCAACGCCGTGGTCTCGGGGGCGTTCGGCCGCCGGACCTTCGACGCGCTGACGGCCTACCGCACCCGGGCCGGCGGGGCCGATCCCCTGGAGCCGCGCGGCCGGGCGGCGCTGCTGGCGGCGGGCGCGGCGGCCAAGGCGGCGGCCCGCTTCCGGGTCGCCGTCGATCCGGCGAGCGGTGCGGCGATCGGCGTGCCCGAGCGCCTGCTCTCGAAGCGCACGGCCCTGCCGGCCGGCACCCGCTGGCAGAGCGCGGACGGGCGCGTGACCCTGGAATCCCGCGCCATCCCGCCGGGGGGCGAGACCCTGGACGGCCTGTTCGACCAGCTGACCGCGCCGCTGCCCACCCGCAAGGTCACCTACAAGCTGCGCCGGCCGGAATCCCTGGTGGTCACCGCCGAGACCGGGACCGGCCTGTCCTACGTCCGGTACGATGCCGGGCCGCAGGGCGTGCGCGGCTTCCTGATCGGCTACGACCGCGCGCTCGCCGCGGAGGTCGGCCGCCTGGTGATCGCGGTGGCCAACGCCTTCGAGCCGTTCCCGACGGCTGCCGCCCCCGGGACCGCGAAGGTCGCCGCGGACCTGCCGCTGGCATCCGCCGCGGCGGTGCCGCCGACGGGCGCCGCCGGCGCGGAGGCCGGGACCGGACTTGTGATCGCGCCGGGGCGCGTCCTCACCGCCGCTGCGGTGCTGGAGGGCTGCCCCGCGCCGCGCGTCGGGACGGCACCCGCCCGGTTGATCGCGACCGACCCGGCCGGGCTCGCCCTGCTCGAGGCGGCGGGCATCCCGGCCCCGATCCGGGTGCCGGTCCGAACCGATGCGGTGGCCGCCGAAGAGGTTCTGATCGCGTTGGCCCCGGGCTCGGACGGGGTTCTGGCCGCCCCGGCCACGGCCGTGGCGGGCGGCGTGATCGCGCCGCTTCAGCCGGGCTCCGCCGGAGCGCCCGTGCTCGACCGGTCGGGGCGGCTCGTCGGGCTCGTCGCCCGTTATCCGGCGGCGGTGCGGCGTGTCGCCGGCATCGTGCCGCCCGCGCGCCTGGCCCTGGTGCCGGCCCAGGCGGTCGCGGCCTTCCTGGCCGGCCAGAGTGTCGCCGAGGCGAAGCCGATCCCGAATTCCGGGCCCGGCGCGGTGGCCCAGGCCATCGTCGGGATCAGCTGTCGATAGGGCCCGCCTCGCGGACCGGGGAACCTGCCCCGAACCGTGAGGCGGGCGCGCGGTTTCGGACGCGTCCGCCGAACCGGAGACGCTTCGGCAGGGCCGCGTCCTATGGGCGCTTACAGGCGGCCGGTCACCAGCAGCACGATCAGCACGATGAGCAGGATGCCGCCGAGGCCGAAGCCGGGGCCGCGATAGGCGCCGCCGCCCAGGAAGCCGCCGCCGCCGAAGGCCAGGATGATCAGGATGATGAGGAGAATGGTAACGAGGGACATAGAACAGGCTCTCCGGACGGTCGCTGTTGTTGCGAGCGTGACCGTTGAAACGCTGCGACAATCCGTTCCGTTCAACGCCGGGCCGCACTTTTGCGGGGATATTCGCTGGATCGGGCCGTAGTTCTCAGGCGTGCCAATCCGGCAACACATCCTGCGGTGCTTCGAGCCAGCCCGGGACCGGCAGGCCGCGCTCGGTCAGGAAGGCCGGATTGAACAGTTTCGAGGCGTAGCGCGCCGCCCCGTCGCACAGGATCGTCACCACGGTGTGGCCGGGGCCGAGCTCCCGGGCCAGCCGGATCGCCCCGGCGACGTTGATGCCGGACGAGCCGCCGAGCGACAGCCCCTCCTCCCGCATCAGGCCGAAGACGATGTCCAGCGCCTCGCGGTCGGGGATCCGGAACACATGGTCCGGGGTGAAGCCGGCGAGGTTCTTGGTGATCCGGCCCTGGCCGATCCCCTCGGTGATCGACGAGCCCTCCGCCTTCAGGGTGCCGGTGGTGTAGTGCGCGTAGAGCGCCGAGCCCTCCGGGTCGGAGAGCGCGATGCGCACGCCCGGGTTGCGGGCCCGCAGGGCCGCCGCGGTGCCGGCCAGCGTGCCCCCGGTCCCGGCCGCGCAGACGAAGCCGTCGACCCGGCCGCCGGTCTGCTCCCAGATCTCGGGCCCGGTCCCGTCCACGTGGGCCTGCCGGTTGGCCACGTTGTCGAACTGGTCGGCGAAGAACGCCCCGTTCGGCTCCGTGGCGGCAAGCTTCTCCGCCAGCCGCCGGGCGACGTGGACGTAGTTGTTCGGGTTGGAAAACGGCACCGCCGGGACTTCCACGAGGCGGGCGCCGGCGAGCCGCAGGGTCTGCTTCTTCTCCTCGGACTGGGTGACCGGGATGACGATCAGCGTCCGGTAGCCGCGCACGGAGGCCACCAGGGCGAGGCCGATGCCGGTATTGCCTGCTGTGCCCTCCACGATGGTGCCGCCCGGCCGGATCAGCCCCTTCGCCTCGGCATCCTGCACGATGGACAGCGCCGCCCGGTCCTTCACCGACAGGCCGGGATTCAGGAACTCGGCCTTGCCCAGGATCTCGCAGCCGGTCTCCTCGGACGCCCGGCGCAGGCGGATCAGCGGCGTGCCGCCGACAGCGGAGAGGACATCGGACTGGACGGTGCGATTCAGGGTCGTCATGGGCGAGAGCCTAGGCGGATGTGCAGCGTCTGACGAGGTTCACCCGAACACGTGCCCCCCATTGATCCGCAGGCCCACCGGGTGGCCGGCCGGGTGGCGGATCCCGTCGAAATCCTCCACCGCGAGCACCCGTCCCTCGGTATCGACCACCTCGATGCGCTGGCGGCCCTGGCTGCGGTAGGAGCTGCGCACGGTGCCGGACAGGTGCGCCGCCTCTGGCTCGGCGAGCTGCAATTGCCACGGCCGGACGTAGAGCTTGACCGGGCCGATGATCCCGGCCGGCGCCGCCACCGGCGTCTCCCGGCCGCGCACCAGCACGCGGCCGCCCTCGGCCAGCGCTTCCACTTCGACGTGGTCGCCCAAGAACTTCATCACGGTCGCGGAGGCCGGGTGCTCCTGGACCTCGTCCGGGGTGCCGACCTGCTCGAGGCGGCCGCGGTCGAGCACGGCGACCCGGTCCGACAGCTCCAGGGCCTCGTCCTGGTCGTGGGTGACGAAGATCGTGGTCTGGCCGGTGCGGTCGTGGATCTCGCGCAGCCAGCGGCGCAGGTCCTTTCGGACTTGGGCGTCCAGCGCGCCGAAGGGCTCGTCCAGCAGCAGGACCCGCGGTTCGACGGCCAGCGCGCGCGCGAGCGCCACCCGCTGGCGCTGGCCGCCGGAGAGCTGCGACGGGAAGCGGTCGCCGAAGCCCGAGAGCCGGATCAGGTCGAGCAGGTCGCCGACCCGGCGCTTGATCTCAGGCTTGGCCGGCCGCTCGGCGCGACGCCGCGCATTCAGCCCATACGCGATGTTGTCGGCCACGCTCATATGCTTGAACAGGGCGTAGTGCTGGAACACGAAGCCCACCGCCCGCTCCTGCACGGCGAGGCCGGTGGCGTCGTCGTCGCCGAACAGGATCCGGCCCCGGTCCGGCGCGTCGAGCCCGGCGATGATCCGCAGCAGGGTCGTCTTGCCCGAACCCGACGGGCCGAGCAGGCCGAGCAGCTCCCCCGCCCGCACGTCGATCGACAAGTCGTGCAGCACCGCGGCCGTGTCGAAGGTCTTCGAGACGTTCTCGACCCGGATCGCCGTGGAGGGGCGGTCCAAGGGGCTGTCAGTGAGCCCGGCCGTGCGCAAGCTCGCCCGCGAAGCGCCATTCGAGGACGGATTTGAGGATGAGGGTGATGAGGGCAAGGACGGCGAGGAGCGAAGCGACGGCGAAGGCGGCGACGAAGTTGTACTCATTGTAGAGGATCTCCACGTGGAGTGGGATGGTGTTGGTCAGGCCGCGGATGTGGCCGGACACCACCGACACCGCGCCGAATTCGCCCATCGCCCGGGCATTGCAGAGGAGCACGCTGTAGAGCAGGCCCCAGCGGATGTTGGGCAGCGTCACCGTGCGGAACGCGTGCAGGCCCGAGGCGCCGAGCGTCAGCGCGGCCTCCTCCTCCGCGGAACCCTGTTCCTGCATCAGCGGGATCAGCTCGCGGGCCACGAACGGGAAGGTGACGAACACCGTGGCGAGCACGATCCCCGGCAGGGCGAACAGCACCTGGATCCCGTGGTCCATCAGCCAGGTGCCGAACAGGCCCTGCGAGCCGAACAGCAGCACGTAGATCAGCCCCGAGACCACCGGCGAGACCGAGAACGGCAGATCGATCAGGGTGATCAGCAGCGACTTGCCGGGGAACTCGAACTTGGCGATCGCCCAGGAGGCCGCCAGGCCGAACACCACGTTGAACGGCACCGCGATCGCCGCCACCGTCAGCGTCAGGCGGATCGCGCTCCAGGCATCCGGCTCCCGGAACGCCGCCAGGAAGGCATCGAGCCCCTTCGAGAACGCCTGGGTGAACACCGCGAGCAGCGGCAGCACCAGGAACAGCGCCAGGAACGTGATCGCGATCCCGATCAGGACGAAACGGGTTCCGGCGCCCTCCGAGGCGACGGGCTCCGGCCGCGTGGCCGGCGTGATGGTCGGGGAGAAGATCTCAGACATAGCCGAAGCGCCTCCGGCTCCAGGCTTGGATCAGGTTGATGGCGAGCAGGGTCAGGAACGAGATGCCCAGCATGATCGTGGCGATGGCCGCCGCACCGCCGTAGTCGAACTCGGACAGCTTGATCACGATCAGCAGCGGCGCGATCTCCGAGACGTAGGGCAGGTTGCCGGCGATGAAGATGATCGAGCCGTATTCGCCGACCCCCCGGGCGAAGGCCAGGGCGAAGCCGGTGAGCACCGCCGGGATCAGCGGCGGCAGCACCACCCGGGTCAGGGTCCCGAGCCGGGTGGCGCCCAGGGTGGCGGAGGCCTCCTCGATCTCCTTGTCGATCTCGGCGATCAGCGGCTGCACGGTCCGCACCGCGAAGGGCAGCCCGATGAACACCATGGCGATGAAGATCCCCACCGGCGTGTAGGCCGCCTGGATGCCGAGACGGGCGAGCGGCGCGCCGAGCAGCCCATCCGGCGCGTAGAGCGAGGCGAGCGCGATGCCGGCCACGGCGGTCGGCAGGGCGAAGGGCAGGTCGACCGCCGCGTCGACGATCTTCCGGCCCGGGAAGCGGTAGCGGGTCAGGACCCAGGCGACCAGGAAGCCGAACACCGAGGCGGTGAGCGCCGCGACCGCGGAGACGCCGAAGCTGAGCTTCAGGGCGCTGGCCACCCGCGGATCGGTGGCCACGTACCAGATCCCCGAGAGCCCGAGGCCGGACGCCTTGGCCACGAGCCCGGCGAGCGGCAGCAGCACGACGAGCCCGAGGCAGGTCAGCGTGTAGCCGAAGCTGAGCCCGAAGCCCGGGATCACGCTGGGACGGCGGAAGGTCCGTTTGCGACGCGGTGTCTCGACCATGGTTCCCGCCTCAGCGGCCGGCCCGGCTCAACCGGTCGAACAGGCCGCCGGCGTCGAAGTTCCGCTTCTGGATGTCGTCCCAGGACCCTTGCATGTCCTCAATCTTGAACAGCTTGATCTCGGGGAGCTGGGCGAGGTCGGCCGGCGCCGCCGCCTCGCGGCGGATCGGGCGGTAATGGTGCTTGGCGAAGATCGCCTGCGCGCGGTCGCTGTAGAGGAAGTCGAGATAGGCCTGGGCGGCCTTGGTGGTGCCCTTGCGCTCGGCGTTCACTGCCACGAGGGCCACCGGCGGCTCAGCGTAGATCGAGGTCGGCGGCGAGACGATGTCGAACTTGTCGGCGCCGAATTCCTGCAGCACCAGGTAGGCCTCGTTCTCCCAGGTCGGCAGCACGTCGCCGAGCCCGCGCTGTGCGAAGGTCACGGTCGAGCCGCGCGCCCCGGTGTCGAGCACGGGCACGTTCTTGTAGATCTGGCCCACGAAGGCGTCCGCCTTGGCGGTGTCCTTGTCCTGGCCGTAGGCGTAGCCCCAGGCGGCCAGGAAGTTCCAGCGTCCCCCGGCCGAGGTCTTGGGGTTGGGGGTGATCACCTTCACGTCGGGCTTGGTCAGGTCGGCCCAGTCCTTCACGCCCTTCGGGTTGCCCTTGCGGACCAGGAACACCACCGTCGAGGTGTAGGGCACGGCCTCGTTCGGGAGCTTGCTGCGCCAGTCGTCGGGGATCTTGCGGGTGAGCTTGGCGATGGCGTCGATGTCCGACGGGATGCCCAGCGTGACCACGTCGGCGTCGACGCCATCGATCACCGTCCGGGCCTGTGCACCCGAGCCGCCATGCGAGGCGCGCACGGTGATCGCCTCGCCGGTCTTGGCCTTCCACGCTTCGGCGAAGACCGTGTTGATCTCGCGATAGAGTTCCCGGGTCGGGTCGTAGGAGACGTTCAGCAGCGCGGTCTCGGCCCCGGCCGGAAGGAGGCCGCTCAGCAGGCCGGCGCCGACCAGCATCGAGAGTCCGACCGCCCGGACAGCCCGGTTCCGTGCCGCACCGTTCTTCATCACGTCGCCTCTCCCCGCCGGCCACGGTTGCGCTGCAGAGAAGCGCACGCCCGGGGCCCTGGATCGTTCGTTTTACCGAACGAAGTCAAGCCAGGCGGCGGCTCTCGCACCGTTGTGTGCTCGAAGCAGGATCGGCGGAATTCCCGGAAACACAAGCGTCTGGGGGTGCGCCCGCCGGCGGAACGCATGGATCTTCTCCCGCGGAATGCACGAGGAGAAGAATGTCGCCGCCGCGGCGAGTTTCATAGAAAGAACGACTTGGTGTGCGCTGACGCACCTGCCGCGTGATGCGGGCCGGACCCGGGCGCCTCCGCGATCCGGGGCGCAGCGCGGCTTACGGCTTCGATTTGCCGAGCTGCTTCACCAGGGCTTCGAGGCGCTGGTTGATCGGCGCGGCGAACGTGTCGGCGTAGACCGAGCGCAGGTTCTGGCCGAGATGCCGGCGCACGCTCGGGCTGAGCGGGGCAACGGTGGAGGAGGCGGTCTCTTCGGAGGGGCGCTCCGGATACGACTTCGTCATGATCCCGAGGCTCCCGTGTGTCTCGCCTTGAGAATGGCAAAGCTTGGTTAAGAGACCGTCACGGTGGTCGATGTCCGAAATCGGAACTGGCCATGCCGGGGGCACGTTGCCGGCCATGACCCCTCGCACAGATCGGATTCGCCCTTTGTCCCGCTCGTTGTCCCTGACCCTGTCGGCGTTCCTGATGGTGGCCGCGACGGGTGCGCCCGCCCTCGCCCAGACGAAGCCCGGCGAGATCAAAGGCATCGACGCGATGGGCGACAAGTCGCGCAGCGCGCAGGACGGCTGGAGCCAGGCCCCCGTCCCCCGCGAGCAGTCGGCCGCCAAGGATGCGCCGAATCCGGGTGGTCACTCCATCGACGAGAACGCCAAGCGGCCCGTCCCCGGCGCCGACACCGGTGGGTCTTCCGCGACGGAGCCGCAGGCGCCGCTGGACCACCGCACCGGCGGCCCGTCGGGCACGAATCCGGCCGCGCCGTCCAAGTGAAAAAAGCCAGCCCGTGCAGGACGATGGCGCCTCGTCCAACGGGCTGGTCAACTTAAAACAGCAGCGGTCTCTGTGTCACGCAACCACACTTGCCTCGTGCACGCTTTTTTGGGACACCCTGGAATTATACCAGATCGCTTTAAGGAGCGGAGATGAACGTCCAGGTCTCTAGGCGTGGCCTGCTCAAGGGGGCCGGCGCCGGCCTCGCGGGCGGCTCGCTCGGCGCACTCGGCTTCGGCGGCCTCCAGCCGGCCATGGCCGCCGCAGTGCGGCCGTTCAAGCTCGCGCAGATGCGCGAGACCCGCAACACGTGCCCGTACTGCTCGGTGGCGTGCGGCGTCATCCTGTACAGCCTCGGCGACCGCTCGAAGAACGCGCGCTCCTCGGTGATGCATGTCGAGGGCGACCCCGATCACCCGGTCAACCGCGGCACGCTCTGCCCCAAGGGCTCGGCGCTGCTCGACTTCGTGCATTCCGAGACCCGCACGAAGTACCCGCTCTACCGCGCCCCCGGCACGTCCGCGTTCAAGCGCGTCTCCTGGGACTTCGCGCTGGACCGGATCGCGACCCTCCTCAAGGAGGATCGGGACAAGAACTTCCTGGCCAAGAACGAAGAGCTGACGGTCAACCGTTGGACCACGACGGGCTTCCTCGGCGCCTCGGCCACCACCAACGAGACGGCCTGGCTGACCTACAAGACAGTGCGCAGCATGGGGGCCCTGGTCTTCGATAATCAGGCCAGGGTTTGACACGGTCCGTCGGTCGCCAGTTTGGCGCCCTCCTTCGGACGCGGTGCGATGACCAACCTCTGGATGGACATCAAGCACGCGGACGTGATTACCGTGATGGGCGGCAATGCCGCCGAAGCACATCCGTGCGGATTCAAGTGGGTCGTCGAGGCGAAGGCCCATAACAACGCCAAGCTCATCGTCGTCGACCCGCGCTTCACCCGCACGGCGTCGGTGGCCGACCTGTACTGCCCGATCCGGCAGGGGACCGACATCGCGTTCCTGTCGGGTGTCGCGAAGTACCTGATCGACAACGACAAGCTGCAGCACCGCTACGTCGCGGCCTATTCCAACGCGGGCTACGTCGTCCGCGAGGGCTACGATTTCAGCGAGGGCCTGTTCGCCGGCTACGACGCCGACAAGCGCGACTACGACAAGACCACCTGGGACTACGAGATCGGTCCCGATGGCTACGCCGTGGTCGACGAGACGATGCAGCATCCGCGCTGCGTCATGCAGCTCCTCAAGAAGCACATCGCCATCTACACGCCCGAGATGGTGGAGCGGATCTGCGGCTCGCCGAAGGAGACCTTCCTGAAGGTCTGCGAGCTGATGGCGACCACGTCGTCGCCTGAGCGGACGATGGCCTCGCTCTACGCGCTCGGCTGGACGCACCACTCCAAGGGCTCGCAGAACATCCGCTCGATGTGCATCGTCCAGACGTTGCTCGGCAATATCGGCATGCTCGGCGGCGGCATGCAGGCGTTGCGCGGCCACTCCAACATCCAGGGGCTGACCGATCTCGGGCTGATGTCGAACCTCATCCCGGGCTATCTCAACCTGCCCGTGGAGAAGGAGCCGGACTACGCGAGCTACATCGCCAAGCGGCAGTTCAAGCCGCTGCGCCCAGGCCAGACCAGCTACTGGCAGAACTACAACAAGTTCTTCGTCTCGTTCCAGAAGATGATGTGGGGCGATAAGGCGACGAAGGAGAACGACTGGGCCTACGATTACCTGCCCAAGCTCGACGTGCCGACCTACGACGTGATCCGTGGGTTCGAGCTCGCCAAGCAGGGCAAGATGACGGGCTACATCATCCAGGGCTTCAACCCCCTGCTGTCGTTCCCGAACCGCGCCAAGATGACGGAAGCCTTTTCCAAGATGAAGTTCATCGTGGTGATGGATCCGCTCAAGACGGAGACCGCCCGGTTCTGGGAGAACCACGGCGAGTACAACGACGTCGACCCGGCCAAGATCCAGACCGAGGTGTTCGAGCTGCCGACCACCCTGTTCGCGGAGGAGGAGGGCTCGCTGTCGAACTCCAGCCGCTGGCTCCAGTGGCACTGGCAGGCCCAGGAGGCTCCGGGCGAGTGCCGCTCGGACATCGAGATCATGTCGGAGATCTTCCTCCGCGTGAAGGCGGCCTACAAGAAGGACGGCGGCGCGTTCCCGGACCCGATCGTCAACCTGAAATGGGACTATGCCATCGCCGAGTCGCCGACGCCGACCGAGCTCGCCCGCGAGCTGAACGGCTACACGGTGGCGCCGACGCCCGACCTCAACGGGACCGTCATGCCGGCGGGCCGGCAGCTCGACGGCTTCGCCCAGCTCAAGGACGACGGCACGACCGCCTGCGGGTGCTGGATCTACTCGGGCTGCTACACCGAGAAGGGCAACACCATGGCCCGCCGGGACAACACCGATCCCGGCGACCGCGGCATCGCGCCGAACTGGGCCTTCGCGTGGCCGGCCAACCGGCGCGTGCTCTACAACCGTGCGTCCTGCGACCCGGAGGGCAAGCCCTGGTCGGAGAAGAAGAAGCTCATCGAGTGGAACGGCAAGCAGTGGATCGGCTTCGACGTGCCGGATTACGGCGTGACCGTCGCCCCCGATAAGGGCGTCGGGCCGTTCATCCTGAACCAGGAGGGCGTCGCCCGCCTGTGGACCCGGGGACTCATGCGCGACGGGCCGTTCCCGACGCACTACGAGCCGTTCGAATCGCCGATGGCCAACATCCCGTTCCCGAAGATCAAGGGCGCCCCGGCGGCCCGGATCTTCAAGGACGACCTGGCCGATCTCGGCGACGCGACCGAGTTCCCCTACGCGGCGACGAGCTACCGGCTCACCGAGCACTTCCACGGCTGGACCAAGCATGCCCGGATCAACGCGATCCTCCAGCCCGAGGCCTTCGTGGAGATCTCGGAGGAGCTGGCCAAGGAGAAGGGCATCGCCAAGGGCGGCTGGGTCCGCGTCTGGTCGAAGCGCGGCTCGCTCAAGGCCAAGGCGGTGGTGACGAAGCGGATCAAGCCGCTGATCTGCGACGGCAAGCCCGTCCACGTCGTCGGCATCCCGCAGCACTGGGGCTTCATGGGCCTGACGAAGAAAGGATGGCACCCGAACTCGCTGACGCCCGTGGTGGGTGACGCGAACACCGAGACGCCGGAGTTCAAGGCCTGGCTCGTGAATATCGAGCCGACCACGCCGCCGTCCGACGCGGTCGCCTGAGGGGAGCTGACAGCATGGCCGATTACAGCTCCCTCGATATCCGTCAGCGCTCCGCCTCCACGGAGACGCCGCCGGAGATCCGCCGCCAGGTGGAGGTCGCCAAGCTCATCGACGTGTCGAAATGCATCGGCTGCAAGGCCTGCCAGTCGGCCTGCGAGGAGTGGAACGACCTGCGCGACGACATCGGGATCAACCGCGGTGTCTATGACAACCCCCACGACCTCACGCCGAAGTCGTGGACCCTGATGCGGTTCACGGAGTACGAGAACCCGGAGACCCAGAACCTCGAATGGCTGATCCGCAAGGACGGCTGCATGCACTGCACCGAGCCGGGCTGTCTCAAGGCCTGCCCGTCCCCCGGGGCGATCGTGCAGTATTCCAACGGCATCGTCGACTTCATCGAGGAGAACTGCATCGGCTGCGGCTATTGCGTGAAGGGGTGCCCGTTCAACATCCCGCGCATCAGCCAGACCGACCACAAGGCGTACAAGTGCACCCTGTGCTCGGACCGGGTCGCGGTGGGTCAGGCTCCGGCCTGCGCCAAGGCGTGCCCGACCGGCTCGATCATGTTCGGCACCAAGCAGGCGATGATCGAGCAGGCCGAGACCCGGGTCGAGGACCTGAAGTCGCGCGGCTTCGAGCATGCCGGCCTCTACGACCCGGCCGGCGTCGGCGGGACGCACGTCATGTACGTGCTGCACCACGCCGACCAGCCGAGCCTCTATGCCGGCCTGCCGAACGACCCGAAGATCTCGCCGCTGGTGGCCTTCTGGAAGGGCGGCGCCAAGGTGTTCGGGCTTGCCGCCATGGGCTTTGCCGCGGTCGCGGGCTTCTTCCACTACGTGACGGCCGGCCCGAACGAGGTCGTGCCGGAAGAAGAGGAAGAGGCGGTCGAGTACGACGAGGCCAAGCGCCGCGGCGAGACCGGCGGCGGCGAGGCGCGGCCGCACTGATAGGAGCGTGTCGGCGGGTTACGAGGGTGACCCGCCGCTTGTGAAGGTCGTGACGCGCCCCTTCTCGCGTGCGGGAGAGGGTTGGGGTGAGGGACCAGGGTCTTCCGGAGAGGTCGCATCCCTCACCCGGCTCTCTGCGAGAGCAGACCTCTCCCGCACGGGAGAGGGGACCCGCGTCTCATCCGGCCCTATGTGCATTCGCTAGGCCGGCGTGCCGGCCAAGCGATACCGAATTCAAAGCCAGCCCTCGCCGCCGCTGCGGCGCGGGGCCGGCGCCACGTCAGGCGCGAGAAGGCCGATGACGAGCCAGAACGATATCCGGGACGGGGATTCCCGCCCGCTGCATCACGCCAAGTCCGAGGCGCCGGAGGTGATGTACGTCCCCCGCTACACCGGGGTTCAGCGCGTGAACCACTGGATCACCGCGATCCTGTTCACGCTGCTGGCCCTCTCGGGGCTGGCGATGTTCACGCCTTACCTGTTCTCGCTGACCGGCCTGTTCGGCGGCGGGCAGGCGACGCGCGCGATCCATCCGTGGTTCGGCGTCGCCCTGGCGGTGAGCTTCTTCTTCCTGTTCGTGCGCTTCTGGAAGCTCAACATCCCCAACAAGGACGATGTCGCGTGGTCGATGAAGATCGGCGACGTGGTCACCAACCGGGAGGACCGCCTGCCCGAGCTCGGCAAGTACAATGCCGGCCAGAAGGGCGTGTTCTGGGGCCAGACCGCGCTGATCGGCGTGATGTTCGTCACCGGCCTGATGATCTGGAACACCTACTTCGGCGGGTTGACCACCATCGAGACCCAGCGCTGGGCGCTGCTCGCCCACTCGCTCGCGGCCGTGATCGCCATCGCGATCATCGTGGTCCATATCTACGCCGGCATCTGGGTGCGCGGCACCGGCCGGGCGATGGTGCGCGGCACGGTGACGGGCGGCTGGGCCTACCGGCATCACCGCAAGTGGTTCCGGCAGATCGCCGGCTCCAAGGTGCGCCGGGGCTCGGTGGACAAGCGCGGATCCTGAGGCGTGGCCAACTTCTTCAGGCGCAAGCCCGCGGCTCCGGCCGAGACGAAGCCCGCCGGGTCCGAGCCGAAACCCCGACGGCGGGATTTCAGTGAGCTGAAGCCCGATCCCGACAAGATCGGGATCTCGGGCTCGGTCCCGTTCGTGCGGCTGCCCGATCCCGGGACGCTGTTCGCCGACCGGGCCGCGCGCCTGATTGCGGCGGCACCGGGACATCCGATGGAGGCCTATCTCCGGTTCGTCGCCGAGGTGGCCCGGGCGCAGGCGTCCGTGCAGGCGGCGTTCCCGCCCGCCGAGGCCCCGGCCGCGGCCGACACGGCCCTGCGGGCCGAGCACGGCATGCCGCCCCTGTCGCGCCAGCGGCTCGAGGCCGATGCCGGCTTCGACGGCTGCCTCACCGCCCTGCTGGACCAGCTCGACCTGTCGGTATCCCCGGAGGCGTCCCAGGCCGCCCGCGCGAGCCTGCTCGCGGCCTCCCCGGCGGACCGGCTGGATCTCGCCGTGCAAGTGGTGGAAGGCGCGCTGCCGGTGGAGCGGATCGCCGAATGCGTGTTCGTTGCGGCGGCCCTGCAGGTCCGGTTCGCGCAGGATGCGGCGCGCCTCGACGCGTCGGCCCTGAAACCCGTGGCCGACGGCGTCTGCCCGTGCTGCGGCGGCGCGCCGGTGGCGAGCGTGGTGGTCGGCTGGACCCCGGCCGACAAGGCCCGCTACCTGAGCTGCTCGGTCTGCGGCACCCTGTGGAACCACGTCCGGATCCGCTGCACCGCCTGCGGCTCCGGCGAGGGCATCAGCTATTACGGGCTCGACGAGGTGTCGAAGGACGTCCAGGTCGAGACCTGCACGACCTGCCACAGCTACATCAAGCACCTGCACCAGCACCGGGCGCCGACCCTCGACCCGGTGGCGGACGACATCGCGTCCTACGGCCTCGACCTGAAGATCGCCGAGGACGGATTCCGCCGTGCGGGCTTGAACCTGCTGTTCATCGTCTAAGTCCCGGATCCACAAGGTCCGGGATCGTGTGCGGGTGCAGGGTGGAGCCCTGCTAAGTTTCAGCGATACCCGTACCGGCTCTTGGCGGCGGCCAGCAGGTGGAGCGCCTCGCCGGACTTGCCGGCGGCGCAGGCCGCGGCGGCCTGGCTGAGGTCGGCGTTGAAGGTGTCACCCACCGGCTTGTTGAGGTTGCCGGTGGCCACGTCGCTGTCCACGATGGCCTTGGTGCGCGCGATCTCGGGACCGCAGCCGCTGCCGGTGGGCAGGGACAACGGCGCCGGAACGATGGGCGAGGGCTCGGAGACCTTGGGCGCGGCGGCGCGCTGCTGGCAGGCGCCCAGCGTGGCGGCGGCGAGAACCACGAGGCTGAGGCGCATCGGAAGACGTGACGCGGGCACGGCGATCATCCTGTTGCGGCGCACGGGCTGCGCCGCCCGGGTTTTGGGCCGAGCTTGGCAGTGGGTCAATCGCCCCGGCGGCATGCCTGCGCGCTGCGATGATCACAGATTGCGTTCAGAATCATCTGTGGCCCGATGAGGGGCCCGGTCGAGACCTGAGACGCGCCCGCCCTCTCCCCGGAGGGCGCGGGTCCCCTCTCCCGTGCGGGAGAGGGACAGGGTGAGGGGTCCGGGTCTTCCGGAAAGGGCGCATCCCTCACCCCAACCCTCTCCCGCACGGGAGAGGGGGCGCGTCGAGCCCTGCACCGGCGCGGGCGATTGAGCGTCCTACTTGGCCTTGTCAGACAGCGCCTTCAGGCCGGATTCGTAGATGCCCTGGATGGCGTCGACCGCCACCGTGTCGGGGGCGCCCTTGGCGTTGAAGGTGCCGCTCCAGGTCACCTTGGAGCCCGTGCCCTCGGGGGCCACGGCCAGCGTCGACTTGTAGTCGGCCACCGGCAGCGGGCCCTCCAGGATCGTGTAGGTGTAGCTCATCACCTTGTCGTCGCGGGAGACCTGCTCCTCCTTGAGGGTGCCGCCGCCCTTCAGACTCAGCGTGCGGACCTTCAGGCCGTCCTTGTCGGACAGGACGCACTTCTCGATGGCGGGGTGCCAGTCGCCGATGCCGCAGAACTCGCCGATCGTCTGCCAGACCTTGGCCGGCGGCGCGGCGATGTCGGCCGAGCGCGTCACCTCCAGGGCATGGCCCGCGACGGTGGA
Organism: Methylobacterium mesophilicum; assembly: GCF_022179445.1. Lineage (GTDB taxonomy): Bacteria > Pseudomonadota > Alphaproteobacteria > Rhizobiales > Beijerinckiaceae > Methylobacterium > Methylobacterium mesophilicum. Next base: position 89,954 of record NZ_BPQU01000002.1, on the reverse strand, counting down.
AGCGGCCAGCGCCAAGGCGGCGAGCGGCAGGGGCCGGCTGAAAGCGAAGGGCATCGGGGGGTCTCCATCCATATCGATCGCGGCGGGCGCCGCGCAGGCTCTGGGGCCGCGCAGGAGCTAAGCCGCGAGACCCGCCGGGGCAATGGGCGGGCCTGACGGAGGGCGGTTTCCGCGCCCAGACGACGCGGCGGGCGGAGAGGGCCCGCCCGTCGAAGCCCCTATCCTACCACCCCTCCCCCACATCCACCTCGACCGGATACCCATAGCCCGGCACCGGCGCGTAGGCCGGGCGCACGGCGGTTCGGGCGTACGAGGCCGGGAGCGTGCGGCGGCCCATCTGGTCCAGATCGGCCAGGGTGTCGTCCGGTGCATAGGGATCGCGGCTCCGGGCGACCCGGCGGGTGCGCGTGCCGCGCTCGGCCACCAGGGCGTCGGCGCCCTCGATCTGGACGCGGGTCCGGCCCGCCCCCTGGGCCTTCACGAGGTTGAACAGGGTCGCGGCGTTGCGCACCGACAGGCGCACGCATCCATGCGAGGCCGCGCGGCCGAGGCTGCGGACGTGGTTGGTGCCGTGGATCGCGTGGCCCTGGTTCGTGAAGAACATCGCGAACGGCATGGGCGCATCGTCCCACTCCTTCGAGAAGTGGCTGCGCTCCATCCGGAACGGCCGGTAGGAGCCGGAGGGCGTGTCGTAGGCCTCGACCCCGGTGGAGACCGGCCAGGTGTAGCGCGGCTGCCCATCGACCGAGACCTCCATGCGCTGGGCGGATTTGTCGACGGTGATGAGCACATCCGCCCGGGCCGCCGGGGACGCCGTGCCCCACAGGAGCAAGCCGGACAGGACCGAGACCAGACCGATACGCATGAACGACCTCGATGGAGGGGGAAAAGACCGCTTCGAGATAGGCTAAGCCCTTGGCAACGCCAAGGTTCCTGGGCGGAATCCCGCCGCCCCGGGGTTCGACTGCGCAGGCGCTGCCACAGCTGAGTCCTGCCCGCCTCCGGGTAGCGGCGATGCCGTCGCGCGCCGCATCCGGCAGGGGTTTTTCGGGGCTGTGGCTTTTCGGGGCGATCCGGCCGCCTTCGCCGTCATCGCGGGGGGCGCGAACCAATCCCTTGCAGCGCGCACGCGGAACTTGGCTTGGCCCTCGGCCCCTTCCCAGGACGGGGCGGCCCGGCTTCGGCACGGAAGATGCCCCCCACGGAAGTTGCGCCCGTTGACACAAACCCGCCGCCGGGCGCCACCTATCCATCCTAGATCCGGAGATCTCATGGCCCTCGACCCCGCCCTCGCCGCCGAGATCGAAGCCTCCGTGGCCGAAGGCTTCGCCGACCAGGTCGCGCACACGCAGGCGCTGGTCCGGTTCGCCTCGCTGCGGGGCGCGGAGCATGCCTGCCAGGATTACGTGTTCGGGGCGTTCCGGGCTCGGGGCTACGCCACCGAGCGCTTCGCCATGGACCGCGCCGCCATCGCGGCCCATCCGGGCGGCTCGAAGATCGACGCGCGCCACTCGGACGCCCCGATCGTGGTCTGCCACCACCGCCCGCAGACCGAGACCGGGCGCTCGCTGATCCTGCAGGCCCATGTCGACGTGGTACCGGTCGGGCCCCTCGACCTGTGGACCCATCCGCCCTTCGATCCGGTGATCGAGGGCGACTGGCTCTACGGCCGCGGCGGCGGCGACATGAAGGCCGGGCACGCCGCCAACCTGTTCGCCCTCGACGCGCTGGCCCGCCTCGGCCTCCAGCCCGCCGCCGCGGTGACGATCCAGTCGGTGGTCGAGGAGGAATCCACCGGCAACGGCGCGCTCGCGACCCATCTGCGGGGCTACCGGGCCGACGCCGTGCTGATCCCGGAGCCCGAGGACGAAAAGCTGGTGCGCGCCAACACCGGCGTGCTGTGGTTCACCGTCGAGGTCCGGGGCGTGCCCGTCCACGTGCGCGAGATGGGCGCCGGCGCCAACGCCATCGACGCGACCTATCGGGTCGTCGCCGCCTTGCGGGAGCTCGAGGCGCGCTGGAACGCCGAGAAGGATGCGCACCGCCACTTCGAAGCCGAGGACCACCCGATCAACCTCAATATCGGCAAGATCGAGGGCGGCGACTGGGCCTCCTCGGTGCCGGCCTGGTGCCGGATCGACTGCCGCGTCGCGCTCTATCCGGGCGTCCCGGCGGCCCGGGCCGCCGCCGAGATCGAGGCCGCGGTCTCGGACTTCGCCCGCACAGACCCGTTCCTGGGCAACAATCCACCGCGCGTGGCCTTCAACGGCTTTTACGCCGAGGGCTACGTGCTGGAGGAGGGCTCCGAGGCGGAGGCCGTGCTCGGCCGGGCGCACGAGCGGGCGATGGGCGCGAAGCTGCAGAGCTTCATGTCGCCGAGCTACCTGGATACGCGGGTCTACGCCCTCTACGACCGGGTGCCGGCCCTGTGTTACGGGCCCATCGCCCAGAACGTCCACGGCTTCGACGAGCGCGTGAGCCTCGCCTCGGTGCAGCGCTGCACCACCGCGATGGCGTTGTTCGTGGCCGAGTGGTGCGGGACGGAACGGCGGGCGGGCTGATGGGTCGGGTTGATTTTGGGAGGAAGGACAGAGCCCTCTTTCCGACCGAGTTCCGATCGTCGCGCGACGACTTATGTCGGTCGCAACGTGCCCCCCCTCCCGTGCGGGAGAGGGTTGGGGTGAGGGACCAGGTTTTTCCGGGCAGGTCGCACCCCTCACCCTGTCCCTCTCCCGAACGGGAGAGGGGACCCACGCCCCATCCAGCGATGGATGAGCCCACTATATCCCCTTAGGGAATCAGCCGATCCGCCCGGAGCCGGGTGAACAGGTCGTAGAACGCGTCGTCGGTGGGCTGATACGCCGTAAAACCCAGCCGCCGGCTCTTGCTCATGTCGGTGACGACCTCGATCGGCCGGCCGAGATCGGCATCGGTGTGCCAGGGCGAGGCCAGTTTTTCGAGGTCCGGCTCGGCTAGGTCATGGCGTTTGGCGATCTCGGCCCAGGCCGGCCCGTCCTGCGCCATCCTGTCCTCCAGCGGCCGGACCGTGCCGTCGAACGGCACCGCCTCGATCCCGAACCAGTCGGCGATCCGGCCCCACATCCAGCTCCAGCGGAAGACGTCGCCGTCGACCACGTTGAACGCCTCGTTGGCGGCCTTGGGCTCGGTGGAGGCCCAGAGCAGCTGGCGGGCGAGCAGCCTGGCGTCGGTCATGTCGGTGAGCCCGTTCCACTGGGCGGCCGAGCCCGGGAAGGTGAACGGGCGCTTCAACTCGCGGCACAGGGTGGCGTAGCAGGCCAGCGTCGTGCCCATGTTCATGGCGTTGCCCACCGCCTTGCCGATGATCGTATGCGGGCGGTGCACGCTCCAGGTGAAGCCGTCCCGGGCGCTGGCATCGAACACCGCGTCCTCCTGGGCATAGTAAAAATTCTCGATGTCGAGCCGGCCCTGGTCCTCGCGGAACGGCGTCTGCGGCAGGGTGCCTTTGCCGTAGGCTTCGAACGGGCCGAGATAGTGCTTCAGACCGGTCACCAGGGCGACGTGGCGGACGCTCCTCTGCGGCCGCAGGGCGTCGAGCAGGTTCTCGATCATCGCCCGGTTGACCCGGATCATCTCGGCCTCGGTCGGGCGCCGCTGCCAGGTCGCCAGGAACACGTGGCTCGGCGCGAGGCCGGCGAGCGCCCTGTCGAGGGAGTCCGGGTCCTGCAGGTCGGCCACCACCGGCTCGACCCCGGCCAGATCCACCGGCTTGCGGGCGAGCCCCGCCACCCGCCAGCCCTCCCCGGCGAGCAGCGCCCCGGTGGCGCTCCCGACGATCCCGCTGGCGCCGACGATCAGGGCGGTGTTCGACATGCACATCCTCTCGACCCGGCTCACATCCCGGTTGAGCGGCACATGCGGCCGCCCCCCACAGGCTTCAAGGCCGCACGGCGCCGCCCTCCCCCGCGCCGCGGGTATTGGCGGAGGCGCTTGGTAGACAGGCGTTCTCGTCGCTGGCCGCTTTCAGGATGGGACCGATCGTGCTCGTGGAGGACTCGGGCGCAGAGAGCTATTTCTTCTTTGAAGGATGCGGGCATTGCACCGCCGTTCGAACATCCTCCTTGTCAGCCCGGGGCCGCGAAGCGGAACCCGGGATCCATAACCGCCGACAGCGCAAACACTTTCATCGTCGGCGGATCTGGATTCCGGGTTCGCCTTCGGCGCCCCGGAATGACAAAGCGGTTTATCGTGCCGCCAGAGCATCATCATCGATCGGTGTCGGGAGGCGCGTCCGCCGCCCCCCGCCCCTCACGCCACCCGGTCGATCGCCGCGCCCAGCACCTCGACGATCTCGCCGATCTGGCCGCGCTCCAGGATCAGCGGCGGCGACAGGGCGATGATGTCGCCGGTGACCCGGGTGAGCAGCCCGCGCGCGAAGCAATCCACGAACAGGTCGTAGGCGCGCTTGCCGGGGGCGTCGGGCCGGGGGGCCAGCTCGATGCCGGCGATCAGCCCGATGGTGCGGATGTCGATGACGTTCTTGCGCCCGCGCAGGTCGTGCATCGCCGCCGCCCAGTCGTCCGCCAGGTCGGCGGCGCGGGTGAGCAGCCCCTCCTCCCGGTAGATGTCCAGCGTGGCGAGGCCGGCCGCGCAGGCCACCGGGTGGCCCGAATAGGTGTAGCCGTGGAACAGCTCGATCCCGTCGGGGCCGTTCATCAGCGCGTCGTGCACCGGGCGGCTGGCGAACACCGCGCCCATCGGCACCGTGCCGTTGGTCAGGCCCTTGGCGCTGGTGACGAGGTCCGGCACCACGCCGAAATAGTCCGTGGCGAAGGGCGCGCCGAGGCGGCCGAAGCCGGAGATGACCTCGTCGAAGATCAGCAGGATGCCGTGCTTGGTGCAGAGCGCGCGCAGGCGCTCGAGGTAGCCCTTCGGCGGGATCAGCACGCCGGTGGAGCCCGCCACCGGCTCGACGATGCAGGCCGCGATGGTCTCGGCCCCGTGGAGCGCCACCAGCCGCTCCAGGTCGTCGGCCAGCTCCGCCCCGTGCTCGGGCTGGCCTTTCACGAAGGCGTTGCGGGCGGGATCGTGGGTGTGGCGCAGGTGGTCGGTGCCGTTGAGCTGCGGGAAGACCCGGCGGTTCGAGACGATGCCGCCCACCGACAGGCCGCCGAAGCCGACGCCGTGATAGCCGCGCTCGCGGCCGATCAGCCGGGTGCGGGTGCCCTGCCCGATCGCCCGCTGGTAGGCGAGCGCGATCTTGAGGGCGGTGTCGACCGATTCGGAACCGGAATTGGTGAAGAACACCCGGTCGAGGCGGTTGTCCGGGCCGCCCGGGGCGATCTCGGCGAGCCGCTCGGCGAACTCGAAGGCGATCGGGTGGCCCATCTGGAAGGTCGGGGCGAAATCGAGCGTGGCGAGCTGGCGCTCCACCGCCGCTGCGATCCCCCGGCGCCCGTGCCCGGCATTGACGCACCAGAGCCCGGCGGTGCCGTCCAGCACCGTGCGGCCGTCGTCGGCCGTGTAGTGCATGCCCTGCGCGGCCACGAGCATGCGCGGTGCCGCCTTGAACTGGCGGTTGGCGGTGAACGGCATCCAGAAGGCGTCGAGCGACGGCGTGTTGCGCAGGGGATGGTCGGTCATGGGTCGGCTCTCCGGGGCGACGTCCGATCCAGGGGACACCCTGGCGGATCGGGCAACAAGTCCTTTTCTGATCGCCGCCAAGCCCTTGCAGAATCGGGGCCGCGGACGGCACCGTTGCAGGATCCTCAACACCTGAAACGGGGCCGGGACGGATGAGCATCGATGTCGGCGCGCGCCTGCGCTTCGTGCGGGCCCGCCACGGTCTGTCGCAGCGGGCGCTGGCCAAGCGCGCCGGGGTGACGAACTCGGCGATCTCGCTGATCGAGGCGAACCGGGTGAACCCCTCGGTGGGCGCCCTCAAGCGCATCCTCGACGGGGTGCCGATCGGCATGGCCGAGTTCTTCGCGCTCGAGCCGGAGCCGGAGCGCAAGGCGTTCTTCGCCGCGAACGAGCTGACCGAGATCGGCCGCAGGGCGACCAAGGGGGCGATCTCGTTCCTGCAGGTCGGCGACAGCCTGTTCGGGCGCAAGCTCCAACTCCTGAAGGAGCGCTACGAGCCCGGGGCCGATACCGGCCGCGTGCCGCTCTCCCACGAGGGCGAGGAGGGCGGCATCGTGCTGTCCGGGCGCCTGGAGGTCACGGTCGGCGAGGAGCGGCGCATCCTCGGCCCCGGCGACGCCTACAGCTTCGACAGCCGCCGCCCGCACCGGTTCCGCTGCGTCGGGCCCAACCCGTGCGAGGTGGTCAGCGCCTGCACGCCGCCGAGTTTTTGAGCCCTGGAGGCTCGGGGGCTCCACCCCCGAACCCCGCCAAAGGGCTGAGCCCTTTGGAAACCCGGTCTTCACGGGTTTCCACTCAAAGGCGGCGGACTCGACTAACGCCGGATTCACGGGCTCGCCCTAGAACGGTCGCATGAGCACCCTCGCCGCCACGGCCAGCCAGATGCTGGCGACGTCCCAGAACCAGGCGATCGGCACCGCGGTGGCGCGCCAGCAGATCGCCGCCGAGAAGGCGGTGGCCGGCCTGGTGGCGGAGACCGCCCAGGGCGGCGCCGCAGCCGGGCCGCCGGCGCCTCCCGGCCAGGGCCAGCGCCTCGACCTGCGGGTCTGAGGTCCCCTACCCGAAGCCGTAGAGGCGGCGCGGGTTGTCGACGAAGAGCCGGCGGCGCCTTTCCGCGTCCGGCACCCACTCGGCCATCAGGTCGAGGAGGTCGGACAGGCGCGGCGGGCCGTCCCAGGCGGCGACGTGCGGCCAGTCCGAACCCCAGAGGCAGCGCTCGGGGGCGGCGTCGTTGAGGGCGCGGGCGAAGGGGATCGTGTCGGCATAGGGCGGGCCGGCCACCGAATCCCGGAAGGCGCCCGACAGCTTCACCCAGTGGCCGTCGCGCACGAGGCCGAGCAGGGCCTGGAAGCCCGGATGCTCCACCCCGGCCGAGGCCGGCATGTGGCCCATATGGTCGAACACCAGGGGCACCGGCAGCCGCGATAGGCGCCCGGCGATGGGCGGCAGGTCGCGGGCGTCGAGCAGGAACTGGAGGTGCCAGCCCATCTCGCGGGCGAGCGCGCCGTAGGCCTCCACCGCATCGAGGCCGATGCCGCCGCCGAACAGCACGTTGAGGCGCAGGCCCACGACCCCGGCCTCCTTCAGGGCGGCGAGTTCCCTGTCGGGGAGGCCCAGCGGGATCACCGCGATGCCGCGCAGGCGCTGCCGGTTGGCCCGGAGCGTCTCCACCATCAGGCGGTTGTCGGTGCCGTGGACGCTGACCTGGACCAGCACGCCGTTGGCCATGCCGGTGGCGTCGAGCATGGCGAGGTACCGGTCCGCCGGGGCGGCCGGGGGCGTGTAGCTGCGGTCGGCCACCAGGGGATAGGCCGGGGGCAGGCCGATCACGTGGGCATGGGTGTCGACCGCGCCCTCCGGCACCCGGTAGCGCGTCGGGCCGCCGGGATGCGGATCGGTGGCCGGGCAGTCTCGGATCTCGGCCATGATCAGGTATCCGCGTGCAGGACCCGGCCGCGGGTCTCGGGCAGCGCGAAGGCCGCCAGGAAGAAGATCCCGTAGGCGATCGCCGCGAAGATCGCGATGGCCGAGGCGAGGCCGGCGCGCTCGGCGAGGTAGCCGACCAGCGCCGGGAACAGGGCGCCGACGCCCCGGCCGAAATTGTAGCAGAACCCCTGCCCCGAGCCGCGCAGGCGCGTCGGGTAGAGTTCGGTCAGGAAAGCGCCCATCCCGGAGAAGTAGCCGGAGGCGAAGAACCCGAGCGGGAAGCCCAGCACCCAGAGCACGCCGTTCGAGAGCGGGATCTGCGTGTAGGCGATCACCACGGCGATCGCGCCCAGGGAAAAAATCAAGAACAGCGGCCGCCGGCCGAGCCGGTCCGCCACCCAGGCGCCCACGAGATAGCCGGCGAACGAGCCGATGATCAGCGCCGCGAGGTAGCCCGTGGAGGACACCACCGACAGGCCCCGCTCGGTGGTGAGGAAGCGCGGCACCCAGGTGGTGATCGCGTAATAGCCGCCCTGGCAGCCCGCCGCCGCCAGCGAGGCGAGCAGGGTGGTCTTGAGGATCGGCCCGGAGAAGATCTCCCAGATCTTCGGCCGGTCGCCGGTGGCGATGGCCCGGGCCCGGGTCTCGGCGGCGACCTGCGGCTCCTGGACGTAGCGGCGCAGGTAGAAGATCAGCAGGGCCGGCAGCGCGCCGATCGCGAACATCCAGCGCCAGGCGACCTCGGGGGGCAGCAGCGAGAAGGTCACGGCCTGGGCCAGCACCGCCATGCCCCAGCCGATCGCCCAGCCGGACTGGACCGAGCCGACCGCGCGGCCGCGATATTCGGCCCGGATGGTCTCGCCGATCAGCACGGCGCCGGCCGCCCACTCACCCCCGAAGCCGAGCCCCAGGATCGCCCGGGCGATGAGCAACTGCTCGAAGTTCTGCACGAAGGCGCAGAGCAGCGAGAACACCGAGAACCACAGGATGGTGATCTGGAGGGTGAGCACCCGGCCGATCCGGTCGGCGATGAAGCCCGCGAGCCAGCCGCCGAGCGCCGAGGCCAGCAGCGTCACCGTGGCGGCGAGGCCGGCCGTGCCGGAATCCACGTGCCACAGGGCCATGATCGTCCCGATCACCAGCGGGTAGATCATGAAGTCCATGCCGTCGAGGCACCAGCCGGCGGCGCAGGCCCAGAAGGTGTGCCGCTCCGTCGACGTCATGGAGCGGTAGAAGGCCATCAGGCTGGCATCGCGGATTTCCACCGCCTCCACGCCCGTATGTCCCGGCCCTGCTTCCGTCCGCATCACACTCTCCCGCCAGCAGGTACCAGTATCGGCGCCAATAGCCGAGCTGTGCAACCGTGGGGAGGTGCCACGCAAGGAAAAGGCCGCCCGGAGGCGGCCTTTTCCAAGACGTTCCGGTTCAGGCGTCGCTCAGTAGCAGCGCTCGACCAGAACCCGGCGGTAGCCGTAGGGGGTCCAGCGCACCCGCGGGACCGTGTAGCAGCCGCCGCCGTAGCCGTAATCGCCGGCGAAGCCGACCGGGGCGTAGCCGCCGCCGTAGCCGTAGCCCGGATAGCCGTAGCCGCCACCATAGCCGCCGTAGCCCCCATAGAGGCCGCCCGCCGCCAGGCCCAGGCCGACGCCGAGACCCAGGCCGCCGAGGCCGTAGCCGTAGCCGCCGCGATAGCCGTAGCCGCGACCGTAGAAGCCCCGGCCGTATCCGCCGCGGAAGCCCGCGCCCCGGAACCCGCCGTAGCCACCCCGGAACCCGCCGAAGCCGCCGCCGCGGAAGCCGCCGAACCCGCCGCCCCGGAACCCGCCGCCGAATCCACCACCGTGGAACCCGCCGCCGTGGAAGCCGCCTCCGCCGAAGCCGCGCGCGTCGGCGCTGGCGGGCATCACGACCAGGGCACCCGCCGCCAGCAGGGCTGAGCCGAGCACTGCACCCTTCATCCTGTATCTCCGTCGATTGTCACCGCCCTCTTGAGTTGGAAACGCTCGAGTATTGAAAACAGTTCAGCTGCCGGCCGCGGCGCGCGGCCGCTGCCGGGGGCGCAAGCCCGGCGCCATCCCGAGTCGCGAAGGTCAGGTCCCAGACACGAAAATCGCCGTTTTCCCAGGCGAAAGGCGCTGCGCCTGCCCTCGCCCCCCGCCTTCGGGCCCACGGAACCACCGATGACGACGCGCCCGGTTCACGCTCTGTTGATCGCGCTCGCGATGGCGCTCTCCGTGGCACGCGAGGCCGTGGCGGCCCCGACCGCACCGGATCTGTGCCGCGCCGTCCAGGCGCAGGGCGAGAGCTTCACGGTCTGCACCGTCGACCTGCGCCGGCAGCGGCTGCGGCTGTTCTGGCTTCAGGAGGACGGCCGGCCCTACGGCGCCCTGGGGACCCTCGCCGAGAAGCAGGGCGGCCGCCTCGGCTTCGCGATGAATGCCGGCATGTACGACAAGGAGCAGGCGCCGGTGGGCCTCTACGTCGAGGACGGGCGCGAGATGAAGCGCGTCTCGACCGCGGACGGGCCGGGCAACTTCCATCTCAAGCCCAACGGCGTGTTCTGGGTGAAGGGCGACAAGGCCGGCGTGCTCGACACCGGCCACTACCTCCGGGCGAAGATCCGGCCGGACTTCGCCACGCAATCCGGCCCGATGCTGGTGATCGACGGCCAGATCCACCCCAAGATCTCGGCGGACGGGCCGAGCCAGAAGATCCGCAACGGCGTCGGGGTGCAGGAGGATGGCCGCGTGGCTGTGTTCGCCATCTCCGAGCGCCCGGTGACCTTCGGGGCCTTCGCCCGCCTGTTCCGGGACGACCTCGGCTGCCGCAACGCGCTGTTCCTCGACGGCACGGTGTCGAGCCTCTACGCGCCGAATCTCGGCCGCTCGGACATCAGCCGGCCGCTGGGGCCGCTGGTGGGGGCGATGGCGCGGTAGGCGTAACCCACCTTGTCATTCCGGGGCCGCGAAGCGGAGCCCGGAATCCAGAGCCGCAATGCCTTCCGCATTGTCAGCGGCAGCGTTTCGACCCGTTCGTAAGGCGCGGCGGTTCTGGATTCCGGGCTCGCCTGCGGCGCCCGGAATGACACGGTGGATTGTGAAACGTTGCAGGCCTCGCAAATCTCACCGCTGGCCGAACGCCGTATCCTTGAATAGATCTTTGTATTCCCGCGGCTGCGAGCGCCAGTACTGCTTGGGGGCGTGGACCTTGGCGCCGAGCTCGGCCGCCGAGTGCCAGGGCCAGCGGGGGTCGTACAGCATGGCCCGGGCCAGCGAGATCGCGTCGGCCTTGCCCTCGGCCAGGATCGTCTCGGCCTGCTGCGCCTCGGTGATGAGGCCGACCGCGATGGTGGTCAGCCCGGTCTCGGCCTTGATCCGCTCGGCATAGGGCACCTGGTAGCCCGGCCCGAGCTTGATCGCCTGCTTGGGCGAGACGCCGCCCGTCGAGACGTGGAGCGCGGGCGAGCCGGCGCGCTTGAGCGCCTGTCCCAGGGCCACGGTCTCGTCGAGGTCCCAGCCGTCCTCGACCCAGTCGGTGGCCGAGACGCGCAGCCAGACCGGGCTGCCCGCCGGGACGACGTCGCGCACGGCGTCGTAGACTTCGAGGGGGAAGCGCATCCGGTTTTCGAGGCTGCCGCCATAGGCATCGGTGCGCTTGTTGGCGATCGGCGACAGGAACTGGTGCAGCAGGTAGCCGTGGGCGCCGTGCAGCTCCACGGCCTCGATGCCCAGGCGCACGGCGCGCTTGGCGGTGGCCACGAACTGGTCGCGGACGCGCTTCAGGTCGGCGGCGTCGAGGGCGTGGGGCGGGACCTCGACCTCGCCGTGCGGGACCGCGGAGGGCGCTTCCGTGCGCCAGCCATAGGGATGCTCGGGCGGAATCTGCTGGCCGCCGGCCCAGGGCGCCTCGCTCGATGCCTTGCGGCCGGCATGGGCGATCTGGATGCAGATCGGGATCGGGGCGTATTCGCGCACCGCCTCGAGCACCCGGCCGAGCGCCCGCTCGCAGCCGTCGTTGTAGAGGCCGAGGTCCCAGGCGGTGATCCGGGCCTCGGGCGAGACCGCGGTGGCCTCCAGGGTCAGCAGGCCGGCCCCCGACATCGCCATCTGGCCGAGATGCATCATGTGCCAGTCGGTGGCCTCGCCGTCCCGGGCCGAATACTGGCACATCGGCGCGATCAGGATGCGGTTGTCGAGCGTGAGGGCGTCGAGGGCGAGCGGTTCGAACAGGCGGGCGGTCATGGGCGGCTCCGTTACGCGCCGGACCTATGTGGCGCAGGCGTGCGGCCGAGGCCAGCATCGGCATGTGCGCCAGCCCACCCGCCCTGCAGCCTCGACACGGCTGCAGGGGAACCGACCGCACGTTCGGTAACTTCTGGCTGAATGACGGTCTGATGCCGCCGATGCGAACCGCCTGAGGGGGCGAGATCGCGCGAGGTCCACGCCATGTTGCTCCCGAACCGTTCCACCCGACTTGCCGCCCTGGCCGCGGCTCCGTTCGCCCTGGCGGCGTTCCTGGCCGTCCCCGCCGAGGCCCAACCGGCCGCGTTCGGCGGCCCGAAGATCCTGATCCACGGCAATTACTGCGGCCCCGGCAACAACGCCCCGCTGCCGCCGATCGATGCCCTCGACGCGGCCTGCGCCCGTCACGATGCCTGCACGCCCGAAGGCGGTCTGCCGTCGCAGGCCTGCAACCTGCGCCTGCAGCGCGACGCGGCGCTCGTCTCGCGCGACCCGCGCCAGCCCGAGGATCTGCGGGCGCTGGCGGGCTTCGTCGCGGCGAGCGCGACGCTGATCCCCGCCGAGGCGGGCCCGCAGCGCCTGCCCGCCTCGGTCACGACCGGCACGCTGCCGGGCGCCGACGCGCCGGCCCTGTCGCGGCCGGCCCCGTCGCCCGACATCCTGGACGCGGCGCCGGACGGGGCCGAGGCCGACTGAACCGCAGCCCGCCTTGAGGGTCAGGCTCGGCCACCCGCCTTCCGCGCGTGGCCGAGGAAGAACCGGACCATTTCGGCGCTCGCATCCGGGCCGCGGGGCTCGGTGAACGAGCCGTCCGGGCTGCCGCCCGACCAGGCATGCCCGGCCCCGTGCAGGACCCAGTATTCCAGCTGGGTCCCGCCGGTGGCGTCCGTGCGGACGGTTCGGGTGTAGGCCACGCCCCCCGGGCTCGTGCCGCGGTCGACCGTCTCGGCGAGGCCCGTGGCCGCCATGGCCTGGGCGACCACCTGATCGCCGTTGGCCGGGTGCACGGTGCGGTCGACGTCGCCGTGGAACACGATGGTCGGGACCGCCTGCCGGTTGCGTCCCGGGGCGCTCCCCTGCCCCTTCATGGCGGCGAAGGCCGAGGGGACGTCCCGGGCCGCGCCGCAGGCCAGGCCCGAATGGACGCCCACCGCCGCGAACAGGTCCGGATAGGTCGCCGCCAGGATCGCCGCCGCGGCGCCCCCGGCCGAGAGACCGGCGGCGTAGACCCGGTCCGGGTCGGCGGAAAACTCCTCCACCACCGCCCGGGCGATGCCGGCGAGCAGGGCCGGCTCGCCGCCGTCGCGGGCCTGGTCGCCGACGGCGTACCAGTTCCAGCAGCGCTGCATGTTCGCCGACTGGGGCTGCTCCGGATAGGCGACCAGGAAGGTCTGCGCCTCGGCGAGGCGGTTCATCCGCGTCCCGGCGGCGAAGTCGTCCGGGTTCTGGGTGCAGCCGTGCAGCATCAGGAGGACGGGCAGCGCCTGGCCGGTGTAGCCGCTCGGCACGAACACCTTGTAGCGGCGGCTGCCTGCGGCGGCCGTGAAGGTTCTGTCCTCGAACCGGGCGCCCTCCGGCACGGTCGCGGCGGCGGGCCGTCCGGGCTGCACGGGGGCTCCGGCGAAGCCCTCCGCGAAACCGCCGGTGGGGAGCCCGCTCCGGGCGAGGCCGTCGCGCACGGTCCGCATCACCGCAGACGCGATGTCGGCGGCGGCTGGGGCGGCGTGGTCCGGCGCGGCGGCCGGCTGTGCACCCGGCTCGGGCGCTGTCCAGGCGCCGTCGGGGCCCTGCGGCGCCTCCATGTCGATGATCGGGGCGCCCCCGGTCGGCTCGGCCGGACGCTCGCGCGCCTCGGCCCAGCGGGCGAAGGCGTCGGCCTGCCGGCGCTGGAACCGGCCCATGGCGGCCGTCATCCGGGCGGCCCGGGCCGCGCGCTTGCCCTCGGCCTCGGCCGAGCCGGGGGCTCCGAAGCCGCCGAGCTTCATCTTCGACAGGTCGAAGTTCAGGAAGTCCATCTTGGGAAAGTGCTTCATCGGGCCGTTCCTTGCGGGTGGGGTTCGGACACGGCCGGCTGCTGCGCCCGGCGGTGCGATCGGGGTGTCTTCAGGCGATCCGGTCGGCCAGGGCGGCCTTGACCGCGGGGCTGGCCTGGAACGCGCCCAGCACCTCCACGGAGGCGATCGCGGCGCGCGCCAGTTCGGGCGTGACGTCCAGCGCCACGGTGGCGAGGCCGAGGACCTGGATATGCAGGGGCACGCCGGCGTCGCGGGCGGCTTCCAGGGCGGCGCGGGAATAGTGCGAGACGCCCAGCCGCAGTTGGCGGCGGGCCACGGATTGGCGCACCGCCTCCTCCTGCCGGTCCAGCTGGTTGCGCACCGCGGTGCGGATGAAGTCGGCGCGGTTGGCGTAGAACCCGTCGCGGACCATCAGGTCGACCCGGCCGAGATCGACGAAGCCGAGGTTGATCGTGATCTTCTCGCTGTCCGGCACCTTGGGCCGGAGTTCCTGTCCGGTGTCTGCCATCGTCTCGCCCTCCCCAGACCATCCGGTTGGATGGTCTAGAGATGGTGAGCGGAGTCGGGCGCGCAAGGGGCGGTTGCAGCGCGTTTCGAAACGATCGTGGTTTCAAAAGGTCCGGGACCTTTTGCGGGTCCAGGGCAGAGCCCTGGTGTCGGGCTTCGCCCGAGATCGGGGCTGCGCGCCCCGAACCCCGCCGAAGGGCCTCGGGCCCTTCGGGAACCCATATTCCCCGCGCTCAGCCGGCGCCGATCCCCCGCCCCTTCAGGCTGGCGCCGATCTCGTCGAGGGCGGCGGCGTCGTCGATGGTCGCCGGCATCGTCCAGGGCTCGTGGTCGGCGATGCGCTTCATGGTGGCGCGCAGGATCTTGCCGGAGCGGGTTTTCGGCAGGCGGGGCACGGTGAGCGCTAGCTTGAACGCCGCCACCGGCCCGATCTCGTCGCGCACCTTGGCGACCAGCTCGCGCTCGATATCCTCGGGGGCGCGGTCGACCCGGGCCTTGAGCACCACGAAGCCGCAGGGCACCTCGCCCTTCAGCGCGTCGCGGATGCCGATCACCGCGCATTCGGCGACATCCGGGTGGCCGGCCAGCACCGCCTCCATGCCGCCGGTGGACAGGCGATGGCCCGCGACGTTGATGATGTCGTCGGTCCGCCCGAGCACGGTGATGTAGCCGTCGGCGTCGATCACTCCGGCATCCGAGGTGTCGTAATAGCCCGGGAAGGTGGCGAGGTAGCTCGACCGCATCCGCGCGTCCGAGCCCCACAGGGTCGGCAGGCAGCCGGGCGGCAGGGGCAGGCGGATCGCGATGGTGCCCATCGTGCCGGGCGGGACCGGCTTGCCGCCCTCGTCCAGGACCTCGACCCGGTAGCCCGGCATCGGGACGCAGGTGCTGCCGTGCTTGACCGGCAGGAGGCCTAGGCCGAGCGGGTTGCCGGCGATCGGCCAGCCGGTCTCGGTCTGCCACCAATGGTCGATCACCGGGCGGCCCAGCACCCGCTCGGCCCAGGCCACCGAATCCGGGTCGGCTCGCTCCCCGGCCAGAAACAGGCTGCGGAAGGCGGACAGGTCGTAGGCGCCGACCAGCGAGCCGGCCGGATCCTCCTTCTTGATCGCCCGCAAGGCCGTCGGCGCCGTGAACAGGCAGACCACGCCGTGCTCGGCGACCACCCGCCAGAACGCCCCGGCATCGGGCGTGCCCACCGGCTTGCCCTCGTACAGCACCGTGGTGCAGCCGTGCAGCAGCGGCGCGTAGACGATGTAGGAATGGCCGACCACCCAGCCGATATCGGAGGCGCAGAAATAGGTCTCGCCGGGCTGGACGCCGTAGAGGTTCGGCATCGACCAGGCGAGCGCCACGAGGTAGCCGCCGGTATCCCGGACCACGCCCTTCGGCTTGCCGGTCGTCCCGGAGGTGTAGAGGACGTAGAGCGGGTCCGTGGCGGCCACCGGCACGCAGGCGGCGTGCTTGCCCGCCGCCCGGGCTGCCGCGACGGTCTCGGCCCAGTCGTGGTCGCGCCCCGCGACCAGGCTCGCGACGCATTGGGGACGCTGCAGGATCAGGCAGGCCTCCGGCTTGTGCCGGGAGGTGGCGATCGCGAGGTCCAGCAGCGGCTTGTAGGCGACCACGCGGTTCGGCTCGAGTCCGCAGGAGGCGGCCAGCACCACCTTCGGGGCCGCATCCTCGATCCGCACCGCCAATTCGTTGGCCGCGAAGCCGCCGAACACCACCGAGTGGACGGCGCCCAGCCGGGCGCAGGCCAGCATGCCGAACAGGGCCTCGGGCACCATCGGCATGTACAGCACGACACGGTCGCCCTTGCGGACGCCGAGTTCGGCCAGCACCGCGGCGAGGGCCGCCACCGCGTCGCGCAACTCCCGGTAGCTGATGCTGCGCTTGGTCCCGGTGACGGGCGAATCGTACAGGATCGCCGCCTGCTCGGCCCGCGCCCCGTCGGCGTGGCGGTCCACCGCGTTGTGGCAGGCGTTGAGCGTCCCGTCCGGGAACCAGCGGCCGTAGGGCCCGGTATCCGGCGCGAAGATCTGCTCGGGCGCGCGCGACCAGTCGAGCGCCCCGGCCGCCTCGCGCCAGAACGCCTCCGGGTCGCGGCGCGCCGCGTCGTAGATCTCAGGATAGCGGCCCGGCAGGCTGGCGGTGGTCATGGGCGCGGCGTGTCCTCGGAGCCGCTCTCCGGCGGCATCCCGGGGAGATTAGCTGATTCTGGTTTCTTGCGCGCGCGGGCGGTCGTTTGGGGGGATGATGACGCGCTTATGGATTGAACTCCGGCTCAGCGGGAGAATCGGCTTCTCTCACCCAGCCCCCGCATCCTGAGGCGCCGAAGCGAAGCGGAGGCCTCGAAGGAGCCCTCCGGCCGGCCGCGCGATCCCTGGAGTGCTCCTTCGATGTCCCCTGGCGCGGGCGCCCCGCGACGGGGGCTGCGATCGGGTGAGCGGTAAAACAAGCGCGCAAAGAACCGCCGCACCGGGCAACCCGATGCGACGGCTCATGTCGTGTTCAAGATGTCAGGGATGGGAACGGATCAGGCGTCGCTCAGTGCAACGTATCGTTGCCGGCTTGCAGCCTTTTGATCTCGTCTTTGAGAAGAAGTTTCCGTCGCTTCAGTTCGGCAATGTGGAGGTCGTTCGCAGAAGGCCTGTGGATCGCCTCGTGAATCTCACGCTCGAGGGCTTCGTGCTTCCGGGCGAGTTGGCTCAAATGCGTCTGCAGCGACATGAGTCGAATCTCCTGTCATTGTTCCGACACATGGAGACTGGCACAGGATGCCGCACCTGTCGAAGCCTTTTCTCCGGCCAAGCCTCACGAATGCTTGCACGGCCGGCTTGTCCCGCGGCGGGGCGTAACGCATGCTCTTCGATACGGAACGGTCTTCGGTCCCGCGGGTGACGATGGCGGACGAGTCGAACGAAAACGTGCAGCCGGCGGATCTCGAAGCCGAGCTGAATCGGCTGCGCGAGGAACACCGGGGCCTCGACGGCGCCATCGAGGCGCTGGAGCGCAGCGTCGCCGGGGATCAGCTCCAGATCCAGCGCCTGAAGAAGCGCAAGCTGACCCTGCGCGACCGGATCTACCATATCGAGGATGCCCTCACCCCCGATATCATCGCTTAGAGCCCGCCGCCGAAGTGGATGCCGGCTCCGGGTAAGGGGGCGCGTTGAAGCGCGGCGCGTTCTCCCGGAAGCCGGAAACCATCTGTCGGGACGTTCCGCCGAAGCCGGTGGACGCATCGGCGCGGCGCCTTGCCGCCGGGCCGCCTCGCCTGTAAGCGGCCTCTTTTGCCGGGACATACGATGGCGTCGCCTCCGGTCGCGATCATCATGGGCAGTCAGTCCGATTGGGCGACCATGCGGCACGCCGCCGAGACGCTCGACGCGCTCGGCGTGCCGTACGACGCCCGGATCGTGTCGGCCCACCGCACGCCGGACCGGCTCGTGGCCTTCGCCAAGGGCGCGGTGGCGGATGGGTTCAAGGTCGTGATCGCGGGCGCCGGCGGGGCCGCGCACCTGCCCGGCATGGCGGCTGCGATGACCCGCCTGCCGGTCTTCGGCGTGCCGGTGGAATCGAAGGCCCTGTCCGGCCAGGACAGCCTGCTGTCGATCGTCCAGATGCCGGCCGGCATCCCCGTGGGGACGTTGGCGATCGGCCGGGCCGGGGCGGTCAACGCGGCGCTGCTGGCGGCCGCGGTGCTGGCGCTCGGCGATCCGGGCCTGGCGGAGCGGCTCGAAGCGTGGCGCGCGGCCCAGACCGCGTCGGTGGCCGAGCGGCCGGTGACGGAAACGCATTCGTGACGGACACATCCCTGAAGCCCGGCTCCACCCTCGGCATCGTCGGCGGCGGGCAGCTCGGGCGCATGATCGCGCTCGCGGCGGCCAATTACGGGCTGAAAGTGCACGTCTACGCGCCCGACCAGGACAGCCCCGCCTTCGACGTCTGCGCCCGGACGACCTGCGCGGCCTACGACGATCCGCAAGCACTCGCCGCGTTCGCGCGGAGCGTCGATGCGGTGACCTACGAGTTCGAGAACATCCCGCGCGCCACCGCCGACATCCTGGCCCGGCACGCGCCCCTGCACCCGAACGCGGAGGCGCTTTCCACCACACAGGACCGCCTGACGGAAAAAGAGTTCATCAACGGACTCGGGATCCCGACCGCGCCGTTCCAGGCGGTCGACACGCCCGACGACCTCGACCGGGCGATCGCGGCGCTCGGCCTGCCGGCGGTGCTCAAGACCCGCCGGTTCGGCTACGACGGCAAGGGCCAGCGCATCCTGCGCGAGCGCGCCGAGGGCGACCGCAACGCGCTGTTCGCCGAGTTCGGCGGCGCGCCGCTGATCCTGGAGGGCTTCGTGCCGTTCGAGCGCGAGGTCTCGGTGGTGGCCGCCCGCGGCCGCGACGGCGGCTTCGCGGCCTTCGACCTGTGCGAGAACGAGCACCGCGACCACATCCTGGCGCTGACGCGGGTGCCGGCCCCCGGCCTGACGCCCGAGACCGCCCGCGCCGCCCTCGACATCGCCAAGCGGATCGCGGACGCGCTGGACTATGTCGGCGTGCTCGCCGTCGAGATGTTCCTGGTGCGGCAGGACGGGATCGAGCGGCTGGTGGTCAACGAGATCGCGCCGCGGGTTCACAATTCCGGGCACTGGACCATCGAGGGGGCGACGACCTCGCAATTCGCGCAGCACGTCCGCGCGGTGTGCGGCTGGCCGCTCGGCGATTCGGCCCGGGTGGGCGGGTTGCCGGTGGAGATGCGCAACCTGATCGGCGCCCAGGCCGACGATTGGCCCGCACTGCTCGCCGAGCCCGGCGCCCACCTGCACCTCTACGGCAAGGGCGAGGCCCGGGCCGGCCGCAAGATGGGCCACGTCACCCGGCTGGGATCCGTTCCGGTCCCCTGATCGAGCCCGCTTCTGCGGCTTCGGGAACACACCGGGCCGGCCGCATGCGCGCCGGACGCCGCCTCCGGACGCCTGCGCGCCGTCGAGCCATACCTTCGCCACATCCCGCCGCTTCCACCACACCGTGGGCGGTCACGGAACCGCAAGCCTTTAAGCCGGCATTCACCGCGATGCGCGACGGTGCCTCGGAGACGAGGGGCGCGGCGCGGGCCGGGCGACGGGATAATCGGGGGCGGGGTGGTGCGCGCGCGAAGGCGGGCCGCGCCCCGGGGAGAGTGGGGCGATGATCGTACGCAACGGGCTGGCACACAAGATCGCGCTGATCGGCGCGGCCACGCTCTCGGCCGCGGCGCTCGCGGGCTGTGAAACCGTCGGCAGCGCCGCCGGCCCGCGGCAATACGCGGTGGTGGAGACCGACACCACCGGCGCCACCAACGTCAACATCGCCTCGCTGACCGAGGTGATCCAGCGCAACCCGAACGACGCCGCCGCCTACAACACCCGCGGCGCCGCCTATGCCCGGGCCGGCCAGTTCAACGACGCCATCGCCGACTTCACCAAGGCGATCCAGATCGACCCGAATTCGGGCTCGGCCTACAACAACCGCGCCCTGGCCGAGCGCCAGGTCGGCCGCGACGCCGCCGCCCTGCAGGACTTCACCAAGGCGATCGGCATCGACCCGAATTACGGGCCGGCCTATATCGGCCGCGCCAACGTCGAGCGCGCCCAGGGCAACGTCGACCAGGCGCTCGCCGACCTCAACGTCGCGATCCGGCTGATGCCCGAATCGGCCGAGGCCTACCATGCCCGCGGCCTGGTCCGGCAGAAGCAGGGTCAGGACGCCCAGGCGATCGCCGACTTCGACGCCGCCATCGACCGCAACCCGTTCGTGTCCGCGCCCTACGCGGCGCGCGGCCAGAGCCTGATCGCCACCAACCAGTACCCGAAGGCGATCGAGGACTACAACGCGGCGCTCAACGTGAACAACAAGGACGCCACCTCCTGGGCCTATCGCGGCCTCGCCTACGAGAAGTCGGGCCAGCGCAAGGAGGCGCTCGAGAACTACCAGCGCGCCGCCGTGATCGAACCCAACAACGCCGTCGCCCGCGCCGGCCTCGGCCGCGTGCAGGGCGGGGTCGGCTCGCTGTTCAACTGATCTTTTTTGCCCGGTTCATCCCACCCATCCCCCTCATCCTGACGGGCTGTGGTCCTTCGATCGACAGACGGGCTTGCAACGCCAGGACGAGGCGCGGGTCCCCTCTCCCGTGCGGGAGAGGGACAGGGTGAGGGGTGCGACCTGTCCGGAAAGACCTGGTCCCTCACCCCAGCCCTCTCCCGCACGGGAGAGGGGGCCTGTCGCGCTCCCTCCTCGAAGGATCGGAGAACTCACAGCCTCTGAGATGACGGGGGTTTGGGCGGGATGGCGCGCGAAAGTCGCCCCTTACGCCGCCAGCAGCCCATCCTCCCCTTGCGTGATCCGGCGCAGGTGGTGGGCGGTGTCGCCGAGCTGGTATTCGATCATGGCGAGCCGCTTGAAGTGGTGGGCGCCGATGTATTCGAGCGTCATGCCGATGCCGCCGTGGAGCTGCACCGCCTCCTGGCCGACGAACCGGCAGGCCTTGTTGATCTGCACCTTCACGGCCGCCAGCGCCGCCGCGCGCGCCGCGGGATCCTCCGCCTCCACCATCATGGCGGCGTAGAGCGCCATCGAGCGCGCCTGTTCGAGTTGGATCAGCATGTCCACGGCCCGGTGCTGCAGGGCCTGGAACGAGCCGACGCTGACCCCGAACTGCGTGCGGGTCTTGAGATACGCCACCGTGAGCTTGTGGAGCGCATCCATCGAGCCGACCGCTTCGGCGGCGAGCGCCGCGATGCCGTGCTCGGCCACCCGCTCCAGCAGCGGCAGGCCGCCCTCGGGATCGCCCAGCGCCGCATCGGCCGGCAGCGCGACGTCCGAGAACGACACCTCGGCGGCCCGGCCGCCATCCTGGGTCGGGTAGGCCTCGATCGCCACCCCCCGGGCATCCGCCGGCACCAGGAACAGGCCGATCCCATGCGGGTCGCGCCGCTCCCCGGAGATGCGCGCCGAGACCACCATCAGCCCGGCCGCGTCGGCATTGGGCACGACGCTCTTCGCCCCGCTCAGCACGAACCCGTCGCCCGAGCGCCGGGCCGTGGCCGCCACGTCGTGGAGGTCGTAGCGCGACTGGCGCTCGGTATGGGCCAGGGTCAGCCGCAGGCTGCCGTCGATCACGCCGGGCAGGATCTTTTCCTTCTGCGCCGCGCTGCCGCCGAGCCGGAGCGCCGTCGCGCCGAGCACGAGGCTCGCGAACAGCGGCTCGACCACGAGGTTGCGCCCCACCGCCTCCATGACCAGCATGGTCTCGACCGGACCGCCGGCCAGCCCGCCCTCGTCCTCGGAGAAGGGCAGGCCGGTCACGCCGAGTTCGGCGAACGCCGCCCAGCCCTCTTCGGGGAAGCCCAGGGGGGCCTTCAGCCGCGCCTGCCGGCTCTCCAGCGACGGATACAGGTCCGCCGCCATCCGCTCGACGCTGTCGCGCAGGAGCGACTGGTCCTCGTTCAGGTCGAAATCCATGTCGGTGTCCTCTCGCGGAAGGTCACGGTCGCGGCGTTCATCCCAGCCGCCCCCTCATCCTGGAGGTGCCGGAGTGCAGCGGAGGCTTCGAAGGAGGCCTCCAGCCGGCCGCGCGATCCCTGGAGCCCTCCTTCGAGGCGGCTTCGCCGCGCCTCAGGATGAGGGGGGTGGGTGGGATCGGCGGGGGCGGCCCGGCTGCCCTCACAACCCCAAGATCCCCTTGGCGATGACGTTGTGCTGGATCTCGTTCGAGCCGCCGTAGATCGAGACCTTGCGGTTGTTGAAGTAGCTCGGCGCCGCCGCATCGACCCAGTCGAAGCCGCCGGGCAAGTTGTTGGCTCCGGCCCCGCGTGACGGCGCCGCCAGGGCGAACGGGCCGGCGAGCTCGACCAGCAACTCCGTCGCCGCCTGCTGGAGCTGCGAACCGCGGATCTTGAGGAGCGAGGAGGCGGGGTCGGGCTCGACCGAATCCGCCCGGCCCTGCTTGGCCGCCACCCGCATCTGGGTGATCTCCAGCGCCTTCAGCTCGACCTCGACCTCCGCCACCCGGCCGCGGAAGTCGCGGTCGTCCCACATGGTCCCGGAGCCCGCCGGCATCTCCTTGGCGAGGCGCTTGATCCGGGCAATCCGCTCCTTGGTGAGGCCGATCCGGGCGATGCCGGTGCGCTCGTTGGCGAGCAGGAATTTTGCGTAGTCCCAGCCCCGGTTCTCCTCGCCCACGAGGTTCTCGACCGGCACCCGCACCGAGTCGAAAAACACCTCGTTAACCTCGTGGCGGCCTTCCAAGGTGAGGATCGGCCGCACGGTGATGCCGGGGGTCTTCATATCGATTAGCAGGAAGGAGATGCCGCGCTGCTTCTTCGCCTCGAAGTCGGTGCGCACGAGACAAAAAATCCAGTCGGCGTGCTGGCCCAGCGTCGTCCAGGTCTTCTGACCGTCCACGACGTAGTGGTCGCCGTCGCGCACCGCCTTGGTCTTCAAGGAGGCGAGGTCGGAGCCGGCGCCGGGCTCGGAGAAACCCTGGCACCACCAATCGTCGAGATTGGCCGCGCGCGGCAGGAAGCGTTCCTTTTGGTCCTGCCGGCCGAAGGTCGCGAGCACGGGGCCGAACATGTAGCAGTTGAATTGCTGCGGCAGCGGCACCGCCGCCTGGAACAGCTCCTCGGTGTAGATGTAGCGCTGGATCGGGGTCCAATCCCGGCCGCCCCATTCCTGCGGCCAGTGCGGCACCGCCCAGCCCTTGGCGTTGAGGATCCGCTGGCTGGCGACGATGTCCTCCTTGGCGAGGCTGCGCCCCTCCGACACCTTCTTTCGTATGTCAGCCGGGATCTCCGTCCGGCAGAAGCTGCGGACCTCGTCGCGGAACGCGATTTCGTCCGGCGTAAAGCGCAGATCCATCGTCAGCCTCCGATCTCGAACAGGCCGGCGCAGCCCTGGCCGCCGGCCACGCACATGGTCACCACGGCGTAGCGCGCCCCGCGGCGGCGGCCCTCCAGCAGGGCGTGGCCCACGAGCCGCGCCCCCGACATGCCGAACGGGTGGCCGACCGCGATGGCGCCGCCGTTGACGTTGACCTTGTCCGGATCGATCCCGAGCCTGTCCCGGCAATAGACCGACTGGGACGCGAAGGCCTCGTTCAGCTCCCACAGGTCGATGTCGGCGACCGTGAGTCCCTGCCGCTCCAGCAGGCGCGGCACCGCGAAGACCGGGCCGATGCCCATCTCGTCCGGCCCGCAGCCGGCCGAGGCGAAGCCCCGGAAGGTGCCGAGCGGCGTGAGGCCGCGCCGGGCGGCCTCCTCGGCCGACATCAGCACGCTGGCGGCGGCCCCGTCCGAGAGCTGGCTGGCATTGCCCGCCGTGATGAAAGCGCCCTCCCCGCGCACGGGCTTGAGCTTCGCCAAGCCTTCGAGCGTCGTGTCGGGCCGGTTGCCCTCGTCCTTGGCGAGTCGCGTCTCGACCTCCCGGGTCTCACCGGTGGCCTTGTCTGTCACCGCCATCACGGCGCTGATCGGGACGATCTCGTCGTCGAACAGCCCCAGCGCCTGCGCGGCGGCGGTGCGGCGCTGGCTCTCCGCCGCGAAGGCGTCCTGCGCCTCCCGGGAGATGCCGTAGCGCTCGGCCACGATGTCGGCGGTCTCGATCATCGGCATGTAGATCGCCGGCAGGTGCGCCTCCAGCCAGGCGTTGCGGGTCAGCTCCCGCTGCACCTTCGGCTGCACCAGGCTGATCGACTCGACCCCGCCGGCCACGGCCACCGGAACGCCGTCGAGGATGATCCGGCGGGCCGCGCTGGCGATCGCCTCCAGGCCCGAGGCGCAGAAGCGCGAGACCGTGACGCCGGCCGACTCCACCGGGATCCCCGCCACCAGGGCGGCGTGGCGGGCGACGTTGCCGCCGGTGGCGTTCTCCGGATAGCCGCAGCCCAGGACCACCTCCTCGATCGCATCCAGCTCGAGCCGGGCCCGGTCCAGGGCGCCCCGGATCGCGTGGGCCGCGAGGTCGGCGCCGCGGGTGAGGTTCAGCGCGCCGCGATGGGCCTTGCCGATCGGCGTGCGGGCGGTCGAGACGATCACCGCGTCGGTCATGCCGGGCTCCTCTGGGGTTCCGAACGGATGTGCAGGTCGGATGCTGGCGCAGCATCAGCCGGATGTGGCGTGGGTCCCCTCTCCCGTGCGGGAGAGGGACAGGGTGAGGGGTGCGACTTCTCCGGAAAGACCTGTCCCCTCACCCCAACCCTCTCCCGCACGGGAGAGGGGGCGCGGTGCGGGCTGCAGGAGCGACGGCGCCTGATGCAGACGGGTTGGGGATCCCAAAGGGCGTCACGCCCTTTGGTGGGGTGTCGGGGCAACGCCCCGACGCATCGGACCTCTCGAAACCGGGACGAAGCCCGTTCGGGCCGGCAGGCCATCAGGCCGTCGCCTTCCAAGCGGCGAAGCGTCCACCTTCATCCGCCAGCTTGCGCAGCAGCGGCGCCGGCTCCTGGCTGTCGTCGCCGGTCTCCCGGGCGAAGCGCGTCAGTGCCTCAGCGACAGTCTTGAGCCCGACCGTGTCGGCCCAGTGCATCGGGCCGCCGCGCCAGGCCGGCCAGTTGTAGCCGTTGATCCAGATCGTATCGATGTCGCCGGGCCGCGCGGCGATCCCCTCTTCGAGGATCCGGGCGCCCTCGTTGACCATCGGGTACATCAGCCGGGCAATGATCTCGTCCGGCGTGAAGCTCCGGCGGGTGATGCCGTGCTCGGCGGCGGTCTTCTCGATGAGCGCTTCCACTTCGGGATCGTGCGTGCCCGTCCGGGCGCCGTCCGAATAAACAAAAAAACCGCGGCCGGTCTTCTGGCCGAACCGGCCCATCTCGGCCAGCGCGTCGGCGACCGGGGCCCGGCCGCCGAAATCCTTGCGGGAGCGCCAGCCGATATCGAGGCCGGCGAGGTCGCTCATGGCAAAGGGGCCCATCCGGAAGCCGAAGGCGGTCACCGCGGCGTCGACCTCGTGCGGCAACGCGCCTTCGAGCAGCAGGCGCTCGGCGGCGCGGCTGCGGCGCTCCAGGATGCGGTTGCCGACGAAGCCGAAGCAGACGCCCACCGTCACCGGCAGCTTGTTGAGGCGCTTGGCCAGATCCAGCGCGGTGGCGAGCACATCGGGCGCGGTCTTCCCGGCCCGGACCACCTCGACGAGACGCATGACGTTGGCCGGGCTGAAGAAATGCAGCCCCAGCACGTCCTGCGGCCGGCCGGTCACCGCCGCGATGGCGTCGACATCGAGATAGGAGGTGTTGCTTGCCAGGATCGCCCCCGGCTTGGCGATGCCGTCGAGTTTGGAGAAGATCTCGCGCTTGACCGCCATGTCCTCGAAGGCCGCCTCGATCACGATGTCGGCCTGTCCGGCGTTCTCCAGGCCGATCGCCCCGGTGATCCGGCCGACCCGCGCGTCGCGCTGGGCCTCGGTGATCGAGCCGCGCTTGGCCGAGCCGGCATAGAGGCCCTTCACCCGGTCCAGGCCGCGCTCCAGGGCGCCGGCCTCGGTCTCGATCACGGTGACCGGGATGCCGGCATTGGCGAAGCACATCGCGATGCCGCCGCCCATGGTGCCGGCGCCGATCACCGCGGCCGTCTCGATGGCGCGGCGCGGCGTGTCCTTCGACAGGCCCGGCACCCGGGCCGCCTCGCGCTCGGCGAAGAAGGCGTAGCGCAGGGCCTTGGAGCGCGGATCCTCCACCAGCGTGCGGAACTCGTCCCGCTCCACGGCGACCGCCGCGTCGAACGCGTCCGGGTCCAGGCCGGCCCGCACGGCCCGGACCAGGGCGCGGACGTTGGTCGCCTGCGGATCGCGCTTCACCGCCTCCTCGGCCAGCGACTCGAAACTCTGCCTTGCCTCCGGGGTCAGCCTGTCCGCCCGGTCGCGCACCCGCGGCAGGGCGCCGGAATCGGCCAGTTCCAGAGCCCGGGTGCGGGCCGCCGGCACGAGGTCGCCCAGCACCACGGCGTCGACGATGCCCAGCCCCGCGGCCGTCTCGGCCGAGACCGGCGTGCCGGTGAGCATCATGGTGAAGGCGGCGTCCGGCCCGATCAGGCGTGGCAGACGCTGCGTTCCGCCGGCCCCCGGGATGATCCCGAGCTTGATCTCCGGCAGGCCGAGCTTGGCCGCCGGCGCCGCGATCCGGCCGTGGCAGGCCATCGCCAGCTCCAGCCCGCCGCCGAGCGCCGCGCCGCCGATCGCCGCCACCACCGGCTTCCGGCCGGCATCGAGCCGCACCAGCACGTCGGGCAGGCTCGGCGCCTGGGGCGGCTTGCCGAATTCCGAGATGTCGGCCCCGCCGACGAACACCTTGCCCTCGGCCGCCAGCACGACGGCGCGCACCGAATCGTCCGCCTCCGCCCGGGCCAGGGCGGCATCGAGGGCAGCCCGCAGCGCGGCGCCGAGCGCGTTGACCGGCGGGTTGGCCAGCGTGAGCACGGCCACGCCGCCATCGACCTCGTAACGAACCAAAGCGTCGCTTCCTTGTTCTGCATTGCAGAATGATCGTTTGCAATTTGGCGGGATGTTGATCCGCGATCCCCTACTCGTCAAGAACGCGGTGCCATTGCCGGCAGCTTGCGTCGCGCCGTTCCGCATTGCAGACGCCGCCCGGCTGGATGGTTTGACCGGTGCCGGACGCCATGCCATTCAGACCCGCCCCGGGCACGATTCCGACCCTGGCCCGCCCAGCCGGGTTCCACGGGCCGGGCCGCCCGATCGATCAGGGAGGATCGCCGTGCGCGGTATCGGCCAACAGCCCGGCAGCCTCCGATGAGCGACGGGTTCGAACAGGGCCCGGCTAGCCGCCTGCCCGAGATCCTGCGCGGCCGCCTCGCCCTGCCGGTGATCTGCGCCCCGATGTTCATCGTCTCGGGACCGGAACTCGTGATCGCGCAATGCCTCGCCGGGGTGGTCGGCGCGTTCCCCGCGCTCAACGCCCGGCCCGCCGCGTTACTCGACGAATGGCTTTCGACGATCACGCGGACCCTCGCTGAAGAGCGCGCGAAGGATCCCGCCCGCAAGATCGCGCCCTTCGCGGTCAACCAGATCGTCCACGCGTCGAACGACCGGCTGGCGCAGGATGTCGAGGCCTGCGTCCGGCATCGGGTGCCGATCATCATCACGTCGCTGCGGGCCCCGGACGCGGTGATCCGCCCGGTCCACGCCTATGGCGGCGTGGTGTTCCACGACGTCACCACGGTCCGCCATGCCGAGAAGGCCCTGGAGGCCGGGGTCGACGGGCTGATCCTGGTCTGCGCCGGCGCCGGGGGCCATGCCGGCACGCTGAGCCCCTTCGCCCTCGTCGGCGAGATCCGCCGCTTCTACGACGGGCCGCTGATCCTGTCGGGGGCGATCACCACCGGCTCGGCGATCCTGGCCGCCCAGGCCATGGGCGCCGACCTCGCCTACATGGGCACCCGCTTCATCGCGACCCGGGAGGCGAACGCCGCGTCCGGCTATAAGGACATGATCGCCGGCAGCGCCGCCGCCGACATCCTGTACACCCCCTACTTCACCGGCGTGCCGGGCAACTACCTGACCCCCAGCATCCGCGCCGCCGGGCTCGACCCCGAGGCCTTGCCGGTGCGCGACAAGACCGCGATGAACTTCGGTAGCGCCAGCGCGAAGGTGTGGCGAGACGTCTGGGGCGCCGGGCAGGGGGTCGGCACCATCGCGGACGCCCCGGCCACCGCCGACCTCGTGGCCCGGCTCGTCCGGGAATACACCGCCGCCCGGGCCGGGCTCGGGGGCGTCGCCGCGGGCTATGCCGGCGAGGCCGTTCCATGAGCCTCCGCGTCGCCGATCCAGAGCCCGGGATCCGGCTGGTCACCATCGACCGGCCGGAGCGCCGCAACGCGCTCGACCGGGCGACCTATGCGGGCCTCGCCGCCGCCTTCGCCGCGGCCGGCGCCGACGAGACCGTGCGCGCCGTGGTGCTCACCGGGGCGGGCGGCTGCTTCACGGCCGGCAACGACCTCAGGGACTTCCAGGATGTCGAGACCGACGGCGACAGCCCGGGCCTGACCTTCCTGAAGGCCCTGCGCGGCTGCCCGAACCCCGTCGTCGCGGCGGTGGAGGGGCACGCGGTCGGCATCGGCACGACGCTGCTGCTGCATTGCGACCTCGCCTATGCCGGGGACGGCGCCCGCTTCCGCCTGCCGTTCACGGCGCTCGGGCTCAGTCCCGAGGGCGGGTCGAGCTACCTGCTGCCGCTCATCGCCGGCACCAAGCGGGGGGCCGAACTCCTGATGCTCGGCGAGCCCTTCGGCGCGGCGGAGGCGGTGGCGGCCGGCCTCATCAACGCCGCCGTCCCGGAGGGCACGGCCCTGGAGGTTGCGCTCGGCCGCGCCCGCGCCCTGGCGGCCCTGCCCCCGGCCTCGATCGCGGCGACCAAGCGGGCCCTGCGCCGGGGCCAGGACGACAGCGTCGCCCGCACGCTGGCCGAGGAGGCGGAGGTGTTTCACGCGCTTCGTCGGGGCCCGGAGGCGCAGGCGGCCTTCGCGGCGTTCCTGCGCCGATGAGGACCGCCGATCAGGACCTGCTGGCCGATCCCGATGCGGCGCCGGCAGGCGACGGAGCCAAGGAGGATCGCCACTTCGTCACGGCGCTGGCCCGGGGCCTCGCGGTGCTCGCCTGCTTCGGCCCGGGCCGGACCAGCCTGGCCAACCACGATCTCGCGGCGGCGTGCGGCCTGCCGCGCTCGACCGTGTCGCGCCTGACCTACACGCTGACCAAGCTCGGCTACCTGCACCACACCGCCGAGACCGGCCGATACCGGCTGGGCCATGCGACGATCGCGCTGAGTTCGGCGGCGCTGGGCGGCCTCGATGTGCGCGGCATCGCCCGGCCGGCCCTGCGGGCGGTGGCCGAGGCCGCGAACGCCTCGGTGGGGCTCGGGGTGCGCGACCGGCTGAGCATGCGCTACGTCGATTGCCAGCGCGGTCCCGCCGCGATCTCGCTGAACCTCGACACCGGCTCGCGGATCTCGCTGGCCCGCAGCGCCATGGGCCGGGCTTACGTGGCGGTCTGCCCCGAGCGCGAGCGCGCGAGCCTCTACGAGGACCTGAAGGCCCTGGACCCGGTGGCCTGGCCCGCCCTGCGGGCCGGCCTCGACCGGGCCGTGGCGGAGCACCGCGAGCTCGGCTGCTGCACTTCGTTCGGCGAATGGCAGGAGACGGTCTGCGCGATCGCGGTGGGGTTTCACCCCGGCGGCGGCCTGCCGGCCATGTCGGTCAATTGCGGCGCTCCGACGATCATCACCGATGCCCGGTTCCTGATGGATGTGGTGCGGCCGAAGCTCGTCGCGGCGGTGCGCGGCCTCGACGGCGTGATGGGAGCTTGAGGACCCGTTCCATGGAAACCGATCCGTCCCACGATCTCCCGCTCGCCGGGATCCGCGTCCTCGACCTGTCCCGGGTCCTTGCGGGGCCGTGGTGCGCGCAGGTTCTCGGCGATCTCGGCGCCGACGTGATCAAGGTCGAGCATCCGGAGCGCGGCGACGACACGCGGGACTGGGGCGTGGCGACCAGTCCCGGCAACACCTCGTATTTCGACAGCGTGAACCGCAACAAGCGCTCGATCGGCGTCGATCTCGCGACGCCCGACGGGCTGGCGATCGTCAAGGCGCTGGCCCGCGAGAGCGACGTGCTGGTCCAGAACTTCAAGACCGGCGGGGCCGAGAAGCTCGGCCTCGGCTACGCGGCGCTTTCGGCCGAGAATTCCGGGCTGATCTACTGCTCGATCGCCGGCTACAGCTCCGACGGCTCGGAGGCCGGACGGCCCGGCTACGACCTCGTGGTGCAGGGCGAATCCGGCGTGATGGCGCTGAACGGCGAGGCGGGCGGGCCGCCCCTGAAGTTCGGGGTCGCGGCGGTGGACCTGTTCACCGGGCAATACGCGGCCCAGGCCGTGCTGGCGGCTCTGTTCCAGCGCGAGCGCACCGGGCGCGGCAAGGCGATCGACCTCGCCCTGTTCGATTGCGGCGTGGCGCTGACCTCCTATTACGGCCTGGAGGCGCTGGCCCGGGGCATCGATCCGCCGCGTTATGGCAACGCCCACCCGTCGATCGTGCCCTACGGGGTGTTCGAGGCCGGCGACGGCCCGGTGGTGATCACGGTGGGTAACAACGCCCAGTACCGCCGGTTCTGCGAGCAGGTGCTGGAGCGGCCGGACCTGTGCGCCGACCCGCGCTTTGCAACCAACCTCGACCGCTCGAAGAACCGCGCCGCGTTCATCCCGATTCTGGATGCCGAACTCGCCAAATGGGAGCGTGCGCCGCTGATCGCGCGCCTGCGCGCGGCGGGCATCCCCTGCGGCGAGGTGATGGGCCTGCGCGAGGCGCTGACCTGCCCGCGCGCCCGGGAGGCCGGTCTGGTGGTCGAGGGGGCCGACAACGCCCACGTGATCGCCCCGCCCTACCGGCTCGACGGGCGCCGGCTGCCGGTGCGCCGCATGCCGCCGGGCCTCGGGGATTCGAGCCAAGAAATCCTGGCCGAGCGACTGGAGGTTTCGGCGGAGGCGCGGGACGCGCTGGTGGCGAAGGGCGTGGTCCGGTAGCGCGCCTTCAGCCCTCGACGGCGCCCAGCCGGGCGCGGGCATCGTCGAGCACCCGGGTCAGGGCGTCGTCCCAGGCGACCCGCGGTTGCCAGCCGGTGGCGTCGTGCAGGCGGGTGGAATCGCCCGCCGCCAGCGGGATCTCGTTCGGGCGCACCCGCTCGGGGGCGATCCGGATCTCGAACGGCACCCGGGCGCGGGCGCGCAGGCCGTCGAGCACGCTGGCGATCGTGCGGGGCACGCCGGAACTGATGTTGAACACGCTCCCGTCCGCCAGGGATTCGGACCGGCCGATCAGGTCGGCATAGGCGCCCGCGACGTCGGCCACGTCGAGGAAATCGCGGTACGAGGACAGGTTGCCGACCTCGAGGAGCGGCGCCGCGCGGCCGGCCTCGATCCGGGCGATCTGCCCGGCGAAGGAGGCCACCACGAAGCGCTCGTCCTGGCCCGGGCCGATATGGTTGAACGGCCGCAGCACCACGAGCTTCACGCCGATCCGGGGCAGCAGATCGCGCAGCAGCTGCTCGCCGACCCATTTCGACCGGGCGTAGGTGTTGCGCGGCAGGGGCTCGGCCGCCTCGGACAGCGCGTGGCCGGCCAGGAAGGCGCCGCCGTAGACTTCGCCCGAGCTGACGAAGAACAGCGTGCAGCCCGGCACCGCCTCGACGGCCGCCACGAGGTTCATCAGGCCGTTGACGTTCACCCGCCAGGTCTGCCCCGGCCCGGTCGCGGACTGGCCCACCGAGGCGAGGCCGGCCAAGTGGAGAATCTCGGTCGGCCGGAAGCGGGCCACGAAGGCGCTGAGCGCCGCCTCGTCCAATAGGTCGATGCGCTCGTAGGTGACGCCCTCCGGCAGGCTCGGCGACGCCCCGCGGCCGATCCCGACCACCCGGGCGCCCGATCCGGTCAGGAGCGGCAGGACATGGCCGCCGACGAAGCCCGCCGCGCCGGTGACGAGGATGCGTCTCACGCCAAGCCTGCCGATCCGTTCCACGGGGTGACGATCATCGTGTGGTCCCGGACGAGGTCAGGCGTTGTCTCCTTTCAGGAGAACGCGGGGATATAAACGCCCTCACCGGCAAGGGAATGGGTTTCCAAAGGGCCGGAGGCCCTTTGGCGGGGTATCGGGGCGGAGCCCCGATGGCATCGAGCTTCGCTCGACCCAGGGCTCCGCCCTGGACCCGCAAAAGGTCGAAGGCCTTTTGAAACCCCGGCTCCTCAGCTCATCGTCCGGGTGCCCCAGCGGGTGCCCATGCGGCTCTGGGCGCTGCCGGGGGAGCTGCCGGCATCGGCGCCGATCGCCGGGCCGGATGCGGTCTGCGGCCTGTGCTGGGAGCCGGGCCCCATGGGCGTCGGTGCGATCGAGTCCGGCACCTCGGCCAGGTATTCCTCGTCCCGGTCGGTGGCGAACTGGCCGGCCTTGCGGAACGGCCAGAGATAGCCCGGCACCACCGCCTCGGCGGCGGTCGGGGTGATCCCGAGCGCCTCGATGGTCCGGCCCTCGGCCTTGGCAGCCTCGGACACGACGTTGTCGTTCTGGAGCAGGATCACCTGGTCGCGGGTGAGCTTCAGGCTGTCGGGCAGCAGGCCGAAGGTCAGGGTGTCGGCGACCTCCAGGAACCGGGCCTGGAGCTTGGCCACCGGCAGCGGCAGGTCCACCACCGCACGCTTCCGCTGGATCGTCTTCAGCATGTAGCGGACGAGGTGCTCCAGCGTCGCGACCTCGGGGCCGCCGAGTTCGTAGACCTTGCCGCCCGGCACGACGCCGTCGACGGCCCGGGCGATCGCCTCGGCGACGTCACCGACGAAGACCGGCTGGAAGCGCGACTGCCCGCCCGCCAGCGGCAGCACCGGCAGCGCCCGGGCCAGCCCGGCGAAGCGGTTGAAGAAGCTGTCGCCCGGCCCGAAGACCAGCGAGGGCCGGAACACCACCGCGTCCGGGCAGGCGGCGAAGACCCGGGCCTCGCCCTCCGCCTTGGTGCGGGCGTAGTGCGACGGCGAGGTCGGATCCGCCCCGATCGCCGAGACGTGGATCATCCGGGCGCCCTGCCGGGCGGCGGCGCGGGCGATCTCAGCCGCGCCCTCGACCTGCAGGCGCGCGAAACTCTGTGAGCCGGTCTCCTGCAGGATGCCGACGAGGTTGATCACCACGTCCGAACGCTCGGCCGCGCGGGCCACCGATTCGGGGTAGCGCAGGTTGGCCTGGACGGCCACGATCTGGTTGACCTTGCCCAGCGGCTGCAGGAACAGCGCCAGGTCCGGCCGGCGCACCGCGACGCGGATCCGGTAGCCGCGCTTGGCGAGCGCCCGCACCACGTGCCGGCCCAGGAAGCCGGAGCCGCCGAAGATCGTCACGAGCTGGGATTGCGGGCGCAGGGGGCCCGTTGCGGCGGTGGATGCGGGCATGCTGTCCTGAGGCGTGTTCTGTGGGCCGGTCATCGCCGTGGTCTCGGGCTCCTCGCGCGCCCCGGGGCGCCGTCATGCGGGCCTACTTAGCCTAAGTTCGGCGCCTTGGGAGCCGCCCATGCGCGTCGCGGCGCGATTACCGCGTCCCGGCGCCGGATGCGACCGGGAACGGGCACCGCGCCCGCGCATTTCCACGGACGACTTCGCCGGGCCGTGCGCCGGCCGGGACGCGCCGGGGACCATGATGATTCTAGGGATGCTCGTCTCGGCGGTGATCGCTGTCTTCGGACTGCTCGTCGCGCTGGGCCTGATCGGCCACCCGATCGATGCCCAGCTCGTCACCAATTACGGCTGGAGCATCCTGACCATCGGCGTCGCGCTGTTCGTCCTGTTCGCCTATCGCCGGTTCAGCCGGACGCGCGGCCGGCGCTCGGTCTGACCGGCGGGGTCAGGCGACCTTGATCCGGCGGCGGATCTCCCGCGCCACCGCCGGTCGCCCGTCGGCGCCCCGGCTCACCGAACGCGGCGCGCCGACCGTGATGCTCTGGCTCTCGCGGGCGATGAAGGCGGTGGGCATCTCCGCCTTGAGGTCCGCCTCCATGTCGCGCAGCGCCGTATCCGAATGGGCCGGATGCAGGTGGATGATCGCCAGCGCCTTGACCCCGGCCGTCCGGGCCAGCTCGACGCCCTTCTGCCAGGTGGAGTGGCCCCAGCCGCGGCAGGTCGGATACTCGCCGTCCGTGAACATGCCGTCGTAGACCATCAGGTCGGCGCCTTCGACGAACCGGGCCAGCTCGGGATCCGGCCAGGGATCGCTGTGCTCGATGTCGCTGATCAGGCACAGGCGCCGGCCGCCATGCTCGAAGCGGTAGCCCACCGAGCCCTGCGGGTGGTTCAGCAGGATCGTGTCGACCCGGGCGCCGTCCGGGAAGGTCAGGGACTGCCCGGCCTCGAAGCCGTGATGGTTGAACGTGCAGCACAGCCTGTCGAGCGTAACCGGGAACAGCGGCGGCGCGAACAGGCGGTCGAGCGTCGGGCCGGCCGATTCGCCGCCGAGGTTGCCGCAATAGGTGTTGATCACCCGGTCGCAGTCGAGGACCGCCGGCTTGAAGAACGGAAGGCCCGCCGTGTGGTCGAGGTGCAGGTGACTGAACAGGAGGTCGACTTCCCGGGGGAGATCGGTGCGGTGGCCCTGGCCGAGGTTGTAGATGCCGGAGCCGGCATCGACCACGAACATCCGCTCGCCGCAGCGCACCTCGAGACACGGCGTGCTGCCGCCGAATTCGGCGTATTGCGGACCGCTGACCGGCGTCGAGCCACGAACGCCCCAGAATCGGAGGACGAGGCCCTCGTCGGCCGCACGGATAGTCGGCTCGGAACACTTGGACATGGCGATCACGAATCTGCGGACAGTCGGTCCCAATCCGTTACGATCGAAACCCCGTCGCCGTTCCGGGAAGGTAGCGCTGATTACGGCAGGCCGACGGGACAGGAGTACCGCTCATCCCCTGCCTTACAATGAATTGGGGGGTCGCAGGCCGTCGTGATGTGCGGCCGCGCACACGGACGGGCCGCGTCCGGGCCCTTCGGCACCCTTAGAATCGCTCGGCGGAGGCGACAAGCCCGGCGTTGACGCCGCCGGGAATCGGTGCCCCGCCGAATGCGCCCGGGGTTTCGCTCAAGGCTGCTGCCAGCAGCGCGGGCAGGCCGTCGCCGTAGCGCACCGGGAGCCGGCCCGCCAGCGCCCCGAACGGGTCCGGCGCCCGCTCGTAGACCGGAACGAAGCCCGCCATCCGCCGCAGCGCGAGCGCGGAATCGGGCGCGGCCCAGGCGGCCCAGACGGACTCCGGCACCGGCCGCGGCGCCCGGTGACCCGGCACCACCACCACCTCCTGGCCGGCGAAGGCCAGCGCCTCGGGGCGGCTGATGTCGCCGACCGCGCCGCCCCGGGCGGTGTAGGCCGCCCAGAAGGCGTGCTGGCCGCCGTCGGAGTAGGTCGTGCGCACGGCCGGCTCGCCGGATTCGGCGAGCGCCGCCATCCGGGCCTCCTCGATGGCGCGGTGGGTCGCGACCGCGGCTTCCCGCGCGGGGTCCCGGGACGGCGCGAAGGCGTAGCGGCCGGCGACGACCGAGACCTGCAGCTCCTCCTTGCTCGCCTCGAACCGGTCCGAGCCGGCCTTGAGTTCGCGCCAGAACCCGATGTTCGGGTCGGCGCGGTGGCGGGCCATGTTCTCGGCACTCATCCGGAACGGGTAGGACTGGAACTGGAACGCCACCTGCCCGCCGTTCAGGGCCTCGCGGGCGATGGCGTAGATCTCCCCGACCGTGCCGTCGGTCATGGCGAAGCAGCCCATCGACGAGCAGATGCCGTGCACCATCACGGCCGAGCCGGTGCCGCCATGGGCGCGGTCGTAGGCGTTGGGATAGCCGACGTCGAAGGACAGGTAATAGTGCGAGTTCGGATTCATCTGGCGCCGGGGCACCGCATAGAACCCCTCCGGGGTCTGCCGGTCGCCGCTCTTGCGCTTGGGCCCGAGCTGTCCGGACCAGCGGCAGATCGGGAAGGTCTTGATGTGGACGTACCCGGACGGGCCCTTCTTCCAGACCTCGATCTCGGATTCCTTCTTGTAGGCCCGGAACAGCACCGGGGCGGCGGCACTGGTGCCTTTCTGCGCCATCAGGGCGAGCGTCGCGGCCGGGATCGGCGCGTCGGCCTTCCCGGCCTGCGCCGTGACGGAACCGCAGACGGTCAGCAGCACGAGGCCGGCGGAGAAGGATCTCGGTATCGGAAGGGGCATGAACCGTCCGCGCCGCATCGGCCGGACGGGAACGCGGCCGTGCACGGTCCTGGGAGGCTGACCCGGCATTGCGGCCGTCGTGAGGCCGTCGCGCCCGTGACG
Source organism: Methylobacterium mesophilicum (assembly GCF_022179445.1). Lineage (GTDB taxonomy): Bacteria > Pseudomonadota > Alphaproteobacteria > Rhizobiales > Beijerinckiaceae > Methylobacterium > Methylobacterium mesophilicum. Next base: position 53,766 of record NZ_BPQU01000002.1, on the reverse strand, counting down.
GCCGCCGGTCACGCCAGGGCCGGCTCCGCGCCGACGGCGCCCGCGGCCTCGATGGCCGGCGGGGCGACCACGGCGCTGTTCTCCACCGCGATCACCGCGTCGAACGGCGCGATCCCGTCGGGCACCCCCGATTCGGGCAGGCAGACGATGAAGCCGCGCCCGGCCCGGGCCTGCCGAAGCCGGGCGAGGCGCTCGCGCACGCCCTCGACCTTGCGCTCGTCGGGTGCCACCGCGACCACCAGGATGTCGGGCTCGCGGGCGAGGCAGCGCCCCAGCTCGATCGCGACGCGCTCCCGGGCGTTGATCGCGCCGTCGGCCAGCGCGCCGGTGCTGGGCTGGATCTCGACCTTGCTGTCCAGGCCGAGCCCGTAGACCGAGGCTTCGAGGCCCTCGTCGGCGAGCACGCGCTGCACCAGCGCCCGCACCCGGGGCTCCGCGTTGGCCTCGCCGAGGCTGATCCGGCCGAACAGCAGGTTCTCCTCCAGGCTGGCGGCCGGATTGACCCGGCCGGGATCGTGGAACTCGACGGCGCCGGCGAGGTGGGGCGGCAGCATCCGGGCGAAGGAGCGGCGCGCCTGGACCAGCCGCCGCTCGAACGCGGTGTCGATCAGCCCGAAGCGGTGGCGGGACTCGCTGTAGCGCAAAGCCAGGCCGATCAGCCGGGTGCGGTCGCGCTGGCCGGCCGATCCGCGGCGCAGGCTCGCGGCATTGGGCAGGCGGACCACCAGATCTTCGAAGTAGCCGCGCTCCGAGGCCTGGAACAGCGAATAATTGTCGAACAGCGAATGGTCGTTGGGCAGATCCGCGAAGATCTCCACGGTGCTGCGCGCCACCGACAGGCCGATCTCGGTGAGCGGTCGCACCAGCTCCTCGGCCTCCAGCACCGCCCGCAGGTACGGATGGCGGGCGAACCGCAGGGGCGCGAAGGCCCCGCCCACCGGCTCGCCGAACAGGATGTTCTCGCCGATGCTCGCCTGATGGTTGTAGCGGGCCGGGTCGAACGGCTCGACCAGGCGCTCGGCCCCCTTGGCGGCCAGGGCCGCCCGCATGGTCCGGCGGGCCGCGACGATCGCCGCCGCCAGCCGGGGCTGGCTCGCCGGGTCGAGGCGGCCGGTCAGGCCGCGGGCGTAGACGAAGCCGTCGAGCCCGGCGAGCCGGCTGATCCCGATCAGCCCGATGTCGTCGGGGGCGTTGGCCGGCTCGGTGCCGTAGAGCAGGTTCTGCCGGAGCGAGCCCTCGATCAGGATCGCCTCCCCGGCCGCGAAGGCGATGCGCCGGGCGCGCTCCGCGGCATCGAAGCCGCGCAGGTCGGAGCCCGCGTAGGTGACTGCGCCCGCCGTCGGCTCGACCTGACCGGCCAGCACGGCCGCCAGCACCCGGGCGCCGCTGCCCCGGCTGCCGGTGATCGCCACGTGGCCCGGCATGGTGACGGCGACGTCGACGCCGGTCAGGCGTTCGCCGGTCGCCGCGTCGAAGGCGCCGACGCCCTGGGTCGCCAGGATCCCGGACCGGGGCAGCGGCTGCGGGGCGAGCCCCGGCCGGGGCGCCCGGGCCTGCCGGCCCTGGAGCAGGGCGATGATGCGGGCGAGGTCGCGGAAGCGCGGCCGGACGGATTTGCGCACCGTCCAGAGCCGGGCGCAGATGCCGGCGAGCCAGCCGGCGAGGCCGAACGCCCCGGTGGCCGCGAGCAGGGCGGCCGGATCGACCGGCGCCGCCGGCGGGCCGCCGGTCTCCGCGGAGCGCCACAGGGCGGTGCCGATGGCGATGGCCGGGAGGATCACCGCCAGGGCCAGCGCGGGGGCCCGCGCGTAGGCCAGCCGCGCCTCGGCCCGGGCCACCTTGGCGCGGGTCGCCGCGACCCGGGCCGCGATGCGCGTCCGTTCGAGGGCGGCGGCCCCGTGGACGCGGACGGCCGGCAGCCGGCGGACCAGGTCGTTCAGGTTCGCTTCGGCCCGGGCGCTGGAACGCAGGCGCAGGTCCTGCCGGTCCCGGGCGCGATCCAGGACCAGCCCGTAGGCGAGCCCGATCGCCGCCAGGCCGACCGCCGCAGCCGGGATCAGGCGCGGTGCGGCGAGCGCCGCGAAGCCGAGGGCCAGGAGCAAAGCGGCGAGCGTCATCGCCGGGAGGACGATGCCGGCGGCGAGCAGCCGGTCGCCCCGTCCCAGCACCTCGCCGACCAGGCGGGCGAGGCTGCGGGCCTCGTCCCGGGCTCCGGCCGGTGCGTCGAGGATCGCCTGCAGGACGCTCTCCCGCACGGCGTCCGCGGCCCGGTTCTGCGCCTTGAAGCACAGGCGCGCCACGATCCAGCCGATTCCGGCGAGCGCCAGCGCGCAGGCGGCGATGCACAGGAAGGCGGCGAGCTCCAGCTCCGCCGGGCGCATCGGGAAGCCGTGCGCCAGCACGACGTCGTGGCCGGGCAGCGACAGGGCGAGCCGCAGGAACGGCAGCGCCGGCGCTTCGTCGCGCGGTAGCACCGCGACGAGATCGCGCAGACACAGCAGGGCGAGCGCGCAGAGCGGGGCGCCGACCCCGACCGCGAGGGCGGCCGCGGTGGTGTGCAGGCGCCGCGCCGCGCGCCAGGTCAGGACGATGGGGTCGGAATCCATAGGGGTCCGAGGCAGGTCCGGGGTGGGGCGGCGACGGGCAATGGGGCCGCCGCGCCCGACGGGTCAGGCAGCGCATAGGCCTTCGCGCCGCCGGCGGGAAGTGTCGAGGGCCGGGCGCGACGGGCGACCGGCATGGTGATCCATGTTCTAGCCCCCGTCTGGAAAAGCTCTAGGTTCGTCGGCGAGGGCCGGCCGCTTTGGTCGCATTGCGCGGACGGACCGGTGCACCGCACACTTCAACCCGGGATCAACGGTGGGGCGACGCTTGCGGCGAGGGGGTGAGCAGATCGAGCCCGGCGACCGGACCCGCCTGCCCGGCGGGCTTTGCTGCGCATCGCGCGGGAGCATCCGCCCCCTGTGCGGGAGCGCCTGATGGCGCAGCTTTTCACCCCCGGCGCGGATGCAACCTACCGGCTCGCCCTGATGACCGGGGTGGCCTGCCTGGTCGGCCTGCCGGTGCTGGCGGCCGGGATCGTGCGCTCGAACTACGTCACGGGCGTCGGCATCGCGCCGGCTCAGCCCCTGCCCTTCAGCCACAAGCACCATTCCGGCGAGCTCGGCATCGAGTGCCGGTACTGCCACACCACCGTCGACAAGGAGGCCACCGCCGGCATCCCGCCGACCCATACCTGCATGACCTGCCACTCGCAGATCTGGACCGGTTCGACGATGCTCAAGCCGGTGCGCGACAGCTACGCGCAGGACAAGCCGCTGGAATGGGTGCGGCTGAACAAGCTGCCGCAATACGTCTACTACAACCACTCGGTGCATGTGACGAAGGGCATCGGCTGCTCGACCTGCCACGGCGACGTGACGTCGATGCAGATGACCTACCGGGCGAACGCCTTCGAGATGCAGTTCTGCCTCGATTGCCACCGGGCGCCGGAGAAGTACGTCCGCACGCCCGACCAGGTCTGGAACATGACCTGGACGCCGCCGGCCGACCAGGCGACGCTGGGGCCAAAGCTGGTGGCCGAGTACCATATCCGCGGCGGTGCGCGGCTCACCGAGTGCGGGATCTGCCACCGATGACCAGCGGATCCGACATCGCGGCCCTGCGCCAGAAACTCGCCGGCGGCGACGGCCCGCGCTTCTGGCGCAGCCTCGACGCCGTCGCCGACAGTCCGGAATTCCGCGACTACCTCGCGGCCGAGTTCCCCTCGGCCGCCCGGCTCGCCGCCGCCCCGGAGCGGCGCGGCTTCCTCAAGCTGATGGCGGCGTCCTTCGCGCTCGGCGGCCTCACGGCCTGCGGCGCGGAGGGCGGGCGCGATTACGAGGTGCCCTACGTCAACCAGCCCGAGCGGATCGTGCCGGGCACGGACCTCTCCTACGCCTCCTCGGCGGTGTTCGACGGGTTCGGCAACGGGATCCTGGTCACCACCCGCAACGGCCGGCCGCTGAAGATCGAGGGCAATCCCGATCACCCCTGGAGCCGCGGCGGCACCGACGTGCTGGCCCAGGCCTCGGTGCTCGGCCTCTACGACCCGTTCCGCTCGCAGGCGGTGCAGCACCTCGGCCGCCCAAGTTCCTGGGCGGCATTCCGCACGGCCCTGCAGGCGCAGATTCCGGCCTGGCGCGAGGCCGGCGGTGCGGGCGTGGCGCTGGTGACCGGGCCGGTGACCTCGCCCACCGTCGCGGCGCAGATCGCCCGGATGCGGGCCGCCTACCCGGAGCTGCGCTGGTATGTCGGCGCCGGCGCCGGCCGCGACGCGATCTACGAGGGTGCCCGCCGGGCCTACGGCCGGCCGCTGGAGACGCGGTCCGATTTCGATCGGGCGCGCACCATCGTGTCCCTGGACGGCGACTTCCTCGACCTCGGCCCAGGCCAGGTCGGCCTGTCGGGGCGGTGGAGCGCGGCCCGTCGCGCCGCCTACGCCGAGGGCCGCCTGCTGACCCTCCACGCCGCGGCGCCGACCCCCACCCTCACCAGCGCCAAGGCGGATCACGGCGTCCCCGTCCCGGCCGGACGCCTCGAAGACCTGGCGCGGGATCTTTTGGCGGTGGCTGCCGGCGCCGGGGCGGCGGCGGGCGACGATCCGGTGTCCCGCTGGACGAGGCGCGCCGCCAAGGCCCTCACCGAGGCGCGCGGCGCCGGCATCGTCACGGCCGGGCTGACCGCGAGCCCGGACCTGCACGCCCTGGTCCACCGCCTCAACGGCGCGCTCGGCAATACCGGGGCGACCCTGCGGCACACGATGCCCGTGGCCGAACAGGGGGCCGGGACGCTGGCGGACCTGGCGGAGGCGATGGAGCGCGGCGCCGTCAAGGCCCTGATCGTGCTCGGCGCCAACCCGGTCTACGACGCCCCGGGCGCCCTCGACTTCGCCGCCCGGATGGAGCGCGTGCCGCTCAAGATCCATGCTGGGCTCTACTACGACGAGACCGGCGCGCATGCCGACTGGCACCTGCCCGCCGCCCATCCGCTGGAGAGCTGGGGTGACGTCCGCTCCCTCGACGGCACGGTCGGGCTGATCCAGCCGACGGTGGCGCCGCTCTACAACGGCCGCACCCTCCAGGACATGCTGGCCTTCCTCACCGACGGACGCGGCGGCGAGGAAGGCGCCGACGCGCTCGCCCTGCTCAAGGCGCGCTGGCGGACCGAGGGCGAGGACGCGGCGGCGTTCGAGGCGCGCTTCTCCGATGCCCTGCGCCGGGGCTTCTGGCCCGACAGCGCGGCTGCGGCCGAGGATGTCGCGCTCACGCAGGAGGGCGGCGGTCCTCAGCCCTCTGCCCGGCCCCCCGCCCGATCCTCTGCCGAACCCGGGATCGAGGTGGTGTTCCGCCCGGATCCCACGGTCTGGGACGGCACCCACGCCGACCTCGCCTGGCTGCAGGAGCTGCCGAAGCCGCTCACCAAGGTCGTCTGGGAGAACGTCATCGCGCTCAGCCCGCATCTGGCCGAGCGGGAGGGCATCGCCACCGGCGACATCGTGCGGGTCGAGGCGGAGGGGCGCGCCGTCGAGGGCGCCGCCTGGATCCAGCCCGGCCAGGCCGCCGACACCGTGACGCTGAGCCTCGGCTACGGCCGCAGCGTGCCCGACCACCTGTCCAGCGGCCTCGGCTACGATGCCGCCGCCCTGCGCCCGACCGGGACGCCGTGGCGGCTGTCCGGCGCGCGGCTGACGAAGACCGGACGGCGCCGGATGCCGGCGACCACCCAGCATCTCGGCACGATGGAGGGGCAGGACATCGTCCGCGTCCAGGCGGTCGGTGCCGCGCCGGTGGGCGACCCCAGGGGCGCGCCGGCGCCGGCCTCGTTCTACCCGCCGCCGGAGAACCAGGACCGCTGGGTCGCGGCGCAATGGGGCATGGCGATCGACCTCGACGCCTGCACCGGCTGCAACGCCTGCGTCACCGCCTGCCAGGCGGAGAACAACATCCCGGTGGTCGGGCGCACCGAGGTCGAACTCGGCCGCTGGATGGGTTGGCTGCGGGTGGACCGCTACTACGCGGGCGGGCTCGATGCGCCGACGACGCATTTCCAGCCGGTGCCGTGCATGCATTGCGAGCAGGCGCCCTGCGAGGTCGGCTGCCCCGTCGAGGCGACCCTGCACGACAGCGAGGGCCTGAACTTGCAGGTCTACAACCGCTGCGTCGGGACCCGGACCTGCCAGAGCTACTGCCCGTACAAGGTCCGCCGCTTCAACTACCTGGACTACACCGGCGGCATGACCCCGGTGCAGCAGCAGCAGCGCAACCCCGAGGTCACGGTCCGGGCCCGCGGCGTCATGGAGAAGTGCACCTACTGCATCCAGCGCATCACGGCCGCCCGGATCACCTCGGCCAAGGACGCCCACGCGCCGATCCCGGACGGCGCCGTCGAGACCGCCTGCCAGGGCGCCTGCCCGACCCGGGCGATCACCTTCGGCAACGTCGCCGACCCGGGAAGCCAGGTCTCGGCCGCCCGCAAGGACACGCGGGAATACGCGCTGCTCGGCCACCTCAACACGCGCCCGCGCACCACCTATCTCGCCGGACTGGCGCCCGCGTCCGATCCGGCCGGACGGGAGGGCTGAGCATGGCCGGCGCGCTCGTAAGTGGTCCGCTGATCCGGCCGGAGGAAACCCTCCAGGGCATCGGCGGCGCGGTCACCGCGATTCCCCTGACGCATCCGCGCAACCGGCGCTGGTGGATCGCCTTCGCGGGGGCCGTGGCGCTGCTCGGCGTGTTCGGCTTCACCCTCGGCTACTTGCTCTACGCGGGGCCCGGGATCTGGGCCAACAACAACGCCGTCGTCTGGGCGCTGGACATCGCCAGCTACGATTGGTGGATCGGCGTCGCCTCCGGCAGCCTGCTGGTCTCGGCGGTGCTGCTGCTGCTCGGGGCCGAGTGGCGCGGGGCGGTGAACCGCATCGCCGAGACCCTGGCGCTGCTCGCCACCGCGGCGGCCGGACTCTATCCGATCATCCATCTCGGCCGGCCGTGGTTCTTCTTCTGGAACCTGCCCTACCCCAACACCTACGACCTGTGGCCGCAGTTCCGCTCGCCGCTCCTGTGGGACGCGATCGACATCGTGGCCTTCCTGGTGGTCTGCGTCAGCCTCTGGTTCATCGGCCTGCTGCCCGACCTCGCCACCCTGCGCGACCGCGCCTTCGGGGAGGCGATGCGCCAGGCCGACGCGAAGGCGCCGACCCGCCGGCTCGCCCTGCTGCGCGCCCAGGTCTACGGCATCGTCGCCTCCGGGTGGCGCGGGTCCGCGGCCCATTGGCAGATCTGGGTCCAGGCCTACCGGACGGTGGCGCTGCTCGGCGTGCTGCTGGTGGTCTCGGTCCAGACCGGCGCCTCGGTGATGCTGGCGGGCTCGCTGATGCCGGGCTGGCACAGCACGCTGCTGCCGGTGAGCTTCCTGGTGAACGCGGTCTATTCCGGCGTCGGCATGACGGCGGCGATCGTGGTGCTGATCCGCGTCGTCTACGGCCTCGACGCCCTGGTGAGCGTGCGCCATCTCGACGTCCTCGGCCGCCTGCTGCTCGGCCTCGGCTGCGCCAGCGCCTATTGCTACGCGGCCGAGTATTTCGACACGTTCCTCAACGGCGACCCGGAGGCGCGGGCGGTGCTGGTGCGGCGCATGACCGGCGACCACGCGCTGGTCTCCTGGACGGCGATCCTCCTGCTGGTCCTGCCCGCCCAGGCGTTGTGGTCGGCCCGGGCCCGCACGGCGCCGCTCGCGCTCGCCGCGGTCGGGCTCCTGGTGGCGGCCGGCGCCTACGCCGACCACGTCATGGTGCTGGTCGTCACCCTGACCCAGGACTTCCTGCCGTCCTCGCGGCTGCCCTACGGGGTGGATCCCTGGGGCGTGGCCACCTTCGCGGGCTCGCTCGGCCTGTTCCTGACCCTGCTGCTGCTGTTCCTGCGCTACCTGCCGGCCGTCTCGATCATCGAGAGCCGCCGCCTCGCCCTGGCCCGCGCCCCGGGCACCCAGGCCGCCGCCCGGGAGGCCGCCTCGCACGCCGCCCCCCGCCCGGAGGAGGATCCGGGTCCGGCGCCGCTCTGGGGCGTGTCCGCCACCTTCGCCAGCCAGGCCGACCTCGCCGCCGCGCTCCAGGCCGTGTCCGGGATCAGCCCCCCGGACCAAGTCCATCTCGACGGGCACGGACCGGTGCCGATGCCCCGGACCCTGCGCTCCCTCGGCCTGGAGGGGCGCTCGATCCTCCCCTACGCGCTCGCCGGCGCGCTGCTCGGCGGCGCGGGCTTCTACGCGCTCTGCGTCTACGCCACGGCCTACGACTACGTGTTCCTGATCGGCGGGCGCCCGCGCCTGTCCTGGCCGTCCTTCGTGGTGCCGAGCATCTCCTTCGCGATGATGACCGGCTGCATCGCGATCCACCTCGCCCTGCTGGTGCTCAACCGCCTGCCGCGGCTGAACCATCCGGCCTTCAACATCCCGGGCTTCCTGCGCGCCTCGGACGACCGGTTCTTCCTCTCCGCGGAGGCGCGCGACGACCGCTTCGACGCGGGCCGGTTCGAGCGCCGGCTCGCGGGCCTGGCGGCCGAGGCCGGGCGCCCCCTCGAGATCCGCAGGATCCCGCGATGAGGCGCGCCGCCAGCCTCCTCCTGGTCGCGGCGCTGCCGGGTCTCTCGGCCTGCGGCGAGGCCAACATGGACGACCAGGCCCGGGCCAAGACCTGGGACCGGAACCCGTTCTTCCCCCGGCAGATCACCATGCGCCAGCCGGTGCCCGGGACCGTGCCGCGGGTCGATCCGGCCCGCGAGGCGCCGCAGCCGCAGACGATCGGCCGGGACCTGATCGACCGGGGCCGGGAGCGCTACGGGGTGTTCTGCACGCCCTGCCACGGCCAGGACGGGCGCGGCGGCGGCATGATCGTGGCCCGCGGCTTCCCGCCGGCCGGCGACCTCACCGCCGAGCCGCTCCGCCGGGCCCCGGCCGCCGAGATCTACGGCGTCATCGGCAACGGCCGGCGCGCGATGTTCGGCATGGCCCAGATGATCCCGTCGGCCGACCGCTGGGCGATCGTCGCCTATGTCCGGGCGCTCCAGCTCAGCCAGGACGCCGTGGTGGCGAGCCTGCCCCCGGACGACCGGGCCCGCCTGGAGGCGACCCGATGAGCCGGCCCGTACTGATCGGCCTCCTCGGGCTCGGCCTGCTCGCCGCCTGCTGGCTCGCGGGCGGCTGGCGCGGCGCGGCGTCCTCCTACCTGGCGGCCTGGCTCGTCCTGCTGGCGCTGCCGGTCGGCGCCCTGCCGGTGACGATCGTGGCCGAACGCTTCGGCAAGCGCGTGCGCGAACGCGGCGGGATCGAGATGCTGGCGGGCCTGCGCCGGCTCATGGCGCTGATGCCGGTGGCCGCGCTGCTGGGGCTGCCCCTGCTCGCCGCGGCGCCGGTGCTCTACCCGTGGGTCGGGGCGGCGCCCCGCACCCCGCTGGCGGCTTACTGGTTCACCACGCCGTTCTTCGTGGCCCGGGTGATCGCGTATCTCGCCGCCTGGACCTGGCTGTCGATCCGGTTCGCGCGGCCCTTCGACGAGCCGGGCGAGGGCCGCACCGTGCCGGCGGTGGGCCTCCACGCGGTGGTCGGCACGCTGTTCACCACCGACGTGATCGCCTCCCTCGACCCGCGGCTCGATTCGACCCTGCTGGGTCTGCTGGTGATGACCGCCTGGAGCGGGCTGGCCTTCGCGGCCGCGATCCTGCTCGCCTGGGAGGAGCCGGAGCCGGTGGGCCGCGGCCGGACGGCGCCCGGGCGCGGCCGGCTGGTTCCCCTGGCGGTGCTGCTCGGGCTCTGGGCGTTCATGCACTTCGTGCAGTTCCTGATCGTCTGGTCCGCCAACCTGCCCCCGGAGGTCGCCTGGTACTTCGCCCGGGGCGGCAGCCTCGGGCGCGGGCTGTCGATCGGCGCCGGGGCCGTGGTGGTGCTGGCCGGGCTCGCGACCCTGCGGCCGGGCCGCCCGACCACCCGGGTCCTGGCCGGCGCGGCGCTCGCGGTGCACGCCCTCGAGATGTTCTGGCTGGTCACCCCGGCCCTGCGCGACCGGTTCGTGCTCCGTCCGGCGGACGGGTTCGCGGCCCTGGCGGTGGCCTGCCTCGCCGCCGCGCTCCATCCGCTGTTGCGCGGGCGCCCGGCGCCGGGCGCCCGGCGCGCCGGGAGGACGTCGTGAGCCCGCGTCCCGGTCCCGGCCTGATCCCGGCGATCCTGGCCGGGTTGACCCTGCGCGGCAGCGGCCTGCTCGGCGCTCGCCCGGGGAGCGCCATCGCGCCGGGCAAGCCGGCCAACGCCCCGCGCGACCCCGACGATCCCGGCTATGAGACCCGGGACGTCAAGGTCCGCAACACCGCGCTGGTGATGGCGGGCCTGGCGCTGTCCGTCCTGAGCGTGATCGGCACCATGGTCTGGATGATGGGCGCGTTCAGCGCGAGCCAGCGGCGGGCCCTGCCGACGCTGACGAAGCAGCAGACCGCGCCGCTGACGCCGCCGCCGCCGAACCTCCAGGCGGATCCCTACGCCGACCTCGACCATCAGCGGGCCGCGGCCGAGGCGCGGCTCTCCGGCTACGGCTACAGCGATCCGGCCCGCACCCGCGCCCGCATTCCGGTCGATCGGGCGATGGACCTCGTCGTCGGCCGCTCCCTCGACGCGCCGGAACGGTAGGCAGGATGACGCCGAACCACGCAGCCCTGGAACTTTGGCCCGCCGCGGTCTCCGGCACCGCGACCGAGACGGACCTGCTCATCCTGGCCTTCACGGTCCTGACCCTGCTGCTGACCGTGCCGGTCTTCGTGGCGATCACCTATTTCGCCCTGCGCTACCGCGAGGGTTCGGAGGCGGATCGCAGCCCCTCCGGCATCCGCTCCAACCTCATCGAGATCAGCTGGATGCTGATCCCGTTCCTGCTGACGCTGATCTTCTTCGTCTGGGGCGCCCGGGTGTTCATCGCCTCGAAGAACGCCCCGCCGGACGCCATGGTGATCGAGGCGATCGGCCGGCAATGGATGTGGAAGTTCCAGCATCCCACCGGTCAGGCCGAGATCAACGACCTGCACGTGCCGATCGGGCAGCCGATCCGCCTGCGCATCATCAGCCAGGACGTGATCCACGCCCTCTACCTGCCGGCCCTGCGCTTGCAGGTGGCGGCGCTCCCCGACCGCTACACCGACCTGTGGTTCAAGGCCGACAAGATCGGCACCTATCACCTCTACTGCTCGGAATATTGCGGCACCGACCATTCGGTGATGGGCGGCGAGATCAGCTTCATGAATCCCGGCGACTACCAAGACTGGCTGACCCATGCCGGCGCGCAGCAGGGCAAGGTCGCGGCCGGCCGCACCCTCTACGAGGCCTATGGTTGCGCCGGCTGCCACGATCCCGGCTCCGCCGTGAAGGCCCCGAGCCTGGCCGGCCTCCACGGCAGCCAAGTGAAGCTCGCCGACGGCCGCACGGTGGCGGCCGACGACGCCTGGCTGCGCGAAAAGATCCTGAACCCGAACGGCGACCGGCTCGCCGAGGGCTACAAGCAGGTGATGCCGAGCTTCGCCGGCCGGATCCCGGAGGACGAACTCGGGACGCTCATTGATTTTCTCAAATCCTACACGGCGCCGGCCTCCGGCAAGGCCGCGCAGGCCACTCCATGACGGCGACGAGGGCGACACCATGAGCGCATCGGGCAGCGTCGGCGGCACGGCCCGCCGCGAGCCGCACGCGCCGGAGGCCACAATCGGGCGCAAGGCCGACTACCTTCACGCGGATTCGACGCTGCGCTCGTGGTTCCTCACCACCGACCACAAGCGCATCGCGATCCTGTACCTGACCTCGATCACCGGCTTCTTCGTGATCGGGGCGGTCGCGGCCGGCGTGGTCCGGCTGGCGCTGATCGTGCCCAACGGCGCGATCATGACCAACGACACCTACAACAAGGCCTTCACCATCCACGGCGTCGTGATGGTGTGGTTCTTCCTGATCCCGTCGATCCCGGCGACCTTCGGCAACTTCCTGATCCCCCTCATGATCGGGGCGAAGGACCTGGCGTTCCCCAAGCTGAACCTGACGAGCTGGTACGTGTTCATGGCCGGGGCGTTCTTCACCCTGGTCTCGCTGGTGCTCGGCGGCGTCGACACCGGCTGGACCTTCTACGCGCCGCTCTCCACCGCCTTCTCGAACACCTGGGTGCTGCCGGCCCTGATCGGCGTGACCATCGTGGGCTTCTCGTCGATCCTCACCGGGCTCAACTTCGTGGTCACCATCCACACCATGCGGGCGCCCGGCATGACGTGGTTCAAGCTGCCGATCTTCGTCTGGGCCCACTACGCCACCAGCCTGATTTTTTTGCTCGCCACGCCGGTGATCACGACCGCGCTGATCCTGCTGATCATGGAGCGGGGCTTCCACATCGGCGTGTTCGACCCGGCCTATGGCGGCGACCCGGTGCTGTTCCAGCACCTGTTCTGGTTCTACTCGCACCCGGCCGTGTACATCATGGTCCTGCCCGGCATGGGGGTGATCTCGGAGATCGTCCCGGCCTTCGCGCAGAAGAAGCTGTTCGGCTACCGGTTCGTCGCCTACGCGTCGATCGGTTTGGCCTCGGTGACCTTCTTCGTCTGGGGGCACCACATGTTCGTCAACGGCCAGAGCGACCTGGCCTCGCTGGTGTTCTCGGCCCTGTCGTTCGCGGTGGCGGTGCCGTCGGCCGTCAAGGTCTACAACTGGACCGCCACGATCCATAAGGGGAGCCTGCGGCTCGATACGCCGATGCTCTACGCGATGGGCTATATCGGCCTGTTCGTGCTGGGCGGCCTCACCGGGCTCTACCTCGCCACGCTCGCGATCAACCAGCACATCCACGCGACCTACTTCGTGGTCGCGCATTTCCACTACATCATGGTCGGCGGCACGGTGCTGGCCTTCCTGGGCGGCCTGCACTTCTGGTGGCCGAAATTCACCGGGCGGATGTACAGCGAGCCCTGGGGCCGGGTCTCGGCGATGCTGATCTTCATCGGCTTCAACGTGACCTTCTTCCCGCAGTTCATCCTCGGCTATCTCGGGATGCCCCGGCGCTACGCGACCTACCCGGTCGAGTTCCAGCTCCTCAACGTGCTGTCCTCGGCCGGCGCCACGATCCTGGCCGCCGGCTACATCTTCCCGATGCTCTACCTGGTCTATTCCCTGTGGTTCGGCCGCAAGGCGCCCGCCAACCCCTGGAACGCCAAGGGGCTCGAATGGGAGACCGCCTCGCCGCCGCCGAAGCACAACTTCCTGTCGCCGCCGGCGGTGCCGCGCATCCCCTACGATTACCCGATCCAGGCCCAGGAAGCCCAGGACCAGCACGGATGAGCGAAGGGCTGGCAGATGGCGTCGGGGTCGCCCGCGCCGGGCATTTCGAGACGGTGGCCCAGCAGCGCGCCGCCGCGACGCTGGGCATCTGGGCCTGGCTGATCACCGAACTCTTACTGTTCTCGGCCCTGTTCCTCGTGGCGCTGATCGTCCGGATCCAGCACCCCGAGACGACCGTCGCGGCGGCCAAGCACCTCAAGTTCTGGATCGGCGCCACCAACACCGTAGTGCTGATCTGCTCCAGCTTGACCATGTCGATGGCGATCGAATTCTCGCGGATCGGCTGGCAGCGCGCCATGGTCCGGGCGATGCTGGCCACCGCGGCGCTGGGCGGCCTGTTCCTGGTGCTCAAGGGCTACGAGTATTACGCCGACTGGGCCGAGCACATGATGCCGTTCCTCGGCAGCCGGCCCTTCGCGCTGGCCGAGACGCCGCCCGCGCGGCTGTTCGTGAACCTCTACTACGTCGCCACGATCCTGCACGCGGCCCACCTGTTCACCGGCATCGCGCTCCTGCTCGGCATGACCTGGATGGCTGCCAAGGCCGGCTTCCTGTCCCGCCACCAGAACTGGATCGAGGTCTACGGCCTGTACTGGCACTTCATCGACCTGGTCTGGATCCTGGCCTTCCCGATCCTCTACGTGGTCAACCGGTAGGATGCGCAATCCCCTCGCCACCTTGAGCGCCGACGACCGCGCCCTGCTCCGGCGCCGGCTGCGCACGCCGGTGCTGACCTTCCTGGCGCTGCTGGCCCTGCTCGCGGTCAACGTCACCCTGGGCGCCACCCTGCCCTTCGCCCAGGTCTGGATCGTCGAACTCCTGGTCGTCGCCGTGATGGTGGCGCTGATCCTTCTGGTCTCCATGGAGGTGATCCACGAGCCGCCGCTGATCCGGCTGTTCTCGGGGATCGGCTTCTTCTGGGTCGCCATCATGTTCGGCATGACGCTGACGGATTACCTGGCGCGGTGAAGGTTGGAGGCTCCATCTTGCTTCGTCTGGTTTCGAAGGGGCAGCGCGTCGATATCAGCCATGCCGAGCGGCATGCCGTCAGAGCGGCGCTGACGGACCTGGTCGAAGTGTATCGCGCGGGTTTGCACAGGCACGGGTGATCCACACATGGTGGATGCGATGTGTATCGAGAGGCGAGAGATGACCGCGTTCGGTGAAGGGCTGGTCGAGGCCGCGCAGCAGGCTCTCGCCATCGCCCGCGGCGAAGCCCAGCCGGGGACCTATCGCGTCCACAGTCCTCAGGCGCTCGACGTGAAGGTCGTGCGGCGGGAGCTCGGTTTCACGCAGGCCGAATTCGCGGCCCGCTTCGGCTTTCCGATCGGGACCCTTCGCGACCTTGAACAGGGCCGCACGCGGCCGGATGCCGCGACGCTGGCCTATCTGACCGTGATCCGCCATGACTCCGCCGCGGTGCTGCGGGCTTTAGAGCATGCGCAGAAGAGCGACTGAAACGTCGGTTGTCGCGAAGATCGAACGTCTCTAAATCCGCTGACCCGCGGATGCGGTTCGGGTGGAAAGTCGGAGATCATGTGCGAACTGCTCGGCATGAGCGCCAACGTGCCGACCGACATCCGCTTCTCGTTCGCCGGGTTGGCCCGGCGCGGCGGCGAAACCGGGCCCCATGCCGACGGCTGGGGCATCAGCTTCTACGACGGGCGGACCTGCCGCAGCTTCCACGAGCCGGAGCCGAGCTCGCGCTCGCAGCTGGCCCGGCTGCTGCGCGACATGCCGATCAAGAGCCGCATCGTCGTCGCCCACGTGCGTAAGGCCAACCGCGGCCGGGTCAGCCTGGAGAACACCCATCCGTTCGCCCGGGAATTGTGGGGCCGCCGGTGGACCTTCGCGCATAACGGCCAACTCAAGGGCGTGAAGCGTCTGCCGCTCGGCGGGTTCATGCCGATCGGCTCGACGGACAGCGAGCACGCCTTCTGCTGGATGCTCGGCCGCCTCCAGGCGCGGTTCCGGGCCCTGCCCCGTCCCGCCACCCTGGACCGCGCCGTCGCGGACCTCGCGGGCGAGCTGCACGCCATGGGCGTGTTCAACATGCTGCTGACCGACAGCCGCACCCTCTACGCCCATTGCGGCAAGCGCCTGTGCTACCTCACCCGGCGCGCCCCGTTCGGCACCGCCACCCTGATCGACGAGGATTGGCAGGTGAATTTCGCGCAGGAGACCTCGGAGAGCGACGTGGTCACGGTGATTGCCACCCAGGCGCTGACCCGGGACGAACGCTGGACCGACCTCGCCCGCGGCGACGTCCTCACCCTGCGGGACGGGGCGATCCGCCTGTTGAGGCCGGCAGGAGCCTCTTAAGTCCGACTTGAGCGAGGGTGCATGCCGCCCCCCGATGCGCTAGAACGACCGTAACAGGAGCGCATCGGCCGGGCTTCAGGGGAGTTCGGCCGGCAAGCGATCCGCCTCGACCGCCCCGGACCGCAGGTCGAGCCACGATAAGCTGACGAGCGCGATACGCATGACCCGCGACGACACCGACACCGCCCTGTCCCATGAGGACGGGCTTCGGGATGCGCTTCGGGATGGCCGCCCGAATCTCGCCCCGAACATCCGCACGCATCTCGGCGAGCACCTGCGCACCGTCTACGAGCGGATCGGCGAGGAGGTGCTGCCCTCCCGCTTCGCCGACCTGATCGAGAAGCTGGAGGAGGCGCTGCGCGCCCGCGGCGAGGCGATCGAGCCGGAGTTCCGCAACGGCCTGCTCGCGGCCGTCCCGTCCCTGCGCGCCTTCGCGCTGTCGCTGACCTCGAACCCCGCCCGCTCCGACGACCTCGTCCAGGATACCCTGCTCAAGGGCTGGCAGCACCGCGCCCGGTTCCAGCCGGGGACCAACCTCAACGCGTGGTTGTTCACCATCCTGCGCAATATCTTCTATTCGGATCACCGCAAGCGGGTCCGCGAGGTCGAGGACCAGGACGGCTCCTACGCGGCGCGGCTGGCCACGGCCCCGCACCAGGGCGACCGGCTCGACGTCGAGGACCTGCAGTCGGCCCTGGCCAAGCTACCGCCGGACCAGCGTGAGGCGCTGGTGCTGGTGGGGGCCGAGGGCGTCTCCTACGAGGAGGCCGCCACGATCATGGGCTGCAAGGTCGGCACCGTGAAGAGCCGGGTCAGCCGTGCCCGCGGCCGCCTGGCGGAGCTGCTGGGCTACGACGAGGAGGATCTCGGCTCCGACCGGTTCATCCAGTCGGCGATGCCCAAGGACGCGTAGGAATCGCGCCGGGCGGCCCGCCGCCGTCGCGAAAAAAGATGCATCCGAATCCGGGGATCGGGCGTTACCGGCCCGAGCTTCGTCGCCTCGCTGCGGCGGAACGCCACGGAACGGAGATGTCCCGTATGACCTTCAAGACCCTTATCGCAGCCTCGGTCCTCGCCCTGTCGCTGCCGCTGGCCGCCCAGGCCCAGGGCACCATCCCGGGTGCCGAGCGCGGCGCCGCCGCCGGCAACGACGCGGCCGGCCCGATCGGCGGGATCGTCGGCGGTGCCGTCGGTGCGGCCACCGGCACGGTGGGCGGCATCCTCGGCGTCGACATGGCGCCGCGCTTCCGCAGCTACGTCCGCGAGCGCAACGTCCGCTCGTACGATTACGACGGCCGCGTCGCCGTCGGCTCGACCCTGCCGTCCTCGGGCGTCACCTACTACGACGTCCCGAACGAGTACCGCGTGCAGCCGGGCTACCGCTACACCGTCGTGAACGACCGTCCGGTGCTGGTCGATCGCGGCCACCGGATCGTCGAGGTCATCGACTGATCGCACGGGCCGGTCCCGTGCCGGCCCACCGGGCCCCGGAGCGACCCGCTCCGGGGCCCGTCTTCGATCCGCAGGATGCCGGAGGCGCAACGGTTCTCCAGCGAAGCCGTTGATCCGCCACGTGAACCATGAGGCGACCATGAGCCAGGATCCAGGCGACCCCGGCGCGACGCTGCCGGAACCGGTGCGCGATCACCTCGGCCAGCAATTGCGCGGCGTCCTGCCGGTCGGGACCGACAAGCCCCGCTTCCTCGGGGACGATCCGGTTCCGGACGCGTTCGAGCCGCAGATCCGCCGGCTCGAGACCCGGCTGAAGACCCATGAGGAGGGTACCGAGGCGGTCGGCCAGGCTCTCGACCAGATCCTCGACGCCCTGGGCGTGAAGCCAGACGACGCCGACAAGCCTCAGGCTTGAACGGTAAGCCCCCGGTCTGAAACGCGATGCCGCGTCAGACCCGCGGCTTCTCGGCCAGCAGATCGCGGATCTCCGACAGGAGCTTCACGTCCGCCGGGACTTCGGCCACAGCCTCGGGCTTCTTGGCCTCGGCGTTCTGCAGCTTGTTCATGGCCCGGATCACTAGGAACAGCACGAAGGCCACGATCATGAAGTTGATGGTCAACGTCAGGAACTGGCCGTAACCCAAGACGGCGCCTTGCTTCTTGGCGTCCACGTAGGGCAGCCCGGCCTGCACCTTCGATGAGAGCGGGATGTAGTAGTTCGAGAAATCGAGCCCGCCCGTGATCGCCCCGATCGCCGGCATGAACAGGTCCTGCACGGCGGAATTGACGATCGATCCGAAGGCCGCGCCGATGATCACGCCGACCGCGAGATCGACGACGTTCCCGCGCAGGGCGAATGTCTTGAATTCCTCGAGCATGCGCCGTCCCCCACCGATTCCGGGGTCAGACTACGGAAGATCGCCTGGAAAGCCAGCGCGGCTCCCGCCTATCCCCCGGTGATCGCAGGCCCGGCCGGGTCGTCGACCGCGGTGGCCGCCTCGGCCTTGGCGCGACGGCGGTACTGTGCGGCGACCACCGGGATGGTCAGCAAGTAGCCGCCGCTCACCGCCACCAGGGCCTCGAACGGGTAGCTGATCAGGATGCCGAACGCCGCGACGCCGAGCAAAAAGATCGGCAGGACGAGGCTGCGCGGCACCCGCTTGCCCATGGTCTTGCCCGAGAAGGTCGGGACCGTGGACACCACCAGCAGGGCGATGGCGAGCACGTAGATCAGGATCGCCGAGGCGATCCAGCCCTCTGCGCTGAAGCCGAGGAAGTGCAGGTAGAGCGGCAGCATCGCGGTCAGCGCGCCCGCAGGGGCCGGCATGCCGACGAAGAAGTCCTTCTTCCATTCCGGCCGGTTCGGGTCGTCCAGCATGGCGTTGAAGCGGGCGAGCCGCAGCGCCATGGCGATTGCGAAGATCAGCGCCACGATCCAGCCGGCGGATTTCAGGTGGAACAGCGCGAAGCCGTAGAGGATCAGCGCCGGCGCGCAGCCGAAATTCACGAAGTCGGCCAGCGAATCGAGTTCGGCCCCGAAGCGCGAGGTGCCCTTGAGCAGCCGCGCCACCCGCCCGTCGATGCCGTCGAGCACGCCGGCCGCCACCACGGCGATGACGGCGGGCTCGAACTTGCCTTCGAAGGCCAGCCGGATCGCCGTCAACCCGAGGCAGAGCGCCATCAGGGTGATCATGTTGGGCGCGATCATCCGGAACGGCACCGGCTTGAACCGGCGCGGGCGCGGCTCGTTCGGATCCGGCGCGAAGGGCGGGAACAGGTCGTCCATGGCCGTCTAGATCCGCTTGAACTGCCGCCCGGGGCCGCCGCCGAGGTCGGCCAGCACCGTCTCGCCGGCCACAGCCTTCTGGCCGAGCCCGACCAGCACGGTGGCGCCCGCCGGCAGGTAGACGTCCACCCGGGAGCCGAACCGGATCAGGCCGAACCGCTCGCCCACCGACAGCACGTCGCCGGCCGAGACGAACCCGACGATCCGCCGCGCCACCAGGCCGGCGATCTGGACCACGCCGACGCGCTTGGCCTGCCCGGCATGGCTGGTCTCGATCACCATCCCGTTGCGCTCGTTGTCGTCGCTAGCCTTGTCGAGTTCGGCGTTGAGGAACAGGCCGGGCGTGTAGTGGATCTGGCCGATTCGCCCCGAGACCGGCACCCGGTTCACGTGGCAGTCGAACACGTTCATGAACACCGAGACCCGCAAGGTGGGCACCTGCGGCAGGTCGAGCTCGGGCGGCGGCAGCACGGTGGCGATCAGGTTGACGCGCCCGTCCGCGGGCGAGACCACGAGCCCGTCTTCCACCGGGGTGATCCGCTCCGGGTCGCGGAAGAAGTAGCAGACCCAGAGGGTGAGGATCAGGAAGATCCAGCCGAAGAACTGCGAGAAATAGCCGGCCAGCACCGTGAGCACGATGCCGATCAGGATGAAGGGATAGCCCTCCTTGTGGATCGGCACGAGCGTCCGACGGATCGTCTCGATCAGGTCTGTCATCGTGTTCCGGACTCAACGGCGCCGCGGGCGGGCGGACATGTCGGACGCGCGGATGGCAGCCCGCCGGGCCGGCGTCAACGTGTCGGGGCTTTCCGCCTCTCTATCAGACATGCGTCATCGTCCCCACCCGCCTGCCGCGCCGGGGCCCGGTAACCCAACCCCGAGGGACGCGGGATGCCACGGGGACCCTGGCGCCGGCTATGGCTGTACGGCATCCGCGATTGCACCTTCTGCCGGCACCTCTGATACAGGTCCCCCATGATGGGCAGGCCGCGCTCGCGACGACGGCGCGAGCCGAGCGCGGCCGCCCCAGATCGCGCCGCCGGTCCGTCCGCGGCCGCAATGGAGGAAGCCGTCCGGTGCAGAAGCTCGCCATCCTCGGCCTCGGCGCCATGGGCCACCCGATCGCCCGCAACCTCGCGGCCAAGCGCCCGTCCGACTCCGAGACCGTCGTGGCGGTGGATGCCGACCCGGCACGTCTCGCCGGGCTCGACGCGCCGGGCCTCGTCGCGACGGCGGATCCCGCCGCGTTCGAGGGGGCCGAGGTGCTGTTCCTGTGCCTGCCGAACGGCGACGTGGTCGAGGCGGCCCTGTTCGGCGAGGATCGTCTCGCCGAGCGGCTAGCGCCGGGGGCGATCGTGGTGGATCTCAGCACCATCGCGCACGCCAAGGCGCTCGCCATCGGGCGCGCCGTGGCGGCGACCGGGCGGCGTTTCGTCGATGCCCCGGTCTCGGGGGCGCCGGCGGGCGCAGAGGCCGGGACGCTCACGGTGATGTGCGGCGGCGACCCGGAGAGCGTCGCGGCGGTCCGGCCGCTGCTGGAGCGGATCGGCACCAGCGTCCTGCATATGGGGCCGGCGGGCTCCGGCCAGCTCACCAAGACGATCAACAACGTGCTCTACGACATCAATATCGCGGCGCTGGCCGAGGTGCTGCCGATGGCGGTGGCCATGGGGCTCGATCCGGAGCAGATCGCCCAGGTGGTCACCACCGGCACCAGCCGGAGCTACGCGGCGCAATACTTCGTGCCGCGCATCCTCCAGGGCCGCTTCGACGAGGGCTACCCGATGGGCGCGGCCTACAAGGACCTCGTCGCGGCCGCGGCGATCTCGGCCGAGGGCGGCTATCCCATGCCGGTCACGGCCGCCGCCACCGCGACCTACCAGACCGCCCTGCGCCAGGGCCACGGCGACCGCGACAAGGGCGCGATGGTGCTGCCGTTCGAGGCGCTGCTCGGGGTGAAGGTCCGGTCCGGCGGGTAAGCGCCGCGGCTGCGATCCGAAGAAACCTCAATCCACCGCCGGCGCGTGCAGCTCCGCGTCGGTGAAGCGCGCCTGCTCCTCCATCACGAGCTGGCCCAGCTCGCGCTTGATGGCGTTGAAGTCGGCGCTCGCCGGGTCCCGGGGCCGGGGGATCGGCACGGTGACGTCGCGCTTGATGCGCCCGGGCCGGTAGGTCATCACCAGGATCCGGTCGGCCAGGTAGATCGCCTCCTCGATCGAGTGGGTCACGAACACGATCGTCTTGCGCGAATCGGCCCAGATCCGGAGCAGTTCGTCCTGCAGGGTGCGCCGCGTCAGGGCGTCCAGGGCCCCGAACGGCTCGTCCATCAGCATAACCGGCGGGTCGAGGGCGAGGATGCGGGCGATGGCCACGCGCTGGCGCATCCCACCCGACAGGTCCTTCGGGTAGCGGGTGCGGAAATCCGACAGGCCGAGCGTCGCGGTGATGCGGTCGACCGTCTCGGCAGCCTGGGCGCGGGGCACGCCCTTGATGTCGAGGCCGAAGCGGACGTTGTCCTCGACGCTCATCCACGGGAACAGGGCGTATTCCTGGAACACCATGCCCCGGTCCGGGCCAGGTTCGACCACCGGCCTGCCACCCACCGTGATCGTGCCCGAGGTGAGCGGGCTGAAGCCCGCCATCGCGTTGAGCAGGGTGGACTTGCCGCAGCCCGAGGGCCCGAGCAAACACAGGAACTGGCCCTCCGGCACCGTTGCCGAGATGTCCTGAAGGGCGGCGACGCCCGAAGCGCTGCTGCCGAACACCTTGACGGCGTTCGCGACCACGATCTCTGCCGACATCGTCCGGGTTACCGCTCCAGGCCGCGGTGCCAGCGCAGCAGGTGATCGTTGAGGCGGCTCATCGCCCCGTCGATGATCAGGCCGAGGATGCCGATCGTCAGCATGCCGCCGATGATCTTGTCCGACCACATGTATTCCCGAGCCTCGAGGATCCGGTAGCCGAGCCCGTCCGAGACCGCGATCATCTCGGCCACGATCACCACGATGAAGGCGGTGCCGATGCCGATGCGCATGCCGGCGAGCACGAACGGGCTCGCGGCCGGCAGGATCACCCGGCGGAACATCGTCCAGGAGCCGGCGCCGAGGTTGCGGGCGGCGCGGATGTAGATCGAGTCGACCTGACGCACCCCCGCGATGGTGTTGACCAGGACCGGGAAGAAGGTCCCGAGCGCGATCAGGAACAGGGCCGGCGGGTTGCCGAGCCCGAACCACACGATGGCGAGCGGGATGTAGGCGATCGGCGGGATCGGGCGCAGCACCTGGAGCAGCGGGTTGAACAGGGCGTAGAGCCTGTCGTTGGTGCCGAGCACCAGGCCGACCGGCACGGCGAGCCCGGCCCCGATCAGGAAGCCGGAGACGACCCGGGACAGACTGGAGACCGCGTCGTGCGGCATCTCGCCGGAGAACAGCCAGGACAGGTAGCTCTCCTGGCCGGGATCGTACGGCAGGGCCGGCAGCAGGCCGGACCACCATTTCACCGCCACCGCGCTCGGCGGCGGCAGCACCACGGCCGAGACGAGGCCGGTGCGACTCGCCAACTCCCACAGGATCAGCAGCGCGACCGGAACCAGGACGCCGCGAAGGTCGCGCAGGGCCATCGGATCACTCGACCTTCAGGTCGGCCTTGGCCTTGTCGAGCAGATCGAGCTTGACCCACTCGGCATCGCTCTTGGGCGGGTTCTGCATCTTACCCAGCCCGTACTTGACCATGTAGTCGGTGGTGACCTGCATGTGCCCCGCCGGCATGGCGTAGGTGTAGCTCGCGTTGGCCATGCCATCGCGAAAGTCCTGGCTGGTCAGCTGGCCCTTGAACACCTGTTCGCGGACGTATTTCTCGGCGAGTGCCGGGTCGTCGATGAAGGCCTTGGTGGCGGCCACGAACAGGCGCAGCACCTTGGCGGCCACCTCCGGCCGCTCGGTGTACATCTTCTCGGTCATCACCAGGGGCCGCACCGGCTTGCCGATTGGGGTGTCGTAGGGCTTGACCAGCTCGACGCCCCAGCCGGCGCTGATCGCCTGGGTCGATTGCGGCTCCGACTGGCAGATCACGTCGACGTATTTCTGCCCGAGCGCCTGGTTCAGGTCGGCGTAGTTGTTGAAGTAGGTCAGCTGAACGTCCTTGCCGGGACGCTCGGACCAGGTCAGCCCGTGCTTGTCGAGCTCGGCCAGCAGCATCAGGTCCTGCGTGCCGCCGCGGACGGTGGCGACCTTGAGGCCCTTCAGGTCGGCCGCGCTCTTGGCCGGCAGGTCCGGCCGCTTGAGGATGCGCACGCCGCCGTCGGCGAAGCCCGCGACCACCACCAGCTTCACGCCGTTGCCGCGGGCGGCCACCGCGCCGTCGCCCCCGGAAGCCGCGATGTCGATCTGGTCCACGGCCATGGCCGGGTAGATGTCGGCGCCCTTGGCGAACTGGCGCTCGTCGATCTTCAGGCCGTATTTCGGGGCGATCTCCTTCATGTAGGAGATGGCGCCGTAATGGGCGAATTTCAGGTTGCCGAGCCGGACGACATCCTCCGCCCGAACGGTGCCGCCGAGGGCGACCAGCATGGCGCCGGCCGCGATCAGGCCCTTCAACATCGATGTCTCCCCCGACCGGACGGCCTAAGCCGATTCGCAGCGCGGCCTTCGTGATGGGCCGTTTAGCGCAGTATAACGAATACAGCCGGAGAAGTAATCCGCCCCCGCGTGACTACTCCGCCGGTTCCGTCGCCGGCACGGCCCCGCGCCCGGCCCGGATCGGCAGGACCGGGGTGTCGGCGCGCTGAAGCACTTCGAGCGCCGCGTCGGCCTCGCGCTGGCGGTCCCAGAGCGCCGCGTAGATGCCGCCGGCCTCCAGCAATTCGGCATGGGTGCCGCGCTCGGCGATGCGGCCGTGGTCGAGCACCAGGATCGCGTCGGCATTGACCACCGTGGACAGCCGGTGGGCGATCACCAGGGTGGTGCGCCCGCGGCTGACCCGGTCGAGCGCCGACTGGATCTCGGCCTCGGTGAAGGAATCCAGCGCCGAGGTCGCCTCGTCGAGCACCAGGATCGGCGGGGCCTTGAGGATGGTCCGCGCGATGGCGACCCGCTGCTTCTCGCCGCCCGACAGCTTCAGGCCGCGCTCGCCGACCGGCGTGTCGTAACCCTCCGGCAGGCCGGAGACGAAGCGGTCGATCTGGGCGAGCTGGGCCGCCTCGCGCAACTCCGCATCGGTGGCGTCCGAGCGACCGTAGCGGATGTTGTAGCCGATCGTGTCGTTGAACAGCACCGTGTCCTGCGGGACCATGCCGATCGCCGCGCGCAGCGATTCCTGGGTCACCGCGGCGATGTCCTGACCGTCGATGCTGATCCGGCCGGCCGACGGCTCGTAGAACCGGAACAGCAGCCGCGACAGTGTCGACTTGCCCGCCCCCGAGGGGCCGACCACGGCCACCGTCTGGCCGGCCTGGATCTCGAACGAGACGCCGCGCAGGATCGGCCGCTCCGGCGTGTAGGCGAAGCGCACGTCCTCGAACCGCACCGTGCCGCCCGCCACGCTCAGCGGCGCGGCGCCGGGCCGGTCGGCAATCTCGGGGTTCTGCCCGAGGATGCGGAACATGTCGTCGATGTCGATCAGCGCCTGTTTGATCTCGCGGTAGATCATGCCCATGAAGTTCAGGGGCATCGACAACTGCACCAGCAGGGTGTTGGCCAGCACGAAGCCGCCGATCGTCGTGCGCCCGGCCAGGATGTCCCGGGCCGCGAGCCACATCACGATCGTCATCCCGATGGTGAAGATCACCGCCTGGCCGGCATTAAGCACGGCCAGCGACACGTAGGTCTGGGTCGAGGCCTTTTCGTATTTCGCCATCGACACGTCGTAGCGGGCGGCTTCGCGGGCCTCCGCGCCGAAATACTTCACCGTCTCGTAGTTGAGCAGCGAGTCGACCGCCTTGGTGTTCGCGTCGGTATCCGAGGCGTTCATCCGGCGGCGGATGGCGATCCGCCACTCGGTCGCCTTATAGGTGAAGGCCAGGTAGGCCCCGACCGTGAGGAACGCCACCAGCGCGTAGCGCCAGTCGAACTCGTAGGCGAGGACGCCGAGCACCAGCGCGAACTCGACGATGGTCGGCACCAAAGTCAGCACCATCAGGCGCGACAATTCCTCGATGCCGGCGCGGCCGCGCTCGAGCACCCGGGTGAGACCGCCGGTCTTGCGCTCCAGGTGGAAGCGCAGGGACAGGCGGTGCATGTGCTCGAAAGTCCGGAGCGCCAGGCGGCGCACCGCGTGCATCGCCACCTTGGCGAACAGCCCGTCGCGCACCTGGGTCAGCGCCGACATGGCGATCCGCGACACACCGTAGAGGGCGATGAGCAGCATCGGGGCCGCGAACAGGCCCGTGGGCAGCGGCGCGTCCTTCCCACCGATCGCGGCTACCAGCGCGTCGGTGATCCACTTGAAGGTGAACGGGGTCACCATGGTCACGAGCTTGGCCGCGAGCAGCAGCCCGAACGCCAGGAACACCCTGCGCTGCAGGTCGGGCCGGCCGTGCGGCCACAGGTGCGGCCAGAGGCGCCGATAGGTGGCGAGCAGCCCGGGGCGCTCGGCCGGGTGTGCGGACCCGGCCGGGGGCACGGTGTCGTCGGTCATGCGGGATTCGATGCAGGAGGAACGGCGGGAGGAAGGATCTTCCACCCGCATATAGGTCCGTGGAACGGACCGGGCACCCGCAGCCGCCGCAGGGCCGGTCATCCTCTCCAGAACGGCTTCCGGATTTCGCGGCGCAGGTGCCAGGGTTCGATGCCGGCATCCCGCAGCTGGTCCGGATGCAGGGCGGCGAGCAACCTCCGGGTCCGGATGCGCTGGAGCCAGAGACCCAGCAGGGATGGGACGGCGGACCGGCTCGCGGAGCGCGCAGGCGTGGCCGCGGACGGCAGGGTGACGATCGACATGGCGTAGGTTCCGGTGACGGGACGCAGTCCGGCCGGGATTGCGGGCGCAGGATTGAACCGATAGATATCTCGGATCAATCGAAACATTGCACTCGGAGCAATGATGCGGGCTTCGGATTATCGCACCGTCGCGGACGCGGTGGCCGGCGAGATCGCCTCGGGGCGCCTGCGCCCGGGCGACCGGCTGCCGCCGCAGCGGGACTTCGCCTATGCCCGGGGCATCGCTGTCTCGACGGCGAGCCGGGTCTACGCGGAACTGGGCCGCCGCGGGCTCGTGACCGGCGAGGTCGGACGCGGCACCTTCGTCCGCTCCGAGCCCGGCCAGGCCGTGCGGCTCCAGCCGGAGCCGCCCCCGGCGGCGATCGACCTGCAGCGGACCCATTCGCGCCTGCCGGAACAGGAGGTCGTGCTGGCCGAGACCCTGGCGGCCCTGGCGGGCGCGGGCGCCGAGATCGGGTTCAGCCAGTACGGCCCCGCGGGGACGCCCCGGGCCCGCAGAGTCGCGGCCGACTTCCTCGCCCGCGACGGCTACGCGCCCCGGGCCGCCGACATCCTGTTCACCGGCAACGGCCGGCAGGCGCTCGCCGCCGCCCTCGCGGCCCTGGCGGCGCCGGGGGAGCGGATCGGCTGCGAGCCGCTGACCTATCCGGCGGTGCGGGGCATCGCGGCCCGGCTCGGGATCACCCTGGTGCCGCTGGCCATGGATGCGGAGGGCGTATGCCCCGACGCGCTCCTCCAGGCCCATCGGGCGACCCCGTTGAGCGGTGTCTATCTCCAGCCGACCCTGCAGAACCCGCTCGGCGCGACCATGGGCACCGCGCGGCGGGCCGACCTCGCCGGGATCCTCGACACGGTCGGCCTCACCGCCATCGAGGATGCAGTCTACGGCTTCCTCGCCGACGCGCAGCCGCTCGCCAGCCTGGCGCCGGACCGGACGATCCTAGTGGACAGCCTGTCGAAGCGGGTGATGCCGGCCCTCACCGTCGGGCTGATCGCCGGGCCCCCGCACCTGACCGACCGGCTCGCGGCCTCGGTGCGACAGGGCGCCTGGACCGCGCTCGGGCTGTCGCTCGCGGCCGGCATGCACTGGATGTCCGGCGGCTCGGCGGCGACGCTCGCGGAGGCCAAGCGCCGGGACGCGGCGTCGCGCCAGACCCTCGCCCGGGAGATACTAGGAGGACTCACGGTGGTCGGCGACCCCCGCGCCTATCACCTCTGGCTCGCATTGCCCGAAACCTGGCGGGCCGAAGCCTTCGCGGCCGCCGCGTTGCGCCGGGGCATCGCGCTGCTGCCGGCCGCGGCCTTCGCGGTGCATCCCGGCCACGCGCCGAACGCGGTCCGCCTCGCCCTGGCGACGCCGTCGCCGGAGGACCTGTCCGAGGCGCTCACGACCCTGCGCCGTCTGGCCCTCTCGGAGGACGACCAGATCGTGGAGTGACGGGGGCGTCAGCCCCGCTTGTCGGTCGGCAGGATGAAGATCTGGCCCGGGTAGATCCGGTCCGGGTCGCGGATCTGGCCCTGGTTGGCGTCGTAGATCACGGTATAGCGCTCGCCCCGGCCGTAGGTGCGCTGGCTGATCCGCCAGAGGTTGTCGCCCCGGGTGATTTTTGCCGTGGTGATCTCGGGCACGAACACCGCGCCGGCCCCGGCGGGGCTACGCGCCCCAGCGGCATCCCGGCTGAGGGCGGAGGGTGTCTCGGTCTGGCCGGCGCCGTCGTCCCGGGAACGGACCCCGCCCTGCCCGGCTGCGGAGGCGGCCGACCGGGCGGACGGACCCTGCGGCCGATCCTGCCCGGCACCTTCGCCGGCGGCGACGCGGGTCGGCTCGGGCACCGCGAGCGGCACCTCGGCGCGGGTGGAGACCTTGCCGGTGCGGGGATCGATCTGGTCGATCCGCACCTGATACTGGCCGGGCTTGACCCCGCGGCCGATCGTGAAGCTCGCCCGCCCGTCCGGCCCGACGCTACCCGGGGCGATCAGCGTGTCGTTGAGGTAGAGCCGGAGCTTCGCGCCCGGAATCCCGGTGGCGGTCACGAACAGCCGGCCGCTCTCCTGCACGTCGACGCTGACGATCTTGGCGGCCGGCGCCTTGCCGTCGGCCGTGGCCTTCGCCTCGGTCCCGGCCGGTGCCGCCGGCCCGGGGGCGCCGGGCTGCGACAGCACCACCGTCGCGGCATCCGGGGCGGTCAGCGCCACCAGGGGTTGGCGGTCGCGGCCCGGGGCGACGTCCACCGCCACGCTCTGGCGCGAGTCGGCGGTGTGGCCGCCCTTGGTGGTCATGCGCAACCGCAGGGCGCTGGAGCCCGCCGGCAGCGCCGGCGGCACCAGGGCGAACTGGCCGTTGGCGTCGGCGGTCGCCCGGGCCACGGGCTTGCCGTCGACCAGCATCTCGATGACGGCATCCGGCGCGCCGCGCCCGGCCACCACGGCGTCGCCGTTCGGCTCGACCCGGACGATATCGAAGCGCGGCACCTCGGCGGCGTCGGGCTCGGCCGGCTTGCCGTCGGGCGCCGCCCGGTCGGCCGTGCGCGCCGGGCCCGGTGCCGGATCGCCGGCGTTGCGCGCGTCCGAACGGGTGTCGCCGGGCTTGACGTCGCCGGGCTTGGCACCATCCGGCCTGCTCGCCCCCGACGTGTCGTCGCGGAAATCGATGGGCGGCGCGCCGGATTCGGCCGTCGCCCCGGGGTCGGCCAGGCTCCGCAGGCCGCCCTGCGGCGCGGTGGCGGCGGGCGGCTCGGGATCGTGCCGGCCGATCATCCGCCGCAGGGACTCGCCGCCGAACAGGACCAGCACGAGGCCGAGACCGCCGAGGAGGCCGGCGAGCGCCAGGGCGAGACTGCGCCGCACCTGTCTCGACATCGCCACAAAGGCCTCCCTGCTCGTCCGGCCGCCCGGCGAATGGGCAACCTGCCCGCTCAAAAACCGTCGACTGCGGCGCCCATAATACCGTACATGGTCCCGACACCAAGCCGTCCCGCCGCTCCGGCGGGTGAATCCCACGCGAATTCAGCAGTTTGGCGCGTGGAGCGCCGGGCGCGGGGGTCTTTCTCGACGGCTCGCAACGGTTGCGTGATGGAGGGCGCCGGATGGCCCCGGTGAGGACTGTCTGTGTCTATTGCGGCTCCGGCTTCGGCGGAGACCCGGCGTTTCGCGAGGCCGCGGAGACCCTGGGCACGGCGATCGCACAGGCCGGGATGGGCCTGGTCTACGGCGGCGGCGACGTCGGGCTGATGGGCGCCGTGGCGCGCGCCGCCCTGGCGGCGGGCGGCCACGTCACCGGCATCATCCCGGACTTCCTGCAGGCGCGCGAGCACATGCTCGACGCCGTGCAGGAGACCGTGGTTGTGCCCGACATGCACACCCGCAAGCGTCTGATGTTCGAGCGCTCGGACGCCTTCGTGACCCTGCCGGGCGGCATCGGCACCCTGGAGGAACTGGTCGAGCAACTCACCTGGGCGCAACTCGGGCGGCACCGGAAGCCGGTCGTGCTGGTCTCGGTGGCCGATTTCTGGGCGCCGCTGCTCGACCTGTTCGAGCACATGCGCGGCCACGGCTTCATCCGCGAGGGGCTGGACCTCAGCTACACCGTCGCCCGGGACGCGGCCGCGGTGGTGCCGCTGCTGCGCGAGGCCGGCCACGAGCCGGACCCCCAGGCCGAGGAGATCGTCAAAGAGCGGATGTGAGGCCGGGCCCGGACGCTTGGCTGCTCGGTCCCCTCGGACGCTTGGCCGCGCCGGCGTCCGTGAGGTCGGTGCGACAGGTCGGTGTATGAGGCCGGCGCCGCCGCACGGGGCGGCGGCAGGCGGAGTCCGAGCATGCGCGTCCCGATCCTGGCGGCCCTGGCGCTCGTCTGCCTCGCCGCCGCGGCCTCCGCGCAGGCGCCGCCGGTCCTCCAGACCCTCGATTACGCCAACACCCGGTATTCCGACCTCGCCCGGATCGACGCCGGCAACGTCTCGCGCCTGAAGGTCGCCTGGACCTTCTCCACCGGCGTGCTGCGCGGGCACGAGGGCGCCCCGATCGTGGTCGGGAACCGGATGTTCGTGCACACCCCGTTCCCGAACGTGGTCTACGCACTCGATCTCGACCACGACGGCAGGATCCTCTGGCGCTACGCCCCGCGCCAGGATGCGAGCGTGATCGCGGTGATGTGCTGCGACACGGTCTCGCGCGGCCTCGCCTACGCGGACGGGCGGCTGTTCCTGCAGCTGGCCGACACCACGGTCGTGGCCCTGGACCCGGAGAGCGGCGGGGTCCTGTGGTCGGTGAAGAACGGCGACCCGGCCCGGGGCGAGACCAACACCGCCACGGTCCTGCCGGTGCACGGCAAGCTCATCGTCGGCATCGCCGGGGGCGAGTACGGCGCCCGCTGCCACGTCACCGCGTACGATCAGGCCACGGGCCGGCGCCTCTGGCGCGCCTACGCCACCGGGCCGGATGCCGACATGCTGGTCGATCCGGACAAGACCACCGAACTCGGCCGCCCGATCGGCCGGGATTCCTCGCTCACGAGCTGGGAGGGCGACCAGTGGAAGATCGGCGGCGGCTGCAGCTGGGGGTGGTTCTCGTACGATCCGGCGCTGAACCTCGTCTATTACGGCACCGGCAACCCGGCGACCTGGAACCCGGCCCAGCGCCCGGGCGACAACCGGTGGACCATGGCGATCTTCGCCCGCGACCCCGACACCGGGCTCGCCCGCTGGGTCTACCAGATGACGCCCCACGACCAGTGGGACTACGACGGCGTCAACGAGATGATCCTCACCGAGCAGGTGATCGACGGACGCCCGCGCCGGGTGCTCACCCATTTCGACCGTAACGGCTTCGGCTACACCCTCGACCGCGCGACCGGCGCGGTGCTGGTGGCGGACAAGTTCGACCCGAGCGTCAACTGGGCGAGCCGGATCGACCTGGACCGCGCCTCCCCGGGCTACGGGCGGCCGGTGGTGGACAAGCGCTACGCGCCCGGCGAGGCCGACGAGGAGGAGGTCACCAAGAACATCTGCCCGGGGGCGCTCGGCGCCAAGAACCAGCAGCCGGCGGCCTACTCGCCGGTCACCCGGCTGTTCTACGTGCCGACCAACCACATGTGCATGGATTACGAGGCGTTCCGGGTGAGCTACACGCCGGGCCAGCCCTATGTCGGCGCGACGCTGACCCTGCACCCGCCCGAGGGCTCCGACCGGACCGGCGCGTTCATCGCCTGGGACGGGGCCAAGGGAAAAATCGCCTGGACGATCCCGGAGCCGTTCTCGGTCTGGTCCGGGGCGCTCGCCACCGCCGGCAACGTCGTCTTCTACGGCACGCTCGAAGGTTACCTGAAGGCGGTCGACGCCCGGGACGGGCACGAGCTGTACCGGTTCAAGACGCCGTCCGGCATCGTCGGCAACGTCACCACCTACCAGCACAACGGCCGGCAATACGTGGCGGTGCTGTCCGGGATCGGCGGCTGGGCGGGCATCGGGCTGGCCGCCGGACTGACCGACCCGGCGGACGGTTCGGGCGCAGTCGGCGGCTACGCGGCCCTGTCGCGGTACACCGCGCCCGGCGGCCAGCTCACGGTGTTCGCCCTGCCGGAGTGAGCCCGCGCGGACCCGTGCCGACGAAGTCCACGAACGCCCGCAGCGGCGCCGGCAGGTGCCGGCGGCCGGGATAGTAGAGGAACGGGCCGGAGAAGACCTGCCACCACGGTTCCAGCACCGGCTCCAGGGCGCCGCCGTCGAGCTGGGGGCGCAGCCAATCCTCGAACAGGTGGATGATCCCGGTTCCGGCCACCGCCGCCGCGACCGCGAGGTCGCTGGCGCCGACGCGCACGATCAGCGGGCCGGACGGATCCACGCGGACGATCTCCCCGTCGCGCTCGAACTCCCACGGCGCCGTCAGGCTGCCGCTCGGGAACCGGCCCAGCAGGCAATCGTGGGCCAGGAGGTCGCGCGGATGCTGCGGGCGCCCGCGCCGGTCGAGATAGGCCGGGGCCGCCGCCGTGGCGAAACGCTGCCGCCGCGGGCCGATCGGCACCGCGATCATGTCCTGCTCAAGCCGCTCGTCGTAGCGGATGCCGGCGTCGCAGCCGGCCGCCAGCACGTCCACGAAGCCGTCCTCGACGACCAGTTCGAGCCGGATCTCGGGATAGGCGGCCAGGAAGGGCGGCACGATCGCGGGCAGGACGAGGCGTGCCGCGCTCAGCGGCACGTTGAGCCGGAGCGGTCCGGCCGGCCGGTCGCGGAACCCGTTCACCACGTCGAGGGCGGCCTCGACCTCTCCGAGCGCCGGGCCGAGCCGCTCCAGCAGGCGGGCGCCGGCCTCGGTGGGCGCGACGCTGCGGGTGGTCCGGTTCAGGAGGCGCACGCCGAGGCGCGCCTCGAGCCGGCGCACCGCCTCGCTGAGGCTCGACGCGCTGCCGTTTCCGGTGCGGGCGCCCTCGCGAAAGCCGCCGGCCCGCGCCACGGTCACGAAGGCGGCCAGGTCTGATAGATCCATCGTCATCGTTCGAGATCCCGCACAGCCCGTGCCGAACATCACCGCTTATCCGGTCAGGCCGTGCCGTCTACATCCGGGGCGCACACAGGAGATTCGCCATGACCGACATCGCGCAGGCCGGCACGTTCGCGCTCGGGGACCGCACCGTGAAACGCCTCGGCTACGGGGCCATGCAACTCGCCGGGCCGGGCGTCTACGGGCCGCCGAAAGACCGCGGGGCGGCCGTCGCGGTGCTGCGCGAGGCTGTGGCCGAGGGGGTCGATCACATCGACACCAGCGACTTCTACGGGCCGCACGTCACCAACCAGATCATCCGCGAGGCGCTCCATCCCTATCCCGACGATCTGGTGATCGTGACCAAGGTCGGCGCCAAGCGCGGGCCGGACGCTTCGTGGAACCCGGCCTTCTCGACGGAGGAACTCACGCAGGCCATCCACGACAACCTGCGCAATCTCGGCGTCGACGCCCTCGACGTGGTCAACCTGCGCCTGATGTTCGACGCCCACGGCCCCGCGGAGGGATCGATCGAGGCGCCGCTCACCGTGCTGGCGGAGCTGCAGCGCCAGGGGCTGATCCGGCGGATCGGGCTGAGCAACGCGACGCACGCGCAGGTCGCCGAGGGCCGGCGGATCGCCGAGATCGTCTGCGTGCAGAACCAGTACAACCTCGCGCATCGGGCCGACGACGCCCTGATCGACGCGCTGGCCGAGGCCGGCACCGCCTACGTGCCGTTCTTCCCGCTCGGCGGCTTCAGCCCGCTGCAATCCACCGCCCTGTCGGAGGTCGCAGCCGAACTCGGGGCGACGCCCATGCAGGTGGCGCTGGCCTGGCTGCTGCGCCGGGCGCCCAACATCCTGTTGATCCCGGGCACCGGCTCGCTCGGCCACCTGCGCGAGAACCTCGCGGCGGCCGCACTGAGCCTGCCCGAGGACGCGATGGCCACGCTGAACGGGATCGGGGCCGCCTGACCGCCTGAACGCCTACTTGGCCTGGAGGCCGGCCACCATCGGGCAGCCGCCCTCGCTCATCGGCCGGAACGCCTGCTCGGCCGGGATCGTCTCCAGCACCTTGTAGAGGTCCCATTCGCCCTTCGACTCGGAGGGCGCCTTGGCCTCGAACAGGTACATCGGGTGGATCTTGCGCCCGTCCGGCCGGATCGTGCCCTTGCCGAACAGGGGATCGTCGGTGGGCAGTTCCTTCATCTTGGCGACCACGGCGGCGCCGTCCTTGGCCGACCGCAGCGCCGCCACGGCCTTCAGGTAGTGCAGCATGCTGGCGTAGACGCCGGCCTGGTACGAGGTCGGCTTCCGGCCGGACATGCGCGCGCCGAACCGTTCCGCGAAGGCCCGGGTGCCGTCGTTGAGGTCCCAGTAGAACGAGGCGGTGAATTCGAGGCCCTGGGCGACTTCGAGGCCGAGGGAATGGATGTCGGTGATGGCGATCAGCAGAGCGGCGAGCGTCTGGCCGCCCTGGCGGATGCCGAATTCGTGCGCCTGCTTGATCGCGTTGGCCGCGTCGAGGCCGGCATCGGCGAGGCCGATCACCTGCGCGCCGGAGGCCTGCGCCTGGAGCAGGAACGAGGAGAAATCGGGGTTCGGGAAGGGGGTGCGCACGCCGCCCACGACCGTGCCGCCGTTACCCACCACCACCGCCTTGGTGTCGCGCTCCAGGGCGAGGCCGAAGGCGTAGTCGGCGGTGATGAAGTACCAGGACTTGCCGCCGCGCTTGAGCATCGCCTTGCCGGTGCCGTTGGCCAGCGCGGCGGTGTCGTAGGTCCAGTGGACGGTGTTGGGGGTGCAGGCCGGGCCGGTCAGGTCGGCGGTGCCGCCGCCCGAGTTGATGAAGGCCTTGTTCTTCTCCTTGGTGATCTGCGCCACCGCGAGCGCCACCGAGGAGGTCGGCACGTCGAACACCGCGTCGACCCCGTCGCGGTCGTACCATTGCCGGGTGATCGAGGCGCCGACATCGGGCTTGTTCTGGTGGTCGGCGGCTACGACCTCGACCTTCAGCCCCTGAGCCTCCGGCTTGAAATCCTCCACCGCCATGCGGGCCGCCACCACCGCGCCCTCGCCGGTGGAATCGAAGTAGACCCCCGAGCGGTCGTTCAGCACGCCGATCTTCACCGGCACGAGGTCGGCCGCGAGTGCCGCCCCGGCCCCGAGCGCGCACAGAAGCCCCGTCAGTGCCGCGACGCGGTGGCGGACCGTCATGTCTCACTCCCTGTTTCTTTGATCGCGGCGGCGTTGTTCGCCGCTCGGATGTCGTCCGAATGCAGTCTAGGCGGACCGGATCGGAGCCGATACCGGCCGGTGAGAGGATGCGGGCGATCCGTCAGGGCCTCCCCTCACCCGCGCGGCGCCAGCCCGAAGATCGCCCGCGCCTCGTCGGGCGTGGCCGGTTCGCGGTCGAGATGGGCCAGCAGGCTGACGGCCTTCTCCACCAGGGCGGCGTTGCTGGGCGCGAGCACGCCCCGGGACAGATAGAGGTTGTCCTCCAACCCGACCCGGACGTTGCCGCCCATCCCGGCGGCCACCGCCAGGATCGGAAACTCCTCCCGGCCGATGCCGAAGGCCGACCAGACCGCGTCCTCGGGCAGCCGGGCTCGCATCGCCACCAGCGCCTCGGCGGTGGCGGGCGCGCCCCAGGGGATGCCGAGGCAGATCTGGAACAGGGGCGGCCGCGCCAGGTGCCTCTCGGCGATCAGGTGCCGGGCCAGCTCGATCTGGCCGAGATCGAACACCTCGATCTCGGGCCTCACCCCGGCCTGGCGGATCTGCGCCGCCATGGCCCGCAGATGCGCGGGGGTGTTGAGGAACAGGTGCTCGCCGAAGTTCATCGTGGCGACGTCGAGGGTGCAGATCTCGGGGCGTAGCGCCGCGACGTGCCGGGTCCGGGTCTCGGGCGACGCGAAGGTGGTGCCGGGGCCGGCCAAAGACGGGTCGGGATCGCCGGGCACGAACCGGCCCCCGGCCCCGGTGGTGAGGTTGAGGATCACGGCCTCGTTCTTCTCGCGGATCCGCTCGACCACTTCGCGGTAATGGGCCAGCTCCATGCTGGGCGCGGCGGTCTCGGGATCGCGGACATGGATGTGGACCACCGCGGCCCCGGCGGAGGCGGCCTCCAAGGCGGATCGCGCGATGGCCTTCGGGCTCACCGGCACCGCCGGGTTCTTCTTCGTCGTGTCGAACGAGCCCGTGAGGGCGCAGGTGATGACGGTCGTCCGCGACATTTTTTTCTCCCTGGCCCTGATGCTGACGGGAGGTGGACCGACCCATCAGGTTCTTCGGCAAGCTTTTGAAACGCGGCGCTTTCGCCCTCCCCGCAAGGGCTGCCGGATACACAGGCCTCCGTCGTCGAATGAACTCATGCCGTCGCCCGTGAAGGGCGCGGGTCCCCTCTCCCGTGCGGGAGAGGGACAGGGTGAGGGATATGACCTCTCCGGAAAGACCTGATCCCTCACCCCAACCCTCTCCCGCACGGGAGAGGGGGCGCCTCGAGGCCTCCAGGAGCGATTGCGCCCCGAACCTGTAGACGTCGCTCCGCATAGGGCTCTGAGCCCCGCTATAGCGCTCCGCCATCGACCGTGATCGTCTCGCCGGTGATGTAGGCGGCGCCCGCGGCCAGGAAGAAAATCGTCTCGGCGATGTCCTCGGGCCGGGCCATGCGGCGCAGCATCGTGTGCTGCACGGTGGCGGCCTTGCGCGCCTCCGGCCACGGCTCGGTCCACGGGGTGGCGACGAGGCCGGGGGCGACGGCGTTGACGCGCACGTCCGGGGCCAGCGCCCGGGCGAGGCTGCGGGTGAGGTTGATCAGCCCGGCCTTGCTGGCCGAATAGGCGATCGAGGAGCCCCGCCGCCCGAGTCCCGCCACCGAGGCGGTGTTGACGATCGCCCCCCGGTTTTCTTTCAGACTTGCCGCCGCGGCCCGCGAACAGCGGTACGGGCCGATCAGGTTGGTCGCTAGGATCGTGGCCCAAAACTCTTCCGTCATCGCGTCGAGGTCCTCGAAGGCGATCGGCGCGGTGGTGCCGGAGGTCCCGGCATTGTTGACCAGCACGTCGAGGCCGCCGAGCGCCGCGATCCCGGCCGCCACCATCGCCTCGGTCTCGCCGGGCTGGGACACGTCCCCGGGCAGCGCCATCACGGCCAGGCCTTCGGCGGCGAGACGCTCGGCCTCCGCGGGGCCGCGGGGATCGTCGGGCAGGTGGTTCAAGGCCACGCTGGCGCCGTTGCGGGCGAACAGCGTCACCGTCGCCAGCCCGATGCCAGAGGAGGCGCCGGTGACGAGGATGCGCCGTCCGGACAGGTCCGCGCCGATCATGTGCCCTCCATCCGGCCGATCCCGGCCATCGCCTTCTTCAAGGCCAGCAGCTTGCGGTCGCGCGCGCGGAACAGATCCGCGGGCGCGCGCCCGCCCCAGTCGAAATAGCCGCGCCCCGCCATCACCCCGGTCCGGCCCTCGGCGCAGAGGGCATCCAAGGTCTCCGACCGGGTCCGGGCCGGGGGCGGCGCGTAGCTGCCGTTCGCCAGGGCGCGCCGGGTCAGGTCCAGCCCGGTGAAATCGGCCTTGGCGAGGTGGCCGAGGATCGGGATGCGTAAGCTGAGCCCTTGGATGATCGCGTCGTCGATGTCGCGCGGCTCGGCGATGCCTTCGTCCAGCAGCCGGAACACCTCGGCGCTGATCGCCGACTGGATGCGGTTGGCGACGTAGCCGGGGATGAAGCGCTTGAGCACGATCGGCACCTGGCCGAGGCCGACTACGAGGTCGCGCATCGCCGCGATCACAGCCGGATCCGTGCCGGGACCCGGGACCACGTCGACGAGGTCGACGATGTAGGGCGGCGTGTACCAGTGCATCACGAGCGCCCGCGCCTGCCGGGCCTGCGGGATCAGCGGGAAGACGTCGAGGTAGCTGGTGTTGCTCGCCAGGATCGCGTCCGCCGGGCAGAGCCGGTCGAGTTCCCCGAACAGCGCCCGCTTGGCCTCCAGGTTCTCGGTGATCGCCTCGATGACCAGGCCGGCGCCCGCGACCGCCGGTTCGAGGTCCGCCTCGACCCGGACGGACCGGGCGAGGCGCGCGGAATCCCACCCGTCCGGGGCGGCGCCGGCCTCCTGCAGGGTCGCCAGCGCCGAGGCCATGAGACCCGGCACCCGGGCGCGGGTCTCCGGATCGGTTTCGGTGATCCGGACGCCGTGGCCGTGGAGCGCCAGCACCAGGGCGATGCCGTGGCCCATCAGGCCGCCGCCGACGATTGCAATCTCCATCATGCCGTCCCCTCAGACCGTCGCGATCGGCGTCGTCGGCGAGCCGACCGCCCCCGGCAGGCGCAGCGGCGGCGCCGTCAGCAGGAACCGGTTGCGGCCGTGCGCACGCAGCCAGTCCGCGAGCGGCGTCAGGTGCCACAGCTCGCCGAGATTGACCCCGAGCTTGAACAGGCAGTGCTCGTGGAGCGGCAGGCTCGCGCAGCAGGCCGGCCCCGCCCCGGCCGGATAGGCCTCGACGGCGTAGTTGTCGGCGATCAGCGCGCACAGGCCCGAGCGGGTGATCCAGTCGAGGAGCCGCGGGTCCCGGCCGTCGAGGCCGGCGCAGAGGTCGTGGACCTGCTTCGGATCGGGCGTGCCGCCCATGGCGATCAGCCGCTCGGCGAAGCCGGTGTGCAGGCAGACCATGTCGCCGGGCTCGATCACGACGCCGTCGGCCTCAAGGATCCGGGCGAGCTGGTCGTAGCCGACCTTGGTCTTGGCGTCGCCGAGATGGGCGCGCAGGTCGATCATCACGGCGCGGCCCTGCATGCCGACCTCGGCCAGGCGCTCGATCCCGAGCCTTTTCGCCCGGGACGGCTGGTCGGCGGCCTCGGGCGTGCTCGGCCCGACGATGTCCCGGCCGCCGCGAAAACCGTTGTAGAAGGTCGGCGCCGCGCCCGCGCCGTCCGCATCGAACAGCGAGCCGACATGGGCCAGCGAATCCCACTGCGTCGAGTATTGCAGGTGGATCAGCGCGCGGTCGTCGCAGATCACGTCGGTGGCGCCCGCGACCTCCTCGCAGACCGGGAAGTTCATGTTCGGCCGGCCGTTGGCCCGCCGGGTCGGGGTGATCTGCGGCGGGTGGCGGCGCGGGTTGAGGACGTTGCCGCCGGGCAGGTCCAAGGGCAGGCTGAGGCAGAAGGTCAGGCCCTCGCGCACCTCGGCGACGCCCTGGCGGACCTTCTCGGGGGTCAGGAGGTTCAGCCGCCCGAGTTCGTCGTCGGGGCCGAAATCCCCCCAGGTCGAGCCTTCCGGGCGCCGGGTCCAGCGGAGGCTCATGAGCGCCGCCCCCTCGCCCGATGGCGCAGGACGTGTCGCGTCGCGGGAATCCGGGGCCGCGGTCCGGGGCGAACCCCGGCCGCGGCCGAGCGTGCGTTCCTCACCTGTCCGTCGCCCTTCTTCGAGGCCGTCGAGCCCGCTTTTCGCGGAGCCGCCACGAGCCTAGGCCGGTGCGGCGCGAGTCGATACCCCGGGCGGAAAACGACTGGGCCGAAACGTCACCGCCCGGTCCCGATGCGGGCCTTGTGCTCTGGTTTTGCGCGGATACAGTTCATCCCAAGCCCGCGAATAAAAAATTCGGGCGCTTGGGATGAGGAATCGCCGATGTCCGAGACCGTGCGCGTCGTCGCTCGGCGCGCCCCGATTCGGCGCGCGCTGCCCGCGCTGCTCGCTGCGGGGCTGATCCTGTCGGGACAGGCCCGCGCGGCCGACCCGTTCAAGGTCGGCGTGATCGCCGAGGCGCAGTCGGTGGCCGGCGCCGCGATCCCGAAGGCGGTCCAGCTCGCCGCCGACGAGATCAACGCCCAGGGCGGGGTCGACGGGCGCCAGATCCAGGTCGTGACCTACGACGACAAGAGTTCCGCCTCCGACGCGGTCCGCGCGTTCCAGCGGGCGGTCAGCGAGGACAAGGTCAACCTCGTCATCGCCAGCTACATCTCCGAGGTCGTGCTGGCCCTGATGCCGTGGTCGGCCCGGCTCAAGACCCCGATGATCACGCCGGGGGCCGCCTCCAACGAGATCAGCGTCGCCGTCCACAAGGACTACGCGCGCAACCGCTACACCTTCCACGGCTACCTGACCTCGCACGCCCTGGCGCAGTCGGTCTGCGACTCGGCCAAGGAGGCGCTGGTCGGGCTGCTCAAGGCGAAATCCGCCGCGATCATGAGCGAGGACGCGGCCTGGACCCGTCCGCTGGACGCGGCCTACGAGGAATGCCTGCCCAAGTCCGGGCTCAAGGTGGTGGAGCACGTCCGGTTCTCGCCGGATACGGGCGACTTCACCCCGATCTACAACAAGATCGAGGCGGCCAAGCCCGACCTGATCGTCACCGGCATCGCCCATGTCGGCGTGCAGCCCACCGTGCAGTGGCAGAACCAGCAGGTGCCGATCGCCATGACCGGCATCAGCGGCCAGGCGACCTCCTCGACCTTCTGGGCCAACACCAACGGCGGCACGCAGGGCGTGCTGTTCGACGCCATCGCGGTCCCCGGCGTGGCGATGACCGAGAAGACGAACGCCTTCACGGACGCCTACATCAAGCGTTTCGGCGGCGCCCCGTCCTATGCCGGCTACATGGCCTACGACGCCATGCATTACGCGGCGGACGCGGTGACGCGCGCCGGCTCCACCGAGGCCGACAAGCTGGTCGACGCCCTGGAGAAGACCGACTGGCTCGGCACGGTCGGGCGCATCCAGTTCTACGGCAAGGACGAGACCTTCACCCACTCGATCAAGTACGGGCGGGGCTTCGTCACCGGGCTGCTGGCCCAGTGGCAGAGCGGCAAGCAGGTCGCGATCTGGCCGACGGAGGTGGCCAACGGGACATTGATCCTGCCACCCGCTGTGAAGCCGGCGGTCCAGTAATCGCGACGCGAGAATCCCAAAACAATGATCGGGCTCCAGATCCTCGTCGACGGCTTCGCGATCTCGGCGCTCTACGCGCTCGGCGCGATGGGCTTCACCCTGATCTTCGGCGTCTCCGGCGTGCTCAACCTCTCGCACGGCGCGCTGATGGTGATGGCCGCGGTCGCGGCCTGGGCGGCCTCGTCGCAGTTCGGCCTCGGCTCCTACGCGGGCGCCGGGCTCGGCATCCTGTGCGGGCTGGCCGCTTCCCTGGTGACCTACTTCGCCATCGTCGCGCCGATCGAGCGCAGCAGGGCGATCCCCCGGGAAGAAAAAGAAATCTTCGTCCTCACCGGCACCCTGCTCTGGGGCATCATGATCCAGGAGCTGGTCGCCTACTTCTTCACCGACAACCCGAAGACCGTGCTGCCGATCGTCGAGGGCGTGATCGAGATCGCCGGGGTGCGCACCCCGAGGAACGAGATCTTCACCGCGGTGATCTGCTGGATCGTGATCGGCCTGCTGTGGCTGTTCGTGAACAAGGCGCGCGCCGGCAAGGTCCTGCTCGCCGCCTCCATGAACCCCCGCGGGGTCACGCTGCTCGGCCACGACATGGGCAGGATCTACGTCGCGGTCTGGGCGATCTACGGGCTGCTCGCCGGGATCGCCGGGGTGCTGCTCGGGATGTTCCTGGGGGTCTCGTCCTACTCGGTGGGACCGCTCACCGCGAGCGCCTTCTCGATCGTGGTGCTGGGGGGCTTGGGCAGCGTCACCGGCTCGCTGATCGCGGCTTATGTGGTCGGCTATCTCGAGACCGCCACCGCCTACCTGATCTCCCCGGCCTACCGGGTGATCCCGGCCCTGCTGCTGCTCGTGGCCGTCATGTACCTGCGCCCGCAGGGCCTGCTGGGGCGGCGGTGATGGTTTTTTTGGGACTTTTCCGCCCGTGGTCCGAATGGGAAGCGCGCGACCTCCGTGGCACGCCCTCCCCCCTCTGCGGGGGAGGGTACCCTGCGCAGCAGGGGGGGAGAGGGGCAGCGCGACGCTGCAGGATGGATCGGGCGTCACGACCTCTTCGGACACCGCGCTCCCCTCTCCCGACCCGGCCTGACGGCCGGCCCACCGTCCCCCGCAGAGGGGGGAGGGCAACGTGCGGAGGATGGACCCACTCATGAAGCTCCTCACCACCCCGGGCTTCTGGGTCGCGCTGCTGGCGCTGGTCCTGGCCGCGTTCCTGCCCTGGTGGGTCTCGGGCTACATCCTCGGGCTCCTCACCATCGCGTATTATTTCGGCGTCTTCGCCATGGCCTGGGACCTGCTCTTCGGCTTCGCCGGGGAGGTGAATTTCGGCCCGACCTTCCTGATCGGACTCGGAGCCTACGGGGCCGGCATCCTCAACAACCGCTACGAGCTGCCGATCCCCTACTGCCTGGCGGCCGGGACCGTGCTGGCGGTGGTCGGCGGGCTCGCCCTGGCGCTGCCGGCCCTGAAGGTGCGGGGGCCGTATTTCGGGCTGATCACCCTGGTCGCGGTGCTGCTCCTGCAGAACATGATCGTGGTGTTCTCCGGGATCACCGGCGGCGAGATCGGGCTCACGGTGCCGGACGTGATCTCCATCGACGCCGACACCAATTACTGGATCGCGCTCGGCTTCATGGCCTTCGCCGGGCTGGTGCTCACGGCCATCGCCCGCTCGCCCGTGGGGCTGATCCTCCAGGCCGCCGGCCAGGACCCGATCGTCACCGGCGCGCTCGGCTTCAACGTCGCCAAGCACAAGCTCGCGGCCTTCGCGGTCAGCGCCGCCTTCTCGGGCCTCGCGGGCGGGCTGGTGGTCTTCTACATGGGCACCGCCTCGGTCGGCACGCTGATCGACACCGCGGTGGGCGTGCAGGTGATCATCGCGGCGGTGCTCGGCGGCCGGCGGACCATCGTGGGCGCCGCGCTCGGAGCGGTGTTCCTGATCGCCGCCGGCGAATTGCTGCGCCCGCTCGGGCCGCTCTCGACCTTCGTGGTCTCGGCGGTGGCCCTGCTGGTCATCCTGTTCGTGCCCTCGGGGCTGCTGGGCCTCGCATCCGTCCGGAGAGCGCGATGACCGTCGCCGTCAAGCCAGCGCTGCGCGCCGCCTCCCTCGCCGAGCCCTGCCTCACGGTGCGCGGCCTGACCAAGCGGTTCGGCGGCCTCGTCGCCGTCAAGGACATCGACCTCGACCTGCGCCCCGGGGAGATCCTGGGACTGATCGGGCCGAACGGCTCGGGCAAGTCCACCGTGATGAAGCTGATCATGGGGCTGGAGCGGCCCACCGCCGGCTCGATCCGCCTCGACGGCGCCGAGATCGGCGGGATGCCGGCCCACCGGGTCGCCCGCCAGGGCATCGGCCTCGTGTTCCAGCACGCGCGGCCGCTCCAGCGGCAGACCGTGCTGGAGAACATCAGCCTCGCGCTGCTGCCCGACAGCCTGATCCGCCTGGCCGCGGATCCGCACGTCGCGCGCCGCGCAAGAGAGATCGCCGAGCGCGTCGGCCTCGGCGCCGTCGCCGACCGGCGGCCCGGCACCCTGCCCTTCGCGGACCTACGCCGGCTGGAGCTCGCCAAGGCGATCGCACGCGACCCCCGGGTGGTGCTGGTGGACGAGCCGTTCGCGGGCCTGACCGGGGGCGAGGTCGCGGCCTTCTCCGAGCTGATCCGGGGGTTTCGCGACGAGGGCAAGGCCGTGCTCCTCGTCGACCACAACGTGAAGAGCGTCGCGGCCCTCGTGGACCGGGTGTTCGCCATGTATCTCGGCGAGCGCATCGCCGAGGGCACGGCCGAGTCGGTGATGGCCGACCCGACGGTGCGCCGGGTCTATCTCGGCGGCAGCATCGAGACCGCCGCCCGGCCCGAGGCCGCGTTCAAGCCGGATTCGCTGCTCACCGTCGAGGGCGTCGACGTGCTCTACGGCAAGGCGCAGGCCTTGCGCGCCGCCTCCATCCACGTCCACGAGGGCGAGTTCGTCTCGGTGGTCGGCCTCAACGGCGCCGGCAAGACCACGCTGTTCAACGCCATCTCGGGCCTCGTCCCGCATGCCGGCACGATCCGGTTCGACGGCCAGGATCTCGGCCGCATGAAGCCGGCCGCGATCGCCCGGGCCGGAATCGTCCAGGTGCCCGAGACCCGCGAGCTGTTCGGCGACCTCAACGTGCGCGAGAACCTCGATCTCGGCGGCCAGCACGTCACCAAGGCCGAGAGCGTGCAGCGGCGCGAGTGGCTCTACGAACTGTTCCCGATCCTCAAGGCCCGCGAGGGTCAGACCGCCCGTACGCTGTCCGGCGGCGAGCAGCAGATGCTGACCATCGCCCGCGCCCTGATGATGCGCCCGCGCCTCCTGATCCTCGACGAGCCGACCTTGGGCCTCGCCCCGGTGATCCTGGAGCTGCTGTCGAAGGCCCTGGAGCGCCTGCGCCAGACCACGCCGATCACCGTCCTGCTCGGCGAGCAGAACGTCACCTTCGCGCTGCCCCATGCCGACCGGGTCTACGTGCTGGAACAGGCCCGCATCGTCTGGGAAGGTCCGCCGGACCGGTTCGCCGGCGAGATGGGGGCGAAGTATCTGTGAGGAATGTGGTCGCACGCGCCGCTCTCCCTCCCCCCTCTGTGGGGGAGGGTGGGCCCCGAAGGGGGTCGGGAGAGGGGAGCGACGGTGCAGGATGGGGCAGCCGCGTTCGAAACGCTCCATCCGGAAACCGCGCTCCCCTCTCCCGACCCGGCCTGACGGCCGGCCCACCCTCCCCCGCAAAGGGGGGAGGGAGAGGCGCGGATCCCATCGGAACGAAACTCGGGAGCGGACACCGTGGATTTCGACCTCTGCCCATCCCAGACGCACTGGCTGACCCGGGTGCACGCCTTCATCGCCGACGCGATCCAGCCCGCCGCCGCCGCGGTGGCGGCCGAGCGGGCGGCGAGCCGCGAACCCTCGCCCACGATGGAACGGCTGAAGGACAAAGCCCGCGGGGAAGGGCTGTGGAACCTGTTCCTGCCGCCTTCCCCCGAGCACGACACCGATGAATACCGCGGCGCCGGCCTGACCAACCTCGATTACGCGCTCTGCGCCGAGGCGATGGGCAAGGTCGGGATCGCATCGGAATGCTTCAACTGCGCGGCGCCCGACACCGGCAACATGGAGGTGCTGCACCGCTACGGCAGCCCGGCCCAGAAGGAGATGTGGCTGCAGCCGCTGATGGACGGAAAAATCCGCTCGGCCTTCCTGATGACCGAGCCCGACGTCGCCTCCTCGGACGCCACCAACATCGAGACCGCGATCCGCCGCGACGGCGACCACTACGTCATCGACGGGCGCAAATGGTGGTCCACCGGGGTCGGCGACCCGCGCTGCAGGATCGCGATCCTGATGGGCAAGACCGACCCGGACGCGCCCCGCCACCGGCAGCAATCCCAGATCCTCGTGTCGATGGACACGCCCGGCCTGCGGGTCGAGCGCCTGCTGCCGGTCTTCGGCTACGAGGATGCGCCCAAGGGCCACGGCGAGGTGGTGCTGGAAGGCGTGCGCGTCCCGGCCGAGAACCTGATCCTCGGCGAGGGGCGCGGCTTCGAGATCGCGCAGGGGCGGCTCGGGCCGGGGCGCATCCACCATTGCATGCGCACCATCGGGGTCGCCGAGGCGGCCCTC
Organism: Methylobacterium mesophilicum; assembly: GCF_022179445.1. Classification (GTDB taxonomy): domain Bacteria; phylum Pseudomonadota; class Alphaproteobacteria; order Rhizobiales; family Beijerinckiaceae; genus Methylobacterium; species Methylobacterium mesophilicum. The sequence continues at coordinate 8,875 of NZ_BPQU01000002.1, read as the reverse complement.
GAAGCGATGGCCCGGCGCCTGGTCTCGCGGGTCGCCTTCGGCAAGCGCATCAGCGAGCAGTCGGTCTGGGAGCAGCGGGTCGCGGAGGCGCGGATCGACATCGAGATGACCCGCCTGCTCTGCCTGAAGGCCGCCGACATGATGGACAAGGTCGGCGCCAAGGGCGCCAAGCTCGAGATCGCCATGATCAAGGTCGCCGCCCCGCGGATCGCCCTCAAGGTGATCGACGACGCGATCCAGGCCCATGGCGGCGCCGGCGTGTCCGAGGATTTCGGACTGGCCAGGATGTACGCCCACATTCGCACCTTGCGGCTGGCCGACGGGCCGGACGAGGTGCACAACCGCTCCATCGCCCGGCTCGAATTCGGGCGCTACACCAACGCCCGGGAGGGTGCATGAGCGGTCCCGACGCCTTCTCTGGCGTGAAGCCGGTCGAGCCGCGCCATCGGATCGACGAGGCCCGGCTGGCCGCCTGGCTCGCCGAACACGTCCGAGACTATGCCGGGCCGCTCAACCTGCAGCAGTTCCGCGGCGGCCAGTCGAACCCGACCTACCGGCTGGAGACGCCCGGCCAGGCCTACGTGCTGCGGCGCAAGCCGTTCGGGCCGCTCCTGCCCTCCGCGCACGCGGTGGAGCGCGAGTTCCGGGTGATCGGCGCGCTGTACGGCGAGGGGTTCCCGGTTCCCAGGCCCTTCGCGCTCTGCGAAGACTCCGAAATAATCGGCGCGGCCTTCTACGTGATGGAAGCGGTGGGCGGCAGCGTGCACTGGGACGGCGCCCTGCCCGGCCTCGACCCGCATGCCCGGCACCGGCACTATGCCGGCATGATCGCGACGCTCGCGCGCCTCCACGCGATCGACCCGGAGGCGGCGGGCCTCGCCGATTACGGCAAGCCCGGCAACTACTTCGCCCGGCAGGTCGATCGCTGGACCCGTCAGTACCGCGCCGCCGAGGACGGCCGGCTGGAGGATGTCGAGCGCCTGATCGCGTGGCTGCCCCGCACCGTGCCCGAGCAGCAGGGCACTTCCATCGTCCACGGCGATTACCGCCTCGACAACCTGATCTTTTCCCCCGATGGCGGCGTCAGCGCGGTGCTCGACTGGGAGCTGTCGACGCTCGGCGATCCCCTCGCCGACTTCAGCTACCTGCTGATGCATTGGGAACTGCCGGCGGACGGGCGCAGCGGTCTCGGCGGCCTCGATCTGCCGGCGCTCGGCATCCCGACCCGGGAGGAGGCGGTGGCGCTCTACTGCCGGGCCGCGGACCGGGCGGCCCTGCCCGACCTCGACTGGTACTTCGCCTACAACCTGTTCCGTCTGGTCGGCATCCTCCAGGGCGTGGCCGCCCGAGCCAAGGCCGGCAACGCCGCGAGCGAGCACGCCGCCGCCATGGCGGCGCGGGTGCCGGCGCTGGCCGCCTCGGCCTGGGCCTTCGCCGAGCGCGCGGGGGCCTGAGATGGATCTCGACGGTCGCGTCGTCGCCGTCACCGGAGCCGCAAGGGGCATCGGCCGGGCGCTTGCTGAGGCCGCGCAGGCGCGGGGCGCCATCGTCGTCGCCCTCGACCGGGACGGCGCCGGGGCGGAGGCCGTCGCCGCCCGGCTCGGCGGCCGGGCCTATGCGATGGACGTGGCGGATGCCGTGGCTGTCGCCGAAATCCTGGTTCGGATCGAGGCCGAGATCGGGCCGATCGCGCTGTATTGCTCCAATGCCGGCATCCTGGAGCGCGACCCCGATCCCGGGCTCGCGACCTCGGCCGATCCGGCGAGCTGGGAACGCGCCTGGTCGGTGAACGTGATGGGCCACGTCCACGCGGCGCGGGTCCTGGTCCCGCTCTGGCTCGCCCGGGGCGAGGGGGCGTTCCTCGGCACCGTCTCGGCGGCCGGATTGCTGAGCCAGATCGGCAGCGCGACCTACTCGGCGACCAAGCACGCCGCCCTCGCCTTCCTGGAGCACCTCGCTATCGCGCATGGGGGGGATGGAATCCGGATCGCCGCCTTGTGCCCCCAGGGCGTCGACACCGCGATGCTCGGGGCCGCAAGCGCCGCCGCCCGCGACGGCGTGCTCGCACCGGAAGCCGTGGCCGAGGCGGCCTTCGACGGGCTGGCCGCCGGCCGGTTCCTGATCCTGCCGCACCCGCAGGTCGCGGATTACGCCCGCCGCCGGGCCGACGATCCCGAACGCTGGCTCGCCGGCATGGCGCGCCTGCGCCGGTCGACGCTGGACGCCGGATGATCCCCGAACAGACCCAGGGAGGACGCGCCATGTCCCTGTTCGACCTGACCGACAAGGTCGCGCTGATCACCGGCTCGTCCCGGGGCATCGGCCGGGCGATCGCCCTGCGGATGGCCGAGCACGGCGCCCGGGTGGTGATCTCGTCGCGCAAGCGCGAGGCCTGCGACGCGGTGGTGGCCGAGATCGAGGCCGCCCACGGCCCGGGCCGCGCGGTGGCGATCCCGGCGAGCATCTCGGTGAAGTCGGAACTGGAGGATCTGGTCGCCCAAGCCGAGGCCCGGTTGGGGCCGGTGGACGTGCTGGTCTGCAACGCCGCCAGCAACCCGTATTACGGGCCGCTCGCCGGCATCTCGGACGCGCAGTTCCGCAAGATCCTGGAGAACAACGTCCTGTCGAACCATTGGCTGATCCAGTTGGTCGCCCCCGGCATGGTCGCCCGGCGGGACGGGGCGATCGTCATCGTTTCGTCCATCGGGGCGCTGAAGGGATCGCCGGTGATCGGCGCCTACAACGTCTCCAAGGCCGCCGACCTCCAGCTCGCGCGCAACTACGCGGTGGAATACGGCCCGGCCAACGTGCGGGTGAACTGCCTGTGCCCGGGGCTGATCCGCACCGATTTCGCCCGGGCCCTGTGGGAGGATCCCGAGATGCTGGCCTCCACCACGCAGGCCGCGCCGCTCCGCCGGATCGGCGAGCCCGACGAGATCGCGGGGGCCGCCGTGTTCCTGGCCTCGCCGGCCGGCCGGTTCGTCACCGGCCAGGCGCTGGTGATCGACGGCGGCGTGACGATCGCGCGATGAGCACCGATCCCCGCCTTCCCGCCGGCTGGCCCGCCCTCTCCTTCCATGAGGCGGAAGCCCGGCTCACCGCGCCGGGCGCGCCGTTCGCGATCACGACGGTTCCGATCCGCGGCGTCCCGACCCGGATCTGGACGACCGCGCCGCCGACCCTGCGCGACCTGTTCCGCATCGCCCAGGGCCATGGCGACAGGACCTTCGTGGTCTACCAGGACGAGCGCGTCACCTTCACGGGCTTCGCCCGCGCCGCGACCGCCCTGGCCCACGGCCTGGTGACGGCCGGAATCGGCAAGGGCGACCGCGTCGCCATCGCGTTGCGCAACCTGCCGGAATGGCCGGTCTGCTACTACGGCGCCCTGCTGGCCGGGGCGATCGCGACGCCGCTCAACGCGTGGTGGACTGGGCCGGAACTCGCCTACGCGCTCCAACATTCCGGCGCGCGGGTGCTGATCGCCGACGGGGGGCGGTTCGAGCGCATCGCGCCCCACCGCGCCGAATGCCCGGCCCTGGAGCGGATTTTCGTCACCCGGATGGAGCCCGACGACCGGGCGACGCCACTCTCCGCGGTGATCGGCCCGGTGGCGGACTGGGGCGCGCTGCCCCAACAGGCCCCACCCGACATCGCCCTCGACCCCGAGGACGACGCGACCCTGTTCTACACCTCGGGTACCACCGGCCGGCCCAAGGGCGCGGTCGGCACCCACCGGGCGGCGGCCACCACCGTGATGGCCTACCCCTATTCCGCGTCGCGCAGCGCGCTGCGCCGGGGCGAGACGCCGCCCAAGCCCAACCCGTCCGCGCCACAGCGGGCCTCGCTGCTGGTGATCCCGCTGTTCCACGTCACCGGCTGCCACGCGAGCCTCGGGGCGGCGCTCTACGGCGGCCATCGCCTGGTGATGATGCATCGGTGGGACGCCCACGAGGCCCTCGACCTGATCGACCGGGAGGGCTGCACCGGCGCCGGCGGCGTCCCGACTATCGCGTGGCAGCTCGCGACAGCCGCCCGGGAGGCGGGCCGGCCCCTGCCGAGCCTCGAATCGGTGACCTACGGCGGCGCGCCCGCGGCCGGCGACTTGGTGCGCGCGCTCGGCGAGGCCTTCCCGAAGGCGGCCCCCGCCACCGGCTGGGGCATGACCGAGACCTCGGCGACCTTCACCCACCACCAGGCCGAAGATTATCTCGCCCATCCCGAATCCTGCGGCCCGCCCCTGCCGGTCTGCGAGGTGCGGATCCTCGACCCGCTCGGACAGGATCTGCCCTCCGGCAGCGTCGGCGAGCTGTGCGTGAAGGGCCCGAACGTGGTCCGCGGCTACTGGGACGACCCGGAGGCTACCGCCGAAGTGCTCTCGGAGGGCTGGCTGCGCACCGGCGACCTCGCACGCGCCGACGACGAGGGGTTCCTGACCATCGTCGACCGGATCAAGGACATGCTGATCCGCGGCGGCGAGAACATCTATTGCTGCGAGGTCGAGAACGTCCTCTACGCGCATCCGGACGTGATCGACGCCGTGGTGCTGGCCGTGCCCCACCCGACGCTGGGCGAGGAGCCCGGCGCGATCGTGGCGCTCGCTGAGGGCGCCCGGACCGGACCCGAGGAGATCCGGGCCTTCGCGGCCGAGCGGCTCGCGGCGTTCAAGGTGCCGGTGCGCGTGGTGGTCTGGGACGGGCTCCTGCCCCGCAACCCCGCCGGCAAAGTCCTGCGGGCGCCCCTGCGGTCGGTGTTCGCGGTCGGATCAGCTCAGAACGGCTCGCCCTCGTCGTCCGGCCGGTAGACCCGCAGGGACCGGCCGTCCGGGAACTCCACCGAGCGGCGGCGCACGACCAGGTAGCCGGCGGCCTCCGCGGCGCGCAGGCGCTCCAGCCGCTCGTCGGCATAGCCGGGGCCGTAATTGTAGGCGCGGTAGCGCGGATAGCCGTCCGGCAGAGGCGGCGGTGGGGGGGGGGCGACCGCGACCATCCTGTGCGGACGCATGGGCCGGGCCGGCGCCGCGGCGACGCGCGGCCGGGGCGCGGTCGTGGCGACCCGTTTGGCCTCCGGGGCGCGGCGCGTGGCGACCCGCTTCTGAACGGGCCGCGCGGCGACCGCCTTGCGGGCCGGTGCCGCGGCAGCAGGAGTCGATGCAGGAGGCGGGACGGCTTTCTGAGCCTCGGCCGGGCTCGTAGCCGGGGCCGCCTTGCGGGCCGGCGGGTCGGTCCAGCCCGAGGCCGGCTCGGCGCGCGCGCCGGCTGCGCCCAGGGCGAGGGCGAGGACGAGCGCGGCGAGACTCGTTCGTGCACCGTACGGCATGGTGCCCTCCTGAGATCGCGGTGTTTCGGATCGGTCCGCGGGGCGGCCCGACAATAGAGCGAACCGTCGCGCAGGGGAATTCCGCAGCATCATGTCGACGGCGATCCCCCAGGACATTTTTAGATCAGTGAATCGTTCCCGATGACCCGAGCCGCGAAGCCCGAAATCCACCGGCCGGAGAGGAGCGCGTTCCCGTTGCTTCAAACCGGTGTCCGGTTCGGCTGGGCGGCCCTGCCGCGGCGCGGGCGCTTGAACCGAACCACGAGCTCCGTACCGGTCGCGTCGGCCATCCGGCGCAGCGTCTCCACGGTCGGGCTCGCGGCCCCCGATTCCCATCGCGAGATCCTGGCCTGATCCGTTCCCATCTTCTCAGCCAGTTGCGTCTGCGACAGGCGCGCCGGCCTGCGACGGCGGGGACGGCGCTTGGCTCGGAACTCGCCGCCCCCGCCGTGGTTGCACCGCCATGTCCACCCCTGCCGATGCGTCCTCCGGCTCACCACCCGGCCTGCGGGTGTGCGTCGATCTCAACCTCTGCCAGGCCTACGCCCAGTGCTGCTACGCGGCGCCGCGGCACTTCCGCATCGAGGGACACGAGGCGCTGTTCTACGATCCCGCCCCGGCCGCGCAGGACCGCGCCGACATCGAGCGGGCGCGCGTCGCCTGCCCGGTCCAGGCGATCCGAGTCGAGGATCCGGGGCAGGCTGCCTGAGATGGCGTCGGGATCGACCACCGAGCGCGCGATCGTGGTGGGTGCCGGCCTGGCGGCATTGCGCGGCGCCGAGACGATGCGGGAGGCCGGGTTCACCGGCCCGCTGACCATCGTCGGCGCGGAGCCGTACCGGCCCTATGACCGTCCTCCGCTCTCGAAGCACGTGCTCACCGGCGAAACCGGACCGGACGCGACCACCCTGCCGAGCAGCCTCCGCGGGGATGTGGAATGGCGCCTCGGCAGCCCGGCCGAACGCCTCGACCGGGGATCCCGCACCCTCCACCTCGCGGACGGCGGCGCCCTGCCCTACGACCGCCTGCTGATCGCCACCGGCACCCGCGCCCGGGCGTGGCCGAACCCCCACGAGGGCCGGCTCGCCGGCGTCTTCACCCTGCGCGGGCGGGACGACGCCGCCGCCCTGCGGACCGCGCTCGCCGCCGGTCCCCGCCGGGTGGTGGTGATCGGCGGCGGCTTCATCGGCTGCGAGGTGGCCAGCGTGTGCCGGCAACTCGGCCTGCCGGTGACCCTGGTCGAGCCGGGGCCGACGCCGCTGGCCCGCGTTCTCGGAGGCACGGTCGGGGCGTTCATCGGGGCGATCCACGAGGGTCGGGGCGTCGACCTGCGCTGCGGCAGCGAGGTCGAGTGGCTGGAAGAGGCGAACGGCCGGTTCGTGCGCGCGCACCTCACGGACGGCACCCGCATCGACGCGGATGTCGCGGTGATCGCCCTTGGGGCCGTCCGCAACACCGAATGGCTCGCCGACTCTGGCCTGTCGGCGGATCCGGGCGGCGTCGATTGCGATGCGGCCGGATACGTCCTCGACGCCGACGGGGCGGCCGACCCGCGCATCGCTGCCGCCGGCGACGTGGCCCGCTTCCCCCACCCGCTCTACGGCGGGCGGCGCGTGGCGCTGGAGCATTGGAGCCAGGCGGTGGCACAGGGCATCCACGCCGGGCGGCTGCTGGCCGGGGCGAAGCCCGAGGGCCCCTACGGCGCGCTGCCGACCTTCTGGTCCGCACAGGGCAACGTGGTGGTCAAGTCCGTCGGGCTGACCGAGGGCGCGGACGCCCTGGCGATCACCCATGGCGAGCCCGGCACCGGCCGCTTCCTGGCCGTCTACGGACGGGCGGGGCGCTGCATCGCGGCCGTCTCGGTGGACAGCGCCCGCTGGCTGCCGGCCCATGCCGAGCGGGTCGCCGTCGGCGCGCCGTTCCCGCCGGAGGGGACCGCCGCCGATCGCCCGGCGAAGGGGATCACCCTCCTCACCCCGGGCTTTCCCTGACCGCCCCGGCGCCCCGCCCGGGATCCCGGGCGCCGCGCCGAGGTTTCGAATTGGATCGTCCCGGACGTCTCCGTCCGGACGATGCGTAGCTTGGACACCGCATGCCCGACGCCACCCTCCTCGATCAGGTCAAGGATTTCGCCAACCGCGCGGACCCCTATCCGATCTACGCCAAGCTGCGGGAGCATCCGGTCTCGCGCCAGGACGACGGGACCGAGGAAGGGACCTGGGTGGCCGCCACCCACGGCGCCATTTCGAGCCTGCTGCACGACCCGCGGGTCAGCTCCGAGACCCTGCCCCCGGCCGACCGGCCGCGCACCGGCAACCCCCTCACCGACCTGATCGTCAAGCCGCTCAAGGACTGGATGATGGACCGGCACCGGGTCTTCATCTTCCGCGACCCGCCGGACCACGACGTCCTGCGGGCCTCCGTGATGCACCAGTTCTCCCGCGCGCGCGTCCAGGCGATGCGGGCCCGCTCCGAACGGCTGGTGGCCGACCTGCTGAACGAGAAATGCGGCGCCCGGGAGATCGACGCGGTCGACGACCTCGCCTACCCGCTGCCGGTCACGGTGATCTGCGAGCTGTTCGGCGTGCCCCGGGAGGACGAGCCGAAGTTCCACGGCTGGGCGACCCAGCTCGCCACCGCCCTCGAGCCCGACAGCCTGTCCGATCGGGAGATCCGCGACGCGAATAGCCGGACCTTCGACGCGATCGGCGGCTACATGGCCGACCTGATCAAGGAGAAGCGCCGGCATCCGCAGGACGACATGCTCTCGGGGCTCGCCAACGAGGCGACGCCGGAGGGCGCCAAGATGGGCGATTACGACCTGATCGCCACCTCGATCCTGATGCTGGTGGCAGGCCACGAGACCACCGTGAACCTCATCACCAACGGGCTGCTGACGCTGCTTCGCCACCCCGACGAGCTGGAGCGCCTGCGGCAGGATCCCCGCCGCGCCCCGCGCGTCATCGAAGAGCTGCTGCGCTACGAGCCCCCCGTGCAGTTCCGGACCCGCAGGACCCTGTCGGCCATCGACGTCGCCGGCGTCACGATCCCCGAGGGCGCCGACCTCGTCCTGCTGCTCGCCTCCGGCAACCGCGACGGCGCCGTCTTCCCGGATCCCGACCGCTTCGATCCCGACCGCGCCGGCATCCGCCACCTCGGCTTCGGCGGCAGCCTCCATTACTGCGTCGGCGCCCCGCTCGCCCGGTTCGAGGCCGAGGCGGCGCTCACCGCCCTGGCGAGCCGGCTCAAGGCCCCCCGGCTGATCGAAGACCCGCCGCCCTACCGCTCCGGAGCCGCCCTGCGCGGGCCGGAACATCTCCGGGTGGCGATCGACGGGATTCTTTGATTGTCTTTGGTGCAGGTTACAGACCGAGGCTGAACTTCGTAGGCGTTCCCTCAGGACGAAGCGCGGGTTCCCCTCGCCCCGCAAGCCTAGCGGATTCACACATCGGGGTCGGCAGAATACGCTGGAGATACCGCGGCTCTCCCTCCCCCCTCTGCGGGCAGGGGAATCGCATTTGGCAGCGGGGTCTTTCGGCGAAGCGCGAACTGGATTCTT
>NZ_BPQU01000001.1:382983-512232 GCF_022179445.1 Methylobacterium mesophilicum | reverse complement strand
CCCGCTCCTGGCACGGCTGGCACCGGCACGTCAGCCTGGTGATGATGGCCTTCGCCCTGCTGGCGGTGATCCGCCATCACGCCAACGCGCCGCCCCCAAAAAGCCGAGCCAGGACGAGATCACGCCCCCCGAGGCTGCGCGCCCGCTGATCCGCTGGTCGGTCCAGGAGAGCAGCGGCGCATCCACCCCGCCCACGTCATCGCGTGGTCGCTCTGGCGACGCGCGCATCAGGCGGCTGCCCGAAACGCCCATCTCAAACGCCGAGCGTCAGACGCCAAGGGGCGTCACCGCCGTAAGCCCAGCAAAACACGCCGACGACGGAAAAGCCAAAAAACGCAACTGTAATGCTAGAGTCCACGCCATGACGCCCACCGTCGGCGGTGTCGCGTCGGAATGGCGCTGGCCGCCGCGCGTGACGGTGACATCTTGCCGGCGACCGACGAGGCCCACGCGTGGCGATGGCGTTCCGGGGGGAGGCGAAGGCGCCCTCGTATGGCACCGCTTGTCAGGCGGCAGCGTAAACCTGCCGCAAGTCCTTTGAGACGGCAGGTTCGGGCATCGCCTCGCACCCTGCTGTCCCTGGTATGCCGATCCGGCCGGCCGACCATCGGCGCGGGCGTCGAGGATGTCGTTCGCTCCCTCAGCGCCCGGTAGGCTCACGCCGCCTTGGAGGTGACCTTCTCGTAGGTCCCCGTCGCGACCTGCTCTTCAAGCTCCGCCTTGAAGTCCGCGATGCCGAGGACCTGGACGGGATTGCCCGAGTCGTCGAGGAACTCGTAGAGCGCATCCTCGATGTTGCGATTGCTGAAGAACACGATGGCGTCCTCGTCGCCGCCGCCTTCCAGATGCGGCTCACCGTTCGCCACGCCCGAGACGTAGCTGCCCGTGGGGCGTGTCTCCTTGTGGGTGCCGTCCTGTCGGTAGAACCGGAGTTCGCCCTGCATCACGAGGGTCACGTAGGAACTCTTATGCCGGTGCAGCATCACGCGCTGGTTGGCGGCGAACTTGAACACGACATCGACGATGCGGTTGTCCTCGTCAACCTTGTAGACGAAGAAGGCGATGTGCGGCAGCCAATCGAGCGTCCGCCAGGTGATGTTGCTCTCGTCGAACTTGGGAATTTGCATTTGGTTTCCTCGGGATTCGATAGGCGACCGTTTCCGGGTCGGCGCACGGCTTTCTGCCGCGTCTTATGTTTGAGGGGCTCGTCGACGACCCCGAATACGAAACCGGGTTACCTTGTCATCGGTTCGGTGATCCGAGGCATACGAGTTGCGAGGAGCCGAGCTGTTCCGCTTGAGGACCGCCGCACGAACCTCCGCGGAATCGAGGTTCAGCCGAACACGCTCGGCCAGTCCGTCCTCTCCAGCCTCGAAGGTCTTGCTGCGCGCACGCCCACCGAGAGCCGGGAAGAGCACCAGGCTGATCTCGTCCACCAGCTCGGCCTTCAGGAACGCGGCGTTGTTCCGGGCGCCGCCTTCCAGAAGCAACCGGCGGACGCCAAATCCGAGGCGAGCACCTCAAGCGCTGGCCGGAGGTCGATCTCCGGCCTGTCCGAAACGACGCAGGAGACGCCGTCGGCGGCAAGCTCGGCCACCTGAGCGGAGGGATCGGCGCGGGCCGTGCGCGGGCACCGGCGGATCAACACCGATGCAACCGTCAGGCACTTTGTGCTCGCCCAACGACTCGGAAAATTCCTGCAGCGATATCCGGACCTATCCGTCGAGGTGGCGGTCCGGGACCGCATGGGCGACCTCGTCGCGGACGGCTTCGACGTCGCCGTCCGGTTCGGCGAGCCCGAGCCGTCTGCGTTTATCGCCGCGCTACGTCTGCGGACCCGGGTCCTGACCAACGAGGCACCCGAATGTGTCGCGCGCCATGGCTGCCCCGAGCATCCATCGGGATTGACCTGACCGGTATTTTGGACCGAGCCGATTGAGAGGCTACTGCATGGTGGCGGCCATGGGTAGCGGGAAGGCCAGATCCGGGTAGCTGACGGGCGCGGGCGGCCGATAGCCCAGCGACGAATGCGGTCGGACGCGGTTATAGGTGTTTTGCCACAGACCGATCACGATCTGCGCCTCCTTTAACGAGTCGAAGATCTCCTGGCGTAGGCACTCGTCACGAAGCTTGCCGTTGAAGCTCTCACAATACCCGTTCTCCCACGGCGATCCTGGTGCGATGTACTGGATCTGTGAGCCAGTTTTGGCGACCCATTTGCGCGGCGCCTTCGAGATCATCTCGGGGCCATTGTCGCAGCGGATGTGTTCCGGGATGCCGTGTAGGCACATCGCCTCCGCCAGCGCCTCGATCACGCCCACGCTGTTGATGCGTCGCGCCACCTTCAGCGCCAGACAAGCCCGGCTATGCTCGTCGATCAGCGTCAGGATCCGGAGCGAGCGTCCGTCGTGGGTCCGGGCCTGGACGAAGTCAAAACTCCAGACGTGGTTGCGATGGAGCGGGCGCAGCCGCACGCAGGATCCATTGTTCAGCCACAGGCGACTGCGTGGTCGGTGCTTCTGCGGGACCTTTAGCCCCTCGCGACGCCAGATGCGCTGAACCCGATCCTTACCCACCTGCTATCCTGCTGCCTGCAGCAGCGCGGTGACGCGGCGGTAGCCGTAGCGCCCATACGCGGACGCCGAGGCGATGATGGCACGGGTCAGCGCATCCTCGTCGGCCGGCAACGTGGACACGTAGCGCTGCGTGCCCCGATGCTGGCCGACGATCCGGCAGGCGTGACGTTCCGAGAGGTCGTACTTCTCCCGGATGCCGTCCACCGCCTGCCTGCGTCGCTCGGGGGCTACAAGTTTCCCGAGGCGACGTCCGCCAGCACCTGACCCGCCAGAGATAAATCGGCTACCAGGCGACGAAGCCGGGCGTTCTCGCGCTCCAGATCCTTCATCTTCTTGGCCTGATCGACCTTCAGGCCGCCGTACTCCTTACGCCAGCGATAATAGCTCTGCTCGGAGATTTCCGCCTCTCTGCATGCAAGGGCCAAACTCTTGCCCTGAGCTGTCTGCACCTCGATCTGGCGCAGCTTGAGCACCGCCTGCTCCGCGTTCGTCTTCTGACCTCGCCGCATGTCCGACTCTTCCGGTCCTGGCTGATCCTCTCAATCAGCCCGGTCCAAAGCCAGCCGGTCAGGTCACCGGATGGCCGTCCGCGCGCCTGTGCCAGAGGAGATGGAAATCGAGCGGGGCGAGCGGGACCGGCACGGGTCGGACCGTGAGCTTCCCGTCCAGACCCGATCCGACGACGACGCCGTTCGTCAGGGTCGCGACGAGGTCTGTTCCGGCCACGAGCGCCGGAGCGGCGTACATCTGCGGAAACACGACACCGAGCCGTCGCTCCAGGTAGCGCAACTCAAGACGAGGGGGATTTCAGTCGTACCGCGACCTCGTTCCGGCGCAGGAATGGCACCGAGAACGGCGGATCGTAGCCCATGAAGACGGGTTGATCCGCTGGATTTCTTCCGGCGGCTTCCACCACCATCGTCAAGGTACGGGCTTGCTCGTCCCTCGCCGCGGGCGATGCGGTGCCGGAAAAGCGCAGGACGGCCAACCGTTCCGGCGGGATGCGAACCAGTCTCACACCGCGTTCGGTCGGCTCCGGCGCACCGGATTCGACGACCGCCTTCGGCAGGTAGAACCGCATCGTTCCCCGGGCGCCCTGCTCGACCGGGACCGTCATCGCGATCAGGCGGCCTTCGCTCTCGACGGGCGTCGTCATGGCGATCCGCTGACCACCACCATTCGCTCCGGTTATGTACCGGAACAGCCGACCGAACGCCTGTCCGTCCTGCTGTCCGCTGGCATCCGTCTCGACGGCAACGCGTCCGTCGTAGGCCCGGACTTCGACCCCACGGTCGAGCCGCTCGACGACCGCGTAGCGCGGCTCTTCATAGGTCCCGCGGATGCCCACGACCGACAGCGCGGACTCAAGCAGCGTCACGAAGTAGTAGAGGAATTTGTCCATCGTCGAGGCATCCGTCGGTCGTGGGTTTTACGCACGGAGTCTGCGGTCGTCTGCGTTCAGGTGTACAACGCCCGGCATGTCAGACATCTGCTTGTGCGGTTTTGCCTCAAGCCCCGCCTGCGTCGCGATCGAGCTTGGCGACCTAATTCAGTTTGCGTGGGCGTTGATTTCGGGCGCGCGAGTTTGCTCATAGCAAGCTTCTGGCACAAACCGCCTCCGAACACACCGCAAGGCTATGATCCTATTTTCGGCAGTTCGGGGCAATCACGATGAACCGCATCCTTGCTGGTGTACTGTTTTCCATTCTATTGGCGGTTCCTGCCTCAGCACTCGATGCCGGGGATCGTATGAAATCCTGGGCTGCAGCGACACCGACAGATAAAGACGATCTCTTGCGCACAATGGAGGCAGCGAACGCAGGCGCCGCATCCCGGAACAGTGTGCGTTCTTGCCTCGATGATACGTCTACATTGTCAGGCCACTCAGATCTACTGATCTCGGAAGTGTTCAAGGCATGCTACGAACAAGCGGAGCGGGACAACATATAGTCACGTAGGCTCATTGCCTAATCTGTCCTCCGAAGCGTGAGGTTGCTTCAAAAAACACGATTGAGGGAAGACCGAGCCATAGGCCGAGTTGATCCGTTCGATTTCGAGGACGCGCGAGTTCCTTGTACACCTCTCGCAGCCATGCGCTCGCACCGGCTTCCGGTCGAGGGAACGGATCGAACCGCTGCAGATGTTGCCCAAGACCCCGGCGACCCGAGGCTTTGTCGACGCGGAGTTCGCCTGACCACCGATGGACCGACCGTTGTCGAGACCCCCCATATCCCGCAGTCCGAAAGCCTTGCGTCTCTGCAGGCCCATCTGTCCTCATGCGAAGCATGGGACCTGCCGGGCCTGATCGAGCTGTGAGGACCTGACCACCGGTGCCGCGGGCACGACCATTGACGTGTCGATTACCGCGTTGGGCGCACGCGAATCGTCTTCGACGCCCACTGCCATCTCGACGAGGGTTCGGGCTTCCAGTCCGACGCGGTCAACTGTGCCCAGATTGGTCGGTCAAGGGGCCGCATGGCGCGTCGGCGGCTGATAGGATCTTGTCGCGCGACCCACCACCCAGGAAGCGACCATGGCCCATGTCCTCGTCATCGGCGCCAGCAAAGGCATCGGCCTGGAAACCGTGAAGGCGTCCCTCGCGGCCGGACACCGCGTGCGGGCCTTCGCACGTTCGGCCACGGCCATGACCCTGTCAGGTGCTGGCCTGGAACGCTTTCCCGGGGATGCCTTGAACGCCGGTGACGTCGCCTCGGCGCTCGACGGCATCGACGTCGTCGTCCAGGCGCTTGGGGTGCCGACGAAGAACCTGCTCGGGCCGGTGACATTGTTCTCCGACGCGACCAACATGCTGGTGCCGGCCATGGAGAAGGTTGGGGTCAGGCGCCTGCTGGCAGTTACCGGCTTCGGCACCGGCGACAGCCGCGACGCGATTGGACTTCTGCAACGCGTGCCGTTCCGCCTCGTCTTCGGACGCGCATACGACGACAAGGACGCCCAGGAGATGCGTATCCGCAAGAGCGGCCTGGAATGGACGTTCGTTCGGCCAGGGGTTCTCACCCCCGGATCGGCGACTGGCCGCTACAAGGTTCTCACCGAGCCCTCGTCGTGGCGGAACGGCCTCATCTCACGGGCCGACGTCGCGCACTTCATCGTCGGACAGATCGACCGGCCGGCCTACGAGCGGAAGGCCGTCGTCCTGATCAGATGATCGATCTCGGCCTGATTTTGGCATCGCGAAATTCATAGCCCTTAGCGGTTGCCGATACGCGTCAACGTCGGAGTTGATCGTCCCCCATTGAACTGGTCCGCCCTGAAGTATGGCTTTTGAGTCGACAGAGGACGGAACCGATGGCCCAACGACCCAAGCCCGAGGAGATCGTGAGCAAGCTGCGTCAGGTCGACGTGCTGGTCTCACAAGGACACAGCGTCGCCGCTTCGATTAGGGCGATCGGCGTGACCGAAGTGACCTACTATCGCTGGCGCAAGGAGTACGGCAGCCTCAAGTCGGATCAAGTGAAGCGGATGAAGGATCTTGAGACGGAGAACCAGCGTCTCAGGAGAGCGATTACCGATCTGACGTTGGACAAGCTGATCCTTCAGGAGGCGTCCCGGGGAAACTTCTGAGCCCCGCGCGCCGACGCGCCTGTGTCGAGCACATCATGCTGACGATGGTCGTCTTTGAGCGCCGCGCCTGCCGGGCGCTCGGTCAGCCTCCCTCATCCTGAGCCTGCTGAAGGATCGACACAGCGCAAAGCGCCGCGGGGCCGCGACGATGAGGAGGCGCTGACGGCTGATCTCATCGCGCTGGCGGAGCGGTACGGTCGCTACGGCTACCGAAAGATCAGCGCGTTGCTGAAGGCGGCGGGTTGGTTCGTCAACGACAAGCGCGTCGAGCGGATCTGTCGGCGCGAGGGCCTGAAGGTCCCGGCCAAGAAGCCCAAGCGAGGGCGGATCTGGGACAACGACGGCTCCTGCATCCGCCTTCGCCCGGAATACCGCAATCACGTGTGGTCGTATGACTTTGTCGAGGCGCGCACGCACGATGAACGCAAGATCCGGATGCTCAACGTGATCGATGAGTTCACGCATGAATGCTTGGCGATCCAGGTCGCCCGCAAGCTCGAGGCGGTCGATGTGATCGACGTGCTGTCGGATCTGTTCATCCTGCGTGGCGTGCCGGGCCATATCCGTTCGGACAACGGGCCGGAGTTCGTCGCGAAAGCTGTACAAGCTTGGATCACCAGCGTCGGCAGTAAAACCGCCTACATCACTCCGGGTTCACCGTGGGAGAATGGCTACGTCGAAAGCTTCAACGCGCGGATTCGCGATGAACTTCTCAACGGCGAGATCTTCTACACACTCAATGAGGCGCAGATCGTCATCGAAAGTTGGAGATGTCACTACAACGCCGTGCGCCCCCACGCCTCACTGGGATACCGGCCGCCGGCACCGGAAGTGTTCATGTCAGCCTTCTCCGCTTGGCCGGCCGCGCTCGCCCGACCCGCTCCGCCAGTCAAGCTACCCGTGGTGGAGCGGCCTACCGCGCACTAACTCTACCCTTGGACCACCCTGTGGGGGCCGATCATGCGGATGCGCCCGTTTTTCCCTGTGCTTGACCGGCTCGAACTTTGCCAACCTGAAAACATAGTCGAGATAGACGGCATGATACGCATGGACGCCTCCGGCTTAAGCTGAAGGACGAGAAACATCCTTGCGACGATACCGTTCCTACACCATCCCGTTAGCGTAAGAACTAAAGATCACCAGGTTCGAACAGGACCTATTTCAGCATGCTACCGACCGAGGTCGATCGTAGAGGGAACCTCCCGACCATCGGCGTCCTCATGAACTCGCCAGCATGCTCGTCGATTGCAGGACGACGATGACGAGCATGAAAACGGCCGCGGCGGCGAGGACATAGGTCACGGTCTTGGTGAATTTGGTCATGATTTGCTTTCCCTTAACCGCGTTTTCCGTCTAGACTTGCATCGATGGGGTCTTCGGCCGGCAGCACGAAGACCTGGCCGGGATAGATCAGGTCAGGGTCCCGAATCTGATCATGGTTGGCGTCGTAGATCGCCGTGTAGCGGTCGCCCTCGCCGTAGGTCCGCCGGCTGATCGCCCAGAGACTGTCGCCGCGCTCGATCCGCGCGGTCCTCACTTCCGGTACGTAGACGGCGCCCGGGGCGGCCTCGGGCCTGAGCGGATCGCTCATCGTATCCGGTGATGGCTTGGTCGCAGACGTGCCGGGTATGGAATCCCGAGGGCCATCAGACGCGCCTGCGTTCTCGCCTTGTCGCCCGACCGCCGCCGAGGATGCGTTCGACGCCACCTTCCCGGCGCCGTTCCCGCCGGGTGATGCCTCGGGCGGTGCCGGGACCGAACGGTCCGGCCCCGCGATCCGGGCGTCATGAGGAACCGAGAAGGGTACCTCCACACGACTGAAGACCTTCCCCGAGGCGGCATCGACCTGATCGAGCCGGACCTTGTAGTCCCCCGGCTTGACGCCTCGGCCGATGGTGAAGCTGACGATGCCGTCCCGACCGACCGTGGCGGGGGCGATCAGGGTATCGTTGAGGTAAAGCCGCACGGTCGCACCGGCTGGAGCCTTGCCGCTGACGTACAGCCGGCCGCCTTCCTGCGCATCGATGCTGACGACCTTGGGGGGGGCCTCCGCCGATCCCGTCACGACGGCCCGCTCAGGTGGCGGGGCCTGATGCGCCTCCGAGGAACGGGACCCGATCCCGTTGGATGCGGCTCGATCCGATACCATTGCGTCGGGGCCGACGCCCGCCCCGGTCCGGCTGGACCGGACCGCATCGTCGGCGCCGATGGCGTTCGAGATGCCATCGCTCGGAACACGTTCGCCGGACCGTTGCCGGGTCGGGGATGCGGTGTCCGCCGTCGTCCGTCGAGTGGACACGGCCTCGGGAACGGAGCGGATCATCGTCCGTGACGAACCTGGTTGCGACAACACCACGGTCACTTTGTCGGGCGATGTCAGGGCAACCAACGGCTCGGCATCGTGCGATGGCGCGACCGCCACCGCGACGCTGTCGCGCGACTGGCGAACGATGCCCTTTGCATCGGTCGCCCGAAGGCCGACTTCGCTGTTACCGGCCGGAAGGGCCGGCGGGACGATAGCGAAGTGGCCGTTCACATCGGCGACGGTCCTGGCGGCTGGTTTGCCGTCGACCAAAAGTTCCACGGCGCCATTCGGCGTCGTCCGCCCCGCGACGACGAGTTCCCCATTCGGCTCGACGCGGACGGTATCAAAGGACGGGGCACCCGGGTCAGTGGCACCGGGAGCCATCGCCACGCCAGGTTCGCCCGGCGGCCGCTCAATCACCGGCCCATCCGGAGCGACCGCTTCCAAGAGATTTCCTGTGCTGGCGTCGACTTCCGGCCGCGATAGGGCCGCCACCGGTCGCCCGCCTTCGCCGTTCGAGGACGGAAGCAGGGACCCGAGCCGCCAAAGAACGCCATCACCGCCAACCAAGGCCAGTATCAGCCCGCCCCCAACGAGGAGGGCAAAGAGCGCGATGACAGCCCCGCGGCGTCGCACCGGAGGCGCAGGTTGCCTGGCGGGTACCGGGGCGAGCGGCGTCGCCCCCCCGCGGGAACCGCCACGTCCGCGGAACAGGGCGGCGAGCAATCCCACGACGACAAGAAGGATTGCAGGGAACACCCGGAGGAAGGCGCGGTTCAGGCGGGTCAGCATAGTGTTCTCGTCTCCCATGCCGCCGTGATCAACGTCCGGGGCTCCCGGTCATCGGGCATTCGTTCGGTCGGAGCGGATGCCCTGGAACACGCCCTCGGGCAGGGGCACAGCGACCCCTGGTTTTCCGAGACACCCGCTTTCGTTGTCGGGGACGGTTAGTCGTCGGTTTCGCTGGACGATCCGGCACGGGACCGCTCGTAGGCGGCGATGGCCTGCGAGCATCCCGGCGAAAGATTCTGGCGATTGCGCTTGAAGCAGGCCTTCACCTCCGGCCCGCCCGGCTTCATGCCGGCGCACAGGCGAAGGTAATCACCTCCGCAGTTCGCCCTCATGGCCTCCATCTCGGGACCCTCCTGCGCCACGGATGGCCGTGACGCGACCGGGGCGCCCGCAAGGGCGATTGCCGTCAGGGCGAGGATACGGATGTTCATCGAGCAGTCTTTTCTTGCAGGAGGGCCGGACGGGTGACCCACGCGGGTGTTTGCCCACGGAGGGCCGACGGTGTCTCAGCGAGCCGGCTGGCTCTGCGAAGCGGCGGGCGGGTTTGCGAGTTGCTGACGGACCTCGGACAGCTTCGCCTGGGCCGTGCTCAGGTCCTGGCGGGCCGCAGCCAGCCGCTCGTCGAGGGTCCCGGCCTCCTTGTTGCGGGTCGCCAGGGTCTCGGTCAGCGTGGCAAGCTCTCCTTGCGCGTCGGCCTGGCGCTTCCGTAGGCTGTCGAGGGCCGCCGTACCGGCATCGCGGTCGGCGGACAGCTTCTGCAACGCCTGCTCAGCCTGACCCCGCTCGGACACGACGCGGTCGCGCTGGGCCTGAGCCTCGGCGAGTTCCTTGCGGACGTTCGCGAGGGCGTCGCGGGCCTGCTGGGCGTCGCGGTTCGCCTGCTCGATCTCTGAGGTGAGCTTGTCCTTTTTGGCAGTCAGGGCGGTGATGGCCTGATCCGTGTCCGTGCGCTGCTTCGTGGCCTGATCCGTCGCGGTCCGGGCGTCGGCCAGTTGCTTTTGGGCGGCGGCGGCGGCCTCGCGGGCGTTCTGCTGGAGCTCCTCGGCCTTGGCGAGGTCGGCGGTCTTGGCGGTCGCCTCCTGGGTCATGGTCGCGAGATCGGCGCGGAGCTTGGCCTCCTGCACCCGGGCGTCCTCAAGGCGACGTCCGACCTCGGCGAGATCCTGGGTGCGGTCGACGGCGGCCTTCTCGGCGGTGGTGATGGCCTCGCGCAGCGGGGTCAGCTTTCCCTCGGCCTGGGAGACCTGGGACTGCAGATCGGTGAGCTTCTTCGACTCGGCCTCGGCCGTCTTCTTCGCCTCGGCCGCCTTGGCCTCGGCGGCCTGCTGCTCCTGGGTCAGGGTCGCGGCGCGGGACTTCGCCTCCTCGGCGGCCTTGCTTGCCTGCCGGTCCTGCTGCTGGGCGGTGGCGATCTTGGCCTGGAGCGCGGTCAAGGTGCCGGCTGTCGAGATCTGCCGGTCCAGGTCGGTGCGGAGGGCCGCCTGCTGGGTCTGCAGGTCCTCGATACGATGGTCCCGGGCGCTGCGCTGACGCGCGCCGGCGATGGAGCCGACGATGAGCCAGACCAGCAGCACGGCCGCCACGACCGCGAGGCTGAAGGGCAAGGGGCGTCTGAGTTCGGAGCGGTAGTCGATGGCCATGGGGGTCTCGCAAGCTCGGGGAAAGGCGGTGGATCGAACCCCGGCGCGGCGTCGCCCGGCGTCGTGTGCGGCCCGCGCCCTGGGGCACCGGCCGCATCGTGGGGTCAGGCCGGCGAGCGGCCGTCTGTTGCGTAGCGGTCAATGGCCGAGGGCAGCTCACGCGACAGGCGGGACAGGAGCGCGCCGCGGCTCAGGCCGGTCTGCTGGGTGAGGTGGTCGAGGGTATCCGGGCCAATGGCGCGTTCGAGGTCGGCCTCGGGGATGGCGCGGTTTGCGCCCTGGTTGACCCAAGAGTTGGCCGTCTCGCCATGGCCGCCCTTGGTAAAGTGGTCGACGAGCTCGCTCAGTCCACTGGCGATCAGGCCACCGACGCCAGCCGTGCCGAGGCCGCCGAGCAGGCTGCCGAGATTGCCGATACCGCCCGTGGAGCCGGTGTTGGAAGCGGTGTTCGGGATCGGCGGGACGGTGCCGTGGTTCGGGCTTAACGAGGGGCTCGACGATGTGTCGTGGCCCTTCAGGAGTTCGGCGAGCTTGTCGCGGTTCTGGTAGCCGGCCACGGCCAGCAGGCCCAGCAGCGCGGTCATCGAGGGGTAGCCCTTGCTCATCGGTATTCCTTGTCGGTTGGGAGGGTCGGACGGGTGTCCACCCGCGGGGGCTCGGCCGCCGCTCCGGCAACCGTGATCCGACCTGGCACCAGGTCAGGTAGGTGTGGGGAAAGGGCTGTTAGAACTCGGTCGGCTTGATGCCGGCCTTCTCCATCCGCTGTTCGGTCTCGCCCGCCAGCGCCTGCAGGCCCTGCCGCTCGGGCATCTGGAGCACCGGGTCGAGGGCGCGCATCGAGGCATAAAGGCCGGCGGCGGCTGCACCGCCGAGCAGGGGCGCGACGACGAACAGCCATACTTGCTGGATCGCCGCCCACCCTGCGAACAGGGCCGGGCCGATGCTGCGTGCCGGGTTGACCGAGGTGTTGGTCACCGGGATCGACACGAGGTGGATCACCACGAGCACGATGCCGATGGCGACGCCCGCAAACCCCACCGGAGCCTTGAGGTTGGTCGAGCCCAGGATGGTCAGGACCAGCAAGGTCGTCAGGACGAACTCGGCGATGAAGGCCGCGGCCAAATTGTAGTGCTCAGGCGAGCGCAGGTCGTAGCCGTTCGAGGCAAATCCGGTGGCGATGGCGTCGAAGCCCGGCCGCCCCTGCGCGATCAGGTACAGGATGTAGGAAGCCGCGATGGCGCCGAGAACCTGAGCCGCGATATAGGCCGGCAGCCGGGCGGCATCGAACTTACGGCTCAAGGTCAGGCCGAGCGTAACGGCCGGATTCAGATGGCAGCCTGAGATCGGTCCGACCGCGTAGATCATCGCCAGCAGCACGAAGCCGAAGGATAGCGACACACCAACATATCCGATGTGATCTGCCGCGAGCACCGCGCTGCCGCAGCCGCAGAAGACCAGGACGAAGATGCCGAAGAATTCGGCGAGATACGGGCGCATGGACGTTCAGCTTTCGGATCGAGGTCGGGGATGTCTGCGGGGTGTCGGCAACACGAGACACCCACGGATCCGCGAGTCGTCCGGAAGCTATGCCGTCCTGGCACCGGGCCCGCTGCCGTGGCGGGCCCGGGGGTTCGAATGGTTACGGGCAGGCGTGACGGTCGCCATCGTTGCCGAGGTACGTGCCACTCGACGCGTCGTAGGACCGGAAACGACGGGCGCAGTATGCCACTGCCTCCGGGCCCGGGCCGCCCTGCACGACTACCGGCGCGGGCCGCGCCTGCGAGTTGGCGATGGCGCCGCCGATGATGGCACCGGCCGCGAGGCCGGCCACGCCCGCACCCACCGCGGCGCCGACCCCGGGTCCCCGGCGATAGCCGTAACCGCGACCGTAGCCATAACCCCGCCCGTAGCCCCGTCCACCGCGCCAGCCGTAACGGTGACCGAAGCGTCGGTACTGGACGTAATCGGTTGGCAGGTCACCGCGCACCAGCGCTTCGATGGGCGCTGCGGAGGCTAAGGCGGCATGGGCCGGCAGACCGGCCAGGGTGGCTGCGACGGTGGCGGCGAGGGCGAGGGTCAACTTCATCGTGGAGGGTTTTCCTGAATCGGTTTTGGTTCGGGGGACGGTCAGTAGCGCCGACGGTTCGGCGGGATGCCGGAGCGGCCGGAAAACCGGCGGCTGACGTAGGCGATGACCTTCGGGAGCAGGAAGGCGGTGAGGAGCTTGCGGATCATCGGACGATCTCCGAGGTCGATCAGTCAGTGCTTGGAGCGAGACAGCCAGCCCACGGCGAAGGCAACGGCGGCGAGGCCGAGCACGGTGGAGGTGCGGTTGTCGTCGGCGTAGCGAACGGCTCGACGGCCATAGGTGGTGCCGCGCTTGCGGGCGTGACGGGCGAGGTCACGGCCGTCCGAGATGAGGTTCCCCGCGCGGTCGCGCGCCTCGCCGACGAGATGACGGCCGTCATCGATCAAGTTGCCGGCGCGATCCCGGACCTCGCCGGCGATGTCGCGCCCGTCGTCGATGAGATCCTCGGCGCGGTCGCGGGCACGGCCGTAGGCATACTGCGCCCCGCCTGCGACTTGGTTCACGGCGCCACGCACCTGGCGGGCCGGATCACCGGTGAGGCCGCCGACGGCGGTCTGCGCGCGACCCTTGAGGTGGCGGGACGCGCCCCTGAACTGGTCTTCGTTCATGGGATTCTCCTGCGTTCGAGTTCAATGGGGGCGACGGGACCCGAGCGGGCCGCCGCCGTCTCGGTTCAGCGCTTGCCGGTGACCTTGTCGACGACCGAGGCGACGCCGTCCTTGGCCTCGCCGACGGTGCGCTGAGCCTCGCCCTTGAGTTCCTGGGCCTTGCCTTCAACCACGAGCTTGTCGTTGCCCGTGACCTTGCCAGCGGCCTGCTTGACGTTGCCGGCGGCCTCGTTGGCGAGGCCCTTCAGCTTGTCCGTGGTGCTGCTCATGGGATGTCTCCTTTGGTTTGAGGGGGCGGATTGTCAGGGAGGAAGGACCGGTCATGGTGACCGGCCGGGGATCGGCTCAGACGCGACGGGCGTCGTAGCTGTCGGCGAGGGTGTGGAGCTTCGGGGCGCCTAGGCGGCCGCCGAAGAAGCCCGCCAGGGCGCCGAGGATCAGCGCGAGCGCGCCGTAGAACGCGCCCTGGGTGGCGGCCGATTTGGCGACGACGGCGGCGGCCTCGGCCTTCTGCTTGGCCGTCGCGACGGCTTCGGTGTACTGCTTTTCGTAGGTCTGGATCTGGGTCTTGGCCTGGTCGACCGGGATGCCCTGGGCCTTGGCCAGCGCATCGGCGGCGCGGTTCTCGGCCTGTGCCTTCTGCGACGCGTCACCCGTGAAGATGGCGCGGATCGCGGCGACGGCAGCCTCCTTGGCGGCCTGCGGATCCTGGCCGGCGGCCTGGTTGCGGACCGACTGCTCGATGCCGTCGAAGGGATTCGAGATCTTCGACAGCGACGGGGCGGCGGCCTGGGCCGCGGTCTGCACCGTGCCGCCCACGAGCGAGCCGGCGCCGCCGAGCGTGCTGGTGACACCCGAGAAGGCGCCGCCGATGAGGCCACCGGCCGCCGAGGTCAGCAGGTAGAGCACCACCAAGGTCGTCACCGCCCAGGAGACGAGGCCATGCAGGCCGGCCGCGCCGGTGACGGGCTTGCCCGACAGGCGCCCGGCGATGAAGCCGCCCGCGAGTGCGGCGACGATGCCGGAGCCAACGAACCAGATGCCGGCGCTCAGGGAGAGGGTCGAGGCTGCCGGGTTGTCGGCGGCGTTCGCCCCGACGCTGGACAGGCCGACGCCGACGCCGACCATGTTCAGGATGACCTGCGTCACCAGCGCGGTCACGGCCCCGGCGAAGATGGCGCCCCACGACACCTGGTTCAGCAGGATGGTGCGGGTGTCGGCCGAGGCCGCGACGGGAGAGGTCGCCAGAAGGGGAGAAGTAGACACGTACAGATGCTCCGGGTGGTCGGTCGTCCGAGGTAATCGGTCGTTCGAGAGGTTGGTCGGCGGGGTGGAAAGCCGCGGTCCGGCCGCGCAGTCCCGGCGCGGTCGGACCGATCAGTCGCGGACTAAGGTTCAGTCGCGGCCGTGGATGAGCAGGCCGATGCCGTAGCCGAGGAGGCCGGCCACCAGCAGCGCGGCGACCGGGTGCTCGGCGATCTGGCTGGTGGCCTCGCGGCCACCCGCACGCAGGGTGCGGCCGCCGTTCTCGTAGGCGTCCTCGGCCCGGTCGTAGGCCTCGCGGCCGGCGCTGCGCACGTAGCGTTCGCCCCGCTCGTAGGTGTCGCTGGCGGCACCCTGGGCGCGGCGCGCGCGATCCTCGACGTCGTCGGACCCGATCAGGTTGCCGACCGTATCGCGGACCCTGCCGCCGATGTCGCGGGCGGTGTCGGAAACAGTGTCAGCGGCGTCGCGCACGGCGTCCTTGGCTTGGCCGTAGAGGTTCTCGGCGGCGCCCTGCGCCTCGCGGGCGCGGCCCTCGACCGAATCCCGCCTCGACCCTGTGAGGTCGCCGACCGTGCCCTGAACCTTGCCGCCGAACTCCTTGGCGGCGCCCGTGATGCGATCCGTATCAACCATAAGGTGTGTCCTGTTCCAATTCGAAGAATGTTCGTCGGGTGCGACGCGTGATCGAGGCTACGGCTTAGGGGTCGCCTTCGGTTTCACGACGGACTTCGGTAATTTCTGCTGGGACTTGCCCTCAGCCTCGACTTTGGGGTCGCCGACCAACTTTCCGATGGCTTCCTTGATCGAGCCCTTGAGCTTGTCGGATGCCTCGGTCGTCTTCTGCGCGCTCACGGGGTGCTCCAAAGCCTGGGCGTTTGACACCCCTCATCAAGTGGCCCGTCGCTCCCGGCGAGCAATGATGCAGATGTACCAGTTGAGGGATTTTATTTGCTCGGCTGATCTAACGGAAATCCGTTGTCGCGCCCCCATACGATGGCTTCTGCGCGCTTGTGGACGTCGAGCTTCCGGTAGAGCGACGCCGAGTGGTTACGCACCGTGTTCCGGGACAGGTTCAGCCGCTTGGCGATGGCATCGTCCCCGAGCCCCTGGCAGATCAGGTCGAGGATCTGACGCTCGCGCACCGAGACGTTGGGGACGATGCCGTCCTTGTGGTCGGTCCCCGGCCGTCGCAGGTTGGCGAGCTTCTCGATCAGCCCCCGGCTGAACCAGGACGTATCGGCCATCACCGTCTCGATGGCCTCGAACAGCTCGCGCTCGGTGCGCTTGCGCTCGGTAATGTCTTGCAGGACCAACAGGGCGAATGTCTCGGAGCCGATCTCCACGCGCTCCGCAGAGACCAGGCAATCGAAATTGGTGCCGTCCTCGTGCTTGAGGCAGACCTCCAGGCCCAGGACGTAGCCCGTGCGCGCCACAGCCGACTCGAACTTGCTGCGGGCCGCATCGTGAACCCAGAGCCCGAGGTCCGCCGGCGAGCGCCCGGACACCTTGTCGGCGCCGTATCCGAACACCCGGGTGAACGCCTCGTTGACCCCGGTGATGGCGAAGCCGTCGGCACGGGCCAGCAGTGTCGGAACGGGGGTGAGCCGGAACGCCTTGGCGAAGCGCTCCTCGCTCTGACGCAGGGCCGTCTCGGCCTTCCGGCGCAGTTCCAAGTCCGCGAAGGTGAAGAGCATGCAGGGCTCATCGCCGAGTTCCATCGGCTGGCCGGCGACGATCACGTAGCGGCTGCCTCCGTCGGGTAGGTCGAGGCAGGCTTCCATCTGCGGGATGGTGCCGCCGCTGTTGAGGCGCGAGATCGCGAGATCCCGACTGCGGGCGCCAGACAGCACGTCGACCTCGTAGACGCTGCGGCCGATGACGGCGTCGCGGGTGTACCCGGTCATCTCCAGGAAGCCGAGATTGACCTTGACGTGGCGCAAGTCCGAAAGCCGGCAGATCACCGCCGGTGCAGGGTTGGCGTTGAAGGTGGCCTCGAAGCGCTCCTCGGCTTCGAACTGGTCCGAGACATCCTTTAGGATGAGCGCAAGGCAGCTCGGATTACCCTCGCGGTCTGTGGCGACCAGGCTGCGCAGGGAATGGACGAAGTCGACGTCCGGCCGGTCAGTGCGCTTCACGTCGACGATGACATCGTGGAAGCGCTCACCCGAGACGACGCGCTCCATCGGATACTGGTTTGGCGTGTGATTGTTGCGGTAGCGAAGGGCGAAACGCTCGCGGTATTGCTCGACCGTTTCGCCGAGTTCGCCGACGGTCTCCGCCCCGTGCATCGCGAGCGCGGCCTCATTGGCGTAGGCGATGGTCTGATCGGGCTCGACCAGAATCACGCCCTCGCTCAGGCCGGCGATAATCTGCCGAAGCTCATGCCTGTCGACGCTAACTGTCACCTCCGACCATCCTCCCGTTGCCCGGATCAAGCCAAGCCGTAACAGGCCGCGGCACAAGAGGGTTCCAGTCGATTCTGGCGCTGGATTGGTATATCTGGATCATTGACGTGAACGTGATCGATCAGTCAAAACCACAAGTGAGTTTTCCGGCGTAGAGGGGCGGATACAGCCAGTCGTTGCCTGCAGGAAGGTCGAGTCCCCTCGCATGTACTTAAGCACGATCTCTGAAAAACCTTCGCCGAGCGAGGGATCGCTCCGTCACGTCCAGGATGCAATCGGACGGCGACTGGATCAGCTCATCCCTAAAACAGAGGCGATCGATAACGACACGCGGCTCGGCCAGGTTTTGCTTCGCCTCCGTGCCGCCTTGCTCGACGCTGAGGCGGAGCGACAGGTCACAAAAACGTTCGGCGACGAGCTCATCGCCCTCGTGCCGCGCCTGCGCCGCTTCGCCCACGTGCGGACAGACGGCGCCGCCCAAGCGGACGACTTGGTTCAGGCGACCCTGCTCAAGGCCTGGGAGCACCGGTTTCGGTTCGAGGACGGTACGAATCTCATCGCGTGGTTGTTCACGATCCTGCGCAACACGCATCTGAACCAACGCCAGCGCATGCGCCGCGAGGTCGAGGATGTCGACGGGGCCATCGCAGGTACGTTGTCATCGGCACCCGACCAGGAGCATCGGATCGCCATCTCCGAGTTGCAGTGCGCGCTGGAGACCCTTCCCGAAGACCAGCGCGAGACCTTGCTGCTGGTGACAGTGGACGGGCTCCGGCACGAGGAGGCGGCCGCCATCCTCGGTTGTCAGGTGGGAACAGTGAAGAGCCGGGTCAGCCGGGCACGAGAGCGCCTTGCCATCGCCCTGGGCCCGTCATGACTGAGCAAGTGCCTGCGTTCGACGTCGAGGGAGCCGCCCCGTCATTCGATCCCGCGCCCACCGCCGCTCAGGTCCAGGCTGCCCTCGACAGCTACCTGCGGGTTCGCGCCCCCGATCAACGGTTGGCGTTCTGGAAAGCTGTCGCGCTCGGCTACGGCGGAAATTTCCAGATCCTGGCCGGATGCCCGATGCCGCCTACCGCCGCGACGTCGCCATAGATCGCGCGCGGGTGAGGACTGACGCGACACACGCTGAATTTTACCGGAATATAGCCTGTCGAAATGATACATCTGCATCATTGAGCGGTCTCGCGGCGATCATATCTCACGGTCATCGCCAAACGCATCGAAGCAAACGGCACGCGAATCCCGAAGTTATGCCGGGCCCAAAGAGTCCCCCCGATCAGGTCCGGCATGGCCGCAGGGCCGGACGTCGTGCCGCTCCGGGCGCACGTCCGGCCCGTAGGCCACCCATCGCGAACAATCATGGAGGATCCCACGATGGCCAATCCCGGCATGCCCGATCCGATCCCCGGCGGTGACATCCCCACCGAGATGCCGCCGCGGCCGTTCCCGGGCGAACGTTCGCTCGGGCCGGACGAGCCGTCCGCGCCCTACGAGGACGCGCCTATCGACGAACCGGTGCAGCCTGGTATCGGCCCCGATCGCCTGCCTGGGGCACCCACGGACCCGGGGATACGGGCCTGAGCATGGTCCCGCATGCCTTCGAGGCGCAGGCCATCCAGGAAGCCATAGAGTCCGGGATGGCGCGTTTCGAGCTCATGGCGATCCTGGGTGGCCTGCGCATTACGGATCTCATCCCCCCGCGGCAGACGAGCCGCCGGCAGACTATGCGGCCGGGGCCACGGGCGAACTCATGGTCCGCTACCTCGGCCGACTTGTCCTTCAGTAAGCCGCGCGCGAACTGCGCCGACGGCACCTTGCCGGGCGATCGTTCCAACACGCGATTCCTGCGTCGCCTCCGCATTGCCCATTCCCCGACCACCCGCAGGCTGCCGGACGCAGTGTCGAAACTCAGTCGGCCGGAGTTCTCAGACTAAACGAAGCGATCAATCCGGGGGGGTGAACGTTCAGCAACCCGGGTTCTGTGTAGGGAAAGCGCGGATTTGGTTCCGGGCAGTGCTCGGGCTCACAGGCTTTAACCTTGGATCACCCCGTTTCGCCCGATGATATGTGGCGTCCACTGACATAGGCGGTACGGTGCGCGAACAGCGCACGTTTCCGGCAGCCACGGCATACCTGCAGGGTCGAACTCAGCTTAACTTGAATGTACCCGACCATATTATTCAGGACATTTCCGACCCTACCGCATGCTCTCCGGCAAATGCTGCATCGGATTCGTGCGGCTCGGCGCACCTTGGCCCTGAACTGCGCCCTGCGATTGCATCACATCGGTCGAGGACTGGATCGCGCTCGGGGGAGAGACCTGATCGTTACGACCGCCTCGCCCGGATTGGTTCCGGTCCGGCGCTGCCGGCATCGTCCCCGGAGTCGGTTGATCGATCCGGCTCGCGGCTGATTGGGACAGCGCGTGTGGGGGAGCAGCGAGGCCAGCGGCCAAAACGCCCACGGCCAAGCTGAGACTCAGCGGGTAAGACCGAACGATGGCTGCGAAGGATCTGGCGGTCATCGCTCGATCATATCCTCTCGAAAGAACGTGGGTGCATGTGCGTTGAGCCGGCAATGCACCCGCGCCATCGTCGTTCCCTGTGATTCGGTCCGTCGACGCGAACAAAATCAGCACGTTCAGTGCAGGCCGAGCTGCGACTTGCTCGTGAGCCGACCGTTGCGGAAGGACAGGTTCAGGTTGGCGCCGGTGCTGCCGGTTCCGCGCCAGGAATACGTCGCCCGCTGAACCGTGCCGATCTCCATGTGGGTCATCCGACGACCCGGGCAGCCGAGGATCTTCACCGCCTGATTGTAGCGCGTCCCCTGCTTCAGCGAAGCGTAGGCGTCGCGGGTGACCCGGCACTCGGCCGTGCGCGCGGTCGCGGGCAGGCCGCCGACGATCAGGAGAAGGGCAGCGAGGGCAAGACGAGGCTTCGACATGGAGGCGTTGTCCCGAGACGACGGAATTGGGATGCGGCGCGATACGGGATCACGTAGCGCCGACCTCAGCCGGGCTTGCCCGAGGCCGGTGCGTCCCCGGTCCCGAGCTTCCGATCGGGCTCGACCTCCCCTGCCGACCGGGCGACGACCTTCAGGTTCTGCCGCATCTCCTGCAGGTGATCGACGACCACTTGGTCGCCATCCGAAAGCCCCTCCAGGATCGCGGTGTTCTCGCCGTAGGTGTCCCCGGTCGTCACGGGCTTCTGCTGAACCGTGCCGTTCGCGTCGACCGCGTAGACGATCTGTTGGGCCAGTTGCGAGTCGAGGGCGACGGTCGGCACCAGCAGCCTGTCCTTCGTGCCCGTCCGGATGCTGGCGCGGACGAACTGGCCTGGCAGGAAGCGCTCGTCGTCGTTCGGCATCAGGGCCCGGACGAGGCGGCGGGCCGTCCGGGGATCGAACCGGTTGTCGAGCTGGTAGATCTTGGCCTCGCGCACCGGCTTTCCGTCTTCGCCGAGCACCGACACGGTGACGCCCCCGTCCCGCATCGCCGCCCGGACCGCTTCGGAATCCTCGGAGGACAGGGCCATCTGGATGTCGATGGGATCGAGCTGGACCACGGAAACCAATTGGGTCTGGTTCTCGATGACGAGATCGCCGGGATTGATGGTCGACAAGCTGGCGCGCCCGTCGAAGGGGGCGTTAACGACCGCGTAATCCAGGTTGAGGTTCTGCCGGGCGATGGCGGCCTCCGCACCTTGCACCTGGGCCACGGCAGAGGTCCGGTTCGCCTGGAGCTGCTGGAACCGCTGCTCGGTGGCGTAGCCCTTGTCGGCGAGCGTCTCGGTCCGGTCCACCTCCGCCTGGGCGAAGGTGAGCTGGGCCTGGGCCTGGGCCTGCTGCGACTTGGCAGTCTGCAGCGCCACCTCGAAGGGCCGCGGATCGATGTGAAAGAGCACCTGCCCTTTCTTGACGTGGCCACCCGGTTCGAACGGGCGCTCCGTCACGTTGCCGGTCACCCGCGCCTGCAAGGTGGCATCCTGTTGGGAGATGATCGTGCCGGTATAAGTGACGGCGATCGGGACCTTCACTTTGCGGACGGTGATGGTCCGGACATCCAGCGGCGGCTCGGCCGGCTCCGTCGTCGCCTTGTCACCGGTGAAAGGCAGCGCGGCGGCGATCCGCTCCGGCGTGGGTCGCCCGGCCGCGTACCAGCCCCCTGCGCCCGCCAGGACGATCAGCCCCGCTCCGATACCAACCTTGACTGCTCTCCGCACCACTGACGCTCCCAAGACCGGCGGCTCCGCCCCCCGCGAGCGCGAGCGCCCCGGCGGCAGAGGAACACGCTCATCGGCCAGACGTTGCAACGCGGCCTCCACGTCGGCGGCGCACGACCGGAAGTCACGATCCCGCATGTTCGCCCGCTTCGTCGATCGGCCGGTACTGGCCGGCGTCATCTCCGTGTTGATTACGCTGATCGGCGCGGTCGCCGGCCTGACCTTGCCGATCGCCCAGTTTCCCGAGATCGCCCCACCGATCATCAACATTCAGGCGACCTATCCGGGGGCCAGCGCGCAGCAGGCCTACGAGGCCATCGCGATCCCGCTGGAGCAGGAGATCAACGGCGCCCAGAACCTGCTCTACATCAACTCGACCAGCAACACCGACGGCAGCGTCAGCATGGACGCAACCTTCGAGGTCGGCTCGGACCTCGACGCCGCGGCAGCCGAGGTCCTCACCCGCGCCAACCGGGCGGAGGCCAAGCTCCCGCCCTCGGTCAACGCGCAGGGTCTCGAAATCACGAAGAGCTCGCGCCAGCGGCTCGGCAACATCGTCCTCTACGCAGAGGACGGCGCGCCCTACGACGAGCTGTTTCTGGCCAACTGGGCCGAGACGCAGGTGATCAAGCCGCTGCGCCGGGTGCAGGGCATGGGCCGCATCGTCAACTTCTCCAACAAGCGCTACGCCATGCGGATCTGGCTCGATCCGTTGAAGATGGAGGCCCTCGGTATCAGCCCGGGCGCGGTCACCACCGCCATCACACAGCAGAACGCCCAGATCACCACGGGCACCCTCGGCAAGCCGCCGGTCGATCAGGCGACCGCCTTCGAGCTGCAACTCGTGACCCAGGGGCGCCTGCGCCAGCCCGAGGAATTCGGCAACATCCTCCTGCGCGCGAACCCGGACGGCTCCGTGGTCCGCATCCGCGACGTGGCGCGGGTCGAGCTCGGCTCCGAGCAGTACGGCGTCCGATCGAGCTTCGACGGAGCCCCCTCGGCCACCCTCGGGCTCTATCAGAACCCGGATGCCAACGCGGTTCAGGTGATGGACGGCGCCCGCGCCACGATGGTGGACCTCGCCAAGCGCTTCCCGCCGGGCTTGAAATACAAGATCGCCCTCGACCGCACGGAATTTGTCAAGGAAGCGATCTTCGAGGTCGTGCGCACTCTGTTCGAGGCGCTCGTCCTGGTGGTGATCGTCACCTACCTGTTCCTCCAGAACTGGCGGGCGACCCTGATCCCGGCCATCGCAGTGCCGGTGGCGCTGATCGGGACCTTTGGGCCGATGGCCCTGCTCGGCTTCTCGTTCAACACCCTGAGCCTGCTCGGCATGGTGCTGGCCGTGGGTCTCGTGGTCGACGACGCGATCATCGTAGTCGAGAACACCGAGCGCCTGATGGACGAGGGCATGGCGCCCCCTGAGGCCTCTCGCGAGGCCGTGACCGAGGTCGCCGGCCCCGTCATCGCCACGACCCTTGTCCTGGCCGCCCTGTTCGTCCCGGTGGCCTTCATCCCGGGCCTCACCGGCAAGCTGTACAACCAGTTCGCCCTGACCATCGCCATCTCGGTGATGATCTCGGCGGTGGTCTCGCTGACTCTAACCCCAGCCTTGTGTGGGCTGATCCTTAAGCACCGCGAGACGGACGCCAAGGACGAGAGCCGCTGGCGGGCGCCCCTACGCCGGTTCAACGCCGGGCTGGAGGGCGCGAGCCGCCGCCTCGTGGCCGCGATCGGCTGGCTGACCGGCCACATCGCCCTCGTCGCCATCGTGTTCGTGCTTTTCGCTGCCGTGACCGTGTGGATGACGATGCAGCGGCCTTCCGGCTTCGTGCCGGACGAGGACCAGGGCTACTTCTTTGCCGACGTGGTCCTGCCGAAGGGCGCTTCCGTGGCGCGCACCGACCGGATGGTCGACCGTGTCGGCGAGGCCCTGCGCGAGATCCCGAGCGTGGAGCACACGATCGGGGTGACCGGCCGCAGCATCCTCGCGGACGCGATCGCGCCGTTCTACGGTTTCCAGATTCCGACGCTGAAGCCCTGGGGCGAGCGCGACCAGAGCGTCACCGATGTCATCGCGACGGTCCAGAAGCACTTCAAGCACGACCCCGATGGCCAGATCCGGGTGGTGAACCCCTCCCCGCTCCCCGGGCTCGGCTCGCGCAGCGGCCTCACCCTGGAACTACAGGACCGCAGCGGTACCGGCGGGCTCAAGCTCGCCGAGGCCGCCCAGCGCTTCATCGCCGAGATGGAGAAGCTGCCCTCGGTCGGCCGCGCGATCCCGACGACCAGCTACGGCGTCCCGCAGATGCGGCTTGAGATCGACCGGGCCAAGGCCGAGCAACTCGGCGTGCCGCTCCAGAACCTGTTCGACGCGCTGGGGACCTATGTCGGATCGAGCTTCGTCAACCTCTTCAACCGCTTCGGCTACGTCTACCAAGTCTACGTGCAGAGCGAGGCCTCGGGCCGCCGTACGATCGAGGATGTCGAGGCGCTCACCGTGCTCAACAACCGCGGTGAGCCTGTCCGCGTCGGCTCGCTGATCCAGACGCACTTTGTCACCGGCCCGACCGCGGTCCTGTCCTATAACACCTACCCCACCATCGAGATCGCAGTGGACACCGCGGCCAACGCCAGTTCGGGCACCGCCATTGCGGCGATCGAGGCCCTGGCTGACTCCAAGCTGCCGTCCACTTACGCGGTGGAATGGACCGACGTCGCCTACCAGGAGAAGATCGCCGGGGGCTACGCGCCGCTGATCTTCGGCCTCGGCACGCTGATGATCTTCCTGCTGCTGGCCGGGCAATACGAGTCCCTGCGCCTACCCTTCGTGATTCTGCTCGGCACGCCGATCGCGATCTTCGGCGCGGTGGGCTTCCTGGCCATCCGGGGGCTCGCCCTCGACATCTTCGGGCAGGTTGGCCTCCTGCTCCTGGTCGGGCTGGCGGCCAAGAACTCGATCCTGCTGGTCGCGTTCGCCGAGGATCTGCGCAAGCAGGGCGAGGACGTGCTCAAGGCCGCCCAGGACGCGGCGCGTCTGCGCATGCGCCCGATCCTGATGACCTCGTTCGCGTTCATCATGGGCTCGGTACCGCTCGCCATCGCCAGCGGCGCCGGCGCCAACGCCCGGGTCTCGATGGGCACCGTTGTGATCGGCGGCCTGCTTGTGGCGACCTTCATCACCCTGTTCGTGACGCCGACTTTTTACGTCGCCTTCGAGCGGCTCCTGGGTAAGCCCGCCGCGTCCCAGGAGCACGAAAGTGCGGCACCGCAACCCGCCGAGTGACATGGTGGTTCGGACAACCGAGACGGCGGTCGAAGGCTTGATCCCGCTGAAGGCCATTTGGCTCGCGTCAGCCTGAGCGCCCGTTCGGACAGCATCTTTGCAACCGAACCACACTGTGCCCCTGGAGATCCAGGAATTTCCAGGCCATAGGCGAGCATCGCTGGCTGCCCTGCCGCTTCGATCTTTTGGTGTGACGGATCAAATCCGGTCGCGGATTGTCAGTTGGGCGAAATTCTTGCGGACGAGGACAGGCCTGTGAGCGTTGGATTGATCGCCCTGCTGGACGATGTCGCGTTCATGGTCAGGGCGGCGGCGGCATCCCTCGACGATGTGGCGGGTCAAGCCGCCAAGGCCGGAACGAAGGCGGCCGGCGTCGTCATCGACGATGCGGCGGTCACGCCGCGCTACGTCGTCGGTTTTGCGGCGGAGCGCGAACTGCCGATCGTCGGCAAGATCGCCGTGGGATCGCTCCGGAACAAGCTCCTGTTCCTGTTGCCGGGCGCGCTCGCGCTCAGCGCCTTCGCGCCCTGGGCGATCACACCGCTCCTGATGCTGGGCGGCGCGTACCTCTGCTACGAGGGCACCGAAAAGGTCTACGAGGCCCTCTTTCCGCATCACGGGCATGATGCGGAAGGCGGGGGCGACACCGGGAGCGACCAAGCCCGGGAAGAAAGCCGGGTGGCGAGCGCCATCAAGACCGACTTCATCTTGTCGGCCGAGATCATGGCGATCACCCTGGCAGCCCTGCCAGAGGGCAGCTTCTGGATGCGGGCGGCCGTGCTGGCCATCGTCGCCCTGGGAATCACCGTTGGGGTCTACGGCGTGGTCGCGCTCATCGTGAAGGCCGACGACGCGGGCCTTGCGCTCGCCCGCAGCACGGCGGGACCACCGTTCGGAGGCCTCGTCCGCGGTCTCGGGCGCGGCGTGGTCCACGGCATGCCGATCCTGCTCAAGATCCTCGCCTTCGTCGGCACGGCGGCGATGATCTGGGTCGGCGGCGGGATCCTGATGCACGGGATGGAGGCATACGGCCTGTCAGCGCCGGCGCATGCCGCGCACGAGGCCGCGGTGGGTGCGGCCTTATCCGTTCCGTTTGCCGCGGGCATCGTCGAATGGTTGGTCACCGCACTGGCGTCGGGCCTGATCGGCTTGGCGGTCGGCGGATTGTTGATTCCGTTGACGAGCTTCGTCCTGGCACCGGCGTGGCGGACCCTGCGGGGCCTGTGGAGGCGGAGCGTTTGAAGCGAAGCTGCAGTCAGTCGTAGAAGACTTCTTGACGCAATTGGCCGTCCATCTGCCTTGGAAGCATTGAGGTATCGCACGCTTTGAGGGTCTGCCGCGACGTTTGCTTTAAGCCTTACTTGTGAATGGTACCGATAGCAGTAATGGTTGCTCGGCGATCGATAGAAATCGGTATCGAGATGATGCCTGCCGCGGTTGCCGGCCCAGCAGTCAGGTACCACCGGGCGTATCTTGGTCGGTACTGCGCTCAGGCCGGGATACGCATGCCATTCCAGGCGAAGACGCCGCCGGTGTCTTTCGCCCCGAGGCTGTCGAGCACGCGCAGGAGATGGGCTGCGCTCACGTCGGGCTGAACGACACCCTGGGCGGTGGGATCTGACCGGAAAGGCCGCGACAGGTTCGAGGCGACCGTCCCCGGATGCAGGCCGACGACGAGCGCCTCCGGTCGGTTGCGCGCCACTTCGATCGCAAGGGTCCGCAGGATCTGGTTCAACGCCGCCTTCGACGCGCGGTAGGAGTACCAGCCGCCCAAACGGTTGTCCTCGATGGAGCCGACCCGCGCCGACAACGCCGCAAACACGCAGCGTCCCCGGCGCGCCAGTAAAGGCACGAAATGCTTGGCCACGAGGGCCGGGCCAATCGTGTTGACCGAAAAGACGGCGGCCATCGCGGCGGGATCAAGGGCCTTGAACGACTTTTCGGGTGAAACGCCGTCCTGATGAAGGATGCCGGTTGCGACGATGACCAAGCCGACAGGTCCGGTCGCGCCCACACTCTCCGCAGCCGCAGCGATCGTGGCCTCGTCGCCGAGGTCGATCGGAACGGTGCGGACGCCGTGCGGCGCTGACGGCTCCGAACGGGAAAGCGCGAAGACCGGGGCGTAGGCCTCGCTGGCCGCGAGGGCGCACACCAGAGCCCTGCCTATCCCGCCGGAGGCGCCGATGACGACGGCGCTGGTGGATGCGGAAGCCGTCAATGCGAGGCCCCGCCGACGTTCGCGGAGGGTGGGTTTAGCTTGCGGAAGATCAAGCTGAGGTTGTTGGCGGGCATCGCAACGCGCTCGGCGAGGTGGAGCCCGTACGCGCCGGCGGCAGCCGAGACGGCCTCGATGTCGCGCACCTCCCAGGATGGGTTCCGCATGCGCAAGCTCTCGTCGAACGCGGCGTTGCTCGGCGCGGTGTGGGCACCGTCCTCCCGAAACGGACCGTAGAGGTAGAGAATCCCACCCACGGGAAGCGTCGCGCCCGCGCCGGCCATCAGCCCGGTGGCCGCGTCCCAGGGGGCGATATGGATCATGTTGATCGCGACGATTCCGTCCGCCTTGGCCACCGGCCACGGCTGCCCGGCCGCGTCGATCGCCAACGGGGACCGGAGGTTCGACAGGCCGGAGGCTCGCGCATGGGCGAGGATGCTGCGGCGCGCCGCCTCGTCCGGATCGCTGGGCTGCCAGTCGAGGTTTGGCATCGCCCGGGCGAAGTGAACGGCGTGCTCGCCCGATCCGCTGGCGATCTCCAGAACGACGCCGCCGGGCGGAACGACGCGCTTCAGGACTTCGACGATCGCTGCGGCATTGCGGGCAACGGCCGGCGAGTACAGGGCATCCGACATGGGGGGCTTCAAGCGACGATCCCTTGAGGCCGAATGGCCTGCCATCGCAGCATGGCTGTTTTCAGCGGCTCGCGCACCTGCATGATCGGCAGAGGTGTGCTGTTGCCTGGCCACTTCGGTAGCCCCTCAGCGCCTCCGCCAGGATGAGCGCGTCCTCCCCGTCGACGCCGATGCTACGCCCCTTCATGCCGATATTCGTAAGCTCGAGGGAAATCAGCGCGGCGCTCAGGCCGCAAGCCGATACCGATCAACCATGCATCCACCGGCCGGACGTACATCACGCGTGCAGATGTGCGCCGCGTGGTCGAGCCGACTTGTCCCACCGCTGGCCTCCGACCGCGCCAGGAGGCAAGTACGAGCTGGTTCAACCAGATCGAACTGGACGGGCTGGCCGGCCCTGCGCTAGACGACGAAGGTTCGCGAGCGAACGCGACCGCCGCTAACGCGCTTGCGGCCTGCGTTCCGGAGTCGTCGGTCCCACCAAACGGGGCGGTGTCCTGAATGCCCCGTCCGGTACGTCACAACCGGACCATGCCGGAAGTGAGACGAAGGCCGCGAGGTCCAAGGCCCTGTGGTCGTTGCTCTGGAACGCTACGCGACCTTGTTGCGACGCGACGTCGATTTCTCAGGCGTGGGCGACACGGCCTTGGCGTGGTCGGCGACCACACGGAGTGCCGCCACCATCGCATCGGCCTGTTCGTCGAGGACCGTTACCGTCCGGCCGTCGCGGGCGCTGCTCCACCCGATGAGCAGGCACGCAAGCCCGGTCGCGACACTCGCGACCAGAGGTGCCGTGAGGAGCGCCGCCAGGGGACTCAGCGGCGCGAGGACGATGGCCGTCACGAGACCGCTACCGATTGCGGCCGCTACCAAGAGGATCATCGGAGGCTCGCCCGACATGCGCGGTAGACCACCTCCACCGACCACCCATTAACCACTATGGCGAAACCGTTAACGAGTGGTTAACGACAAGGTCTGCAGCGACTATCTGCTCTAGATCCCTTCCTATGGCCAAGGTTCGATCAACATCGATCTTCAGCGATTGATAGAGATAGGGGTCGGGTGTCCGGTCACTCCATCAGGTCGGTCAGGGCGCCGATCTCATCGGAGCTTTTCCAGACCGTCTCGCATCCGATCACCTTGTCGGTGGCGTCGAATATCAGTGTGAACTTGTCCGGCACGCGCTCGGTACCGTCGAGCCGGACCCGCACGCCCCACTTCGAGATGTCGTGGATCACGCACGGGATCGCTGCCTCATCGGGTACGGTGATGCGCCCCATCATGTTGATGGAGACGCGACGAGCGGATCTCTGATTGTCCATGGGATCACTCAAGGCGGGCTTACGTTCAGTATAGGCTCGTGATCCTTCGCTGGCGATTTGCACATTACATCAAATTGGACTTATTCGCTTGGGCTGCGGACGATCGACGCGGTGACAGCCTCACCAATTGAGCATAGCATCGAAACGACGTCAGCCTGTGCGCCTCATGGAGGCAGATGTTCGTCCCTCCCGATCAGCGACCTGTCCCGCCCCGGTGGGAGCCGCCGCGCAAACCCTCACGGGATGCCAAGCGGGCCGAGAACGCTGCCGTCACGCTGATCATCCTGATCTCGATCCTCGGTTTGTTCGCGCCGATTGCGGGCGGGACGCTGATCGCCGTGGTAGCCGCCTTGATCAGGCACCTCTCTCCTCACTAAGTTTGAAGAAAACCGGTGTTCCGGCTGAAGCTCGCGACCGATCTGGCCCCTGCCATTTTGGATCGCCCACAGCATGATCGGGTTTCAAGCCGCGGACATCCGTAGCGACCGGTAGGTTGCCCCGCTCGCCACCCTCGGCCGCCTACGCCATGACCCGCACAGGTGCGGCCGGGCACGCGGTCCGTGGCCCTCTGCGTCTGCAACGCGGAGTTGCAGGCGGCATGGCAGGTCTTGGGACCGCCGACGATGGAGCGCACCATCGACCGCCCGTCATTCAAACTTCCGTCGCCGCCTCGCTGGCTGGAGAAGAGCGACCCTGCACGCTGCTTCGGTCAATGCTCGCTACCGCTTGGCGTCGAAAGCGCGTGGCCCTATCGGCTCGCATGAGACGAACAGGCTCGCGAGCCAGAACAGCGTCATAGCCGCAATCGCTGCCCCAGTTCCGACCAACGGGCTGACGATCAGCGCGGCCAGCACGCCGTGTTTCCACATCAGGGCGAGTGCGATGAGCCAGCCGAGGCTCGCTGCGATCGTCACGCGGAAGATGCAGCATTCGGATGCCTGCATGAGGATCTCCTTCCATGTTGCAACCAGTACGTGCAATCATGGATCCCTCACTCAATGTGTTGGATTACTGAGGCGCGGACATCTCGCAAACGCCGTGTTGATCCTGCCACATCGACCCAGGCCGTCCGGGCATCATCGTGCCCCATAGCGCCGTGCGAGGCTTGATATCCCTCCAGTCGCCGCACCCTCAGCCCAGGACGTCGTCCCCGCCATTGCAGCTTCGGCCGTCGCTCGACGAGCGGGAACGAGCTAATCGCGACGGTGAAAACCGATCACGACCGCCGTGTCCTTCGGTGACAGCACCGTCGAACCGGAATCCTTCATTCCCGCACGTTGTTCGGCCGCCGAGCTCGAACATCTCGGTGCGGCCGGTATCGGGTTGATTCTCCGGCGCTTCACGAGCGGCCTCTGGCGCGCTTGAACATGTTGGATCGCTCGACAGATCGCCTCAGTCATCGCGGCGCTGTCGTGAGGAACCTGGCCCATCGGGCGGCCCGCTCACGGGTGGCTGAAATGCGCTACTGAATTGTGGAAACAAATATCTGGCGGTCGCGTGTCCCGTTAAACGCACCTTTACCCTGCCGGAGCCCCCATGAAACGCAGTGCGGCCCGGGCTCGTACTAAGTGAATGATCGACGTGCCCATCGTACCGGCCGAGCCGATGTCCCAGAGCGAGGACGCGCTCACCCACATGTCGCAGGCCGCATTCGTGGCAGCGTGGGAAATTTTTGTGGGAGAGCCACCGGCCATGATGCTTGAAAGCCGATCCGCGATGATCCGGCTTCTGGTCGAAAGCACGCCGGCAGCGCAACTGGAACAGCTCAGCGAGCCTTCACAGACCCATCAGACCCATCAGACCGATTAGACGCCAGTGCGCGCGATTCCCTGACACGCATATCAAGCCCGGGAGCCAGATTCTGGCGCGTAGGCCGTGACGCTAAGCGATACCGGGTCACTCGAAGCCAGGGAACAGACAAGGCCCGCCCGGGTGTTCCCGTAGCGGGCCTGATGCGAGCGCGTCGGCGATGCCGTTCCATTGGCGCTCAGCCCCCCAGCCGATCGCCAGGATCAACCTGCGGTGACATAGTTAACGGTCCGTTGACTATGGCCGACCGACAGATAGGCGCAGGCCGCTGGCGGTTCGGACGACGATCCGGAGCGTTCCACCGTGACCCAACAGCATAATTGCGAGCTACGGCCCGGCATGAGGGCACTGACGTTAGCCGCCCTCTGGAACGTCAACCAACCCAGCGATGGGCCCGCCCAGAATTGATGCGGCGCCGTCGGCTTCACCTCGGCTTGATCCCACTCGCAAGGTTGGATCAATGATCGCCCAGGTCAGCGTCGTGCTCGTCGTCGGCGCCATGACGGGAACGATCTCTGAAACAGGGTAAGCCCGCAGGCCGATCGCCTACGGGCCAGGAATCATCTCAGCAGTTGTCGTCACCCGGCTTCACCGGCTGGCCCTCGGGGGCCTTCTTCTCGCCCTTGTCCGCCATCGTGCCAACTCCGGCGTTGTTCATGGCGCCGACCGTACCAGGGGATTCACCCTTGGCACCTGGCGTCACCTTGGCGGTCGAGCCACCTTCGACGTTCGAGCTGGTATCCTTGGTCGTGGGGCCATTGGTGCTGGTGGTGGTGCCCACCTTGCACGGGGCCGCGAAGGACGTCGTCGCAGTCAGCGCAATGATGGCGACGGCGCCCGTCAGCGTAGCGATGCGTGGCATGGTTCCTCCTGATTTGGTTAAGGAGGAAGAGGCAAGATCGAGCAATAGTTCCGTCGGAGCTTCAGTCTTCGCGGCCGCCTTCGACAGCGCCGTCCGTGGGCTCCAGGAGCCAATCGGGGAGGATCGGGACCACCTCTCCAGCCACCTCGCCGGCGGTCGTCAATGCCTTTTCCGCCTTAGCTTCCGGACTTTCGGCCCGAACCTCGGCGAACAGTTTACGCGCCAGGCGGTCCAGCTCTTCGTCCGACAAAGTTTGGCTTGGCTCGACCGACATGGGCTTCCTCGTGAAAAGGGTTCCGCCGGCTCTGCCCCGCCGCCCGATCTGAATGCGGGTGGGCGGGACAGTCGCCTATTTCGCCAAACGGACGGGTATCAGCCTGCGATCCGATGAAGAGCGCAGAGTTTGTTGCCGTCCGGGTCGCGGAGATACGCCAAGTACAACCGGCCGGAGCCGCCTTGGCGTTCACCCGGCGGATCTTCCACCGAAGTGCCGCCGTTCGCGACACCTGCAGCGTGCCAGGCTTTTGTCTCCTCCGGGCTGTCCATTGTGAACCCGATGGTGCCGCCATTCGCGCCACTCGCCGGATTTCCGTCGATCGGCTTGCTGATCATCAAGCGTGCGCCTTTGTGCGTGTAGATCAGCCGTCCCCGCGCATCCTCTACGCCGGAGCCCGCTCCGCTCGCGGCGAAGAGTGCATCGTAGAACGCTTTTGATCGCGCCAAATCGTTGCTGCCGACCATGATGTGGCTGAACAAGATTTATCTCCCGACTATGAATGTATGTCGTATCTTGTTGAGAAATTTACTTGCCGCCGCCGCTCTTGTACGCATCGATCGCGCTGCGGCAATTCGGCGACATCTGGCTCATGTTTTTCTTGAAGCAGGCGTCCATCTGCGGGCTATTCGGATCGATGCCGGCGCAGAACGTGATGGCGTCACCCGCGCAATAGGTCTGTAGATCCGCATTGCCGCGCTTCGGAGCCTGCGCCGAGGCGGGGACGGCAATGGCGACGAGGCCGAAGGCGATGATGAGCGTGCGCATTTTTGATCCCTAACCGAAGCGGTTCGTAGCGCCCTAACGAACTCAGCGCAGGTTTTATCCCTCCCCGAAGCGGATCTCGCCGCCGCCGCCCTTCCGGGGACGGCATCCAATGGCAATTGCCCCCCCAGTCGATCAGGGTTCGCGCGCGCATCGCGCCCTCGGACAGGCGGCTGCGCCGCGCCCGACGGCCGCCGCCCTAGCCAGCCGACCTTCGCGCCGCGGACCGGTGCTGCGATCTCCTACCGGTAGCCGCCTCCAGGCAACCGGCCATGGAAGGGCGTATTGCGGCAATGTCCCCACGGGCCGCGCCAGTAGCCCGGAGGGCACCCGTTCCCCGCGCGGACCTGATACCAACCGCCCGGGAGAGGACCGGAGTACGGGGTGTTCCGGCAATGCCCCCACGGACCACGCCACGCACCTGGTCCGCAACCACCCGCGACACGGGTAACCGGAGCAGGGCCGCCGAGGTCGGCCGCGATCGGCATCGCATGGGCCGCCGCCAGCGGTAGGGCCGTGAGAGCTGCGGCAACGATCAATGTGCTCATCATTGCCATGATTGATTTCCTCTCTGTCCAATCACTGATGTGCTCGCGCAAGCCGTCGGAACAACCTAAAACTTTGGCGGGCGATGCATAAAATATTGCCCATGCAACGGAATGGTTTTGGAAAAGCAGACAATGCAATGCGATTCAGACAAATAACCGGGCCGGATCGATCGATGATTTTTACGCTCCGAGCCTTGCCGGGCGCTGACCAGCAATCCGAAGGGCCATTTGCCGTCATGTTGCATGCCAAGCCGCCGGAAGGCTCCGCCGGGGCCCTGTAACAGTCACGTCTGCTGGGACCGGCCAGGGAGCCATGGCGCCACAGGGGCGGACCTATCGGGTAGAGCATCTGTTGCCACCTCGGATCCGCCATTGTGGATCAGCGAGGTTTCCAGGTGGCAGAGCGGCATTCCAGTCAAAACGGACAGCACGGTGGTCCCAGCATGCCGATGTTCTGCGGAATCATTGGCGCCACCGGTCTGATGCTGGCAGCGCTAACCGTGCTGATGGCGGGCCAGATGGCGACTTCGCATCGAACCACCGGCCAAGTCGTCGTCGCGTCAGCAGACTCAGGAATGCCTCCGCGGCCTGACGGCCTTTCGTCGAACCTGCAACCGCCAGCCCATGGCACCCGTCCGTAGGAGCGTGCTGTGACCGATTCGACCCGATTGTTGATCGTCTACTACTCACGCAGCGGCAGCGTGGAAGCGCTCGCAGGTGCTGCAGCGGACGCTGCGCGAGAGGCCGGCGCGGAGGTGCGCGTACGCCGCGCGCGCGAAGTCGCCGACGCGGCTTCCATGGCGAAGGTTGACGGGTGGACCGCGAGCGCCACCCGGCAGAACGTCCTGTACGAGGCTCCCACGCATGAGGATGCCGAGTGGGCGGACGCCATCCTGTTCGGCACACCCTGCTATTTCGGAGCGATGGCGACCGAGTTGAAGAATTACCTCGATCTACTCGGTCCGCAATGGAAACGCGGATCGTTGGCCGGCAAGGTCGGCGGTGCCTTCGCAGCCGCATCCTGGCCGCACGGTGGATCCGAAGTCGTCACGCTGTCGCTGTATGCTCCGATGGCGCATCTGGGCATGGTGATCCTCCCGACCGGTTACACCGACGAGGTGATGCTGGAGGCAGGATCACCCTATGGAGCGTCGGCCATCGTAGGTTCGAAGAACCGGCCGCCCCGGATGGAAGACCTCGATGCGGCCCGCCATCAAGGTCGGCGGATGGTGGCGATCGCCGGTGCGTTGATCGCGGCCGGCGAGATGCCGAACCGTCATTCAGGCAGCTAGGCCAAGCCGTCCTTGGCGGCGTGATCAGGGTCGTCCGGTTGGCTTTCGGCGTCCTCGACCACGTCTACGCTTGCGCCCTGGCGCCCAGTGGTGGGATCGGGAGCGTTGACGTTTCGGATCTGCACCGTGGGCGGCACGACGCTCACACCTTGGGATTCGTCGGTTTCCGCCATCACATGCCCTCGAATGTCTACTGAACTCAGCGCTTTGGTGACCGGACCGCTCGGTCAAGCCGATTGCTGCGTTCGGTGGCGCTCATGCCGCCACAGCGCGACGGCGACGCGACGCGCTTCATAGGATCGCCGAAGCGGGGTCCCGAGCCCGCCCTGGCCCTCCGGGGCATAGGCGTACATCAAGACGCCCTCCGGACCGTAGTTTCGACGCATCTCGGCGCGCCAGAGACCGTCTGCGGTCGCAAGGGCCGCCTCAGTCAGAGCGAGGCGGGCACGGTCGGGTGAAGCGGGGGGCTGAGCGATCATCTCGCCCAACGCGCCGATCCTGCAGAGGGTCCCACGATACCGGCCTCAATGGCTTCCGTTTCGATGGCAGGCTCAGGCCGTCCGTCCGATCCCGCGATCGGCAGCAGAAGCTGCCCTGCTTTTCGCGTGCGGACTTGATCGGCGAAGACAAATTTCAAATGAAATAAATATTTTTCATCAATGAAAACAAATCGCACAAATATCAGTTCGCCGTTGCTTTCAGCAACGCCTTCCTCCGAGAACGAGGCGGAGCGAGTGGGCAAGTTCATCCCGCCGGTACGGTTTGTTCAGGACGGGAAGGTCGCCGCGCCCGATCACCTGCCCCTCATCAAGGTTGGCCACGTAACCCGAGGTCAAGAGGACCTTTAGGCCGGGCCGGAGGCGCTGCGCCTCGACGGCAAGCTGCGAGCCGTTCATGCCGCCGGGCATCATCACGTCTGAGAACAGGATGTCGATCCGCTCGACGCCCTGGAGGTGAACGACGGCCTCCGCGGCGTTGCGAGCCACCACCACGCGGTAGTGGAGTTCCTCAAGACTTTCGACGGCCATGCCCAGCACCTGCTCATCATCCTCGACCAGAAGCACGGTGTCGCCTTCGCTGGCCCGACGAAGCGGGAGTGTGCTGCTGCCGGTGCCAACCTCGTCTCCGGCTGGTTCGGCCGAACGCGGGAACAGGAGGCGGAACGTGGTGCCGGCACCCATCTCCGTATCGATGCCGATGAACCCGCCTGCGCTGCGGGTGAAGCCGTAGACCTGGGATAGGCCGAGGCCCGTTCCTTTCCCGACCTCCTTCGTCGTGAAGAACGGTTCGAACACCCGTGCCATCGTCTCGGGGGCGATGCCGCTTCCCTGGTCGACCACAGCCA
This sequence comes from Methylobacterium mesophilicum, assembly GCF_022179445.1. Classification (GTDB taxonomy): domain Bacteria; phylum Pseudomonadota; class Alphaproteobacteria; order Rhizobiales; family Beijerinckiaceae; genus Methylobacterium; species Methylobacterium mesophilicum. Next base: position 476,390 of record NZ_BPQU01000001.1, on the reverse strand, counting down.
CCTCGACGTAGGCTCCCGGCGGTACGCCCTTGCCGGCCACCGCCGCGGTATCGAGGTGCAGGTTCCGGCTCCGCACGACGATCCGCGAGCCGCCCCCCTCCATCGCGTCGCGAGCGTTGACGACGAGATTCAGGACCGCCGCCTCGAACTGCGCCGGATCGATCCGGATCGGGTCGATGAGGGCATCGAGATCGAGTCGAAGCTCCAATGCGCCGCCGACTGCCCGCTCGGCGAGCGGTTTGAACTCGGTGAGGAGGCGGTTCGGGTTGATGGTCTGTGGCCGCAGCATCTGCCTGCGCGAAAACGCCAGGAGTTGCTGAGTGAGTTGCTCACCGCGCCGCGCCGCGTTCATCGCGGCTTCCGCCAAGCGGACGACGCGTTCCGTGTTCTCGGGCTTGCGGATCATCATGTCGAGACCGCCCACGATGACCGTGAGCAGGTTGTTGAAATCGTGCGCCACGCCCCCGGTCAGCTGCCCGATGGCTTCCATCTTCTGGGCCTGGCGCAGGGCTTCCTCGGTGTTTCGCTGGTCGGTCCTGTCGACGACGATGCCGGCCATACGGATGGGGCTTCCGTCGTCCCCATACTCCACCTGCCCCTTGGCCGCGATCCAGCGGATCGCGCCATCGGTCCGAGACATCCGGTATTCCAGGTCCAACGTCCCGGTCTCGACCGCCAGGGCGAAGGCGGCCTCCACCATGAGCCGATCCTCCGGCACGGTGTGGTTCAGGAATTCGGCCATGCCCCACGACGTGATCGGCACGTCGTAGCCGAAGATCGCATCGTGCCGGCGCGAGCGGCGTGCCGTATCGTTGACGAGATCGAGGTCCCACGACCCCATGCCGGCGGAGTCCAGCGCGAAGGCCAGGGTCTCGCGCGCAGCCTCCACTTCGCGCGTACGCTCCGCGACACGCCGTTCCAAAGTCTCGTTCGCGATGCGCAGCCGCTGCTGGGCGTCCTCGCGTTCCCGGATGTGCTGCCGAGCCTGGTACTGGCGGCGACGGACCCGCAGGGCCGACGAGACCGCGCTGAGGAGCGTTTCAGCGTTGATCGGGCGTTCCAGCAGGACGACGTTGCCGAGACGTTCGATCATGGCGGCGGCCGTGGCGGTGCGGCGTCCGGCCTGCCGCGTCGCCAGCATTATGAAGGGGAAGTCCGACCACGGCGGCTGGGACGAGACCCATGCGTTCAGCGCCGTGGGATCGACATCAAGAAGCGCCTCCTCCGTCACGATCGACGTCGCGACGGGCGTCCGGAGTCCGTCGAGCCATTCGGCGCCATCGCCACAAACGGTGCTGAGAACGTTGGACTTGGCCAGCAATTGCGCCATGACGATCGCGTCGCGTCCGCGCGGAGCAAGGATCAGGACGCGTTCCCCGTGAGAATCAAAGGCCGGCATCACGGCGTTTCCGCCGGCTCGCCGCCGCCGGGGATCAGCGCCACCTTGCCGTCGTAGGTGGGCAGTCCGGACAGGATGCCTTGGAAATCGGTGAGGGCGGCGCCAACCTGAAGGCCGATGGGGGAGAGCTTGAGTTCCCGAATGGTTCGCTCGTGCGCGTTGACGCGGCTTTTCACCACCGAGAGGGCGGTCCGGACCGCGCCACTGGACTCGAAGTACCGGAACAGGAGGATGCCGTCGCTGAGGTAGCTGAGGTCGACGTCCGATCGAACATCGCCGATCACGCCGTGCTGACCGAGAACCAGCAGGGTCGTAGCGCCCTTCTGGTTCAGATAGTTCAGGAGTTCGTGCATCTGCAGGACGAGGTGTTCCTCGCCGGGCATGGCGTGGATGTACGCGTTCAGGCTGTCGAACACGACGAAGCTGGCGTCCCGCCTCTCCACGGTAGCGCGCACTCGGCAAGCGAATTCGCCGGGCGAAAACTCAGCCGGCTCGATCTCGTCGATGACCAGCCGTCCGCTGGAAAGATGAGCGTCGAGGTCCATTCCCAGCGCCCTGGCGCGCGTGAGCATGGTCTGCCGACCCTCGTCGAACAGGAAGTAGGTCGCCTTCTCCCCGCGATCCAAGGCCTCGATCATGCAGCGGACCGCCGTGGTGGTCTTCCCGACCCCGGAGGGACCTAGCAGCAGGGTATTGGTCGAGGGCGCTAGACCTCCGCCCAGGAGAAGGTCGAGTTCATGGGAGCCGGTCGATGCCGGGGTCATATCGAATTTCGCGGCATGGTCGTTCGCAACGAGGCTGGGGAAGACTTCGACGCCACCGGTGTCGAGGACGAAATCGTGCATCCCGCCGTGGAACTTGACGCCGCGCATCTTCAGGACGTTGAGACGCCTGCGCGCGGCGCCGAAACCGCGCCGGATCTGCTCCAGCAAGATCACCCCGTGGGCGATGCTGTGGAGTTGGACGTCGGCGGTCCCGTCATCGAGCAGGAGAACCGTGCATTTCCTGGACGCGAACATCTGTTTCAGGGCCAGGATCTGGCGGCGGTACCGGAGGGGGTTCTGGGCGAGTAGGCGAAGCTCGGACAGGCTGTCGAAGACCACTCGCTGCGGTTTGAGGCTGTCGACGCGTTCGATCACCTCGCGCACGGTTTCTCCGAGCTCGACCTCGGACGGATGCAGGACGGATTGCTCGCTGTCGGGGTCGAGGCCGAGTTCGTTGACGAGTTCGTAGACCTCAATGCCGTCCAGAGACCACCCGTGCGTCCCCGCAGCGAACGAAAGCTCGTCGGCGCTTTCTGACAGGGTGACGTAGAGACCCTTTTCTCCCCGGGCCACGCCGTCGAGAAGGAACTGAAGGCCGACGGTGGTTTTACCGGTCCCGGGCGTCCCTTCGAGCAAGTAGAGGCGGCCGCGCGTCAACCCGCCGTCGAGGATCTCGTCGAGGCCGCCGATCCCCGTCGACAGGATGTCGCGAGGTCGGGGGACGTGCGTCGTAGCGGACTCGGCCATCGGGCCCCATCTGGAGAGCGGCATCCGGCGCCCGCAACGGGAGCTCCTGGGTGCCTTGGGAGACGTATTCCGACGACAACTCCGGCTTGGCGGTTTGGTCCCATCTCAAATGCCGGGACGCGATCCTGAACCGCCGTGCGCGGAACTGACCCGGTGCCTCGATCCTCGTTCCGGGAAGCGGTGCTCGGAGACGTGGCCGGGGCGGGCCCGCAACCACTGCGCGGTCTCCGTGTTGTCGGGGGCACCCGAAGTCCGCATCCCGTCCTTTCGCGGCCTTGCGTCGGCGAGCGCATCCGTTCCCGACAGCGAGCTGCCCATGACCGACTCCCGCACGCTTCCGCCTCATGTCGGCGACGCCCGCCGGCTGGAAGCGCTTCGCGGATACGACATCCTCGACACGCCGCCCGAGAAAGGGTTCGACGATATCGTCGAGCTGGCCCGGCTGATCTGCTCTGCCCCCGTTGCGCTGGTCAGCCTCGTGGCGGGCGACCGCCAGTGGTTCAAGGCAAAGTCGGGGTTCGCCTCGTGCGAAACGTCCCTCGACAAGTCGATCTGCGCGCATGTTCTGGGCGAACCGGACCTTCTGGTCATCCCGGACCTGTCGCTGGACCCCCGCACGCGGGACAACCCGCTCGTCACCGGCGAACCGAAACTCCGCTTCTACGCTGGGGCGCCGTTGGAGGCCGCTGATGGACAGCGTCTCGGCAGCCTCTGCGTGATCGACTTGGCTCCCCGACCGGGCGGTCTCACGGACCAACAGTCGGCGGCCCTGCGCGCGCTCGCCGGGCAGGTCATGTCCCAGATGGAGTTGCGCCGCTCGGTCGCCGAGCGCGAGAGCCTTCTCTCCGGCCAAGCCGCGCTGATCGATCAGCAAAACGCGCTGATCGCCGCCCAGGCCGCCGTGACCCAGGCGGCGGGGGACCGCGACGTCATTCTCGATACCCTCGTGGCTGGCGTCATGGCCGCAGTCTCCCAGGCCGAAGGTGCGGTGATCGAACTCCTCGAGGGCGACGAACTGGTCTACCGCTCGGCACGCGGTGCGCTCGACTCCCACGTGGGGCTGCGCGTCCCGATCGCAGGAAGCCTCTCGGGTCACTGCCTGATGAATGCCAAACCGGTGCTCTGCCCGGACCTGCTCGTCGATCCCCGTGTCAGGCGCGACCTCGTCGAAGCCCTCGGCGCCCGCTCGGCGGTCTGCGTCCCGATCCTCCGCGGGGGCGAGGCCGTCGGCGTCCTGAAGCTCCAGTCCAGCCACCCCGATGCCTTCACAGGCCTCGACCTGCACGTCGCCTCGCTGTTCGCCGGCACCATCCCGGCCGGGTTGGCGGAAGCCGGCGAGGCCGAGGCGCGCCGGGGCCTGCGGGCGGGCGAGGCCACCCTGCGGACGGTGATGGAGACGCTCCCCGTCGGCGTCCTCATCGCGGAGGCTCCGTCCGGACGCATCGTCGATCACAATGCCCGCGCCGGAGTCATTCTCGGGCACGCGGTGGGGGCCGATCCGACCGGCGAGCAGCCGAAGCGCTGGGTCGGGTTCCACGCTGACGGCCGCCGGGTCGAACCTAATGAATGGCCGCTGGACCGGGTGGCGCGGGGCGGGGAGCCGCGCGCGGAACTCGAAGTCGATTACCGCCGCGGCGACGAGACCCGCGCCTGGGTCGGATTCTCGGCCGTGCCGATGCGCGACATCGACGGTCGCCGCATCGGCGCCGTCATGGTGGTGACCGACATCGACGGACGCAAGCGAGACGAGCTGCATCTGGCTGCCGCCAAGCAAGCCGCGGAGGACGCCAACCGGGCCAAGAGCGAGTTCCTCGCCAACATGAGCCACGAGCTTCGGACCCCGCTTTCGGCGGTGATCGGCTACTCCGAAATGTTGCAGGAGGAGATGGAGGACGGCGGCCACGACGACCTGCTGCCCGACATGCGGAAGATCGAAGCGAACGCCCGCCACCTCCTCGGGCTCATCAACGACGTGCTCGACCTCTCGAAGATCGAGGCCGAGCGCATGGAGACCTTCGTCGAGGACTTTGCCGTCGATGCCATGGTGCGCGACGTCGCGACGACGGTGGAATCCCTCGTTTCCGCCAAGGGGAACGCCTTATCCTTGGACCTCGCCGCCGACCTCGGCGACGCGCGCACCGACGTGACCAAGCTGCGCCAATGCCTGATCAACCTCCTGAGCAACGCAGCCAAGTTCACGGAAGGCGGACGGATCACCCTGTCGGCGGAACGGGGCGAACGCGACGGCGTCGATTGGCTGAACTTTCGGGTGAGCGACACCGGAATCGGCATGAGCCCGGATCAGCAGGCACGGCTGTTCGAGCGGTTCACGCAGGCCGACGCCTCGACCACGCGGAAGTTCGGCGGCACGGGGCTCGGCCTCTCCATCACACGGGCGTTCGCATCCATGCTGGGCGGCGCCATCGCGGTGGCCAGCGAGACGGGGCGTGGGACGACCTTCACGGTGTCGGTGCCGGCGCGCATCGCCGGAACGAACGACGCGCCGCAGGTGGATGAGGATGCCGGCCCGCCCCTGTCGGAAGACGCATCCGGGCAGGGCCTCGTCCTCGTCGTGGACGACGATCCTGCAACGCGCGATCTCCTGACGCGCTTCCTGAAGCGCGACGGGTTCCAGGTTGCGGCCGCCATCAACGGCAGGGAGGGCTTGGAGATGGCCCGCAGCCTGAGGCCCCGGGTCATTCTTCTCGACGTGACCATGCCGCAGATGGATGGATGGTCGGTCCTCCGTGCGCTCCGTGGCGATGCCGAACTCGGGAACACGCCGGTCATCATGGTGACGGTCCTGGGCGAGCGGAACCTGGCGTTCTCGCTCGGCGCCACGGACTACCTGCAGAAACCGGTGGACTGGGACGAACTCCATGGTGTGATGGACCGCTTCCGTCCCCAGGACCACGAAGGTCCTCTGCTGGTCATCGATGACGATGACGACACGCGCGAGCGGATGTCGGCGAGACTGGCCCGGGAAGGTTGGCGGATCGTCGCCGCCCAGAATGGCAAGGTCGGGCTCGCCGCCGTCGCAGCCGAGCGGCCCTGCCTCGTCCTGCTCGACCTCATGATGCCCGAGATGGACGGCTTTACGTTCCTGAGCACCCTGCGGGCGAAGCCGGAATGGGGCTCGATCCCAGTCGTCGTGCTGACCGCCAAGGATGTCGACGGCGAGGACCGCCGGCGACTGGCGGGGCAGGCCGACCGCGTCCTGCGCAAGGGCGAAGTCGGCCTCGACGAATTGCCCGCGCTGCTGCGCTCGGTGGTCACGTAGGCCGGGGCGGCGCCGGCAAGGCCCACAGACGCGATCGCGCGCTGTCGAGCCTCTGGCGCGCGAGCCGTTCCCGATCACGTTGCGGCCGGGAACGCCTCTAACGGCTTGATGTAACGGGCTCGCTCGCCGCCGAACCGGTTTCCACGTTGGCAGCGAGCGCTCTACCCGGAAGCGAACCTTCACGATTCGGAGATCGTCCGAAGACCGCTGCCGTTCGGTGTTACGACCGACCCCCACGCACCGGAAGTCTTATGGTCCACACCGGATACAATCCTCTCCTCGTCGCGCTCTCCATCGTTATCGCGGTTTTCGCCTCGTACGCAGCCCTCGATCTCGGCGCGCGGGTCCGGCGCCCCGACGCTGGACCCCGCTGGGCCTGGGGCGCCGGCGCCGCGGTAGCGATGGGCGGCGGCATCTGGTCGATGCATTTCGTCGGCATGCTCGCCTTCGAGATGGGGATGGTTGCCGCCTACGATCTCGGACTGACCCTATTGTCTCTCCTGATCGCGGTGGGCGTCACCGCCGGGGCCTTCGCCTGGGTCGCACGCAAGGGAACCGGCGCGGGTTCGCTCCTGGTTGCGGGCCCGCTCATGGGCCTTGGCGTCGCGGCGATGCATTACACCGGCATGGCGGCGATGCGGGTCCCCGGCAACCTCGCCTACGACCCGGCCGTGGTGGCGGTGTCGGTCGCCATCGCGGTCGTGGCCGCAACCGCCGCCCTGTGGCTCACCTTCCGCCGCAACCGGCCCTGGCAGAAGCTCGCCGCCGCCTGCGTCATGGGGCTGGCGGTCGCCGGGATGCACTACACCGGGATGGCCGCGGCGACCTTCACCGCGCAGGAGGCCGGTGCTCACGCGCCCCACGTGGCCTCCCTGTCGGCGGGCCAGCGCGACCTCGCTTTGGCGGTGGCAGGCGTCACCTTCCTCATCCTGTTCCTGGCGATGATCGCCTCGTCGCTCGACCAGCGCGGGGTGCAGCGCCGCCTGCACGTCAGCGAGGCGCGCTTCCGCTCCGCGGTCCGGGCCGTGAACGGCGTGATGTGGACCACCGACGCCACGGGGCGCTTCGTCGAGGAGCAGGCGGGATGGGCCGCCATCACCGGGCAGGCGCCGGAGAGCTACATGGGCACGGGGTGGGCCGAGGCGATCCATCCCGAGGACGTCGCCGCGACGGTCGCGACCTGGACCCAGGCGCTGCGTGACCAGGCCCCCTACACGGTCGAGCATCGCGTGCGCACTGCCGACGCGGGTTGGCGCCGCTACGTGGCGCGCGCGGTGCCGGTGCGCGATGCAGACGGCACGATTCGGGAGTGGGTGGGTGTCCACGAGGATATCACCGAGCGCCACGCGTTCGAGGTCGCCCTCGAGGAGGCCCGGGACGCCGCCGAGGAGCACAGCCGGGCGAAGAGCCGGTTCCTGGCCAACATGAGCCATGAACTTCGCACGCCGCTCTCGGCCGTGATCGGCTATTCCGAGATGCTGGAGGAGGAGGCGGAGGAACTCGGGCAGGAGAGCCTCCTGAAGGATCTCGGCAAGATCAAGTCGAACGCCCAGCACCTCCTTGGGCTGATCAACGACGTGCTCGACCTGTCGAAGGTCGAGGCCGAGAAGATGGAACTCTATCCCGAGGACATCGACGTCGCCGCGTTCGTCGCGGATGCGGCCGCCACGGTCGAAGCCCTGGTGAAGAAGAAGGGAAACGTCCTCGTTCTCGACGTGGCCGACGGTGTGGGCCAGGCCCGAACGGACGCAGTGAAGCTTCGCCAGTGCCTGTTCAACCTGCTCTCGAACGCCGCCAAGTTCACCGAGGGCGGCATCATCACCCTGGAGGCGGCACGGGAGCCGGGACCGCGCGGCGACTGGCTCCGGTTCACGGTGCGGGATACCGGCATCGGCATGAATCCCGAGCAGGTCGGCCGCCTGTTCGAGCGGTTCACGCAGGCCGACGAGAGCACTACGCGCAACTACGGCGGGACCGGCCTCGGGCTGGCGCTCAGCCGCGCCTTCGCCCAATTGCTCGGCGGCGACATCACCGTCACGAGCGCGTCAGGCGAGGGAACGAGCTTCACCCTGCGCGTGCCGGCGGCGGCACCGGAGCGGACGGTCGATGACGGGCCTGATGCGGTGCCGGAGAACGGCGAACGTACGGACGACTTGGTGCTCGTCATCGACGACGAGGCATCCCAGCGCGAACTCATGACCCGGTTCCTCGAACGCCAGCGCTTCTCCGTGCGCACGGCCGGGGACGGGCGCACCGGCCTCGATCTCGCCCGGTCGCTCAAGCCCCGCGCCATCCTCCTCGACGTGATGATGCCCGAGATGGACGGTTGGTCGGTGCTCGCGGCCCTCAAGTCGGACCCCGAGACTGCTGGCATCCCGGTGGTCATGGTGAGCTTTGTCGCCGACGCGACGCTCAGCGCCTCGCTCGGGGCCGTAGAAGCCGTGCCGAAGCCGGTGGACTGGGCACGCCTTCGGACGATCCTGGACCAGTTCCGGGCCGCGGACGGCGACGTCTTGGTGGTCGACGACGACGCGGATATGCGGCACCGCCTCCGCACCGCCCTCGAACGCAACGGCTGGAGCGTCCGCGAGGCCGGCGACGGCCGTGAGGCGCTGGATCAGGTCGGGCTCGGCGTGCCGCGCCTCATCCTCCTCGACCTCACCATGCCGGTGATGGACGGGTTCTCGTTCCTCGACCGTCTGAGAAGACTGCCGGGTTGCGCCGACGTGCCGGTGGTGGTCCTCAGCGCCCGGGATGTCACGGCCGAGGAGCGCGACCGGTTGTCGAAGGCCGACCGCGTCCTGCGCAAGGGCGATGCCAGCCTCCAGGACATCGCCACCGCATTGCGCAAGCTCGACAACCGCCAGGAAACCAGCTCGACTCAAGACAACTGATGCGACGGCCGTCCGAAGCTTGCTGCCGGGAAGCAGATCCCCATCATTCACGCAGGGTCTGATCACCTATCTGGTCGACCTTGCCCGCGCGAAAGGTCTGCTGGTTATATCGGACACGGAACAAGGCGCTGGGCGGCAGGCCCTGTCCGCGACGTTACGTCCCCGTATCGGTCTGCATTGGAGAGGCAGACGGCAGGCGCCCGATATCACGCGGTCTCCGAGGACGGCATCTCAGAGCGCGAGATCGCGGAAGGTGTCGGTGGCCACAGTGTCGCCGAATGAGACGGCCGGTCATTTCGGATGGTTGGGAGCGCTCGTCGGCCTCGACAAGGCGGCATCGAGCGCACTGATGCGAGCCCGGCTTGACTGGCATCCCATCGGACGCGGTGTGCTCGCCGACCTGGCGCGTATGGATCATGCCCGTCACTCTGCGGAAGTTGAGATTGCCGCGTTTGTGCAGACGTTTCGGTGGCTTGGCTGAACCGGAGTTCGGATGACGGGCTCGGCCGGGTCTCCTGCTCGTAGACGCCGGGTGCGCAATATCCGAGCGCCGAGGTGTGGCACTCCCGGTTTCATAAGCCCTCGAAGCCCGTGAAGCGGGAGATCCGCGTGTCGGCCTGCGAGCATGGTCGGTTGCCGCTGATCGAAATGGTGAGGTGCCACCAAGCCGAGGCAACCGCACATCCGGGCCTGCGATCAATGGCTCTTCTGAAGCCGCTTGGTTCTCGCGGCCTCGCGCAGGGACGGCGCGCTCCGCATCTCGGATCCCAAATGTCGTCGCAGCGTGAGCGCGAGTGCAGTCGAACGCCAGGGTCGGCGTGCGACATCCACGATGGGGACGGCTGAGAGGACCTCCGGCCTCACTGTGTCTGCGGCCGAGAGCGAGAGGACGATCGGACGGTTCACGATCGCGGCGGCCCGGCGGGCGAAGGCGAGACCCAACGGACCCGACGGCCTGTTTTCGACGATCAACAGGTCGAAGCGCTCGGGCTCCGCGCGCAGGGCCGCCAGCGCTGCCTCCGTATCGGTGTAGCCGATGGGCTCGTAGCCCAGTGCCGCAAGGGTCTCCTCATCTTCCTGCACGGCCGCGCGCACGCCCCCGACAACCATGACGGTTGCGCCGGCGACCGAGGTGGCGGTTTCTGCCTGCGGGATCACGGGCAACCACACCTCGAACGTGCTGCCCTCCCCCACCGCGCTGCGCACGTCGAAGGCCCCGTCCTGCTCCTGGACGAACTCGAAGGCGGTGGCGAGCCCGAGCCCGGTCCCGGCCGGACGGGTGGTGAAGAAGGGCTCGAAGATGCGTGCGAGCGTGCCCTCATCCATCCCGCGGCCGGTGTCGGACACGCGGATCCGGGCGTACTCGCCGGATGGCAGCTCACCATGGGAGACGGTTCGCCGCTCGGGTAGCCGGACGCGCTCGAGCCGTACGTCAACCGGCGCGCCCGGTTCGGAGGCCTGCATGGCATTACGGATGAGGTTGTGGACCACCTGCTGCAGCTGTGCCGGCTCGCCATCGACGATCGCGCCTTCGGCAGCCCCCGTCAGGCGGAGCGTGGTCGGGTCGGCGGTCGAGGTTCGGATCTGCGCCACCGTCTCGGACACGATCGCATCGACCGCGCTCGTGATCTGGGTGGCGCCGCCCCGTCGCCCGTAATCGAGGATCTGCGCCGCGATCTCGTGCGCGCGGCCACCCGCCTGGACCAGAAGGTCGATCTGCGTGCCGGCCCGTCGCGGATCGGCCGGCAGGGCGTCCGCGGCGATCTCGGCATGGCCGAGCATCACGTTGAGCACGTTGTTGATGTTGTGCGCCACGCCACTCGCGAAGATCCCGATCGCTTCGAGCCGTTGCGCGCGCCGAAGGGTCGTCTCGATCTCGCGGCGCTCCGCCCAGACGTGCTGCCGCTCCAGTGCGGCCCCGAAGCTGTCGGCGACGACCTGCAGCAGGCCTCGCGAATGCCGCATCCAGGGTGGCAGGGTGCTGCTCGTGCGCTCGAAGCACAGCACGCCGACGATTTTGCCCTGCCGGCGCATGCGCGCGCACGTGAATGTGGTGACCCCACGCTGCGCGAGGGCCAGAAGCAGGGCCGGAGGGCCATGCCCGGCCGCCGTTTCGATGAAGATGTAGTCTTCCGGGGCGGCCGTGATATCGGGCATGAGGGCCCGTTGCGCATCCGGCCATCCGCATGGGGCCCGATGCCCGGGCCGATTCCAGAGGTGCACCGCATCCGTGCCGTCCAGCATGAGGACGTAGCAATGGTCCGTCCCAGCTCCCTCTCCCACGATGGCCATGGCATCGACGATGTGCGCTTCGATCTCGTCGGGCTGGCTGGCGAGGAAGAGGTTTGTGGCCTGCGCCACGACGGCTTGGAAAACGATCGTCCGGCGCAGGATCACGGTGCCGGCCCGCATCAGGAAGCCGACCCGAACCACCAGCGCGAGCAGCGCCAGAGCCGCTGCGTAAAGGGCGAGGCGGAAGCCGTCCGCGCGCGCCTGCCGCCGGTCCTTGAGAGTGCGGCGGGCCTCCAGAAGGGCTTGCCGCGCCGCCTCGCTCGACGCTGCCGGAAGTGAACGGGTGACGGTGTCGACCTGCGGCAGCAGATCCAGGAGTTGACGGCCGTGCAGGACGATGGCGTCGATGTCCGCACCCCTGTCCGCCGCCCAGGGGGCCGCGGCCAGGGCGTCGAGCCGGGCACGGATGGCGTCGAGGCGCTCGGGGCTCGAGTCCCGGGCAAGCTCCGAGACCCGGATCTGCAGCGCGGCGACCGCGCGGGCGAGACGGGGATCGATATCCGGCTCCGACATTCGGTCGCTGAGGGAGTCGAAATAGGCGATCGAGTTCTGCACGAGGGCGTTGCCGGTCTTGAAGCGCTCGACCATCTGCGCCTCCCGGGCGATCGCCTCGGCCAGGGCGCGCATTTCACCATCGTCAAGCCCGTTCGTGGCGCGCATCCCGGTCAGCGCCGCCCGCATGTCCCGGAGGTGAGCTACGATCGGATCGTAGTTGCGCAGGAGCCCGGTCCGGGCCCGGAGCACGTCGTGCTGCATCCGGGATTCCGCGAGGGCGATGGCGTCGACCGTTCGCTGGGTCCGCACGTAGGCGGCGTCCATCTCGCCCTTGCCGTTGATCATCAGCCACGTGAGAAGCGCGGCCAGCAACGCGCCGAGGATGGCGGCCTGCGCGGTCAGCCTCACGGCTTCGGCGCGGCGCCGGGCGCGTCTGGAGCCATGAGGGGTCGTCCCGCGTAGGAGCCGGTCAGGGTTCCGAGGAACGCTACGATCGCGCCCGTCTGCGAGGCCGTCAGTTCCCGACCGAGCTGGACCCGGGCCATGAGCCGCACCGCCTCGGGCAGCGTGGCGACGCCGCCATCGTCGAAGTAGGGGGCCGTGACCGCGACGTTGCGCAGGCTGGGTACCCGCAGCACCTCGGCGGCCTTGTTGGGGATCGGGACGAAAATCCCGACCTTCTCGAACAGGTTGCCGCCGACATTGACGCCTTGGTGGCAGGCGGCGCAGCCGATTCCCCGGAACAGGGCGAAGCCCGCCCGCTCCGCTTCGGTGATGGCGTGGGTATCGCCGCGCAGCCACCGGTCGAAGCGGCTGTCGGGGGTGAGCAGGCTGCGCTCGAAGCTGTTGATCGCGTCGATCACCGCCTCCCGATCAGCCTCCCGGCCGTAGGCGGCGCGAAACGGACCGGCGAGCGCCGGATCGTCGCGGATCACCGCCAGGATATCCGGCCAGGATCCGCCCAGGAATTCCGGCCGGGTCAGGGCGAGTTCGGCTTGGTCCTGCAGGGTCGGGATGTCGCCCGCCCAGCCGAGGCGGAAGCTCAACGCCGCATTGAAGGCTGTAGGCGTGTTGCGCGGTGCGGGCGTGCCATCGGCGGTGAGATTTCGCGGAACCGCGCTGGCGCCGTTGCTGCGGATGTCATGGCAGGTGATGCAGGCCCGGTCGCCTCCGCGCGATAGCCGGGTGTCGGCGAACAGCATCCGGCCGATGGCGATCCGGCCCGGATCCGCGCCGAGGCTGCTCGGGACCGGCGTGATCACGCCCAGCGCCTCAACGGCCTCGGCCGGCATCGGGCCGCCGACCGGCCGCTCCTGGGCGAATGGCGGCAGGACCGCCAGGGCGCTGCCGACGAGGCCAGCCGCGAGAGCGGCGGCGGGGGACCGGGCCGAGCGCGGCGGGGCCACGGCTACAGGTTCTCGACGGGCGCGGCGAAGACGTAGCCGACGCCACGCTCGGTGACGATCAAGCGCGGCGCGGTGGGATCCGCCTCCAGCTTCCGGCGCAGCCGCAGGATTTGGACGTCGATGCTGCGGTCGAACACGTCTTCGTGGACGCGGGTGGCCTGCAGGAGTTGCTCGCGGCTCAACGGACGTTGGGGGGCGTCCAGGAAGGCCACCAGCAGCGCGTATTCGCCCTTGCTGAGGGCGACATCCGCGCCCGCGGGGTTGGTGAGCCGCCGGCGACGCCGGTCGAGCACCCAATCGTCGAAGCGGCTCCGGTGAGAATCCTGCGCCCGTGCTGGGACGGGCGCGACCTCGGCTCGCCGCAGGATCACCCGCACCCGAGCGAGCAGCTCACGCAAACCGTAGGGTTTGACGAGGTAATCGTCCGCGCCGAGTTCGAGACCGATCACCCGGTCGATCTCGTCCCGGCGGTGGCCGGTGGTGATGATCACCGGCAGGTCGCTCCTGACGCGCAGGTCGCGCAAGAGATCCAGCCCGTTCTCCGATCCCAGTCGCAGGTCGAGCACGACAAGATCGAACGTGCCCTCCGCGAGCCGCTTCTCCGCCTCCGCTCGGTCCGTCGCCGGCGTGACGTCGACGTCGTGGTCGGCGAAGTGGTCCGAGACGATGCGCTGCATGCCCGCATCGTCCTCGACGAGGAGGATGCGGGTCGTGCCGGGGCGTGCGCTCCGCCCGTGACCCCGGTGCAGGCTGGGTTCGACCATGGCTAACTCCGCTTCGCGGCAGCGTGCCGCGACGGCGCGATCTCGATGCGCCGGCTCAGGGATCAAGACCGCCGCCCCGGATCGGGGGACATCGCCGCCCGGGACACCGCCCCATCCTTCGCCGACCCATCCCGGCCGGCCTTCAGGGCACTTCCGGACGTCGGGCCTCGTACGGCGGAGCTGATACCATGCCCCCCAAAGGATTGCGCCCTTCACATTGTGCGAGGCAACACAACACGAGCATTCGCCCTGGACATAGCTGTATCTGGGGAGCAAATGCCAGTTTGTTACCGCTGTAATATGGATCGATGCTGATCGACATGGCGACGTAACGCACAAATACCATGGTCGAATTCTCACAGTGGAGAGGCGGCCATGATTGACGCCGTGATCCCGCCGGTCTATCCGCGCGGCCGCAGACACTTCCGTAAGTCCGGACCTGATTGGCGGGACCCCGTAGCGGGCACCGGGCAGCCGCCGGCCAGCCGATCCCGGGACTGGGCCGACCCGGCTCCACCTGCGGTCACGATCCCCCGAACGGTACGCGGCACCTTCGCGTGGCTGCTCGATATTTTGACGATCGGTTTCGCCTACGGTGGATGTATCCACCATACGCATCCTGATTATCTCGAATTTCTCTCAGATATTGGCGCTAAATATCAGCACAAACGATAATATCTTCGGTTTAATTTATACAAAATTGCAAAAGTCGGATCGGCAGAAGCGCCTGCATGATGACCTACATCTCGGCCGACGTGCCCCTGGTGGAGGCGGCGCGCGATCTCGACCGATTGCGCGAACTCTGCCCGCAGCTCGTCACCGCCAAGACGCTGCTCGCAGGCCATTACAACACGCTCGAGGTTGCCGACCAGGTCAACGCGATGATCGAGCGCTTCCTGTCGGTCGGCCTGACGACCCGCATGCCGTAGGGGAAAGCGGCGCGAAGGCCTTCGGACGGGCTCCGTCGGTCACGCAACGGCGCGGGTATGCGCGCCATGTTTCACTCCCTCGAAGGAGAGCGGCCCGCGCCCTCCTGAACCCGCGGCGTCATGTCCCAAGCGCGGCCCTCTCCGCTCGGATCAGCGGGACGGCACCCTGACCGGACGCCGTCCGACGTCATCGCGCGCCGACGTCACGGCACCGGCCCCTCTCCGGCCCGTCGCCGAGAAGGCGCCGCGCCGACGAAATGACCTGAAGCGTCTGAGTGCTCAGCTGCTCCTGCAGCGCCCGTCGCTCATAATGCCGTAGGCGAGCAATCAGGTCTTCGGCACCCGAGACCCCGTGATCTTTTCCGCCGATCATAGATTCCGTGATCGTTCGCCTGAGCAACGCCTCGAAGACGTCGTCGCTATTGGCCAGACTTGCAACCATGAAGACTTCTCCTTTTGCGAGGCGACAGCCTTCTTCGAAGGGCCAAGTTACGGCATGATTTCGGAGTCTCTGACGCACGAAACACGCTGCACTGGACGTGCTCTTGCGCACACGGGAGCCATTCGCGCGTCCTCCCCCGCAGGCCTCCGCGTGGAATGTTATGATCGTAACCCTCGGGCGAGGTTCCGAAATCGTCCTGTAGCCCGGGTCTCCGCAAGTTCGCGCGCATCACAGCAGCGAGGACCTCCGGATGAACGACACCGAAGACAGTACGCTCCACGCTGGCATTCCCGAGCCGTCCGTCGGCATCCCGATGCTGACGGTGGCGGAGCTGGAGGCTGATCCGCACGGGGTGTTCCGCGCTTGGCGACCCCGCCTGCCCCTCGTCGGTCACGAGGTCGCCGGCTTCCTCGTGCTCCGCGCCCGCGATGTCGATCTGCTGATGCGCGATCCTCGCGTCCAGGCGACGGAGACGCTCTATCCTGAGGCGCGCGGGATTCCGGAAGGCCCACTGTTCGACATCTTCGCGCACGGAATGCTCAACGCCAACGGTGCGGTTCATCGTCGGCGCCGCTCGCCCTTCACCCGCACCTTCGCGGCCCGGATGATCGAAGGCCTGCGCCCGCGGATCCGCGCTGCCGCAGAGAGCCTCGTCCAAGACTGGATGCCGGAGGGGGAGACCGACCTTGTCGGGCGTTACACCGCCCTGATCCCAGCCCAGACCATAGCCGAAATCCTCGGCCTGCCGCGCGGAGACATCCCTCGCTTCACGCGTCTCGCCTACGAGGTCTCCCGGGTGCTGAGCTTCACCTTCGGACCGGAGGACATCCCGGAACTCGAAGCGGCCGCGGTCGCGCTACAGGATTATGTGCATGCACTTCTCGATGCGCGCCGATCGGCGCCCCAGGACGACTTCCTGACGCGCTTCCTCGCGGAAGCCGAGGCGGCGGGTGAACTCACCCCCCAGGAAGTGATCATCCAGCTCGTGCAGATGATCATCGGCGGCACCGATACGACCCGCGTCGCCGGCGCCATGCAGGTGGCGCTGCTGCTGCAACATCCCGAGCAATGGGCGGCGGTAAGAGGCGATTCCGGCCTGATCCCGGCCGCGGTAGCAGAATCCCTGCGCTACGAGCCGAGCGTCGGGTCCGCTGGGCGGGTAGCCCGGGAGGAGATCCGCCTCGACGGTCATGTCGTGCCGGCCGGAAGCCTGATCCTGCTCTCGACCCTGTCGGCGTTGCGGGACGAGGCCGTCTACGCGCATCCCGACACGTTCGACGTCCGGCGCACCGACCTACCACGCCTGCATCCGGTCTTCGGCGGCGGCGCACACCGGTGCATCGGCGAAGCTCTGGCGCGGATCGAACTGGAGGAGGGCCTGGGCGCCCTGACGCGCCTAGCCCCGCGCCTCCGCCTGACCGGCGCGATGCCGGTCCTCCAGGGCCACAGCGGCATCCGACGCATCGATGCGCTGAGGGTCGCCGCGTAGCACCTTTACCCTCCGGTGGAGGCGCGCCTGCTTCGATCACGCTCCGCAGCTGCGCTCTGACAGGCCGCCCCCAGCTTCGCTCCCCGTTGCCGTCGCGACAGCACGGCAGCCGCTCTCCCCGCGCGCGAAGTGCGTCCGACGGAGGTATTCCTTCGGGCGACGCCAGCCGCAGGGCGTTCCAACTCGATCCCGAGCATCGCCCGCCCAACGGTCGACGATGGTCGCAACGTTGCGATCCTGTCGGGATCGACGCGTCTTGACGCATCGCACTTGGGCCGTCGGCGCCGGTGAGCCCGACCTCCCGCCCGTGATCACGGACGAGGGCGGCCAAGTGCTCAGAGCCTCCGGATCAAAAGCTGGATCTCGCAGCGGGCGGCCGCTGGAGGGGCGGACGTTCCAACGGTGCGCATGAGCGCAACCCGACCCCCTGGCCTGGATGCGGTCACGCGCGGTTGCACATCGTATCCGAAGATCATCGAAAAAGATTGCAGCGCGTAATATCGATGGCGAATAAATTGGCGTGTTTCTAATGTCATGAGTTTTCAGATCGAAGAAATCATGGCGTAAGATCGCCGCTGCACTCCTGATACGCCACGATCGGGAGTATGAGACCATGAATTCTCATCGGACCAGAATCACGGCGGGCGCCGCGATCGGTGTCATTCTCTTGCCCCTTGCAGTCCCGACCGCCGCACGATCGCACCCGGCCCCGCGCTTCACGCAGCCCGACGTGCCGAGCCTCGCCGCGATCAACCACCCTCTTGCATCCCGGACGAGCCGTGACGTTCGTTCTCCCGCCGTCGAGCGCGAGCACCTCAGGGCGCAGCGCGTCATCAGCCGCGTCTGCTCGGGCTGCTGATGCCGGCGATGTTCCTTCCGGAAGCTCCCGCCGTGGCGGTGGACACCTTTCCTTTGCTCGGTCGCGCGCGGCGGGTGGCTGACTGGGCCCAGAGTGTTCGCCGACGCTGTACCGTCGCCACAGTATGGGACAGTCCTTTCCTCGCCGTGGCGCCGATACCGTTGATTCTGGGGTTGGCATCCGCGACCGCGCCGGAACCTGACGCCCTCGGCGTCGCCGGGCTTGCCGCAACGTGTCTTGCGCTGCGCGTTCAGCGCCTTCGCTCCACCGCCCGGATGGTGATGCAGCAACGAGACAATCTCGCGCGCTTGGCCGCCCCTGCTGTCGCCCGATGGATCGCGGACACCGACTTCAACACTTTGCGCGCCGTCTGGGAGCAGGAGGCAACGGTGCTGTTTGCCGACATCTGCGGCTTTACCCGTCTCTGCGAAACCCTGGCGCCGAGCGACGTCGCAGCATTCCTTGCCGATTTCCGGGGCCGCGCCGCGCGGGCGATCGAGGCGGCGGGCGGCCTTGTCGACAAATTCGTGGGCGACGAGGTCATGGCCGTGTTCGGCGTGCCGCAAGCAACGTCCGAGGATGCCGATCGCGCCGTCGCGGCGGCCCGCGCGCTTGCTGCTGCCATGTCGGACTGGAGCCGCGAACGGGAGCAGGCGGGTCTATCGCCGGTCCGTATCGGCATCGGGCTGCATCGCGGTCCGGTTTTCTTCGGCGCCATCGGGGCGGAACGCGTCGAGTTCACCGCGGTCGGCGACACCGTCAACGTGGCGCGTCGCCTGGAGCAGATGACCCGCACCCTCGCCTGCGGCTGCATCGCATCAGAAGCCGTTGTGCAGAAGGCGACGTCCGGCGAGGCACAGATCGTGGCCGTCACGCCCGTGCGCGGAGCCTGTGCCGTCAAACGCCTGTTCGCGATCTCGCTTCACACCTAGCCGCGGACCGGTTTGTCCATACGCCTGAAGTGTCTTCCGAATGCGTGCGGAACAAACTCGACCGAGGCTGGAAGCTCCATCGGGTCTGTGATGCGCGGAGCACCCTCGTTCGGCTGCAGGCGGGGCACGGTCAGCAAAACGAAGTCGACCGGGCCGCCGAATTTACCTCGGGGCTAAACTGCGACTTCGGCATCTCAGCCCAGGCCTACGATGCCGAGCCTTTTCACGACACGATCTTGGAAGCATGAGCGGACCGTCGATCTCGCCACGGTTTAGCCGGCGGCGGCCGCACGCATATGATCGCCATCGTTCCTCCGCACGTTCTCAATGCGCGCTGCCGGTCTCGAAGAACTTGAACAGGAACAGCGCTGCGATCACCCACACCACCGGCTTCACCTCGCGCGCGCGGCCGGTGAGCAGCTTCACCGCCGCGTAGGTGATGAAGCCGAAGGCGACGCCCGTGGCGATCGAGTAGGTGAACGGCATGAGGAGCGCGGTCACGCAGGCTGGGATGACCTCGGTGGAATCGTCCCAGGCGAGATCCACCAGCTCGCGGAGCATCAGACAGGCGACGTAGAACAGCGCCGGCGCAGTGGCATAGGGCGGGACCGCGCCGGCCAACGGCGCGAAGAACAGGCAGGCTAGGAACAGCACCGCCACGGTGGCGGCGGTCAGCCCGGTGCGTCCGCCCTCGGCCACCCCGGAGGCGCTTTCCAGATAGGCGGTGGTGCTCGATGTGCCGAGCAGCGAGCCCACGAAGATCGCAGTGGAATCGGCCAGGAGCGCGCGGTCGAGGCGCTGCATTCGGCCGTCGGTGAGCAATCCGGCGCGGCTCGCCACCCCCATCAGGGTGCCGGTGGCGTCGAACAATTCGACCAAAAAGAGCACCAGGACGACGTGGAGCAGGCCCCCCGACAGGGCGCCTGAGAGGTCGAGGGCGAACAAGGTCGGCGTGATCGAGGGCGGCATCGAGACCACGCCCTCGAATGTGTTGCCGGCGACGAAAAAGCTCAGCCCCGTGACCGTCAGGATGCTTGTGAGCAGAGCCGCCCTCACCCCTCGGGCGGACAACGCGGCGACGATCAGGAAGCCGATCACCGCCAGCACCGTGCTCGGCTTGTGCAGGTCGCCGAGGGTCACGAACGTCGCCGGGCTGGCAGCCACGATGCCGGCGTTCTTGAGCGCGATGACGGCCAGGAACAACCCGATCCCGACCGTGAGGGCGATCCGCATCGAGCGCGGGATGCCGTCGACGATGATCGCCCGGAGGCCCGTTAGGGTGACGGCCAGGAAGCAGAGGCCGGAGATGAACACCGCGCCGAGCGCCGCCTGCCAGGTGAAGCCCATTCCGAGCACGACCACGTAGGCGAAGTAGGCGTTGAGCCCCATCCCGGGCGCCAGGGCGATCGGGTAGTTGGCGTACAGGCCCATCACCAGCGAGCCGAGCGCCGCGACCAGGCAGGTCGCCACGAACACCGCGCCTTTGGGCATGCCGTCATCGGCCAGGATGCTGGGATTGATGAACACGATGTAGGCCATCGTCAGGAAGGTGGTCAGGCCCGCGAGCAGCTCCGTGCGCACGGTGGTGCCGTGCTCGGCGAGCCGAAACCGGCGCTCCAAGAGGCCGAATTGCCCGGCCGCTGGGATCGCGACCTTGCGCGCGTCGTCCATCATCCCTCCCCGCCGCGGCCGGCCATCGTGGCCCGGAAGATCCTGTCGGGCGCGAAGGGGGTCGCGGTAAGCCGGGCCCCGGTTGCGTCGCGGATCGCGTTGCCGAGGGCCGCCGCCACCGGATTGAACGGCGACTCGCTCATCGACTTCGCGCCGAGCGGCCCGACGCTGTCGTGGGTCTCGGCGAACAGCACTTCCGTGTCCGGAACGTCGGCGCAGGCCGGGATGTGGTAGTCGCGCAGCGTCCGGGTGGTGACCCGGCCTCCGGCGTCGATGGAGACATCCTCGTACAGGGCGGCGCCGATCGCCTGCGCGATCCCGCCCTCGACCTGGCCGCGGCATTGCATCGGGTTGATCACCCGTCCGGCGTCGGCGGCATGGACGCTCCGAAGGATGCGGACCTCGCCGCTCACCGGGTGGACGGCCACCCGGAAGGCCTGGACGTTGAACGCCACCGAACGGGGGCTGCCATCGGCCCGGCCCCGGGCCTCGAGCGGGCCGATCTCCGCCAGCAGCAGGGATCCGCCGGGCACCGCCACGGCGTCTCCGGCCAGCCGGCATGCGTCTATCCCCGTACCGGATATCTCCGCTGCGCGCGCCCGGATCATCACCGCCAGCGCCTCGGCCGCGCGGAGCACCGCCAAGCCGGCAACCACGGTGCCGGTGCTGCCGTAGGCGCCGGTGTCGTGGTCGACGGCGTCGGTATCCGCCCCCGCGACCCGGACGCGGTCGGGGGCAGCGCAGAGTGCCGAGGCCGCGATCTGACGATGGACCGTGGCGGTCCCGTTGCCGAATTCGGCCGTGCCGACCCGCACGGTGAAAACGCCGTCCGGATCCAGGCTCACCCGCGCGTCGGCATGATGGCCGCGGGGCGGGATCGTGTCGATCATGGCCATCGCCATGCCTGTGCCGGCCCGCCAGCCGGGCTCGGGTTCCGGCCCAGGATCGGCGCGCAGGGCCTCCTCAGCACGGTCGAGGCATTGATCGAGACCGTAACTGCCGAAGACTACGTCGTGTGGCTCAAGACTGTTCGACACCATCAGGTCGCCCGGACGGACGGCGTTGATCCGGCGCAACGCGAATGGGTCGATCCCCAACGAGCGGGCTACTTCGTCGAGGGCCGATTCGAGGGCGAAGATCGTCTGGCTCAGCCCATAGCCCCGGAAAGCACCCGACGGCACCGTGTTGGTGAAGACGGCGTGGCCGTCGACCCGCTTGTTCGGGCATTTATAGGCGGCGAGCACCTCATTGCAGCCGTGATGAATCACGCCGCCGGCATGGTTGCCGTAGGCGCCGGTATCGGAGAGCACGTCGAGGCTGATCGCCGTGAGGCGCCCGCCCCGCCGGGCGCCGACCTTCACGGCGACCTGCATCGGGTGGCGCGTGGTGGTCGCGCTGAACTGCTCCTCGCGGGTCAGCTCCCATACCACCGGCCGGCCGGTGCGCAGGATCGCGAGCGTGACCAGATCCTCGGTCAGCATCTCCTGCTTGCCGCCGAAACCGCCGCCGACGCGGCCGCACAGGACCCGAACCGCATCCCGTTCGAGCCCGAACAGGTCGCACAGGGCGTCGCGCGTCAGGAACGGCACCTGGCTGCTGGTGCGCAGCGTCAGCCGCCCGTCCGGGTCGCGCCACCCGACGGTGCCATGCGTCTCCAGGGCGACGTGCTGGACCCGCTGTGATCGGAAGGTCTCGGCGTAGACGACATCGGCGTCGGCGAAACCCGCCTCCACGTCGCCGATCTGGCCGTGGACCTCGGCGGCCAAGTTCGGATGGCGCGTCAGCGGAGGCGCGTCCGCGCCGGGCCGGTCCGCCGGATCGTGGATGATCGGGGCATCCCCGGCGAGGGCTAGGACGGGATCGAAGAGGGCCGGTCGCAGTTCGTAGGTGACGCGCAACGCCCGGCAGCCGGCCTCCGCGGCGGCCTCGGTCTCGGCCACCACGGCCGCGACCCGCTGGCCGACGAAACGCATGATCGAATCGAGGACCCGCGTGTCGGCGGCGTCGTCGCGCGGGTCCTCGTGGCGGCCGGTGGAGAACGCCTGCTGCGGCGCATCCGCGTGGGTCAGCACCGCGACAACCCCCGGGACGGCGCTCGCCGCCGCGGTGTCGATCGCGACGATGCGGGCATGAGCGTGCGGCGAGCGGAGGACCTTGAGGTGCAGAGCGCCGTCCGGCGGCGCATCGAGGGTGAAGCGCGCTCGCCCGGTCACCACCAGGGGCGCGGCCGGAGCCGGCAGGTTCCGGCCGATCGGGTCTCCCTCCCCGGCGACATCGCGATGGGCGATCCCCGCAACGGCATCCCGGATCGCACGGTATCCGGTGCAGCGGCACAAATTCCCTTTCAGGGCCGTACCAAGGTCCCGCTTCTGCCCTTGGTTCAGGGTCGCGGCGGTCATGATCATGCCGGAGGTGCAGAAACCGCACTGGAAGCCCTGGGCGGCCAGGAACGCCGCCTGCACCGGATGGATCACGTCGGGCGCCGCATCGCCCGGCCGGCAGGGACCGGCCAGACCCTCGATGGTGGTGATGCTGCGGCCCTCGGCCCTAAAGGCCGGGACCAGGCAGCTATGCACCGGCTCGCCGTCGAGATGGATCGTGCAGGCGCCGCAATCGCCGGCGTCGCAGCCCTTCTTGACGCCGTACCAGCCGGCATCGCGCAGGTAGGTGCGCAGGCACTGGCCGGGGCGCGGCTCGCCGGTATGCGCGTGGCCGTTGACCGTGAATCTCATGCCGCAGCCTCGTCGGCCAGCGCGTCGCGGATCTCCTCCGCGAGGTGGCGGGTCATGTGCGCCCGCCACTCCGGCTTTCCGTGCACGTCGTCGTACCAGAGGTCGTCCGGGATCGCGGCGTCCAGTGCCCGGGCGAGTTCCCGGCGATCCGGCAGGCCCGCGAACGCAAGGCGCAGGGGCTTGCGGATCGAGGCCGTGACGGTGAGCGCGAAGGCGCCGTCGGACTCTCTGGTGCCGATCAGCAGCGCCCCCGAACGGCCGTTCGGACTCAAACTGATGCGCCGGAACGCGGTGCGGCGGGTCAGGGCGGCGGCCGGGATGATCACGCTGCGCAGGATCTCCCCCGGTCGGAGTGCATTCCGTTGCGGCCCGAGGACGAATTCCGTGACCGGGAGACGGCGCTCGCCGCCATCCGATGCCCAGATCACGCAGGTCGCCTCGAGAGCCGCGGTTAGCGCGGTCATGGGCCCGGCCGGCAGGGCCATGCACAGGTTGCCGCCGACCGTCGCGACGTTCCAGATCTTGAACGACCCCAGCAGGGCCCGGCAGCACTGCCCGACGAGCGGAGCTGCAATCCAGTTCGATGGCAGTTCCAGCCGGTCGAGTTGGGCTATGGTGCAGGTCGCCGCCAACGTCAGGCCGTCGGGATCGACGGCATGCGGCGACCAGCCGAGCGACGCGAGGTCGACGAGCCGCCGCGTCGTCGGCTGCGGCTCCGAGAACAGCCAAGTCCCGCCGGCCAGACAGGCGTCGCCGTCCTGCCAATCCGGCAGATCGGCACGCGCATTCGGGCGGAGGATGGTGTCGATCGTGTTGAGGTCCACACGCCCTCCTTGGCCTCGAATCGCCCGGATCGCTGTTCGGCCTCACCATATGCCGGCCGATGCGCGGCGTCGGTCAAGGGACGCGGTGGAGATATGGCGCCTCCGGTCCTAAGCTCAGGCTTCGAACATCCTCTCGGAGATCATCATGGCTCTGATAGCATCGCGGTATGGCAAGGATCGCGTCCGGGTCCTACGGTTGACCCGTTCCGGCGACTACCATGTGCCGCGGGAGCTGACGCTGTCGGTGATCCTGACGGGTCAATTTGAGGACGCTTGGATACAAGGCGACAATCGGGCCTGCATCGCCACGGACAGCATGAAGAACATCGTCAACGTGACGGCGGCCAAGAACCCGTCCCTGAATGCGGAAGCGTTCGTGACTGCCGTTGCAAAGGTCCTGCTCGACACCTACCCGCAGGTCGAGGCCGTGGCGATCGAGGCCGAGGAGACCCGCTGGCTGCGTCACGCCATCGCGGGAATACCGCACGGCCATACCTTCACCCGCGACGGCAACGGCTTCGGCTTCGTTGGGCTGCACGCGGACCGCTCGGGGTCGATCCTGTCGTCGGGCTTGCGCGGCTACACCTTCATGAAGACCACGCAATCCGGCTGGACCGGCTTCGTCGCAGACGGCTACCGCACTTTGCCGGACGCCACCGACCGTATCGCCGCCACGAGCATGGACGCCACCTGGACCTGGTCGTCGCCTCCGGCGGATTACGAGGTGGCGAACGCGCGGATCCTCTCGACGCTGCTGACGGTGTTCGGGACGCGTTACAGCCGCGGAGTGCAGGACAGCATGTACCGGATGGGCGAGGCCGCGCTCGACGCGGTCCCGGAGCTGGCA
Organism: Methylobacterium mesophilicum; assembly: GCF_022179445.1. Lineage (GTDB taxonomy): Bacteria > Pseudomonadota > Alphaproteobacteria > Rhizobiales > Beijerinckiaceae > Methylobacterium > Methylobacterium mesophilicum. The sequence goes on along the minus strand of NZ_BPQU01000001.1, from coordinate 451,624 downwards.
GAGATCGCCTTCGTGATGCCGAACAAGCACTATGTGCCGATCGATCTCAGGCCGTTCGGATTGGACAACCCCGGAACGGTGTTCCTCCCCACGGACGAGCCGTCCGGCCGGATCGAGGCGACGATCGGCCGAACCGGCTGAGCGTGCGTCCTCTGGTGCGTTTCGAGACGGCCAGTTCGATACAGCGTTGCTCGGCTCTCAAATCCTCGCGATTGGAACAGCCTCGCACTGGTCGACGGGTACGCGTGCAATGCACGGACACGTTGCAGAACCGCACGAGCTAGAAAGGGTCTGCCGACCGGGTGCGTGCGAAGGTGCGCGGCCCAATCGGATGACACAGCGATACTTCGCGTTTCGTCACTGAATGTTTCAGCGACCGATGGCCGTCGCTGTTCGGATAACCGTAGGCGGGCGAAACGATCGTGCCCGATGCGTGGCAGATATGCCGAATTACCGCGACCGAGTGTATAATTATCGACGAAAAACGGAAAATACGGCGTATCATAGATTAAGAGACGATATTTACGCATGCAACCCCTGCGTGCGCCGCTAAAAGCTACGGGCTGGACGCGGCCCGCGAGCCAAACAGTCGTCGTTTATTTCATGTTCGACCATTTAACCTGCAGTCAATCCACTTCCTGATACAGCCGCCTGAAGAAAAACCGCGACGCACGGCACCAGCACGCCTTGCATCCCGTCAGAGCTTCCGGAGGACATCATGTTCAATCGCCTGGCGGGCGCGCGCGACCGGGACGCCAAGCTGGCCGCCCTGAGCCGGTCCCTCGCGACGATCGAATTCGCCCTGGACGGCACCATTCTGGATGCCAACGACAATTTCCTCGCAGTGATGGGCTACACCGTCGCCGAGATCCGCGGGCGCCACCACAGTCTGTTCGTCGACCCGGCGGAGCGCGAGGGCGAGGCCTATCGCCAGTTCTGGGATAAGCTGCGGCTCGGCACGTACCAGACCGCGGAATACAAGCGCTTCGGCAAGGGCGGCCGCGAGGTCTGGATCCAGGCGAGCTACAACCCGGTGCTCGATCGTGCCGGCAGGCCGACCAAGATCGTCAAGTTCGCCACCGATATCACGTCGCAAAAGTTGCGCGCCCTCGACCTCGACGGCCAGATCGCCGCGCTTCACCAGTCTCAGGCGGTGATCGCCTTCACGCTCGACGGGACGATCCTGAGCGCCAACCAGAACTTTCTAGACGCCGTCGGGTACCGGCTCGACGAGATCGTCGGACGTCACCACGGACTGTTCGTTACCGACGCGGAACGGTCCAGTGAGGCCTATCGCGCCTTCTGGGCAGCGCTGGCGGCCGGCGAATTCCAGTCCGCCGAGTACCGGCGGATCGGCAAGGACGGCCGCGAGGTCTGGATCCAGGCGACCTACAACCCGATCAACGATGCGAGCGGGCGACCGGTCAAGGTCGTCAAGTTCGCAACCGACATCACCGCCCAAGTCCGAGAGCGCCAGCGTCGCGCCGAGGCCCAGCAGGCGATCGGTGCTGACCTCGACGCGATCGGCCGAGCCGTCGAGGACGTGACGCGTCAGACCGGGACGGCGGCCGATACCGCCGGCCGCGTCTCCATCGATATCCAGGCCATGGCGTCCGGCGCCGAGCAACTTTCGATCTCCGTGAGCGAGATCAGCCAGCAGGTCAGCCACGCGGCGTCGATGGCGGGCCAGGCCGTGACGCAGACGCAGCAGACCGGCAGCATCGTCTCCGGCTTGAGCGATCAAGCCGCGCAGATCGGCGACGTGGTCGGGCTCATCGCCGGCATCGCCGCGCAGACGAACCTCCTGGCACTCAACGCGACCATCGAGGCGGCGCGCGCCGGCGAGGCCGGCCGCGGCTTTGCGGTCGTCGCGTCCGAGGTCAAGGCTCTCGCCGAACAGACGGGTCGCGCCACGGACCAGATCCGCAATCAGATCGCCGCCGCCCAGTCGGCCACCCGTGAAGCAGTCGGTGCGATCGACACCATCCAGGGTACGATCCGGACCTTGAGCGACGTCTCTTCGAGCATCGCCGCGGCCGTGGAGGAGCAATCCGCGGTCACGCGCGAGATGTCCGGCAGTATGCAGACGGTCTCCCACGGGGTCTCGACCATCGCGGCCGGCATGGACACGATCGCCCAGGCCAGCGAGCAGGTAGGCCGCGCCACCCGTCAGGTGCGCGAGGCTTCGCGCTTGGTGGGATGAGATCTCGAAGGCTTCGCCGGGCGCGCGTCGGATCAGCGCGTCCCCGGGATCAATTTTATAAGATCAATCGCCCAAATCCTGATACTCCGAAGAGATAAAAGTCATTTTCTGCCAAATATCGAGTTAAAATTTGATTCTAGTGACATGAAATAAAATAAATAGAAATAGTATTTCCACAGATTATACTGTTTGTTCCGCTGCGTTGGAAAAAACTGCAGCGTTCCGTGGGGCCGACGCTTTGCGATTGTCGCATCGTCGCGGTACAAAATGGAATCACATTCAACGGAATCGACGCATCACCGCGTCGGAAAGTAATTCTACGATGACGCCTTCTGGTCAAAAGATCTGCCTGTCAATGATCGTCAAGAACGAAGCGCCAGTCATTCGGCGCTGCCTCGACTCAGTACGGGCAATTATTGATCATTGGGTCATTGTGGATACGGGTTCGACCGATGGAACGCAGGACATCATTCGTGCCGCCCTGGCCGATGTTCCGGGCACCTTGCTGGAGCGTCCATGGGTCGATTTTGGTCATAACCGTACGGAAGCGCTCGAACTCGCGCGACCACATGGGGACTACACGCTCGTCATCGATGCCGACGACGAGCTGATTGCCGCGCACGGTGGGACGGCGCTTCCAGTCAACTACAAAATGCCAGATCTGGATGCTCCAGGGTACACCCTACAAATTCACGACACCACGATGCGGTACCCACGGACGCAGCTTTTTAAGAATGCGTTGCCCTGGCGTTATCGAGGCGTCCTGCACGAGTTTGCAGAATGTGAGGAACTGGTCTGGACTGACACGTCGTTGCCGCTCGCAATGCGACGGGGGCACGATGGCGCGCGGCGTCGCGATGAGAGCACGTATGCACAGGACGCTGAGATTTTCGAAAAAGCTCTGAAGATTGAAAAAGATCCATATCTATTGTCGCGCTATATGTACTATCTAGCAGACAGTTATCGTGACTGCGGCGAAAAACGTAAAGCTTTGCAGGCCTACCTCAACCGTACGACCATGGGGTTTTGGGAGGAGGAAATCTACATCAGTTATCTGGGCGCTGCCCTTTTGATGGACAATCTTGACGAGCCATTTGATGAAGTTATTTCCTGCTTCGATAAAGCTATCGCAATCAACCCCCGCCGAGTTGAGGCAGTCTATTACGTCAGCCGATATTGCCAGGACAAAAAACGCTACGTCGAAGCGTACCATTATGCCGAATCGGGGCTTGAGTTATCAGCGCCAACGGACGGGCTTTTTGTTCAGCACTGGATGTATAACTATGGATTGCGGGATAAGTTTTCTGTGATCGCTTTTAACACAGGACAGTATCGAGCCTGTCTTTCCGCATGTATCAGCGTACTCGGATGCCCAGAATTTCCCCACGAGGAACGCCAACAACGTGTTGAGATTGCGCGAAAAGCGCTTGCCAAGATGGTCGATCCTGCTTGCGGCGCCAACCATTCATCTTATAGCGCGGTCTATAGCCCGGACTGGTGATCCGATTCAGAGAGTCCATGAAGTTCTGATGATATGGCCAGAACTTCCTATCATTTTACGATTTAATTTTAGAAAACGATGTATATAACAGCTTGTATATCATAAATATATTTTTTAAATTACCCACAGTATTCAATAGAGCCGAAATCTTCCTTTTGAAGCGGCTTACAGATTATATTGCTTTCGGTAGAGATCTTTCGCCGGCGCCGGTTAAACGATGAATATCAAACTATTTATTAGCGCTTAAGCCAACGCAATTATATACATTGGTGTAACGTCGATCTGGTTGTCTGCGTCTGTGAGTGTTCCGTATCGGTGCAGGAAGCGGTCGAACGTCTCCGTTTCTTTGGGGCGATCGCGCATCCTCCCTGCTCCAGCATCACCCTTGCCCGACCTACTCGGAAGCAGAAGCGGGTAAAGTCTCGCTGCCGGGCACAGCCTGTCTGCCTTGGACGTACCGACCACGTCGATGCGCGATAGCTTTCGAGGCGTCATCGAGCAACTGACCGCCCTGCTTGCGGATTGCCAAGCGCTAACGGGTTCTAGGGCTACCGGTGAGGCAGTAGGCGGTAAAATACGGCTCATACGTCTCTCGGTGCGCATATTCGATGTCGTAGATCTGACCTCCCCTCACTCGCCTCCCTTCACCCGTATGTCGGATGACGCACGAACTATCCCGTCCGAGACCAATCCCTTCCCTTAAATAGCCATCGGCCAACAATTTTGCGTTGCGCGAAGTCAGACATTTGGAAATACATTCTTAGATCTGTGAAATAAAAATACCTCATCCTTGGGCAGATCGGCATGGCTGCCGGTAGGAGGAGAAATGTTCGCGCGCTTACAGAAAATCACCTCTGGAAATTCGTCTTCGGCGCGGTGCTGTCGGCTCATCAAATCGACGCGAACCGGTGATGATGCCTTAGAGATGATCCGCTATGAATACGCACACAGATTCATATTTCGCGACATTCGGTAATACTGCTCTCCCGACAAGTATCGCTTTCTCGGAAACGTCCGCAGACTTCGGTGGGCCGCGCTATTATGCGCACGGGCGTGCAGCTCTAGCGAACGCCCTCGACGAGGGTCTCATGGCCGACGAGGTCTCGCGCATCCTCGCTGGGCGAAGTATCGTCGAGGCCTTTCCCGTCTGGCAGGGCGAAAGTCCGGCGGAGTACGCGGCGCGCGCCGTCGCCGAGATGTTCGTCGCCTACCTTCAATAGGTTCTGCTGCGTCGTCGGGCTCAAGCGTCCGACATAGTCGCCTTCACTCTGGTTGACGCCGCGCTGCGTTTTCGACGGCGGCGGCGAGGGGTGATGCGCTCCAGGCAAGAGTCTCACATCATGCCAATGATTCAAACGCCCGGGCAGGGTCTCCCGGCGCGCGTGCTGCTGCGCGCTGTCATGATCGGTGCCCTCTGCGCAGCAGCCATCTCTCCGCTTTCTGATGGGGGCCCACCCGTCCCGAGGCGGGAGTTGGCCGGCCGTGCCAGCGTTTTCAGCGAAGAGCCATCCGACGTGGCGGCACGGGTAACCCTCGGCCCGGGCGGCCGGGATATTCGGTTGGCCGGCGATCTCACGGAGGGCGTGGCGGCGCGCGTCGCCGCGTTGCTCGCGACGAACCCGCGCGTCGAACGCCTTCACCTCACCAGCGATGGCGGCTTGGTCGATGAAGCTATGGCGCTCGGGGCGCTGGTCGCGCGGCGGCACCTCGTGACCTACGTGCCGGATGCCTGCGCCTCCGCGTGCACCCTTGTCTTCGTCCAGGGACGAGCCCGCTATCTGGCCGTGGGCGGGCAACTCGGTTTTCATGCGCCCTACGAGCTTGGACCGGGCGGCCGCATTGAGGCGGTCGATCCCGATGTCGAACGGGCAGCCTATCTCGCGGCAGGCGTGGCGCCGGATTTCGTCGCGCAGACCATGACGGTGGCGCCCAAGGATATCTGGGTTCCGGAACCCACCCGGCTGCGCGCGGCGGGCGTCGTCACCGGGATGGTCGGAACCGACCGCTTTCCCGATTCCACACTCGATGCCGATTCGAGCCCACAGGCGGCGCGGGACGAGATACTCCACAACGTGCCGATCTTCGCGACGGCCAACCCTGCTTCGGTGGACGCGGCAGTGGCTTGGTATCGTGATGGGTACTTGGCCGGCCGCACGGAGGCGGAAGCTCTCGCCGGTCTGCGCCGGCGGGCGACGACCGAACTCCGACGGCAAGTCCGGTCTGCCGACGATGCGACCCTTCACGCCTTGGGTCTCGTCATCCTTGCGGACACGACGGATGCCGACATCTGCGCGGCGGTGGCACAGGGTGACCTCGTCACGCTCGACGAGACGCTCAGACGCGCGCGGCCTGGCAGCCCGGGCCTAGCCCCTCTGCGCGCTGGGCGTTCGATCGAAGCTCAGACCCACGCTGTGGTCGGTTTCGAGTCGAAGGGAACCGCTCGACCCGGACGCCCCGTCATGTCCTCGGTCTGCACTGGACCCATCACGGCGATCCGTCGCGCCCTGGAACGCGCGCCGCATCAAGCCGCGCACGCCATACGTGCAGTGTTGATGGGTGAACGATCGGCGAAAATCGCCAGTGCGGCGGCACAGTAAGGGTGACCCGAATCGCCTAAACGGCGATGACCAACCGGTCCATCACCCCCCTCCCCGGCTGAACGCGAGGCACCGATGACGACGACACGCCGTAGCGTTCTACCCGGAGCGCTTGCGCTGGCCGCCAGCGGAGCCTGAGCCGCTACGGCCCTCCGTGTGGTCGCCTCCTCGGTTCCGCATACGGAGATCCTCGAGTTCGTCGAACGGACGCTCGATCCAGGGTTTCCCCTGACACTCATCGAAACCACCGGCGATATCCGCCCGAACGGCCTCCTGCGCGACGGTGACGCCGACGCGAATTTCTTCCAGCACGTGCCGTACCTGCGCGCGGAAGAGGCGCAACTCGGGGTCAGCCTCGCGGTGATCGCCGCCGTCCATGTCGAGCCCCTCGGGATCTACTCCCGGCGCCTGAAGACCCTCGAGGCGGTGCCGCGAGAGGCGCGCGTCGCCTTGCCGAACAACGTCCCGAATTTCAGCTGGGGGCTGAAGCTCCTCGAGGCGAGCGGACTGATCCGGCTCCATTCGGGTGGAGACGGGACGTTGGCAACGGTGCAGGACATCGCCGGGAACCAAAGAGACCTCCGCTTTGTCGAAGTCGCCTCGGCGCAGCTGCCGCGCTCCCTCGACGACGTCGATGTGGCGGTCATCAATAGCAATTATGCCTTGGAGTCCGGGCTCGACCCGGCTCGGAATGCGCTCGCGCTGGAGCGTGCCGAGGGCAATCCGTACGCGAATGTCCTCGTGACGACGCAGGCCTTGGCGCAGGACGAGCGCATCCTGCGCCTCGCCAGCTTACTGACATCTGCGGAGGTCGCCGGTTTCATCAGCGAACGCTGTCGCAGCTTGGTCATTCACGGCCGGCGCGCCTGACTCTGGCATCTACCCGCCCGCCATTGTTTCAGGTTGGCTACAATTCGACTTCGAACGTCGGTCTTATCGATCCGGTCAACATCTTGAGCAATGATAACACGGAGTAAATCTAACTTACATCTGATTTTTACTGTATAATACAACAACATTATATCAGTATCTAGTTTACTTTATCCACACAAGTCAACTGTCTTGCAATTGAATGGCATTCAAACATAAAAATTTTGATAGAGATGTGTTGAATGATTAAGAAAAATATGCTAACAAATAATGACGCTTTATTTCAGGTTATATTAAATGGACCTCGCATTACAGCGAAAAAGAAAAGCCTCTGCTCTCAACATCCGATCTATTATAATCGGCTCTTCGGTAGCCCTCTTCGTTATATCGGCAGCTATAGGATTATTTTCTGTATTTCGGATGGGTATGATCAACACGGTGAGTCGGTCGGTCTCCGGCGAGATCGAAGCGGTCACGATTCTTGGACGGATGAAGGCGCTCTGCCAGGAGCTACGCGCCCTGGATGTCCAAGCTCACAATGCCTGGTCGGACATAGAGAGGCGCCGTCATCTCGACGAGGCCGGCAAGGCCCAGGAAGCGTTCTCCTCGGCCTGGAGTGCCTATGCCCCGACCATTGTCGGCGCCGACGAGCGCATTCTGGCGCATCGCTTGCGCAAAGCCTGGCAACACTTCCTGGCCGTGGAGGCCGAAGCGACGGCGCTGGATCGGGCAGGCGAGCGCGAACTCGCCGACACGGTGTTCGCCGAGGCATTCCAGGCTGATGCCGTGGCGTTCACGCAGTCGGTGGATTCCGTCCTGGTCCACCGGCAAGCGCGGGCCTTCGAGCAGATGGCGGAGGCCGATGCGGTCGGCGCCACGTCGCGGCTCGCGGTCTTCGTTGCGTTGGCCATCGCGGCACTCCTCACGATAGCTATCAGCTGGTTCATCGTCCGTCGCGTCGCCGCACCGATCGCGACGATGACCCGGGTTATGGCGCGGCTTGCCGAGAACGATCTCGCCGTAGTGGTTCCGGAGGGCGATCGCGGCGACGAAATCGGTGCGATCGCCGGAGCCGTTCAGGTGTTCAAGGAGAACATGCTTCACGCCAAGTCCCTGGAAGACGAGGCCGCTCAGCTCCGCATTGAAGCGGAACAGCAGCGCAAGGTCGTGATGCACGACATGGCGGAGCGGTTCGAGGAGACGGTGGGCGAGATTGTCGGTACGGTCACCGCCGCCGTGTTGCAGTTCCAGGGAACCGCCCACCAGATGAGTGCGGCGGCCGGGCAGACGGCGAGCCAATCGACCACGGTCGCGGCGGCGGCCGAACAGGCCGAATCCAATGTGCGGATGATCGCCGCCGCCGCCGACGAACTCGGCGCCTCGGTCCAAGAGGTGGGACGCCAGGCTGAATTGTCCGCCGCCATGGCCAACGGTGCAGCGACGGAGGCCACCCAGACCATCGCGTTCGTGCAGATCCTCAGCGGCGCAGCGGACCGGATCGGCGACGTGGTCAAGCTGATCGCCAAGATCGCGGCTCAGACCAATTTGCTCGCCCTGAATGCCGCCATCGAGGCGGCTCGGGCCGGCGATGCCGGTCGCGGATTCGCGGTGGTTGCCGCCGAGGTCAAGCAGCTCGCCGGCGAAGCGAAGCGCGCGACCGACGATATCGCCAGCCACGTTTCGGTCATCAAGGCATCCACCTCTGATGCCGTCGCAGCGATTGAGGGGATCGCCACGCGGGTCCGCGATATGAGCGGAACGGCCGCCTCGATTGCGGCAGCCGTCGAGCAGCAGGGCGCTGCCACGCAGGAGATCGTGCTCAACATCTCCCAGGCCGCCAACGGCACCGGCGAAGTGACGGCGAACATCAGCACGGTGGCTGGGACGGCGGAGCATACCGGGGCGGCCGCCGACCGGATGCTCACCTCAGCCAGCACCCTGTCCCGCGACGCGGAACGCCTGGGCGACGAGGTCCAGCGGTTCCTCAAGAGCATCAGGGCGGCCTGACGTGACGGGCCCGTTCGGCTGGCGACACTTTGCCAAGCCGGTAAACCATCGATACGGCCGGCTTGAGCGCGGCGCCGTCGGTGCCGTCGGTGCCGCCTCGAAACCGTTGATTCTTCGCGCGCTGATGCCAGACCGGGGCGGATGTCGGCGGCGCGCCCCCAAGGCAGGTGCAAGGGCCATGATCGAAACGCTTTGCGGCTGGTCCGCCTCCCGAACACGCGGTGCTGTGCAGGCGGTTCTTCGGTTAGCTCTTGGCGGTCCGGCCCGGAGATCAGCCCGCGTGGGTGGCTGGTGGCCGGCGGCGTTCATGTTCGCCCTGGCGAACCTGTCGACACCGGCTGTGTCGGCCGAGATCGGCGTGGCGATGGTCGAGCCGAGCGGGTTCACCGCGCTCCTCCGCGACGGCATCCAAAGCTATGCCAAGAGCCTGCCCGATTGCTCGGTGCGCTTCGCCTACGCGCCCCAGGGCGAGGGCGAGAAGCAGGTCGAGCAGATCCGGCAATTCATCGCTGCCAAGGTCGATGCGCTCGTGGTCCTGCCAGCCGATACGACAACGAACGCGACGATCACCCGCTTGGCCCAGGACGCCGACATCCCCCTCGTTTATGCCAATAACGGCCCCCGGGAGGATTGGTTTGCCGGACGCGTGGCGTTCGTCCTGTCCAATGATCTCGTCGCCGGCCGTCTGCAGATGAGAAAGCTCGCCCAGATGCTGGACGGCAAAGGTCGGGTCGCGATCATCCAGGGGCCGCCGAGCCACACAGCCTCGGCACTTCGAACGCAGGGCGCCAAAGAGGTCGCCGCGGCCTTCCCGGGGATCAGCATCGTCGCCGAAGGCGTCGCGGATTGGGAGCGCAAAAAAGCCGCAGCGCTCGTGGCCGGATGGCTGGCGCATGGGACGGCGCCCGATGCCATCGTCGCCAACAACGACGAGATGGCGATTGGAGCCGCCGACGCGGTCGACGCGGCTGGGATCCCGACGGATCGAATCCTAATCGGCGGCGTCGATGCGACGCCCGACGGACTGCGGGCGATGCAGCACAAGCGCATGGCCGTGACGGTCTACCAGAATGCCGGCCTACAAGCGCGGCGGGCGATCGACGATGCCCTCAAGTTGGTCCGGCACGAGCCCGTGCAGCAGTACGATTGGGTTCCGTTCGAACTCGTCACGGATCGAATGTCGACCACGCATTTTTCAAGATAGGCGGTTTCCCAACGCGGTGGGGTGGAACACGCCGCGCTGGGGCTGATGTTTGCCGGTGCGGCTTCGCCCCTAACGCATAACGAACGGATTCTCGGGGGCGTCGCGGCTCGTCGAGATCCAGACGCTCTTGGTCTCCAGGTACTCGCGGATCGACTCGATGCCGCTCTCGCGGCCGATCCCGGAGCGCTTCATGCCGCCGAACGGCATCATGTAGCTCACGGCGCGGTAGGTGTTCACCCAGACCGTTCCGGCACGCAGGCCCTTCGACATGCGCAGGGCGCGGCCGATGTCCTGTGTCCAGACGCCGGCCGCCAATCCGTAGATCACGTCGTTACCGAGGCGCAGCGCCTCGGCCTCGTCCTCGAACCCTATGATCGACAGGACCGGGCCGAACACCTCCTCCTGGGCGATGCGCATGTCGTTCGTGACGCCGGTGAAGATCGTCGGCTCGACGAACTGACCGCCGATCACGCCGGGACCGGAGGCCGGCTTCCCGCCGAAGACGCAGCGCGCGCCCTCGCTCTTGGCAAGCGCGATGTAGTCGAGCACCTTCGCATATTGCGGCGGCGTGGTGATCGGCCCGATGTTGGTGTCCGGCTGCATAGGATCGCCGAGCCGGGCGGTGCGGGCCAGAGCCACCAGCCGCTCGACGAAGGCCTCACGGATGCTGTTCTGCACGAGCAACCGCGAGCCGGCGATGCAGGTTTGCCCGGTGGCGGCGAAGATGCCCGAGATCGCCCCGGCAGCCGCGGCCTTCAGGTCGGCATCGGCGAACACGATGTTGGGCGACTTGCCGCCGAGTTCCAGCGACACCCGCTTGATCTGACGCGCGGCCGCCTCGTAGACCTTCGCGCCGGTGACATCAGAGCCGGTGAAGGTGATCTTGGCGACGTCCGGGTGCTCCACGATGGCGCTGCCAGCTTCGCTGCCGTAGCCGGTGATGACGTTGAACATCCCGTCCGGCAGCCCGGCCTCCTTGGTGAGGCGGGCGAATTCCAGCGTGCTGGCAGAGGCGAATTCAGACGGCTTGACCACGACGGCGCAGCCAGCCGCGAGCGCCGGTGCGCATTTCCAGGCCACGAACAGCAGCGGTGAGTTCCAGGCGGTCAGCGCTCCGACCACGCCCACCGGCTCGTGCCGGGTGAACGCGAAGGTCTCGGGTTTGTCGATTGGCACCTGGGCGCCTTCGACCTTGTCGGCGAGGCCCGCGTAATACCACCACCATTCGGGCTGGTAGCGGGTCTGCCCGTACATCTCGGCGAACAGCTTGCCGTTGTCGCGGACCTCGACCTCGGCGAGCGCCTTCGCATCGCGCTCCACGAGATCGCCGATCCGGCGCAGGACCTTACCCCGGGCCGAGGCGGTCATGGTGGCCCAGGGCCCATCCCACATGGCACGCTTGGCGGCCGCCACCGCCTTGTCGACATCCGCCTTCGAGGCGCGGGGGATGCGGGCCCAGGGCTCGCCCCGGTAGGGGTCGACGGACTCGAACCAAGAGTCGTCGACCGGATCGACGTCCTGGCCGTCGATGTAGAGCTGATAGGTTTTCACGGCGCGCCTCTCTAGCGGATAACGCGCGTGTTATGGGCTGGAACCCCGCCGGTGACGAGGCTCGCCGCGCCCTACGCGTTGGCGCTGAGGCGCTTGATGTCGGCGTCGACCATCTCGGTGATCAGCGACTCCAGGCTGGTCTGCGCCTCCCAGCCGAACGTGGCCTTGGCCTTGGCCGGGTTGCCGAGCAGCACCTCGACCTCGGCCGGACGGAAGAACGCCGGGTCGATGATCAAGTGGTCGTCGATGTTCAGGCCGACATGCTTGAACGCGATCACGCACATGTCCCGCACCGTGGTGGTCCGGCCGGTGGCGATGACGTAGTCGTCGGGATTTTCCTGCTGCAGCATCAGCCACATAGCCTCGACGTAGTCCCGGGCGTGGCCCCAGTCGCGCTTGGCGTCGATGTTGCCCAGCCGCAGCTCCTTCTGCATGCCGAGCTTGATCCGGGCCACCGCATCCGTGACCTTGCGGGTGACGAACTCGACGCCGCGCAGCGGGCTCTCGTGGTTGAACAGGATGCCGTTCGACGCGTGCAGCCCGAAGCTCTCGCGGTAGTTGATGGTCATCCAGTGCGCGTAGAGCTTGGCCACGCCGTAGGGCGAGCGCGGGTAGAACGGCGTCGTCTCGCTCTGGCGCTCTTCCTGGATCAGCCCGAACATTTCCGAGGTTGAGGCCTGGTAATAGCGCGCATTCGGCGCCACCGAGCGCAGGCATTCGAGCATATGGACGGCGCCGAGACCGGTCACCTGGCCGGTGAGCAGCGGCTGTTGCCATGACGAGGTCACGAAAGACTGTGCGGCGAGGTTATAGATCTCGTCCGGCTTGGTGGTTTGGACGATCCGCAGCAGCGCAGACTGGTCCAGCAGGTTGCCGTCCACGAGTTCGACGTCGCCCAGGATGCCGAGCCACTTCAACCGATGGTCGAACACCCCGGCATGGCTGGAGCGGCGCACGATGCCGGTGACCGTGTAGCCTTTCTGCAGCAGCAGCTGCGCCAGATACGCGCCGTCCTGGCCCGTTATCCCCGTGATCAGCGCGCGCTTGGCTGTCATGAATCTGTCCCGTCCCGTTGCTGCCCGGCTGCTACGACCGGTCCGGCCTTCGCGTCAAGGTGAGGCCAGACTGCGAATAGTCTTCGCGGGCTGGCGCGTCGGCCTGCGACATGACTCGTGATATGCGAAGAATTACGCGCGGCCGGCCGAATTCTTCGCGGGCAAGCCCCTTCGCCCTAGGGTTGGGTCAGCCACGCGGTGACGCCGTCGAGCGACCGGAATTCCTCCAGCGCATGGACCCGGGCGTCGGGCAGGGCCGACCGCGCCATCGTGGCCAGCGCGTGGCCGGGGCCGAGTTCGATGACCCGGTCGGCGCCGTATTCCCGAGCGGCTTCGAGGCAGGCTGCCCAGTCGATGGTATGGGAGATTTGGCGTGCCAGTTTGTCGAGACCATCCTCGGGCCGGAACATCGTCGCCCCGTCGAGTCCGGTGACGAGACGCGGGGCGCCGGCCGGCGGGTGGTGCAGGGTGACGGCGCCGAGCGCGCTTCGGAACGCATCGCTCGCTTCCGCCAGCAGCGGCGTGTGCGAGGGCGTGTGGACCGGTAGCACCACAGCCCGCTGCGCCCCCGCCCCGGTGGCGTCCCGGCACAGGGCTTCGAGCGCATCGCGTCGCCCCCCGACGACGCCGCTATCCGGGGCGTTGCGGATAGCGAGGTGGCAGGCGTGACGTCCGGCCAGGGATTCGAGTGCGTCGAGCCCGAGGCCCCGGATCCCGGCGAGCCCGAACCCCTCCCCGGAGGCGGAATCCATGGCCTCGGCGCGCCGGGCGGCCAGCGCCAGGACGTCGGCGTCGGCGATCCGACCGACGACGCCCCAGGCGGCGAGATCGCCGATGCTGTAGCCGGCCACGATGGCGCGGCCGGAGAACGCCAGCCCCCGCCAGGCGGCGAGCGCGGCGACGCAGCACAGGATCTGGCCCGTCCGGTTGACGTGGAGCGCGTCGCCGCCGCTATGGGCGAGGTCGCGCGGGTCGGTGCCGCCCAGGAGCGGCGTCGCGGCGGCGAAGACGGCCTGCGCGGCGGGATGGTCGGCGGTGAGGTCGAACATCCCCGGGTGCTGGCCGCCCTGGCCGGAGAGCAGGATCGCGACACTCATGCGGTCTCCCGGGTGCGCAGAGGGGCGACCGGCCACATCGCGAGCGCGTCCAGGCCCTTGGCCAGCACGGTGCCGCCGTCTGGCGCGTCGCGCAACTCGCGCCAGTGCAGGCCGGTCCCGTCCGGCAGCAGGATCTCGCCGTCGAGGCGCATCGGGGCGGTTTCCGCGATGGAAGCGAGTCCGTCGAGCAGGCCGGTGGGCACCGGATCTTTGCAGGGCCAGAGCAGGTCGAGGTCGGACGATGCGGTCAGGTAGGTGAGCCCGGTCACCGCCTCCCACAACAGGCCGCCGAACGGTCGGGGTTTCAGGCCGAAGCTGTCGCCGAGGCCGATCAGGGTGGCGATCACCGCCTGCCAAGCGGCGGGGGCGTGGGATGCGGCCTCGGCGAGGCTCGGCCCGGCCATCCGAGTCAGGTGTTCGGTCGGCAGGGCCACGCCGATCCGACGCTTGCCGTCGGCTGGCGGCAGGGGCAGCCCCAGCGGCACCGTGTCGGCACCCTCCCCCGGGACCCGGCGGCGGACGATCAGCGGATGGCCCGCCGCGGCCCAACCGGCGAGATGCGGGACGTCGGCAAGGTCGTCACGAGTGCGAAGCCACGACGCCCAGGCGCCGGGATCCGCGCGGACCAGATCCTGCCGGGTGAAGGCGCCCGACGTGCTGTCGTCCCGCCATGGGGGACAGGTCATTCCCATGCTTGCCTCTCCGACAAGGATTTCGCGCGCCGTGCAAGCGCGAGAGACGCGTACCATCGGCGGCCGATCACACCCGAATCCCTGACGGTCGTCGGCGTCGCGCGGCCAGCTCAGCCGCGCTCCGTCATGGGGACGTCGGAACGCGGAACCCCACCGTTCGCACGCACCGATGAAACGCTTGGACCCGCCGGCCGCGCGGGATGGCCGCCGCGCCTGATGGCCGCTTCCGAGCCACGCTCGCCATGAGGCATCTCGGACAGACAACGCTTTTTGTGCCACAACCACTTGTACGGGATAACAATGGTCGGACTGTTGATCGATCTCAGTAGGCCACAAGATCGCGTCAGATAGCATCCGGCACCATGAGCGACCCGTCGATGTCCGTCGTCGATCTTGCCGATCCGTTGACTGGGCTTCGATGATAGAAGATATTCTTGCCGCGTAAGCATTAAGACGCGACGATAGAGAGCCCATAGTGCCAAACCGAAAAATAACGGGTCTTGCTTTCGTCGCTCTTTCGGCGTTCGGTTTCGGGTCGATGGCCCTGTCGGTTCACCTGACATACAATGAGGGTATCGATACCAGAACGGTCCTGGGCCTTCGATTTTCAATCGCGGCCGGCATTATCTCCATATCGGCATGTCTAACCCGTGCGGCGTGGCCACGCAACAAAGCCTTGTTCTTGTGCGTCGTGATGGGCGTATTCTACGCTGCCATGGCATGGTTCTATTTTACCGCGCTCTCTGAAGCGTCCTCTGGGACCGTGGCCTTGCTGTTGTATACTTATCCGATCTTCGTCGCGATCACCTCCTGGACGATGAAATTCGAAGCGTTCAGCAAGAAAGATCTGGCTATCGTTTCGGCCGCTCTCATGGGCTTGGCGTTGATCCTGGGCGGCGATTTGCAAGGATCGCCCAAGGGCATCGTTCTCTCGTTGATGGCCGCCGTAAGTTATGCGACGTACATCATCATTGGCGGGCGTATGAAAGATCATGCCAGCGCCCTGACGCGAGCGAGCGTCATCTTGACGACCGCGGCCATCGTCTATCTCCTGGCCTGCGTTGCCGCCGAGGTCAGACTACCGCGAAACGCCGAATCCTGGTTCGGGATCGCGTCGCTGGCCGTGTTCGGAACGGCCGTTGCGATCTATGCATTCATCGCAGGACTGGAACGGCTCGGACCAATCCATACCTCTATCGTATCGACGATCGAGCCGGCCGTAACGATCAGTCTTGGCGTCTTGTTCATGGGAGAGTTGCTGACCCAGAATATGGTGGTGGGCGGCGCAATCCTTGTCTCGTCCTCGGTGGTCTTGGCGATGTCCAAGACGAACGACGCCCTTCCGAAGAGCGGAGACCCGGTCGCCCTGACGCACGCGGACAAGGGTCTTTGACCCGTCGACGGATCGAAAGTGGCGATAGAGGTCCAGCCACAGCGGCGACGGGGGCGTGCGAGGCGCCCCCCCTCGGATCGCGTGGCCGGACACCTATCCACATCCGGCCTGCGCGATCACCGCCGCACTGATCCCCCGCGCCACCGGCCGCCCGCCGCGCTCCTCGCCGAGGCGATCCCGGTCGTCGCCGGGTTGGAGGTTGGCGATCAGGTCGCGGATCTGGCCGTCGAGCGGCTTGGCCGGATCGAGCACGACGTGGACTGCCCCAGCCGCCACCATGTTGTCGAGCCCGGGGGCGAAGACCGGCGTCGATTTCGCCATCTCCTGGAGCTTGTCGAGGGGCAGCTTGGTCACCTTCGCCACCGAGGGCAGGTCCATCACGCTCGGGTTGGCGCCGGGCAGCGCCGCCAGGATCCGGGTCGCCAGCGCGGTGGCGATGAAGGCGCCGGCGGCGGAATGGCCGTAGATCAGCCCGATGGTCGGGTGGCCGGAGCGGTCGGCGAGCAGCAGCGCCTTGGCGAGATGGGCCAGGCACTCGTTGAGCCCCAGCAACTCGTCGCGCCGGCTCATGCGCTGGCTGTCGGAATCGACCACCACCAGGATCGGCGCCTTGTCGCCGGCCCGCACGACATCGAGCACGGCCCGCGACAGGACCAGCGCCCCGTCGACCCCGAGCGGCGTGTCGCCGTCGATCCCGACGACGTGGATCGTCTCGCCCGCGAACGGGCCGCCGCCGGTGACGAGGCCGTCGCGCACGGTGACGGAATGGCCCTGCGGAAACAGCCCGGCCAGAATCTCAGCGAGCGTCATGGTCGGCCTCCCTCACCCGGGACACGGTCTCGTCGAAGGCGGGTGTGTCCATGGCGGGCACGGATTCAGGATCGTTGACGCCGAGCCGGGCCCAGATTCCGGTGGCGTCCCGGCAATCGCCGAAACGCGCGATCCGGGCTTCGAGCCGGGCCTGCTCGGCCTCCAGCATCGCGAGATCGAAGGACGGCGCCCGCCCGATCAGGTCGAGCGCCGCCCGCCGGAAGGCCGACACGGAGTCGGCGCAGAACGCGTCGGCCCCGCCGATCAGCCGCCGGTGCTTGCCGCCCATGGTCCGCCAGACCAGAGCCCGGTCGCGGGAATCGAACTCTTCCGCGCCCTTGTTGGTCTCGATCACCTCGGGGCCCGAGACGGAGATCCGGCCGCCCTCCGAGACGGCGAGCCGGGAGCAGGTGCCGGCGATCAGGCCGCCGCCGCCGTAGCAGCCGGCGCGGCCGCCGATCAGCCCGATGACCGGGATGCCGGCAGCCCGGACATCGACGATCGCCCGCATGGTCTCGGCGATGGCGGTCTCACCGGCATTGGCCTCCTGCAGCCGGACGCCGCCGGTGTCGAACAGGATCAGCACAGCCGCCGGCTTCAGGGTGAGCGCGGCGCGCAGGAGCCCGACGAGCTTCGCCCCATGGATCTCCCCGAAGGCGCCGCCCATGAACCGGCCCTCCTGGGCGGCGACGAGCACCGGCTTGCCGTCGAGCGCGGCGCGGCCGACCACGATGCCGTCGTCGAAGGCCCGCGGCAGGTCGAACAGCGGCAGGTGCGGGCTCATGCGCCGCTCGGTCGGGGGCAGGAATTCGTGAAAACTGCCGGGATCGGCCAGCGCCACCACGCGCTGGCGGGCGGTGGCCTCGTACCAGCTCAGGGCGTCCGGGTCGGTGCTCGCGGCGTGTGCGCCAGCCATGGTCAGGCCTCCATCAGCCGGGCGCCCTGGAGCAGGCGCAACGATACGGTGTCGGGACGGGCGCCGCCGTCATTGATGCTGATGCGCAGGCCCCCGGGCTGAGCGCGGGCGACGAAATCCGCCACCACCGCCTCCCAGACGGCACCGTATCCGGCGATCGGCGTCTCGATCGCGATATCGCAGGCATCCGGCGGCAGCACCCGCTCCAGCAGGATCTCCAGGTTGCCCGACGCCACCACGCCGGTGATGGCGTTCGGCACCGAGCCGGGCAGCGGCTTTTTCGTGGTGTGGCGGAAGGTCAGGGATTCCATAATCGGTTCCTCGCAGGACGTCCCGTCATCCAAACAGAACACCTCATCCTGAGGTGCCGGAGCGTAGCGGAGGCCTCGAAGGAGGCTTCCAGTGATCTCGGCGGCCCCTGGAGGCCCCCTTCGAGGCCGTACGATCTGCGATCGCCCGGCACCTCAGGATGAGGATGTGGATGGGAGTGGCCGGCCCATCGCGGTCATCTCACCAGTTCCGGAACTTCGCCGGCGGCTCGTAGAGGCCCCCCGACCAGTGCACGAGATCCTTGATCGACTTCGCGGCGAGCAGCGCCCGGTCGGCGTCGAGGGGTTCGATGCCGAGATCCTCCGGCCGGCGGATCACCCCGCGGGCGCGCAACTCCTCGACCTTGGCCCGGTCCCGGCCGCGACCGACATCGGTGTAGCCGGCGACCCCGCGGATCGCCTGTTCCCGCTCGTCGGCGTCCCGGCACAGGAGGAGGTTCGCGATGCCCTCTTCGGTGACGATGTGGGTGACGTCGTCGGCGTAGATCATCACCGGCGCCAACTCGAGCCCGATCTTCCTGGCAAGCTCCAGGGCATCGAGCTTCTCTACGAAGGTCGGCACCAGCTTCTCCCCGAAGGTCTCGACCAGTTGCACCACCAGCTTGCGGCCGCGCATCAGCGCGGGGTCGCCGACGACCTGACCTTCGCGCCCGGCCTTCATCCAGGCATCGGACGGGTGGCGGCGGCCATGCGGGTCCGAGCCCATGTTGGGCGCGCCGCCGAAGCCCGCCACCCGCGACTGCGTGATCGTCGAGGAATGGCCCATCAGGTCGATCTGGAGCGTCGCCCCGATGAACATGTCGCAGGCGTAGAGGCCGGCCGTCTGGCAGAAGGCCCGGTTCGAGCGCAGGGAGCCGTCCGCTCCGGTGAAGAAGATGTCCGGCCGGGCGCGGATGTAGCGGTCCATGCCCACTTCCGAGCCGAAGCAGTGGACTTGGCTGACCCAGCCGGATTCGATCGCCGGGATCAGGGTTGGGTGCGGGTTGAGCGCCCAGTGGGTGCAGATCTTCCCCTTCAGGCCGAGCTTCTCACCGTAGGTCGGCAACAGCAGCTCGATCGCGGCGGTGCCGAAGCCGATCCCGTGGTTGAGCCTGCGGATGCCGTATTCCGCATAGATCCCCTTGATCGCCATCATGGCGATCAGGATCTGGGTCTCGGTCATCGCGGCCGGGTCGCGGGTGAACAAAGGCTCGACGTAGAACGGCGTGTCGGCCTCGACCACGAAGTCGATCCGGTCGCCCGGGATGTCGACCCGCGGGACCTTGTCGACGATCTCGTTGACCTGGGCGATGACGACGCCGTTCTTGAAGGCGGTGGCCTCCACGACGGTAGGCGTGTCCTCGGTGTTGGGGCCGGTATAGAGGTTGCCGTCCCGGTCCGCCGAGACGCCGGCGATCAGCGCCACGTGGGGCGTGAGGTCCACGAAGTACCGGGCGAACAGCTCGAGGTAGGTGTGCACGGCGCCGAGCTGGATCTGGCCGCCGTAGAGCATCTTGGCGATGCGGGCGCCCTGCGGGCCGGAATAGGAATAATCGAGCCGCTTGGCGATGCCGGTCTCGAACACGTCGAGATGCTCCGGCAGCACGATGCCCGATTGGACCATGTGCAGGTCGTGGACCTTGTCCGGGTCGCAGGCGGCCAGCCCCCGGGCCAGGCAATCCGCCTGCTTCTGGTTGTCACCCTCCAGGCAGACCCGGTCGCCGGGGCGCAGCACCGCCTCCAGCAGGTCGACCACCGCGCCCGGCGGCACGACCTTGCCGTCGGCGTGCGCGCGCCCCGCCTCGATGCGGGCGTCGCGCGCCTCGCGTTCGCCGCGCCACTGGGTCATCCGGCTGTCTCCCTCAGTATGCAAGAAGCAGGATAAACCCGCGGTCTTGCATTTTCAAAGCCGTTCTCATCACAGTTTCGTATACGGGATTGCCGAAGTGTCAATATCTTGCATACTGGTCGGCAAGCAACGAGCGACTGATTCGGGAAGGAGACGCCCTATGTCGAGCGCGTCGAGACGGGCGCCGCCGCGCCCCGCATACACCGCCGCGGGAGGGCAACGCCGATGATCGTCCTGGGTGTCGCCCTCCTGGCCGCGTGCACGCTGGTCGGCGTGTATCTCGGTGATCTCCTCGGCGTCGCGCTGGGGGTGAAGGCCAATGTCGGCGGCGTCGGCATCGCCATGATCCTGCTGATCGTCGCCCGGCTCTGGCTGTCCCGCCGGGGCGCCCTGACCAAGGGCGTGCAGTTCGGCGTCGAGTTCTGGGCCGGCATGTACATCCCGATCGTGGTCGCCATGGCGGCCCAGCAGAACGTGGTCGCGGCGGTGAGCGGCGGCCCGATCGTGATCATCGCGGCCACCGGCTCCCTGGTCCTGTGCTTCGGCGCGGTGGCGCTGCTGAGCCGGATCGGTCGGCGCGATCCCGGCAGCCCGGAGGTCGAGCACGGCGGCTCCGTGATCGGCGGCGAGGCCGATCCGGTGCCGGCCGGGAAACAGGGGTGAGCGCCATGGAACACGCGATGGACAACGACCTCGGACATCGGATCTGGCACGGCATCGAGCACGTCTTCATCGAGCAGAGCCTGGTGGCGGCCTTCGCGGTGGTGGGCGCCCTGATCCTGGTCTCCAACCTGGCGGCCAAACGCTTCACGAGGGGCCGCGTTCACGGCTCGGCCATCGCGATCGTGCTGGGGCTGGGGCTCGCCTATGTCGGCGGGCTCTACACCGGCGGGAAGAAGGGCGTCGCCGACATCCCGGCGCTGGCCGGAATCGGCCTGATGGGCGGAGCGATGCTGCGCGACTTCGCCATCGTGGCCACCGCGTTCGAGGTCGACGTGATCGAGGCCCGCCGGGCCGGGCTGGTCGGCGTGCTGGCGCTGGCGCTCGGCACGATCATCCCGTTCCTCGTCGGCACGCTCACCGCGGTGGCGTTCGGCTACCACGACGCGGTCTCGATCACGACCATCGGGGCGGGGGCGATCACCTACATCGTCGGCCCGGTGACCGGGGCGGCGATCGGGGCGGATTCCACCGTCATGGCGCTCTCCATCGCTACCGGGGTGACCAAGGCCGTGATGGTGATGGTCGGCACACCATTGGTTGCGAAACTGATCGGCCTCGACAACCCACGGTCGGCTATGGCCTATGGCGGCCTGATGGGGACGGTGAGCGGGGTCGCGGGCGGGCTCGCGGCGACGGACCCGAAGCTGGTGCCCTACGGGGCGCTCACCGCGACCTTCCATACCGGGATCGGCTGCCTGGTCGGCCCCTCGATCTTTTACTTGACGGTGCGGGCTCTGGTCGGTTGACCGACTGCGGGGACGCGGGACCAGGTGATGCACGGCGAGTTCCAGAAGATCGACACCGGGCTTCTCTCCGACCGGATCCGCAATGCGCTCACCGACGCGATCACGTCCGGTGAGATCCCGGCCGGCACGGCCCTCGACGAGCAGAACCTCGCGCAGCGCTACGGCGCCTCGCGCACCCCGGTGCGGGAGGCGCTGCGCCAGTTGGCGGCCTCCGGGTTGGTGGAGGTCCGCCCGCGCCGGGGCGTGGTGGTGGCCCGGCTGACGCCGGAGCGCATCGCCGACATGTTCGAGACCACCGCGGAGATCGAGGCGATGTGCGCTCGGCTGGCGACCTACCGGATGACGCCGCTGGAGCGCGGCCGGCTTATGGACCTGCAGGAGGATTCCGCCGCCGCCGTGGAGGCCGGCGACGTCGACGCCTACGACCGGCTCAACCGCGCCTTCCACGAATCGCTCTACGCGGCGACCCACAACAGCTTCATGGCCGAGCAGGCCCTGGCGATCCGCGAGCGCCTGGCCGCCTTCCGCCGGACCCAGCTCCGCCACGGCGACCGGATCCGCCGCTCACGGGACGAGCACGGCGAGATTCTTGCCGCCATCGCCGAGGGGGATGGGGAACTGGCTGCGCGGCGGATGCGGGCGCACATGCTGCGGGCTGCCGCGGCGTTGGGGCGGTATATTGCGGATACGGTTGGTTGAGGGGGGGCGGAAGTTGGTGCCGGTCAGATTTGGCCCATTCCGATCGCACGAGCAGCTATCAGCGCGGTCCGATAGCGAGTTTAAGCTCGGGCATTGTTGGCGCGAGCACCGAACCTAAACTCACGATGCGTCTTCAATAAATGGCGCCCACATTTTGCAACGTGAGGTGGCGAGAAGCGCACGCGTCTGCTAAGTCTCACACCGGGCCATAAAATGCGAGGCTGAGCTGACGAGCATGTCGCCTGGCGTGAACAAATATGGGGCGACGGCGTCAGCTACCGGCTACCTATACCAATGCCGGTACGCGCTCTTCGCTGGCGTTCAAGCCATAGCCGAAAACCCCAATCTTGAGATTTCTCTAGAGCGTTTCGACGACGTTGCGTTTGAACAGGCTGGTGAACCGGTTAAGCTGATCCAGGCGAAGCATCATATCGCGAAGAAGGGCAATCTCACAGACGCAAGCACCGATCTTTGGAAGACCCTGCGTATTTGGGCCGACCGAGTATCTACTGACATTGATGCTCCATTCAAAACCTCGTTCGTCCTGATGACAACAGGCATAGCTCCCCCGGAATCTGCGGCAAGCTACCTTCGCGCCCGTGAGCGCGACGAAGCCAAAGCCTTAGAAGCCCTGATCAGGGTTACGGATACTTCTACGAATGAGATTAACCAGGCCGCTTACTCAGCATTTCTCGATCTGCTCCCAGAAGCTCGGCTGAGCTTGTTGCGGGCCATCATCGTTCTTGACGGGTCATCCAACATCATCGACGTTCACGATGACCTAACATTTGAGTTGCGCCACGCTGTCTCGAAGAATCACTTGCTCCTGTTTATAGAGCGTCTTGAGGGTTGGTGGTTTAATGTGGTCGTGAGGGCGCTAACAGGTGGTGGCCCGGCGTCGATCCCAATATCCGCGATCGAGAGTAAGATGGATGAACTCCGCGAAGGATTCCGGCGTGAAGCACTTCCGATCGACTACGCCGACCAAACACCTTCGGAAGCGGTCGTCGCTGACCTCGACAAGCGGCCGTTCGTGCGCCAACTCCGGCTGATTGCTGTGGGACCGAAGCGTGTTGAGTTCGCGATCCGCGATTACTATCGAGCATACGAGCAACGCTCCCGTTGGGCTCGTGAGGAACTTCTCGTCAATGGAGAGATCGAAAACTACGAGCGGGAATTAGTTGAAGCCTGGGAGCCACTTTTTGAAGCCGTCAGAGAAGAACTTGAGGAAGGATGCCCGGACGGGCACAAAATTTTGGCTGGCCAGAAGATATTCAAGTGGGCTGAGACCCAAGCAGACTTCCCCCTTAGAACTGTTCGGCAGCGGTTCTTGACGCATGGTAGCTTCCATATACTGGCAAACCGGCACATCGTCGGATGGCACCCGGAACATCAAGCTCACAAGCCTTCCGATCCCGACGATACCTGAGGTTCGCTACTAGTGATGCAGCCCTGGGTGAAGCGCGCCGTTGAAGAGGCTAACCTGTTCAATCCAGCGTTCTGTGCGACGCTCTTAACGAAGGCAGTCGTCGACTTCGGGAAAAAATCGGGAGGGCGTCCAATGCCTTTCGCACTGGCATTTCTGGTGCTGCCGATCACTATGCATCGCGCCACGCGTCAGGCGCTTCCAGGCTCCACCATAACGTCAATGCTGCCCTGGTTGCAGGAACATAGGGAGCAGCTCGTTGACTTCCCTGGACGTGTAAAGAGGTTAAAGCCCTTTAGCCAAGAGGCAATTATGTTCGCGATCGCAAATGGCGCGTTGGCGGTCGAAGAAGGGGGCGGTCTCGTAGCCGGCAAGAATAAGGTTTCTACAACTGAGAAGAAGACCGAATTTTTTACGGCTGAAGCGCGCGAGTGCGTGGACCGCGCGGGCTTTCTCGGGCGCTGGTTATCGACGGCTGGCGCCTCGGTCACGATTATTGCAGCATGGAGTATAGCTCTGTGACAATACAAATTTCGAAGATTATTCTTTACAATTATGAGGGAGATCTTCGAGAGCTAACGTTTCGAACCGGCGCGTTTAATATTCTGACTGGAGCATCTAAGACGGGCAAGTCAGCATTGATAGATATCATCGATTATTGTACAGGTCGCGGCGAATGCTATGTTGCTGAAGGTGTAATCAGACGTCATGTCGCTTGGTTCTCAGTGCTATTCCAACTTGGCGACTCTCAAATCTTCGTGGCGTGGCGGAATCCGGGTCCGGGAGAGCGGACGAGTGGTGACGTTCACCTAGAGCGCGGGCGCGATATCACTCCCCCCTCATTGGCTGCGCTTCACAAAAACACGACAGTGGACGCCGTTGAGAAGTTCCTCGCGGCGGCGGTGGGAATCAGTGAGAACGAGCACCGCCCACCGGTTGGTCAGACCCGAGCACCGCTCGAGGCAAACATTCGGCATGCCTTGGTTTTTGCGTTTCAAGATCAGGACGAGATCGATAGTAAAAAAGTGTTATTTCACCGCCAACAAGACAATTTTATCGCACAATCGATCAAAGACACGTTGCCTTATTTCTTGGGTGCAATCGATGAGGATTGACTTCTCAAGCAAGCGCAACTCGATGCTGCGCGGCGGCAGCTTCGTCAGCTAGAGCGGCAACTTCGTGAAGCTGACGACTTGGACACAAGCAGCTTTCCCCGTGCACGAGGGTTATTTGAGGAAGCGAAGCAAGTTGGGCTGATAGACGAGCGGCTCACTGCTTCGACATACGGGTCTGTAATTGCAGCTCTGCGAGATGCGACGCGGGATGACATCGTGCGGGATGAGCTTCTCGTCGGCGACGGAGCTGATGCTCTTGCCGACCTACGGAACGAACGTCAGGGACTTCGCGCCGAGTTGGAAAATATTAAGGCGGAATTACGCTCGACTCGTCTGTTTAACTCGGAAAGCACAGGCTACGAACGTGAGGCAAAGGAACAGCGCGCGCGGCTAAGCGCTGTGGGTTTGTTCAAGAAAAGCGACCATGAAGGGCAACATTGCCCACTGTGCGAGAGCCGTCTCGAAACTCCCATTCCATCAGTGCGTCAGGTCGCAAGATCGCTGCGCGATATTGCCGAGCAACTCAATGCCGTAGAGGCTGAAAATCCCCGCCTTCAGCTCAGATTGGTGTCGCTTCAGCGCGAAGAAGAGCAGATAGAAAATCGACTACGGGAGAACCAGCAACTCATTACAGCTCGCGTTCGCGAGAACGAGATTTTGAAAGTTCAACAAGACAACTTCATTATTCAAGCCCGAACAATAGGGAAAATAACTCAGTATCTTGAAACAGCTTCAAGCGCTCAAGACGGATCTGCGCTCCATCGCCAAGTGGAGGCGGCGCGCTCGCGTGTAACACTTCTAGAGCAAGAACTCGACGTGGAAATAGTCCGAGAGCGTATAGAAGCGTACCTAAATATCATTGGTCGCTACATGACCGACTACTCTGTTGATCTTGACTTAGAGCATAAAGGCAGCCAATTGCGGCTTGACATCAAGAATCTGACCGTAGTTGCTGATACACTCGATGGGCCAGTGCCGCTTCAGCGTATGGGTAGCGGCGAGAATTGGGTCGGGTATCATGTGCTCGCACACCTAGCACTTCATAAATGGTTTCGTTTAAAAAAACGGCCTGTGCCGGCTTTTCTCATCCTAGATCAACCTTCGCAAGCGCACTATCCCCCTGAGCGCGACGCGGACGAAGGTTCAATTGTTGCGCTTCCAGACGAGGACAAAACTGCCGTCTACCAATTGTTCGCGCTAATCGCACAAGTAGCAGATGAGCTTGCCCCACACCTTCAAATCATCCTGATGGATCACGCCGATTTAAAGGAACCCTGGTTTGAAAAAGCGATAGTTGAACGTTGGCGACGTGGAGAGAAGCTGATCCCCGCAAGCTGGTTAAACGAATGATGTGATTTACAAAATCTCCCGAGCCACCCCACCCTTCCCCACGCCGCTCCCCCCCAAAGAATCCGCCAGCTTCCCGATCCTCTCTGCGGCCCGCCCGATCCCGTCGACGGCGCGAGCGGCGTCTTCCGCGCGGCTGCGCTCTGCCGCGTCGGCGGTCTTGCGCAGCTCCGCCGTCTCGGCCTCCAGGGCGGCGTGGCGGGTGCGCAGCTCGGCCAGCTCGTCGGCGATGGTCAGGGCGGCCATCACCTGGAGGCGCATGTCGCCGATCTCGCCGAAACTCTGGCGCATCTCGCCGATGCGGGCGCCGAAACCCTCGGCGAGCCCGGTGAGGTGGGCCTCCTCGCCGGCGCCGCAGGCCATGCGGTAGAGCTTTCCGTCGATGGTCACGTTGATCTGAGGCAAGGATCGCTCCGATGGACGGCGGCGCTGGACGGAACCGGTCAGGCCCGGCCGAGCACGCCCTGGACGGTCTGGATCGCGCGGTCGAGCCGCTGGCCGACCAGTCCGGTCGTGGCCTCGACATCGGCCAGATGCGCGCTGGCGGCGTCGAGGGCGGCGGCGAGCCGGGCCCGGTCTTCGTCCATCAGCGCCAGCTCGGCGTCCCGGTCGTCGGGCTCGGCCTCGGCCTCCAGGCGGCGGGCCACCACCGCGTCCAGGCGGCTCAACGCGGCGTCGAGCCGGGCGAAGGCCGCGTCGATGGGGTTCGGGTCCGTCCTGTCGTCGGCCATGGGGCTCCGCTCGCCGGGCGCATCGTCCCGACCGCGCGGGCTTTCAGGCGACGATGCTTCGGGGCCGTAAGTTTCGGCCGGATGCGTCCGGAATTCCAGTCCGAAATGTTGGTGCGTGTCCACGCCGTTACGGCTCAGCAATCGCCGCCGCACAACCCTGTCTATTGGATGTGGAATAGGCCCGTGTTTGTCACGGGCGTGCGTTTGACAGGTGGAGACGCCATGTTAGACAGCCGCGCGCTCCCGGAAGGGGCCGCTTCAGATAGGCTGGAAGGCCGATCCGTGACAGTCCCGTGGCCTCAGCCAACGCCGTCGGATCCGATGGGCGCGGCCGGAGCGGCCCGGCCTCTCGCGGCCCGGTTCATCGCAGGTTCAAACCCGCCCGCCCAGATCGGCCCCGCCCGGTCGGCCTGGAGGCGGGCCGCCCCGGCGTCATCCCGAAAGGCGGGTTTCGGCTTTCGGACAGGATGAGGCCACACGAACGACACTGCGCCGAGGACCGGGCGACCGGCCCGGTGCGCGGTGCTCCGCAGCAGGAAGGAGTCACACCGTGACGAAGGTTGCCATCAACGGGTTCGGACGCATCGGCCGCAACATCCTGCGCGCCATCGCGGAATCCGGCCGGACCGACATCGAGGTCGTGGCGATCAACGATCTCGGCCCGGTGGAGACCAACGCCCACCTGCTCCGCTTCGATTCCGTGCACGGCCGGTTCCCCGGCGAGGTCGCGGTGGACGGCGAGTTCCTGGTGGTCAACGGCCGGCGCATCAAGGTCACCGCCGTGCGCAACCCGGCCGAGCTGCCGCACCGCGATCTCGGCGTCGACATCGCGCTCGAGTGCACCGGCATCTTCACCGCGAAGGACAAGGCCAAGGCCCATCTCGACGCCGGCGCCAAGCGCGTGCTGGTCTCGGCGCCGGCCGACGGCGCCGACCTCACCGTGGTCTACGGCGTCAACCACGACAAGCTGACCGCCGAGCACCTCGTCGTCTCGAACGCTTCCTGCACCACCAACTGCTTGGCGCCGGTCGCCCAGGTGCTGGACGCGGCCGTGGGCATCGAGCGCGGGTTCATGACCACGATCCACTCCTACACCAACGACCAGCCGTCGCTGGACCAGATGCACAAGGATCTCTACCGGGGCCGCGCCGCCGCGCTCTCGATGATCCCGACCTCCACGGGCGCCGCCAAGGCCGTGGGCCTGGTCCTGCCCGAGCTGAAGGGCAAGCTGGACGGCACCGCGATCCGCGTGCCGACCCCGAACGTCTCGGCGGTGGACCTGGTGTTCACGGCCAAGCGCGCCACCTCGGTCCAGGAGATCAACGACGCGATCAAGGCCGCCGCCGCCGGCCCGCTCAAGGGCGTGCTCGGGGTGACCGACCAGCCGAACGTCTCGATCGACTTCAACCACGATCCGCACTCGTCCACCTTCCACCTCGACCAGACCAAGGTGATGGATGGCGTTCTGGTGCGCATCCTGACCTGGTACGACAACGAGTGGGGCTTCTCGAACCGCATGGCCGACACGGCCGTGGCGATGGCCAAGCTCATCTGAAGACCTTTGACGCCCGCCGGTCCGGACCGGATCGGCGGGCGCCGCTTCGACCGAACGGCCTTACCTCGAACCAGGGGATCATCCCGGGATGACCGACGCTTCGCAGGGCACGTCGAGCGGACAGGGCGCCGTCGTGACGCCTACGCCCAGACCCGTCACTTCGCCGCCACCGCTGGCGACGGCCGCCCCGGTGGCGACGGCGCCCGCGCAGGGGCTGCCGGCGAGCCACCTCCTCGACCAGCTCGCGCGGATCGAGGACAAGTGCTCGCGGATCGAGGACAAGTACGCGCGCTCCGAGTCCCTGCTGTCGCGGGTCGAGGACAAGGTCGAGAACGCCGCCAACCGGATGAATGAATCCGCCCGGCAATCCGACCTCGCGGCCCTGCGCACCGAGATGCGTGGGCTCGCCGACCGGACCCGGCGCCTGCCCGGCACCGGCGCGCTGGTGCTCACCGCCGTGATCACCGCGATCCTCACCGTCGTGCTGATGGTGGCGGTGCAGCGCCTCAACCTCGACCGCCTGATCCCGGCGCCGGCCGCCACGTCCGGCACCACCGTCCAATAACAGCCCTCGACCCGCACAGGACCGCATGAGCGCCTTCCGCACCCTCGATGACGCCGGCGCCCTGACGGGCAAGCGCGTGCTGATGCGCGTCGATCTCAACGTTCCGATGGAGGACGGCCGCGTCACCGACGCGACCCGCATCGAGCGCGTCGTCCCGACCATCCGGGAGGTCGCCGAGAGGGGCGCTAGGGTGATCCTGCTGGCCCATTTCGGCCGCCCCAAGGGCAAGCGCGAGCCGAAGGAATCCCTGGAGCCGGTGGTTCCGGCGCTGAGCCGCGCGCTCGGCCGCACCGTCGCCTTCGCGGCCGATTGCGTCGGCGACGACGCGGCCCGGGCCGTCGCCGCGTTGAAGGACGGCGACGTCCTGCTCCTGGAGAACACCCGCTACCATTCCGGCGAGGAGAAGAACGACGCGGCCTTCGCGGACGCGCTCGCTTCCAACGGCGACGTCTACGTCAACGAGGCGTTCTCCGCGGCACACCGCGCCCACGCCTCCACCGAGGGCCTGGCCCATCGCCTGCCGGCCTATGCGGGCCGCGAGATGCAGGCCGAGCTCGAGGCCCTGACCAAGGGCCTCGAAGCGCCGCAGCGGCCGGTGATCGCGCTGGTCGGCGGCGCCAAGGTGTCGTCCAAGATCGACCTTTTGGAGAACCTCGTCGCCAAGGTCGACATGCTGGTGATCGGCGGCGGCATGGCCAACACCTTCCTGCACGCGCAGGGCAAGGCGGTGGGCAAGTCCCTGTGCGAGAAGGACCTCGCCGAGACCGCCCTGCGCATCCTGGCGGCCGCGGACAAGGCCGGCTGCCGGATCATCCTGCCGGTGGACGCGGTGGCGGCGACCGAATTCAAGGCCCAGGCCCCGCACGAGACCGTACCGGTGGATTCGGTGCCGGAGGGCAGCATGATCCTCGATGCCGGCCCGCGCTCGGTGTCCGAGATCAACGCCGCCATCGACGACGCCAAGACCCTGGTCTGGAACGGCCCGCTCGGGGCCTTCGAGCTTGCACCCTTCGACGCCGCCACGGTGGCCGCCGCCAAGCACGCGGCCGCGCGCACCGAGGCCGGCCAGCTGGTCTCGGTCGCCGGCGGCGGCGACACCGTGGCCGCCCTCAACCATGCGGGCGTGGCCGCCGCCTTCACCTACGTCTCCACCGCGGGCGGGGCCTTCCTCGAATGGTTGGAGGGCAAGGCCCTGCCGGGCGTCGAGGCGCTGCGGGCGAAGGGCTGAACGGTCCGGAGGCGCCGCCGGAAGGCGCCTCCCGCTCTGCTGCAGACCGATCTATACAACGGAACGAACGCGAATTGAGGCGCCTCCGGCGATCGGGCGGATCGCCGGACGGCAAGCGGGAAGATAAGAGACCATGGCACGGATCACCCTCAGGCAGCTCCTCGACCACGCGGCCGAGCACGAATACGGCGTGCCGGCGTTCAACCTGAACAACATGGAACAGGGCCTGGCGATCATGGCGGCGGCCGACGCCACCGACTCGCCGGTGATCCTGCAGGCCAGCCGCGGCGCCCGCGCCTACGCCAACGACGTGGTGCTGGCCAAGCTGATCGACGGCCTGGTCGAGATCTACCCGCACATCCCGGTCTGCATGCATCTCGACCACGGGAACAACGAGGCCACCTGCGCCACCGCGATCCAGTACGGCTTCACCTCGGTAATGATGGACGGTTCGCTCAAGGGCGACGGCAAGACCCCGGCCGACTACGCCTACAACGTCGAGATCACCCGCAACGTCACCAAGATGGCCCATTGGGCGGGCGTCTCGGTCGAGGGCGAGCTCGGCGTGCTCGGCTCCCTGGAGAGCGGCCAGGGTGAGGCCGAGGATGGCCACGGCGCCGAGGGCGTGCTCAGCCACGACCAGCTGCTCACCGACCCGGACGAGGCGGTGAAGTTCGTGGAGGCCACCAAGGTCGACGCCCTCGCCGTCGCCATGGGCACCAGCCACGGCGCCTACAAGTTCACCCGTCAGCCTGACGGCGACGTGCTGGCGATGAACGTGATCGAGGAGATCCACCGCCGCCTGCCGACGACCCACCTGGTCATGCACGGCTCGTCCTCGGTGCCGCAGGACCTGCAGGACATCATCAACCAGTACGGCGGCCAGATGAAGCCGACCTGGGGCGTCCCGGTCGAGGAGATCCAGCGCGGCATCAAGCACGGCGTGCGCAAGATCAACATCGACACCGACAACCGCATGGCGATGACCGGCCAGATCCGGAAGATCCTGACCGAGAACCCGTCCGAGTTCGATCCGCGCAAGTACCTGAAGCCCGCGATGGATGCGATGACCAAGCTGTGCAAGCAGCGGTTCGAGGAGTTCGGCACCGCCGGCAAGGGCTCGAAGATCCGCCCGGTCTCCGTCTCCGAAATGGCCAAGCGCTACGCCAGCGGCGCGCTGGACCCGAAGATCGGCGCGCGTTGACGCGCCGGCCGGCCCAATGAGCAGCAACCAGCGCCTCGCCCTCCTCGGGCCCCACAACCTGGATGCCGACGGCATCGACGCCTTCGCGGCCGCACTCGGTGCGGCCTGCGCGGCGGGCGACGTCGCGGCCGTGATCCTGCGGCTCGCCGCCACCGACGAGCGCGGGCTCACCGCCCGGGTGAAGCAGGTCGCGCCGATCACGCAAGAAGCCGGCGCGGCCCTCGTCGTGGCCTGCCCGGGGTTCACCGGCGACCTCGTCTCGGTGGCGACGAGGGGTGGCGCCGACGGGGTGCATGTCGACAAGCCGCGCGACCTGAAGGACCTGCGCGACCGTCTCCGAGAGGGTCGCATCCTCGGAGCGGGCGGCATCGAGACCAAGCACGGTGCCATGGAGGCGGGCGAGGCCGGCATCGATTACCTGATGTTCGGCGGTCTCTATCCGGACGATGTCGCCCCGGAGGCCGACACCGTGCTGGCGCGCGCCGAATGGTGGGCCGAGATCTTCGAGACGCCCTGCGTCGCGGTGGCCGCGACGGCGGACGAGATCGGCCCCCTGGTCGCCACCGGGGCCGAGTTCGTCGGTCTGGAGAGCGGCCTGTGGCTGCCCGGGACTGACGTCGTCGCGCGGGCGCAAGCCGCGATCGCGGAGCGGGCCGCGTGAGTCTGCGCGTCCTGGTTCTTGCGGCATCCCTGGCCGCGGCGCTGCCGGCGCTCGCCGCGCCCAGCCCGCTCGATCCGGCCAAGATCGTCGCCCCGACCGACAAGACCGCGATGCCGGAGCTTCCGAGCCCCTACACGCCGAACTATTCCCGGGGCGCGGTCCCGCCCGCCAGCGGCCAGCCGGCGGACCTCGCCTACGGTGCCTACCAGCGCGGCCAGTACGTCACCGCCTTCCGGGAGGCGACCAAGCGGATCGAGGCCAATCCCAAGGATGCGGCCGCGATGACGCTGCTGGGCGAGCTCTACAACCAGGGGCTCGGCATCAAGCAGAACCCGGTCAAGGCCGCCGAGTGGTACCGCCTCGCGGCCGCCCAGAACGACGCCGCCGCGATGTCGTCGCTCGGCCTGATGGCGCTCGACGGGCGCGGCATGCCCAAGGATCCCAAGGCCGGCCGGCGCTGGCTGGAACAGGCCACGGCCCAGGGCTCGTCCACGGCCGCCTACAATCTGGGGCTGATCCTGATCGGCACCGGCGCCACCGCCGACGAGGCGGCCGCCGCCACGCAGTTCCGCAAGGCCGCCGATGCCGAGATCGGCCCCGCCCAGCACGACCTGGGCGTGCTCTACCTCCAGGGCCGCGGCGTCGCGAAGGATTCGAGCCAGGCGGCCCAGTGGTTCCGGCGCGGGGCCGACAACGGTGACCTCGCCAGCGAGGTCGAGTACGCGATCCTGCTGTTCAACGGCAACGGCGTGACCAAGGACGAGCGCTCGGCCGCCCGCTACTTCCTGCACGCGGCCTCGCGCGGCAACGCCATCGCGCAGAACCGGCTTGCGCGGCTCTACGCGGTGGGCCGGGGCGTATCCAAGAACCTGATCGAAGCCGCGGCCTGGAACCTCGCCGCCGCCGCGCAGGGCCTGTCCGACGCCTGGCTCGACCAGACGCTGTCGGGGCTCAGCGGCGACGAGCGCACCCGCGCCGAGCGGCTGGCCAACGAGCGCATCGAGCAGCGGTAGCGCTGAGGCGGAAAGAGCCAGGCGAGTGTGACGCCGAGTTTTCCCACGCACACCCTCATCCTGAGGTGCGCGGCGATCGAAGATCGCCGTGCCTCGAAGGAGGCCTCCAGATGCCTCAGCGACTTCTGGAGGCCTCCTTCGAGGCCTCCGCTTTGCTTCGGCACCTCACGATGAGGGGTGGGGGGTGGAAAGGCGTTTGCCCCGGTAACGGTCGCCTCACTGGCCCGCGCGAACAAACCGAAAGCCTACCCCTCGGCCTTCGACCAATCCACACCGGCTTCCAGTTCCGGCAGCAGGACCACGCTCTCCTGCTCGTTCGGGTCGGTCCGGGCGATCACCGCGGTGACCGGCTCGGTCCGGCTGCGGTTGTAGGGCAGGTGCGGCACGTCGGCGGCGATGTAGACGAACTCGCCGGCTCCCGCGATCGCGTGGTGCTCCAGGCGCTCGCCCCAGAAGCAGCCCGAGATCCCAGACAGGACGTGGATCGCGGTCTCGTGCGATTCGTGCTTGTGGGCGTGGGCGCGCTCGCCAGGCGGAATTTCCAGAAGCTGAAGATGCAACGCCTTGGCGCCCACCGCCTCCGCCGAGATCGCGGGGCGGTAGATGTGCCCCTGCTTGCCGCGGAACGGCGCGCTCTCGCGCAGGACCACAAGGCCCGGCCGTGATGCCTCGGATGCGTCGCTCATGATTCGCCGACCTTGAACGCGGAATCGACCGGGATCTGGAGGCCGTTGACCAGGGCGTTAGTCTGGTTCGCCATCCCGACCACCGCCAGGAACTCGCCGTGCTGCTCCGCGGTCAGGCCCTTCGCGCCGGCCGCGGCGGTGTGGGAGTGGATGCAATAGGGACAGCCGTTGGCGATCGAGACCGCGATGTAGACCAGCTCCTTGGTCAGCGGATCGAGGCTGCCCGGGCCCATCACGACCTTGAGGCTCGCCCAGGTGCGCTCCAGAAGGCCCGGATCGTTGGCAAGTCCGCGCCAGAAGTTGTTGACGAAGTCCGAGCCCCGGGTCGCCCGGATGTCGGCGAAAACCGCCCGCACCCGCGGGTCGGCCTCGGCTTCGGCATCGCTCCACAGCTTTACGGTCGCCATCTTGCCTCGCTCAGAGCTTGCAGGCGCCGTCGAGCGCCCGATTCTCGGCCTCGGTGAACAGGCGCGAGCGGATATGGAAGCGCTTTTCGCGGCCGTTTTCCAGAGAGAACATGCCGCCGCGACCCGGCACCACGTCGAGCAGGATGTGGGTGTGCTTCCAGACCGCGAATTGAGACCGGGAGATGTAGAAATCCGCGCCGCCGACCTGCCCGAGATGGACGTCGCCGTCGCCGATGATGAAGTCGCCGAGCGGGTAGCACATCGGCGAGGACCCGTCGCAGCAGCCGCCGGACTGGTGGAACATCACCGGCCCGTATTCGGACCGGAGTTCGTCGATCAGCGCCAGCGCCGCCGGGGTGGCAGTAACCCGCAGCGGCGTGCCGTCGGCGCCGACCTGCTCCGCCGTGGTGGCGTCGTTCGTGGAAACGGCGGTCATGCTTCACTCCCCTGCTGGCTGTGGGATATGCGCGCCGGGGTTCGGATTTCTACGGCGCGGCCCGGTTCGGCAGCAAACCCGGCCCCCAAAAGAAAAACCCCGGCCGCGAGGCCGGGGTGAAGTCGGCTCGGGGGTAACCCGGACCAGGACTCAGAAGAATCCGAGCTTCTTGGCCGAGTAGCTGACCAGCATGTTCTTGGTCTGCTGGTAGTGATCGAGCATCATCTTGTGGGTCTCGCGGCCGATGCCGGACTGCTTGTAGCCGCCGAAGGCCGCGTGGGCCGGGTAGGCGTGGTAGCAGTTCGTCCAGACGCGGCCGGCCTGGATCGCCCGGCCGAAGCGGTAGGCGCGGGTGCCGTCGCGGGTCCAGATTCCGGCGCCGAGGCCGTAGAGGGTGTCGTTGGCGATCGCCAGCGCGTCGGCGTCGTCCTTGAAGGTCGTGACCGACAGGACCGGCCCAAAGATCTCCTCCTGGAAGATCCGCATCTTGTTGTGGCCGCGAAACACCGTCGGCTGCACGTAGAAGCCCTCGGCCAGCTCGCCGTCCTTGACGTTGCGTGCGCCGCCGGTGAGCAGCTCCGCGCCTTCCTGGCGGCCGATGTCGATGTAGCTGAGAATCTTCTCCATCTGCTCGCCCGAGGCCTGGGCGCCGATCATCGTGGCGGGATCGAGCGGCGAGCCCTGGGTGATCGCCTCGACGCGCTTCACCGCCCGCTCCATGAAGCGGTCGTAGATCGACTCGTGCACGAGCGCCCGGCTCGGACAGGTGCAGACCTCGCCCTGGTTGAGGGCGAACATCGTCAGGCCCTCGAGGGCCTTGTCGAAGAAGTCGTCGTCCTCGTTGGCCACGTCGGCGAAGAAGATGTTCGGCGACTTGCCGCCCAGTTCCAGCGTCACCGGGATCAGGTTCTGCGAGGCGTATTGCATGATCAGGCGGCCGGTGGTGGTCTCACCGGTGAACGCGATCTTGGCGATGCGCGGCGACGACGCCAGCGGCTTGCCGGCCTCCAGGCCGAAGCCGTTGACAATGTTGATGACGCCCGGGGGCAGCAGGTCGGCGAGCAGCTCCATCACCACCAGGATCGAGGCCGGGGTCTGCTCGGCGGGCTTGAGCACCACGCAATTGCCGGCGGCGATCGCCGGGGCCAGCTTCCAGACCGCCATCAGGATCGGGAAGTTCCACGGGATGATCTGGCCCACGACGCCGAGCGGCTCGTGGAAGTGGTAGGCCACCGTGTCGTGGTCGATCTCGGAGATCGAGCCTTCCTGCGCGCGGATGCAGCCGGCGAAGTAGCGAAAATGGTCGATCGCCAGGGGGATGTCGGCGTGGGTCGTCTCGCGGATCGGCTTGCCGTTGTCCCAGGTCTCGGCCAGCGCGATCAGATCGAGGTTCTCCTCCATCCGGTCGGCCATCTTGTTGAGGATGCGCGCGCGCTCGGCCGGGGCGGTGCGGCCCCAGGATTCCTTGGCCGCGTGGGCGGCATCGAGCGCCTTGTCGACGTCGGCGGCGTCGGAGCGGGCAACCTCGCAGATCACCTTGCCGGTGATCGGCGAGGTGTTCTCGAAGTAGCGGCCGGCGGCCGGGGCGACCCACTGGCCGCCGATGAAGTTGTCGTAGCGGGCCGAGAAGGGCGACTTGGTCCGGGCGTCGCCGAGAAATTCCGGCTTGTTCATGGCTCTGTTCCCTCCGTAGGCCCCGGCCTCGCGAACCGCGGCTCTTGGGCTGAAGCTGGCACGCGGACGGCCGATTCGATCGGCGGCGTCCGGTTCGGCTCTGGTGGCAGCCAATGGCTTTTGGCGTGCCGAATCAAGGTGGACTTTTGGCCAGTGCGCGAGCGGGCGGATCCTACGCCCTCCCGGTCAGGATCGCGACAGGACAAGTGTCCGTCAACCCGGGACTCGGTGGTTCAGGCATGAAAACCCCTCGGATGCCCGCTGAAGCCGCGGTCGGATCGACCAATACGTTGGCATTATTCTCATGCCATATCGCTGACCTTGAGAGTTAGCTTGGCCGGTGTGCCCGCGTCTCAGGACCCGAGCGCGAACGGCAGCGCGAGCATCGCCAGCGGCAGGGCGGCCACGGCGGCGGCCCGCAACCACGCCGGCCGGTAGGACATCACCGCCACGACCAGCAGCGCGGCGCCGGTCAGGGCGCCGATCCACTGGACCGGGCCGAAATTCCAGCCGGCGCAGGCCACCGATGCTGCGAACGACACCGCCAGCCCGGACCATCCGGCCGCGCGCAGGCTCCTGGTCCGGCTCCGGGGCGCGGGCACGCGGAACACGGCGCGGTGATGCCGGTCGAGGCTGAGTGCCAGGGCGGCGAAGCTCGAGAAGCTCAGGCACAGGCTCAGCGCCAGGGCGGCGGCGGTCACGCTTCCACGGTCCGTGACAGTGCCGGCTTGGCCCCCCGAACCCGACCCGGTCGCCTGGCCGCGAAGCGGGCGCCGACGGCGAGCAGGATCGCCACCGCGAGCATCGCCGCGTCGAAGCCTAGGAAGCGGGCTTGGCCGACGGTCACCGCATCCACGACCGGGATCGCCAGGAAGGCGAGCGCTGCCGCCGAGAGCCCGGCCGGCCAGGCCTTCGCGCTGGGGGCCAGGGCCGAGGCCAGGGCCGCGAGGATCCAGACTCCGAAGAAGGCGCGCACCTCCCAATCCGCCCGGCCGGCGAGGTCGAGGGGCAGCAGTCGGTTGGCCAGGAAGTAGGCGGCCAGCCCCGTGGGCAGCCCGGCGATCGTGCCGAGGTTGAGCACGCGCACGAGGCGCAGGCCGAAACCCGCCGGGTTCGCGCCCTTCGGCGCCCGGGCCACGGTCCAGAGCACGAGGCCCGACGCGATGGTAGCCGCACCCATCACGCCGCAGAGGAAGAACAGGATGCGCAGGGGCGCGGCGGCGAAATGCGCCTCGTGTAGGCCGATCATCACGGCGCCGGTGCGGGTCGCGCCGCCGGCCTCGCCGGTCCGGGACAGCTCAGTACCGGTATCGCCCGCGTAGACGATCTGCGGATGCAGGTGCGCGAGGCCGGGCGGCTCCTCGAAGAAGGCGGTGACGCTCGAGGCCGCATCGCCCGGCTTCGTCACCATCACGACCTCCGGGGGCTCGCCTCCATCCGTGGTGGCACGGGCCACGATGTCGCCGAGCGGCATCTGGGCGCCCGGCTCACCCGCGGGCTTGCGTGCCGCCGCCATGATCCCGGACTCGGCGTAGTAAGCCAGCAGATCGTGCTGGTAGGCCGCCTTCACGCCCCAGGGCATCAGCAGCGGCCCGAGTTCGACCAGGCCGGTATAGACGATCATCAGGTGGAACGGCAGCGCCAGCACGCCGACGACGTTGTGGGCGTCGAGCCAGCCGCGCTGGGCAGAGCGGTCCCGCCGGAACGTGAAGAAGTCGGCGAAGATGCGACGGTGGGTGACGATGCCGGTGATCAGCGACACCAACAGGATCATCGCGCAGATCCCTACGATCCAGCGGCCCCAAAGCGCCGGCAGGGCCAGCTCGAAATGGAAGCGATAGAGGAAGTCGCCGCCCTTCGTCTCGCGCGCGGGCGATGCTTCGCCGGTCGCGGGATCCAGGAGTGCGTGGTGATACGGCCCGCCCGGATCCTTCCACCAATAGACCTCGACCTGCGGTTTCTCGGCGGTGGGAAGCCGGACCGACCAGGCCATGGCATCCGGCATCACGCGCCCGAGATAGGCCGCGGCGCGGTTGGCGGACGCGGCCGGATCGACCGCAGTCGCGCTCAGTTCGGGCCGCATCCAGTGCGAGACCTCGGTGCGATAGTAGCTCGCCGTCCCCGTCACGAAGATCGCGAACAGCACCCACCCGATGACGAGTCCGGACCAGGTGTGCAGCCACGCCATCGACTGCCGGAAACTTTTCCGGGGGCTGCTCATGGAGCCGTGGCCCCGGTGAACGCCCCGGCAAGCCATAGCCCTGCCGCCAGCGGCGCCGCGACGAGGCCGAGGACCAGCGCTGCACGGCCGAGGGACCGGGCCGCGAACACCCAGACCACCGCGGCGGCCATGATCGCGAAGCTCACGAGCGTCCCGGTCGAGACCGACTCGGAACGCGGCATCGGCAGGACCAGGGCCAGGAGCGCCGCCGAGAGGGCCGCGATGCCGTAGCCGCCGATGGCCGCCAGCACCACGCGTCCGGCCACCGCCAGACGGTAGGTCAAACCTGGCATGGAGCGGGCGCTCATCGCGCGATCTCCCGATTTCGTGATCCCATTCCCGCGGCCTAGCAGCGGCGCACTGCGACTCGCAACGGCTATGTTCCGGAACGATTCCAGTGTTGTGCCGGCCGCTTGAAGTTGTTCCCAAGCGCTCTGCAATCGTAAGTCGCTCAAAGTTCGGATCGTCACGCGCCGAACCGGCATCTCGTTCGACGGCGGCGCTGCTGCGGCTTCGATGCGCGTGTGGGCGCCTCGGAGGATAGGCCATCCAAGCCTTCAGGGCGCCCTGTGTACGAAGGAAACGAAGTTCCGCGCCTGCCTGGCCGCAACGGCCCGCCGCTCAGCGTCCGACATTTGTGCCGGTACCACTGCGGCCAGCTCTCCGCAGGGCGGCTGCGGCGCTGTTTGCGCTCGGCGGAAGATCCGGGCCGGCGCCGGGTCGGTCGTAGCCGGCGCGCGACCCCGGATTCGGCACCGTCCCGACACGGTCCCTGTCTTTGCCCCAGGCATAGCCGGCATTGATGCCCGCGTAGAAGCCGCTGAAATCCTCTGCCCGCGCCGGCGCCAGCGCCAGGATCAGCAGGATCGTCGGCATCAGCACGCGGTGCATGGCGGCTCCGAAACAAGAAAGGCGGCGACCCCGTTGGGGGCCGCCGCCTTGTAGAATTCCGAGGGATCGCGGCAGCAAGACGGCCGCGAGACCTTTAGTCTTCGACGTTGATGCTGGAGGCCTCGCGGCCCTTCTGACCATCGACGACGCCGAGGGTGACCTGCTGGCCTTCGGCCAGCGATTCCAGGCCGGCGCGGGACAGGGCGGAACGGTGCACGAACACGTCCTTGCCACCGTCGTTGACCGAGACGAAGCCGAAGCCCTTGGCGGGATCGTACCACTTCACGGTGCCGCTCATCTCGACCGAGGGACCGGATGCAGCCCGGCCACCACCGCCGAAGCCACCACCGCCGCCGGCGCCGTAACCACCGCCGCCGCCGCCACCATAACCGCCGCCGCCACCGCCGCCGAAGCGGTCGGCGCCGAAGCCGCCGGTGCGCGGGCGCAACTCACGGCGGGGCGCGGGCGCCTCGGCCGTGGAGGTGTCGACGCTGGTGACGCTCGTGACCTGCGGGCCCTTCTGGCCCTGCGCCGTGGTGACCGTCAGCCGGGTGCCCGGCATCAGGTCGGCGTGGCCAGCAGCCTCGACGGCGCGAATGTGGAGGAAGGCATCGCCCGAGCCGTCGCCGAGTTCGACGAAGCCGAAGCCCTTCTCCTTGTTGAACCACTTGACCGTCGCATCACGCTCCGGCCCGGTTGCCACAGGCGCTGCGCTGGGGCCGCCCCGGGGGGGACCGCGGTCGAAACCGCCGCCACCGAAACCGCCACCACCGCCGCCGCCGAATCCACCACCGCCGTATCCGCCGCTGGGGGGAGCCTGATCAGGCCATCTCGGCTCGCCAGCCTCGTCGAAGCCGCGCTTCTGCGGCCCCCTGAAATCACGACCACGTCCCATCGAAAGCTCGCAAAAACCGTCCGCCGCCCTGGTCTTAAATACCGCGTGCGCGCCATCCCAGACAGCCCACGCCCCGCACTATCATTACCCCCGGTCGCGGTAACCAAGAATAACGCCCCAGTCCTGACGCAATCGGGCCTTGACCGCAAGGACCTTCTTCGCCAAGACGCGCCCGTTTCGTTACTTTCTTGCGGTAAACAACGCAGCTTCCGGGTCCCGTCGATCCAGGCGTTCGCCTTGGCCGAGAGGGCGTTAGCGAAACGCAAAGGCTGTTCGGCTAGACTCGCGTCGCGCCCCGCAACGGCACCCGGCCATGATCGCGACTCCGACCTTCCCCGATCTTTCGGCCCTCGTGGTCGACGAGAGTCTCTACATCCGGCGAATCGTGCGCGACATGCTCATGCGGGTCGGCATCAAGCGCGTGCTGGAGGCGCCGGACGGCGCCGAGGCGCTGGGCGTGCTGGCGGAGAGCAAGCCCGACATCAGCATCATCGACTGGGACCTGTCGATCCTGTCCGGGGAAGAGTTCATCCGGCTCGCGCGCACGCCCTCCACCTCCCCCTGCCCGACCATCCCGATCATCCTGATGCTGGCCCAGCCGCGCCGGAACGTGGTCGACCGCGCCGTCGCGCTGGGGGTCAACGAGATCATCGCCAAGCCATTCTCGCCGAAGACCCTGTGGTCGCGGCTCGACGAGGTGATCAACCGGCCCCGCCCCTATTCCCAGGTCAAGAGCCTGCTGCGGCCGATCCCGCGCCGGTCGGGCGCCATGAAGGCGGTCGCGTGACGAACGCGGCCTGAGGCGGGTCGCGACGATCGGTCATTGCAGTTCCCGACCGACCCTGTAGGGTCTTCCATCAAGAATGGCCGAGCGCGACGCTCCTGGCTGACCCGAAGGACCGACGGCCGCGCCGATGAGGGACGAGACCGCTGCGGCCGCGCCGTCCCGCACGTCGACCGGCGCAGTGCCGCTCCAGCCGACGGCCCCGTCGCCGGGCCGCGACCGCAGACGCGTCGCCTACGCGGCGCTTGATCTCGGCACCAACAATTGCCGCCTGCTGATCGCCGAGCCGACCTTCAGCGGGTTCCGGGTGATCGACGCCTTCTCGCGCATCGTCCGCCTCGGTGAGGGGCTGGGCACCTCGGACCGCCTCAACGAGGCCGCGATCGAGCGCACCGTCGAGGCCCTGCGGATCTGCCGGACCAAGATGCAGACCCGGGGCGTCCGCCGGGCCAAGGTGATCGCCACCGAGGCGTGCCGCCTCGCGGTGAACGGCGCGGCCTTCGTGGAGCGCGTCCGCCGGGGTGTCGGCCTCGACCTCGAGATCGTCGACCGGCAGACCGAGGCGTATCTCGCGGTGACCGGCTGCGCGGCACTCGCCGACCCGGACGCGGAATCCGTCGTGATCTTCGATATCGGCGGCGGCTCCACCGAGATCGCGTGGCTCGACGGCGAGGCCGCCAACCCGTCCACCGATCCGACCCTGCGCATCCGCGCCTGGGACTCCCTGCCGGTCGGCGTCGTCACCTTGGCCGAGCGCCATGGCGGCGCCGAGGTGACCCGGCGGATGTTCGAGGGCATGGTCGAGGAGGTGGCGGAAAAGCTCTCCGCCTTCGCGATCCGCGCGGCGGCGGCGGCCACGGCCCCGCATTTCCACCTGCTCGGCACCTCCGGCACGGTGACCACGATCGCCGCCATGCACCTGCGGCTGGCCCGCTACGAGCGGCGGCGGGTGGACGGCCTCTGGATGAGCGACCATGAGGTGTCCGCCGCCATCGACGATCTGCTCGACACCCGGCTCGAGCAGCGGGCCGACAATCCCTGCATCGGACGCGACCGGGCGGATCTGGTATTGGCGGGCTGCGCGATCCTGGAGGCGATCCGGCGGGCCTTCCCGTCCGAGCGCCTGCGCATCGCCGACAGGGGCCTGCGCGAAGGGTTGTTGATGAACATGATGCGGGAGGACGGCGTCTGGAACCGGAAGGCCGTCCGATGAGGACACCACGATGACCGACCGGCGCGGGGGCGCGGGCTCCACGGGCGGCGTGCGCGGCGACCTGAAGCAGCGGGTGAAGACCGGCCGCGGCCGGACGCTGTCGCAGAAGCGGTGGCTGGAGCGCCAGCTCAACGATCCCTACGTGGCCCGGGCGAAGCGCGAGGGCTACCGCTCCCGGGCGGCCTACAAGCTCATCGAGATCGACGAGCGCTACAAACTGCTCAAGCCCGGCCAGCGGGTGGTGGACCTCGGGGCCGCGCCGGGTGGCTGGTCGCAGGTGGCGGCCCGGATCGTGGGGACGACGGGACGCGTCGTCGGCATCGACCTCCTGGAGATCGAGCCGATGCCGAACGTCGAGTTCATCACCCTCGACTTCCTGGATCCCGAGGCACCCGTGAAGCTGACCACGCTGCTCGGCGGCCCGGCCGACCTTGTCCTGTCCGACATGGCCGCCAACGCCACCGGCCACAAGAAGACCGACCACCTGCGGATCATCGGCCTGGCCGAGACCGCGGCCGAGTTCGCCCGCGAGATCCTGGCCCCGGGCGGCGCCTACCTGGCCAAGGTGCTGCAGGGCGGCACCGAGAACGCCCTGCTGGCCGACCTGAAGCGCGACTTTACGGCCGTGCGCCACGTGAAGCCGGCGGCGAGCCGGTCCGATTCGAGCGAGCTCTACGTGCTGGCGACCGGCTATCGCAGCGCAGCGGCCCGGGCCGCCGCGTCGGCGGCGGCCGACGAGGCCTGAGCGCCCGCACATGCTGTTCGAGTGGGCGCTGGCGCTGGCCAATCCCGCGCCGCTGCGTTTGCGCCGCCTCGGCTATGTCCGCCACAGCGGCCGGCTCCACGCCCGGTCCCGCCGCTGCCGCGCGGCCTGGGCGCCGCACCTGATCCAGGCGCGCGGCGTGATCACCGCCGCCGCCGAGGCAAGCGCCCGGCGCGGGTCGGTGGTGGTGCTCGGCTCCGGGCTCCTCGACGACGTACCGCTCGATGCCCTGGCGCTGCTGTTCGATCGCGTCACCCTGGTGGACGCCGTCCATCCCTGGCCGGCACGGCTGGCCGCACGCCGGTACCGCGACGTCGCCCTGGCGACCGCCGAGATCAGCGCGGGCTTGAGCGATCCCGGACTTGCGCAGACCTGCGCAGCCGCGGACCTGATCGTGTCGGCCAACCTGCTGTCGCAGCTCCCGATCGTTCCGATCGAGGCTCACGAAGCGCGGGGGCGTGAGGCGCCGCCGCAGCTCGGTACCCAGATCATCGAGACCCATCTCGCGGCCCTGGACCGGCTCGCGGCCGGGACCACGCGGGTTTGCCTGATCACCGACATCGTGCAGCGCGCGGAAGACCGGGCCGGGCGGGTGATCGACAGCCTCGACCTGATGTTCGGGGTGAGGCTGCCGCCCCCGGCCCAGGCCTGGGACTGGGAGATCGCACCGTTCGGCGAAATCGGCCGACGCCACCGGCTTCTCCACCGGGTCCACGCCTATCCGGACTGGCGGGCCTGATCCGGCCTCGGAGCCGATGGCATCCTGTCTCTTCAGCCGAACGTCTCCACACGAATGGCCTGACCCAAGCAAAAAGCCGCCCCGGTGTCCCGGGACGGCTTTTTCAGGAGGGGTTCGCGTTCCGCTTACTCGGTCGGTGCGTCCTCGGCGGGTGCGCGGGCCTCGCCCTCTTCC
Organism: Methylobacterium mesophilicum; assembly: GCF_022179445.1. Lineage (GTDB taxonomy): Bacteria > Pseudomonadota > Alphaproteobacteria > Rhizobiales > Beijerinckiaceae > Methylobacterium > Methylobacterium mesophilicum. The sequence continues at coordinate 407,675 of NZ_BPQU01000001.1, read as the reverse complement.
GGAGCGATCCCCTCGAAGCGCGGCCGGCGCCGACGGCGCGGCTTCACGGGCGCCTCCTCGGCGGCGGCAGCCTCGGGGGCAGGGGCCGTCGGCTGCTCGACCGGGGTCGTGGCCGCCACCGGACGGGGCGGGGTCATCAGGAAAGCCGGCAGGCTCGCCGGATCCTCGGCCGTCACCGGAGCCGGGGCGGCCTCGCGGCGGCGCTCGCGACGGGGCGCGGGCTCGGCCTGGCGGGGCGTCTCGCTGCGGGCGACCGCCTCGCCCCGGGGCTCGCTCCGGCGCGGCTGACGCTCGTCGGAGCGGACGTCCTGCCGCGTGTCCTGGCGCGCATCTTGGCGTGTGTCCTGGCGGCTCTCCTGCTGCCGGGGCTCCGCACGCGCGGTCTCAGACCGCCCGGACTCGTAGCGGTTCTGATCGCCGCGGGCGTCCTGCCGGTAATCCTGGCGGCCGTAATCCTGCCGACCGTCCTGACGGGTGTCTTGCCGATTCTCCTGCCGGCCGTCCTGCCGGCCGTCCTGCCGGTTATCCTGGCGGTCCTGCCGGTAGTCGGGACGCTGCTGATAGTCCTGACGCGGGGAATCCTGCCGCTGGTAATCCTGCCGGGGCTGGTCCTGGCGCCGGTAATCCTGGCGGCCGTTGTTGTCGAAGCGCCGCTGGTCCCGGTTCTGGAAGCGATCGCGGCCCTGCTGCTGACGGCCGTCCTGCTGCTGGTTCAGGTCCTGCCGCATCTCGTAGGGCTGGGGCTGCTGGCCCGGGTCGCCGTCGTCGTAGCCGTTGTAGGGCTGGCCGTTCTGCGACGCGCCGTTGCCCTGGCCGTCGTCGTCACCCTCGTCCATCTCGTCGTCGTAGGCGCGACTGGCATATCCCCCGGTATTCGTGGGCCGGGTCTGCTCCTGGGCGCCGGATACGATCCGGAAGTAGTGTTCGCCGTGCTGAAAATAGTTCTCGGCAGCCACAGGATCGCCGGCCGCCTGCGCATCGCGGGCGAGCTGGGCGTACTTGTCGGCGATGTGCTGCGGCGTGCCGCGGATTTTGACGTCTGGGCCGTTGGATTCGTACGAGCGCGTCAGCGGGTTCGGACCTTTCGGCCGGTTGCGGCCGCGCATCCGTCGATTCTGGTTTGGTCTCATCGGTCTTCAGTGACCCTCGTTCACGCAAACGACGTTCTTCGGGGCGTCCGGCGTCGATCTTCAGACGCGCTCCGGCCAAATGCACCCGGTGAAGCCGCACGGTCGACCGCCTCACGGTCCGCGCGTTCGCCTGACCATCCCTCGCACCGCGCGTCCGGGCACAGACGCCAGAAACCAGTCGATTGTCAGGTTCGAGTGTTGTCGAACTGCCGCGCAGTCGCACGCGCGCTCAAGTCCAACAATACGGGGGATCAGCGAACCGGGCGGCGACCTGCGATCGTTGCCGACCGTATAATCGTCCGTCTTAACGAACCGTTCGCGATCTTCAAGCGGACTCTAGCGTTCCCAGGGAGATGCAACAAGCATTTTCTCAGCGCACCGATCGTCGTCGCGGATCTAGGCATCCGTGTGGCCGAATGAAAGGCCGAATGACAGCACGCGATCGTGACCGGCGAGATCTCGCGCGAGCCCCAGGTCGGCGTAGCCCGCGCCGCGCGCGAGCGCCCGCACCGCCTCGGCCTGATCGTATCCGATCTCGAGCACCAGCCGCCCGCCCGGCGCCAGCAGCGTGGCGTCCCGGACCCCATCGAGGATCCGCCGGTAGGCGTCGAGGCCATCTGGTCCGCCGTCGAGGGCGGCGCGGGGATCGTGCAGGCGCACGTCCCGGTCGAGGTGCTGGATGACGTCGCGCACGATGTAGGGCGGGTTCGAGACCACCAGGTCGAAGCCGCCCCGGAGGGCGTCACACCAATCCCCCACCGCGAAAGCCGCCCGGTCGCCGACCCCGTTGGTGGTCGCGTTGTGCCGGGCGATGCGCAGGGCCTCCGTTGACCGGTCTAGGCCGACGGCGAAGGCTTGCGGCAGCTCGCTCAGGAGCGCCACCAGGATGCAGCCGGAACCGGTGCCGAGGTCGAGGCACCGGAGCGGCACCGTCCGGTCCGGGGCGCAGGCGAGCGCCGTCGCGACCAGGGTCTCGGTATCGGGACGCGGGACCAAGGTCTCGGGCGCCAGCCGGAACGGCAAGCCCCAGAACTCCCAGGCGCCCAGGATGCGGGCCACGGGCTCGCCGGCCAGCCGCCGCGCGAAAGCTGCGTCGAGGGCGTCGCCGGCCTGCGCGTCGAGAATCCGGTCCCCGTCGAGGAGGAGGTCGCGGGCTTCGAGGCCGAGCAGGCCCAGCAGGAGGAAGCGCGCGTCGCCCGCGGCTTCCGCGTTGCCGCCGGAGCTGAGGAGGGCGATCCCCCGGCGCAGGGCCTCTCGCCGCGACAGGCCCCGGCTCGTTCCCGCGATCACGCCGCCGCTCAGGCCATGCCTTCGGCGGCCAGCAACTCGGCCTGATGCTCGGTGATGAGCGCGTCCACGACCTCGTCCAGCGCAGTGCCGGCCATGACCTCCTCCAGCTTGTAGAGGGTCAGGTTGATGCGGTGGTCGGTCACCCGCCCTTGTGGGAAATTGTAGGTGCGGATGCGCTCGCTGCGGTCGCCGGAGCCGACCTGCGCCCGCCGGTCGGCGGCCCGGGCGGAATCCTTGGCGGTCCGCTCGGCGTCGTAGAGCCGGGCGCGCAGCAGCGACATCGCCCGGGCGCGGTTCTTGTGCTGCGACCGCTCCTCCTGGACGAAGACTACGATGCCGGTGGGCAGGTGAGTGATGCGGATCGCCGATTCCGTCTTGTTGACGTGCTGGCCGCCGGCGCCCTGGGCCCGCATCGTATCGATCTTCAGGTCGGCGTCGTTGACGACGATGTCGACCTCCTCGGCCTCCGGCAGCACCGCCACGGTGGCCGCCGAGGTGTGGATGCGCCCCTGCGTCTCGGTGTTCGGCACCCGCTGCACGCGGTGCGCGCCGCTCTCGAACTTCAGGCGCGCGAACACGCCCTTGCCCTTCACCTCGGCCACGACCTCGCGGAAACCGCCCACGGTGCCCTCGCTCTCCGAGATCACCTCGACCCGCCAGCCCTTCGACTCGGCGTATTTCGCGTACATCCGGAACAGGTCGCCGGCGAACAGCGCCGCCTCGTCGCCGCCGGTGCCGGCGCGGACTTCCAGGATCGCGCTCTTCTCGTCGGCGGCATCCTTGGGCAGCAGGATGAGCTGCAACGCCCGATAGGCGCCTTCGAGCTGTGCCTGGGCCTCCGGCTTCTCCTCGGCCGCCAGGGCGCGCATCTCCGGATCGGTGCCCGGCTCGTCGATCATCGCCTCCAGGCCCGCCAGGTTCGCGAGGGCCGACCGGTAGGTGTGGATCGCATCCACCACGGGATCGAGATCGGACAACTCCCGGGAGAGCTGGATCACGGTCTCGGATTCGCCTTCGCCGGTGGCGAGCTGCGCGGTGACGAATTCGTGGCGCGCCAGGATGGCGTCGAGGCGCTCGGTGGGAAAGGGGATCATCGCCCGTGTTTCTGCAGGTTTCGGCGCACGACGTTCCAGGCCGGGCGTGGTCTCGTCTCAGGGGTCGGAGCGCGGGATCGTAAGGCTGACCGACGCGGCAAGACAGGGTCCCACCCCACGCCGCCTCCCTTCGAGCGCGGAAGCCGCAGCGCATCGACGGGAAGCGTCGTGGCTGTGCCGTACAACCCCGGCCGAACCTTCGGCAAGAGCGGCATCGCGGGTTAGATAGGGACGCCGTGGGCGTGTGCGAAGGCGGTGAGTGCCGGGCGCAGGGAATCGCCGTCGTGCATCCGGACCATCTCGGCGTCGATCAGCTCCGAAACGGCGGCCGCATCGAGGCTGAGCACCATCGCCTTCACCGGGCCGATGGCGGCCGGCGACATCGACAGGCTGCGGTAGCCGAGGCCGATCAGCGCCATCGCGTCGAGCGGCCGGCCGCCGATCTCGCCGCAGACCGTCACCGGGCAACCGGCCGCGTTGGCCCGCTCGGCGATCAGCCGGAACGCCCGCAGGGCCGCGACGCAGAGCGGGTCGAACCGGTCGGCGACCCGGCGGTTCTCGCGGTCGACCGCGAACAGGAACTGCATCAGGTCGTTCGAGCCGACGGAGAGGAAGTCGGCCTCCTTGGCGATCTCGTCGATCTGGAACAACAGCGAGGGCACCTCGACCATCGCGCCCAGCCGGCACTCGGTGGGGAGCGTGTAGCCGTGGCGGCGCAGATAGGCCTTCTCGCGTTCCACGATGCCGCGGGCGCGGACGAACTCGTCCACGGTGGCGACCATCGGGAACATGATCTTGAGCGGGTCGCCGTCGGCGGCCTTCAGAAGCGCGCGCAGCTGCATCCGCAACAGGGCGGGCCGGTCGAGCCCGATGCGGATCGCCCGCCAGCCGAGCGCCGGGTTCTCCTCCTCGAGCTTGGCCATGTACGGCAGGATCTTGTCGCCGCCGATATCGAGGGTGCGGACCGTCACGGGCTTGCCGGCGGAGGCCGCGAACACCTTGCGGTAGAGTTCCTGCTGCTCCGCGGCCGACGGCATGCGTTGGGCGACCATGAACTGCAATTCGGTGCGGAACAGGCCGACGCCCTCGGCGCCGGTCTCGTGCAGGTGGCTGAAATCGACGAGCAGTCCGGCATTCAGCTGCAGGCCGACGCGGACCCCGTCCCGGGTCTGGGCCGGGACGTCGCGCAGGGCCCGGTACTGCTCCTGCCGGCGGGCGCGCAGCCGCACCATCTCGGCATAGGCCGCCTCGACCTCCGGGCCGGGCCGGACATGGATCTCGCCGGCCACGCCGTCGACGATGATGGCGTCGCCGGCATCGCACAGGGCGGAGGCGTTCTCGACCTCGCCCACCGCCGGGATCCCGAGCGCCCGGGCCACGATGGCGACGTGGCTGGTGGGACCGCCCTCTTCCAGGACGATGCCGCGCAGCGTCGAGGAATCGTAGTCGAGGAGCGCGGCCGGCCCCATGGTGCGCGCCACCAGGATGGCGTTCTCGGGCAGGATGACGGCTCCGCCGGCCTCCGGACCGATCAAGGTGCGCAGCAGCCGGTTGGCGAGGTCATCGAGGTCGTGCAGGCGCTCGCGCAGGTACGGGTCCGCCTGGCGCATCATCCGGGCGCGGTTGTCCGACTGCACCCGCTCGACGGCGGCCTCGGCGGTCAATCCGGACGCCACGGCCTCCCGCATCCGCCGGAGCCAGCCCTTGTCGTGGGCGAACATCCGGACGGTCTCCAGCACCTCGCGCGATTCGGCGGTGCCGATCCGGTCGCCGCGCTCGACCAGCGCGTCGATGGCGGAGCGGACCTCCTCGATCGCCGCGTCGAGCCGCGCGACCTCGCGCTCGACGTTCTCGGCGATCAGCGTCTTCACCACGACGCGCGGCTCGTGGAGCACGACGTGGCCGAGCCCGATGCCGTCCGCCAGCGCGATGCCGCGGGCGACGACCGGTCGGCGGGCGGCGGTGCCGGCATCCGGCGCCAGGCCCTCCAACTCGCCCGAGGCGATCATCTCCGAGAGCACCATCGCGGTGGTCTGGAGCGCCTCGATCTCCTCCTCGGAATAGACCCGGTAGGTCTGGTTCTGGACGGTGAGCACGCCGAGCGTGTTGCCGGCCCGCAGCAGGGGCACGCCCAGGAAGGCGTGATACGCCTCCTCGCCGGTCTCCGGCCGATAGGAGAAGGCCGGGTGGTTCTGCGCATCCGAGAGGGAGAGCGGTTCGGCAGTCCGGGCGATCAGGCCGACGAGGCCCTCGTCGGCGTGCATGCGCGTCTGGTGGACCGCCTCGCGGTTCAGGCCCTCGGTGGCGAACAGTTCGAGGGTGTTGTCGTCCCGCAGGACGTAGACCGAGCAGACCTCGGCCACCACGTTGGCGGCGATCAGGACGACGATGCGGTCGAGGCGTGCCTGGGGGCTGACCGGCTCCGCCATCGCTTCGCGGAGGCGGCGCAGCAGCAGGCGCGGGCCTCCGGGCGCAGCGGGCATCGATTCGTCGTTCCAACGTCGGCGAGCGGCCCTGGCGTCGACCACCCTGCAACCTTGGCGCCGACTGGGAAACGTCCGGCGCCGGATGGACCGCGCCGCGAGCCCCCGGAAGATCTCCGGGTTCGGCGGAAAGGCCCGTGACTGTTCTAGCTCAAGACACCCGATCCGCTGATGAGACCCCGAACGCTCGCCCCGCGAGTGGACTTGGTTCCAACCCCTGATCCGATCTCTTGTTTCAGCGCGCCCTCGTCCATCGAACCGACGTTCCGGTCAGGCCGTGGGCGCTCTCATCGAGACCCTCCCAGGCTCAGGCCTGATCCAGGCCGTATAGCGAGTGGAGCGTGCGCACGGCAAGCTCCGTATAGGCCGCATCGATCAGCACGGAGAACTTGATCTCCGACGTGGTGATCGCGCGGATGTTGATGCCCTTCTCGGCCAGAGCCCGGAACGCCTTCGCCGCGACGCCCGCGTGGCTGCGCATCCCGACGCCGATCGCAGAGACCTTGACTACGTCGGTGGCCCCCTCGATCTGCGCGTAGCCGATCTGCGGGCTCGCCTGGTCGAGGATCGCGCGGGTGCGATCGTACTCGGCGGCCGGCACCGTGAAGGTCATGTCGGTGGTCGACTGGTCCCCCGACACGGTCTGGATGATCATGTCGACGTTGATGTTCGCGTCGGCCAGCGGCCCGAAGATGGCGGCGGCCACGCCGGGGCTGTCCTTGACCCGGCGCAGGGTGATCTGCGCCTCGTCCCGGGAGAACGCGATCCCGGTGATGATCTGCTGTTCCACGATGTCGTCCTCGTCGCAGATGAGGGTGCCCGGGCGCGCGGCGTCCGGCGGATCGAAGGAGGACCGGACCGTGGTCGGCACCCGGTGGACCATGGCGAGTTCCACGGAGCGGACCTGCAGGACCTTGGCGCCGAGCGACGCCATCTCCAGCATTTCCTCGAAGGTCACGCGCTCCATGCGACGGGCCTTCGGCACGATGCGCGGATCGGTGGTGTAGACCCCGTCCACGTCCGTGTAGATGTCGCAGCGCTCGGCCTGGATCGCAGCCGCCACGGCCACCGCCGAGGTGTCCGAGCCGCCGCGCCCGAGGGTGGTCACCCGGCCGGTCTCGGCATGGATGCCCTGGAAGCCGGCGATCACCGCGACCTCGCCCTTGGCGAAGCCCGCTTCAAGGTTCTTCGGGTCGATCTCGGCAATGCGGGCCGAGCCGTGCGCGTCCGAGGTCAGCACGGGGATCTGCCAGCCCTGCCAGGAGCGGGCCTTGAGGCCGTCCTTCTGCAGGGCGACCGCCAGGAGGCCCGCGGTGACCAGCTCGCCCGAGGCCACGACGGCGTCGTACTCGCGCGGGTCGTAGAGCGGGTTGGCGTCCTTGACCCACTCGACCAGTTCGTTGGTTTTGCCGGACATGGCCGACACGATCACGGCGACCTCGTAGCCGGCCGCGACCTCGCGGGCGACGTGGCGGGCCACGTTGCGGATGCGGTCGACCGTGGCGACGGAGGTGCCGCCGAATTTCATCACCAGACGGGGCATGATGGTTCTTCGCGGGTTCCCGGCGGTGACTGGGGACGGACCGCGCTGGCGGGTCCCGGACAGTGCCCGGCGGGTACAAGCGGCTCGTTGAGGTGTCAACAACCGGCCAAGCATGGAACCTGCGAAGGGTGGTGCCGGCGCGCCGCGGCGACGGCCCCGGGGCAGCCGTGCTATGGCGGCCCTGATATGCCGTGTCGGCCGTCCCGACCCGGATCGCCCGGCGCCGGCCGGGCGTCCGGGCCGAGGGGCTGGACTAGCCGGCCTCGACGGAACGGATCGCGCATGGACAGGGCAGCCACGAACCCCGGGACGGACGGCTTCGTCGATCGCGGCGAGGTCGCGCGCTTCGACGCGCTCGCCGCGACCTGGTGGGACGAGGCCGGGCCGATGCGGGTGCTGCACCGCTTCAACCCGGTGCGCCTGGCCTACATCCGCGACGCGCTCTGCCGCCGGTTCGGCCGGGATCCGCAGGCGCCGTTCCCCCTGGACGGCCTGACGCTGTGCGATGTCGGCTGCGGCGGCGGCGTGCTGTCGGAGCCCCTGGCCCGGCTCGGCGCTACGGTGACCGGCCTCGATCCCGCGGAACAGAACATCGCCGTGGCCCGCGCCCACGCCGAGGCCGGCGGCGTGCCGGTGGATTACCGCGGCGAGACCATCGAGGCGGTGGTCGCGTCCGGCCAGAGCTTCGACGCGGTGCTGATCATGGAGGTGGTGGAGCACGTCTCCGACATGCCCGCCTTCGTGCGGACCGCCTGCGCCGCCGTGAAGCCCGGCGGCATGCTGTTCGGCGCGACCCTCAACCGGACCCTGCGCTCGTTCGGGCTCGCCATCGTCGGCGCCGAGTACGTGCTGGGCTGGCTGCCGCGGGGCACGCACGATTGGGAGAAGTTCGTGACGCCCGAGGAATTCCGCCGCGCCATCCAGGCGGGCGGCCTCGACGTCACCGACACGACCGGCGTCGCCTACAATCCCCTCACCGACGGCTGGCGCACCAGCCGGGACAAGGCGGTGAACTACATGGTCGCGGCCGAGCGCCGCGCCTGAACCGGAGCCCCCGTTCGCGGTTGAGACCGCAGCGGAGACCCGAACCATGCTCGAGAAGATTCCCCACGCGCTCGGCGCGGCCCTGTCCGGCCTGAAGGCCGGGATGGAGAAGACCGCCTACCACGCGGATTTCGCCGACGTCCCGGAGACGCTGACGCTGTCGAGCCCCGCCTTCGCGGACGGTGCCGAGATTCCCGCACGCTTCACCGCGGATGGGCCTGGCCTCTCGCCGTCCCTGGCCTGGAGCGGCGTGCCCGAGGGGACCGGCACGCTCGTCCTGCTGGTCGAGGATGCCGGCAGCCCCACGCCGCAGCCGCTCGTTCACCTGATCGTGTGGAATGTTCCGCCCTCCGACGACAGCCTCGACGAGGGGGCGCTGGCGAGCCCCGACCGGCCGGGGGCCCGCATGAGCCTCGGGAAGAACAGCTTCCTGCGGCCGGCATGGCTGCCGCCCGATCCGCCGAGCGGCCATGGACGCCACGCCTACCTGTTCCAGATCTACGCCGTCGAGAGCGCGCTGGACCTGCCCGACAGCCCCGGCCGGGGCGCTTTGCTGGACGCGATGCGCGGGCGGGTTGTCGGCAAGGGCCAGCTCGCGGGCGGCTATGCCCGCCCCTGAACCGGCCCGACCGATGGGCGGGGATTGGACAGGCCCGCGGGTTCGTTTGCGTTGTGCCGGCCGGTGCGCCGGGCTAGTGAGTCGACCAGATACAGCGAGCGCGGACAAGGACTTCTACCGCGTGCGCGGACGTGGACTTCCTCTCTGTTTCGTAGCGTGATCGGTGGGCTTGGATGCGCGCGCGCGGCGGCAGGACACGGACATCGTCGCCCGCGCCCTCGCGGCGTCGAATGTCGGGACCTGGGAGTGGCGGATCGCCGACGATGTCGTGCGCTGCGATTCCGTCGCCGCGACGATGCTCGGCATCCCCCGCTCGGCCACGGGCCACGGCACGACCTACGCGCTGTTCTTCGATCGCGTCCATCCGCAGGACCGGCAGCGGGTCGGCGCCATCGTGAAGAACCTCCAGCGTCATGGCGGGCTCTACGTCGCCCAGTACCGCACAGTGCTGGCGCCTGACGACGTCCGCTGGGTCCTGGCGCGCGGCCGCTTCGTGACGAGCCCGGACGGGATCGTCAGCGAGGCCCGCGGCATCGTCATCGACGTGACCGAAAGCAGCCGCGACGGCTTCCTCGATGAATCCACCTTCTGCGCGATCGATGCCCCCGGGGGCGGGATCGACCGGGTCGCCGAGCTGGCGCTGGCGCTGTTCAATGTGGCCGAGGGCCTGGGCGAGTCGGATTTCGAGCGGCTGAAGCCCCTGATGGACGCGCTGCTGCACGAGATCGGGCGCCAGCTGGTCGAAAGCCCCGCCGTCCTGGCGACCGACAGCGTCCACTGAGGCACCGCGCCTGCGACGCCGTGCCTGCTACGCCTTGCCTTGCGGTGGCGAATCCTGATATGGCGGCGCCATCCCGCGATGCGTGCCCCGTGATCGCTGGACGCGACCCCGCGTCCCGCCTCGCTGACACGTTCCCGATCCCCCGTGAATGGACGGCCCCACCCGGGCTCGAGAAACCGATGAAGATCCGTAATTCCCTCAAGTCCCTGCGCGGCCGTCACCGCGACAACCAGCTCGTGCGCCGCAAGGGCCGGGTCTACGTGATCAACAAGACCCAGAAGCGCTTCAAGGCCCGCCAGGGCTGAGGCCGTCTGCCCGGCTCCGGCCGGGCATCGGAGCGACTTCCCGGCGGGCCGCGACCGGTCGTTCGGGAAGTTGGATGTCGTCAAGCGAAAGCAGCCGCGCCCGGCCGGGCCGCGGCTGCTTTCGCGTGCGCGGCACCGCGGCACGTTGACGAGCGCGATACCGGCGCACACTCTGCCGACATCATGCCGACACGCTTCATCGCCGCCCTGGTCTGCCTGCCGGTTCTGGCCGTGGCGCCCGCCGCCGCAGCCCCCGATACGATACGGCCCGGCCGTGCCGCGCCGGAGGTCAAGTCGGCGCCCGAGGCCAAGCCGGCGCCGAAGCCGGTCAGCCTCGACGACCTGTTCGCTCGCCTGCGCGCCAGCGAGGATCCGGCCGAGGCGAAGGGCATCGCGAAGCTCATCGAGCGCCGTCTCGACGCGTCCGGCAGCCCGACCGCGGACCTGCTCACCGATCGCGCCCGACAGGCCGTCTCGGCCCACGACTTCCCCCTGGCGGCCGAGCTGATGGACCGGGTCACCGCCCTGGAGCCGAACTGGTCGGAGGGGTGGAACCGCCGCGCCACGGTGTTCTGGCTCCTGACCGACAAGGACGACGCCATCGCCGACCTGCGCCGGGCCCTGGTGCTGGAGCCGCGCCATTTCGAGGCCTGGGCCGCCATGGGCCGGATCTACGAATCCCTCGATGACAAGGCCCGGGCTCTCGCAGCCTTTCGCCGGGCGCGGGCGCTCTATCCGAAGATGGAGAAGATCGGCGAGGCGGTCGACCGCCTGGCCCCGGAGGTTGACGGCCGCGACCTGTGAGCCGCGTGGCCGGACTGCTCCTCACGCTCCTCGCCCTCCCCTTCGCGGTCCTGGGTCTGGTTCTCGGCCTGGGCGCGGTCGCGAGCCTCGTGATCGACCTGAAGATCGGGGCCGCGAATCCGCCCGCGGGACCCTTCGTCGAGGTCGCCAGTGGGCGTCTGGCGACGATCCAGGCCGGTCCGGCGAACGGCCGGCCGGTGGTTCTGCTGCACGGCGCCTCGGCCAACGCGTCCGATCCGATGGAGGGCATCGGCCGCCGGCTCGCGGCGGCTGGCTATCGGGTGATCGCCTTCGACCGGCCGGGCTTCGGGTGGAGCGACCGGATCGACGGCGGCGAGGCGGCGGCGCCCGCGATCCAGGCCCGGATCATCGCGGAGGCGCTCGACCGGATGGGCGTCGGCCCGGCGCTGGTGTTCGGGCATTCCTGGGCCGGCGCCCTGGCCCTGGCGCTCGCCCTCGACCATCCGGCGCAGGTCTCGGGCCTCGTCCTGGCCGCACCGGTCGCGATGCCGATGCCGTCGCGGATGCTGGTCCTGCCCTGGTACTGGCGTCTGGCCATCAAGCCGCCCGTGGCCTGGCTTCTCAGCCGCACGATCGGGCCGCCGGCCGCCCAATATTTTCTTCCCGAAACGGCCAAGCGGGTCTTCCTGCCCCAGACGGAGACACCCGGATACCCGGAGCTGGTCCGGGCCTCCCTCGTGCTGAGACCCGGGACGCTGCTCGCCAACGTCCAGGATCTCGTCGGCCTGCCAGCCGCGCTCGCGGCGCAGGGCCCTCGCTACGGAGACCTGCGCGTCCCGACCCTGGTGATCTCCGGCGATGCGGACCCGATCGTCCGCAGCGAGAGCCAGGCGGTGCCGCTGGCGAAGGCGATTCCCGGGGCCCGGCTCGTGCTGCTGCCCGGGATCGGTCACATGCTCCACTTCGTGGCGGCGGAGCGCGTGACCGATGAGATCGTCCGGTTCGCGAGCGAGCAACGGCGCGAGGCTGCACCGCTGCTCAAGGATTAGGTCTCACGCCTTCTCGGCGTGCTCCCGGGTGATGAAGGTGAGCCGCACGAGGTTCGTGGCCCCGGGGGTGCCGAACGGCAGGCCCGCCACCACGATGACCCGGTCCCCCACCGCGGCGAATTTTTCGCGCACGGCGAACTTGGCGGCGCGGAACGACATGTCGTCCACGTCGCTGGCATCCTTCGTGACGATCGGGTGTGTGCCCCAGGCGAGCGCCAGGCGCCGGGCGGTCTCCCGCCGGGGCGTGAGGGCGATGACCGTGGCGTTCGGGCGCTCGCGCGACAGCCGCAGGGCCGTCGAGCCCGAATTGGTCCAGGCCATGATCGCGTCGAGGTTGAGCGCGTCCACCATCTGGTGGGCGGCCGCCGCGATCGCGTCGGCGGCGGTCTCGTCCGGCGTCGCGCTCTGCGCCCGGATGATCGACCAGTAGACCGAGTCGCGCTCCACCTGCTCGGCGATGCGGTTCATGGTCTCCACGGCCCCAACCGGGAACGCGCCGGAAGCGCTTTCGGCGGACAGCATCACGGCGTCCGCGCCCTCGTAGACCGCGGTGGCCACGTCCGAGACCTCGGCGCGGGTCGGGACCGGCGCCGTGATCATCGATTCGAGCATCTGGGTCGCCACCACCACGGGTTTGCCGAAGCGCCGGGCGCTGCGGGTGATCCGCTTCTGCACGCCGGGCACCTGCTCCAGCGGCATCTCCACGCCAAGATCGCCGCGGGCGACCATCAGGCCGTCCGAGATCTCGATGATCTCGTCGAGCCGGGTCAGGGCCTGCGGCTTCTCGATCTTGGCCATCACCAGGGCACGCCCGGCGCAGACCTTCTTGACCTCGGCCACGTCCTCGGGCCGCTGGACGAAGGAGACGGCGATCCAGTCGGCCCCGGCGTTGAGGCCGGCATCGAGGTCGGCCCGGTCCTTCTCGGTCATCGCCGGCACCGGGATCACCGTGTGGGGCAGCGACACGCCCTTGCGGTTCGAGATCTTCCCGCCGACCTCGACCCGGGTGACGGCCCGGTTCTCCGAGGTCTCCAGCACGGTCAGCCGTAGCTTGCCGTCGTCGAGCAGGATCGCGTGGCCGGCTTCCAGGGCCTCCAGGATCTCCGGATGCGGCAGGTGGCAGCGGCTGGCATCGCCGGGCGTGGGGTCTCCGTCGAGCACGAAAGTCGCGCCGGTCTCGATCATCACGGCGCCCTCCGCGAAGGTGCCGAGCCGGAGCTTGGGACCCTGCAGGTCGACCAGGATGCCGATCGGGTGCTTGGCCTCGCGCTCGATCGCGCGGATCACCTCGACCTTCTCGGGCAGCTTCTCGCGCGGCAGGTGGCTCATGTTGAGCCGGAACACGTCCACGCCCGCCCGGAACAGGCGTTCGATCATCTCCGGCGAGTCCGAGGCCGGCCCGAGGGTGGCGACGATCTTTGTACGGCGCGAGCGTTTCAAGCTGGATCCTCCGGGTATTCCGCAGCGCTCGTCTCGGGGTCGGCCCCGGACGGCGTCGGTTCGTTGGGTGCGGGTGTAGGCATCCCGCCCGGGGCAGCGTCAAGGGCGCGACGGCATCCTCAAGGCTTGGCCGGCGCGTCCGCCCGGTTGGGATCGGTGAGCTGGATCGTCCAGCTCTTCTGCTCGCCCGTATCGACCTCGAAGAAGCCGTTCCGGTCGTAGCCGCGAGCCAGGCAATCCTCGACCCCGCGGATCGTGAACTCCGAGTCGCGGGTGCACATCAGCGAGCGCCCGCTCCACTCGCCGCCGCGGGTGTAGTCGACCGCGAACACGTAATAGAACCGCGCCGCCAGCGCCCCCTTCAGGAGCGTCTCGCAGGCTTTCGGGGCCAGGTCCCACCAGCCCTCCGTGACCCAGCCCTGCGGGTCCCGGTAACCGAGCGAGATGCCGACCTTGCTGGCGGTCTGGTTGCACAGACGCAGGTCGGCCTTCGCGGGGCCGGCGCCGAAGAGCGCGATGCCGAGCCCCAGGATCACCGGCACGGCGGCCGGCGAACCGGTCGCCCCCCTCAAAGACCTACCCGACGAGGATGATGCGGCAATCGTTGACATTGGTACGCGTCGGACCGGGGTTCACGAGGTCGCCAAGGGCCGCGAAGAACGCGGTCGAATCGTTCTGCTCCAGCATCGCGGCCGGGTCGAGGCCGGCGGCGCGGGCGCGCTCGAGGGTCGTCGGGTCGACCAGGCCGCCGGCCGGATCGGTGGCGAGGCCGCGCCCGCCGTCGGTGCCGTCGGTGTCGGCACTGATCCCGGAGATGCCGGGCTCACCGTCGAGGGCCACGGCCAGGGCCAGGGCGTATTCCTGGTTCGGGCCGCCATGGCCCTCGCCCCGGATGGTGACGGTGAGTTCACCCCCCGAGATCAGCGCGACGCGCTGCCCGGCCGCCTTGTAGCGCTTGGCCTCGCTCGCGTGCACGGCCGCGACCTCCCGGGCCTCGCCTTCGAGGTCGGCGCCCAGCATGATCGGCTCGTAGCCCGCGTCCCGGGCCGCCTGGGCGGCCGCCTCCAGGGCGTCGATCGGCCGGGCGATGATGCGGTACTCGGCCCGGGCGAAGGCGGGATCTCCGGCCTTGGGGGTTTCGTTGTTCGGGTCGTTCAGGAGCCGGACGGCCGTCTCCGGCAGCGGGATGCCCCGGCGCTCGCAGATGGCGCGGGCATCCGCCAGGGTCGAGGGATCGGGCACGGTCGGGCCCGAGGCGATCACCGCCGGATCGTCGAACGGCACGTCCGAGATGGCGAGCGTCAGGATCCGCCGGGCGTTGCGGGCGGCCATGGCGAGCCGGCCGCCTTTGATCCGCGAGATGTGCTTGCGGACGGTGTTGATCTCGCCGATCGGGGCGCCGGAGCGGAGCATCGCCCGGGTGATCGCCTGCTTCTCGGCCAGGGTCATGTCCCCGGCCGGCGCGATCCAGTTGGCGGAGCCGCCGCCGGACAGGAGCACCAGCACCTCGTCGTCCGGGCCGGCCTCGGTGGCGAGCCGCAGGGCCTCCTGGGTCGCGGCGATGCCGGCCTCGTCGGGGACCGGGTGCCCCGCCTCGACCATGTGGATGCCCGGAGCGTCCTGTCCGTAGCCGTGCCGCGCCACCGCGAGGCCGACGATGCGGTCGTCACCGAGCCCGTGCTTCTGCCGGTAGAACCGGCTGGCCACCGCGCTCATGCTGCCGGCCGCCTTGCCGGCCGCCAGGATGATCAGGCGTCCGGGGCTCGGTTCCGGCAGGTGCGCGGGCAGGCACAGGTCCGGATGGGCGGCGCGGATGCCGGCGGTCAGGAACGCTTCGAGGAGGGCGCGCTGCGCGGCGGGGGCGGCGTTGGGCGGGACGGTTTCGGACATGGCGTCGGACGGGCTCCTCACAGGATGTTCTTGCGTGCGATCCCCGCCCATTCATTGGTGGACGGCGGGCCCGTTTCTTGCCGTGAGCGCACGTTGTTTGGTAGGCATCTGGCCTCGTCAGGTGATCTGCCCGAGCCGCCGCCCCACGGCAAGCGCGATCGGTGCCGTCCCACAGATCCAACCCTCGGAGCCCCGTGACCCGTCCGGAGACTGAATCGCGCGCCCACGCCCCGCATCCGTGCGAAATCCTCCCCGGCGATCCCGCCTGCGGGCTCATCATCGCGTGCGATCATGCGTCGAACTTCGTGCCCCCGGACATCGAGCTCGGCGTGCCGGAACCCGAGTTCGCGCGCCACATCGCGTACGATATCGGCGCCGCGGCGGTGACGCGCGGGCTCGCGGCCCGGTTGAACGTGCCGGCGGTCCTGACGAACTTCTCGCGCCTGATCATCGACCCGAACCGCGGCCGGGCCGACCCGACCCTGGTGATGCGCCTGTCCGATGGCGCCGTGGTGCCGGGCAATGCCCGCATCGACGAGGCCGGCAAGCAGGCCCGGATCGCGCGCTTCTACGCGCCGTTCGATGCCGCCATCGACGCGGCGATCGCGGCGGCCCAGGCGGCCGGGCGTCCGCCGGCGATCCTGACCATGCACAGCTTCACGCCCTACTGGCGCGGCATCGCGCGGCCCTGGCAGGTCGGCATCCTGTACGACCGGGACGAGCGCCTCGCCCGGCCGCTGATCGAAGCGCTCGCGGCCGATCCGGCCGGGCTTACGGTGGGCGACAACCAGCCCTATGGCGGCGGCCTGCCGGGCGATACGATCGACCGCCACGCCACCGCCCGCGGCTTGGCCAACGCGCTGGTGGAGATCCGCCAGGACCTCATCGCGGGCGAGGCCGGGCAGGAGGAATGGGCCGAGCGCTTCGCCCGCATCCTGCGGCCGCTCATCGCGGCTTGATCGGGACGCGGCCGATCCCGAGATGCGTGCCGACAACCCTCAGCCGAAAGCGTTTCCACGATGCCTGAGATCGACCCGCAGACCCAGACCGAACTCGAAGCCGCAGTGTTCCGCCGGCTCGTGTCGCACCTGCGCAACCGCACAGACGTGCAGAACATCGACCTGATGAACCTGGCGGGCTTCTGCCGGAACTGCCTGTCGAACTGGCTCAAGGATGCCGCCGACGAGAGAGGTGTGCCGCTCACCAAGGACGAGAGCCGCGAGGCCGTCTATGGAATGCCCTACGCCGACTGGAAGGCGAAGCACCAGACCGAGGCGAGCCCCGAGCAGCAGGCGGGTTTTTCGGCTTCGCAGGCCAAGGATCACTGACCGGGCGAGAGGGGCGGCGAGAATCGGCTAAGCTTCCGGTAAGTTCGGCCCGTTAACCACCGGTCCAGGGCGCAACCGCGCCGCGCATCCCGGAGAGCCCCATGAACGCCCATTCGATGCCCACCGCAACAGCCCAACGGCCCGGCGGCGACGTCTCGTCGTCCGAGGGCGTGGCCGCCGACGAGCTGAAGCAGTTCATCGAGCGCCTGGAGCGCCTGGAGGAAGAGAAGGCCGGCATCATGGGCGACATCAAGGAGGTGTTCGCCGAATTGAAGGGCCGGGGCTTCGACGCGAAGGCGGTGCGCACGATCATCCGGATCCGCAAGCAGGATCATAGCGAGCGCCAGGAGCAGGAGGCGATCCTCGAACTCTACATGCAGGCGCTGGGCATGGCGTAGGACTTCCGCTGCGGAGCCGGCACCAGGTTCGGCGGCCGGAGCGAGATCGGAATCGAACAGGGCCGTACCCCACCGGGTGCGGCCCTTCGCTTAGTGGGTGGGAGCTTCGGGCGGAGGTCAGTGCCCCCCGGCGGCATGCTCTTCCTCGACCAGGCCCAGCGTCCGGCCCGGATGTCCGGCCGCGTCGAAATACCGGGTCTCGCCGACCGTCTGGTAGTTCAGCACCGTCACGATGCCGGCGGCGTCCGGATCCGAGCGGCGGATATGCGTCTGGGCCGCCGGCCGCGCGCCGTTCACCATCGCCTCCGTCAGCACGCGGCCGACGAGCTTGCCCTTGGCGGGGATGTCGAGATCCAGGATCCGCGCGATGGTTTTGCCGAGGTCGGCATTGCTCGCCGGGATGTCGCTCTCCACGCCGCCGCGGAAGCTCGGGCCGACCGCGCCCATGACGTTGCGGGTGTCGGAGCGCGCGAAGCTTCCGTGCATGCCCTGGCCCTGCTGAAGCGTGGTGTCCGACACCTCGACGCCGCAGGTGGTGGGATCGGCGCAGCCAGTGGAGAAGCTGCGGAAGTTCACCACGATCGCGGGCATCGGGGTCAGGGCCGAGCCGTCGAGGGCGATGGCCGAGAGCGGCAGGGTCCCGGGGATGGCGCCGAGCGCGTCGCTGACGAACAGGCCGCTGACGTAATCCTGGCGGGACAGCGCCTGGACGACCTTCCGGGCGAGCGCGGTGTCGCCGTTCGGAACGTAGACGAGGTCCGAGCCGCCATTGGCCGCCACCACCACGTCGGGCTTGGCCGGATCGGCGCCGATCAGGCCGTTGGCGCGGCTCGGAAAGGTCCCGGCCTCCACCGTGACGCCCTTGGCGTCAGGATCGAACAGCGTCAGGCCGAGGTCGTGCGCCAGGTCGATGGCGAGGAAGCCCGGGGGCAGCTGCCGGGCCGGCACGCCTTTGTAGGATTGCCCGGCGGCGAAACTCGAGGCGCTCTCCTTCGAGATCGTTGAGAAGCCGTGATCCGAGGTCAGGACGAGGTCGGTCGTCTCGGCCAGTCCCTGCTCGCGCAGGGCGGCCTGGAGGGCGGCGAGGTTGTCGTCGGCGTTGTGGATGGCGGCCAGGCTGGTCGGCCCGTTGATGCCCGGCACCAGCCGCCCGAGACTGTCTCCCTGGTTGTGCTGCGTCCCGTCGGGATCGCGCGACCAGAATACCAGCACGAACGGCTTCTGCCGGGCCTTGAACAGCGGCAGCACCGCCTTGGTGGCGACCGCGGTGAAATAGGCCTGCTGCTCGACATTGGCGGCCAGCGTGCCGGGCTTCTCGGCGGTGCCGGCCTGGCCGTTGGCGCCGCGGGTCGGAGTCTGTTCCGGCAGGTTGACCTCCTTGAGCCGGGCGCGGACCGCGTCGCCGAGCGGGATGCCGCCGGCCCGGCCGGTGCTGTCGTCGATGTGGATGTTGGACTGGCCGGAGCGCTCGGTGTGATCGAAGACCAGGGACGGTCCGAGCTTGCCGATGCTGGCGGTGGAGAACCCTTTGGCGCGGGCGGCCTCCAGGATCGTCTCCTCGTTGAGGTAATTGCCGGCGAAATGCTCGTCGACGTCGCCAAGCACGGGGTCGCTCTCCAGGAACGGGGTCAGGCTGTCGCCGGCGCCGGGCACCGGGAAGGCGGTGTAGATCGTGTTCCCGAACTGGCCGGTATCGCCGAGCATGTGGCCGGTCGCCATCGCGGTGGCGTTCGGCATCGTGAAGGTCGGAAACAGGGAGTGCGAATTGGTGAAGCGCACGCCGGTCTTCATCAGCCGGTCCATGGCCGGGGTGTTCTGCGGGTTCACCATCCCGGCCCGCAAACCGTCGGCCACGAACAGGATGACGTTGTGGGGCCGCATCTCGGCCTGGGCGCCCCCCGAGGCGCACAACCCCACGAGGCCTGCAACGATGACGCGACGCATGACGAATCTCCGACCGAACCGGGCAGCGGCGTGGCCGGGGAACATCACAGCGCCATGACAGCCGCTGGCCCGGCGGCGGCGTCCCGGTTCGGGGGTATTGCATCCGATTGGGGGTTCGGAGACTCGCGGATAGGGCAGTCGCGGAGCCGAAGATCGCCGGAAACACGTAGAGCGCCCGGTCTTAATCCGAGCCGGTCCGATCCTTCCACACGGAGGAACCGGAGGATGAATGCTGAGGACCAGGTTTCTTCCACAGACAACGTCCGGCGTCGCGTAACGCCGTCACCGAGACCTTGACGGTAGCGAGTTCTTTCCTGAAAGAGTGAGTAACCGCATCCGGTATGCCACATTGAAGGGCAGCCAGCGGACGCTTGAACGCTCTTGAGACGCGGTCTTACCCGGCCCGTGGACTGCAGGCGCGCAGCGAATCCAACACGATCGACACGCCAGACCGGGATGCGCCGATGCGGACGCGGCCCGGGACGCGCTTGGGAGAGGAAACGATGATCCTGACGAAACGCTCTCTAGTGGCCGCCCTGCTCGGCGCCACCGCGCTCGGGCTGGCGCCGGCCCAGGCTGCCGACCCGATCAAGATCGGGCTTACCGGTCCCTATACGGGTGGCTCCTCCTCGATGGGCGTCTCGATGCGCGACGGCGCCAAGCTCGCCGCCGCCGAGATCAACAAGAACGGTGGCGTCCTCGGCCGCCAGATTCAGCTGATCGAGCGCGACGACGAGGCCAAGAACGAGGTCGGCGCCCAGGTCGCGCAGGAGTTGATCAACAAGGAGAAGGTCGTCGCCACGGTGGGCTTCATCAACACCGGCGTGGCGCTTGCGGCCCAGCGCTTCTACCAGGAAGCCGAGATCCCGGTGTTCAACAACGTCGCCACCGGCACGGTCATCACCAACCAGTTCAAGGAGCCGGATTACGACGTGAACTACGTCTTCCGGAACTCGGCCTACGACGTGCTGCAGGCCGGCATGATGGTCGATGAGGCGCTGGCGCAGAACTACAAGAAGATCGCGATCCTCGCGGACTCGACCAATTACGGTCAGCTCGGCCGCGAGGACATCGAGAAGTACCTGGCGACCAAGGGCGTGAAGCCGGTCGCGGTCGAGAAGTTCAACATCAAGGACGTCGACATGACGGCCCAGCTGCTGAAGTCGCAGCAGGCCGGCGCCGACGTGATCCTGGCCTACGGCATCGGCCCGGAGCTGGCCCAGGTCGCCAACGGCATGGCCAAACTCGGCTGGAAGGTGCCGATCATCGCGTCCTGGCCGGCCTCGATGCAGAGCTTCATCGATATCGCCGGCACCAACGGCAACGGCGTGATCATGCCGCAGACCTTCATCGAGGATAAGACGCTGGCCAAGCGCGCGTCCTTCCTCGACGATTACTACAAGACCTACGGCGTGACCAAGATTCCGACCCCGGTGGCCGGCGCCCAGGGCTACGATTCGGTCTACCTGATCGCCGCGGCGATCAAGCAGGCGGGCTCGACCAACGGTCCGAAGATCCGCGAAGCCCTCGAAGGCCTGAACACCAAGGTCGAGGGCGTGGTGACCACCTACGATCACCCGTTCACCGCCAAGGACCACAACGCGATCTCGCGCAACATGGTCGTGTTCGGCAAAGTCCAGGACGGCAAGATCGTCTACGCCAAGCCGGAAGACGCCAAGAACGCCGGCGTGGTCCGCGTCAAGGAAAAGTCCTCGAACTGATCGCCTCGTGATCGCCTGCCCCGGGCGCCGCCCGGGGCAGGCTGCCGTCACCGCTCCCGCCGCCCGTTCCTGAGACGGCCTTCCATGACCATCTTCCTTCAGCTCGTCGCCTCGGGCGTCGCGGTCGGCATGATCTACGCCGCCATCGCGTTCGGCTACCAGCTCACCTTCGCCACCTCGAAGACCCTGAATTTCGGCCAGGGCGAGGCTCTGGCGCTCGGCGCCCTGTTCGGGCTGACGCTGGCGCCGTTCACGGGCTACTGGCTGATGATCCCGCTGGTGCTGGTCTTCGGCTTTGCCCTCGGGGCTGTGGTCGAGCGGCTCGCGGTTCGTCCGGCGATCAAGATCAAGTCCGAGTACGGGTGGATCATGGCCACCATCGCGCTCGGGATCATATTCCGGAACCTCGCCGAGAACATCTGGGGCCGGGACGACCTGAAGTTCCCCTCCCCGCTGCCCGACGCGGCGGTGGAGGTCGGCGGCGTCCGCGTCCTGCCGATGGAGATGCTGATCGTCGCCGGCGCGCTGCTGATGATGCTCTGCGTCGAGATCTTCAATCGCAAGTCGATCTGGGGGAAGGCGGTCGTGGCCACCTCCAACGACATCGACGCCGCCGGCCTGATGGGCATCAACACCAAGCGGATCATCACCCTCTCCTACTCGATCAGCGCCATGACGGCGGCCTTCGCGGGCGTGCTCGTGGCTCCGGTGACGCTCACCGGGGCCACCATGGGCGCGGTGCTGGCCCTGAAGGCGTTCGCGGTGGCGATCATCGGCGGTCTGGAATCCGGCCTCGGCGTGATCGTCGGCGGCCTGATCCTCGGCGTCGCGGAAACGCTGACCGGCTTCTACATCTCGACCGGCTACAAGGACGTGCCGGGCCTGATCCTCCTCCTCGTTGTGCTCTCGATCCGCCCGGTCGGCCTGTTCGGCAAGGCCGTGATCAAGAAGGTCTGACATCCATGGCGCAATCCGCCCTCGCGCCCGCCGCCGCCGATCACGCGCCGGCCCCGAACGCCCGCGGTCTCGGCCTCGTCGGCGCCGTGCTGCTGGTCGTCGCCCTCGTGACGTTCCCCCTGGTGGTCACGAGCACCTATTACATCCACCTGCTGACCGTGATCGCGATCTACGCGATCCTGATCCTCGGCCTCGATATCGTGGTCGGCTATACCGGCCAGGTCTCGCTCGGCCATGCCGGCCTGTTCGGCATCGGGGCCTACGCGGCCGCGACGCTGTTCCTGCACTTCAAGATCGGCATCTGGCTCGGGCTGGTCGCGGGCGTCGGCGTGACGGCGGCCTTCGGGGTCCTGCTGGCGGTCCCGGCCCTGCGGGTGACCGGGCCGTATCTGGCGATGGTCACGCTGGCCTTCGGCACGATCATCCAGATCTTCATCAACGAGCTGACGCCGATCACCAACGGTCCGCTCGGCATCACCCTGCCGCCGGCCCGGGTGCTCGATTTCTCGCTGATCGGCATGCAGGCACCCTGGGGGGCGGCCGGCCGGAAGCTCGAATTCTACTATCTCGTCTGCGCGGCGCTGCTGCTCACCATCCTGGTGGTGAACCGGGTGGTGCGCTCGCCCTTCGGCCGGGCCTTCGAGGCGCTGCGCGACTCGCCGATCGCCTGCGACTGCATGGGCGTCAGCGTCTATCGCTATAAGGTCTACGCCTTCGTGGTCTCGGCGGCGCTGGCCGGCTTGGCCGGCGCGTTGTTCGCCTGGTCCGAGCGCTACGTGGCGCCGAACTCCTACGGGTTCGAGCTGACGGTGCTGTTCCTGCTCGCGGTCACCATGGGCGGGCGCAAGTCGCGCTCCGGGCCGCTGATCGGCTCCGCGATCATCGTGATGATGCCCAACATCCTGGCCGATATCGAGCTCGTCCGGATCATGGCGGGCCTCATCGCGGCCGCGGCCGTGATCGTCGGCGCCCTCGCCTTCCTCCGCAAGCAGCCGAACCGCTACGCGATCCTGGTGCCGGTGGTGCTGTGCGTGCTGTTCCTGCCGGCGACCCTGGCGCTGCAATCGGTCACCGATTTCCGCCTGACGGTCTTCGGCCTGATGATCCTGTTCGTGGTCTACTACCTGCCGGACGGCATCGTCGGCTTCCTGCGCCAGAAGATCCCGGCGCTGCGGCCGGCCCATACGGCGGAGGGCCGCGACCTCGCCGCCGGCGGTGCCGCGCTGATCGCCCAGCGCGGCGATGCCGGCGGGGACGCGCTGCTGAAGGTCGAGCAGGTGCTGATGCAGTTCGGCGGCCTGAAGGCGCTCGCCGGGATCGACCTGACCGTGAAGCCGGGCACGATCCACGGCCTGATCGGGCCGAACGGCTCGGGCAAGAGCACGATGATGAACGTGCTCACCGGCATCTACAAACCCACGGCCGGGTCGGTGACGCTGGCGGTGGCCGGCGGCCGGCGCCTCGACGGGCGCACGCCCTCCGAGATCGCCCTGTCGGGGGTGGCTCGCACCTTCCAGAACGTGCAGCTGTTCCACGAGATGACCGCGCTGGAGAACGTGCTGGTTGGCCTGCACCACACCTTCCGGGGCACGATCTTCGACGCGATCCTCGGCACGCCCCGCCGCCGGCGCGAGGAGCGCGAGGCCCGGGCCCGCGCCATGTCGATCCTGGACTTCATGGGGCTCGGCGCCCTCGCCCAGGAGGAGGCGCGCAACCTGCCCTACGGCAAGCAGCGCCTGCTGGAGATCGGCCGGGCGCTCGCCCTCGATCCCGTGCTCCTGCTGCTCGACGAGCCGGCCGCCGGCCTCACCGCGCCCGACATCGCCGACCTCGTGGCGATCATCCGCAAGATCCGCGACGCCGGCATCACGGTGATCCTGATCGAGCACCACATGGACGTGGTCATGGGCCTGTGCGACCGGGTCAGCGTCCTGGATTTCGGCCACAAGATCGCCGAGGGCGGCGCCCGCGAGGTGCAGCAGGATCCCAAGGTGATCGAGGCCTATCTCGGCGCCCCTGACGACATGGGCGGCAGCAGCCCGGAGCACGCCCATGCTTGAGGTCGCCGACCTTCACGCCGGCTACGGCCAGATCGAGGTCCTGCACGGACTCACGTTCCAGGTGCCGAAGGGCCAGGTGGTCACGTTGATCGGCTCCAACGGCGCCGGCAAGACCACGACCATGCGGGCGCTCTCAGGGATGATCCGCCCGCGCGCCGGCACGATCCGCCTCAACGGCCGCGAGATCGGCGGCCTCGACAGCCACGATGTCGCCCGCGAGGGTCTGGCGCATTCGCCGGAGGGCCGCCGGGTGTTCCCGACCCTGTCGGTGGAGGACAACCTGACGCTCGGCGCCTTTCCGCGCCTGACCGGGTCCCGGCCGAAGGGCGATGTCGCGGCCGACCGCGAGCGCGCCTTCAGCCTGTTCCCACGCCTCAAGGAGCGACGCACCCAGCTCGCCGGCACCCTTTCTGGCGGCGAGCAGCAGATGCTGGCCATGGGCCGCGCCCTGATGCTGCGCCCGGAGATCCTTCTGCTGGACGAGCCGTCCATGGGGTTGGCGCCCAAGCTGGTGGAGGAGGTGTTCCGCATCATCCGCCAGCTCAAGGAGGAGCGCGTGACGATGCTGCTGGTCGAGCAGTTCGCCATGGCGGCGCTCGGGGTGGCCGACCACGCCTACGTTCTTGAGAACGGACGCATCCGATTCCAGGGGCCGGCCGCGCAGCTCAAGAGCGACCCGGCGGTACGCGCGGCCTATCTCGGCGGCGGCCATTGAGCCGGCCGGCGGCCTGAAAACGGGAACGGCCGCGATCGTCTCCGATGGCGGCCGCCCCCTGAGCCTATCAGGGAGGCTTTTGCCCCCCTCGCGGTGGTCCCGGATAGCGGCGCGCCGGTTTTCCTCAGCCCCGGCG
>NZ_BPQU01000001.1:0-382973 GCF_022179445.1 Methylobacterium mesophilicum | reverse complement strand
AGCGCGGAGCTGCCCCGGCAATAAGTCTCCAACCGCTGTCTGCGCACTCATTGCCCGTGGCCTGTTAACTACCCGGCTCGACAGATAAAAAAGAGTAGTCCGGTTGTTTTCATCACATCCCACCCGCCCAACGTCTCGATCGGGGTGTCTTACGCCGCCTTGGGCTTGGCCCGGGTCAGCAGCTTGCGGTTCACCAGCACCTCGGCGATCTGCACCGTGTTGAGGGCGGCGCCTTTGCGCAGGTTGTCCGACACGCACCAGAAGTTCAGGCCGTTCTCGATGGTCCCGTCCTCGCGGATGCGCGAGATGTAGGTGGCGTCCTCGCCCGCCGCCTCGTGCGGGGTCATGTAGCCGCCGTTCTCGCGCTTATCGATCACCAGGATGCCCGGTGCCGAGCGCAAGATTTCGGTGGCCCGCTCGGCCGAGAGCGGACGCTCGAACTCGACGTTCACCGCCTCGGCATGGCCGATGAACACCGGCACGCGCACGGCGGTCGCCGTCAGCTTGATCTTCGGGTCGAGCATCTTCTTGGTCTCGGCGACCATCTTCCACTCTTCCTTCGTGTAGCCATCCTCCATGAACACATCGATGTGGGGGATGACGTTGAAGGCGATCCGCTTGGTGAACTTGCCGCCTTCCTTGATGTCGCCGGCGGTGAACACGGCGCGGGTCTGGTTGAACAGCTCGTCCATCGCCTCCTTGCCGGCGCCGGAGACCGACTGGTAGGTCGAGACCACCACGCGCTTGATCGTGGCCGCCTCGTGCAACGGCTTCAGGGCGACGACGAGCTGGGCGGTCGAGCAGTTCGGGTTGGCGATGATGTTGCGCTTGGTGAAGCCCACGATCGCGTCGGCATTCACCTCCGGCACGATCAGCGGCACATCCGAGTCGTAGCGGAACGCCGACGAGTTATCGATCACCACGCAGCCCTGCTGGCCGATGCGGGGCGACCACTCCTTGGAGGTCTCGCCGCCCGCCGACATCAGGCAGATGTCCGTGTCGGAGAAGTCGTAGGTGTCGAGGACTTTGACCTTGAGCGTTTTGTCGCCGAAGGAGACTTCCTGACCCTGGCTGCGGCGCGAGGCCAGCGCCACGACCTCGTCGGCGGGGAAGGCCCGCTCGGCCAGGATATCCAGCATCTCACGGCCCACGTTTCCCGTGGCGCCTACGATGGCGACCTTGTAACCCATCTCTCGTCTCCGCGCGGAAAGCCCCGGCCGATCCGGGTGCCGCGCTCCTGCCAGCAAAATCGGCCGAAGAATCGTTCGCGCCGAAGGGGCACCCGCCGAACGGGCACGGCCGCGAACACCCACGAGGTGGGTGCGGCAGCCGCTTCGAGCAAGGCGCCGATGGCGCGGGGCTGTCAAGACCGGCGGCTGCGGCGCAAGGATCGATTCACCCTGTGGCGGGAATGCCGGGCATGACGCCCCGTTGGAGGGTGGTGATCAACCCGGTGCAGCGATGATCGGAGGGCGGCCGAGACTTCCGGCCGAGACCTGCGGCCGTCCGCACGGGGCATCATGCAAGCCGACGATCCGAGCCCAGATACGGAGCGCTCGCCCGAACCGCCCGAAGGCCGCCGCAAGCTCTCGCTCACCGGTTTGGGCCTGCGCCTGGTCGCGGCTTCGGCGATGATCGCCACACTCTATCTCTATGCCAAACCTGCGACGCCGACGTCTCCGGAATCCGTGGTCGCGGACCGGGTCGAGGTGCCCTTCGTGCCGTCGACCCCCGCCGCGAAGGTTCCCACCGTGGCGGCGCCCGCCCGTTTCGGGCTCACGGAACCCGGGATCGATCCGGTCCGGATCATGCCTGGCCGGATCGACCCCACGACCGGCCTGCGGGAGGATGCGCTGGCGCGCGGTGCATTCGAGGCGCTTGACGCCCCGGCGCTCCGGGTCACGCTGATCCGCGGCGACGCCGCTGCGGCGGCGCCGGGCTTGTTCATCCTGATGGCCCGGCGTGCGGCGGGCGGAGCGGCCACCGACGGGCCGTCGCTGGCGGTGGTCCGGACCGGGCCGGGCGGCCGGATCGTCACCAAGTTCGGGGCCGTGGAAACGCTGGAAGTGACCCTCGGAGGCCCGGCACGCCGCACCTGCACCGGCTTCGTCACCCGCGACCGGACGTTCCGCCTCGACGGCTGGCTCTGTGCCCCGCTCGGTCATCCCCCCGAAGAGCGCGCGCTGGGCTGCATGATCGACGCGCTCAGCCTCGACGATCCGGCCGATCCCGACGCGACCGCGGCGTTCCTGGCTCCCCGCCCCGACCGCGGATGCAGCGTGGCGACGGTGGCGGACGCCTCCGATCCGACCGGTTCGATCGGTCACCGGCGGGCGCGCACGAAAAAATGAGGCCAGAATACGGCAAATCCCCGAAGCTCGGCCATTTTCATGGAACCACAGCCCCACTCAAGCGTCGTTCTATCAAAGGCGGCGAACTGTTAAGCTTCGGTCGCCATACTGGTGGCACTCACAGACAAGGTTGGCCATGCGCTCGCTTAAGATCGCTCTTCTCGGCGTCATCGCCGCCACCGGCTTCGGCGCCCTGGCGTCCGCGCCCGCCCAGGCCCAGGAGGGTTTCGGCCCGGGCCGCGTCTACAGCGTCAGCCGTCCGCTCCCGATCCGCGTCCGCCCGCGCAGCTGGCTCGACGCCGGCAACGTGCCGCTGAC
Organism: Methylobacterium mesophilicum; assembly: GCF_022179445.1. Classification (GTDB taxonomy): domain Bacteria; phylum Pseudomonadota; class Alphaproteobacteria; order Rhizobiales; family Beijerinckiaceae; genus Methylobacterium; species Methylobacterium mesophilicum. The sequence goes on along the minus strand of NZ_BPQU01000001.1, from coordinate 380,304 downwards.
CTCGAACGTTCCGGGCGCCGGTGGTTCGCGGAACCCGGCCCTGAACCCCTACCTGATCGCCGCCTCGAACCAGCTGACGCCGGTCTATGGTCGCAACGATCGCTTCGACAGCGGATTGCTGCCCGATCCGATCACCAACGGCCCGTTCATCGGTGCGCGCTCCTCGGCAGTCCGGAATGTCGATCTGTCCTTTGTCGATCGGATCGATCCGACCTCGCCGCTCTACGGCCGCCCCTACTAAGCCGGACGCATTTTTTGAGAGTTGCGAAGCGCAGGCCCTCGGGTCCGCGTTTTTCGTTTTTGCGGGGCTTTTACCACGCGCCCCCACATCCGGGGGTGCGGGCGAAGCGGGCTTCGCAGAATCCATCCAGCCGGACCCGTGATCCCAGAAGCCCTCTGATCGAGGCCCAAAGATCGTTTACCGCCGGGCGCCTCAGGATGCGGGGGGAGACTGAGACATCAGGATGATCGCCTCTGCCTGCATCGGCGCCGCGCGGACTACTTGACCTGCACGCTGTCGACGACGGTGCGGAACTTGGCGAGCACGCCGGTCCGCTGGTCCTCTCGGACCACGCCCAGGGCCCGCAGATAGCCGTCCGGGTTGAATCGGATCGTCTGCGAGACGACCACGGGCACGTTGGTGGGCATGTCGACGGCCCGGGCGACGATCTCGTGCCAGTCGACTCCGTTCGAGCGGTAGCTCTGCGCGCGCTCGATCACGAAGTCCTTCATGGTCTGGTTGGAGGCCAGGGCCGCCCGGGCGAAGCCGTCCCGCTGCTCGGCGGTGGGTGGCTGCTGGACGGCTTGGGCGAGGACCAGGATCGGCTGTTCCAGGTTCTGCATCTGGTCCTTCGGACCCGCGGTGAGCAGGACCAAATTGCCCGCCATCACGCGCACCGGCCGGAACCCGGCCATGTCGCCGATGCGGAAGGGCAGCGCGTCGACCTGCTGGGTCAGTGTCAGGGCCGGGCGCAGGGTGACGCCGGTCACCAGCTTGCGCATCGTCTCCTCGGTCTCCGCATCCGGAAGCGCCTGCGCGATGATCAGGCCGGTCACGGAGGGCGTACCTACCACGAGGATCCACTTGCGGATCGCCGGCGCGGTGGCGTTCGGGTCGGCGGGCTGCTCGCCGGTGTAGAGCATACCTTCGTTGTCGCCGATCTTGACCTCTTCGCGTTTCTCCACCGCGAAGCCCTGGCTGAGCAGGTTCGCGTCGGTGAAGCCGCTCACGAGTTCCGCGAACGCGTTCGGCGGCAACTCCACCACCGAAACGGTGGCGCCGCCCTCCTTGCGCTCGAAACCCGAGAAGCGCCGCGACAGCGACATGTCGGCCGGCGGTTCGAAGCCGAACCGGGAGCCCGGCGGGAAGACCGGTTCGGCGGCCTGCGCCACGGAGCCGAGTCCGGCCAGCAGGACGGCCAGGGACAGAACCCGCCCGGGACGCAGCGTCAGGTTACCCACCAGCATCGGAAACCGGTTCTCCTCAAGCCAAAGCCCACATAGGCTCGCCTTGTGCGATGGGTCCGACGGCGGGCAGCCGGTGTCAAGCGCCTGCGGGATCAGGAGATCGGGAGATCCGTTGCCGCGCCGTCACGTCGGCGGCGCGCCGACCCGGCGCAGCGTCAGGTTGCAGCGCCCGCCCGCCGGCAGGAAGCCCGGCTGCGGGTTCTCGGCGAGCAGGCCGTCGTCCGGGTAGAGGCGGTCGATCCCGTGGTGGATCAGACGCGAGGCGCCGCCGATGACCAGGGCGTCGCCGGGCCGAAGGCGTACCGAGCGCGTCGGGTCCGAGCGTTGGAGGCCGCCGTAGCGGAACAGCGCCTCCGCCCCCAAGGACAGGGACAGCACCGGAGCGGAAAAGTCGGCCTCGTCACGGTCCTGGTGCAGGCCCATGCGGGCGCCGGGGCCGTAAAGATTGATCAGGCAGGCCTCCGGCGACGCCGGGAAGCCGGCGAGCGCTTCCCAGGCGACCAGGGCGGTCGGCGGGATCGGCGGCCACGGCGCGCCAGTGCCGGGATGGGTCGGCTGGTACCGGTATCCGTGACGGTCGGACACCCAGCCGAGCGGGCCGGCATTCGACATCCGGACGGAGAACGGTTTCCCCGTCCGCGGCATGGACGGGGTGACGGGCGGCGCGGCGGACAGGACAGCCGCGACCTCGGCGGCGAGGCGCGTGCGGGCGGCCATGTCCAGGAATCCCGCGTGGAGGATCAGCCCAGGCGCGAGCTCGGTCGGCAATCAGACACCCGCCGCGAGGTCGCGGGTCAGGATATCCTTGGAGGCCACCGTGGTGGTGGCGTCGAGCCGGTAGATCAGCGGCTCGCCGGTCCTGATCTCCAGGTTGGCGACGGTGTCCGGCCCCAGGTGGTCGAGCACCATCACCAGGGACCGCAGGGAATTGCCGTGGGCTGCGACCAGCACCCGCTGGCCGGCCATCACCCGCGGCAGGATCGTCTCGATGTAGAAGGGCAGCACCCGGGCCGCCGTGTCCTTGAGGCTCTCACCCCCGGGCGGCCGGATGTCGTAGGAGCGCCGCCAGTTGTGGACCTGCGCCTCACCCCACCTGGCGATGGCATCGTCCTTGTTGAGGCCGGCCAGGTCGCCGTAATCACGCTCGTTCAGCGCCTGGGCGCGCACGACCTCGATGTCCGAAACGCCCATCGCCTCCAGCATCAGTGCGCAGGTGTGCTGGGCCCGGACGAGTTCGGACGTGAAGGCGACGTCGAATCCGTAGCCCGCGCGCCGGAGCGCCCGTCCCGCGGCCTGCGCCTCGGCGACGCCCCGTTCGGTCAGCCCCGGATCGCGCCAGCCGGTGAACAGGTTCTTGAGGTTCCATTCGCTCTGGCCGTGGCGAGCGAGGACGAGCAGGCGCTCCATCGGACGGTCGTATTCCTTGATGCTGGTCTATAGCCCGAGCACATCCGCCATCGAGTAGAGACCCGGCGGCTTCGGGTGCGCCCAGAGGGCGGCCTTCACGGCGCCGGCGGCGAACAACCCGCGGTCGGCGGCGTGGTGGCTGATGGTCAGGCTCTCGCCGGCGCCGGCGAAGATTACGCTGTGGTCGCCGACCACGGAGCCGCCCCGCAACGTGGCGAAGCCGATGTCGCCCGGCTTACGGGCGCCCGTATGCCCGTCCCGGGTCGAGACCCGCACGTTTTTGAGGTCGACCCCCCGCCCCTCGGCGGCGGCCTCGCCCAGGAGCAACGCCGTACCGGAGGGCGCGTCCACCTTCATCCGGTGGTGCATCTCGGTGATCTCGATGTCGAACTCGTCGCCCAGCGCCTTGGCGACCCGGCGGACCAACTCGGCCATTAGGTTGATGCCGAGCGACATGTTGCCGGAGCGCACGAGGCGGGCGTGGTAGGCGGCAGCCTGCAGCTTCGCGAGGTCGTCGTCGGACAGGCCGGTCGTCCCGATCACGTGGACGATGCGCGCCTGGGCGGCCAGCTCGGCGAATTGCACGGTGGCGGCCGGCGCCGTGAAATCGAGCACGCCGTCGGCGGTCGCGAACGCGGTCAACGGGTCGTCGGTCACCGGCACGTCGAGGGGCGGGAGGCCGGCGAGCGGCCCGGCATCCTGGCCGAGGACCGGCGAGCCCTCGCGCTCGATCGCCGCCGCCAGGGTGCACCCCTCGGCTTCGGACACCGCGCGGATCAACATCCGCCCCATGCGCCCGTCCGCGCCGACCACCACGAGCCGCATCTGTCGTTCCTATCGTCGTTCCGTCTCGGACGACCCTGGCCGATGCCGGGCGCGCCATCAATGGGCCCAACCTCGGCGCAGGGCCGTCGGGTTCCCGCGTCGCCGCTTCGAGGAGCGCGACCCGGGAACCCGGATCGGCTCAGGCCTTCTCGGGGGCGATCGCCTCGAGGCCGCCGATGTGCTTCTGCGCGTAGAGCGGCAGGCCGATCTGCCGGATCAGCTCGAGCTGGGTCTCGAGGAAGTCGATATGGCCTTCCTCGTCCGTGGCCAGATCCTCGAACAGGTTCTTCGAGACGCGCTCGTTGATCGATTCGCAGTACTGAGCGGCCTCGAGATAGAGGCTGCGGGCGCCGTTCTCGGCGGCCAGATCGCACTCGATGATCTCCTGCACGGTCTGGCCGATGCGCAGCGGCTCCAGCTCCTGCAGGTTCGGGAATCCGTCGAGGAACAGGATCCGGTCGACGAATCGATCCGCGTGGTTCATCTCCTCGATCGATTCCTTGCGCCAGAACTTGGCGAGATCGATATAGCCCCAGTCATTGAGCATCCGGAAATGCAGCCAGTACTGGCTGACTGCAGTCAGCTCGCTCTTCAGGCCGCGATTCAGATACTCGATGACCTTGGTGTCGCCCTTCATGGCCCCCGTACTCCTAACAGCTCTTCGAGCGGGGGGGCTTAGGCGTCACGCCGTGATCCCGTCCTCCGCAGTTTGGAATAAGACCAAACTGCAAGCGCTAGCGCAAGTCGTGGAGCATTCATGGCTGCCCTGAGCCGCCGCCGCTTCTCCCAGCGCGCTGCGCATGATCTCCCGAATGGTCCGGGCGCAGCGGCCGCATTTCGGGCTGCAGCCGAGGCAGGCGTAGACCTGCGCCGGGGTGCGGGGACAACCCGGGCCGGGCGACAGGCAGCTGCGAACGGCGCCATCGGACAGGACGTTGCAAGAACAGACGATCATGCGCGCTGCAGAACCCGTCTTCCTCGGGCCTAACCCGACCATGTCGGGCGAGGCGTTTCGGACCTACCAGATTAGAACGACTGAAAAGTAGCAGGCTTTTCAATATCTTACTGGTCATCGGGGAGATGGCATCCACGCCGGCTTTGGTCAAGGCGGCGCAAATCACAGCGATTCGATCGAATCGTCCTCGCTTGATCAACCGATGCGGTGGCGCTGACCGGCGGATCTCAGCGCGCGAGTTCGCGCAGCCCGAGCCGAATCAGGACCTTGGCCTCGGCCCCCTCTTCCGCCCCCTTGAGGGCCGCCGCGATGGCCGAGGCTGCCTGCACCTGCGGATAGCCGAGATTGACCAGCGCCGAGATCGCGTCGGCCACCGGCCTGGGCGCCGCGCCCTCCTCGACGGCGCCGGTGAGGGCGACCAGGGCCGGGTCGATCGGTGCGAAGGTGGGCGCCTTGTCTTTCAGCTCGGCGGTCAGCCGGGCGGCGAGCCGCGGCCCGACGCCCGGCGCCCGGCTGATCGTGCCCTTGTCGCCGGTGGCGATGGCGCTCGCCAGGGCATCGGGTTCCAGCACCGACAGGATCGCCAGGGCGACCCGGGCGCCGACGCCCTGGACGGTCTGGAGAAGCCGGAACCACTCCCGCTCGGCATCCGAGCGGAAGCCGTAGAGCCGGATCATGTCCTCGCGGACATGCGTCTCGATCGAAAGGTCCGCCGGCTCTCCGACCTTCGGCATGCGCTGGAGCGTGCGCGCGGAACAATGCGCGATGTAGCCGACGCCGGAGACGTCGAGGATCACGAAATCCTCGCCGAACGAATCCACCACGCCCTTGAGCTTGCCGATCATTCTGTGCCCGTCCGCTGTCGTCGCGATGCCTATAGAAGCCGGGGCGCGTCCGCCAGACGCGCTTGAGCCCGTGGGCACTTCGTGGAATCAGGGTCGCCGTGACGGCCAGGCTTGAGGACGATCGAGATCCGGCCGGACGAGCGGGGAAACGACCATGCGCGCGCCCATTCTCGCCCTGATCGGTCTTCTGTGCCTCGGCCCCGCCCGGGCCGCGGACGATCCGACCGCCACGGCGCCGAGCAAGGACCCGACCCAGGTCCGGCCGGGCGCCTACGTCCTGGATCCGGATCACGGCAAGGTCACGTGGTCGGTGAGCCATCTGGGCTACTCGACCTATTACGGGCAGTTCACCGGCCTGACCGGCACGCTCACGCTCGACCCGAAGGCACCCGACAAGAGCCGCCTGGAGGTCAGCGTCCCGCTCAGCGGGGTCAGCACGGGCAGCAGCCGCCTGAACGAGCATCTGGCGGCGGCGGACTTCTTCGACACGACCAAGTTCCCGAGTGCCACCTTCACGGCTACCGCGGTGGAGCCGACGAGCCCGACCACCGCGCGGATCACCGGCGATCTGACCCTGCGCGGCGTCACCCGTCCGCTGGCGATCGACGCGACGTTCAACCAGGCGGGCATCCACCCGGTGGACAAGCGATACACCGTCGGCTTCGACGGACGCGCCCTGGTGAAGCGCTCGGATTACGGCGTGAACGCCTACCTGCCGGCCCTGGGCGACGAGGTTTCGCTGCGCATCGAGGGCGAGTTCAAGGCGGCCCCATGAGCTGCAGGCAGGAGCGTCGGACCGGCGGATCGGCGCATTCGGACGGGCTTTGCGTTGGCGCGGGCGCCCGCACCGGTATAGGCAGCCCGGGTCGCGCCCTCGCCGCGGACGGGTCGCCGGATACGTCCGGGCTCGCCGCGCCAACCGCTGCCATGGAGGTCTGAGCGTTGCGTGGAGCTTGGCTGATCTCGGTTCTGGTGCTGGCGGGTCCGGCCTGCGCGCAGATTCCTGCGCCGCCCGCGCCCTCTCCGCTCGACAATTATGCCGAGGCGGCGGCCACGACCATCATCGCCGAGCAGGCCTGTCCGGGCATCCAGGTGAAGGCCGGGCAGCTCACGACCCTGCGGCTCGCCACCAAGGTCGGCGCCGCGCAGGAAGCCATCCTGCAGGAGAAACTGCGGACCCGGGCCACGCAGGTCCGGCAGCAGCTCGCCGCCGACGGGCGGGAGGCATGGTGCAGCCAGGCGCTCGCCGCATTCGGCCCCCAGGGCAGCGTCGCCAAGGGCATTCTCGCAACCGGCGCGCCGATCCGCTGATCCCGTCCAGGATTGACACGGGGCCACCCCGCCCCTACTGACCCGGCATGGCGCGCGGCCTCCTCGACGAGGTCCGCGCGTTTCGCGTTGTCCGGGTCCGCCCGTGCAATGACTTCAAACAAGAAGCCGGTCCAGGGGCAGCCGCCCCGGAGGCCGTTTGAGAACACGAGAGCAACGATGTTCGCAGTCATCAAGACGGGCGGCAAGCAGTACCGCGTCGCCGCCAACGACACCATCACCATCGCCACCCTGCCGGGCGAGGCCGGTGAAACCGTGACCTTCGGTGAGGTCCTCCTGTTCGCAGACGGTGCGGGCGCGACGCAGGTCGGTGCGCCGACCCTGTCGGGCATCAGCGTCACGGGCGAGATCGTGAGCCACGGCCGCGACAAGAAGGTCATCGCCTTCAAGAAGCGCCGCCGCCAGAACTCGCGCCGCAAGCGCGGTCACCGCCAGCACCACACCGTGGTGCGCATCACCGCCATCTCCGCGTGATCGAGCGCGGGCCTCCCGGTAGGCCCGCGATCCGCGCGACCCACACGCATTCGGAGCAGATCCCATGGCACACAAGAAAGCAGGCGGCTCGTCCCGCAACGGCCGCGATTCGGCCGGCCGTCGTCTCGGCGTCAAGAAGTTCGGCTCGGAAGCCGTGATCCCGGGCAACATCATCGTGCGCCAGCGCGGCACGAAATGGCATCCCGGCAGCAATGTCGGCATGGGCAAGGACCACACGCTGTTCGCGCTGGTCCCGGGCCATGTCCGCTTCGAGACGCGCCGCGGGCGCGAGTTCGTAGCCGTAACCCCGCTGGCCCTGGCCGCGGAATAACAGGCGGGCGCCCGAGCGGCGAAGCTGGCGTCCCGCCCGGTGTCCCACACCGGACCGGAGACGTCGATGCCGAGCCCCTGACGGGACGGATCGGACGGAACACCGGGGAGGATGGGGCACCATCCTCCCCTTCGTCGTCTTGAGGCGGTGTCCCGGAGCCGGGAACGCCGCCCTGCGAGGGCATGATGTTCCCCGATCTCACCCGCGACGACGTCTTCCGGATCGAGACGCGCAGGCTTTGGCTGCGCTGGCCGACCGCCAAGGACAGGGACGCGGTCCTGAAGCTGGCGGGCGACCGTTCCGTGGCCGAGATGACCGCGCGAATCCCGCATCCGCTCGACCGGCACACCGTCGATGCGTTCCTGCTCGGCACGCGGGTCGCCAACACCGACGGCAGCGGCCTGACGCTGGCGCTGACCGAGCGGTCGGCCCCGGCCAACCTGATCGGTCTGGTCGGGATCTCAGGTGGTGGGACGCAGCCGCATCTCGGATATTGGCTCGGCCGGCCCTGGTGGGGCAACGGCCTGATGGGCGAGGCCGCGCGGGCCCTGGTCCATGCCTATTTCGCCTATGCGGGCGGGGGCCGGATCGAAGCTTCGGCCCTGCCGGCGAACCCGGCCTCCCGGCGTGTCTTGGAAAAGGTCGGTTTCCGGATGACCGGGCGCGGCCCGCGCGCCTGCCCGGCCCGCGGCGGCGACCGGGAGGTCGACTTCTTCGGCCTCGACCGCAACGACTGGGCGGCCCATGTGGAGGCTTCCGACTCCCCGGCGGAACTCGCGGCGGCGTCCTGAATCACAGCGTTCCGGCCTCCCCGAAGGGAGGGGCCGGGCGCGGCGTCGAACAGTCCGACGCACCCACTCTATGCCTCGACGCCCCCCGGGTTGCCGAGGCTAGCCAGCGACGAGATGCACCGTGAAATTCCTCGACGAAGCCAAGGTCTATGTCCGCTCCGGTGACGGCGGTCCCGGCTGCGTCTCGTTCCGGCGGGAGAAGTTCATCGAGTTCGGCGGCCCGAACGGCGGCGACGGCGGCCGCGGCGGCGACGTCTGGGTCGAGTGCGTCGAGGGGCTCAACACCCTGATCGACTACCGTTATCAGCAGCACTTCAAGGCTAAGAAGGGCGAGCACGGCATGGGCTCGAACTGCCACGGCGCCAACGGCTCCGATGTGGTTCTGAAGGTCCCGGCCGGCACGCAGATCTTCGCCGAGGACGGCGAGATCCTGATCGCCGACCTCACCGAGGTCGGCCAGAAGATCCGACTCGCCAAGGGCGGGAACGGCGGCTTCGGCAACGCCTACTTCACCACCTCCACGAACCGCGCGCCCAAGCACGCCAATCCGGGTCTCGAGGGCCAGGAGATGTGGATCTGGCTGCGGCTCAAGCTGATCGCAGATGCCGGCCTGGTCGGCCTGCCCAATGCCGGCAAGTCGACCTTCCTGGCGAGCGTCACCGCGGCCAAGCCGAAGATCGCCGACTATCCGTTCACCACCCTGCATCCGGGCCTGGGCGTTGTCCGCTCGGACAACCGCGAGTTCGTGCTCGCCGACATCCCGGGCCTGATCGAGGGCGCCCACGAGGGCGTCGGGTTGGGCGACAAGTTCCTGGCCCATGTCGAGCGTTGCCGGGTGCTGCTGCACTTGGTCGACGGCACCACCGAGCATGCCGGCAAGACCTACAAGCTGGTCCGCGGCGAGATCGAAGCCTACGGCAACGGCCTGGCCGACAAGCCCGAGATCGTGGCGCTCTCGAAGGCCGACGCACTGGATGCGGAAACGCTCAAGAGCCAGGTCGCCAAGCTGAAGCGCGCCGCCGGCCGGGCGCCGCTGGTGCTGTCGTCGGCCAGCCGTAAGGGCGTCCCGGAGGCGCTCCGGGCGATCCAGACCGAGATCGATGCGCGCATGGCTGAGGAGGCGAATGCCCGGCCCGTCGTGGCTTGGGAGCCGTGAGTGACGGGGCGGGACCCACCGGTTAAGTTGATCTCGGAAAGATTCCGATGACGCAGCAAGTGACGATTCGCGACGAGGATTTTCAGCTGGCCCGCGATAGTGCTGGACGGCTTGGGACCTCGCTCGACGAAGCGGTCGCGAAGGCTCTTCACGACCTCCACCGCAGCACGGCGCCGGAAAGCACCCTCGAACCCGGGAGACAGGCCGAACTCGACGCAATCCGCGCCCTGGTGGCCGAGGCCCACCAGCATATCATTCCCGGAGCCTTCAACGATCACGGATGGCTCTACGACTGGAACGGCCTGCCGGCATGATTGCGCTGGACAGTTCCGCCCTCGTGGCGATCGCGCTCGAGGAGTCTGAGGGGCGAATCTTCGACGAGTTGATCGTGCTGGCTTACAGGCCATCGCCTTGAGATTGTCCACGCTCGCCTGTGGACGCCCTCGCAGAACCGCCGCTGCAACCGCGCATCCTTCGTCCAAACCGCACCCGATGCCTCGTCTCTGCGAAGAACAATGATCCCGGCCCTCGAAGAATTCCGCCGCATCGTCATCAAGGTCGGGTCGTCCCTTCTGGTCGATCGCAAGGCTGGCCGGCTGCGCCATGCCTGGTTGGCGGCTCTGGCCGAGGACATCGCGGAGTTGCATGGGCGCGGCGTCGACGTGCTGGTCGTGTCCTCCGGCAGCATCGCGCTCGGCCGGACGGTGCTGGGCCTGCCGCCGGGGATCCTGCGGCTGGAAGAGAGCCAGGGCGCGGCCTCCGTGGGGCAGATCACCCTGGCCCGGCATTGGGCCGAGGCGCTCGGGCATCACGGCATCGTGGCCGGCCAGATCCTGGTGACCCCGCAGGACACCGAGGAGCGCCGCCGCTACCTCAACGCCCGGGCCACCGTGCTGAAGCTCCTGGAGATGCGCGCCGTCCCGGTGGTCAACGAGAACGACACCGTGGCGACCTCCGAGATCCGCTACGGCGACAACGACCGGCTGGCCGCCCGGGTCGCCACCATGATCGACGCCGACGTGCTGGTGCTGTTTTCGGACATCGACGGCCTTTACACCGCGCCGCCCCTGTCGGATCCCGATGCGCGGCATCTGCCCATGGTCGAGCGCATCACCCCGGAGATCGAGGCGATGGCCGGCGGCCCCGCTTCGGAGCTGTCCCGGGGCGGCATGCGCACCAAGGTCGAGGCGGCCAAGATCGCGGCCTCCGGGGGCACGCACCTCGTCATCGCGGACGGGCGGGGCAAGAACCCCCTGAAGGCGGTGCGGGAGGGCGCGCGCTGCACGTGGTTCCTGTCCGGCTCCACCCCGACCGCGGCGCGCAAGACCTGGATCGCGGGCTCCCTGGAGCCGCGCGGGACGCTGACCATCGATGCCGGGGCCGCGAAGGCGCTGCTCGGCGGGGCGAGCCTGCTGCCGGTGGGCGTGCGGGCGATCGAGGGGAGCTTCTCCCGGGGCGACGCGGTGATGATCCGCGATCCCGACGGGCGCGTTCTGGGTCGCGGCCTCGTGGCCTACGACAGCGCCGAGGCGGCACTGATCATCGGCCATCCGAGCGCGCGCATACCGGACTTGCTCAACTATCCCGGCCGAGCCTGGATGGTGCACCGCGATGATCTGGCGTTGTTTTAGGCTGGACTGATTCTGATCAATTATCGTCACCTCGAAAACCGGGTGATCTCTGTCACGTTCGGTGGGCCGGCGCACTTGTAGCTCCATCGCTCGATGTGCAAATACCGCTTCACCCCCTGTCGGGCCGGGTTTTGCGGCCCCCGAACACCGAGGACGCCAGCGTGCCCGTCCTGAACCTGAGATCCGACCTCGCCGAGGCCGATGCCCTGCCGGAATTGATGGCGGCGATCGGTCGGCGGGCGCGCGTCGCCGGCCGGCGCATGGCGCTCGCCTCGGCCCAGACGAAGGACCGGGCCCTCCGGCTCATCGCCGAGCGCCTGCGGGCGAACGCCGCGGAGATCCTGCGGGAGAACGCCCGCGACGTCGCCGCCGCCCGCCAGGCCGGCCAGAGCGCCGCCCTGATCGACCGGCTCGCCCTCGATGCCGGCCGCGTCGCGGCGATCGCGGATTCCGTCGATAAGGTCGGCTCCCTGGCCGATCCGGTCGGGCGCCAGCTCGCCGCGATCGAGCGGCCGAACGGCCTGCTGATCGAGCGTATCGCGGTGCCGCTCGGCGTTATCGGCGTGATTTTCGAGAGCCGCCCCAACGTCACAGCGGATGCCGGCGCACTCTGCCTCAAGGCCGGCAACGCCGCGATCCTGCGCGCCGGCTCGGACAGCCATCGCAGTGCCATGGCCATCGCGAAGGCGATGAGCGAGGGCTTGGCCGAGGCCGGCCTGCCGGCCGACGCGATCCAGCTAGTCCCGACCCGGGACCGTGCCGCGGTCGGGCTGATGCTCGGCGGCCTCGACGGTTGCATCGACGTGATCGTGCCCCGGGGCGGGCGCGGCCTCGTGGAGCGCGTCCAGGCCGAGGCGCGGGTGCCGGTCTTCGCCCATCTCGACGGCGTCAACCACGTCTACGTCGCGGCCGGGGCGGATCTCGACATGGCGCTGGCCGTGGTGCTCAACAGCAAGATGCGCCGGACCAGCGTCTGCGGCGCGGCCGAGACGCTGCTGGTGGATCGCGCCTGCGCGGCGACCCACCTCGCCCCCCTGGTCCGCACCCTGCTCGATGTCGGCTGCGCGGTGCGCGGCGATGCCGAGGTCCAGAATGTGGATTCCCGGGTGACCGCGGTCTCCGAGGATGACTGGCACACCGAGTATCTCGACGCGATCATCGCGGCCCGCGTGGTCGACGGGATCGACGCGGCGATCGAGCATATCGAGACCTACGGCTCGCATCACACCGACGCGATCATCACCGGCGACCGCGCCGAGGCCACGCGCTTCCTGGCGGAGGTCGATTCGGCGATCGTCACCCACAACGCCTCGACCCAGTTCGCCGACGGCGGCGAGTTCGGCTTCGGGTCCGAGATCGGCATCGCCACCGGTCGGATGCATGCCCGCGGCCCTGTGGGCGTGGAGCAGCTGACCACGTTCAAGTACCGGGTCCACGGCAGCGGCCAGATCCGCCCGTGATCCCGTCCGAGGCGATGGCCCCAGAAGTCCCGGCGTGCGGCTGACCCTGCCGCCGAGCGCTCCCGGCATGCGGATCGGCCTCTACGGCGGATCCTTCAATCCGGCCCATCGCGGCCACCGCCACGTCACCGTGACGGCGTTACGGCGGCTCGGGCTGGATCGGGTCTGGTGGCTGGTCAGCCCGGGCAACCCGCTCAAGAGCCGGATCGCCCTGCCCTCCGTGGAAGCGCGCTGCGCGCAGGCCCGCGACATCGCCCGGCATCCGCGCATCGCTGTGACCGGCATCGAGGCGGCCCTGGGCGTGCGCTTCACGGTCCAGACCCTGCGTTACCTGACCCGCCGCTGCCCCGGGGTGCACTTCGTCTGGATCATGGGGGCGGATTCGCTCGCCACCTTCCACCGCTGGAAAGGCTTCGCGGAGATCGCGCGGCTCGTCCCCATCGCGATCATCGACCGACCCGGCTACACGATGACGCCTCTGAGCGCCCGGGCGGCCCATCGGCTGGCGCAGGCCCGGGTGCCGGAGGCGGCGGCGCACACCCTGCCGGTGCGCCCGCCGCCGGCCTGGACGTTCCTCCACGGACCCCGATCGCCCCTGTCGTCGACCGAGATCCGCAATGGCCGCGGGGGGACTCCGGGGCCTCCGCACGCGACGCAGTTGCAATCGCCGCACGTTACCGCCAATTTCATACCGGTTCGCGTGCCCTGAGAGGGCGGCGCGGCAACACGAGGAATCAGGACGCTGCCCGAGACTATTCACACGGAGACCATCCGCACCAACGCCCCCGTTCCGGAAGAGCCCGGGATGGCGCGCTCGGACGACCTGAAGGCGCTCGCCCTCTCGTGCCTCGACGAGATGAAGGCCGAGGAGACGATCGCGATCGACCTGGCGGGGAAGACCTCGCTGGCCGACACGATGATCATCGCGTCCGGCCGGTCGCAGCGCCATGTCGGCTCGATCGCCGACAAGTTCATTCAGGAAATGAAGACTCGTGGCTACGGCAACGCCCGGGTTGAGGGCATGCCGGCCTGCGACTGGGTCCTGATCGACGCCGGCGACGTGCTCGTGCACATCTTCCGTCCCGAGGTGCGCGGCTTCTACAACCTTGAGAAGATGTGGGGCGCGGACCGCCCGCTCGGACTAGCGGCGGACTAGCGGTTCGCCGACCCGCGCCGTCGTTGCGAGCGCAGCGAAGCAACCCGGTGATGCGCCACCTTCGAGGACCGCGCACCGCGCTGGATTGCTTTGCTGCGCTCGCGATGACGGTGAGGCGACGTCTGTCCCGCCCACCCCCTCATCCTGAGGTGCGGCAAACCCGCCGCGAAGGAGCCCTCCAGGCGTCGCGGCGATCCCCGGAAACCTCCTTTGGGGCCCGCTGACGCGGATCCCTCGGGGTGAGGGTGGGGATGGGACAGGCGTGGTCGAACCCTTTCGGACACAGCAAGAGATGCCTTCCCGTGCGCCTCGTCCTGGCAGCGATCGGCCGTCTGAAGGCCGGACCGGAGCGTGAGCTCGCGTCCCGGTATCGCGACCGCGCTGCACAGCTCGGCCGCGGCCTCGGCTTCCCCGCCTGCGACGGCGTCGAGATCGTGGAATCCCGGGCCCGCCGGGCGCCGGACCGCTGCGCCGAGGAGGCGTCCGCCCTATTGAGCCATCTGCCGCCCGGCGGAGTGCTGGTGGCCTACGACGAGCGCGGCCGCTCGGACATCGCCAGCGAAGTCCTGGCCGAGCGGATCGCCGGATGGCGCGACGCCGGCCGGCCGGCCCTGGTGGTGGCGATCGGCGGGCCGGACGGCCTCGATGCCTCAATTCGGACGAAGGCGGAGCTGATCCTGTCCTTCGGGGCCGCCACCCTGCCCCATGGACTCGTGCGCGTGCTCGCCCTGGAACAGATCTATCGCAGCCTGACCATTCTGGCCGGCCACCCGTATCATCGCGGCGAGCCGGGCTAGGGCACCGTGCGGAACGACGATGGTGCCAGGATCGGTGTCTTCCAAAGGTCGGCTCTGCGCGCCGTCCTGATGCTCGCCATCGCCGGCGTGGCGGTCCCGTCGCGGGCCGAGGATCCGGCAACGAACGCAGAATCCGAGAAAATCCAGCGCGCCAACGAGGAGCGCGACAGGCGGGCCGAGAATCTCAAGCGTGTCCAGGATGCGCTGGCCGCCAGCGCAGGTCAGCGCTCGCAGTTCGAGGGCGAGATCGCCGCCATCGGCTCGGACCGGGCCAAGCTCGACAGCGCTCTGCTGGATGCCGGACGCCAGGCGCAGGCCACCGAGGACCGGCTGAGCCGCCTGGAAGAACGCCTGAAGGCGATGACCGAGAGCGAGGCCGCGATCCGCCGGTCCCTGCACGCCCGCCGCGGCATCGTCGCCGAGATCCTGGCGGCGCTCCAGCGGATGGGCCGCCGCCCGCCGCCGGCCGTGCTGGTGAGCCCGGAGGACGTGCTGGCGGTCATCCGAACCTCGATGCTGCTCGGCGCCGTGGTGCCGGAGCTGCGCGGCGAGGTCGACACCCTGGCCGCGGACCTCGCCGAGATGATCCGCCTGCGCGGCCTGATCGCGCAGGACAAGGAGGGGCTGGCCAACGACCTCGTCGGCTGGGCCCGGGAACAGCAGCGCCTGCAGGCGCTCCTCACCGCCCGGCGCGCCCGGCAGGCGGAGGTCGAGAGCGGCCTGACCGCGGAGCGCAAGCGCGCGGCCGAGCTTGGGGCCCAGGCGAAATCCCTCAAGGACCTGCTCGACCGCACCGAGGCCGAGGTCGCCGCGACCCGGCGTTCCGCCGACGAGGCCAAGGCGGCCGCCGAGCGCGAGGCCCGGGTGACGCAGGAACGTTTCGCCGCGGCCGGATTTCGGGATCCGGCGCGCCTCGCCCCGAAGGTGCATTTCGCGGAGGCGCGGGGCGAAGTGCCGCGGC
Source organism: Methylobacterium mesophilicum (assembly GCF_022179445.1). Classification (GTDB taxonomy): domain Bacteria; phylum Pseudomonadota; class Alphaproteobacteria; order Rhizobiales; family Beijerinckiaceae; genus Methylobacterium; species Methylobacterium mesophilicum. Next base: position 364,719 of record NZ_BPQU01000001.1, on the reverse strand, counting down.
CGGTGAGCGGGCGGTTGGCGCGGGGCTTCAACCAGCCCGACGGCAACGGCGGGATCACCCGGGGCGTCTCCTTCACGACGCGGCCGAAGGCGCTGGTCTCCTCCCCGGCCGACGGCTGGGTCAAGTTCGCCGGGCCGTTCAGGTCCTATGGGCGTCTCTTGATCATCGACGCGGGCGACGGCTACTATCTTCTGCTGGCGGGGATGGATCAGATTAGCGTAGAGGTCGGCCAGTTCGTTCTCGCGGGTGAGCCGGTGGGCAGCATGGGCGAGGGTGGCGCGGGCCCGTCGGGGTCCGAGGGCGATCCATCGCTGTACGTCGAGTTCAAGAAGGACGGCGGCTCCGTCGATCCGGAGCCGTGGTGGGCGAAGAGCCCCAGTGACAAGATACTTGGCGAGAAGGTTCGCGGCTGATGCGCAAGACGTCCCTGATCATGCTCGGCGCCTTCCTGGGTGCCGGCACCTCCATGGTGGCGACCCAGACCGACTTCCTGTCGGGACCGCGGGCCGTGGCCGCTTCCGCCGAGACCTATCGCCAGCTGAGCCTGTTCGGCGACGTCTTCGAGAAGGTCCGCACCGACTACGTCGAGAAGCCCGACGAATCGAAGATGATCGAGGCGGCCGTCAACGGCATGCTAACCTCGCTCGACCCGCATTCGAGCTACATGGACGCCAAGGCGTTCCGTGACATGCAGACCACCACCCGCGGCGAGTTCGGCGGGCTTGGCATCGAGGTCACCATGGAGGACGGCCTGATCAAGGTCGTCACGCCGATCGACGACACTCCCGCCGCCAAGGCGGGCCTGCTGGCCAACGACATCATCACCCAGATCGACGACGACCAGGTCCAGGGCCTGACCCTGAACCAGGCGGTCGACAAGATGCGCGGCCCGGTGAACTCGGCCGTGAAGCTCAAGATCTCCCGCAAGGAGTCGAAGGACCCGATCGACGTCACGCTCACCCGCGACGTGATCAAGATCAAGCCGGTGCGCTCGAAGGTGGAGGGCGGCGACGTCGCCTACATCCGCCTGACCCAGTTCAACGAGCAGACCTTCGACGGCATGCGGGCGGCGATCGACAAGCTCTCGAGCGAGATCGGGGCCGACAAGCTCAAAGGCTACGTGGTCGACCTACGCAACAACCCGGGCGGCCTGCTCGACCAGGCCGTGATGGTCTCGGACGGCTTCCTCGACCGCGGCGAGATCGTCTCAACCCGCGGCCGCAACCCGGACGAGACCCAGCGGTTCTCGGCCAAGGCCGGCGACCTGACCAAGGGCAAGCCGGTGGTGGTGCTGGTCAACGGCGGCTCGGCCTCGGCCTCCGAGATCGTGGCCGGCGCCCTGCAGGACCACAAGCGCGCGACCATCATGGGCACGCGCTCCTTCGGCAAGGGCTCGGTGCAGTCGATCATCCCGCTCGGCGGCTCGGGCGCGCTCCGGCTGACCACGGCGCGCTACTACACGCCGTCGGGCCGTTCGATCCAGGCCAAGGGCATCGAGCCCGACATCGAGGTTCTGCAGGACGTGCCCGACGAGCTGAAGGGCAAGGACGAGACCAAGGGCGAGGCCGGGCTGAAGGGCCACCTGAAGCAGAAGGATACCGACGAGCGCGGCGGCTCCTCCGCCTACATCCCGCCGGACCCCGCCAAGGACAAGCAGCTCCTGTCGGCCATCGACTTCCTGCACGGCATCCAGAAGGGCGCCGCCAACAGCGGCACCCCCGCCCAGCAGCAGAAGCCCAGCCTGCCGAACTGATTTCTGTTCACCGACCAAGACCAAAACACCCCGCCCGGCAGGCCAGCCGGGCGGGGTTTTTCGTGTCGAACAGCGATGTTAGCGGAAGATTAACCATACCGACGGGCAATACGTGATGGGATTCGCGCCGCTGCTATCGGGCGTGGGACGCGATTCCGCATCGAGTGCCGCTTGACCGAGTCCACCGACGATATCCTCACGCGCCCCCTCGGGGTGCCGGAGGCGCAGGCGCCGGAGCGGCCCCAGGGTCGGTTCGCACGCCTCGTCGCGCCGCTGCGCCGGCCGAGGATCGCCGTGGGGGCGCTCGCCGGCGCCATGCTGGCATCCTGCGGGCTCGTGCTCGCCCTCGGGGATTCCCGAGGCGGCGAACCGCGCGTCGAGGTCGCGATCACGGTGCGCGAGCCGGTCTCCCGGCCTCTGGCCGCCCCGGTCGCGACCGCCCCGGAACCGCAGGGCGTGGTGGTGGTCAACGCGGGCGGCGCACAGCAGCGCACCGCCGAGGAGATCGAGACCGCGTCGGGCGTCACGGTGGTGCGACCGCCGGGGTCCAGCCCGAGCGAGGCCGTGGTGATCCGAGTGCCGCCGCCGAGCGCGCCCCGGCTCGCCCCGGCGCCGGATGCACGCATCAGCGAACAGGGCCGCCACGGCACGATGCCGAAGGTCGGCGAAGGCCGGATTCGCGCCCTCGACGTCTATGCCCGGGTCGAGGAGCCCGGCACCGGGCCCCGCATCGCGATCCTGATCACGGGCCTCGGCGTCGGCCAGGCGGCGACCGCGGGCGCCACCGTGCGCCTGCCGCCCGCCGTGAGCCTCGCGTTCCTGCCCTATGGCGGCGAGGCGGAGCGCGCCGCCGCCCGAGCGCGGGATGCCGGCCACGAGGTCTTCCTCCAATTGCCCATGGAGCCGTTCGACTATCCTGATAGCGATCCCGGGCCCCAGACGCTGCTCACCGCCCTCAAGGGCGTCGAGAACGCCGACCGCCTCGCCTGGTCGCTGGCCCGCTTCCCCGGCTATGTCGGCGTGGCGAACTACATGGGCTCGAAGATGATGGCCGACCCGGCCTTCGATCCGATCCTGCGCGAGATCGGTGCCCGCGGCCTCGGCTTCCTCGACGACGGAACCGGGCCGAAGCCGACCTTCGCCAACAAGAGCCGCACCCCGGTCGCCCGGGCGGAGATCGTCCTCGACGCTGTGCCGCGGGCCGACGCCATCGATGCGGCGCTCGGACAGGCCGAGGCGCGGGCCCGCGCCACCGGATTCGCCCTCGTGACGGCCGGCGGCTCGGCGCTCGGCGTCGACCGGATCGCACGCTGGGCCCGGGACCTCGACACCCGCGGCATCCGTCTGGTGCCGGCGAGCGTGGCGCTGCGCGGGGCGGTGGAGAAGCGGGTCAGCACGGCGAATTGACGGCGTCCCGGCCGCGCTTTCGCCGCCGCCGCCGTTGCCGCGCGACTTGCGCCTGACCTATGGTCGCCCGCGATGACCACAGATTCCGACTCGGGCGCCGCGCTGCCCTACCGCCCCTGCGTGGGCGTCGCGCTGATCGCGCCTTCGGGCGGCGTCTTCGTCGGGCGCCGGACCAAGGATGCCGGGCCGGAGCACGTCGCCGGCCCGTACATGTGGCAGATGCCGCAGGGCGGTATCGATCCCGGCGAGGATCCCGAGACGGCAGCCCGCCGGGAACTCTACGAGGAAACCAACGTGCCGCCCGACGCGATCCGCCTGCTCGGCGAGATCCCGGACTGGCTCACCTACGACCTGCCCCCGGCGGTGATGAAGCAGGCCTGGAAGGGGCGCTATCGCGGCCAGACCCAGAAGTGGTTCGCCTACGGCTTCCTCGGCAGCGAGGACGTGATCGACGTGCTGACCCCCGGCGGCGGCGCCCACAAGGCCGAGTTCGACGCGTGGCGCTGGGCGCGGTTCTCCGAGCTGCCGAACCTGATCGTGCCGTTCAAGCGCCCGGTCTACGAGGGTGTGGTCGCGGCCTTCTCCGGGCTCGACGGCTGGGCGGCCGGGACCGGTGCGACCGCGCCGGCGCAGCCGTGACGTCCCGGGGGGGATGGTAGGGTGGTGCGCTGGCTCGCGATCCCGTTGGCGCTGGCGCTGGCGTGGCTCGCCTTCACGGTGAGCCCGCTCTGGTCGCTCTACGACCTGGCCCAGGCCGTGCGCCGGCACGACGTGGCCTACATCGAAGGCCACGTGAACTTCCGGACCCTCCGGCTGTCCCTGGTCCGCCAGATCACGGCGGCGGTGCGCACCGCTTCCGACACGGACCTGGACCTGGAGCCCCGCGACCGGCAACGCCTCAACGACGTCGCGTACGGCTTGGCGCTGGCGCTGGCCGAGACCCTGGTCACGCCCGAGACGGTGCTGGACCTGCTCGATAACGGCTGGCCCGACAAGCTCGACATCGAGCGTCCCGCCAGCCTGAAGCCGGAGGGTCTGGCGATCCGGAATGCCGGACGGCTCCTGCCCTATTACGCCGCCCTGGAGATGCGCGGGTTCCGGGCCGTGGTCATTCCGGTCCCGCCCGAGGGCCCCCGGGCCGAGCGCAACCGTATCCGACTCCGTCTGCGCGGCTTCAGCTGGCGCCTGGTAGACATCGAGATGGCCGACATCCTGCGCGCGCAGATCGCCGCCAAGCTCGGCCGCGCTCTGGCCCGGGCCAAGGCCGGGGCGAGCGCTGCGGAGGAACGGTAGGAGGTTTGGTCAAAGCGCTGTTGCTGACCGATATACCGAATCCGCCCGGGCAGCCGCGCTAAATCCTACCCGCGCCCTCATGCTGAGGTGCCCGCTGCGCTCACACGTCAGGACGAGGTGAGTCGTCGGAGGGGGAACGTCGATAGCTGTTGCGCGGGGTGTCCCCCCGGCCTCAATATGCCTTCGGGGCCGTCTTCGGAGCCGGCGCCTTCTCGTCCGCCGGGATCTTCGCTTTGGGCTCACGGGCCTCGACCAGGCTCTCGGCCTCGTCCTCGTCGGTGTTGCCGCCCTGCACGATCGTCTTGTCGGGGTTGGAGAGCAGAGACTTGGCGATGCCGAGCAGCACCTCGCACTCACCGGGGAACTTGTAGGTCTCCAGCACGATCGCCGCGTCGCGCAGCGTGCGCAGGTCGCGCACCGTCTGGGCGTTGGCGTCCTCGCGCAATTCCTTCTTGGCGGCGATCCCCTCTTCGATCTGGGCGCCCTTCACGTCGCACGCGGCCCGGGCCGGCACGGCGGCGGCCGAGAGGGCGAGGGCGAGACCGGTCGCGAACAGAGGGGGCCGCATGGCGGGAATCCTTTGGAGGTCGGGGTCAGGCGTGATGGGGATGGTGCGCAGCGCGCAGGATGTCGTTCGTGAGCGCCACGAGCTGGCTGGGACGGTACGGCTTCGGGACGAACACTGACTCGGAGACGGCGTCGGCGGGTGACAGGCAGGCCCGCCCGCCGGACGTGTAGATGACGGGCAGGTCGGGGCAGAAGCTGCGGGCCCGGCGTGCGAGTGCGAGGCCGTTCGTGTTGCGGGCCAGGTCGATATCGGTGAAGAGCATATCCACGCTCTCCCGTGCCAGGATCGCTTCGGCCTCCCAGGCGTCCGCGGCGGTGAGCACCCGATACCCTTCTTCGAGAAGCGCTTCGGCCGCCAGCTCGCAGACGGTCGGCTCGTCCTCGACCACCAGGATGGTGGCGGCAGCCGAATCGAGGGCGGGCATGGACGGGCAGGCGAAGGTGGCGACGAACGGCATCATGACGCAACTCCCACTCACCCGGCGGGGGCGCTGGAGCCCCGTGCCGGATCGAAGGAGCAACGGGCCCCTGCGCCCCGGCGTTCGCCGTGATTGCATCGAATTGCCCGGACTTGGTGCACGGCCCGTTAACCCCGCCCCTGCGCAGATGAACGGAGCGGCCGAAATGGTTAATGGGGCGTTACCGGGATGCCGCGGGAGGGCTGATCCGTGAACCGCTCCTGGCAGTTGGGCACCGGCCTGCTCCTCACGGGCCTCGCCGGATACGTCGACGCGCTGGGCTTCGTGCGGCTCGGCGGCCTCTACACCTCGTTCATGAGCGGCAACACCACGCAGTTGGCGGTCTTCGGCGCCGAGGCGAAGCTGCACAAGATGCTGCTGCCGGCGATCCTGCTCGTGGCCTTTCTCACCGGCTCGGTCCTGGGCAGCGGCCTGGCGATCCTGGTGCCGTCGCGCTGGACCACCCCGGTGGTGCTGGCCTACGAATCCCTTCTGATCCTCGGCGGCCTGGCCTTGGGCCTCGCCTCCCCCGAGCTGGGCCTCGCCGCGTTCTTCGTGGCGGTCGCCATGGGGACGCAGAACGCCGTGCTGGCGCAGGTGCAGGGCTTTCGGGCCGGAACTACCTTCGTCACCGGCGCCCTGTTCAGCCTGGGCCAGAAGATCGCCCGGGCGCTGACCCGCACGGGCGACCCGTTCGGATGGATCGGCGACGGGCTGGTCTGGTTGTCCCTGCTGCTGGGCGCCTTCCTGGGGGCGCTGGCCTACGATGCGTTCGCCCTCTACGCCCTGATCGCGCCGGCGGCGGTCTCTGGGGTGCTCGCGCTGATCACCGCGTTCCTGGTCCTGCGCGCCGGCCAGAGGACCACGAAGGTCGAGTCTCCATGAGCGATTCCGTCAGCCATCCCTCCCTCACCGACCACGTCGCGCCGCTCGAGGCGGGCGCCCACGTGGTCGCGGCGCAGTTCCTGAAGGATGCCCCGGCCCTGGCGCTCGGCGACGGCACCGTGGTCCTCCTGCAGGGGGACGCGGTGACCCGGATCGCCGCCCATCCCGACAGCGGGATCCTGGTCGCGGCCGGGAGCGGCGACCGCCTGGTCACCGGCGGCGACGACGGCCGGGTCGTCGAGATCCGGGCCGGAGGCGCCGTGCAGGAGCTCGGCGCGGCCAAGGGCGGTGCCTGGATCGACGCCCTCGCGCTCCATCCGGACGGTGCCGTGGCCTGGTCGGCCGGTCGTGCGGTGGTGGCCCGGGACGCCAAGGGCCGGGAGCGCAGCTTCACGGCGCCCTCGACGGCCCGGGGGCTGGTCTTCGCCCCGAAGGGCTACCGGCTCGGCGTCGCCCACTACAACGGCGTCAGCCTCTGGTTTCCGAATCTCGAGACGCCCGCCGAGGTCGTGACCTGGAAGGGGTCGCATATCGACGTCACGTGGTCTCCGGACGGCCGCTTCGTGGTCTCGACCATGCAGGAGAACGCGCTGCACGGCTGGCGCCTGCAGCCGGATCGCGGCCACATGCGGATGTCGGGCTATCCCGGCAAGGTCCGCTCCGTGTCCTGGTCCTCCGATGGGCACTGGCTCGCCACCGGAGGCGCCGAGGCCGCGATCGTCTGGCCGTTCGATTCGAAGGAAGGCCCCACGGGCAAGGCGCCGCGGGAATGCGGTGTCCGCCCCGCCCGGGTCACGCGGGTCGCGTTCCACCCAAAGGCGCCGGTCCTGGCGGTGGGCTACGAGGATGGCTGCATCCTGCTGGTGCGCTTCACCGACGCCTCCGAGCTGCTGGTGCGGCGCGCCGTGCCGGGCAGCGGGATCACGGCGCTCGCCTGGGACGCGCGCGGCAACCGCGTGCTGTTCGGCTGCGCCGACGGCCAGGCCGGCCTTCTGACCCTGCCGGCCTGATTTTTTCGCTGCCAGATCGTTAGATTCTCGGCCGCAGCCATGCTCTCTGTGCCGTGCCCTGTCTCCGACCCGGAGGGTCTGACGTGTTCCGCGTGTTCCGCACTCTCGGCCTCGCCCTCGGCCTGCTCGGCGGGGTGATCGCCGCCCAGGCCCCCGAATTCGCGCAGCAATATGCGCAGCGCCTCGGCGGCGCGGTGGACGAGCTGCGCCGCCAGGTGGCGGTGCTCGAATCGGACGCGCAGGCCTCCGGCACCACCCGCGACGGCGCGGTCGACCGGCTGCGCACCAACCCCGATCAGCTGGTGGCCCGGCGCGGCGAGGCCGCCCAGTCCGACATCGCCCGGCTCGCCCGGCTGAGCGCCCAGCAGCAGGCCCTCGCCTCGGCGACGAGCCCGCTCGGCAAGGTGGTGGCGATGCTGCGCGACCCCGACGTGCCGGTGGCGCAGGCCGCCTACCAGGATTTCAGCCCGGCTGTGCCGACCAATGCGGACGGCCTCGCCGCCGGCCTGATCGGGTTCCTGGCCGCCTGGGGCGGCTGGCGCGTGCTCTCGGATGTCGGCCTGCGGTTCGTCCGGCGGCGTCCGCGGACTGCGACCCGGACGGCTTGAGCCGCCACCGGCGCAGCGCGCTGACCCGGGAGTGTTGCTCAGGGTCTACAGCGGCTTGCGCGGAGCTTGCGTATCGAGCGTGATCCGGCCGTCTCGGTCCGAGAGAAGGCGCAAGATGCCGCGGGCGTCGAACTCCCCCACGATCGATCCGGCGCTCGACGCCGCCGCCCTGCTGCGGCGCGTCGGCTTCTTCGGCCTGTTCGTCATCCTGCCGGTGCTGGCGCAGGTCGCCCGCCGCGCCACCGTGATCCTGGCGCCGATCGCCGTGGTGCTGCTGATCATCGCCAGCGCGATCGACCGGCGCCAGCGGCCGGTCCGGCCGGGCGTGTCCCGGCTGCTCACGGCGCCGGCCTTCCTGGCCGGCATGCTGGTGGTGCTGTGGTCGGTGCTGTCGCTGACCTGGACGCCGTTCCTCGGCCCGGCCGTGGAGCGTCTGGCCAACCTCGCTGCGACGATCGGGTTGGCGCTGCTCGGCTATTTCGCCCTGCCGGACCGGATGCGCTCGGCCAATCTCTACCTGCTGCCGCTCGGGCTCGTCGCGGGCGCGATCGTGGCGATCGTGCTGGGGCTGTTCGGGGCGCACATGGCGCCGCCCGGCATCGACGACGACGGGGCACTCGACCGCGGCCTGATCCTGCTGATCCTGCTGGTCTGGCCGGGGCTCGCCTGGCTGCGGTCCCGGCGGCGCGACCGCGAGGCGCTCGGACTCGCCCTGCTGGTCGCCCTGGCGCTGACGGTCCAGCCGGACGCCACCCAGATCGCCGCCCTGGCGGTCGGCGCGCTGGCCTTCGCGGTGACGAGCTACCGCCCCAAGCTCGGCGTGATGCTGACCGCGACCCTGTCGGCCGCGCTGCTCGCCGTAGCGCCGCTACTGCCGTTCCTCGCCCGGCCGATCGGCGCGGTGTTGTTCGGGCCGCTCTCGCCTGCAGTGCTGTCATTGAAGAGCTGGCAGAAGGTGGTGACCACCGATCCGGTGCGGCTGATCACCGGCCACGGCTTCGAGACGGCGCTGCGCGGGCGCCTAGTCGGCATGCTGCCGCTGAACGCGCCGACCACGGCCCTGTTCGAGTTCTGGTACGAACTCGGGATCGTGGGTGCGCTGGCCGCCGCCTTCGCGCTCTACGCCTCGATCCGCCGGGCCGGCCGGGACATCCCGGCCCTGATCCCGGGAGCGATGGGGTGCTTCTCCGCCGCCTTCACGGTCGCCTGCCTGGGTGTCGGCCTCACGGCGATCTGGTGGCTCAGCATCGTCGCCATCGTCATCGTGGTGTTCGTGGCGGTGGAGCGCGGCCAGTTCCGCACCAACCGCCCCAAGGTCGCCAAGCTTCCCCGGCTGCGCGCGGACTGATCCTCGGCTCACCGGTTCAGGAAGCCGTGCAGCCGGATCCAGGCCAGGAACAGGCCGGGCCAGGCGGCGGCCGGCGTGCCCGGGGCGCCGAGCCCGAATCCGTGCCCACCGCGCTCGAACAGGTGCAACTCGGCTGGCACCCGCGCCCTCCGCAAGGCCGCGAACATCAGCAGCGGATGGTCGGCCACCGCCACCGGGTCGTCGATCGCCTGGACCAGGAAGGTCGGGGGCGTCTGCGGCCCGACCTGGAGGTCCACCGAGTAGGTCTTCATCTCGAGCGGGGTGACCTCGTCGCCGACCAGGATCCGTCGCGTCGCGGTGCCGTCGAACGGCTTGCCCATGGTGATGACAGGATAGATCAGCCCGGCCAGGACCGGGCGCACCGGCTGCGCGTCGGCCTCGTCCACCGGGGTGTAGAGGTCGCTGGCGGTGCCGACCGCGGTCTCGCCCATAAGGTGGCCGCCCGCGGAAAAGCCCAGTACGCCGACCCGGGCGGGGTCGATCCCGTATTCCGAGCCCCGCGCCCGCACCAGCCGCAGCGCCCGCTGCGCGTCCTGCCGCGGTGCGTCTGGGCCTGCGCCCCAGCCCTCCGCGGGCAGACGATAGACCAGCAGGAAGACTGTGATCCCCGCTGCGTTGAGGACGCGCCCGACCGGCACGCCCTCGTTGCCGAGCGCGATGAACTGGTAGCCGCCGCCGGCCGCCACGATGATCGCCGCACCGTTGGGATTGGCCGGCCGCATCGCCAGCAGGCATGGCTTGGCCACCCGGGTGACGTCGCCCGACCGGCCCTCGACATAGCGGTATCCATCCGGATCGGGCCCGCTGCCACCCCCCGGAGGCTCACCGGGCCACAGGTCGATCACCTGCAGGTCCGCCCCGGGCAGCGAGCGCGGCAGCGCCCGGATCGCCTCGCCGGGCGCCGGCTCCGGCGGCCTTTCTTGGGACTTGGCCGCGCGCAGGCCGAGAGCTGTGCTCAAGCCTGCGAGCAGGAGACGGCGGTCGAGCTGCATGAACCGGTCCCGGGCGACGCTCAGGACGGGGCCCGGAAGGCAGGGCGGGCGGGCTCGGGCATGGCGCTCTCCTGAAACATCCCTCGCCCAACGTCGCGGGACGCGGTCACGGTTCCGGAGAGGCGCGTCCTCAGGCGCGTCGGGTGATCACGGATACGTAGAAGCCGTCCGTGCCGGTCCGCAGCGGGGTCATCTGCAGGCCGTGCTCCGTCTGGCGAACAGAGGACGCGAGGCTCGGCGGCCCCGCCGCCAGCACGGTCTCGGTCGGCACGGCATCGAAGCGGCCACGCCAGCGCGACAGCAGCCCGGCCACGGCCGCGTCGTTCTCTGCCGGCAGGAGCGAGCAGGTGACGTAGACGATCCGCCCGCCGGGCCGGACCAGCTTGGCCGCCCGGTCCAAGACCTGCGACTGCTCGGCGATGCGCAGGGCCAGGCTGCCGGGCCGCAGCCGCCACTTGGCGTCCGGGTTGCGCCGCCAGGTCCCTGAGCCGGTGCAAGGCGCGTCGACCAGCACCCGGTCGATCTGGCCGTCGAGATCCTCCACCACGTCGGCGCGGGCCTTGCCGCCGCGCGGTGTCCGTACTTCGGCCGCGGCCCCGGAGCGGCGCAGGCGCTCGTGGATCGGCGCGAGCCGGCGCGGATCGCCGTCCGTGGCGATCAGGCGGGCGCCGTTGCGGGTCTGGGACGCCAGCGCCAGGGTCTTGCCGCCGCCGCCGGCGCAGAGGTCCACGATGGTCTCGCCCGCTTGCGGATCCGCCAGAAGGGCGGCGAGCTGCGAGCCCTCGTCCTGTATCTCGTACCAGCCGTCCAGAAACTCGGCCTCGACGTGGAGCGCCGGGCCTCGGCCGTCGGCGCCGATCGGGATCCGGACGCCGAGCGGCGCGTGCGGGGTCGGCGCGGCATCGAAGCCGCTCAGCGCGGGCATCAGGTCGTCACGGCTGCCGCGTAGGGCGTTGACCCGGATGTCGAGGGGTGCGCGCCGGGCGAGCGCCTTCAATTCAGGGATCAGGTCGTCGCCGAGCGCGGCCTCCAGCTCGGGCAGCACGAAGGGCGGGGCGTCGCCGGCCACTTCGGGCGGGGCCTCGTCCAGCGTGCCGGACTCGAGGCGCGTGCGCTCGTCGTCGCTCAGCGGCTCGGGGGCGAAGCGCTCGCCCGAGAACAACGCGGCCACGGACGCGGCAGCGAGCCCCTGCTGCAGCCGCAGGGAGCCGATCAGCACGGCGCGCGGCGCCTCTGAGCCCATGATCCAGGCGGCAGACGCCCGCCGGCGCAGGGCGTCGTAGACCAGGCTGGCGATCCCGGCCCGGTCGCCGGAGCCGGCGAAACGGTGGGCGAGGCCCCAATCCTTGAGCGCGTCGGCGGTGGGGCGGCGGCGCTCCGCGATATCGGTCAGGACTTCGATGGCGGCGGAGCAGCGGGCGGCGGGGGTCAGGGTCGGCATCCTTTAAAACGGCGCTCGGCCGACGCGAAACGGCCACGCTTGGCCCACGATGCCGCCACGGTACGGCCGAGCTTCCAGCACGATCCCGGCTCAGACCGGGTCGCGGGCGGTCCCGCGATGCGGGCCGGCCCCGTGTCGTATGGCATCCTCCCGCCGCGGACCAGTGCGTTCCGCGGACGGGGGCCTGTCCGGTAGTGCCTCAGATCATGTCGTCCCTCGTTCGCGTAACCCGTTCCGTGACCCTCGCCGGATTCGCCGCCGCCGCCCTCGCCGCCTGCGCGAGCGCCCCGGCCGCCCCCGATCTCACCCCGCCGCCGCGCCGGCCGCTGGATGCCAAGACGCAGCTCGAATACGGCAACCCGCCCCCGCCGCCGCCCGGCCGCTACTGAGTCTCTCGGCGCCGGACATACGCTGATCCCTCCAAAGCTCTCATCCTGAAGCAACGGAGCGAAGCGGAGGCCTCGAAGGAGGCCTCCAGCCAGCTGCGCGATGTTCAGAGGCCTCCGTCGAGGCCCGCTGGCACGGGCCCCTCGGGATAAGGGCGTGGGTGGGATAGCCCTCAAGTCGAACTGGATTGCGCCTCAGGTCGCTTCCCTGGCACGCCGGGCCTCGTAGGCCTTGAGGCCGGCGTAGACTTGGCCGAGCAGCGGGAATGCCGCCTCGGGGGCGAGGCGGGCGCCGCGGGCGATGAGATCGCCGACGACGTGGTCAGCCTCGATGCGGCCGCCGTTCTCGATGTCGCGCAGCATCGAGGCCGTGAAGGTCGAGCCCTCCGCGGTGAGCTGCGCCCGCGCGCGCTCGGCGACGACCCCGCGCGGCTCGAACCCGCTCGCCGCGGCCACCGCCGTGCATTCGGCGTGGAGGGCCGCGATGAAGGCCGCGCCGCCGGGCGCCGCCACGATGTCGCCGACCGCGGCCCGCATCAGCGTTGTCGCGCCCGCGAGCGTCGTCAGGAACACCCACTTCTCCCACATTTCCTGCAGGATCACGTCGCTGAGCCGCGCCTGGAACTTCAGGCCGCGCATCAAATCATCGATGGCCTCGATGCGGGCCGAGCGCGACCCGTCGCGCTCGCCGTAGGTGATGCTGCAGAGCTCGCTCATGTGCCGGATCGCGCCGTCCGGCGCGAGGGTCGCCGCGATGGCGCAGGAACCGCCCAGCACCCGGGCCGCGCCGAAGCGGGCGTCGAGCGCGTCGAGATGGGACATTCCGTTGAGTAGCGGCAGGATCGCGGTTCCCTCGCCCACCGCGGGCGCCAGGTCGGCAAGGGCGCTGTCGAGGTCGTAGGCCTTGCAGGACAGCAGCACGAGGTCGAAGCCGCCGGCCTGGGCCAGATTGTCGGCCGTCACGGTGGGCGGAGCGGGCAGATGCAGGTCGCCCAGCGGCGAGCGCAGCACCAGCCCGTTCGCCGCCAGTTTTTCGGCCCGGGCCGGCCGGACCAGGAAGGTCACGTCCGCCCCCGATTCCGCGAGCCGCGCCCCGTAATAGCCGCCGGTCGCCCCGGCTCCGACGATCAGCGTGCGCATTGGGTCTCTCCGGGTCGAGGTCGTTGTCGGCGTTCGGTGTCCTGAGCACGTCCCGTCATCGAATCAAGGGCCCAGTAGACGGTAGCGGCCGGTCCACTGCACCGTCTGCAGCTGCCGCACCAGTCTGGCATCCGCAGTCACCAAGACGCTATCCCATCGTTCAGCTGCAGCCACGTAGAGCGCATCGTAATGCGTACACCCAATGCTGCTCGCGATGCTGAGCGCCGTGTCCGCAATCTCGAGGATCGGTCGGAGACGTACCAGCTTGCCTAGAGCCGAGATTGCTTCCCGCGCATGTTCGAGCGTGATCGCACCCGAGCGATGGTTCCGCAGAAGCGTGTTACCGACCTCAACGAGAATATGTTCAGGCGCAATCCGGGCGACGTCTTCGAGCAGGATCGCGTCCGCCAAATCGCTCTGCGGCTCCGGCAGGAACCATTTCGCGGCAACGCAGGCGTCGATGACGATCATCGTTCTTCGCGGTCTGCCCTGATCATTGGTGTGCTGTCGGGCAACGGTTGACGAAGCGCCTTGGAGCGGATCGTCCGTACCAGAGCGATGGCCTCGGCCCCCTGAAGGACGTTCCTGTCCTTTCGGTCGTCATCGTGGTGGCGGTGCTGGTCGGCTTCCGCACGCCCGCCGACATCATCCCGTGGGACGTCGAAGGCGGGCGTATGCCGACCGAGCGATAGCGTGCTTGGGGTGGGCATGAGACCTCCGTGTCAGGTCCGCGACGGGTAGTTCGGGCTCTCCCGGGTGATGGTCACGTCGTGGACGTGGCTCTCGCGCAGGCCGGCGTTGGTGATGCGGATGAACTGCGCCCGCTCCTGGAAGTCCGGGATGGTCGCGCCGCCGACATAGCCCATGGCCGCGCGCAGGCCGCCCGCGAGTTGGTGCAGGACGTTCCCGACCGGGCCTTTGTAGGGGACCTGGCCCTCAATGCCCTCGGGCACGAGCTTGTGGGTGTCGTTGACCTCGGCCTGGAAGTAGCGGTCGGCCGAGCCGCGGGCCATGGCGCCCACCGAGCCCATGCCCCGGTACGACTTGTACGAGCGGCCTTGATACAAGAAGACCTCGCCCGGTGCCTCGTCGGTGCCGGCCAAGAGCGAGCCGAGCATCGCCACCGAAGCGCCGGCCGCGATCGCCTTGGCGAGGTCGCCGGAATACTTGATGCCGCCGTCGGCGATGACCGGGATGTCCGCCTCGCCGGCGGCCTCCACGGCCTCCAGCAGGGCGGTGAGCTGGGGCACGCCGACGCCCGCCACGATGCGGGTGGTGCAGATCGAGCCCGGGCCGATGCCGACCTTGATGGCGTCCGCGCCCGCGTCGATCAGCGCCTTGGTGCCCTCACGGGTGGCGACGTTGCCGGCGATCACCTGGACGGCGTTGGAGAGCTGCTTCACCCGGGCGACGGCGTCGAGCACCTTGATCGAGTGGCCGTGGGCGGTGTCGACCACGATCACGTCGCAGCCGGCGTCGATCAGGCGCTCGGCCCGCTCGAAGCCGCTGTCGCCCGTGGTCGTGGCGGCGGCGACCCGCAGCCGGCCCTGCTCGTCCTTGACGGCGAACGGGTAGGTGACGCGCTTCTCGATGTCCTTGACGGTGATCAGGCCGATGCAGCGGTAATGGTCGTCGACCACCAGCAGCTTCTCGATCCGGAACTGGTGCAGGAGGCGCTTGGCCTCGTCCTGAGTCACGCCCTCGCGGACGGTGATCAGCCGGTCCCGGGTCATCAGCTCGGCCACCGGCTGGGCGGGGTTGGTGGCGAAGCGCACGTCGCGGTTGGTCAGGATGCCGACCAGCTTGCCCCGGGAACCGTTGGGACCGCGCTCCACCACCGGAATGCCGGAGATGCGGTTGCGCTTCATCACCTCGAAGGCGTCGGCCAGGGTCTCGTCGGGATGGATGGTGATCGGGTTCATCACCATGCCGGACTCGTACTTCTTGACGAGACGGACCTGCTCGGCCTGCTCCGCGGGCTCAAGGTTGCGATGGATCACGCCCATGCCGCCGTTGGCCGCCATGGCGATGGCCATCGGCGCCTCGGTGACGGTGTCCATCGCCGAGGCGAGGATCGGCAGGTTCAGCGGGATCGTGCGGGTCAGCCGCGAGGCGACGTTGACCTCGGTCGGCATCACCGAGGAGGCGGCGGGCCGCAGGAGCACGTCGTCGAAGGTCAGACCTTCGATGATCGTGGCGGAATCGACTCGGGCCATGTGCCAACTTTCCTCGGACGGCCGCGCTGTTAGGGGGTGCGCAGCGGGATCGGGTTGGCAAGTGCCAGTATCATGGGGTCCGCGGCCGCGCCAATGCGCCGTCGCCGCGCCGCAGCGGGAAATCGCGCATGGCTCCCCCGCTTTTTTGCACCAGCGGTCGGGTCAGCGCGACGCCGGGACGGCCGCGCCCTTGTCGGTATATTCCGGCGGCAGGCCGATATAGTCGCCCAGGATGCCGTCGATGCCGGGAGCCCGGCCGTAGGCCTCGCAATCGGGGTCGAGCGGGGCCTCGCCGAGGGTGGTGACCCGGATCCGGTCCCAGGTCGGCAGGGTGTTGGGGGCGTTGAACGGGTCGTCGCCGGTGGCCAGCATGAAGCCGAAATCCTGGCCGAACTCGCCGGCGAGGTCGTAGGCGTCGCTGGCGCGGGAGAAGCGCGGCTGGCTCGTGAACGAGTTCGCGGCCCCGCCCCAGACCATGGCGGCGCGCTGCTCGCGGCGCCGGTCCAGCGCCTCGGCCTCGACCGTGAGGCTGCCGAGCCCGATCGGGATCCGCGGGATCGGGATGCGGCCGATACCCTCGACGGCGCTGAGCCCGACCTGCGAGGCCACGGTCACGCCGGCCGAGCCCGCAATGGTGGCGCCCGCACCGAGGAGATCGGTGGGCTCGACCCGGGTGACCTGCGCGCGCACGGTGAGATCGGCGTCGCGCCCGGTCACCACGTCGTAGCGCAGCGACAGGTCGTAGCAGAGCGCGCGGTCGGCGGCGTTGGCGATCAGGCGGCGTTCCGCCTGGGTCAGCGGCGCGGCGCCCGCGACGTCGGCGTGGAACGCCGTGGGGATGATCCGCACGGTGCGGGCCTTGGCCAGGGCCGGCCGGTCCACGTAGAGCCGCGAGGCTGAGGCGACGGCGCTGCTCGCCTGCAAGCGGTCGTAGCGGGTGAGCGAGCCGCGGTCGTTGAGCAGCACGGTGCCGCAGGCCGTGACCGTCGACAGGAGCGCGACGGCGGCGGCGAGCCGCGACAGGGAACGGCGCTTGCTCGGACTGGGCTGCATCGAGTGTCTCGTGGCCGGCACCGCGCCGGTATCGACGGCCGGAAGACCGCTCGCCCTAAACGTAGCCATTGGACCACGCGCACAAAAGGTGGTGTTCGGTCACGACGCAACCCCTGTTGCCTTGCGGATACAGGCGCGAAACACGACGGTGCGAATGGGCGCCCCCGCCGTGCAACCGTCCCGGCGCGCTACGCGTCTGCTGTCCGATGTCTTCCCCGACCCAAAGACCGCTCTGGATCGTCCCCCTGACGGTGGCCACCGCGCTGTTCATGGAGAACACCGATTCCACGGTGATCGCCACGGCGCTGCCCAGCATCGCGGCGAGCCTCGGCGAGGATCCGATCGCCCTGAAGCTGGCGCTGACCTCCTATCTGGTCAGCCTGGCGATCTTCATCCCGGTGAGCGGCTGGATGGCCGACCGCTACGGCGCGCGGACGGTGTTCCGGGCCGCGCTCGTCGTATTCATGCTGGGATCCCTCGCCTGCGCCGCGGCCAACGGGCTGGCCTGGTTCGTCGCCGCGCGGTTCCTCCAGGGCATGGGCGGGGCCATGATGGTGCCGGTCGGGCGCCTCGTGGTGCTGCGCAGCGTGCCGAAGTCGCAGCTGGTGACCGCTCTGGCCTACCTGACCTTCCCGGCGCTGGTCGGCCCGGTGCTCGGTCCACCGCTCGGCGGTCTGATCGCCACCTGGTTCGACTGGCGCTGGATCTTCTTCATCAACCTGCCGATCGGCGTCGCCGGAATCGTGCTGGCGAGCCTGTACTTCGAGGACGTGCGCGAGCCGGAGCGGCCGCCGCTCGACCTGACCGGCTTCTTCGTGCTTGGCACCGGACTCGCCGCCCTGATGCTGGGGCTGGCCTCGATGGGACGCCATCTGCTGCCGGCCTCAATCTCCTGGGGATGCCTGGCCGCGGGGGCGATCCTGCTGCCGCTCTATGTCGTCCATGCGCGGCGGGTCGCCCACCCGATCGTGCGGCTCGACCTGATGAACCGCCCGACCTTCCGGGTCGCGATCCTCGGCGGCAGCCTGTTCCGGGTCGGGACCGGCGCGATCCCGTTCCTGCTGCCGTTGATGCTGCAGGTCGGGTTCGGGCTCGACGCCCTGCATTCCGGGCTGATCACCTTCGCGGCGGCGGCCGGTGCAATGTTCGTGAAGACCCTCGCGCCGAAGATCCTGCGGCGTGTCGGCTTCCGCGCCGTCATGGTCTTCAATGCCGTGCTGGCCTCGGCCTTCCTGGCGGTGAACGGGCTCTACACCGCCGACACGCCGCACTGGATCATGATCGCGCTGCTGTTCCTGGGCGGCTGCTCGCGCTCGGTGCAGTTCACCTGCGTCAACGCCATCGCGTATGCCGACCTCGAATCCCGCGAGATGAGCGCGGCGACGAGCTTCGCCAGCGTCTGCCAGCAGCTGTCGCTGAGCCTCGGGGTGACCCTCGGCGCGCTGGCGCTCGAGGGCGCGGCGGGCTTCCACGGCCGGACCACGATCGAGGCCGGCGATTTTGGGCCGGCCTTCTTCGCCGTGGCTGTCTTGTCGGCGGCCTCGGTGCTGGCCTTCCGCAAGCTGACGCCCGATGCCGGGGCCGAGATCTCGGGCCGCAGGATGGTCGCCGCGACCCCGCCGGCTTCGGCCGAGATGAAGCCGCGGGCGAGCTGACCCGATCAGGCCGCGGCGCGCGCCGGCGTGCGGCCACCGGATTTCTTGCCGGCGCCGCCCCGTGCCGCCGAGTTCTTGGCGGGTGCCTTGGCGGCAGCGCGCTGCGGAGTCGGTCGCTCCGTCGCGACGCCGGCGCGCCAGCCCTGCCAGCTGAAGGCGCCGGGGCCCGTCAGCGCATAGATCAGGAACCCGCCCGCGAGGCCGAGATCGGCCAGCATCAGTGTTCGCTCGGCGACTGCGGCCGGTCCGACATATTGCCAGAAAGCGTGCAGCATCACGGCCGTCACCGCGGCGAAGACCGCGAGGGCCAGACCGGTCAGGCGCGGCAGAACGCCGAGGATCAGGGCGAGCGGGCCGAAGACCTGCACGACGACGGCCGCGGTGGCGACGCCGTTCGGGAACGGCATGCCGCTGCCGGCGAGCGTCAGCGCGAAGCCCGAGACGTTGAGCGCCCGGGCGATACCCGTCGGCAGGAGTGCCGCGGCCAGGAGAAGGCGCGCGGCGAGAAGGGTTCCGTCCTGGGCGCGGGCGATCATGGTCGAGTCCGGTCGGCTGTTAGGGCTGACCGGAGGGTGCCGTATTGGTTTGAAGGCTGGGTTAAGTCCGAACGCTCAACCCGCCACCCCGCCCCGGAACAACCGGCCGCGCTCGGTCCAGAGCACCACCAGCAGCGCCAGGCCCCCGAGGGTCGCGTAGCCGATCCCGACCGGCAGCACGGTCCCGTCGAAGGCTTGGCCGATCACGTAGCCCGAGAACGCCCCCAGCATCGTGGTGTAGAACCCGACGAACGACGAGGCCGTGCCAGCGATGGCGCCGAGCGGCTCGAGCGCCAGGGCGTTGAAGTTCGGCAGCGCGAAGCTCATCAGGAACTGGTTGGCCGCCAGGATCGACAGGAACGCCGCGAGCGGCGGGTGGCCGTGATAGGCGAGCCCGATTCCGACCTGGGCCAGGGCCACCAGCGTGAAGGCGATGATGCCAGCATGCGAGAGCGCCCGCATCCCGAGCCGGCGGACGATCCGGGCGTTGATCAGCGTCGCCGCCCCCATGGCGCCGGCCACCAGCCCGAAGGCCAGGGGGAACAGCGGCCCGAGGTGGTACAGCCCGGTGTCGAACACCTGCTGGGCCGATCCGACATAGCCCATGATGCAGCCGGTGAGCAGGCCGAGCGCCGTGGCGTAGCCGATGGAGACCCGGGTCGTCACGGTGGTGCGCACCGCGTCCCAGGTCGCCCGGAGGGAAAGCGGGCGGCGGTATTCCGGGTGGAGGGTCTCCGGCATCCGCAGCGAGAACCAGGCGGTCAGCCAGAAGGCCAAAGCCAGCATCGAGACGAACACGTAGACCCACGATCCCAGCGCCAGCATCAGGCCGCCGATCGCCGGGGCGATCATCGGGACGATCAGGAAGACCATCATGGTCAGCGACATCACGCTCGCCATCTCACGGCCGGCGAAGCGGTCGCGCACGATAGCCACCGAGAGCACCCGCCCGCCGGCCGCGCCGATGCCCTGGATGACGCGGGCCGCCAGCAGCCAGCCGAAGCTCGGCGCCACCATAGCGAGCCCGCAGCCGACCACGTAGATCGCGAGACTCGTCAGGAGGACCTTCCGGCGCCCGAACGTGTCCGAGACCGGCCCGTAGGCGAGCTGCGCGATGCCGAACCCCGCCATGAACACGTAGACGAGGAGTTGCAGCCGGTTCGGATCGGACACGGAGAAGCGCGCCTCGATCGCCGGGAAGGCCGGCAGAAGGTTGTCGATCGAGATGGCGGTGACCGCCATCATCAGCGCGATGATGGCGACGAACTCGGTGAAGCCCGGCCCCGACCGGGTCTGCGGGGCGTGAGCCTCTTGGACCGGCGGGTTGGGCCGGATCGCGATTGTCACAATACGCACTCGTGCTGCGAAGGAATCGCCCGACGGAGGCGCCCCCTTCGCGGCACGCTTATGGCCGACGTACCTGCGCGATGCAGCTCAGGCCGGCAGCGGGCGCAGGGCCGGCTCCCGGGGGTTGCGCCCGACGAAGCCCGCCATCAGGGCGGCGACCAGGCAGAGCAGGCCGGCCGACACGAAGGCGCCGAGATAGGTCCCGGTATCGGTGCGCACCATGCCGGCGAGCCAGGCGGCCGAGGCGGCGCCGATCTGGTGGGCGGCGGCGATCCAGCCGAACATCAGCGCAGCGTTCTCCTCGCCGAAGGACTTTCCGGCGAGCTGCACGGTGGGCGGTACGGTGGCGATCCAGTCGAGCCCGTAGAACACCGCGAACAGGGACAGGCCGTAGAAGCTGAGATCGAACGAGTAGGGCAGGAAGATCAGCGACAGGCCGCGCAGGCCGTAATACCAGGCGAGCAGCTTGCGGGAATCGAATCGGTCGGTGAGCCAGCCCGAGGCCGTGGTGCCGATCAGGTCGCAGATACCCATCACCGCGAGCAGGCCCGCGGCCGTGACCTCCGCGATGCCGTGATCGATGCAGGCGGGAATCAGGTGGGTTCCGATCAGCCCGTTGGTCGAGGCACCGCAGATGAAGAACGTGCCCGAGAGCAGCCAGAAATCCTTCGACTTGAGGCCGGTCCGCAGACCGCGCAGGGCCCGCACCGCAGGATTCTCGGTGAGCACCGGGGTGGGTGTGATCGTGGTCTCGCCGTAACGGGGCAGGCCGAGATCGGCGGGCCGGTCGCGCAGCAGCAGGGCCGCCAGCGGGATCAGCAGGAGGGTCACGGCCGCGACCAGGAGCGAGACCGAGCGCCAGCCCGACCCGACGGCCAGGGAGGCCAGCATCGGCAGGAAGATCAGCTGCCCGGTGGCGCTGCTTGCGGTGAGCAGCCCGACCACGAGGCCGCGCCGCTTGCCGAACCAGCGGCCCGCCACGGTGGCGCCGAGCACGTTGGCGACCATGCCGGAGCCCGATCCGACTACGATGCCCCAGAGCAGCACCATCTGCCACGGCGCCGTCATCAGGCTGGTGGCGGCCGTGCCGACGGCCAGGACGAAGAGCGAGCAGCACACTGCGGTGCGCAGGCCGAAGCGCTCGATGATCGCCACCGCGAACGGCCCGATCATGCCGTACAGGAAGATGTTGAGCGCGATGCCGACGCTGATCGTGGCGGCCGTCCAGCCGAATTCCCGCTCCCACGGGACGATCAGCACGCTCGGCGTCGCGCGCACGCCCGCCCCGATCAGCAGCACCAGGAAGGTCACCGCGACCACGACCCAGGCATAGTGCAGGCGCGGCACGGGGGGCGGCGCGGGCAGCGTCTCGACGGGAACGGACATGTTCGGGCTCCGGGGTGTGAGACGGCCGGCGGCGGCGTGTCAGGGGGCGGCGGTGAGGGCTTCGGTCAGGGCCGCGACGGCGGCGGGTTCGATCCGCGCGTTGATGCGCGCTTGCGCGACCCGCCAATGGGGGATTGCCGCCGCCAGGGCGGCGCGTCCGGCGTCCGTCAGCGAGACCACGCGAGCGCGCGCATCCGCTTCGCCGGCTTCGATCCGCACGAGGCCACGCCGCTCCAGCGGATCGAGGTTGCGGCCCATCGTGGTGCGTTCCAGGGCGGCTTCGGCGGCGAGCCGCGTCACCGGGCTGGGACCCAGACGGTCGAGCAGGCGCAGGATCGCGAATTGGGTGACGCGCAGCCCGCAGGGACGCAGCGCCTCGTCATAGATCGTGGTCACCGCCCGCGTGGCACGGCGCAGAGCGGAACAGGTGCAGGGCTCGCTCGGACGATCGATCATCACGATACGTGTATATGCACGGATATTCCGCGCGACAAGCGGGCACTGACGGTTCGGCCGGTTCGACACGCGGCGATGGGGAAATCCGTCACGCTGTCATCGACATGGCGGATCTCTTTGCTAACGCTGCGTCGGCAGGCTCCCGGTTCGTGAGAGGCGCGATGACACTCGAAACCGCCACGGCGTTGTCGTCCTCGGAACAGAAATCGGCCCGGTCCGGGCTCATCGAGGCCGCGGCCGAGATCGTGGCGCAGCGAGGCGGGCCCGGCGGGTTCGTCCGCGACCTGTTCGGGCGCGTGACCCCCGAGGACGTAGCCCCCTACCCGGGCGATGCGCTGGCCGAGCTGGCGGTCCGCGCCCGCGCCTTCCTGTCAGAGCCCCGCAAGCCCGGCGATCCGGCCCGGCTGCGCCTGAGCGACACCGAACTCGTGCGGGACGGACGGTCGCGCGAAGTGACGATCGTCGAGGTCATCAACGACAACCGGCCGTTCCTGCTGGATTCGACCCTGGCCGAGCTGACCGAGCAGGGCCTGACGCCGGATCTCGTCGCCCACCCGATCCTCGGGGTCGAGCGCGACGCGTCCGGGGCGCTGGTGCGCGTGGTCGGCGAGACCACCGCGGATGCCCACGGCAGCCTGGCGCGCGAAAGCTTCATCCACCTCCATCTCGGCCGCCTCGACGGCGAGGCCCGGGCGCGGCTGGAGGAGGCCCTCGCCCAGGTCTACCGGGACGTGGCCCTGGCGAGCGACGACCACGACGCGATGCTGGCCCGCATCTCCGCGCTGTCCGAAAGCCTGGGCCGCGCCCCGTCCCCCCTGCCGGAGGCCGAGGTCGCGGAGGCGCGCGCCTTCCTCGACTGGCTGAGGGATGGGCAGTTCCTGGTGCTGGGCATGCGCCAGCACGGCATCGAGGGCGACGGCCATCCTTTGATCGAGGGCTCGAGCCTCGGGGTGCTGCGCGATCCGGGCGCCACGCCGCTGCGCCGGGGCCGGACGCCGGTCGACTACACGCCCGAGATCCTCGCCTTCCTGGAGGAGCCGCAGGCGCTGATCATCACCAAGGCGAGCGCGAAGTCCCGGGTCCACCGGGTCTCCTATCTCGACTATGTCGGCGTGAAGCTGTTCTCGAACACCGGCAAGCTGTCGGGCGAGGTGCGGATCGTCGGCCTGTTCACGGCCGCGGCCTATACCAGCCCGGCGCGCGAGGTGCCGGTCCTGCGCCGCAAGGTCGAGGCGGTGGCCGAACGGGCCGGCCTGGACCCGACCAGCCATGCCGGGCGCAGCCTGCTCGCGGTGCTGGAGACCTACCCGCGGGACGAGCTGTTCCAGATCGATATCGACCGGCTGTACCGGTTCACCCTGGCGATCGCCAACCTCGCCGACCGGCCGCGGATCCGCGTGCTGTCGCGCCCGGACCGGTTCGGCCGCTTCGTCTCGCTGCTGGTCTTCGTGCCGAAGGACCGGTTCGATTCGACCGTGAGCGCCCGGATCGGCGCCTACCTGGCCGAGGCCTATGGCGGGCGGCCGAGCGCGGCCTATTCGGAACTGCCCGAAGGCCCGCTGGCGCGGACCCACTACATCGTCGGCCTGCCCGAGGAGGGCATGCCGGAGCAGGATCCTGCCGCCCTGGAGGCCGGAATCGCCGCCCTGGTCCGCACCTGGGGCGACGCGCTGAGTGCGGCCCTGGCGGAGGCCCACGACGGCGGCCGGGCCCGCCGGCTCGCGTCGCGCTACGCGGAGGCGTTCACGGCCGCCTACCGGGACAACTTCCAGTCCGATGCGGCAGTCGCCGACATCGCCATCCTGGAAGCGCTGAGCGACGTGCAGCCGCGCGCCGTGCATCTCGGCCGCCGGGCCGGTGATTCGGACGCGCAGGTCCGTCTGAAGGTGTTCTCCCGCGGCACCGCGATCGCCCTGTCCGACCGGGTGCCCGTGCTGGAGAACCTGGGCTTCCGGGTCATCGACGAGCGGACCTATCGGGTCCGGCCGGCCGGGCTCGACGAATCCGCCCGGGTCTGGCTGCACGACATGCGGATCGAGCGGGCCAGCGGCGCCGCGATCGATCTCGCCACGCTGGAGCAGCCCCTCGAGGAGGCGATGTTGGCGCTGGCCGACGGCGCGGCGGAATCCGACGGCTACAACCGGCTGGTGCTGGAGGCCGCCCTGCCCTGGCGGGACGCCGCCCTGCTCCGGGCGCTCGGGCGCTACCTGCGCCAGCTGCGCATCCGCTACGGCCAGGATTACATGGCCGGGACGCTGAGCCGGCATCCCGGGATCGCCCGGGCGATCGTCAGCCTGTTCCGGACCCGCTTCGACCCGCTGATCGACGGCGACCGGGCCGCGCGCGAAGCCGAGACCCGCGCCCTGATCGAGGAGGCGCTCGGCGACGTCACCAGCCTGGACGACGACCGGATCCTGCGCCGGTTCGTCAACCTGGTCGAAGCCGCGGTGCGGACCAACTTCTTCCAGAAGGCCGAGGGTGATCGCCCCCGGGAGACGATCAGCTTCAAGTTCGCCTGCGCCAAGGTGACGGCGATGCCGCTGCCGCGGCCGTTCTTCGAGATCTTCGTCTATTCGCCCCGGGTCGAGGGCGTGCACCTGCGCTTCGGCTACGTCGCCCGCGGCGGTCTGCGCTGGTCCGACCGGCCGGAAGATTTCCGCACCGAGATCCTGGGCCTGGTGAAGGCGCAGCAGGTCAAGAACGCCGTCATCGTGCCGGTGGGCGCCAAGGGCGGCTTCTTCCCCAAGCGCCTGCCCCCGGCCTCGGACCGGGCGGCCTGGATGCAGGAGGGCACCGAGAGCTACCGGCTGTTCATCCGCACCCTGCTCGAACTCACCGACAACATCGTGGACCAGGCGATCGTGCCGCCACCGGACACGGTGCGGCACGACCCCGACGACGCCTACCTGGTGGTGGCGGCCGACAAGGGCACCGCCACCTTCTCGGACATCGCCAACGCGCTGTCCCTCGAGAAGGGCCACTGGCTCGGCGACGCCTTCGCGTCCGGCGGAAGCCAGGGCTACGACCACAAGGGCATGGGCATCACCGCCCGGGGCGCCTGGGAGGCTGTGCGCCGCCACTTCCGCGAGATCGACGTCGACGTGCAGACCGACCCGATCACCGTGGTCGGGGTCGGCGACATGTCGGGCGACGTGTTCGGCAACGGCATGCTGCTGTCCGAGAGCATCCGCCTGGTGGCGGCCTTCGACCACCGCGACATCTTCCTCGATCCGAATCCCGACGCGGCGAAGAGCTTCGCCGAGCGCAGGCGCCTGTTCGACCTCGGCCGCTCGTCCTGGGCGGATTACGACACGTCGCTGATCTCGGAGGGCGGCGGGGTGTTCGCGCGCAGCCTCAAGACCGTGCCGCTCTCTCCGGCCGTCCGGGCCGCCCTGGGTTTCGACCGGGCCGAGGCGACGCCGACCGAGCTGATGCAGGCGATCCTGAAGGCGCCGGCCGACCTGCTCTGGTTCGGCGGCATCGGCACCTACGTCCGCGCCACCACCGAGACCGACGAGGATGCCGGCGACCGGGCGAACGACGCCGTGCGCATCACAGGGCCGGAGCTGCGGGTGAAGGCGGTCGGCGAGGGTGCCAATCTCGGCCTCACCCAGCGCGGACGCATCGAGGCGGCCCGGGCCGGGATCCGGCTCAACACCGACGCGATCGACAACTCCGCCGGCGTGAACACCTCCGACGTCGAAGTGAACATCAAGATCGCCCTCATGGTCCCCGAGCGGGATGGGCGGCTCGACTACGCGGCGCGCAACACACTCCTCGCCACCATGACCGACGAGGTCGGGCGCCTCGTCCTGCGCAACAACGAATTGCAGACCCTCGCCCTGTCGCTCGCCCAGCGCGGCGGCCTGGGCGAGACCGGCTTCGCGATGCGCACCATGCAGGCGCTGGAAGCCGAAGGGCGCCTCGACCGCGCCGTGGAATACCTGCCCGACGATGCCACGATCACCGAGCGGATGCGCCGCGGCGAGGGGCTGACCCGCCCGGAATACGCGGTGCTGCTGGCCTACGCGAAGCTGTCGCTGCACGACGCGATCCTGGCCAGCACAGTGCCGAACGACCCGTATTTCGACCGCGAATTGCAGCGCTACTTCCCGAAGGCGCTGCGCGAGCAGTTCCCCGACGCCGTGAAGGGCCACCGGCTGCGCCGCGAGATCATCTCGACGGCGCTCGCCAACATCATCGTCAACCGCGGCGGCCCGTCCCTGGTCACCCGGCTGATCGACGGCACCGGGGCGGACGCCGCGACCATCGCCAAGGCCTACGCGATCACCCGCGACGCCTTCGGGCTGATGGAGCTGAACCTCGCCATCGACGGCCTGGGCGGCGGCCTCTCGGGACAGGACCAGCTCGGCCTCTACGCCGAGGTGCAGGGCCTGCTCGCCAACCGGATCGTCTGGTTCATCCGCAACCTCGACCTGACCGGGGGCCTGGCTCCCCTGGTTGCGCGCTACCGCGACGGGGTGGCGGCCGTGGAGGCGGCGCTGCCGAAGGTGCTCGATGCCGAGGCGCTCACCGCCATCGGCAACCGGGCGTCGCAGCTCGAAGGCCACGGCATGGCCCGGCAACAGGCGCGGCGGCTCGCCTCCCTGAACGCCCTGATCTCCGCGCCGGACATCGTGCGTGTCGCCGAGGCCAGCGGCCGCCCGGTCGAGGAGGTGGCGGCGACACATTTCGCCCTGGAGCACGCGTTCCGCCTGGACGAACTCGCCGCCGCGGCCCGGACCGTGCCGGTGGCCGACACGTTCGACCGGGTCGCCCTGGAGCGGGCGGTGGCCGGCATCGCCGCCGCGCACCGCAAGCTCACCGCCGAGGTGGTGGCCGATCTCGGCGCCGGGCCCGAGGCCGTCGAGGCCTGGGCCAAGGCCCGGGGCGCGCCGCTGGTCCGCATCCGTGACGCCGTCGACGCGATCAGCGCCTCGGGCCTCACGGTCTCCAAGGCCACGGTGGCGGCGAGCCTGCTCGGCGATCTGGTCCGGGCGGATTGAAGGTTCGCCCGGTGGTCATGCGCCCGGCGTCGAGGCGGAGAAAATCCGGCTTCCGCTTCGGCTGACGGCCGTCACCGTCAGACCGAGGCCCAGGATCGACACGGCGGCGGCGAGCAACGGCAACTGGCCGTAGCCGGCGCCCAGCGTCAGGGCGGTGCCGCCGATCCAGGCCCCGGTGGCGTTGCCGAGGTTGAACGCACCCTGGTTGAGCGTCGAGGCGAGGTTCGGCGCGTCGCTGGCAGCCTCGACGACCCAGATCTGCAGCGGCGAGACCAGCGCGAAGGCGAGGCCCGACCACAGGACCAGCACGGCGACGGTCGGGATGGCGTGGTGGGCGACCGCCGCCAGGACCAGCAGCACCGCGACGATGCCGATGAACCCGCCGATGATCGTCGCCATCAGGCCCCGGTCGGCGAAGTGGCCGCCCGCGAGGTTGCCCACCGTGAGGCCGATGCCCGCGGCGAACAGCACCCCGGTGACGCCCTGCGACGAAAACCCGGTCACGCCAGTCAGGAACGGCGTGATGTAGGTGAACACCGTGAAAAAGCTGACCGAGGAGAGGGTCGAGATCAGCATCGGCCGCAGCACCGGCCAGCGCCCGAGCGCCCGGAACTCCTTGACCAGGCCGCCGCGGGTACCGGGCAGTCCGGCGGGCACGAACAGCTGGATCGCCAGCCCGGCCAGCAGGCCGATCACCACCACGGCCCAGAAGGTCGAGCGCCATCCGCTAACTTGACCCAGGGCCGTTCCCAACGGCACACCGAGGACGTTGGCCAGGGTCAGCCCGGCGAACATCAGCGAGACCGCCTGGGTCCGCTTCTCGCGCGGCACCAGATCGCGCGCCACAACGGCGCCGATCCCGAAGAAGGCCCCGTGCGCGAAGGCGGTGACGATCCGGGCTGCCATCAGCAGGCCGTAGCTCGGCGCCAGGGCGCAGCCGACATTGCCGATCAGGAAGACCGCCATCAGGGCGAGCAGGGCCGTCTTCCGGGGCAAGCCCGCGGTGGCGATCGCCACGATCGGCGCGCCGACGACGACGCCCATGGCGTAGCCGGACACGAGGTAGCCGGCCTGCGGAATGGTGACGCCGAAGCCGTGCGCCACCTCCGGGAGCAGGCCCATGATGACGAATTCGGTGGTGCCGATACCGAACGAGGCGACGGCGAGGGCGAGGATCGGCAGGGACAGCACGTCGGCTTCCTTCGTTCGGACGGCGGGCGTCGCTTTGTGCAACGCAGCATGACGAAGGTTGGAGCAGCACGAATTTTTGCATAGCGATGCACACGCGACGCACGGTTGCGCCGCGTGCAAGGTCTCGACATCGACGATCCCGGACGATCAGGCCCGGGTGCTGCCGCGCTCGATCAGCCGCGGCGGGATCAGCACGCGCTCGCCGAGGGCCGATTCGGGTCCGGACATCCGGGCGATCATGGCCAGCGCCGCCTCGACCAGCGCCGGCACGTCCTGGTCGAAGCTGGTGAGATCGTAGCCGCCCCACCCCGCCGCCGGGATGTCGTCGTAGCCGATCACGCGGACCTCGTCGGGGACGCGCCGGCCGACGCGCCGCAGCGCGTCGATCGCGCCCAATGCGCAGAGGTCGTTGGCGCAGAAGACGCCGTCGACCGGGGCGTCCGCGCGAATCCGCATCGCCGCCTCGGCGCCGCCCTCATACGTGTAGGCGGATCCCGCGACGCGTGGCTCCGGCAGTCCTGCCGCGCGCAGGCCGTCGCGAAAGCCCGCGAGCCGCTCGGCGCTGGCCGGGCTGTCCGCCGGACCGGCGATGAAGGCCGGATGGCGCACGCCCCGGTCGTGAAGGAGCGCGGCGGCCTGCCGACCTCCCAGCGCGTTGTCCGAGCCGACCGAGCCGACCCGCGCAGCCGTAACCGGGGTATTGAACGAGACGACCGGGATCCGGGAGGCCGAGAGCGTCTCGGCGGCGTCCTGCGACAGGACCGCCAGGGCGCTGACGATCGCGTCGACCCGGTACTGGGCCAGGCGCGCCGCCACCGCGTCGAGGGTGTAGTCGCTGTCGACCGGGACCAGCACGATCTGGTTGCCGGCTTCCCGGAGCCGCGCCGCAAAGCTCTGGACGACGCGCGCGTAGAACGCGTTCTCCAGGCCCCCGACCACGAGGGCCACGAGACCCGACCGATCGGTCAGCATGATCCTGGGGATCAGGCTCGGCTGAAAGCCCAGGGTCTCGGCCGCCGCCAGGACCTTGTCGCGGGTCCGGGCCGACACGCTGGCACCCGGCGTAAAGGTGCGGGACACCGCCGATTGCGAGACCCCGGCGAGGCGGGCGACCTCGACCGACGTCGGGTAGCGCTTCGTGACCATGACCAGCGTGCATTGCTTCGCGATAGGACGCGCTTAGGTTGCGCGCCCGGTCCGGCGTGTCACGCTCCGGATCGTCCCCTGTCAAACGGAACCACGGCGTCCGGCTCGGATCCTACTCGGCCGGAACCTTCTTGCGTCCCCGGGTCTTCGGTGCGGCCGGAGCCGGCTCGTCCGGTGCGGGTGCTGCCGCGGCCCCGCGGGACTTGCGCCGCTGCTGGCCGAGGCCGAGGGCGCGGGCGAGTTCGGACCTCTGGGCCGAGTAGCTCGCAGCCGTCATCGGGTAATCCCGCGGCAGGCCCCATTTCTCGCGATAGGCCTCCGGGCTGAGCCCGCGCAGGGTCAGATGCCGGCGCAACGTCTTGTAAGGCTTACCGTCTTCGAAACTGACGATGTAGTCGTGCGTGATGGATTTCCGGATTTGCGCCGGGCTCATCTTCTCCACGACGGTCGTCGTCGATGCCCCCGAAGCCGCGAGATTGTTCAGAGCCGCGTGAATGCCGCCGATCAATCCAGGAAGCTCCGAGGGCGGCACCGAATTGTTGGACACATAGGCCGCGATGATATCGACCGCCAGGTCAATGTGCTCGGCCTGCTCAGCTTCAGCGCTATCGTTCACGTTGAACCTCTGTCGTAGCAACTATCCGGCGCGGTGTATCCCGTACGGAATGTGTCGAATTCTGACAGAGGCTAACGGATCCGCGAGAAAAGCTCAATCGCTACTTTTCTGCAGTATCGAAATTTAAGAGTGACTGCACCGGGGCTTTAACAGCCGCGCTGGTTCGGTGTTGACCGCGCATTAACCATGCGGGCGCTAGCTTGCGTTAACCATATCGGCGACCGCGCAGGCGGCGGCGTGATCTGTTGATCCCGGCTCTTGGCGCCCGGGGCATAGGTGGAGGCCAAGAACAGGTGCGGATGGCGGGCGCTGATCGGCGGAGACGGCAGGAGATGCGGCTCGCCTTCGCGGCGCTGACGCTCGCGCTCGCCGCATCGCCGTCCGCGGCCCAGCGCTTCGACGCGATCAGCCCGGTCACCGGCCAGCCCGACAATCCCGGGATCGGCCAGGACACGGCGCCGAACGGCCTTCCCGCGCTGCGGCGGCGCGTTCCGGACGGTCTGTCCCGCGGCGACGGGCGCGCATCCACCGGTGGTGACGCCAACAGCGGCGAACAGACCGGCGGCGACAGCCTGCGCTCCCCCCTCTCCCCGGCGATCCCGACCCAGACCCAGTCGGGGCTCTCGCAGCTCGGGACCCGCATCACCGGCGGCGGCCAGCGCACCGGCGGTTCCACCACCGCCCCCAACAACCGCACGCCGTCGAGCCTGCTGCGCACCCGCGCCGCGCCGCCCCGGCGCATCGGCTCCTCGACCCGCCGGGTCACCCAGGAGGTGACACAGGTTCCGGCCCCGGCTCTGCGCTTGACCCCGGTGGTCCAGCAGGCCGTCGTCGGCGTGCCGGTCTCGCAGGTCCTGGCGTCGCGACCGGTCCTTCCGCTCTTCGCGATCACCCCGGCCCTGGGCCTGCTCACGCCCGGCTTCATCCTCGGCACGGACCTGGCGCGGCCGATCCCGACCGACCCGGCCTACGCGCCGATCGGCTATCGGATCGGGACCTTCACGGTGCTGCCGAGCTTCACGCAGAGCATCGGGTACGATTCGAACCCGGACCAGACCAGCCGACAGCTCGCCAAGGGATCGGTTGCCCTGCGCACCGAGGCAGCCGTCGACTTCCGCAGCGACTGGTCGTCGAGTTCGTTCCAGGGGGCGCTGCGCGGATCCTACCTGGAGACGCCCCAGAACGAGGCCGCCAGCCGGCCGGCCGCGGACGGCACGGTGCGCCTGCGCATCGACGTCAACCGCGACCTGCACGTCGATGCCGAGGGCCGCTTCTTGGTCGACACGCAGCGCACGTCGAGCCCGAACCTGCAGGCGGCCGCTGCGACCAGCCGGCCGCTGCTCGCGGTCTACGGCACGTCCCTGGGTGCCACGGAGACGTTCAACCGGCTGTCCGTGACCCTGCGCGGCTCGGTCGATCGCTCCCAGTTCGACAACGCTCAGCTCGCAGGCGGCGTGACCATCAACCAGGCCGACCGCAACCTGAACCAGTACAGCCTGCAGCTGCGCACGGCCTACGAGGTCAGCCCGGACCTAAGCCCGTTCGTAGACCTGCTCGGCGACACGCGCGTCTACGATCTGCGCCGGGACACCAACGGGATCCAGCGCGATTCGGATGGCATCGCCTTGATGGTCGGGGCGAGCTTCGGGCTGGCCCGCTCGATCACCGGCGAGATCTCCGCCGGCATCCAGCACCGTTCCTACGTCGACCCGACGTTGCGGGCGATCGATGCGCCGCTGGTCAACGCCGCCTTGGTCTGGTCCCTGAGCCCGCTAACCACGGTGCGGCTCACCGCGGCCACGGGTGTGACCGAGACCACCGTGCTCGGCTCCAGCGGCATCTTCACCGAAGTCGCGACCCTGGAGGTCCAGCACGATCTGCTGCGCAACCTGTCGATCGTCTTCGGCGGCTCGTTCCTGAAGAACGACTACCAGGGCAGCACCATCCGCGAGAACGGCTTCTCCGCCACGGCGCGCCTCGATTACCGGTTCACCCGCTGGCTGACCTTGCGTGGCACGTACATCTACCAGCAGATCGACAGCACGGTGGCGGGATCGAGCTTCCGCGACAACACCTTCCTGCTCGGCGTGCGCGTGAATCCCTGAACCGTTCTCAGAATCGTTCGACCCAGGGGCGCAGCTCGAGCTCCGTGGTCCAGGCGCTGCGATCCTGGCGCAGCAGGTCGCGGTAGGCGCGGGCGATGGCATCCGGATCGAGGTGGCTGTCGGGCGCGTCCGCTGGCTCACCGCCGCGCGCCGGGTTCCGGATGGCGCCGTCGATCACCACGTGGGCGACGTGGATGCCCTGCGGCTGCAGTTCGCGGGCGAGGCTCTGTCCGAGGCCCCGCAGGGCGAACTTGCCCATCGCGAAGGGGGCCGAGCCGGCAAAACCCTTCACGCTGGCCGACGCGCCTGTGAGCAGGATCGCCCCGTGCCGGTGCGGCAGCATCCGCCGGGCGGCCGCCTGCGCCACCAGGAAGCCGCCATACGCGGACACCATCAGCGACTGCGCCACCGCTGCGGGATCGAGGTCGACCACGGGCCCGCGCAGCCGCCCGCTTGCATTGTAGACCACCACGTCGGGCGGACCGCCCAGCGCCGGCTCCATCCGGGCGAACAGGGCTTCGACCTGGCCGGGATCGCTCGCATCGCAGGCGTGGATTGCGGCGCGGGTCTCGGCCGCCAGGGAAGCCAGCTTGTCGACGTCGCGGGCGGCGAGGCCGACCTTCAGCCCGTCCGCCGCCAGCAGCCGGGCGAGCGACGCGCTGAGGCCGGAGCCGGCTCCGACGATCAGCGCGCGGGAATAATGCGGGGTCATGGGCCAACGCTCCGTTCGATCCCGTCAGGATGCCGCGCGGCGACGCTTGTTCAAGCCCCCGCTCGTTTCAGCCCTCACGCGCGCCGCCCGGCGAAGAATGTCCGCAGCAGCGCGGCCGCTTCGGTTTCGCGGAACCCGCCATAGACCTCCGGGGCATGGTGGCAGGTCGGCTGGTTGAACACCCGCGGTCCGTGCTCGACGCCGCCGCCCTTGGGGTCGGGGGCGCCGTAATAGAGCCGCCGGATCCGGGCGAACGAGATCGCGCCGGCGCACATCGGACAGGGTTCGAGGGTGACGTAGAGATCGCAGCCGGACAGCCGCTCGTCGCCGATGGAAGCGCAGGCTGCGCGGATCGCCAGGATCTCGGCATGGGCTGTCGGATCGTGCAGTGCCCGCGGCCGATTGTGGGCGACGGCCAGCACCACGCCGTCGCGCACGACCACCGCCCCGACCGGCACCTCCCCGGCCTCCGCGGCCGCGCGCGCCGCCGCGAAGGCGCGGTCGAACGCCCCCGCGGCGTTCGCGGTTTCGTGCTCAGCGTCCTGGATCGGATTGGCCGTCACGGTGTTTATCACCCCATCGCCGGGACAGGCACCGACCGGCGCCGGAAGCCGATCCAGGTCAATGTTAATGCCTGGAACATTCCTCTCATCGTCACCGTTGCCTTTACGATTGCGGCGCCGCCGCGAGAGATTGGACGGAAGGAAACGCCATGAGCAGCACCACGGACAAGATCAAGGGCGCCGCCAACGAGGCCCTGGGCAAGGCCAAGCAGGGCCTCGGCGACGTGACCAACAACGACAAGATGAAGGCCGACGGCGCGGCGCAGGAGCTCAAGGGCAAGGCCCAGAGCACCGTGGGCGATGCCAAGGGCGCCGTGAAGTCGGCGACCGACAAGATCTGAACCTTCATGAATGACGGGATCGGAATCCGCCCCTCGCGGGTTCCGATCCTGAACCGGCTGAATTTCGTGAGGATGCCATGATCGGTTGGGCTATCACGTTTCTCGTCGTCGCCCTCGTGGCGGCGCTCCTGGGTTTCGGCGGCATCGCCGGCACGGCCGTCGAGGCGGCCAAGATCATCTTCTTCGTCGCGATCGCCCTGTTCCTGATCTCCGCCGTGTTCGGCGTGATGCGGGGACGTTCCCCGAGGCTTTGAACGGCGGACTGGCGCGCGGATCTTTCGGGGCGGTCCGGCTGGGCCGCCCCTTTTGCGTTCGCGGGTTGCGCGTCGTCAGGTTGTGCATCCGCGGATGCTCAACCCGTCTCGCCTGTCCGGGCCGGCTCTGGTATGGCCGGCTCATGAGTGACTTGCCGAAAGACGACGGTCCGGGGGCTTCTGCCCAGCCGGACACCGACACCACGCGGACCGAGCGCTGGAAGCCCGCCACCGACGCGGGCAGCGAAACCGAGACGAAGCCCAAGGGCAAGCCTTCGCCGAGCGACCCGAGCCCGCCTCAGCAGGCGGTCGCCGCCGAGCCCGTTGCCGAGGCCACGGAACCGGAGGCCGAGGCGCCGACCCCGCCGGGCGAACGCATCGCCAAGGCGATGGCGCGGGCGGGCATCGCCTCCCGCCGCGACGCGGAGGCAATGATCCTGGCCGGTCGCGTGAGCGTCAACGGCGAGACCCTGACCTCCCCGGCACGGAACGTCACCGACGACGACGCGATCCTGATCGACGGCGAGCGCATGCCGGCGCGCGAGCGTAGCCGCCTGTGGATCTTCCACAAGCCGCGCGGCCTGGTGACCACTGCTCGCGACCCGGAAGGCCGCCAGACGGTGTTCGAGGTCCTGCCCGAGGATCTGCCACGGGTGGTCGCAGTCGGCCGGCTCGACATCAACACCGAAGGCCTGCTGCTTCTCACCAACGACGGCGGTCTCGCGAAGGTGATCGCCCATCCCGATACCGGCTGGCTGCGCCGCTACCGCGTCCGTGCCCACGGCGACACCGACCAGGCCCAGCTCGACAAGCTCGCCAAGGGCGTCACCATCGACGGGATGGAGTACGGCCCGATCGAGGCGACCCTGGACCGCGTGCAGGGCGACAACCTTTGGCTCACGCTGGGCCTGCGCGAGGGGAAGAACCGCGAGGTCAAGCGCATCCTCGAGCATCTCGGCCTGTCGGTGAATCGGCTGATTCGCCTGTCCTTCGGGCCCTTCCAGCTCGGCGACATCGAAGTCGGCCTGGTCGAGGAGGTGCGCATGCGCGTGCTGAAGGACCAGCTCGGCAAGGCGCTGGCCGAACAGGCTGGAGTCGATTTCGAGAGCCCGGTGCGCGAGCCGATCGGCGCCTTCGGCAGCCCCAAGAAGGCCGAGCGTGCCCCGGCGCCCGCCAACACCCGCAATGCCGCGCGGCCCGCGCCGGCACCCCGAGTCTCGACCGGCGGGGCGGGATCCGGTCCGCGCCGCTCCGCGTGGCGGTCGGATCAGGAATCCGGCAAGCCGCGGGCGGCTCGCGTGCCGCGCCGGGGCGAGGATCCCCGCGCGTCCCAGGCTGCCGCGGCCGAGCGGGGCCACGAGCGGGTCGGCTCGATCCGCACCGGTGATCGCCGAGTCGTGGTCGAGCGCCTGTCGGCGAGCCCGGTCGCGCCGGCACCGGAGGAGCAGCCCCGGCGTCGTTACGCCGATCGCGGCGCCTCCGATGGCGCGCAGCGGGGCGCCCCCGGCCGCTCGGATCGCGAGAGCTGGGGCAATCGCGGACCGGCTCCGCGGAACGACAGAAGTCCGGGCGACCGGCCGGGCTTCGGTGACCGGTCCGGGCCGCGCGATGCGCCCCGGGGCGCACCCGGCCGGCGGGACGACGCACGGCGGGACGATCGCCGCGACGGCAGGCCGCCCGAACGCCGGGACCGGCCGTTCGGAGGTTCATCCGCCGACGGCCCGCCCCGCGGCAATGGCGGCTTCCGGAGCGAGCGCTCCGGACCCGGGGGCAAGCCGGCCTTCGGCGGACCGAAGCCGGCGGGTGCGCGCCCCGGCGGCAAGCCAGGCGGTTTCGGCGGGAAGCCCGGCGGTTTCGCGGGCAAGGGCGGCGGCGGATTTGCCGGGAAAAGCTCGGGCGGTTTCGGAGGCAAGAGTGCTGGCGGCTTTGCCGGCAAGGGCCCGGGCGGCAAGCCGGGCGGGCGTCCCGGTGGCTTCAAGGGCGGCGGCAAGCCCGGCGGCGGTGGCGGCGGTGGCGGTCGTCCGCCGCGCGGAGGCCGATGAGGATCGTTGGCGGCGCGTGGCGCGGCCGTAGGCTCGCGACCCCGCGCACCGACGCGATCCGGCCGACTTCCGACCGGCTCCGGGAATCGCTGTTCAACGTGCTGACCCACGCCTACGACGAGGTCGTCGCCGGGGCACGGGTGCTCGACCTGTTCGCCGGCACGGGCGCGCTGGGCTTCGAGGCGCTGTCGCGCGGCGCGGCCTACGCGCTGCTGGTCGACGAAGGCGCCGAGGCCCGTGCGGTGATCCGGTCGAACATCGAGGCGTTCGGCGCCGAGGGGGTGACCCGGCTGTTTCGGCGCGACGCGACGCGCCTCGGTCCGGCCGGGGCCACGGCTCCGTTCTCGCTCGTCTTCTGTGATCCGCCCTACAATCGTGGGCTTGCGCCGCAGGCGCTGGCAAGCGCCGCCAACGGCTCCTGGCTGTCGCCGGGCGCCCTGGCCGTGGTGGAGGAAGCCGAGGGCGTCCAGTTGGACTGGCCCGCGGGCTTCACCGCGCTGGAGCGAAGGGTCTACGGCGACACAGCGGTGTCCGTGGCGCGGTTCGCCGCCTGAGGGCGCCTCAGTCGCGAACGTCCGCTGCGATCTCGGGCCCGAAATGGATCGCCAGCCAGATCGTCGGCGAATCGGTACGCTCGACGCGGTGCCGACGACGGGGCTCGATCAGGACGGTATCGCCGGCCGACACGGTGCGCGGCGCGTGCTCGTCGGCGAAGCGTAAGTCGGCGGATCCCACAAGCACCGCCACCCATTCGGCATGGGGCTGATCGTAGTGGAATCCCGGCGGGCTGGCCTGTCCGGTCGAGACGATGCGCTCCACCCGCAGGCCCGGCGCCGTGTGCAAGACGGTGACAACCTCCTCGGCGGCTGCAAGGTCGAGATCGGTGTAGAGGTTCGTCAGGTCTAAAGCGGACATCGCCCGCGCCTCCCGAAATGACTTCGCGAGACGACGTGTGTCAGCGGACGGGGCCGGTCAACCGATGCCGACCGGGGCGTCAGGCCGACGGTGCGGCCACGCCGTTGGTTGTGGCTCGGTGCGGGGCGCCGTCCGCCGCTGTGGGACCATGTCCGATCCGGGCCGCGGACTTCACGAGCGCGATGACGTCCCGGCGCATCTGATCGTCGCCGATCTGATTGTAGGCGCGGAGCAGTTCCACGGCACCGGCGATCCGGAGCAGCGCGGGGCCGTTCTCGGAGGCGGCCTCCGGCTCGGGCTCGAAGAAGCTCGAGACCGGGACGCCGAGGCGCTCGGCGATCGCCTGGAGGCGACCCGCGCCGACCCGGTTCTTGCCGGTCTCGTACTTCTGGACCTGCTGGAAGCTGACGCCCAGCGCGCTCGCCAGCGCGGATTGGCTCAGCCCGTTGGCCGCGCGCAGGAACGCGATGCGGCTGCCGACCCCGTGATCGATGGCCGTGGTCTGTTTCGGCTTGGGGGTTGGGTTGGACATGGTGGAGAGTCCGAACTTCTTCAGGTTGCGGCGGGCGTGGTCGTGCGGATCTTAAGCCGCAGCTCACAACCCACAGGTGCAACATTGAGCGGCCAAGGTCCAGCCGGGTCGCATGTTGATGCCACAGTGCAGCTGAGTGTGCAATGAATGGTCACGCTTGCGCGACCATGCAGGGCGAGCATAGCCACCTTGGTTTCTCAATGGCTTCAAGGCGATCGATACAGAGTGCAACGGCCGATCAATTCTGGCATCACCGACTACGCAGACGGGGACTTCCGGCAACCGGTCGCCCTTGCACGATTGCCTACGGCGCAAGTGATTCGGTTTTGTCTAAACTGGCGGGATGCGGATCGGCGCCGATTCGGTCGCCGCGGATCCTTGTCGATCACGCGGCGGGGCCGAGCCAGTCGGTGACGATGCGAAGTTGTTCCGCGTCGAGCAAGGCCGGGGCGTGGCCGCAATCCGGGATCTCGATGCGCTCGGTGGGCGGTCCGCGGCGGGTCATCTCGTCCGCGGTCGAGGCGAGGAGCAGCTCCGAGCGCTCGCCGCGCAGCAGCAGCACCGGGCAGGTGATCGCGTCCCATTCGCGCCACATGCTGACGCTGTAGACCCGGCCGGGCCGGAAGGCGTCGCCGATGGCCGGGTCGTGGTGGGGGCGCCAGCCGCCGTGGGGCTCGGGGAAGAAGCTGTGCTTGGCGATGTGGCGCCACTGCTCGTCCGTCAGCGGGCCGAAGGCCGCCAGGACGGTCCGAAGGCGCGACTCGCCCGAGGCCAGGTTGTGGTGAAGCCGCGGAGCATCGCGCAGTCGTGAGCCGATATGGCGGATCGGCGCCCAGGGCAGGAACGGCCCGATATCGTTGATCACCATCCGGCGTATCGGGGTGTTGGCGGAGGCCGCCAGCACCATCCCGGTGAGGCCGCCGAGCGACGTGCCGACCCAGTCGATCTTGCCCGTGATCCGCAGGTGACCGATCAGCGCCGCCATGTCGGCGGCGTATTGGGGCAGGCCGTAGAGTTCCGGATCCTTCAGCCAGCCGCTCAGCCCGCGCCCGGGCAGATCGGGGCACACCACCCGGTAACCCATCTTCGCCAGCTTGTAGCCGAGGGGATCGAAGTCCCGGCCCTGCCGGCTCAGGCCGTGGACGCACACGACCACGTGCGGGCTGTCCGGGTCGCCCCATTCGACATACGCGATCCGATGGAAGTCGTGCGGCGCGTAGGCCGCGAAATGACCGGCCCGGAACGGCACGTCGGCACGGCTGAGATCGTCCAGGCGCGGCATCGGCTCGGGGGCGGCCGCCTCAGGCCTCTCGGCGGCGGCGGAGGTCACGGGGTATCCGTGCGCGATGCGGCCTCACGCGCCAGGCGGGTCGTGGTCTGGTGCAGGTCGACCATCTGGTCGGTGAGGCGGCGCGACTGCTCTTGCATGAACGTCACGTGCAAAGCCGCCACCTCGCGGGCGTCGGCCGCTTTCGCGAGGCGTTCGGCGAAATCCAGTGAGGCCCGGACGTTGGTGTCCGAGGCGACCAGCATGCGATGCCCGATCTCCCGCATCGCCGCCATCGAGTGGCCGGCATTGTCCTCGAACGCGTTGTAGAGGCGCGCCCCGGCGGCCTCCCATTGCTCGCGCATCCTGCGGGTGCCCGCGACGTTGCTGTCGGAAAGCTGGTGCGCGGTCTCCCGGCTCGAGCCCATCACCGAGCGCCAGCCCTCGAACGTCTGAGCCATCGAGGTTTCGAAGGCGTTCAGCGCCATCTCGCCGGCTTCGGCGAAGTGTTCGTAGGCCTCGCGGACCCGGGCAACACTGCCCTCGGCCATCTCGCGCCCGGCCTGTGGCGGCCGAACCATCGGTAGATTGTCGTCCTTCACGAGCCCCTCCCCCGCCGACTGCCATGACCGCCCGGTCAGGCACCGGATCCGGCATCCGTCAGGGCGGGGCCGCCGTCAACCGCTGCAGCGTGACAGACCTCGGGCCACCCCGCCGGGTCCTCCGCGCCGGGTCCTCCGCGCCGGCGCGGCCGATGATGACCGACACTGGCTGTAACCAGCACCCCGATTGACAGTCCGGAGGGACGCGACGTCATCTCTCTGCCTGCGCACGCCACGCCAGCCGCCCGATCAGAAGGCCCACCGATGACGGAGACAGTTCCGCCCCGCGCGGCCGCCCGGGACTCCGATTCTCATCCGTTCGAGACCGGGCTAGACCGGAACCGGGCGAACTACGTCCCGCTCACGCCGGCCAGCCTGCTGGCCCGGGCCGCCGCCTCCGTCGGGGCGCGGGTCGCGGTGATCGATGGGGATCGCCGTCTGACCTACGGCGAGCTGTACGCGCGGTGCCGCCGCCTCGCCTCCGGCCTGGCCGGGCGCGGGATCGGGCACCTCGACACGGTGGCGATCCTGGCGCCCAACGTGCCCGAGATGATCGAGGCGCATTTCGCCGTGCCGATGCTGGGCGCGGTGCTGAACCCGCTCAATACCCGCCTGGATCCGGCGACCATCGCGTTCTCCCTCGACCATGGCGGTGCCCGGGTGCTGATCGTCGAGGCCGAGTACGGTGCGCTGGCCGCCCGGGCGCTCACCGATCGCGCCGAGCCTATCCTGATCGTGGAGATTGGCGCCACCGGCATCGCCGGCGCGGTCCCGTACGAGACCCTGCTCGCCGGGGGCGACCCGGACTATGCCTGGCCCGGGCCGGCCGACGAGTGGCAATCGCTCTGCCTGCTCTACACCTCGGGCACCACCGGCGACCCGAAGGGCGCGGTCTACAGCCATCGCGGCGCCTACCTTCAGGCGCTCGGCAACGCGGTCACCTTCGGCCTCACCGCGGAGAGCGCCTATCTCTGGACCCTGCCGATGTTCCATTGCAGCGGCTGGTCGTACCCCTGGGCGAGCGTGGCGGCCTGCGCGACGCAGATCTGCCTGCGCAAGGTTGAGCCGGCGGCGATTTTCTCGCTGATCGCCCGGCACCGCGTGACGCACCTGTGCGGCGCGCCGATCGTGCTCTCGATGATCGCCCACGCGCCGGCCTCGGACCGCGTGCCCTTCCGGCATCGGGTGCGCTGCGCGGTGGGCGGGGCTGCGCCGTCCTCGACGATCATCCGCACCATGGAGGAACTCGGCTTCGAGGTGACGCACCTCTACGGCGCCACCGAGAGCTACGGGCCGGCCACCGTCTGCCTGGAACAGCCCGACTGGGCAGACCTCCCGGACCAGGACCGCTACGCCCGGATGGCGCGCCAGGGCGTCGCGCTGGCGACCCTGGAGGGTGTCGTCGTGTTCGATGCCGCCACCGACCGGCCGGTGCCGCAGGACGGCACCACGGTCGGCGAGATCTGTCTACGCGGCAACACGGTGATGAAGGGCTATCTCGGCAACCCCGAGGCCACCGCGCGGGCGTTGGCCGGCGGCTGGTACCGCACCGGCGACCTCGCGGTCTGGCACCCCGACGGCTCCGTGGAGATCAAGGACCGGGCCAAGGACATCATCATTTCGGGCGGCGAGAACATCTCCAGTCTGGAGGTCGAGGAGGTGCTGATGCGCCATCCCGCCGTGATGCTGGCGGCCGTGGTGGCGCGCCCGGACGAAACCTGGGGCGAGAGCCCCTGCGCCTTTTTGGAGATGAAGCCGGGTGCGGCCGCTCCCACCGACCGCGAGCTGATCGATTTCTGCCGGGAGCGGATGGCCCGGTTCAAGGTGCCCAAGACGGTGGTTTTCGGCCCCCTGCCGAAGACCTCGACCGGCAAGATCCAGAAGTTCGTCCTGCGCGAGCAGGCCCGGGGGCTGTCGGATCCTGTCTGACGGCGGGTATCCCACCTGCCCCCTCATCGTGAGGAGCCCGCCTCAGCGGGACTCGAAGGAGCCCTCCGTCGAGGGCTCCGCTCCGAGGCGCCGCCTCAGAGGCCGTGGGTCTCTCGATTCATCGCTCGCGACAGACGATGACGCTGCAGCATTCCTTTGAAGGTTCATCCAGGCTCGCGATCCCAGGTGGGACGTCCCCCCGAAGGTTTGCACCCGAGGTCGATGACG
This sequence comes from Methylobacterium mesophilicum, assembly GCF_022179445.1. Lineage (GTDB taxonomy): Bacteria > Pseudomonadota > Alphaproteobacteria > Rhizobiales > Beijerinckiaceae > Methylobacterium > Methylobacterium mesophilicum. Next base: position 323,312 of record NZ_BPQU01000001.1, on the reverse strand, counting down.
GAGCGCGACGCGCCCCCTCTCCCGTGCGGGAGAGGGCTGGGGTGAGGGATCAGGTCTTTCCGGAAAACGCGCATCCCTCACCCTGCCCCTCTCCCGCACGGGAGAGGGGACCCGCGGCTCATGCCGGCGGCATAGGCCCGTCCGGCGCCGCTAAGGCGTCGGGTGCATGGAAATCGAAGGATGATCGATCGAAAAACTCACAGCCTCTCAGGATGAGGGGGTGGGTTGGATATCCCCGGGTTCGAGCGTCAGGCTGCGGGCTTCGACGGCTTCCAGATGTCGGCGGCGGCCTCGGTCGCGGTGCTGAGGCGGGTGTGCAATTCCGGATCGGCATCGCGTGCGCCGGATCGAATCAAGTCGACCAAGTCGTCCAGGGCGTCATGGTCCGCGCCGCCCAACAGCCGCGCGCTGGCCTCCCCGAGCCGGTCCGCCTGTGCGATCTCCCGGGCGGCGATGCCGATCGCGTTGGCGACCATCAGGGCGACGTAGCGCGGGCGGCCGGTGAGGCCGGGGACGACCTCTTCCGTCAGCGCCCGGCGGGCGGCATCGAGGAGCGCGGCGCCGGAGGGTACGTCCTGCATTGTCAGCTCCAAGTCTCCGGGGCGGTCGCCCGCAGGATCGTCCGCTCCAGCTCGGGTACCATTCGGCCGGTGAGCGCCAGTTCCAACGAGAATTCCCGGCCCGAGACGTGGCGGGCGCCCTGTTCGAGGGCGATCACCGCCCAGCGCAGATGCGCCATCACCTCCCAATAGGCGACGCTCGCCTGATCGATGGTCCGGCCGCTCTCCTGCGTGTACCCCCGGTAGAACGACGCCCGGGAGCCGATGCCGCCGGCCTCCAGATCCGTTCGGCCGAAGCGCCAGCAGGCGGCGCAGAACCAGCCGAGATCCTGTGCGGGATCGCCCCAGCCGGCGAATTCCCAATCGAGGATCGCGGTCAGGCCCGATGCATCCACCATGTAATTTCCGGTGCGGAAATCGCGATGCACCAGGGACGGCGCCGGACAATCCGGCGCGCGAACCTCGCCCCAGCGCAGCCCCCACTCGATCGCCGGACGCTTGGCGCCGATCCCGTCGAGGCTGGCGCGCAGGCGGGCGATTTCGGCCAGCGCCGGCTGCTTCTCGGGCTCTCCGAGGAAGGCGAGCGCGGCCGGCACCTCGCGCGGGTCGAGCGCGGCGTGGATCCGGGCGAGTTCGCGGCCGAGCGTCTCGGCCAGAAGCTCCCGGTCGCCGCCGAGGCTCAGGTCCTTGGCGATGCGCGGCCCGAGGCCGACACCCTCGACCAAGCCCATCAGCGCGAATGGCGCGCCCACCACGGCGGGATCGGCGCAGAAGCCGACCGGTTCCGGCACCCGCACGCCGGCCTTCCAGACCGCCTCCAGGATCCGGAATTCCTCCGCCCGGGACCGACTCGACGCGATGGTCGCGGCGGCGTCCATGCGCAGCACGAAGCCCCGGACGGTGTCGCCGATCCGGCAGCGGACCAGTCGGTTCTCCTGGATCGAGCCGCCGCCGAGGGGCTGGACCGCCTCGATGGCGAGATCCGGACAGCCGAGATGCGAGGCGATCCAGTCGCGCAGCTGCGCCTGTTCCATCCGCTAAAGCCCCGACACGAGGTGGCCGCCATCGACCGCGACGACGCTGCCGGTCATGTACGAGCCCGCCGCGGAGGCGAGCAACAGCAGCGGCCCATCGAGTTCCGACGCCTCGCCCAGCCGACGCTGCGGCACGCGCTTGATCAGCGCCTTGCCGGGTTCGGATTCGAAGAACGCGTCGTTCAGCTCGGTGGCGATGTAGCCGGGCGCGAGGGCGTTCACCCGGATCCCGTGGCGGGCCCATTCCAGGGCGAGGCTCTTGGTGAGCTGGACCACCCCGGCCTTGGAGGCGGCGTAGGGCGCCAGCCCACCGGCGACCCGCAGGCCGAGGATCGACGCGATGTTGACGATGCTGCCGCCGGAACCATGCCGGACCATGCGCCGCCCGGTCGCCTGCGCGACGAGCCAGACGCCCTTCAAATTGGTGTCGAGGACGGAGTCCCAATCGGCCTCGTCCAGCTCGAGGGCCGGCTTCGTTGCGGTGACGCCGGCATTGTTGACGAGCACCGCCACGGGCCCGAACCGCGCCTCGGCGGCATCGAGCGCCCGCTCGACGCTCGCGGCGTCGGTGACGTCCATGACGATCGCCTGCGCCTCGCCGCCTTCCCCTTCGACCCGGGCGACGGTCTCGGCCAGCGCGTCGGCCCGCCGGGCGCAGAGCGACAGGCGGGCGCCGGCTTTAGCCAGCGTGCCGGCGAAGTGGCGGCCGAGGCCGCTGGAGGCGCCGGTGACAAGCACGTGCCGGCCGGTGAGATCGAACAAGCCGGCCATCTCAGTGCAACCGCTCGATCGCCATGGCGATGCCCTGTCCGCCGCCGATGCACATGGTGACGAGCCCGTAGCGGCCATTGACCCGGGCGAGTTCGTAGAGCGCCTTGACGGTGACGATCGCCCCCGTAGCGCCGAGCGGGTGGCCAAGCGCGATGGCGCCGCCGTTCGCGTTGACCTTGGCGGGGTCGAGATCCAGGGCGCGGGAGACCGCGCAGGCCTGGGCCGCGAAGGCCTCGTTCGATTCGATCACGTCGAAGTCGGCGGCGCGCAATCCCGTGCGCGCCAGCAGGCGCTCCACGGCCGGCACCGGACCCATGCCCATCTCGGAGGGATCGACTCCGGCATGGGCGTAGCCGACGATCCGGGCGAGTGGCCTGGACCCGTCACGCTCGGCCGCCGCCGCGCTCGCCAGCACGACGATCGCCGCGCCGTCATTGAGGCCGGAGGCGTTGCCGGCGGTGACGCTGCCGGTCTTGGAGAAGGCCGGGCGGAGCTTAGCGAGGTCCTCGGCGCTGGTGGCCTTCGGGTGCTCGTCGGTGTCGAATCCCACGGTCTCGCGCTTGCGCTGGACCGCGACGGCCAGGATCTGCTCGCGGAACCGGCCCTCGCGGATCGCATGGGCGGCCCGGGCCTGGCTCTCGGCCGCGAACGCGTCTTGCATGGCCCGGGAGATGCCGTAGCGCTCGGCCACGTTCTCGGCGGTGACGCCCATATGGCCGTTGCCGAACGGGTCGTTCAAAACGCCGACCATGTAGTCGATCAGGGTCGCGTCGCCCATGCGCTGGCCGAACCGCCCGGTCTCCAGGAGATGCGGCGACCGGCTCATGCTCTCGGCGCCCCCGGCGACCGCCACCTCGGCATCGCCCAGCATGATCGCCTGCGCGGCCGAGACAATCGCCTGCAGGCCGCTGCCGCACAGGCGGTTGACCGTGAGCGCCGGCACGGCCTGGGGGATCCCGCCCTCCATGGCGGCGACCCGGGCGATGTAGGCATCGCGCGGCTCGGTCGGGATGACGTTGCCGATCACCACGTGGCCCACCGCCTCCGGCGCGGTCCCTGACCGCTTCAGCGCTTCCGCGACGCATTGCGCCGCCAGCTCGGCCGGCGGGATCGCCGCGAGCGAGCCCCCGAAGGTGCCGATCGCGGTGCGCACCGCGCCGGTGATCACGACATCCGTCATGTCTCTCGGACCTTTCCTCTCGTCGGCTGAGCGCCGATCCGGGCGCTCCCGGTGCCGGTTTTTGTTCTTTGCTGGCGAATGAGCGGACAAACGGTCATCGCAACCGCGCCGTCATCCTCAGGTGCCCGCATCAGCGGGCCTCGAAGGCGCCCTCCAGTCCGTCGCGCGATCCCTGGAGGCCTCCTTCGAGGCGGCTTGGCCGCACCTCAGAATGAGGACGGTGGATTGGACGTCCACCTTGCCCCGGTGGGAGGACAACCGTCACCCCTCCAAACCCCAGGTCCAAAACGAATCGCCCTCGGCTTCGAGGTTGCGGTTGAGCACCATCTTGTGGACTTCGTCGGCCCCGTCCACCAGCCGGGCCTGGCGGGCGTAACGGTAGATCCATTCGAGCGGCGTGTCGGTGGAGTAGCCCCGGGCGCCGTTGATCTGGATCGCGATATCGGCCGCCGCGTGGATCAGGTTGGCCACGTGGACCTTGGCCATCGAGACTTCCTTGCGGGCAAAGCTGCCCTGGTCCAGCGCCCAGGCGGCCTTCATCACCAGCAGCCGGCCGATCTCGATCCGCATGGCGAGGTCGCCGAGCATGAGCTGGATGCTCTCGCGGTCGGCGAGCCGGATGCCGAAGCCGTGCCGCTCGCCCGCATAGGCCCGGGCGATCTCGACGCAGCGCTTCGACAGGCCGAGCCAGCGCATGCAGTGCGTGAGCCGCGCCGGACCGAGGCGGATCTGCGTCAGCTTCAGACCGTCGCCTTCGGTCATCAGGACGTTCTCGGCCGGGATCTCCAGCCCGTCGAACAGCAATTCGCAGTGGCCGCCGTGCTCCTCCGGGCCCATGATCGGGATCCGGCGCAGGATCTCCCAGCCGGGCTGGTCCTTGTGGAACAGGAAGGCGGTGAGCCCCTTGCGGGCGTCGTCGGAGGTGCGCGCCATCAGGATGAAATGGGCGGCCTCCTCGGCCCCGGTGATATACCATTTGCGGCCGGTGACGACGTAGGTGTCGCCCCGGCGCTCGGCCCGGGTCTGGATCATGCCAGGATCGGAGCCGCCACCGGGATGCGGCTCGGTCATGGCGAAGGCGGAGCGGACCTCGCCGCGCACGATCGGGTCGAGCCAGCGCGCCTTCTGGGCCGGGGTCGCGACCTTCTCCAGCACCATCATGTTGCCGTCGTCGGGGGCGGCGGAGTTGAACACGACCGGCCCGAAGATCGAGCGGTTCATCGCCTCGTAGCAGACCGCCATGCCGACCTTGTCGAGGCCGGCCCCGCCGGTCTCGGGCTTGAGCTGCAGGCACCACAGCCCCTCGGCCTTCGCGAGGCCGCGCAGCCGCGCCAGCTCGGTGAGGCTGATATTGCCGTGCCCGTCATAGGCCGCCGGGTCCGATTCCAGCGGCACGACATACGCATCCACGAAGGCCGCGATGCGCGCGCGGTAATCCTCGACGCGGCGGGAGATGGTGAAATCCATGGTCGCGGGCTCCGGCGGCGGCGCGATGCGGGTCAGAGAGGTTGATGCGCGAGAGGAGGGGTATCAGGTCTTCGGTCCAGAAAAAGCACGCCCCCGAAGTCGGCATCGTGGGACAGGCGCTGGCTGGTGTCGCGCCCCGCCCGCAGGCGACGTTGGCTAAGACGTGGCGGAGACGAGCGGTTTCTCCAGGGCCGATCGGACCTGTTCGGGCATCCGATCGATGACGTGGAGATAGCCGAGCGCAGCCGGATCCGGCTTACGTCGGCCGGTCTCCCAATTGCGGATGGCCGACAACCTATCGGCGGCCGAACAGCCGCTCGATATCGGACAACTTCAACGCGATCGAGGTCGGGCGGCCGTGGTTGCATTGCCCGGAATTGGGCGTTGCCTCCATCTCGCGCAGGAGCGCGTTCATCTCCTCCGGGCGCAGGCGACGGCCGGCGCGGACCGAGCCGTGGCAGCTCATGCGCGACAGGATCGCGTCCAGGCGCCGCCCGAGCGGGCCGCCCTCTGCCGCGGGGGCTCCACCCTCCTCATCGCCGCTGGCTTCCAGCGCGTCGAGGATATCGGTGACGAGATCGCGCACGGAGGCGCCGACCAGCGCGGCCGGCACCTCGCGCACCAGCACGGCACCGGTGCCGAACGCCTCGATCGACAGGCCGAGGCGGTCGAGGTCCGGGGCCGCGGCGACAAGGCGCTCGGCGGCGTCCGGGCTCATCTCGATAACGTCTGGGATCAGCAGGCCCTGGCGGGCGATGCCGCCCTGGGCCCGCTCCGCCTTCATGCGCTCGTAGACCAGGCGCTCGTGGGCGGCGTGCTGATCGACGATCACCAGGCCGTCCCGGGTCTGGGCCAGGATGTAGGTCTCATGGATCTGGGCTCGCGCCGCGCCGAGCGGGTGGTCGATGGCCTCGGCCGCCTCGACCACCGGCCGGACATCCGCCTGGGGTGGGGCTGCGAGATCCGCCTCGGGCGACGGCGCGAACGGTGCCTGCGGAGCCTCGCCGAACCCCTGCGTGTCGCCGAAGACGGGCTCCGGCTCGGGTGTCGGTTGCCAGCCGTCCGGCCTCCAGCCTTGGGCTCGGCTGTAGCCCGACGGCGCCGCCACCGAGGGCGTGTTCGCCGGGAAGAAGCTCGGGCGGGCGGACCGGAACAGGCTCGGCGCGACAGCGCCGGTATGGGTCGCGAGCGCGGGGCCGGCCGGCCGCAGGGCGTCGAGGGTCCGGCTGGCCCCGGTGGTGGCCGCCCGCGCGCCGCCCCGGCGCAGGGCATCGTGGATCGCGCTGACCACGAGCGCCCGCACCAGACCGGGCTCGCGGAACCGCACCTCGGTCTTGGCGGGGTGGACGTTGACGTCGACCAGGTCGGAATCGCACGCGATGGCGAGCCCGAGCACCGGGTGCCGGTCGGAGGCGAGCGTGTCGGCATAGGCGCCCCGCACCGCACCGAGCAGCAGGCGGTCACGCACGGGGCGGCCGTTGACCACGAGGTGGATGTAGCCGGCGGCCCCCCGGTGATAGGTCGGCAGGCCGACATGGCCGGTGACCGAGAAGCCTTCCCGGGCAAGCGACACCGGCAGCGCGTTGGCGGCGAAATCCGCGCCCAGCACGGCGGTCAGGCGGCGCAGCTCGCCCTCGGGGCCGGTCTCGGCCGGCAGCAGCAGCGGCTGCCCCGCATCGGCGCGCAGCGTGAAGCGGATGCCGCGCTGGGCAACGGCGAGCCGCCGCAGGGTCTCCGCGATGGCGGCGTTCTCGGCGCGGTCGGATTTCAGGAACTTCAGCCGCGCCGGCGTCGCGGCGAACAGCTCGGTCACCTCGATCCGGGTGCCGCGCTGGGCCGGGGCCGGACGGACCGGGCCCTTCACGCCGGCCTCGACGGTGAGGCTCGCCCCGGCCTCGGCACCTTCTGGACGGGTGGTGATCGCGAGCCGGGACACGGCGCCGATCGAGGGCAAAGCCTCGCCGCGGAATCCCAGCGTGTCGATGGCCGAGAGGTCGCCGCCGGGCAGCTTCGAGGTCGCGTGGCGCTCGACGCACAGAGCGAGGTCGTCCGGGCCCATGCCGCGGCCGTCGTCGATCACCCGGATCAGCCGCCGACCGCCGTTCTCCACCACCACCTCGATGGTGCGGGCCCCGGCATCGATCGCGTTCTCGACCAGCTCCTTCACGGCCGAGGCCGGGCGCTCGACCACCTCGCCCGCCGCGATGCGGTCAACAAGGATCGGGTCGAGACGGCGGATGACGGGCGAAAGGGTGGACATCGACGCCCACGATAGCGGCTGGGCGGCGGCGCTCCTAGATCGTCGTCCCCGAAATCAGAGCCGGAACGGCGATCGAGGCTTCTGTTTCTACGTCATCTTTTTCCGAAAGCCGGAATCCACCTGTCGGGATGATGCTCTCGCGCACCCGATGACAGGGACCGTGTCGCGAAGCCGCGGCGCTCAGGCGCGGCGGCTCGATCCGCCCAGCGAAATGCGGCTGCCGGCGGGCCGGGCGCCATGGCTCGGCGCCTTGTAGGGGCGACGCGACGCGTCATACAGGGCGGTGCCGACGACCCCAGCGGCCCGTCGCAGGGTGGCGCCGTCGCAGGTCGCAGCGACGCGCACGCCGATCTCGTGGGTATGGCTGCGGCCGTACAGCCAGACCGCGAGGCGTGCCCGGGTCGCCTCGGGGATGCCGTCGAGGATGTACGTCGCGGTGTCGGCGTCGGCCTTGATCAATTGGCCGACGGTCTCCGGCGGGATCGGGCAATCCGCCGCCGGATCATCGATGCTCAGCGGCTGGGTCTTCGTCATGGTCAAACCTGTCAGCCTGGGAACTGCAGGTTGAGCGGGTGTGGTTAATGATCCGTCAACGAACCGGCACCCGCCGCGTCTCACAGCGGCTTGCGGATGATCCGGGCGATCAGGCCGACGATGCCCTCGCGGAACAGCAGCACGCAGAGCACGAAGACGCAGCCCTGGATGATGGTCACCCAGGCGCCGAACTGGGCCAGGTAGGTCTCCATGGTGACGATCACCATCGCGCCGACGATCGGCCCGAACACCGTGCCCATGCCGCCCACCAGCGTCATCAGCACCACCTCGCCGGACATCGACCAGTGGACGTCTGTGAGCGAGGCGAGCTGGAACACGATCGCCTTGGTCGAGCCCGCAAGCCCCGCGAGCGTCGCCGAGAGGACGAACACCGCGAGCTTGTACTGGTTGGCCCGGTAGCCCAGCGAAATCGCCCGGGGCTCGTTGTCCCGGATCGCCTTGAGCACCTGCCCGAACGGCGAGTGAATGATCCGGTAGATCAGCAGCATCCCGGCCATGAAGACCACGCAGACGACGGCGTACATCGCCCGGTCGTCGGCGAGGCTGAACACTCCGAACAGGTTGCCACGCGGCACCGCCTGGATGCCGTCCTCGCCGCCGGTGAACTTCGCCTGCAGCGAGAAGAAGAACGCCATCTGAGCGAGCGCCAGGGTGATCATCGAGAAGTAGATGCCCTGCCGGCGGATCGCCAGCGAGCCGAAGACCAGCCCGAGCAGGGCCGCCGTGGCGGTGCCCGACAGGATCGCCAGTTCCGGGGTGAAGCCGAGGTTCTTGGCCGTGTAGGCGCAGAGATAGCTCGCCATCCCGAAATAGGCGGCGTGGCCGAACGAGAGCAGGCCGCCGTAGCCGAGCAGCAGGTTGAAGGCGAGCGCGAACAGCGCGAAGCACAGCACCTTCATCAGGTAGACCGGATAGAGCACCAGCGGCGCCGCGGTCAGCACGACCGCGATGCCGACGAAGATCATCCAGTGCAGCGCCTTGTCGTCGCGGCGCGTCGGCAGCGCGGCGGCGATCGGGGCGACGTCGATGGCGGCGGTGTCGGCCATGGGGATCGAGCCTCTGATCTGGTTCAGGCCGTGCGCCCGAACAGGCCGGCGGGTTTGACGAGCAGCACCAGCACCATGATCACGAAGATCACGGTGGCCGACGCCTCCGGGTAGAACACCTTGGTCAGGCCCTCGACCAGGCCGAGGGCGAAGCCGGTGATCACCGAGCCGATGATCGAGCCCATGCCGCCGATCACCACCACGGCGAAGACCACGATGATGATGTCGGCGCCCATGTTCGGGTTCACCGAGTAGATCGGGGCGGCGAGGACCCCGGCGAAACCCGCGAGCGCCACGCCGAACCCGTAGGTCAGGGTCAGGAACAGCGGCACGTTCACCCCGAAGGCCTGGACCAGGGTCGGGTTCTCGGTCGCGGCCCGGAGGTAGGCGCCGAGCTTGGTCTTCTCGATCACCAGCCACGTCGCGATGCAGACGGTGAGCGAGGCCACCACTACCCAGGCCCGGTAGTTCGGCAGGAACATGAACGGCAGGCGCTGGCCGCCCGACAGCTCGGCCGGGATCGCGTAGGGCAGCCCCGACACGCCGTACTGGTTGCGGAACAGGCCCTGGATGATCAGCGCCAGCCCGAAGGTCAGGAGCAGGCCGTAGAGGTGATCGAGCTTGTAGAGGCGCGCGATCAGCACCCGCTCAAGCAGGATGCCGAAGGCCCCCACCACCAGCGGCGCCAGCCCGAGCGCCCACCAGTAGCCCAGCCCGACATAGGTCAGCAGCATCCAGGCCACGAACGCGCCCATCATGTACAGCGCGCCATGGGCGAAGTTGATGATGTTCAGGAGCCCGAAGATGATCGCGAGCCCGAGCGACAGGATCGCGTAGAACGAGCCGTTGATCAGGCCGAGCAGCAACTGCCCGAACAGCGCCTGGGTCGGCACGCCGAAGATCGTGGTCATAGCCGTCCTCCGTGCCGGACCCGCACCGTCAACCCTTCACCAGCGGGCAGTTGCCGTCGGCAAGCGGGCGGAAGACCTGATCGCCCGGGATCGTCTCGAGCTTGTTGTACAGGTCCCACTCATCCTTCGACTCGGAGGGCTTCTTCACCTCGAACAGGTACATGTCGTGGATCTTGCGGCCGTCCGCCCGGATCGTGCCCTTGCCGAACAGCGGATCATCGGTGGGCATGGACTTCATCTTCGCGACCACGGCGGCGCCGTCGGCACCGGATTTCAGCTCGGCCATCGCCTTCAAGTAGTGGAGCACGTCGGAATAGACGCCCGCGTGGTTGGCGGTCGGCTTCGAATTGCCCTTCATCTGCTTGGCGAACCGGTCCGAGAAGGCCCGGGTCTGGTCGTTCAGGTCCCAGTAGAACGGCTCGGTGAGCACGAGGCCCTGCGCGACCTTGGTCCCAAGCGAGTGCACGTCCGAGGAGAACACCAGGAGCCCGGCGAGGGCCTGGCCGCCTTCGGTAATGCCGAACTCGCCGGCCTGCTTGATCGCGTTGATCGTGTCGGTACCGGCGTTGGCGAGCCCGATCACCTTGGCGCCGGACCCCTGCGCCTGCAGCAGGAACGATGAGAAGTCCGAGGTCGGGAACGGGGTCTTGACCGAGCCGATGACCTTGCCACCGTTCTTGGTGATCACCGCGCTGGTGTCGCGCTGGAGGGTCTGGCCGAAGACGTAGTCGGCTGTGAGGAAGAACCAGGTGTTGCCGCCGCGCTTGACCATGGCGCCGCCGGTGCCGTTGGCGAGCGCCACCGTGTCGTAGACCCAGTGGATCGTGTTCGGCGTGCATTGCGGGCCGGTGAGGTCGGCGGTGCCGGCGCCGGTGTCGATGAAGACCTTGTTCTTCTCCTTGGTCACCTGGCTGATCGCCAGGGCGACCGACGAAGTCACGCCGTCGGTGATCATGTCGACGCCGTCGCGGTCGTACCATTGCCGGGCGATGCCGGCGCCGACATCGGGCTTGTTCTGGTGGTCGGCGGAGACGATCTCGACCTTCAGCCCGTGCTCGGCCGGCTTGAAGTCCTCCACCGCCAGCTTCGCGGCAACCACAGAGCCCTCGCCGCTGATGTCGGAATAGGCGCCCGAGCGGTCGCCGAGGATGCCGATCTTCACGTTCGTCTGCGCGCTCGCGCCGCCCATCATGAGGGCACCCGCGAGGGCGGCGAGGGACACGGACCCGATGAGACGTCCGAACATGATCTTCCTATCCTCCTGCGGCGCAGCGGATCACCGCCTGCCGAGCCTCTGACGCCGTTCTCCAGCGCTTATTGGGTATTCGCCGTCCGCCTCAGACGCCGAGATAGGCGTGAAGCTTGTCGATATTTGCGTCAAGCTCGGCATTCGGGATCATGTCGACCACCCTGCCCTGCTCGATGACGAAGTGCCGGTCGGCCAAGGTCTGCGCGAAGCGGAAATTCTGCTCCACCAGCACAATGGTATAGCCCTGAGACTTCAACTGCTGGATCGTCCGGCCGATCTGCTGCACGATTACCGGCGCGAGACCTTCGGTCGGCTCGTCCAGCAGGATCAGCTTGGCACCGGTCCGCAGGATCCGGCCGATGGCGAGCATCTGCTGCTCGCCGCCCGAGAGCTTGGTGCCCTGGCTGCCCGCACGCTCCTTCAGGTTCGGGAACAGGGTGTGGATCTCGGCCACCGTCATGCCGCCGGGCTTCACCCGCGGCGGCAGCATCAGGTTCTCGTGGACCGTGAGGCTCGCGAAGATGCCGCGCTCCTCCGGGACGTAGCCGAGCCCGAGCCGGGCGATGTTGCGCGAGGCCATCCGGATCGTTTCGACGCCGTCATAGACGATCGAGCCGGCCCGCTTGCCCAGGATGCCGATGATCGCCCGGAGCGTCGTGGTCTTGCCGGCGCCGTTCCGGCCGAGCAGCGTGATCACCTCGCCGGCCCGGACATCCAGGTCGATGCCGTGCAGCACGTGGCTCTCGCCGTACCAGCCCTCCAGGCCGCGGACGGTGAGGAGCGCATCGGTCGCCGCGGCCGGCGCGGGTCTCTTCACGGCGGCCTCAAGCATGTCCCGACCCAATATAAGCCTCGACCACGCGCGGGTCCTTCGAGACGGTGGCGTAATCGCCCTCTGCCAGGACCTGCCCGCGCGCCAGGACGGTGATGCGGTCGGACAGCGACGCGACCACCGAGAGATTGTGCTCGACCATCAGGATCGTCCGGTCCTTCGAGACCCGGCGGATCAGCTGCGCCGTCCGGTCGACGTCCTCGTGGCCCATGCCGGCCATAGGCTCGTCGAGGAGCAGCATCTCGGGATCGAGCGCCAGGGTCGTGGCGATCTCGAGCGCGCGCTTGCGGCCGTAGGACAGCTCGACCGCCAGCGAGTCGGCGAACTCGGACAGGCCCACGGCCTCGACAAGCGCCAACGCCTCGCCGTCGAGCGCCCGCAGCACCTTCTCGGGACGCCAGAAATCGAACGAATCGCCCCGGCGCCGGCGCTGGAGCGCGATGCGGACGTTCTCGGTGACCGTCAGGTGCGGAAACACCGCCGAGATCTGGAAGGACCGCACGAGGCCGAGCCGGGCCACATCCGCGGCGCGCAGCCCGGTAATGTCCCGATCCTTGTACCGGATGGTACCGGCGGTGGGGATCAGGAACTTCGTGAGCAGATTGAAGCAGGTGGTCTTGCCGGCACCGTTCGGGCCGATCAGCGCATGGATCGTCCCGCGCTCGACTTCCAACTTGACGCCGTTGACGGCCCGGAATCCCTTGAATTCCATCGTCAAGCCATCGGTCGCCAGGATCACGTCCCGTGCCAAGCGCGTCCCTCCCGCGTATGATTTATTGCCTGCCATATCGCCGATCACGCCCTGAACAGTCCATCGCAAACGCTCGGCGCGGCGGGACAATCCCCGGCTCATGATATGCTGATTCTTGGCTGATCCGGGCCGAACATCCCGTCGCGGTCATGATACCGACACGGAAGGGCGTCCGGCGACCCGTCACCCCAAGGCCGGGCGGGCGGCGGCGGCGCGCTTGACCTTGTTCCGGTCGGGCCTATAACTCAGACAAATTATTGGTAGGGAGGGCGTGCATGGTCGGTCGGGCCGCCTACATTGCCGTCGATTGGGGCACCACCAACCGGCGCGCCTACGCCATGTCGGAGGCGGGCGAGGTCCTCGACACGCTTCAGGACGATCGCGGCGTCCTCGCGCTAACCCCTGGCGAATATCCCGACGCGATTGCACAGCTGCGGGAGCGTTTCGGCGCGCAGGCCGTGGTCGCGGCCGGCATGGTCGGCTCGACGCGCGGCTGGCGCGAGGCTGCCTATATCGATGCGCCCGCAACGCTGCAGGACCTCGCCGAGGCGAGCCTCGCGGTCGCCCCCGACGTGCGGATCGTCCCGGGCGTCGCGCTCCGGAGCGGCCCACGCCCGGACGTGATGCGGGGCGAGGAAGTCCAGGTGCTCGGCGCGATCAGCAGCGGCGCCGCGCCGCCGACGGCGTTGTTCTGCCAGCCCGGCACGCACAACAAGTGGATCGCCACGGTGGACGGCGCGATCACCGATTTCGCCACCGTGATGACCGGCGAACTCTTCGCCCTGGTCCGCACCCACGGCATCCTGGCCGGCATGCTGGACGGTGCGGTCGCGGACGGTCCCGCCTTCCGGGAGGGGCTCCGCCGCGGGAGCGAGGCGCGCAACCTCGCCGCCGCCCTGTTCGAGGTCCGCGCCGGGGTGCTGCTCGACCGGCTGGCACCCGCCGATGCCGCCGCCTACGCCAGCGGCCTGATGATCGGTGCGGATGTCGGCACGCGCACCGATCTCGCCGAGCGTCCGGTACACCTGCTCGGCGGCGGCGCTCTGTCTGCGCTCTACGACGTTGCGATCACGGAAGCTGGCGGCCATGCCGTGCCGGTGCCGGACGGCGCCACGACGGCCGGCATCCACGCCATCTGGCAGGCCATCTCGAAAGTGCGGGCATGACGATCCTCGACCGATTCGAAGTGGCCTTCGCGGCCTGCCCCCTGGTGGCGATCCTGCGCGGGCTCACCCCGGACGAGGCGCCCGCCATCGGCGACGCGCTGGTCGAGGCCGGGTTCACCCTGATCGAGGTGCCGCTCAACTCGCCCGATCCGCTCAGGAGCATCGGGCTGCTGGCCGACCGGTTCGCCGGGCGCGCCCTGGTCGGGGCCGGCACGGTTCTCACACCGGCGCAGGTCGGCGACGTCGCGGCGGCAGGCGGGACCTTGATCGTCTCGCCCAACACCGACCCGGCGGTGATCGGCGCGACCATGGCCGCGGGCCTCGTCTCGCTGCCCGGCTACCAGACGCCGAGCGAGGCATTCGCCGCCCTCCAGGCCGGCGCAACCGCCCTGAAGCTCTTCCCCGCGGACATCGCGACCCCGGCCGCGCTCAAGGCGCACCGGGCGGTGTTCCCGGCGAGCGCCCGCGTCCTCGCCGTCGGCGGCGTCACGCCCGACAGCGTGCCGGTCTGGCGGCAGGCCGGCGCGGTGGGCTTCGGTCTCGGCTCGAACCTCTATCGCCCCGGCAAGCCGGCAGCCGATGTCGCCCGGGACGCTTCAGCCTTCATCGCGACAATCGGGGGATCTGCATGATTGCGGGCCCTCAGGGTACCAGGGTGAACCAGAGAACACTCACAATTCTTGTGGCTGGAACGCGACAGTGACGGCGCCCCCGTCTAGAACCGCGCCCGCATGGATGGCGGGAGCGGGCGGATGGCGGATGGGCAGTTCACACGGCCGGACGGCTTCGATGGGCTCGAGACGCCCTGCCTGCTCCTCGACGCGGACAGGCTGACCGCCAACGTCGCGACCATGCGGGCGGGGCTCGACCGGCTGGGCGTAACGCTGCGGCCGCACCTGAAGACCGCGAAATCGCTCGACGTCGCCCGCATCGCCATGGCGAGCCCGTCCGGACCCGCGACAGTCTCGACCCTCCGGGAGGCCGAGCACTTCGCCGAGGGCGGCGTGCGCGACCTGATCTACGCCGTCGGGATCGCGCCGCAGAAGCTCGACCGCGTCGGGGCGATCCGGCGGCGCTGGGGGGCAGATCTCGCCATTGTGCTGGATTCCATCGAGCAGGCAAACGCCGTGGTGGCGTGGAGCCGCCGCACCGGCGACCCGATGCCGGTGCTGATCGAGGTCGATGCCGACGGCCATCGCTCCGGTGTCGATCCGCGCGATGCGGATACGCTGGTCGCCATCGGCCGGGTGCTCTCCGACGGTGCCTCCCTGCGCGGCGTGCTGCTGCACGCGGGCGACAGCTACGGCCTGACCGAGCCCGCCGCGCTGAAGGCAGCAGCCGAAGCCGAACGCGCCGCCGCGGTGGCGGCGGCGGCGATCCTGCGCGGCGCCGGCCTGCCCTGCCCTGTGGTCAGCGTCGGCTCGACGCCGACCGCACGCTACGCCGACAACCTCGACGGCATCACCGAGGTCCGGGCCGGTGTGTTCATGATCGGGGACCTGTTCCAGGCGGGCGTCGGCTCCTGCCGGATCGACGAGATCGCCCTGACCGTTTTGACCACCGTGATCGGCCACCAGCGGGAGAAGGGCTGGATCATCACGGATGCCGGCTGGATGGCGCTGTCCCGCGACCGCGGTACGGCACGCCAAGCCGTCGATCAGGGCTACGGAATCGCCTGCGACATGGCGGGGCAGCCCTATCCGGACCTGATCGTGCGGGACGCGAACCAGGAACACGGGATCGTGGCCCTGCGGCCGGGCTCGTCGGCGCCTCTCCCCGACCTGCCGATCGGGGCCCGGCTTCGAATCTTGCCCAATCATGCCTGCGCCACCGGCGCCCAGCACGACCGTTACCATGTCGTCGCCGACGGCCGGCTGACCGGGGCGGTCTGGCCGCGCATCAACGGCTGGTGACGGCGGATCTTACCGCCCGTTCGAGACGGTCCGCACCGGACGATCCGACTGATCCATCACCATGCGGCAGCCGGCGCTGAGATTTGGCCGCTGCTGGCGCAGGCAGGCCGTGATCGCTGCCACGTTGGGGATCTGGGAGGCGCAGAGCTGCATGACGTCCGGGGTGCACGCCGCGCGGTCGGCGCGGGATTGCGCCAGCGCGGGCGCTGCGCCGGCGATCAGGGCGAGCAGAGCGAACGTGGCGGACTTCATCGAAACAGATCCTCAGACGGATGATGGATCGGCTGTTACAGCCGAGCCTCGAAGTGCGGCGTGAACGCCGCGACACACCGAAATATCCACCGCGCGACCGCCCTATTCTGTCGCAGCGCCGGGATTACGCGGTGCCGAGCGGCACCTCGCCCGGACACCCTGCAAGGCGTCCGACGCGATCAGGGTCTAGTCACCGGCGTGATCGCCCCGGTCGCCACGGGCTCGATCTGAGACGCGGCGGCGTTGGCCGGCGCCTTTTGCCGATCGAGCTTGTCCGCTGAGACGAGAGCCGCGGTGATCAAGGCCACCGCCGCTATCGTCGCCTTCAAGACCTCCCAGATTCGCGTAAGCATGGCTGAGTCCCAATGGCGTCACTGGATCTTCAGCATGTCTGCCTGGGGCGAAGCTGTTCAACACGCTCGCCCGGCGCCGTCTCATCGATCCGTGACTTCCGGATCTTCGACGGCGACCCTTCCCAAAACCTTTCCGGTCCACCGTTCCGCACTCATGCGTCGAGACCTGATGCATCCGGGCCTCACCTGGAGGCGGGGTCCGCCGCAGCCTCCGCGGCCATTGCCTCGAAGACCAGCGCATGCCGCAGCGCCAGCGCCTCGACATCGTAGGTGTAGCCGCCGCCGATCACCGCCACGACCGGGATGGCGCGGGCGCGGGCCTGCGCGATGACGAACCGGTCTCGGGCCAGCAGGCCCGCATCCGTCAGGCAAAGCCGCCCGAGACGGTCGTCGCGGTGCGGGTCGACCCCGGCATTGTAGAAGACCAGATCGGGCGCCAGCGCGTCGAGAAGCGGCGGCAGCCGGGCGCGCAGCACGTCGAGGTATCCGCCGTCATCGAGACGGTCCGGTAGGCCGATATCGAGGTCGCCGGCGATCTTCTGAGTGGGATAGTTGTTCTCGCAGTGGATCGAGAGCGTGAACAGCTCCGGGCAGAGCGCCAGACAATCCGCGGTACCGTCGCCTTGGTGGACATCCAGATCGACCACCAGGACACGCCGCACTGCGCCCTCCGCCTGCAGCGTGCGGGCGGCGACCGCCACGTCGTTCAGCACGCAGAAGCCCGCACCCTGAAGCCGCCGCGCGTGATGGCTGCCGCCGGCCGCGCTCCCGGCCAGCCCCTCGGCCAGGGCGAGGCGGGCGGCCAGGAGGGTGCCGCCCACGGAGGCGCGGGAGCGGCGGACGAGGGCGGCATCCACGGGCAGGCCGATGGCCCGCTCGATCTCCGGCGGGACCGCGACGGCGAGGACGGCCGCCACGTAGGCGGGGTCGTGCGCGTGGACCAGGATCTCTGCCCCGGCGAGGTCCGGCGTGACGAAGCCGAGCGGCGCCAGTCCCTTGGCCACCAGCGTCTCGGCCAGCAGGCCATACTTGCGCATCGGGAAGCGATGGCCCGCCGGCAGGCTCGATTCGTAGGCCGGGTGGAAGGCGATGGGCGGGATCACGCGGCCGGGCCAAGATCGCCGAGGATCGCCTGGGCCAGCGCCAGGCCGCTGTCATGGGCCGCTTCGATCCGAGGCCCGAGACACCAGTCGCCGGCCGCTCCCAGTCGGAGAGCAGGGTCGTACTGGCACGGGCGACCCAAGGCGGTCTCGACTTGGGCGAAGCGCCAGCGATGCGCCTCCGCGTAGCTCGGCCTTAATGGCACGGCCAGACACGCCGCCGCAGCCCGCGTCAACTCGGACACGACGACCTCTCGCGACAGTTCCAGATGCGCGCGCGACCAATCTGGCTTCGCGTGTACGGTCAGGCGGATGCCGGTGGGCCGCCCGGGCTTCGACGAGTCCGTCGCGATGAGCCCGAGCGGACCGTCCTGCGGCTCGATCAGGGCTGCTGAGGGCGCCTCATCGACCGCGAGCATCAGCGACCAGCACGGCGCGTAGGAGGCATGCTGTATATCGGGCATCGCAAAGCCGGAGGCCGCCAACAATGTCACAGTCTGGGGGGCCGGGAAGGTGATCGCCAGCGCCGAGAACGGACCGTGATGCCTGCCCGCGGCATCCGTCAGGCGCCAGGATGTGTCGTTGCGGTCGATCCGCGTGATCGTCGTGCCGCTGAAGACCGGGAGATCGGCCAGAAGGTCCTGGACCGGTGCGGTGATGCCCGGCACGCCGACGTGGCGCATCGACCCGCCCCAGGGAGCGGTGATCCCGCGCATGTCCCAGCCGGCAATCCGCGCCGCGAAGGCATCGCCGTGCGCGCGCAGGAATTGCGCGCCATGATCGAACTGCATCGTGCCCGAACGGCGGGTCGCCATGCGGCCGCCGACGCCGCGTCCCTTGTCGAACACCTGCACGGGCAGGCCGGCCTCGGCGAGATGGCGCGCCGCCGTGGCGCCAGCCATTCCGGCGCCCAGGATCGCGACGCGTCTGTTGTGACTCACGATATCGCCCCCGGCGCGACGCGGCCCTCGCTCCCGCGTTGACGGCAGAGATAGGGGACGATCCGTCGGAGGTCAGAGCGAACGGTCCGCGACGCAAGCGCTCGTGCGGGTGGCAACCATGCGGCCGAGGCCGGATGCTGTCATGGGCGATGCCGCGATAGGCCCGGTCCGATGCGCGCCATTCGATCGCTCGGTCGCCGAGACGATGGTGCGGGTAGAGGGAATCGAACCCCCACGCCTTGCGGCTGGCGATTTTGAGTCGCCCGCGTCTACCAATTCCGCCATACCCGCGCGCGTCGGGCTCTTCGCATAGGTGTGGCCTTCACGCCAAGGGTGCCGGACAGGTTTTTTGCCGGCGCCGTCGATCTGGCCAAGGCGCGGCGCCTGTGCTCAAAGGACGGCCGCTTCCTCACGACCCGGACCCTGAATGCTCCGCCGGCTCTACGCGTGGATCCTCGCGCTCAGCGGCAGGCCCTCCGCGCCCTACGTGCTCGGGGCCGTCGCCTTCGCCGAGAGTTCGTTCTTCCCGGTCCCGCCGGACGCGATGCTGGTGCCGATGGCGGTCAGCCGCCCGGACCGGGTCTGGCTCTACGCGACGATCGCCACGGTGGCCTCGGTCCTCGGCGGACTGGTCGGCTACGCGATCGGGGCGCTGCTATTCGATTCCCTCGGCGAGTGGCTGATCCGCCTGTACGGGCTGCAGAATTCGGCCGCGACCTTCCAGGATTCCTACGCCCGCTACGGCCATTGGGTGATCCTGTTGAAGGGGCTCACGCCGATCCCGTACAAGCTCGTCACGATCACGTCGGGCTTCGCCCATTACAGCCTGTTCTGGTTCACGGTGCTGTCGATCGTCACCCGCGGAGCCCGGTTCTTCATCCTGGCCGGGCTGCTGGGCCGCTACGGCGTCCAGATCCGCGGCGTCCTCGATCGGCATCTCAACGTGGTCGTGGCGATCTCGGTCGCCGTGATCGTCCTCGGCTTCCTGCTGTTCAAGGTGATCCTGTAGCCATGAACCTCGCGTCGGCGCTGCGCCTCAAGAAGGCGGGTCTTGGGCTGGCTCTCGGCTCCGCTTTGGTCCTGGGGGCCGTGTTGGTGCTGCAATACGGCTACGGCTACGCGCCGTGTAAGCTCTGCCTGACCGAGCGCTTGCCCTTCTACGCCGCCCTGCCACTCGGGCTCGCCGCGCTGTTCGCGCCCGAGCGCTTGGCCCGCTTGGCGCTCGGGCTCGCGGCCCTGGGGCTCCTGTATGGTGCCGGGGTCGGCGTCTACCACGCGGGCGCGGAATGGGGATTCTGGCCGGGACCGAGCGATTGCGGCGGCGGCACGGGTGCGAACCCGGGACAGGTCGGCGATTTCCTGAACCAGCTTCAGACCACGAAGGTGGTCGACTGCTCGGTGGCGGCGATGCGGGTCCTGGGAATTTCGCTCGCCGGTTGGAACGCCGTGATCGCTTTCGTGCTGGCCTCTTTGGCCGGCACCGCCGCCTTGCGTTCCTGAACGCAGCCCGATCAGTTGCGGTCGTCGGGCATGATCGGGATCGGCGCGACGTCGATCCCCTCGTCGATCAGGGCTCGCGCTTCGGCCGGGCTGGCCTCGCCGTAGATCGAACGACCCTCCGCCTCGCCGTAATGGATCTTGCGCGCCTCCTCGGGGAAGCGCGCGCCGACATGCTCGGAATTGGCCACGACCTGCTCGCGCAGCGCCCGCAGCATGGCCCGCACCTGCCGCTCGGGCTCCGCGATCATCGCCAACGGAGCCTCGGCCTGGGTCGCCACCGGCACCGGATGCTGCCCGCGATCGCTGCGGACCACGTTGGGCGCCATCAGCGCCTTCGTGACGTTCGCGCTCTCGCAGATCGGGCAGGTCACCAGCCCGCGCTCCGCCTGCGCATCGTAGGATTCGGAGGACGGGAACCAGCTGTCGAAGCCGTGGGCGGCTTCGCAGACGAGACTGTACCGGATCATGTGTTTGCTTACTGTGCGGCCTGAACCTGAGGCCCGATGCGCTCGACGGTGAACGCGCGCGAGTGTTGCAGTGCGGGAATCCGCGCCCGGGCGTCGGCGACCTGGGCGAGGTCGATCTCGGCCAGGATCACGCCGGGCTCGGCCCCGCCGGCATCGGCGAGCACCCGGCCCCAGGGATCGACGATCATCGAATGGCCGAAGGTCTCGCGACCGTCCTCGTGGATCCCGCCCTGGGCCGCCGAGATCATGAAGGCGCCGGTCTCGATCGCCCGCGCCCGCTGGAGGATGTGCCAGTGTGCCTCGCCGGTCTGCCGGGTGAAGCAGGCCGGTGCGGTGAGCACTTCGGCCCCGGCCTCGGCCAGCGCGCGGTACAGGGCCGGGAAGCGGATATCGTAGCAGATCGTCAGGCCGAGCGTCGCCAGGGGCGTCGCCGCCACGACCGCGCAGGCGCCCCCGGTATAGGTTGCCGATTCACGCCAGCGCTCGCCGCTCGGCAGGTCGACGTCGAACAGGTGCAGCTTGTCGTAGGAACCCAGGATCTCGCCGTCCGCGCCGATCAGGAAGGCCCGGTTGGCGATCTTGTCGCCCGACCGCACCGCGAGCGACCCGACATGCACCATAACCCCGGTATCCCGGGCGGTCTGCCGCAGGCCGGCCAGGGTCGGATCCTGCTCCGCCGCGGTGACGTGCGCGAACAGCCGCTCGCGGCTGCGCTCGACCAGCGAAGTCATCTCGGGGGTCTGGACGTAGTGCGCGCCGCTTTTCGCAGCCTCGCGCACTCCGGCGACGGCCGCGTCGCGGTTGGCGCCCGGGTCGCGGCCCGAGCGCATCTGCAAGCAGGCGGCGGTGAAGCGCCTCTCAGGCATCGGCCTTGTCCGTCAGCAGCGGATCGAGCTTGCCGGCGCGGTCCAGGGCGTAGAGATCGTCACAGCCGCCGACATGGGTCGATCCGACGAAGATCTGCGGGACGCTGGTGCGGCCGCCAGCACGCTCGACCATCGCGGCCCGCCCGCCCTGGGCGCGCTCCACGTCGATCTCCTGGAAGGCGACGCCCTTCTCCTTCAGCAGGCTCTTGGCCGCCGAACAGTAAGGGCACCAGGCCGTGGTGTAGATCGTGACCGGCTGCATGGCGGGCGTCGTCTCGCGCGGGAACTCCCGTCATATAGGAGTATGCCCGTCGAATTACCTATGCCCGCGTGGTCACAGCCGGGCCGAGCCGCATCCCGCGCGGCCCCCGGCGCATCTGAGGTCGGTCAGGCGGCCATCAGCTTCTCGACCTCGTTGACGAGATCACGCAGGTGGAACGGCTTCGACAGGACCTTCGCGTCCTTCGGAGCCTTCGAGTCCGGGTTGAGCGCCACCGCAGCGAAGCCGGTGATGAACATCACCTTGATGTCCGGGTCGAGCTCGGTGGCGCGCCGCGCGAGCTCGATCCCGTCCATCTCGGGCATCACGATATCGGTCAGCAGCAGCTCAAACGGCTCCTCGCGCAGCCGGTTGTAGGCCGAGAGGCCGTTGTCGAAGGACAGGACATCGTAGCCCGCGTTCTGCAGCGCCTTGGCCAGGAACCGGCGCATGTCGTTGTCGTCTTCCGCCAGCAGGATTTTCATCGGCCGTTTCCGAGCCCTCGAGTCGAAATGTTGATCCCATAAAGGGACGCGATGGTAAACAAGGTGTTAGGATCGGAGCCCGCAGCCGGCGCCGCGTGTCTCGAAAACGGCCCTGTGGGCCGTCGGCACCAGAGTGGACAGGCGATCGTTCGCATACCACACTGCGTATCCGCCGCGCTTTTCCAACCGCCGGGGTGTGCACGCAATCCATGACCGCGCCCGAAACGGTACAGCCCGACGCCCTCGGTTTCGCCCCGGCCTTCGCGGTCGAGGAGCCGGCGACGCACATCCTGCCCTTCGTCTTCAATACTGGCCATTCCGGCGCCGTCTACCCCCCCGATTTCGTGGCTGCCTCGCGCCTGGACGCCCTCACCCTGCGCCGGTCCGAGGATGCCCATGTCGACCGCCTGTTCGCCTCGGTTGTCGAACTCGGCGCACCGCTGCTCCGGGCGAACTTCCCCCGGGCCTTCCTCGACGTGAACCGCGAGCCGTATGAACTCGACCCGCGCATGTTCGACGGCCGGCTTCCGCCCTTCACCAACACCCGGTCGATGCGGGTCGCGGGCGGGCTGGGCACCGTTCCGCGGGTGGTGGCGGACGGCCAGGAGATCTACGCCCGGCGCCTGCCGGTCGGCGACGCGATCGCCCGCATCGAGGCCCTGTACAAGCCCTACCACCGGGTCCTGCGCGGCCTGATCCAGCGCACGGCGCGGACCCACGGCCACTGCATCTTGATCGATTGCCATTCGATGCCGTCCTCGAGCCTCGGACGCGACACCGAGATCAAGGCCGACATGGTTCTGGGCGACCGCTACGGGACCGCGTGCGCGCCGGGCCTGATCGAGGCGTTCGAGGCCGCGTTCCGGGCCCAGGGTTTTCGGGTGGTCCGCAACAAACCCTACGCCGGCGGCTTCATCACCGAGCATTACGGCGAGCCCAACCTCGGGCGTCACGCCCTGCAAATCGAGGTCAACCGGGCCCTGTACATGGACGAGGCGAGCCTTGCGACGACGCCGGATTTCCCGAGCCTCGTGAAGGCGTTGCGGTCGGTCGTGGCCGGCGTGGCGGCCGATCTCGGTGACCTCAAGCCCAGCCGGATCGCCGCCGAATAGGCTGCGGCCATTCCGTGTCCGGCGCCGCGTTCATTCCCAAATGATTTTTGCCCGGGGCGTTGATGACGCCCGCCCTGGCCTTCGACGCGAAACGGGCGCCCTCACGCGTCGATCGATCGACGGCGTGGCACCAAACCGGTCCGGAAAAGAAAAAAGGCCACTCCCGAAGGAGCGGCCCGAAGTCTAGGGAGGAAACGCCCAAGAAGGGCTACGGGACCGCGACGCCATCGCGATCTCGCAATGCACAAATGACAGTGCGGCGCACAAGACGCAAGGGCGAAATCGTCGCCGCCCGCGCGCCGAATGCATGGCTCAAGCGCGCAACGCGCAAAGGCCTCAGCTCTGCTTCAGGAGTTTCTCGATCTCGGCGCGCAGCGGGCCGGCGAGATCCGGGCGCTCCAGCGCGTAGGCCAGGTTCGCGGTCAGGAAGCCGATCTTCGAGCCGGTGTCGTAGGTCCGGCCCTCGTAGTGCATGCCGAAGA
The DNA here is from genome assembly GCF_022179445.1 of Methylobacterium mesophilicum. Classification (GTDB taxonomy): domain Bacteria; phylum Pseudomonadota; class Alphaproteobacteria; order Rhizobiales; family Beijerinckiaceae; genus Methylobacterium; species Methylobacterium mesophilicum. The sequence continues at coordinate 299,800 of NZ_BPQU01000001.1, read as the reverse complement.
AGTCCTGCGTGCCCATCAGGTCGATCATGGCGTCGGTGAGCTGGATCTCGCCGCCGGCGCCCTTCTTGCCGTGCTCCAGGATCCCGAAGATCTCGGGCTGGAGGATGTAGCGGCCGGAGATGATAAAGTTCGACGGCGCGGTGCCCTGCTTCGGCTTCTCGACCATGCCGGTGATCTCGAAGGACTGACCGTAGGTCTCGCCGACGCTGACGATGCCGTATTGGTGCGTCTCTTCCGGAGCCACCTCCTCGACCGCGATGACGTTGCCGCCGTGGCGCTCGTAGGTCGCGAGCATCTGCTGCATGCAGCCGCGGCTCAGCATATCCGGCAGCAGCACCGCGAAGGGCTCGTCGCCGACGATCTCCCGGGCGCACCAGACCGCGTGACCCAGGCCGAGGGGGGCCTGCTGGCGGGTGAAGCTCGTCTGACCCGCCTTGGGCAGATCGCGCTTCAGCTCTTCGTAGGCAGCGGTCTTCCCGCGCTCCTGAAGGGTGTGCTCGAGTTCGAACGCAATATCGAAATGATCCTCGATCACAGCTTTGCCGCGACCCGTGACGAAGATGAAGTGCTCGATGCCGGCTTCGCGCGCCTCATCGACGACATGCTGGACGACCGGCCGGTCCACGACCGTGAGCATTTCCTTCGGGACCGCCTTCGTGGCGGGCAGGAATCGCGTGCCCAGCCCCGCGACGGGCAGGACAGCCTTGCGGATCGGTTTCATCAAGCGGCAACCTCGGAAACAGAATGGGACGACACGGGCAATGGATCAGGCAGTGAGATAGCCTAGCACGATGCTTCGCAAGGCCTCTACGTCGATAGTATGAGGCAAAGCACCGTAAATATCCCGTCTGCGACCACCTAAAGTGGCCGTTACCAGAAGATATCTCACCAGGCGTTTGAACGCGCGATGAAGCGGGGTCCGCGCCTTGCCTGTCCGTGCCCGGTTCGGGCAAGGCTCCCGGCAGCTTCCCTCGGAGCGGCTTCGGAGCGGGCGAAAACATGGCGGTTCTGATGATGGGCGGGGCCGGGTCTATCCGTAGCCGCCAGGTCGTAGTGCTCGACGGCCGCACCAGCGGGTTCGACCGGGCGCCGGCCTGGATGGGCAAACCCGGTCCGCGTAATCGGGTTTGAGGCGATGCCGTCGCGCCGCACGCTGCTCGCCGCCGCCCTCTGCCTCGTCCCCGCGGTAGCCCGGGCCGCGAAGCCGCCGGGTCCGAACGCCGCCTTCCAGGCGTTCGTCGCGACCCTGCGTCCGGAGGCCGAAGCCCGCGGCGTCTCCGCCGAGACCTTCGCGGCCGCGTTCCGGGGCATCACGTCACCCGATCCCGGCGTCCTGGCGCGGACGCGCCAGCAGGGCGAGTTCGTGAGGCCGGTTTGGGATTACCTGGTCGGCGCGGTCTCGGCGGGTCGCATCGCCCGCGGACGCGAACGGGCGGGCACCCTGGCGTCCACGCTGAAGGCGATCGAGGCACGCTACGGCGTCCCGGCGCCGATCGTGCTGGCGTTCTGGGGGGTCGAATCCGATTTCGGCGCCAGCGCCGGCAGCCTGTCCACGATCCGGGCGCTGGCGACCCTCGCGGAGGCCCGACATCGCGGCACGCTGTTCCGCGACGAGTTGCTCGCCGCCCTGGCGATCCTCCAGCGCGGCGATATCGCGCCCGAGCGCATGAGCGGAAGCTGGGCGGGGGCCATGGGGCAGGTGCAGTTCCTGCCATCCACCTACTTGGCCCACGCTGTCGATTTCGACGGCGACGGCCGCAGGGACATTTGGACCAGCGACGCGGATTCGCTCGGATCGATCGCGGCCTATCTCAAGGATCTGGGCTGGGATCCGACGGTGTCCTGGGGCTACGAGGTGCGTCTGCCCGAAGATTTCGACCTGACCGCCTATGCCGGGCCGCTCTCCGGTTTCGCTGCGCGGGGTGTCCGGCGCACGGACGGAAAGCCGTTGCCCGGGCGCGGGGACGCCGCGCTGTTCCTGCCCGGGGGCCTTGGGGCGCCGGCATTCCTGATCACCGGCAACTTCGAGGTGATCCGCCAGTACAACACCTCGGATTCCTATGCGCTGGCCGTCGGACACCTAGCCGACCGCCTGGACGGCGGCCCGGCGCTCGCGGCGCCCTGGCCTACGGGACCGCGCCTCGACGGTGCGGGACTGCGCGCGCTGCAGACCGGTCTGGCGACCGCCGGCTTCTACGAGGGCCCGACCGATGGACGCGCCGGGCCGAAGCTGCGCGACGCCGTGCGGCGCTACCAGATCGCGGCCGGCCTGCCGGCGGACGGGTATGCCTCGCCGGCGTTGCTCGCCCATGTCCGGGCCCGGCACGATCCGGCGCGATGATCCGTGCCCATGGGCGGGTTTAGACGCGCAAGCCGGTCTCCCGTATAGTGCCGCCTACCGACCGGTGTTTCGGTCGCCTTCAAGGTGCGGGATCTGCATGGGAGTCGCAGTCTGGCGTCGTACGGCGCGTCCGGCCATCCTCGGACTCGCCGTCCTGCTGAGCCAAGCGGGCCTGTCCCTGGTTGGCGGCACGTCCGCCCAGGCGCAATGGGGCGACAGCTATCAGCGGCCCGAGGGCGGCGCCTATTACGAAGCCCCGCCGCGGCGGCGCCCGCGCGATGCCTACTATCGCGACGACGGCTCCACCGCCCGCCAGCCCCGCTACGCTCCGCCCCAGGAAGCACCGCGGCAGTTCTACTGGCCGTGGGAGGACCGGCCCCAGCCGGTCGCTCCGCCGCCGGAGCGCACCTATCGGGCGCCGCGCCCGCGCAGCACGATCGGAAACGCGGACGCGCAGCGACCCTCGCCGGCCGTCAAGCGCCGGGAACGGCCCGCCCGGGCGCCGGTGCCGCCGAAACCCACCATCGCGAAGACCGCACCGAACGTCCAGATCGCCGTGTTCGGCGATTCGCTGGCCGACCACCTCGCCCACGGCCTGGACGACGTCTTCGAGGACAATGCGGACATCGCAGTCGTCGATCGGGCGAAGGGCGACAGCGGGCTTGTGCGCAAGGACGTGGTCGATTGGCCCAAGAGCGCGGAAGACTACCTGCGCACCAATTCCAAGGTCCGCTACGCGCTGGTCATGCTGGGCGCCAACGATCGCCAGCCGATCCGCGAGGGTGACGAGACCGTCGATCCGCTGACCGATCGCTGGAAGGCCCTGTACCGCGCCCGGGTCGAGGCCCTCGTGAAGGTCTTCGCCGACCACAAGGTGCCGCTGGTCTGGGTCGGGCTTCCGCCGGTGCAGAGCGAGAGCCTGAGCCGGGATCTCGCGAGCCTCAACGACATCGTCCGGGACACCGTGACGAAGGCCGGTGCGACCTATGTCGACATCTGGCCCGGCTTCGTCGACGACCGAGACCGCTACGCGTCCTCTGGCCCCGATCCGGAGGGGCAGATCGCCAAGCTGCGGACCGCCGACGGCGTGCACTTCACCAAGGCGGGCGACCGCAAGCTGGCGCATTTCGCCGATGTCGAGTTGAAGCGCCTGATGGGTACGGCCGCGCCGGCGCTGACCGATCCGCCGCCCACCGCGACCGTCGCACCGGGGGCGCCGAGCGTGACGCCCGGTCCGAGCCTCGACGGATCCGGGCAGCCCACCGACACCGCGGCGATCGATCGGCAGATCACAGCGATGCTGCCGAGCCTGCCGGAACCTCCGGGCGTCCCGGCTCTGCCGGTCAAGCCCGCAGCCGGGCCGGTCGTGCCCCTCGGGCGTACCGAGGTCTCTCCCGGCGGGACGCTGCTGACCGGCCGTCCGCGCGATTCCGACAACCTCGGCACCGTGGAGCGGACATTAGTCCGCGGCAACGCGCCGATGCCCCAGCCCGGCCGCGCCGACGACTTCCGCTGGCCCCCCGGCTGAGCAATGAGCCCGGCGCGGGGTTCGTACCGCGCGCCGGGACCGATCCTTCCTTAACGCGGCAGGACGCTCGCACCCATCAGGGCCTCGTCGATGGCACGCGCCGCCTGACGGCCCTCTCGGATCGCCCAGACCACCAGGGACTGGCCCCGGCGCATGTCGCCGGCGCTCCAGATCTTCGGATCCGAGGTCCGGTAATCCTCTTCGTTCGCCTCGACGTTCCCGCGCTTGCTGACGCTGATGCCGGACTGGTCGAGCAGGCCCTTCTGCACCGAGCCGGCAAAACCGATCGCCATGAAGACGAGGTCGGCCGGTAGGATGAACTCGGTCCCGGGGATCGGCTGCCGCTTGGCGTCGACCCGGGCGCAGACCACGCCGGTCAGCCGGCCTTTCTTGTTGCCGTCGAGCCGCAGCGTCGCCGCCTGGAACTCGCGCTCGGCGCCCTCCGCCTGGCTGGACGACGTCCGCATCTTGGTCGGCCAGTACGGCCATACCGTCAGCTTGTCCTCGCGCTCGGGGGGGCGGGGCCGGATGTCGAGCTGCGTCACCGACAGCGCGCCCTGACGGAACGCGGTGCCCACGCAGTCGGAGGCGGTGTCGCCACCGCCGATCACCACGACGTTCTTGCCCGAGGCCAGGATCGGGGCTTCGCCGTTGCCGCGCATCGGCTCCGCGGCCACGCGCCGGTTCGACTGGATCAGGTAGGGCATGGCGTAGTGGACGCCTTCGAGTTCCTGCCCGGGCAGCTGCGGGTTGCGGGGATCCTCCGCGCCGCCGCAGAACATCACCGCATCGAACTCGGCCTTCAGTTCGTCGACCGGCTTGGTCACGCCGACGTTCTGGTTGTAGTGGAAGACGACGCCCTCACCCTCCATCTGCCGGACTCGGCGATCGATGTGGCGCTTCTCCATCTTGAAGTCGGGAATGCCGTAGCGGAGCAGGCCGCCGGCCTTCGGCTCGCGCTCGAACACGTGCACGTCATGCCCGACCCGGGCGAGCTGCTGGGCCGCCGCGAGGCCGGCCGGGCCGGAGCCGACGACGGCCACGCGCTTGCCCGTGCGCATCGATGCCGGCTCGGGCTTGATCCAGCCCATGTTCCACGCGCGGTCGGCGATCGCCTGCTCGATCGTCTTGATCGCCACCGGCTGATTCTCGAGGTTGAGCGTGCACGCCTCCTCGCAGGGCGCCGGGCAGACGCGGCCGGTGAACTCCGGGAAGTTGTTGGTGGAGTGGAGGTTGCGCGACGCCTCCTCCCAATCCGACTGGAACACGAGGTCGTTCCAATCCGGAATCTGGTTGTGGACCGGGCAGCCGGTCGGGCCGTGGCAGAACGGGATGCCGCAATCCATGCAGCGCGCGGCCTGTTTGGTCAGGTCGTGCTCGTCGAGCGGCAGCGTGAACTCGCGGAAGTGCCGCACGCGATCGGCCGCGAGCTGGTACTTCTGCTCCTGCCGGTCGAACTCGAGGAAACCCGTGATCTTGCCCATCGATCAGTCCAATCGCGACGCTATGTCTTTTGCCGGGTCATCTTGCGCTCGAGCGGGATGGCGATCGGTCATGGCCGAAGCCAGTTCTCGATTGTCAAACCGCCGATCCGCGCGAATTCCCGCGTGTTGTCCGTGACCAGCACGCTCCCATCGGCGAGCGCCTGAGTTGCGATGAGCAGGTCGTTGGCCCCGATCGGTGTCCCGGCCCGCTCAAGCCCGAGACGGAGATCCGCATAGATCGCGTCGTACGGCAGCCGCCAAGACTCGATCGAGAACGCTTGGAGCACCGCCTCGACCTGTCGTGTCAGCCGCTCCGAACCCTTTCGCGTGGCACCGTACCGAAGTTCCGCCGCCACCACGACGCTCGTGTAGATCCCGGCTTCTCCGATCCGCCGCACCTGCTCCGCTACCGCTCCCCGCGGCGCCCGGATCAGCGCCGAATGGATATTGGTGTCGAGCAGGTAGCGCATTCACAACCGTACGTCTTCGGGTGGCGCGTCCGTGATTGCCGGCCAATCCTCGTCGAGATCTTCAAGGCTGTCGAGGAGACCGAGAAGGGATGGGCGGGCCACCGGCTCAAGGACGAGTTTGGCGCCATCCTGACGGAGTAGCACCTCATCACCGCCCAGCATGAAGCCGGGCGGGATTTCGAGCCGCTGACCGTCCTGAGTCCGGACCAAGCGGACCCGTACTACCGGTTCGCCCATCGTCGCCCCCAATCCCTACTCCGCTGCCACCGGCATCCGCGCCATCTCCATCTCGCGCAGCGCGCGGCGGTATTCCACCGGCATCACCTTGACGAACTTGGTGCGGAAGCTCGCCCAATCGTCGAGAATCTGCTTGGCCCGCGGGCTGCCCGTATATTTGAGATGGTTGGTGATGAGCTGGCTGAGGCGCTCCTCGTCGTGGCCGGACATGTCGGCCAGGATGTCGACGCGCCCCTTGGTCTCGAGATCGCCGTCCTGGTGGAAGCGGCGCATCAGGTCATCTTCCTCCTCGACGGGCTCGAGATCGACCATCGACAGGTTGCAGCGGGCCGAGAACGAGCCGTCCTCGTCCAGCACGTAGGCGATGCCGCCCGACATGCCGGCCGCGAAGTTGCGCCCGGTCTCGCCGATCGAGACCACGACTCCGCCGGTCATGTACTCGCAGCCATGGTCGCCCATGCCTTCGACCACCGTGATCGCGCCGGAATTGCGGACCGCGAAGCGCTCGCCCGCGGAGCCGCGGATGTAGCACTCGCCGGCGATCGCCCCGTACAGCACGGTGTTGCCGACCATGATGGTCCGGTCGGGCGGCGACCGCAGCGCGTCGCTCGGCCGGATGATCAGCTTGCCGCCCGAGAGGCCCTTGCCGACATAATCGTTGCCGTGGCCGGTCAGCTCGATGGTGACGCCGGCCGCGACCCAGGCGCCGAAGCTCTGGCCCGCGGTGCCCGCCAGCTTCACCACGATGGTGTCGTCCGGCAAGCCCTCGTGACCGTGCGCCTTGGCGACCATGCCGGACAGCATCGCGCCCGCGGCCCGGTCCGAGTTCCGGATCACGTCGGTGACGACCACCGGCTCGCCGGTCTCGACGGCGTGCCGGGCAGCCTCGATCAGGCGCCGGTCGAGGACCGTGTCGATTGGGTGGTGCTGCTTCTCCACGTGCCGGATGGCGATGCCCTCCGCCACCTTGGGGCGATGGAACAGCTTGGTGAAATCGAGCCCGCGCGCCTTCCAGTGGGCGATGGCCTCGACCTTGTCGAGCACGTCGGAACGCCCGACCAGCTCTTCCAACTTGGTGAAGCCGAGGGAGGCCAGGATCTCCCGCACCTCCTCGGCCACGAAGAAGAAGTAGTTCACCACGTGCTCGGGCGTGCCCTTGAAGCGCTTGCGCAGCACCGGATCCTGCGTGGCGACACCCACCGGGCAGGTGTTGAGGTGGCACTTGCGCATCATGATGCAGCCAGCCGCGATCAGGGGCGCGGTCGAGAAGCCCATCTGGTCGGCGCCGAGCAGGGCCGCGATGACCACGTCGCGACCGGTGCGGATGCCACCGTCGGCCTGGAGGGCGACGCGGCCGCGCAGGCCGTTGAGCACCAGCGTCTGCTGGGTCTCGGCGAGACCGGTCTCCCACGGTCCGCCCGCGTGCTTGAGCGAGGTCAGCGGCGCTGCGCCGGTGCCGCCGTCATAGCCCGAGATGGTGATGTGGTCGGCCCGCGCCTTGGCGACGCCGGCCGCCACGGTGCCGACGCCGACCTCGGATACGAGCTTCACCGACACGTCCGCCGACGGGTTCACGTTCTTCAGGTCGAAGATCAGCTGGGCCAGATCCTCGATCGAGTAGATGTCGTGGTGCGGCGGCGGCGAGATCAGGCCGACGCCCGGGGTGGCGTAGCGGACCTTGGCGATCTTGGCGTCGACCTTGTGGCCGGGCAGCTGGCCGCCCTCGCCGGGCTTGGCACCCTGCGCGACCTTGATCTGCATCATGTCGGCATTCACGAGGTATTCCGTCGTGACGCCGAACCGGCCCGAGGCGACCTGCTTGATCGCCGACCGGCGCGAGCGCCCGTCCGGCAGCGGCTTGAACCGCTCGACCTCTTCGCCGCCCTCGCCCGAGTTCGAACGACCGCCGAAGGAATTCAGCGCGATGGCGAGCGTCTCATGCGCTTCCTTCGAGATGGACCCGTACGACATCGCCCCGGTGGCGAAGCGCTTGACGATCTCGGAGGCCGGCTCGACCGAATCAACCGGCACCGGCTGGCGGCCGAGTTCGGTTGCGCTCCGGAGGCGGAACAGACCGCGCAGGGTCTTGAGCTGGTTCTCCTGCCGATTCACCAGCGCGGCGTATTCGCGGTAGCGCTCGGGCACGTTGAGGCGCACCGCGTGCTGGAGCGTCGCGATCGTGTCGGGCGTCCAGGTGTGAGCCTCGCCGCGCAGCCGGTAGGCGTACTCGCCGCCGACATCGAGGGCGTCGCGGTAGATCGGGGCGTCGCCGAAGGCGTCGCGGTGACGGCTGACGGTCTCCTCTGCGACCTCGGCCATGCCGACGCCCTCGATGGTCGTGGCCGTGCCGAAGAAGTCGCGGCTGACGAAGGTCGAGTTCAAGCCGATCGCATCGAAGATCTGCGCGCCGCAATAGGACTGGTAGGTCGAGATGCCCATCTTGGACATCACCTTGAGCAGGCCCTTATCGATCGCCTTGATGTAGCGGTAGATGATCTCGTCGTCGGTGAGGTCCGGCGGGAACTCGTCTTTCATCGCCAGCAGCGTTTCGAAGGCGAGATAGGGATTGATCGCCTCCGCGCCATAGCCGGCCAGGCACGCGAAGTGGTGCACCTCGCGCGGCTCGCCCGATTCGACCACGAGGCCGACCGAGGTGCGCAGCCCCTTGCGGATCAGGTAGTTGTGCACCGACGCGGTCGCCAGCAGGGCCGGGATCGGGACCCGGTCCGGACCCACCGCACGGTCGGTCAGCACGATGATGTTGTAGCCGCCGCGCACCGCCGCCTCGGCCCGGTCGCAGAGGCGGTCGAGCGCCCCGTCCATGGCCTGCGCGCCCATCTCGGCCGGGTAGGTCATGTCCAGGGTCTTGGTGTCGAACCGGTCCTCGAAATGGCCGATCGAGCGGATCTTCTCCAGGTCGCCGTTGGTGAGGATCGGCTGGCGGACCTCCAGGCGCTTGCGCCGGGATGCGCCCTCCATGTCGAGCAGGTTCGGCCGCGGCCCGATGAACGAGACGAGGCTCATCACCGCCTCCTCTCGGATCGGGTCGATCGGCGGGTTGGTGACCTGCGCGAAATTCTGCTTGAAGTAGGTATAGAGCAGCTTCGATTTCTCGGAGAGCGCCGAGAGCGGCGTGTCCGTCCCCATCGAGCCGACCGCCTCCTGGCCGGTGACGGCCATGGGCTGCATCAGCAGCTTGAGGTCTTCCTGGGTGTAGCCGAAGGCCTGCTGGCGATCGAGCAGGCTCACGTCGGAGCGCGTCTCCCGCGCCACGACGGGCTTGAGGTCTTCCAGCACGATCTGGGTGTTCTTGACCCAGTCGGCGTAGGGATGCGCGGCGGCAAGCTCGCCCTTGATCTCCTCGTCGGAGACGATCCGGCCCTTTGCCAAGTCGATCAGCAGCATCCGGCCGGGCTGCAGGCGCCAGGACTGGACGATCTTCTCGTCGGGGATCGGCAGCGTGCCCATCTCCGAGGCGAGCACGACCAGCCCGTCATCGGTGACGATGTAGCGGGCCGGGCGCAGGCCGTTGCGGTCGAGGGTGGCGCCGATCTGGCGGCCATCCGTGAAGGCCACGGCCGCGGGGCCGTCCCACGGCTCCATCAGGGCGGCGTGGTACTCGTAGAAGGCGCGCCGCTCCTCGCTCATCAACGGGTTGCCGGCCCAGGCCTCCGGGATCAGCATCATCATGGCGTGGGCGAGCGGGTAGCCGCCCTGCACGAGGAACTCGAGGGCGTTGTCGAAGCACGCGGTATCGGACTGGCCCTCATAGGAGATCGGCCAGAGCTTCGAGATGTCGTTGCCGAACAGGTCCGAATCGACGCTCGCCTGCCGGGCCGCCATCCAGTTGACGTTGCCGCGCAGCGTGTTGATCTCGCCGTTATGGGCGACCATCCGGTAGGGGTGCGACAGGCGCCAGGTCGGGAAGGTATTGGTGGCAAAGCGCTGGTGGACCAGGGCGATCGCCGAAACGAAGCGCTCGTCCTTCAGGTCGAGGAAGTAGTCGCCGATCTGGGTGACCAGAACCATGCCCTTGTAGACGATGGTCCGGGTCGAGACGGAGACCGGGTAGAACTCCTTCACCCGCGGGTCGTCGAGGGCGTAGACCTTGTTGGAGATCACCTTGCGGGCGACGAAGACCCGCCGCTCGAACGTGTCCTGGTCCGAGACGGAGCCCGGCCGGCCGATGAACACCTGGCGGTGATGCGGCTCGGTGGCCTTCACGGCGACGCCCAGATCCTCGGGATCGACCGGCACATCGCGCCAGCCGAGGAGCGGCAGGCCCTCGTCGGCCAGGGCCGCCTCGATGATTCCCTCGATGATCGCCCGGGGCTCCTCGGCCTTGGGCAGGAAGAACTGGCCGATGGCGTACTGCCCGGCGGGCGGCAGCTCGAAGCCGAGGCGCGAGCACTCGTCCGCGAAGAAGCCGTGTGGGATCTGCGTGAGGATACCGCAGCCGTCGCCCATCTTGGGGTCGGCACCCACCGCACCGCGATGGTCGAGATTCTCGAGGATCTTCAGGCCTTGCTGAACGATGGCGTGGGTCCGGCGATCGTGCATGTCGGCGATGAAGCCGACGCCGCAGGCATCACGCTCGTTGGCCGGATCGTAGGCGCCCTGGGCTTTGGGCAGAGCGGGATCACGCACCGTGAGCGGCACCGCGCCGCCGCGCGGGGCGGAAGCCTGGAACTCGGAAGCAGCAAACTCTTCGGCGGGTCCGCGCTGTGCCATGCTTCGTCTCGTCCTTCCCTCGATCCCCTCCGCCGCCAGTGGACCCGCGAGCATGTTTCATGCCCGCGAGCCGCAGCCGTGCGGCGTCCCGACCCGATGCCGCAGGCGATCCGGTCGGTCCCCGCGAGGACGTGCCCGTCGACCTTCGTTCATCGAAAACCCGGACCGCTCCAGGAGCGGCGTGCTGGCGCGCTCGAGACCGCCGGCCGAATTCCCCGCTGGCGCGCGGGACGGCGACGGCCGGCATGCGCGGCCAATGGGACAGTTCTGCTGTCCTAAGTCGCGAAATTGGCAGATTGAAACCGTTTCAGCAAGGGATCGCGCGTGCATGCGGGCGCGGCATCCGCGACTGCGCTTAAACCGCCGTTCATCAATCGCTTCCGCAATCTCGCCCGAATCACGCGGTCTACGAGCAGTGCCGAGCACAAGCGGCATGCGGGGCAACGACCTCGCCGGCATGGTCGAGGTCTGGGCAAACCGGCCCGGACCATGCCGGAACCGGATACTCTGCCGGGTCTCCAGGACGGGAACGCATCAGAGTGATGATCGAGAACGGAACGGCTCGCCGCGCAGCGCGGCGGGTTCTCAGCGCAGCCCTTCTGTCCGGCGGAATGATGCTGGGCCTCTCTCAGGGCGCCCGCGCGCAATTCGCCTTCGAGGACGAGATCCTGCCGCCGCGGGTGATCGCATGGCGCCTGGCCGATCGCGGCTTCAGCGGCGTGAGCCGTCCGCGATTCGACGGGCGCGTCTACGTCGTCGACGCCGTGAGCCCGACGGGTGTCCCGATGCGTCTTTTCGTTGATCCGGCCGCGGGCGCGATCGTCGGACGCCAGCGTATCGGCGCGCCCGAGAGCTATGCCCGGTTGGAGCGGCCGGGCGCCGGCTTCGGATGGACCGAGGAGGATGCTGCACCGCAGCGTCTCCTGAGGCCGGGGATGCCGGATGGCGTCCCGGCTCCGGCTGCGCGTCCGGCGCGCCGCGCGAGCCCCGAGGCTCTGCGTCCCGATCTCAATCCCGATGGCCTGAACCCGGATGGCCGGGCGCGGCCCGAGGCGCCCCGCAAGGTCGCCCGCGCCCCGGCGCCGGGGCGCCAGCCGGAGTTGAAGCCGGCGCTTCGCAACGTTCCGGAGGCGCCTGCCCCGAAGGCCGCCCCCGCGGAGGCATCCAGGGCGGATCCTGTGCCTGAGACGAAGTCCGCGGCCATCGAGAAGGCGCCTTCGGTCAGTCCGGTCCAGGCGGCACCCGCGAAGCCCGCAGCGGGCACGGTCGCCGAGGCGGCCAAGCCCCCGGCATCCGATTGGAAGGATCCGCCGCCGGACAAGAAACCGGTGCGAATCATCGGCGGTGCCACGATCGTCCCCGGCGCCTCCGAGAAAGAGCCCGGCGGCGCCCAGTAGCGCTGGCTATTCTGTCGCGCTCAGCCGCTGCGCGCCGGTAAAGACGGTCAGCGTGTCCGAACGGGCGATGGCGCAGAGCGTGATCCCGTGCGCCCGGGCGCGTTCCAGCGCCAGCGACGTCGGCGCCGAGATCGCCACGATCACGGCGGCGCCGAGACGCGCGGCCTTCTCGACCATCTCGAACGAACACCGACTGGTGATCACCAGGAAACCGTCGGACGGATCGGTGCCGGCCCGCATGGCCGCGCCGATCAGCTTGTCCAGGGCGTTATGGCGGCCGACATCCTCCCGGACGGACGCCAGGGTGCCGTCGAGCCGAGCCCATGCTGCCGCGTGCACGGCGCGGGTCTCGGCACCCAGCACCTGCGCGGCGTCGAGCCCGGCCAGCGCCCGGGCGATCGCCGGGAGCGAGACCTGGACGTCGGGAGCGCCCCGCATGTCGGCGCGCGGCAGCTCCGCCAGATCCTCGATGCCGCAGACACCACAGCCAGTCCGCCCGCTGATGGCGCGCTTACGCGCAAGGTGCTCCCGCAGGCGACCGGGGGCCAGCTCGACGTGGAGACGCAGCCCGTCCGGGCCGACCTCCACCCGCGTGGCACGAATCTCGTCGGCGGATTCGATGATCCCTTCCGTCAGGCTGAAGCCGTAGGCGAAATCCTCCAGGTCGGCCGGCGTCGCCATCATGACGGCATGCGGCACGCTGCCGTAGACCAGGTTGACCGGCGTCTCGACGGCGAGCACCCGCGTCCCCGCCCGAGGCGCGCCATCGGCATAGGCCACGACTTGCATCGGAGCCGGGACCGTGCTGGCCGGAAACTCCGCTGAGACATCCCGTTGTGCCGTCAACATCCATTGCTCCGAAAGACCGCTCCGGTGCCGCGATCGCGCCGGATACGCAGCGGCGATAGCGAATCGGCGGCGGCGAAAGACCGGTGTCGCGTGCCCGGGAAACCGCCCGAATCAGTCGGAAACCACCCTCTGCGACGCTTGTGCGGTTGCACCTGGAACGTCCTTGTGGTCTGAAGCCGCGATCGGATACATGCCGGGTAACACAACTGGCAGTCCGTCACGTCGGCACCATCCCGCGCTCATTCAAGACGGGAAAGTCCGACGGGAAATCAAATCGCAGGGGAGCAACGAGAGGCAGATGCGGACGGTGCGGACGATCACCCGATCACCCTTGAGCCTCGCCGCCCTCGGCGCCCTGCTCGCCTCGACATCCGGGGCGCTCGCCGCCGGATTCGGTCAGCCGGTGCCGTGGGAGATGAGCCGGCAGATCCCGGTCACCGAGAACGCGCGCGACATCCTCAGCTTCGAGATCGGCCTGCACTGGCTCTCGCTGGTGATCTCGGTCTTCGTGCTGGGACTGATCCTCTGGTGCGTCTTCCGCTTCAACGAGAAGACCAACCCGACCCCCTCGCGCACCACCCACAACACCGCGATCGAGATTGCCTGGACCATCGTTCCGGTGCTGATCCTGGTCGCCGTGGCGATCCCGTCGTTCCGCCTGCTGCGGACGCAGCTGGCGGATCCGAAGGCCGACATGATCGTCAAGGTCATCGGTCATGCCTGGTACTGGTCCTACGAGTACCCGCAGACCGAGACCGGCGGCGGTTTCACGTTCGATGCCAACATCGACGAGGACAAGCAGCCCCGCCTGCTCCAGACCGACAACGAGATGGTCGTGCCGCTGGGCAAGATCGTGAAGATCCAGGTCACGGCGGCGGACGTGCTGCATTCCTGGGCGATGCCGGCCTTCGGTTTCAAGATCGACGCCGTGCCGGGCCGCCTGAACCAGATGTGGTTCCGGGCCGACAAGGAAGGCACCTTCCACGGCCAGTGCTCGGAGCTGTGCGGCCAGCGTCACGCCTACATGCCGATCGTCGTCCGCGTCGTCAGCGAGCAGGCCTATGCCGACTGGCTGAAGGAAGCGAAGACCAAGTACGCGCGCATCGACAACGGAACGAGCTTCGCCGAAGCCCGCTGAAGTCCGGTTGACCGAATAGAACCCGTCAGATCCACAAGGCACCCGAATCCATGGCTACAGCCGCAGCCCATGCCGAGGCCCACGAGGTCCACGACCATAAACCGTCGTTTTTCGCCCGCTGGTTCCTGTCGACGAACCACAAGGACATCGGCACCCTCTACCTGCTCTTCGCCTTCTGCGCCGGCATGATCGGCGCCTTCCTCTCCTTCGGTATCCGAATGGAGATGGAGCAGCCGGGGCTGCAGTTCTTCTCCAACCCGGCGACGTACAACGTGTTCGTCACCGGTCACGGCCTCATCATGGTGTTCTTCATGGTGATGCCGGCGCTGATCGGCGGCTTCGGCAACTGGTTCGTGCCCCTCATGATCGGCGCGCCCGACATGGCGTTCCCGCGCATGAACAACATCTCGTTCTGGCTGACGGTGGCGGGCTTCTGCTCCCTGCTGTGCTCGCTGTTCGTTGAGGGCGCCCCCGGGGCGTCCGGCGCCGGCACCGGTTGGACCGTCTATCCGCCGCTCTCCACCGCCGGCCATCCCGGCCCGGCCGTCGACTTCGCGATCTTCGCCCTGCACCTCTCCGGCACCGGCTCGATCCTGGGGGCGATCAATTTCATCACCACCATCCTGAACATGCGCGCCCCCGGCATGACGCTGCACAAGATGCCGCTGTTCGCCTGGGCTGAGCTGGTCACCGCCTTCCTGCTGCTGCTGTCGCTGCCGGTGCTCGCGGGCGCCGTCACGATGTTGCTGACCGACCGCAACTTCGGGACGACCTTCTTCGATCCGGCCGGCGGCGGCGACCCGATCCTGTACCAGCACCTGTTCTGGTTCTTCGGTCACCCCGAAGTCTACATCATGATCCTGCCGGCCTTCGGCATCGTCTCGCACATCATCGCCACGTTCTCGCGCAAGCCGGTCTTCGGCTACCTCGCGATGGCCTACGCCATGGTCGCGATCGGCGTCGTCGGCTTCGTCGTGTGGGCCCACCACATGTACACGGTCGGCCTGTCGCTGCAGACGCAGTCCTACTTCGTGTTCGCCACGATGGTGATCGCGGTGCCTACGGGCGTGAAGATCTTCTCCTGGATCGCCACCATGTGGGGCGGCTCCATCCGCTTCACCGCCGCCATGCACTGGGCCGTGGGCTTCATCTTCCTGTTCACCGTCGGCGGCGTCACCGGCGTCGTACTCGCCAACTCTGCAGTCGATAAGTACCTGCACGACACCTACTACGTCGTCGCCCACTTCCACTACGTGCTGTCGCTCGGCGCGGTGTTCATCATCTTCGCCGGTGTCTACTACTGGTTCCCGAAGATGACCGGCCACATCATCCCTGAATGGGCTGGCAAGCTGCACTTCTGGCTGGCCTTCATCGGCGCGAACGTCCTGTTCTTCCCGATGCACTTCCTCGGCCTCGCCGGCATGCCGCGGCGTTACGCCGACTACCCGGATGCCTTCGCGGGCTGGCACAAGGTCTCCACCTACGGCGGCCACATCTTCGGCCTCAGCATGTTCGTCTTCGTGATCGGCGTCGTGCTGGCCTTCCGCTCGAAGGAGCGGGCCGCCGACAACCCGTGGGGCGAAGGTGCCACCACCCTCGAGTGGACGCTCCCCTCCCCGCCGCCGTTCCACCAGTTCGAGACGCTGCCGCGCATCGTCGACGAGCCGGGCGCGCACTGACCAATATCCGCGAGGGCCGCAACCGCGGCCCTCGCCCTTCCCCGGAAGCCGCGACGGCGACTTCCCGGCAAGGGCGACCAAGACGGGTGATCCGCACAAGCCGAGTGTGCCGCTCGCGCTGACCCTTGGAACTAATCGATTTCGAAACACGACTCGGCCGTGACGCGCGTGGCCGGGCGCCGACACAACAGCGGCAGACGCGATGACGAGCCTGACGAACACGATCGGACCGGACGCACCGGCCCCGGCCTTCACGGCGGTCGGCGGCGACGTGCCGGACTATTTCGCGCTGCTCAAGCCGCGGGTGATGGCCCTCGTCATCTTCACCGCGCTGGTCGGCATGGTCGTCTCCCAGGGCCACGTTCCGCCGGCCATCGGCGTGATCTCGCTCCTGGCCATCGCGGTCGGGGCCGGGGCGTCTGGCTGCCTCAACATGTGGTGGGATGCCGACATCGACGCCGTCATGACCCGTACCGCACAGCGCCCGATCCCGGCGGGGCGGATCTCGTCCGAGGAAGCCCTCGGCTTCGGGTTGTTCCTGTCGGTGGCGTCGGTGCTGGTGCTGGGCCTCGCGGCGAACTGGCTCGCCGCCGGCCTGCTGGCCTTCACCATCGTGTTCTACGCGGTGATCTACTCGATGTGGCTGAAGCGGGCGACCGCGCAGAACATCGTCATCGGGGGCGCCGCGGGCGCCCTGCCGCCGGTGATCGGCCAGGCCGTCGTCTCCGGCTCGGTCGGGATCGAGTCGCTGGTCCTGTTCGCGATCATCTTCATCTGGACGCCGCCGCATTTCTGGGCGCTGGCGCTGATCAAGGCTGAGGAATACGCCCGCGCCGGCATCCCGATGATGCCCAACGTCGCCGGCCCGGCCTCCACCCGCCGGCAGATTGTCTGGTACTCGGTGTTCCTGGCCCCGCTCGGCCTCGTGCCCGTGGCGCTCGGCTTCGGCGGCCTGCTCTACGCGGTGATCGCCGTGATCGGCGGCGTCGGCATGCTGGCGTTCAGCGTTCGCGTCCTGAGAAACCGCACCGGCGACGCCGAGAAGCGGGCTGCGATGGGCATGTTCGGCTTCTCGATCCTGTACCTGTTCGCGCTGTTCTCCGCGCTGCTCGCCGAACAGAGCTTCGGCCTGTTCCTGCCGGTGACGGTCTGATCGCCATGGCGGATCCGGAAGTCCCCTATCGCCAGCTCACGCCCGCCGAGGAGGCGCGCCGCCGGAAGCGTTCCGTGGCCATCGCGTTGGCCCTGGGTGCCTGGGTCCTGCTGTTCTTCGTGCTGACGATCGTCAAGCTCGGCCCGCAAATCCTCAGCCGTCCGCTCTGAGGGGCACGATGACAAAACCCCATTCCGATCCGATCCGCGGGGCCAAGCGCACGGCGATCGCGTGCGCCGGCCTGGCGGTCGGCATGGTCGGCCTCGCCTTCGCGTCGGTGCCGCTCTACGACGCCTTCTGCAAGGCGACCGGCTACGACGGCACGCCGCGCCAGGGCCCGGCCCTCGCGTCTGCGGCGCGCACCGACGACAGCATGGTGGTGCACTTCGATACCAACGTCGCGCCGGGCCTGCCGTGGAAGTTCGCCCCAGAAGCCAACACCGTCGAGGCGAAGCTGGGCGAGACCAAGACGGTGTTCTTCCGGGTGCAGAACACCGGAGCCAAGCCATCGACCGGCGTCGCGACCTTCAACGTCCAGCCCGGCCTGATGGGCAGCTACTTCGTCAAGATCGCCTGTTTCTGCTTCAACGAGCAGACTTTGCAGCCGGGCGAGACGCTGGACGTGCCGGTGGTGTTCTACGTCGACCCGGCGGTGCGGGAGGATTCGAACACCGCGCATCTCTCCGAGATGACCCTGTCCTACACGTATTTCGCCTCCAAGAACGGCCAGCCGGTGACGGCTTCGGTCGCGACCACGGGGGCTTCGGGCACGAAACGCGATTTCTGATCGCGAACGCGTGACAACAGAGGTCGGCACCGACTAAGTGTGCGGACAAGCTTGGGGGTCCTGTATGCGGCGCCCAGCCAAAGAGCGATTGGCCGGATGCCGGGAACGGCGCGGGGCGTCAGGGTGAGGAGCGACGGGACGATGGCCGAGGCGCACGCCAAGAATCACGATTTTCATATTCTAAGCCCGAGTCCATGGCCGCTGATCGGCGCCTTCTCGGGCTTCCTGATGGCATTCGGCGCCGTGTTCTGGATGAAGAGCCTCCAGATCGGCACCCTCACCCCGGGGCCGTACATCTTCGGGGCCGGCACCTTCGGCGTGCTCTACACCATGTTCGCCTGGTGGAAGGACGTGGTGCACGAGGCCAATTCCGGCGATCACACCCGCGTGGTCCAGCTCCACCACCGTTACGGCATGATGATGTTCATCGCCTCCGAGGTGATGTTCTTCGTCGCGTGGTTCTGGGCCTACTTCGAGGCGGCCCTCTACACCGCCGACCCGATCCAGGCCTCCCGGGTCGAGTTCACGGGTGGCGTCTGGCCGCCGAAGGGCATCGAGGCGTTCGATCCGTGGCACCTGCCGCTGCTGAACACCCTGATCCTGCTGACCTCGGGCACGACCGTCACCTGGGCCCACCATGCCCTCCTGCATGGAGACCGTAAGGGTCTCAAGTACGGCCTGTGGCTGACGATCGTCCTGGGCGTCCTGTTCACGGCCTGCCAGGCCTACGAGTACAGCCACGCCGAGTTCGGCTTCTCGGGCAGCATCTACTCGTCGACGTTCTACATGGCGACCGGCTTCCACGGCTTCCACGTCATCATCGGCACGATCTTCCTGGCCGTATGCCTGTACCGGACGTACGCGGGCCAGTTCACGCCGCGCCAGCACCTCGGCTTCGAGTTCGCCGCCTGGTACTGGCACTTCGTCGATGTCGTGTGGCTGTTCCTGTTCGCCGCGATCTACGTTTGGGGCTCGGGCATCTTCCACGGCGCCGCGCACTGAGAGCAGCTACCCCGTCACCGCATGGCGGGTCTGTGAAAGGGCGGCTCAGGCCGCCCTTTTTCGTGTGCGACTCGGCGTGATCCCCATATCGAGGGAATGGTTGCGAGGCGGCGCGCATGCGGCCGCCCGGGCCGGTCTGGAGTGATCACGTGGACCAACGAACCTATCCGCAGCCGCCACCGGTCCCCACGGGCCTCCGCGGCCGGTGCCCCCGCTGCGGCGAAGGCCACCTGTTCAAGGGTTACCTGACCCTGCGGCCCTCCTGCGAATCCTGCGGGCTCGACTACACGGGCTTCGATTCGGCCGACGGGCCGGCCTTCTTCGTGATGTCGATCGTCGGCCTTCTGGTGGTCGGCCTGGCCCTGTGGATGGAGATCACCTACGAGCCGCCGATCTGGGTCCACGCGCTGGTGGCCGGCAGCCTGTCGATCGGTCTCAGCCTGATCCTGGTCCGGCCGCTCAAGGGCATGCTGATCGCCCTCCAGTACAGCAACAAGGCCGAGCAAGGACGCTTCGAGCAGTGAGCCGCACCGTCCCGCGTTCGGCCGCCTGGCGCGACCTCGTCGCGCCCGGTCTCGCCTCCCTGATCGCGCTGGCGATCCTGCTGGGTCTCGGGATCTGGCAGATCGAGCGCAAGACCTGGAAGGAAGAGCTGATCGCCCGCATCGTCCGGCAGACGAAAGCGGAACCGGTGGCGCCCCCGGCACCCGACGCCTGGGATCCCGGCCGGGACGAGTTCCGCCACGTGCGGGTCTCCGGCCGGTTCGCCAACGATCGCGAGGCGCTCGTCCACGGACTTGCGGCCGGCGAGACGCCGGGCCGGGCGCTCCAGGGTTATTACGTGATCACGCCGTTCCAGCGGGCGGAAGGCGGTGTCGTCCTGATCAACCGCGGCTTCGTGCCCACGGAGTTGAAGGCCCAGGCCGACCGGCGGGACGGCCTGATCGAGGGTCCGATCACCGTGACCGGGATCCTCCGGGCCAGCGAGGCGCGCGGGATGTTCGTGCCGGAAGCGGACCCGGCGCGGGGCGAATGGTTCACCCGCGACGTCGCCGGCATCGCTGCCGCGCGCGGCGTCGCCGACCCGGCGCCCTACCTGATCGAGGCTGACGCGGTGCCGGGCCAGACCACGTGGCCACGGGGCGGCCAGCTGAAGGTCGATCTGCCGAACAACCACCTGCAATACGCCTTCACGTGGTTCGCGCTGGCGCTCTGCCTGATCGGTGTGTTCGGCGTGTTCGCCTATCGTCGCCTGCACGATTCGGACGTCGCCAGCACGGCGTGAGAATAATCCCGCCGCCTGACAAATTCGGCGCAGAAGAATGCCGCGTGACGAGGGTCTAAAACGGCATCGCGTTCCTTTGACCCGGCCGCTTCAGGGCGGAATACTTTGCGTGTTCCTTAACGGTCGCGCAATCCTGCATCTTGTATTCAGTTTGTCGCGACCCTTCGAAGACGCCGCGGGGCAACGTCCCCGCGCGACAGAGGTAGCGCGCCATGACCGACCGTTTCAAAGACACGCCGCCTGATCCGATCCGCTTCGCCTATTGGGTGCCCAACGTCTCGGGCGGGCTGGTGATCAGCAAGATCCCGCAGCGCACGAGCTGGGACGCCGACTACAACCGACGCTTGGCGCAGATCGCGGAGGAAGCCGGCTTCGATTACGCCCTGACCCAGATCCGCTTCACGGCGGGCTACGGAGCCGAGTATCAGCACGAATCGGTGGCGTTCAGCCACGCCCTGCTGGCCGCCACCTCGAAGATCAAGGTCATCGCCGCGCTGCTGCCCGGCCCGTGGCATCCGACGCTCGCGGCCAAGCAGATCGCCACCATCTCGCAGCTCAGCGGCGGCCGGATCGCCGTCAACATCGTGTCGGGCTGGTTCTCGGGCGAGTTCCGCGCGATCGGCGAGCCCTGGCTCGACCACGACGAGCGCTACCGGCGTTCGGAAGAGTTCATCCGCAGCCTCCGGGGGATCTGGACCCAGGACAACTTCACCTTCCGGGGAGATTTCTACCGCTACACGGACTACACGCTGAAGCCGAAGCCGGCCGACCCGCTGCCTGAGATCTTCCAGGGCGGTTCGTCCCGGGCGGCGCGCGACATGGCGGCCCGCGTCTCGGACTGGTACTTCACCAACGGCAACACGCCCGAGAACATCCGCGCTCAGGTCGACGATGTCCGCGCGAAGGCAGCCCAGAGCGGCAACAACCCGCGCATCGGCGTGAACGCCTTCGTGATCGCCCGCGATACCGAAGAGGAGGCCCGCGCCGTCCTCCAGGAGATCATCGACCAGGCCGATCCGGACGCCGTGAAGGCGTTCGGCCACGAGGTGAAGAATGCCGGCAAGGCCTCGCCCGAGGGCGAAGGCAACTGGGCCAAGTCGGATTTCAACGACCTCGTCCAGTACAACGACGGCTTCAAGACCAACCTGATCGGCACACCGGACCAGATCGCCGAGCGGATCCTGGCGTTGAAGGATGCAGGCGCCGACCTGGCCCTGCTGGCCTTCCTGCATTTCCAGGAGGAGGTCGCGTATTTCGGCGCGCATGTGATTCCCAGGGTCCGCGCGCTCGAAGCTGCCCGCGAGACGCGCGCCGAGGCGGCCTGATGGCCGTCCGCCCGAGAGATCCCCGTCCCGTTCGGAGTGAGCCATCATGAACATCGCCGTCGATGCGCGCGCGCTCGAAACCCAGCCGCGCCAGGGCGTCCCGGGGCCGGCCAAGCCGCCCTCCCCCGCCCATGTGATCCGTGACGACGCGGAGGCGCTGGCGGTCGCCCGGAACCTCGCCGCGGAGTTCCGACGCGGCGCCTCCGAACGCGACCGGAACCACACGCGGCCCCTGGCGGAGCTCGATGCCTTCTCCCAAAGCGGGTTGTGGTCGATCAACGTCCCGAGGGCCTACGGCGGCCCGGAGGTGTCCTACAAGACCCTGGCGCAGGTCGTCGCGATCATTTCGGCGGCCGATCCGGCGATCGGCCAGATCTCGCAGAACCACCTCGGTATCGTGGCGTCGATCCGCACAGTCTCGGACGAGGCGCAGAAGCGGCTGCTGTTCGGGGAAGTCCTGCGCGGCACCCGGTTCGGCAACGCGTTCTCCGAACGTGGGACCAAGCGGGCCGCGGATTTCGAGACGCGGTTCACCGATCACGGCGACCACGTGATCGTGCGCGGCCAGAAGTTCTACGCGACCGGGGCATTGCTCGCGCACCTGGTGCCGATCGTCGCCCTCGATGCCGAGGGGCGGGCCTGGTACGCCATCGCCGAGCGGAACGCGCCGGGACTGACGGTGATCGACGACTGGTCCAGCTTCGGCCAGCGCGGCACGGCGAGCGGCACGGTGCTCATCGAGAACGTCCGGGTTGAGAAGACCCACCTGGTCCCGGCCTGGAAGGGCTACGAGGCGCCCCGGGCGGACGGCGCCATTTTCCAGATCATCCAGGCGGCGGTCGATGCCGGCATCGGCCGCGAGGCCCTGGACGACACGATCGCGTTCGTGCGCGAGAAGGCGCGCCCCTGGATCGACAGCGGGCAGGAGCGGGCCGCCGACGACCCCTACACGATCCAGGCGGTCGGCGACCTCACGATCCGCCAGCACGCGGCCGAAGCCCTGCTCGACCGGGCCGGACTGGCCCTCGACGCCGCGGTCGCACAGCCGGACGCGGAGCGCGTCGCCGCCGCCCAGCTCGCCGTGGCGGAGGCGAAGGTGCTCACCACCGAGGTCGCGCTGGCCGCCTCCAACAAGCTCTTCGAGCTCTCCGGCACCCGCTCGACGCTGGCAGCGGAGAATCTCGACCGCCACTGGCGCAATGCCCGGACCCATACCCTGCACGATCCGGTGCGCTGGAAGGTCGCGATCATCGGCAATCACGCCTTGAACGGTGTCGCGCCGCCCTTCCACGCCTGGAGCTGACGCAGGTTCCGGCGGCCGGGCTGCCGGACCGGATGAAGCGTCGTCCCCGGGTGATACCGCGGGCGACGTTTCTGGCCGCGCTCGATGCCCTGGCGTTGGGCTGGGGTGCTCCTAGAGAACCGGAAGGCCCCGGGCCTTGGCTTCCTCACCCGGCTCAACGTGGATGGTCACGACCGCCCCCGGAATCGTAGTTTCCAAGGCGCTCTCCAGCCGGTCGCAGATGGCGTGCGAGGCTTCGACCGTCATGCTGCCCGGAACCACGAGGTGGAAGTCGATGAAGGTCGCCTGTCCGGCCGACCGGGTGCGGACGTCGTGGGCTTCGAGGGCGCCCTCCCCATGCAGCGAGATCAGCGAGCGGATCTCGCAGACCATGTCGGGCGAGGCGGCCCGATCCATCAGGCCGTCGACCGATTCGCGCACCATCCGGAAGCCGGACCACAGGATGTTGAGTGCCACGAGTCCGGCCACCGCCGGGTCGAGGGCCGGGTAGCCGGTCACCCAGACCGCAGCGACGCCCGCGAGTACGCCGCAGGAGGTCACCACATCGGCGAAGACGTGGCGTGCATCCGCGATCAGCGCCGGCGAGCGCCAGGCGCGGCCCCAGCGCATCAGCGCCCAGGCCCAGGCGGCATTGATGGCGCCCGCCCCGAGATTGATCGCGAGGCCCACGGCCGGCGCGTCCAGGGGTTTCGGGGCGAGCAGGCCGAAATACGCCTCCCGCAGGATCAGGACGGCGGCCACCACGATGAGCGCGCCCTCGATCACCGCGGAGAAGAACTCCGCCTTGTGGTGGCCGTAGGGATGCTCGGCGTCGGCCGGACGCGCGGCGACCCGCAGGGCTACGAAGGCGCCGATCGCTGCCACCACATTGATGATGCTCTCGAGCGCGTCGGAGTACAGCGCCAGGCTGCCGGTAAGCCAGGCTGCGTAGAACTTCAGCCCAGTTACCACGAGGCCGATGCCTGCGCTGAGAAGGGCTGCTTTCTGGGTCCGGTCCATGGGATGCGCCGATCACGAGTCGACGTGCCCATACGGGATGCAGCTTGCCTCAGGCCACGGCAAAGCTTCGACGCTGCCGAAAGAGTCTTAGCTGCGGCTATGCCTCGGGCGGTTCGGGAGCTGGGCTGCGGGCCGCCTCGCGCTGGCGGCTCCGCTCGGCCTTGGCCCGTGCCTCCGTCGCCTTGCGCAGCAGACGCCGCCGCTGCCACGCGAAGCGTGCGGAGGCGGCCATGGTGTCGAGACGCGCGGCTTCGCGGTCCCAGTACCCGACGAGTTGGCCGTCGAGGGTTACGCGGGCGGGACGGCTGATCCGGACCATGACGTTCAGTCCCGCGGCGCTGGCGGCTCGCCGGTCTCGGCCACGATCAGCGCGTCGGCGTCGCCGTGGAAGCTCCCAGTCCCGGAATTCGGCACCGGGACGGTCGGGCTTCCGAAGGGCTCGCTCGGATAGGCCTCCTCGAACTTCGACCGCGCCTGATCGGGATCGTCGGCCTTGAGCACGATCTGTTCGGTGCCGGGCAGCGGCCAACGCGGGTCGGCGGCATCACGGGGGCGCACGGCGTACCAGGGCATCGTTCGAGCGTCTCCGTCTACGGTGAGGCGTGAACCGGCGGCGCGGCGAACCGGTTCCGAGGTTGAAACGGCGCCCGGTTCGGTGCAGGCAGCCGGCGATGCGCGTGGACCTGTTCGATTTCGACCTGCCGGAGAGCAGCATCGCCCTGCGCCCGGCCGAGCCGCGCGACGGCGGGCGGCTCTTGGTCGTGCACCCCGGCGAGGATTTGGCGGACCGCACGGTGCGCGACCTGCCGGCGGCGCTGCGCTCCGGCGATGCCCTGGTCTTCAACGACACGCGGGTCATCCCGGCGCGGCTCAACGGCGTGCGCACGCGCCCGGGGGCGCCCGGCCAGCGCACGGAGGTGATGCTGCATCTTCGGGAGGCGCCCGCGCGCTGGCGCGCCTTCGCCCGCCCGGCCAAGCGATTGACCCCCGGGGACGCGATCCAGTTCGGCGCGCTCCAGGCCATCGTCGCCGGGAAGGCAGAGGGCGGCGAGATCGTGCTGGATTTCGACCGCGGCGGCGCCGAACTCGACGCGGCGATCGCCCAGGAAGGGGCGCTACCCCTGCCGCCATACATCGCCGGCAAGCGTCCCACCGACGCCCGCGACGCCACCGACTACCAGACCGTCTACGCGCGCCATCCCGGTGCCGTGGCGGCGCCCACGGCCGGGCTGCACTTCTCCGACGCGCTGCTGGCGGACCTCGATGCGGCCGGCCTGCGGCGGCACCACGTCACCCTGCATGTCGGCGCCGGGACGTTCCTGCCGGTCAAGGCGGACGACACCGACGGCCACCGGATGCATGCCGAGATCGGCATCCTCGACGCCGACACGGCCGGCGCCCTCAACGCCGTCCGGGCCGCGGGCTGCCGGATCGTCGCGGTGGGCACGACGGCGCTGCGCCTCCTCGAGAGCGCCGCGAGCCCCGACGGCACGCTCTCGGCCTTCTCGGGGCCGACCGACATCTTCATCACGCCGGGCTACCGCTTCCGAGCGGTCGACGCCCTGGTGACGAACTTCCACCTGCCGCGCTCGACCCTGTTCATGCTGGTCTCGGCGTTTTCCGGCCTCGACACGATGCGGGCGGCCTACGCGCACGCGATCCGGAGCGGCTACCGCTTCTACTCCTACGGCGACGCCAGCCTGCTGTTCCCGGGCCCGCGCGCGGACATCTCATGACCGTTCCTGCCATGACCGAGCCGGCGCCCTTCGGCTTCACCCTGCACGGGCAGGACGGCACCGCCCGGACCGGCGAAATCGCGACGCCGCGCGGAAACATTCGCACCCCGGCCTTCATGCCGGTGGGCACCGCCGCGACCGTGAAGGCGATGTATCCGGGGCAGGTGCGGGAACTGGGTGCCGACGTGGTCCTGGGTAACACCTATCACCTGATGCTCCGTCCCGGCCCGGAGCGGATGGCGCGGCTCGGCGGCCTGCACAAATTCATGAACTGGGACCGGCCGATCCTGACCGATTCCGGCGGCTTCCAGGTGATGTCGCTCTCGGCCCTGCGGAAGATCGACGAGCAGGGGGTGACCTTCCGCTCGCATATCGACGGCACCGCGCACCACATGAGCCCGGAACGCTCCATCGAGATCCAGGGCCTGCTCGGCTCCGACATCCAGATGCAGCTCGACGAGTGCGTGCGCCTGCCGGCGGAGCACGCGGCGATCGAGAAGGCCATGCACCTCTCGCTGCGCTGGGCCGAGCGCTGCCGGGTGGCGTTCGGCGAGCAGCCCGGCAAGGCGATGTTCGGCATCGTGCAGGGCGGCGACGTCCCGGCGCTCCGCGTCGAGAGCGCCCGCGCCCTCACCGACCTCGACCTGAAGGGCTACGCGGTCGGCGGCCTCGCGGTGGGCGAGCCGCAGGCGGTGATGTTCGCCATGATCGAGACCGTGGAGCCGCACCTGCCGGAAGGGAAGCCACGCTACCTGATGGGCGTGGGCACGCCGGACGACATCCTCGGGGCGGTGGCCCGGGGCATCGACATGTTCGATTGCGTGATGCCGACCCGCGCCGGCCGGCACGGCCTGGCCTATACCCGCAACGGCCGGGTCAACCTGCGCAACGCCCGCCACGCCGAGGATACGGCACCGCTGGACGAGACCTCGACCTGCCCGGCGGCGCGCGACTATTCCCGTGCCTATCTCCACCATCTCGTCCGGTCGAACGAGATCCTGGGGATGATGCTGCTCACTTGGAACAACCTCGCCTACTACCAGGACCTGATGGCGGGCGCTCGGGCTGCGATCCGCGAGGGGCGGTTCACCGATTACTGCGCCGCCACCCGTGAGGGCTGGGCACGGGCCGAACGCGCCGCCGCCGGATGAGGATCCGCCTCACGGATGCGCCAGAATGCGGTAGGTGCCGTCCGGGTCGTCGGCCCCGAAGCGGACGGCGGCCTTCAGGCCCGCTACGATCCGCGCCGCCACCGGCAGGCGGTAGTGCAGCGCATCCCAGTAATTGTCGTCCCGCGTGGTGATCGACGAGGGACGCCGGAAATCCACCACCACGGCGCCGTGCCGGGCACCGATCTCCGCGACGCGCGCCTTGCAGGCCGCCTCCCGGCGACCGGCCGGCGTACCGGGCGCCCCCTGCGCGACCGCGTGGACCGGCATGAAGGCGACGACCTTCGTCGCGGCGTCGGGCAACTGCCCGAGCAGCGCATCGAGCCGCGCCAGGGCCGGCATCGGCGCATCCGGCGGATCTGCCGGCGTCGCAGGATCGCGCGCGCCGGCGCGGATATGGGTGCGGGCGCGCTCGGGATCGTAGAGCGCCTCGGGCGGCGTGAAGACCGCATAGCCGTCGGCCTTCAGCCGCGGCTGCACGAGGCCGAGGCGCGCCAATCCGGTCTGCGCAGCGATCGTAAGTGAGCGGAGGCTGACCTGCCGCAGCACGCCCCAGGGTGTGCCGGCCTCGTAGAGCCAGTCCGGAAAGGCGTTGGCGCTGCGGGCCGGCGGATCGGCCGCGCACCAGGTCGCGTCGAGCCCGAACAGGATCGCCTTTACCGGCCGGTTGGCCACGAACAGCGCGGCTAGCCGCATCTGCTCATCCGGCGTCGCGGCGTTGACCGCAAGGTTGGCGAAGCGCGCCGCGAAGGCCGCGTCGAGAGCGCCCGGGTCCAGCAGCCGCGCTGTCGAGGTGCCGAACACCGCGGCGTCGAAGGCGCCCCCGCGGGCGATCTGTGGATAGGACAGCCGCTGGTTCGTATCCATGATCGGACCCGGCGGATGGCCGGGGGCCGCCCGCAGGCCGTAGGGGTCCAGGGCCGCGATGCCGCCAACCACGCAGAGCCCGACGAGCGCAGCGCCGATCAGGAATACTCGCGACCAGGATGCCCACGCGGACGACGCGGCGGCAACGGGGATGGGACCGGCTGATGTTTCCGAGGCCATAGGCAGGGCGCATACCCGCTTCGGACCGAGCCGTCGCGCAGATTAGCGGTCCGTACCGCGTGCGGGATCGCAGAAACCGAGCCGCGATGGCGGATGGCAGCACCCGGCCTGCAGGTGCCTGACCGAAGCCGCCGGATCCTATCAGAAGAAAGCGGGAAGACCGTCAGCCCCAAGAAGGAGCTTGGTCGGAGTGGCAGGATTTGAACCTGCGACCCCCACGTCCCGAACGGGGGCGCGGACCGCAGGCGCTCCCTCTGTAGAGCCCATTTCCGTAGGGGGCCATCCCCTTTCTCGTTCACCGCAGTTCGCCCCGAAACGCCGCGATTGATGACCAATGTTTGGTCGATGTTTGGTCGGGACCCCTTATGTTCCGGCCCCCGTGTCCCGTTCCAGGCCACGCGGGATTGACCGGCCGGTAACCCGATCCTTCTAGATACGGGGGATGCCCTGGCGCTCACGCACGATCCATCCCATGCATCCGCCGGTCGGCCTCGACGGTTGCACCCACCGAACGCCCATCCACGTCCGGACGCGCCGGTTCACGGACGCTTCGCGCCTGTCGTCTTCGCTCATGTGGAGAGACGCGCCGCTGACAGCCCGGGCGAGGACCTATCTCATCCACCGCGGGTTCGTGGCCTGGGACGTCGTGAGGTTCGACGAGTACGCGGCGTGCGGCCTCGTCATCACGTTCGACGTCGTGCGGGCGGACTATTGGGGCAGCGACCTCATCGTTTCTGCCTCGCCCCGGCGCGTGATCATGTACCGCGAAGCCCGGGAGTTGGTGATCACGACAGGCTCGGTCCGGGCCTGCCGCGAGGGGAGCGGGTTCGCGTTCCTGGCGGACGAACTCCTGCCGCCGGTAGCCCCCCGGACCAAGGCCCGGCGAGTAACCCGCGCGGAACGGGCCGAGGACATGGAGTTCATCGCCGACATGGACCTGTATGCCTGAATGCTGCAGACGGTGACGGCCCCGTCCGGACGGCACACCCCGCGCTTATCCAGGCCGTGCTGCATGGCGCCATGTCGAACTTCGGCACCCTCGCGCGAACGATCTCCTCAAGGAGAGCGACATGCCCCGATCAGCCCGCTTCGCGCCTTTCAGCCTCAACGCCACCCGGCCGCATGCCACGCCGCCCGAGATCTCCGGGCGCCGTCGGATGGACCCGCTCGACCGATGCGAGGGATGCCGGCATCACGCGGTGGTGAAGGGCCCGACCCCGGGCGGGGAGACTGTGAGCCTCGACCTGTGCTGGCACTTTCGGCGCGAGCTCCTCATCCCTCTGCCGTCAACCAGGCCATGCCCGTCGTTCGACCCGAGGTGACGGACTGAGCCAGGCCCCCCGCCGGGCGCGCTCCGTTCGGCCTCTCGAATTGGGTCATACGACAACCGGGGCTATTCCCCTCAACCCCTGTCGGGGTCCTCCACTCCGTTCCGGCGCTGCGCGTGCGGGTCGCCCTCGGCCGTCTCCAGGCCCTCCCATCGAGGCCGCATCGGGCGGCCAGCGGGAGAGCACCATGGCCCAGGACATCCACCAGATCGTCACCGACAAGATCATCGCGACCATGGAAGCCGGCGAGGCCGGACAGTGGACCTGCCCCTGGCACCGGACCGGCGGAGGCCTCCCCCGCAACGCCCTGACCGGGAAGGCCTACCGCGGCATCAACACCCTCAGCCTCTGGGTCGGCGCGCAGGCCGCCGGGTACTCCGACGACCGCTGGGCCACCTACAAGCAGTGGGGCGAGCTCGGGGCCCAGGTCCGCAAGGGCGAGCGAAGCACCATCATCGTCTTCTTCAAGGAGCTCGACGCCGAGGACGAGGACGGCAAGCGCCGGTTCGTGGCCCGGGCCAGCTACGGGTTCAACGCCGCGCAGGTGGAGGGCGCGCCCGAGGCCGGAGAGCCCCTGCCGGCGAGCGAGTGGACCATCCCGGAGGTGTTCGACGGGTTCGTCCAGCGCACCGGCGCCCGGATCACCCATGGCGGGGACGCCGCCTTCTACCAGCCGAGCGAGGACAGGATCATCCTCCCGAAGCGGGACCGGTTCGCCACCGCCCAGGGGTACGCGAGCACCGCCGCCCACGAGCTCGTCCACTGGAGCGGGGCCAAGGGACGCCTCGACCGGGACCTGACGGGACGGTTCAAGACGCAGGCCTACGCCGCCGAGGAGCTCATCGCCGAACTGGGATCAGCCTTCCTGATGGCCGAGCTCGGACTGGAGGCAGAGCCGCACCCGACGCACGCGAGCTACCTGGCATCGTGGCTCAAGCTTCTCCGGAGCGACCCCAAGGCCATCTTCACCGCGGCGAGCGCGGCCTCCCGGGCAGCCGGTTACCTCACCAGCCTCCAGGCGCAGATGGCGGAGGCGGCCTTAGGGCCGTCCCCCGAAATTCGCGGGGCGCCCGATTCGCGCCCCGCGAGGACCTGCTACCGATCAGACAGGAGCCCGCCATGCGCATCGCCCTCATCCTCATCCTGCTAGCCAGCCCGGCCGCGGCCGCGCCCGAGTACCCCGTCCGGCACACGACCGCCGAATATCTGGCGGCCTACGGGAAGGCCCAGGCCTATTCCCGGGCGCACTCGCCGCTGAAGGCCCAGCCCACCTGCAGGAAGGCCATCGGGCGGCGCGCCTCGATGGTGGTGGAGCAGCGATGCCGGGACGTCGCCGCAGGGACGCGGACGAACTGCACGACGCGCGACTGGTGCGTAGCCATGCTCAACAACCTGGAGCGCCACTGTTCGTCATGGCGGGGCGACGTCCCGTGCGTCTACGACGAGGACGGCGGGGCGATCAGGAACCCGGCGCCGAAAAGTCCCTGATCGGGGACTTTGCGTTCAGGCGCAGCCTCATCGCGTCGGCCCTCCGGGCGACGCCCTCGATGTCCGACATCATCGACATGATGGCCGCCCGGCCCCGGGCATCCTCCGCCAGATCGAGGGCGGCTGCCAGGTTCCGACGGGCAGCCCGGATCTGCGACGCGGCCTTGCCCAAGGCCGCGGCCTGCGCCGAGGCATCCTCGCCGCGACGTCTCATGGTGGGTTCAGCCGGTCGCGCAGGTGAAAGCAGTGGCCCCCTGAGGGCGTCGCGACCCGGCACCGCTTCGGCCCCGAAGCGTGCCGGACGCTTTTCGTGGGCACCCGCAGCAGGGGTGTCTGGTCCACCTTCGCGCCGGTGCGGATCGCTTCGAGGCGGGCCA
The DNA here is from genome assembly GCF_022179445.1 of Methylobacterium mesophilicum. Classification (GTDB taxonomy): domain Bacteria; phylum Pseudomonadota; class Alphaproteobacteria; order Rhizobiales; family Beijerinckiaceae; genus Methylobacterium; species Methylobacterium mesophilicum. Next base: position 268,947 of record NZ_BPQU01000001.1, on the reverse strand, counting down.
GCATCCTCAGCTTGTTCGCGGCCCGGATGGCTTCGAGGGTCTTCCTTCCCGTCATCGAGCGAGCTCCCTCAGAACCGTGTGCAGTCCGGGCCGCCGAGGCCCCAGCCGCGCCAGCGGTCGATGATGGGCTCGGCCTCGTCGTAGAGATCGTGGCTATCGCTCCACTCCTCGATGGCGCCGGGGACTTGCAGCGCGGCCAGAACCCGCTTGCCGCGTTCGGTTAGCCAGGCCCCTCCGACGGACCCGCCGTGCTCGGTAAGGGCGGCGTGGTCGAGCATGTACCGGAGGACGTAGGCGCGACCCTGGTCCTCTCCCCAGACCGCACCCTGCAGGGCTTGCTTCTCCCAAGCCGGGTGCGCCTCCAGCGCTCGGCGAAGCCAATCGGCAGCGGCCGCTGGAATGCCGCAACCGCACCAGCCAAGGTGATGGGAGACGGCTTCGATGACGATGGCGGCTTCGCGCTTATCCATGACCGAGTCGATCCCTCTCCCACGTTCAGGAGATCGTCCGCCCCGGCTACGCGAGCCACCAGGGCCCCGGGCCGTTGCGTGCATGGAAAATCGAGGATTTCCCGATCCGCACCAGGGCGTTGGCCTCGCCCCGCGAGGATGTCAGCATCTCTGCGCACGCCGTGTGCGCACGCTCCGGGAGACCCAAGCTTGGCTGTGTCAATCTGACTCATCTCGGGGTGTCGATTTCGGGGGTCGCGTCCAGGCGAGGCGGAGGGCCGAGTGCTTCAATCCCAATGGCGGCACAACGAAACGAGCTCGCCAAGGAGGCCCGACCCCGTGTTCCAGACCCTAATCTTCTCCATCTTGGCGTTCCTGGGCTTCGCGCCCGCGACGCCGGCGCCCGCCCATCCCGGCCGTGTCGGCCCCGGTCCCGGCGGTCGCCGCCACGCGATCCTGCCGGGGCCGGCCACGGCCAGCGCGCCGTCGACAGGCCCCGGTCCTGGCGGGCGCCGGCATGCCATCCACCGCACGCCATCCCGCGTTGCGCAGGCCGTTGCGCACACTGTTGCGCAGCCCAAGCCGGCTGTGACGTTGCGCAACAAGCCGTCGATGCGGGAGATGCAAGAGGCCGCATACGCCCTCGGCCTCAGGACGACGGAAACCGTCCGCATGATCCCGGCCGGTTTGGCGGTCCGGTACCTCCAGGCGCAGGCCGGGTGCGCCCCCTCACAGGACGGCCTGGGACGCGTGACGCGCCGGGAGGCCGAGATGTCGCTCGGGCGGGATCTCATCGCTTACGTCGAGCTCTGCCTCTCCGCCGGGCAGACGCTCCTCAGCATCAGCCCGGACACCGAGAAGGAGGGCGACGCCCTCTACAGACTCCACCTGAAGAGGGCGCTGGAGGACGATGTCGAGCTCTGGGAAGCGGCGGCGCGGGCTCGGGATCGCCAGCGCGCCGACGCCCAGGCGGCCGGCCTCCCCCAGCCGGAGGCATTCCGCATCCCCGATGCCGTCGAGGTCATCATCGCGCAGCGGGCCGCCGCCGCCGCGGCCGCCCTCAAGCGCCGGGCCGAGGGTGCAGGTGGATCGGCCGGCAAGGCGGGGAGCAACGTGGTTCGCCTCCCGTCGGCCGATACCCCGGCGGCCGAGGTCGCGTCCGTCCCCGCCGGTCCCAAGTGAAGGAGTGTTGTGCCATGGTCTCGAACGACGTTGCGCACGACGCGTTGCGCACTCAAACGGAAACAGAATTTAAGCCAGCCATGGGTGCACAACAGCGTGCACCCAGCACCCCCGTCCCGGCGGTGGCTGACCAGGGGCTACGCCCCGTGGACCCCTCTAAGAAGCCTCTGGCGAAGCGGCCTACGCCGACTGTTAGGACGGCCCTCGGGACCGTCCTCGGCATCCGCCTGACGCCCGACCTGCGCGCCCGGGTCGCCGAGGCGGCCACCGCAGCGGGGGCGAGCGACAGCGCCTGGCTCCGGCAAGTCGCCCTGGAGGCGCTGGGCGTCGCATCCCCCGAGGATGCCGCTTCGGGCCGGCGCGTGCGGGTCGCCCCCGAGGATCAGGCCGCCCTTGCCGCTTGTGTCCGGGATCTCGGCGAGGCGTCCCTGGCGGCGCAGGCTGGCCGGACGCGGGAGGCCGTCGACGCGGTGGAGCGCGCCCGTCAGGTCCTGGTGCCCGTGATCCTCGGTTTCGAGAGGCGCACATGATCTCCGGCGCCATGAGGGGCAAGGGCGGCGATGCACTGGCCCGCCACCTCCTCAAGGATGAGAACGACAGCGTGGCGGTCATCGCCCCGCGCGGCCTCGGCTCGCCCGATCTCGTCCACCAAGTGAGGGAACTCGTCGCCATGTCCCTAGGCGGCCGGACGGACGCGCCCTGCTATCATGTGCACGTCGACCCGGAGACCGAGATCTCGGACAACGCCGGAGCGCGCCGGCGTTGGTGGGCCCTCTTCGAACGCGAGTTCAAGTTGGCCGGGCAGCCCTATTGCGGGGCCGAGCATGTCAAGCACGGACGCGGCCACGAGCATCGGGTCTACAGCCTCGTCCGCCGGGACGGGGGCGTCGTCGACGTCGCCTGGGACTATGCCAGGCGCGAGAAAGTCAGCCGAATCGTCGAATACGAATTCGGCCTCGCGCCGGTTCCCTCCAAACACGGCAGGAGCATCGCAAAGGCCTTGCGCGAGGAGGGCCGCGAGGACGTGGCAGACTGGCTGGAGGCCTCCGGCACGCTGGATGCCGAGCGACCAGTTGCGGCCCTCTCCCCGACTGAGCGCCTGGTCCAGGAACGGACGGGCGTGTCTCTCGCCTCCGTACGGGCGGCCGCCCTCGGCGCATGGCACGCCTCGACCGACGGCGAGGGCCTCCGGGAGGCGCTGCGCGAGAGGGGGCTCCGTCTCCACGCCGGGAGAAGCGGCCCCGTCGTCTACGACGAGAGCGGGGCGGCGCATTTGCTCACCCGGCTGATCGGAGCGGCCAGCAAGGCCGCCGACGGCCAGCGCATCCCGGCGGCCGCCGTCCGGGCGCGCCTCGAAAACGCAACCCTCACTCAGGCAGGAGACGACAATGGACTCGATCATGGACAGGTTGTCGGCGCAGGAGCGACTGCTGCAGGCGATCCTGACGGCGCTGGCGCCGGCGGAGGAGGAGGCCGGGCCGGGGCTGTCGGACCTGATCGAGGCCCTGCAGTCCCTGACGACCGCGGTCGAGATGCAGGGCGCGGAGATCCGAGACCTGCGCTCCGCCGTCTCCGCGGGCTATCCCTCGTCGATGGGCGGGCCCTCGCGCGCCGCCTGAGGGGGCTCGACGCGGCCCGGCTCACCGAGCTCGACAGGGAGCGCGCCCGCCTCGGGAACGGCCTCGCCAGGGCCGACATGTGGGGCGTCGGCCGGATCGGCTAAGGCCTCCGCCTTGGGCAGGCGCCCGGCGAGGCGGAGCGCGTCCGCCATCTCGGCGTGGCGCTCCTCGGCCGCGTCGCGCATCGCCTCCAAGTGCGCCGCCGTCGGCCTGGGCCGCGTCTTCGGGTTCCCTAGGACGCGCCACCGGCGGATCGTCCGATCCGTCACTCCCATCACATCGGCGGCGCGTGCGGCCCAGCCCTCCCAACCGAATGCGACGCGTGCCAGGAGCACGATCTCGGCGATGAACGGCATGCGGGGCGCCGGGAGGCGCGGCGCGGGAGCCGGCCCCGCCGGGATCTCGGACTCGGGCATCTCGTCGGTGTCCGGGATCGAGGCGCGGAGCGCCTGCAGTCCGGTAGGCCGGACATCGACCTCCACGACCGTCGGGGCCGTCAACGTCGGGGCGGGCCGAGCGGCCGGGACCTCGGTCGCCGAGGCGACCGGCGTGGGCGGCGCGGCGAGGTGATCCAGCAGGCTGGTCTGAACGGGCGCGACGTACGGCTCCACGGGAATGTCCCGGGGCACCGGCGGGATGGGTCTGGGCGGCTTCATTCACATCATGCTCGGCGAGGGGGCGTCGTCCGGCTCCGGGACCGGGACCGGATCGGGCTCGGGCGAGGCGACGAGGCGCGAGGTGAGCCGGGCCTGGAGGAACAGCGCCTCGGTCCGCAGGCGCTTCCCTTCGTCGAGGATCGCGACGATGCGATCCTGCGTGATCTGCAGCAGGGCGCTCTCGATCCACTCGGGATACGGCCTCGTACCGGCGATCCAGTGGCTCACCTGCGGTCCGCCGATGGCGCGTCCCGTGACGCGCGACAGGTCCGCCGCCAACGGGGCGATCCACCGGCCGCCGTGGATGAGCGTGCCGAGGCGCTGCACGAGCTCGCGGCGGAAATCCTGGTCCCTAGTGGCGGCGGTCATCGGGGCTCCCCTTGGCGTTCGCGAGGCCGGCCTGCAGGCGGGCACGGCGCAGCTGGACGATGGCGCGCTCCCGGTTGAGGAGCGCCTCGTGATCGGTGGAACAGGTCTCGGCGAGGACCGCCCAGGGGGCGTCCTCATGGGGCTGCCGGGAAGACGGGGCGGGGCGGGGGCGGCGCGAGACGAACGGCATCAGCGGGTGCCTTCGAGAACGCCGGTGTAACCGTCCTTGGCCGGTACGGGGGCGGGGACGGTGAATGGGGCATTGAGGCGCGCCATGAACGCCTTCACCGCGTCCTGCCTCTCCACGACGCGGCGCAGGATGGCCTCGTCGACGTGGAACCCCTCGCAGGCCTGGAGGCACTCTTCGAGCGTCTTCTCCCCGGTCTCCAGCCACTCGATCCGGATCGTCTCGGCCAGGAGGACCTGGGCGGCGTGGTCGTGCATGCGGGCCTCCTCGTGCGCGAGCCGCGCGGCCCGGTGGCGGGCCTCGTAGTCGGCAAGGCCGGGGTGGGCGGCGGACAGGTCCTCGTGGGTCTCGACGACCGCGTCGCCGGTCGCCAGCAGGACGCTGTAGGCGGCGATCAAGGGCTTGTTGAAGCAGTTGCGGGTGTCGCCGTTGATGGTGACGCTGGGGACGCGGTAGGACATGGTGGCGGGCCTGGGCTCGGTGGACACTGTTACAGTGTGCTCAAAGACTCCAGGGTTTGCAATAGATGGTACGTGATTTAGTGACCATGCCCCGGGGATTTGTGGTGGGTCCGCCGCCGTGGCCGGTTCGCGTTCAGCCAGGCCGAGGTAGGATGCGCATGTGTTAGTACGCGCGCGCGAGGAGGCGGCCATGCTGGAAGGACGGGGGCTAGACTACGAAGGCATGGGGGCGGCCATGGGCTACGCCCGGGACGTTCGCCTGATCGAGGCGCAAGCGACCGGCGTGATCCAGGCGGCCAACCGCGAGATCTGCATCGGGAATGCCGCGTTGAAGGGGCGGATCGCCCAGGTCGAGGCGCTCACCGCGGCGCTCCGGGAGGCCTCCCCGGGGCATCCCTTGATCACCGGAACGGGGCGCTACTATCGCTCGGGGATGGAGGAGACCGGGTGCTGGCGCCTTTACGACGAGGCCCACGACGCCCGGGCCCGGAGGGACGGCATCCGTGGGACTGAGCGAGCCCTGACGCGGGCGGAGCATGCCGAGAGGGCGGAGGCCGAGATCCTGCGGACGCCCATCGCCGTCAGGGGGTGGCTCTCCTCCAGGTGGTACTGGAGAGGTATCCAGCATCGGACGAAGGCCGGCGCGGAGCGTGCCCGGACGGCCGAGGCGGCCGCGGCCCGGGCGGAGGTCCTGGCGTCATGAGACAGGCATTCCTCCTCGCCGTCGCGCTGGCGGCCGGCGCACCGGCATCGGCGCAGACCGGGCCTAACGCGGTGCCGCCCCCGTACATCGCGGACGATCAGTGGCCGTCGGCACGGGACCGCTGGCACTACGCCGTGCAGACTCCCGCGGGACCGGGGCGGACGCGCTACGCGTACGTCGACGCCGTCCCCGACGGCCGGGCCGGCTGGACGGTGACCGTGGCCTGCGGGGAGCACGTGCGCGCAACCGGGAGGGAGACGTCGCGTGTCGTGGCGACGGGGACCGCCGGCCGGGGGCGGATGCCGGCCATCGGCGGGGCGGCCGCATTCCCGGACGGCGTTCGGCTCTCGTTCCTGATCGGACAGGACCCGGGGGACGCGAACCTGGAACTCGCGTCCCAATTCACGGACTCAAGGTGCGCCTCGGGCGTGGGGCAGCTATCGACCGGGGACTGAGGCCCCGCCCCGGGCGGCCATGGCGGCCTCGAATGCGGCGCGTCCCTGCCCGAGGGCGGCCGCGGCGAGGATTACGTAGACCGCGAGATAGGCGGCGTCGGCCTCGCCCGCCGCCTTCCCGGACATCACCCTGTTGGCGGCCCGCAGCGCGTCGCCGGCGAACAGGGCGGCCTCCTCGGTGGGCGTCAGGGCCCGGCGGCAGGGATCAGCCTCGGGCACGGGCGGCCTCCTCGGCATCGAGAGCGACGATGGCCCGGTGGAGGGTGTCCTCCAGGCGGGCGGGCAGCGGCCGATCCGGAGGGAGCTCCAGGTACCAGCGCCGGCTCCGGACGAGCTCGCGGGCGGCCTCGACGACGGCGCGGGCGGCCGGGGTCATGCCGCTCTCCACGGCGGCCGGCGGGGCGGGTCGGCTAGGCACAGCCCGATCAGCATGCCCACGACGAATGCCACGGTCACGCTCACGGGTGCCTCCGGGGATGGCGGGCCGCGGCGCCACGGACGGCTGCGGCGACGGCCTGGGGCGGGGCGGCCCCGGGAACGGGCTCGCCCCTCAGGGCCCGGTAGACGTCGGACCCGACGAGCGGCGCCGGCGCGGCCGCGACGCAGTACAGGGCGACCAGGGCGGCGGGGACGGTCATCGCTTCCCCCCGCGGACGATGCCCCTGACTTCGCCGAGCTTGCCGGCGCAGTCGGCGTGGGCGTCGCCGAGATCCTCGACGAACCCGGCGACGTCGCGCTGGGTGCCGCCCTTCCAACGGGGCGCGCCCGAGCATGTGAGCAACGAGTCCGGGATCGCGGACACGTCCGGCTTCCCGGCGTTGCAGCCGGCGACCACGGCGGCGATCAGGACGGCGAGGACGATGCGGGTCATCGGAACCGCTCCAGCGTCTGCCCGAGGACCGGGGCCACGGGACCGTCGTCCGAGGCCGGGGCGGACCCGATCCGGGCATGGGCGGAGGCGTTGGCCTTGGCGCGCCTGGCCGCGGCGGCGGACGTCCGCTGCAGGGAGGCGATGACGAGGCGCTGGGTCTCGGCCTTGTCCGCCGCGGCGGCCAGGTCCCGGCGGGCGGCGGCCGCCTCGTCGTGGAGCCGTGTCACGTAGGCGACGCCGTAGAGGATGGCGGCGACGAGGATCAGGGGCAGCGCCAGGCGGGGCGCGTAGGCGACAGCCAGCGCGGCGGCCAATGCGGCGAGGACGGCCGCGATGCCGGGGACCGTCCACACCAGGGCGAGGAGCAGGTCGAGCATCAGCCGACGTCCGCCACGGACCAGCCGGGGCCGGACTGGAGCACCCATGCCAGGCCGGGCGCGTTCTGTATCTCGGCGGACAGGATCACGGGCGGGCGACCCGGGACCTCGATGGTCCGGAGCCGGAAGGTGCGCCCCGTCGGAAGGGGCTCGCCCATGTTCCCCTCGGCATCGAGGACGAGCCGGTAGGTCTCGGCGTACTCGCTCTCGCGGACGGTGTCGGGAGTCTGGGACATGGTCAGTGCGCCCTCTTCAGGGTGGCGGCAGCAACCCTCGGGTCGGCGTCGGACCCCGCCGAGAGATCGGTCCCGGGCGGGAGTTCGAAGACCGCCCCCGGGGTGAGGGTCACGGAGCGGAGATCCCGGCACGGGCAGGCAGACGCCCTCGCCCGGATGGCGAGGCACTCCTTCACGGCGTCGAGAAGGGCGGTCCATGCCAGGAGGGCGAGGACCGCGAGCAGGACGATGGCGCCGGTGGACATGGGTCAGAGGCCCTTCAGGCAGAGGGCGCGCTCGGCTTCGCGCCGGCGGGTCAGGCCGGGAAAGACCACGCCGCCGGCGCGGTTGAACTTGCGGATGGCGTCGCAGGCGGCGCGGGGCTGGCCGGCGTTCGCGAGGCGGGCGACCGAGCTCCTGCAGAACCCGCCGGTGCCGATGTTGTAGGCCAGCGACACGTAGGCGGCGTATGCGCCGTCCGTGATCGCGGACGTGACGCACCCCTCGACGGCGAGGGCGTACTTCTCCAGCATCGCCTTGCACTCGGCCACCGAGTAGCTGTCGCCCGGTTTCACCCCGAGCGTCTCGCCGTAGCAGACCGTCCAGGGTTTCCCCCGGGTGGCCGGGTCGGGGTAGGCCGTCTGGCGCAGGCCCTCGAAGGCGCCGACCACGCTGATGCAGGCGGCGCCGAGGGTGGCGCTCCGCTTCATGCGGGACGGGCCGCGTCCGGACTTGCGGACATCGGTGCGGAAGTCCGGGATCGCGGACGCGCCGGCGATGGCCGGCTTGCGGTTGAGCCAGGCGAACATCAGGCGTCCTCTCCGGAGAGGCAGGTCTGGGCGACCAGCCGGGCGGCCATGCCGCCGAGGTTGACGGCGGCGTAGACGGTCGCGAAGACCGCCGGCGAGATCGGGGGGCTCGCCGCGAACACGGACATCCCGAGCTCGGCCGCGCCGAGGACGGCCCCGACGGCGTTGAGCCGGAAGGACCAGGAGCGCTTCGCGACGGCCTTGGCGTTGGGGACGAGCTTGGGCTTCCTCACGGCTGAGGCCTCCGGGTGCGGGTGCCACGGGTGGCGGGATGAGTCGGGGAAGGCGCGCCCATCGGCGCCATGGCGGCCCGCAGGATCTCGCCGTGGTCGTGGAGCGCCCGTGTTAGGTCGGTGCCGGTCCTGATCAGGCTGAAGCCCATGTCCCGGTCGGTCGGGTCGAGGGCGACGCGGGGCAGGCCGACGACCTGTTCGGGCGGTCGCCGCGCCTCCTTGATGCGGGAGACGACGTACGTGGCGCCCGCCAGGGTGCCGCCGACCGCGATGGTCCCGATGGCCTTCAGCGCGTCGGCCGGGAGGTTGATGATCGCGTCGAGCCACTCGGTCACTGTGCGGCCCTGGAAATGATCTTGGCTCTGGCGTCGTTGCGGCCTTGGTCCCAGATGGCCCGGAGCGCGCAGTAGGCGTCGACGATGGCGAGGATGCCGTAGGCCCCGCAGCCCGTGTTCCAGCCGGGGTACCCGTCACGGGCCAGGAGGAAGGCCATCCCGGACCAGACGCAGGCGCCGACGGTGGCGGTGACGAACCTGAGCGAGGGCGAGTGGCGCTTCGATCCGTTGACCCAAAGGCCGATCATCCGGATCAGGGCGACGCCGAGGAGCGTGGCCCCCCAGGTGCCCTCGGGGGCGATGGCAGACCAAGCGTCGAACGTCGGACGGCTGAACGTGGCGCCCGGCAGCAGCAGCGCGACCGCGACGCCGAAGAGGACGAGGGCGCCGACCCATTCGGCCTCGCGCCGCTCGTGGTGACCCTGGAAGGGCAAGCCGTACCGCGTCATCGACCGCTCCCCTTGCCGGACGCCCGGGGCGCCTCGGCCTCGGCCACAGACTCGGTCTCGGGCTCGGGCGCCGGGGCGGGCACGAGGTCGGCATGCACGACGATGCCGGTCTGGCGGCACCGGCCGCAGTGGACCTCGGACCAGGTCATCCCCGGGGCCAGGAGCGGGCGGATGCCGGCCCGGCACGCATCGGCGTCGGCGCATCCATCGAAGGAGAAGGCGGGGGTCGCGCTCACGGCAGGTACTCCGCGTCGAGGCACGTCCGCTGGCGGCGCTGGACGGGCACGGTGGGTCCGGAGGGCGCCGGGTCAGGACGAAACTTCTTCGCCAGGACGGTCACGACGGCGCCGTCGGCGATGACGATCTTCAGGCCGTTGGCGATGACCGCCTGCGCCCCGTTGGCGACGCCGAGGCCCCCGACGGTCGAGAGGTGCCGACGGACGGCGCCGACCGGGACCCGGCGCTCGCGCAGGGCTGTCATGGCCTCGGCGTCGTCGCCGTCGACGGTCACCCCAAGGGCCCGCTCGGCGTACCGGCGGACAGCGTGGTCGGTGACGCGGGCCCGGACGCCCTGGGGGTTGGCGCGCATGGCGTCAGGCCCGGGCGGGGGCTGAGGGGCGGGAGACTGAGGGGTGCTTCACGGTGACGGTCCCTGGGTGACAGGGTGAGCGTCACGCAGCGGGACGTATTCGGATAGGTGACAGGCCCAAGGTCATTGGCCCGATGGTCCCTACGGACGGGAACCTTTGCGCCGCAGGGCGTCAGGGCTACCCGCCCTTACCGTGCCTAAAGGCATGCTATAGTCCCGGCTTAATCGAAAGGGTTGACGCCAGGGCGGGTTCGGAAGGACCGGCCGGACCGTTCTCGCCGGGGTCGGCCGGCGTTCAGGGGATCGACGTTTCGGTCCCGGAAACGGAGCCCTTTCGGTCCAGCCGGGACTATAGCATGCCCTAAGGCACGGGAGATCGAGGGGGCTCTCCCCCTGTGCGGACCCGCTATCTGATCCTGACGCGTCGAAACCGCTTGTCGTTCGCAACCCCCAGGTCAACAATCCCACATCGAATTCGGAGACCGGCGGGTCGTGGTGCCCCGCAGGTCTCCCGAGCCAGGGAACGTTGCGAACGTGTCCGACGCTGATCTACTCCCCGAAGCCCCGCCCGTGGGCGTTCCAGGCCCGTCCGACGACACGCTCGGACGCCTTCCGATCCACCATCTCCGGTGGTCCTCGTACGCCTCGGTGATCCATCCCGAGGACACCCGCGGCGTCTGCGTCCTGACCTACACGGCCCGGGTCATGATCGAGGGCATCGAGGAGCCCCGCACCCGTTCCGCCGGCGCCAAGGGACACGAGCTCGCCGAGACCGTCCGGCGGCACCGGCCGAAGTTCATGACCCTCAGCGCCTTCCGCGAGCCCAAGCCGACCAAGGATGGCAAGCCGGGCCGGGACTACCGCGAGAGCCCGTGCAAGGCGTTCTGGAACCTGTCGAGCCTCGGCGCCCTCTGGGTCGACCTCGATTTCTACAACAAGAAGGCCTACCGGCACGGCACGCCGCGCACGATGGTGCCGCTGGTTCTCGCTCGCCTCCAGGACCTCGGCCTGCCCCTGCCGTCCTACATCATGTCGAGCGGCAAGGGCCTCTTGGCCGTATGGCTGCACACCCGGCTTCTGCCTGCCATGCACCCGGTCTGGAAGGCGGTACAGAAGTGCCTCAACGACAGCTTCATCGATATGGGGCGGGACATCCAGGCGATGGCCTGCACGTCCAATTTCCGCGTCGCCGGGTCGACCAACGACAAGCGCACGGTCGAGGTCTTGTGGCCCGCCTACGTCGACCAGATCGAGCGCTTCGACTTCGACATGCTCCGGACCGAGATCCTGCCGTACACGCCTGAGCAGGTCCGCGAGTACCGCAAGGTCCAGGCCCGGAAGAAGGCCGCCAAGGCGGAGAGCGCCGCCGCCAGGAAGGCCGAGGGACGCCCCGCCCCGAGCGTCAGGTTGAACCGCGTGACGTATTCCAAGGCCGTGGTGAAGGACCTGTACAACCTGTTCGAGGCGCGGTTCCAGGGCCACCCGGTCCAGAAGGGCGAGCGGGACACCTGGCTCTACCACCTCACCGTCGCGGCGGCATGGGTCATGGAGCCGGACGCGCTCAAGACCGAGGTCAGGCGCCTGGCGCCCCTGTGCGGCCTTTCCTGCACCAGGGCCGTCACCCTGATGGGCAGCGTCATCGCCAAGGCCCGGCGCGCCGCCCAGGGCCATAGCGCCACGTACAAGAGGCGGTCCGTGGACCCCCGCTACCGCACCAACCCGCAGATGCTGGTCGACTGCTTCGGCGTCACGGTCGAGGAGGCCGGGGAGCTCGACCTGCGCGTGATCGCGCCCCGTGCCCTGAAGACAGCCCGGGAGGCCGAGCGGTCCCTGACCCGTCGCCGGGATGCCGGCGCGCAGGACCGCACCCTGATCCAGGCCCAGCGCCTCGCATTCGGCCGCTTCGCACTGGAGCGCAAGGCCGCCGGCACCCGGGTCGAGGACATCGCGTTCGAGGGCAAGCGCAGCGTGTCCTACGTCGAGAAGGCGATGCGGGAGGCCCGGGTCGTTGCCTCCATCGGGAAGGGACAGGTCAAGCCCAAGGCCGGTCGCCCTCGGAAGGCCCCCAAGCCCATCTCGGAAAAACCTTTCGGTTCGACCGTGTCTATTGACGCGGGGACTTCGCCCAAGGGCCTCGATGCCGAGCCCCGCTCTGTTGTGGCCCGCGGTGACCAGGCGTATGCTGACGGGGTTCGCAACGTGCACCACACGGGACTGGACACGACGCCCGCCTTGGCTCCGGTCGAGGCGGGCGTCGCCGTTTCCGAGGTGGACGAGGATTTCGAGAACGGCCAACCCCAGAAGGTGAACGGGGTCTGGCGCCATTGGGACGGCTCGCAGTGGACGCCCACGCCGGTGCTCGCGATTTGCCTCTGGAACCTGGAGGCTGGCACGCTGGACGAGTTGAAGGCCCGCCACCCCTCCGCCCCGTACGTCTTCGCGTAGCCTAGATCGCGCCATGCCCGGGCCGGCATCGTCCCGGGCATGGCCCATGAGTTCAAAGTCCGCATCGCTTCAGACGTCGGTCCGCTGATCGAGGACTGGCGCGACCGCTTCGTCTCGACCGTCGGCATCGCCAAGTACCGGCGCGCTGCCGGCTGGGCCATGGACGAGACCGCCAAGGCCGCCGTCGTCGGCATCCGCAAGCAGTTCCAAAAGACGCTCAAGCGGAACACGCCGTGGACGCAGAGCGCGATCAAGTACACGAGGTCGGGCGTCGTCGGCCTGAACCAGATCGAACGCAACGACGCCGGCGACGGAGTCTGGGCGTCCGTCGAGGTGATGCCGAAGCAGAGCACCTACCTGAAATATTTGTTCGGGGTCGGCGACAACACCCGCCTGCCCGGCGACGTCGGCTTGGCTCAGGACAGATCCTGATCCCCTGGTGGGAAAACATCAAGCTGACGCAGGGCGTCACCCCGACCCAGTACTGCGGCGTGCCCACCGGGTTCCTCGCACGCCTCGCCCGCGAGGTGCAGGGCACCAAAGCGCCGAAGCGCTCCGGCACGCAGAGCCGCTGCAGCATCTACAGTCCAGGAGCAGGCAGAGCGCAACCTCGTCGATAACGCCTTTGTCGCCGACGCCGCGATGAACTCGTTTGAGACCGGCGTCGAGGCCTAGATTGGAGGCGGCGGGATCAGTGCGGCCAGCCCCGTCAGGACCGCGCTGGCGGCGGCTGCCAACGCCGCCCATCGGTTCCATTTCGTCTGTTCTTTCAGGGTGTCGTGAAGGTCGATCCGGTTCCCGCTCGCGTCCTTGGAGATGAGGTAGCCCCCCGGCATAGCTCCTACTCCGCTAGTCTCTGGGGGGGCGGGTACGCTCACGACCGTCGATTTGTACCAGCAGGCGGCGGCAACGAAGGCCGTCACGGCCACCAGCCAAGGCAAGGTTCCACCGACCGTCATACGCATCCCCAGGCTTCCAACCACTTCACCATAGGTCCCCGCAGGCGCGTGGCCTAGATTGGGACACGCACCGACAGGCAGCCTCTTTAAGTCACCGGAGAAGCTCTTTTGCCCCAAGCCACTGCCATTACGAGCACGAGCAGGATACCCGCAGCCGCTGCCGTCGTGGACGTCCGGTGCGCGCGCGGGTACAGGGCCGCATCGATCTCGCAGGGCGACGGCGGCATTCCCTCTTTGGACGCCGAGATCCTGAGCTTTGAGTTAGTACTGGCGTCGAACCCCCCTGCCGGTCGTACCGGTGTTCGCCCGAGACCTACGACTACGTCGAGGTCGAGGAGGTGCTCAACATGTCCGGGATCGCGGACGTCGGCTTGCTGTTCGGCGCCCCAATCATAAACATGCATTCCAGCTACAGCAGCTGGAACGTCATCCGCGTGATCAAAGCTGCCCGAGTGGAGGGACATAATTAGTCTCCCAGGCCTATCTATTGGACCGCAAGGATTTATCCAATATTATCGACAAAGTAGCCGAATTTGATTCCGCGAGCATCCGGGAGTTGCTGCGGAAAATATCAATACCGGTCGTGAGATGCTTCTCCGGCGTCGGTACGGTCGGCACCCATTCTAGTATCGCCAATTCGGCAGCCTACTGGCGATCGGGAGGCGCACATTCTCTCACCGGCGCGACCGGATTAGCCCGCGGTTCTTTGCGATGATATCGATTGTTAATATGGTGACGATATCAGAAGGCAGGAGCGAAGAGGATAAAAGCATGCCACTCAACATTGGAAGCAACGGTTGGGACATTGACGTTGAAGCAGCATTTGATGCGGTTCTTGAAGCGGCAGAGCACATGGTAAAGACCCAACAGATACCTGGCGTCATGTCAACATGGGCATCAGGGGAAGCTCTCGTAAAATCCTTTAAAGGGTGCGACATCGTCGATAATCTATGCCAAGACCAACGGGACGAGCTCGCTGATTGTATTGAGGGTTATTATGAAAGAAAAAAAGAAGACGGTACGGTTTTCTAAACCTGATCAATGAGCTGCATTTGATAGGTCAACTCGGCAATCGATAAAGTAAAAATAGGGTGATAATATTTTAAAATGTCTTAGGCTGCGATTGGTAAGGAAATAGTACGTACCGCTCTTTTCTCCGCTAACAGCCATTACATGGATAGGAGCATGATCGGTGTCCGAATGCATCGCCTACGGGCTGATCGCGATCATCGAGGAAAGTAACGCAAATTTGGTTGCCGCCTGGAAAGAGGACTGCGTCCGGACGATGTCATCTGCACCTTGGCGACTTCGCCTATAAGTGCATCCTGGTTTACGCCGCATCGATCCAGGCGCGCCTGCATGGCCGCATTCACCTAATTCGGGGCTACCACGACCACGGCCTGGGCGAACGTTTCAAATGGGCCGGCCCCGTCGTCGACGTCCAAAGGATCTACGTCCAGGACCTGGGGATGCCAGAACGCGTCGCCCTATGGGCCAGCCACTATGCGCACGTGACGTGGCCTAATGCCTGGCACGGCGACCTTCACGTCTATGGGCATTCCCACGGCGGCATCCCGGCCACCCGGACGAGCCTGGACGTTGGGGGCGATTGCTGGGATTGGCGGCCGGTTACCCTGGGGGAGATCATGGCGAGGATGGCGGCGTCCCCTGCCAATACCTCGTCATGCTGACGATGCGTCGGTGCCCGCTCCGGTCGGTTTATGAAGGTCGCTTCACGAACCCGATGTCGGCGGCCACGGACTTAAGCCGCTCGGGCTCGCGCTCCTTCCGCTCCGAGTATCTGTCGACGAGGTAGTCGGCGCGCTCCCGCGTCAGCAACGTGAACCTCACCAGTTCCTCGCAGACATCGACGACACGGTCGTAGAGCGGCCCCGGCTTCATCCGCCCGGCTTCGTCGAACTCCTTGTAGGCCATCGGGACCGAGGATTGGTTCGGAATGGTGATCATCCGCATCCAGCGCCCGAGCACGCGCAGGCCGTTGACGGCATTGAACGACTGCGAACCGCCCGAGACCTGCATCACGGCCAGGGTCCGCCCTTGCGTCGGGCGCACCGACCCTTCCGACAGGGGGAGCCAGTCGATCTGGCTCTTGATCACCCCGGTCATGGCGCCGTGGCGCTCCGGGCTGACCCAGACATGGCCTTCCGACCAGATCGACAGGTTCCGGAGTTCCTGGACCTTGGGGTGGTCGGCCGTGGCGTCGTCGGGCAGCGGCAGGCCGTGCGAGTCGTAGATCCGCGCCTCGCCGCCCATCGCCTCCAGGAGGCGTGCGGCCTCGTAGGCAAGGAAGCGGCTGAACGAGCGCTCCCGGAGCGAGCCGTACAGGATCAGGAAACGCGGGGCGTGGGTGAACGGCGTCTCCACGTGCAGGTCGGCTGCCGTCGGGACCACGAAATGCCCGTGGCTGAGGTTGGGCAATCCATCGGCGAAGGGCTGGAGGGGCTTGTCCAAGACGTTTCGTTCCTCTACATTTCAACTATGGTTGATATATTGACATCATGATGGACGAACGGCAAGCCGTGGCCGCCTTCGCGGCCCTCGGCCAGGAGCATCGCCTGCGCATCGTGCGCCAGCTCGTCACCGCCGGGCCGGAAGGCATGGCGGCCGGCATGCTGGCCGAGGCGGTCGGCGTTTCGGGCACCAACCTGTCGTTCCACCTCAAGGAGCTCAGCCATTCGGGGCTGGTCACCTCCCGGCGGGAGGGGCGCTCGATCATCTACAGCGCCGCCTACCCGGACCTGTCGGAGCTCATCCAGTTCCTGATGCGCGATTGCTGCCAGGGCCGACCCGAGGTCTGCGCCCCCGCCGTCGCGGCCTTGTCAGCCTGTTGCCTACCCACGGGAAACACCGCCAATGCCTGACCGCGTCTACAACGTCCTCTTCCTCTGCACCGGCAACTCCGCCCGCTCGATCCTCGCCGAGGCGATGCTGGCCAAGGACGGCCAGGGTCGCTTTCGCTCCTTCTCCGCCGGCAGCCAGCCCAAGCCGGAGGTGAACCCGATGGCGCTCCAGGTCCTGCGCGAGAGCGACTATCCGACAGAGGGTATGCACTCGAAGTCGTGGGACGAGTTCGCCAAGCCCGACGCACCGGTCATGGATTTCGTTTTCACGGTCTGTGACAACGCCGCCGGCGAGGCCTGCCCGTACTGGCCCGGCCAGCCGGTGACGGCGCACTGGGGCATCGAGGACCCTGCCGCGGTCGAGGGTAGCGAGATCGAGCGAAAGACCGCCTTCGTGACCGCGCAGCGCTACCTCAAGAACCGGATCTCGGCCTTCCTCGCCCTGCCGATGGCGAGTCTCGACCAAGTCTCCCTGACGTCCAGGGTTCGCGAGATCGGCAAGCAGGCCGGTGCCACCTCGCCCCGTCCGGAGGTCGCGTGATGGACGTCGTGATCTACCACAACCCGGATTGCGGCACGTCCCGCAACACGCTGGCCCTGATCCGCAACTCCGGCATCGAGCCGCACGTCGTCGAGTACCTGAAGACGCCGCCGAACCGTATCCTGATCCGCCAGCTCGCCGAGCGCGCTGGCGTCATGGTCCGTGACCTCCTGCGGGAGAAGGGGACGCCCTACGCCGAGCTCGGGCTCTCAGACCCGAGCCTGACGGCCGACCAGCTTCTGGATGCCATCTCCGAGCACCCGATCCTGTTGAACCGCCCCCTGGTGGTGAGCCCCAGGGGCGTCGCCCTCTGCCGCCCTCTGAGGCCGTCCTCGACCTCTTGCCGGCCCAGCGAGGCGAGTTCGCCAAGGAGGACGGCGAGCGCGTCGTCGACGAGCACGGGCGGCGCGTCGCCACCGCCTGATCGCACCCACGCAATCAAAAACAAGAAACGGTCCCGATGCTCGCGCTCGCCATCTTCGTCGTCACCCTCGTCTTCGTCATCTGGCAGCCGAAGGGTTTCGGGATCGGATGGAGCGCCCTGATCGGGGCCGCCGTGGCGCTGGCCACCGGGGTCATCCACCCGGGCGACATCCCGGTGGTCTGGCACATCGTCTGGGACGCCACCTTCACCTTCGTCGCGCTCATCATCATCTCGCTGCTCCTCGACGAGGCCGGCTTCTTCCACTGGGCGGCGCTCCACATCGCCCGCTGGGGCGGCGGACGGGGGCGCTTGCTGTTTCCGCTGGTGATCCTGCTGGGCGCCGCCATCGCGGCGGTCTTTGCCAACGACGGAGCGGCCCTCCTGCTCACCCCCATCGTTCTAGCCATCCTGCTGCGCCTCGACTTCACGCCGGCGGCTGCGCTGGCCTTCATCGTCGGGTGCGGGTTCGTCGCGGACTCAACCAGCCTACCGCTGGTGATCTCGAACCTCGTCAACATCGTCTCGGCGAACTTCTTCGACATCTCATTCAGCCGCTACGCCGCCGTGATGGTGCCGGTGAACCTCGTCTCGCTCGCCGCGACCCTGGTGGTGCTGTGGTTGTTCTACCGGAGCGACCTGCCGGCCACGTACCCGGTGACCGAGCTCGAACCGCCGCGCCACGCGATCAAGGATCCGCTCGTCTTCAAGGCGGCCTTCCCCCTCCTGGCCCTGCTGCTCGTGGCCTACTTCGTGACCGCGCCTTTCGGCGTGCCGGTCTCGGTGGTGACCTGCGCCGGCGCCCTCGTGCTGCTGGCGTTGGCCAATCACAGCCGGGTCATCCCGATCCGCAGGGTCCTCGCCGGTGCGCCCTGGCAGATCGTGCTCTTCAGCCTCGGCATGTACCTCGTCGTCTACGGCCTAAAGAACGCCGGCCTGACCGATTACCTGGCTCAGGGACTGACCTGGCTCTCGGGTCACGGACCGTTCGTGACCACCATCGGCACGGGGGTCGCCGCCGCGATCCTGTCCTCGGTCATGAACAACATGCCGAGCGTGCTGGTGGGCGCGCTCTCAATCCAGCAGGCCCCGGACCTGTCGCCCCTGATGCGCGAGTTGATGGTCTACGCCAACGTCATCGGCTGCGACCTCGGCCCGAAGTTCACGCCCATCGGGAGTCTGGCGACCCTGCTCTGGCTCCACGTCCTCGACACCAAGGGCCAGCGCATCACCTGGGGCCAGTACATGCGGGTCGGCTTGGTCATCACCCCGCCGGTGTTGCTCGTCACCCTGGCGGCCCTGGCACTGTGGCTGCCTGTGCTCGGGGCTCGGTAGCGGACCGATGGCCCCGCCGCGCCGCTGGACCGTGATCTCGGCCCTGGGCGTGATCCAGATCCTGACCTGGGGCTCCTCGTTCTACCTCCTGTCGGTGCTGGCCGCCCCGATGATCGCGGATACAGGATGGCCCTTGGGCTGGGTCATCGGCGGCCTGTCCCTCGGCCTCCTCGTCGCGGGTTTGGTCTCCCCGCGGGTCGGGACATTCATCGGGGAACACGGCGGTCGGCCGGTCCTGGCCTTCGCGGCAGTCATCCTCGCGGTGGGCCTTACCGTCCTCGGTCTGGCGCCGAACCTGCCGGTCTACCTCGCGGCATGGCTGCTCATCGGCCTCGGCATGGGGACCGGCCTGTACGATCCGGCCTTCGCCACCCTCGGCCGGCTCTACGACGCCGAGGCAAGGCCCGCCATCACGATGCTAACCCTGTGGGGCGGCTTTGCCAGCACGGTGGGCTGGCCGCTGTCGGCCTTCCTGGTCGAGCGGGTTGGCTGGCGTGGGACCTGCCTAGCCTATGCCGGGCTGCACCTCTCGGTCACGCTGCCCCTCGTCCTTCTCGTGATCCCCCGGCCCCCTGCACATCCGGTCACGCGACCCGCAGGTACGAGCCCCGTCATTCGTCTCCATGGTCGGGAGCGGCGCGCCTTCCTCCTCATGGCCGGGGTGCTTACCCTCGGCGGGACTGTGATGGCCCTGGTCTCGGTGCACCTCATCACCCTGCTGCAGGCCCGTGGCGTCGCGTTGACCTCGGCCGTGGCCTACGGCGCCCTGATCGGGCCGTCGCAGGTCGGGGCGCGCATCGTCGAGATGGCCGGCAAGGGCCGGCACCATCCCCTCTGGACCCAGACGGCGGCGATGGTTCTCGTGGCGATCGGGATCGCGATGCTGGCAGCGGACTTGCCCGTGGTCGGATTGGCGCTCGTCCTCTACGGGGCCGGGAACGGGATCTATTCCATCGCACGCGGCACGGTGCCTCTCGCGCTGTTCGGTCCCGAGCGCTACGCCCCGCTCGTCGGTCGGCTCGCCCGTCCGGGGCTGGTGGCGCAGGCGCTTGCACCCTCCCTCGGGGCCGTCGTGCTGACGCATGCAGGCGCCGACGCGACCTACGCTCTCCTTGCCGTGCTCGCACTCGCGAATGTCGCACTCGCCGTATCGCTCTGGCGCGTCAGGTAGTCCCTGTCCCTTCCTCGCCGACATGCGATGTGGCATCGTCCGTTCGTGACCTTCTGGCTCGCCCTTCGACGGCTGCTCCCGCTCCTGGCGGTGCTCAGCCTCGCCCTTGCGCCGGTGACCGCATCCGCGGCCGCCGCCGGCATGCGCGCGCCGACGGCCGTTCAGGGGCACGCCATGGCGATGCCCGACGAAGCCATGGATGACATGGCCGGGATGGCCATGGATGAGATGCCGTGCTGCCCTAAGGAGCGGCCGGACATGCCCGACTGCTCGAAGGGCTGCCCGCTGATGGCCCTCTGCTTAGCGAAGGTCGCCACCGGGCTGCCGGTCCCCGTCGGACTTCCGGGCCGCGTTGCCCGCTTCGAGGGGCCGACCTGGGGCGTCACCGCCTCTTTCGACAGCCTGTCGCAAGGGCCGCCCACCGAGCCTCCCCGAGCCTGAACCCGATGCCGCCGGCGCCTGCGCCGGCCGATCCCGCGCGCCTGAAGGCCCGGGTCCCATCGTTTTCAGGAGATCATCCACCGTGTCCAAGACATCGTTTTCGCGCGCCCTCACGGCTGCGCTGCTCGGCCTCGCGCTGACCACCGCGGCCCGGGCTGACACCAAGGACTACGAGTTCCAACTGGTGAAGGACGAGGCCAGGCAGGGCGAGGCCATCCTCGACGTCCGCCTCGTCGACAAGCGCACGTCCAAGCCCGTGCCGAACGCCGTCATCTTCGCCAAGCGCATCGACATGGCGCCCGACAGCATGGAGGAGATGACCTCGAAGATCGAGCAGCTGCCGTCACCGGAGCCGGGCGTCTACCGGTTCAAGGCGAAGCTGACGATGGCCGGCGGCTGGCGCCTCTCGCTCGGGGCCAAGGTGCAGGGCGAGACCGGCACCGTCGAGAACAGGCTGGTGTTCAAGGCCACCAAGTGAGCCGGTCGGCTTGGGCAGCCGGGACCCTCACCGCGCTCGCGGCGGGGGTTTTGGGCTATGGCGCTGGGCATGAGGGCAGCCCCGTGCCGGCGCTCGTCCAGCAGGCGCGGACCGGGTTCGGCCAATGGCTGCCGGGAACTCGGCAGCCCCCTTCGGTACCCGCTCGGGTCCCGGCCAAGGCGACGGGACCAATCGTCTACTACCAGGACCCGGACGGGAAGCCGGACTACGCTTCGGAGCCGACACGCACCGCGGACGGTCGAGACTATCGCGCCGTCCACGCCAGCGAGGACGTGCGCTTCGACGAACCCGACGAGGCGGAGGCGATGCCCGATGCCGGGCACGGCGACATGGCCATGGGTCAGGCCACCACGCTTGCGGGGACCCGCAAGGTGCGCTTCTACCGCAACCCGATGGGCCTTCCGGACACCTCGCCGACCCCGAAGAAGGACTCGATGGGGATGGACTACCTCCCCGTCTACGAGGGGGAGGACACCGACGACGGCACCGTGAAAATCTCGCCCGGCAAGCTCCAGCGCACCGGGGTCCGGACGGCGGTGGCCGAGCGACGGGTCCTGTCGATGCCGGTGCGGGCGCCCGGCGCCATTGAGGAGGACGAGCGCCGGATCTCGGTCATCGCGATGCGTACCGACGCCTTCATCGAGAAGGTCGAGGCCGTCACTACCGGCGACCACGTCCACAAGGGCCAGCCGCTCCTGCGCCTGTTCTCGCCGGAGATGAACGCGGCCGCCGCGCAGTACCTCACCGGCATCGGCTACGAGGGCGCCCGGCGGCGCCTGGAGAACCTCGGCATCCCGCCCGAGGTCATCGACGAGATCGAGCGCACCCGGAAGGTACCATCGACCATCACGTGGTCGGCGCCCCGCGACGGCGTCGTGGTCGAGCGCAACGTCTCCGACGGCATGCGCGCCAAGTCTGGCGACACCCTGTTCAAGCTCGTCGACCATTCCAAGGTCTGGGTCCTGGCCGACGTGACAGAACGCGACTTGGCGGCCGTGGCGGAGGGCCAGACGGCGACGGTGCGCGCCCGGACGTTCCCGGATCGCCTCTTCACCGGCACGGTGACCCGGATCTACCCGCACCTCGCCATGGCGACCCGGACCGCCCGCCTGCGGATCGAGTTGCCGAACCCGAACGGCGACCTGCGCCCGGGGATGTTCGCCGACGTGACGATCGCCACGGGCAGCGACAAGCCGGTGGTGGCGGTGCCCGACGACGCGGTCATCGACACCGGCACGAAACAGGTCGTCCTGCTCGACAGGGGCGAGGGCCGCTTCGAGCCGAGACCGGTCAGGCTCGGCACCCGTGGCGACGGCTACGTCGAGATCCGCGACGGCATCGTCGCCGGCAACCGCGTGGTGACCTCGGCCAACTTCCTCATCGATGCCGAGAGCAACCTGAAGGCGGCCCTCCAAGGTCTTTCCGAGCCGAAGCCCGATCCCGGGCCGCAGGCCGCCGCCGAGGGGAAGGCGCCATGATCGCCCGCCTGATCGCCTGGTCGGCGAGGAATCTGATGCTGGTCCTGATCGGGACGGTGTTCGCGGTGGGAGCGGGGCTCTACGCCCTGAAGACCCTGCCGCTCGACGCGATCCCGGACCTGTCGGACGTGCAGACCATCGTCTACACAGAGTACCCAGGGCAGGCGCCCCAGGTCATCGAGGACCAGGTCACATACCCCCTGACCACCGCCATGCTGACGGTGCCGCGGTCGAAGGTCGTGCGTGGCTTCTCGTTCTTCGGGGTGTCGTTCGTCTACGTCATCTTCGAGGACGGCACCGACCCATACTGGGCCCGCAGCCGGGTGCTCGAATACCTGAACACCGTGGCGAAGCGCCTGCCGGCCGGCGTGACCCCGACCCTGGGACCGGACGCGACCGGCGTCGGCTGGGTCTACCAGTACGTCGTCGTCGCCAAGGAACGCACGCTGGCCGAGCTCCGCTCGCTCCAGGACTGGGTCGTGCGCTTCGGGGCGTCCCGCGCTGAGGGCGTCGCGGAGGTCGCCGGCGTCGGCGGCTTCGTGAAGCAGTACAACGTCGTCGTCGACCCGAACCGGCTCCGGGCGCAGGGCATCACCCTGACGAAGCTCCGGGAGGCCATTCGGGCCAGCAACGCCGACGTCGGCGGCCGCACCGTCGAGCTGTCCGAGTTCGAGTTCGTCGTCCGCGGGCGGGGGTACCTCAAGAGCGTCGCCGACATCGAGAGCATCGTCCTGAGGACCGAGGCGGGCACGCCCCTGCGGGTGAAGGACGTCGCTAAGGTCGAGCTCGGTCCCGACGAGCGCCGCGGCATCACCGAGATGAACGGGGACGGCGAGGTCGCCGGCGGGATCGTCCTGCAGCGGTTCGGGGCCAACGCCCTGAACGTCATCGAGAACGTGAAGGCCCGGCTTACCGAGGTCGCCGCCAGCCTGCCCAAGGGCACGGAGATCCTGCCGGTCTACGACCGCTCGCACCTCATCGAGGCGGCCATCGAGACCCTCAAGGGCACGCTGATCGAGGAGAGCGCCATCGTCGCCCTCGTCTGCGTCGTGTTCCTGCTCCACGTCCGCAGCGCGCTGGTCGCGATCCTGATGTTGCCGGTCGGCATCCTCATGGCGTTCGCGGGCATGAAGGCCTTGGGGCTTGGGGCGAACATCATGAGCCTCGGTGGCATCGCCATCGCGGTGGGCGCCATGATCGACGCCGCCATCGTGATGATCGAAAACGCCCATAAGCACCTGGAGCGGGCGGACCCAGGCAAGCCCCGGGTCGAGATCCTGATCGCGGCCGCGGGCGAGGTCGGGCCGTCGCTGTTCTTCTCGCTCCTCATCATCACGGTCAGCTTCCTGCCGATCTTCACCCTGGAGAGCCAGGAGGGCCGCCTGTTCGGTCCGCTGGCCTTCACCAAGACGTTCGCCATGGCGGCGGCGGCGGTGCTGTCCCTGACCCTCGTCCCGGCGCTGATGGTCCTGTTCGTCCGAGGCCGGATTATCCCCGAGCACCGCAACCCGGTGAACAGACTCCTGATCTGGATCTATCGGCCCCTGATCGCCGGCGTCCTGCGGGCGCGGGTCCTCACCGTGCTGATCGCCCTCGTCATCCTAGCGGCGACGGCATGGCCGGCGAGCCGGCTCGGCTCGGAGTTCATGCCCGACCTCGACGAGGGCACCCTGATGTACATGCCCACCACCCTGCCGGGCATCTCGGTGACCAAGGCCGGCGACCTGCTCGCCACCCAAGACCGGATCATCAAGTCCTTCCCCGAAGTGGCCTCGGTCTACGGCAAGGCCGGACGGGCCAACACCGCGACCGACCCGGCGCCGAGCGAGATGTTCGAGACCATCGTCAACCTGAAGCCGAAGGCGGAATGGCGCCCCGGGGTCACGACGGCGAGCCTGAAGGCCGAGATGGACGCCGCGCTCCAGTTCCCCGGGGTATCGAATGCCTGGACCCAGCCAATCCGCGCCCGCATCGACATGCTCTCGACCGGCATCCGCACGCCGGTCGGGATCAAGGTGCTGGGGACGGACCTGACGGAGATGGAGAAGGTCGCCCGCCAGGTCGAGGCGGTGGTGAAGGCGGTCCCGGGCACGTCGAGCGCCTATGCCGAGCGCGTCCAGGGCGGCTACTTCCTCGACATCACCCCCGACCGCGAGGCGCTGGGCCGGTACGGCCTGACCGTCGGCGACGTGCAGGACGTGATCGGGATGGCGCTGGGCGGCGAGAGCGTGACCAACACCGTCGAGGGCCGCGAGCGCTACACCGTCAACGTGCGCTACCCGCGCGCCTTCCGCTCTGACCCGCGCTCCATCGCCTCCGAGGTCCAGGTGCCGATCGCCGGCGGGGGGACCGTGCCTCTCGGCGAGGTCGCCAAGGTGCAATTGAACCGAGGCCCGACGCAGATCCGGACGGAGAACGGGCAGCTCGCGGTCTTCATCTACGTCGACGTCGTCGGTCGCGACCTCGGGGGCTACGTTGCCGAGGCCAGGGCGGCGGTGGCCAATGAGGTCAGGCTCCCCCAAGGCACCCTGGTGCAGTGGAGTGGGCAGGTCGAATACCTCGACCGCGCGACCGCCCGGCTCAAGGTCGTGGTGCCGCTGACGCTGCTGATCGTCTTCCTCCTGCTGTACCTCAACTTCCGTCGGCTGACCGAGACCGTGATCGTGATGCTGTCGTTGCCCTTCGCCCTCGTCGGCGGCGTCTGGCTGATGTGGTGGATGGGCTTCAACCTGTCGGTGGCCGTGGCGGTGGGCTTCATCGCGTTGGCCGGCGTGGCAGCTGAGACCGGGGTGATCATGCTGGTCTACCTTGACCATGCGTTGGCGGAGATCCGGGCCGAGCGCGACCGGGCCGGGCAACCGCTTACCCGCGCCGACCTGGGGCTGGCCATCATGGTCGGAGCGGTCGAGCGGGTCCGCCCGAAGATGATGACGGTGGTTGCGATCATGGCCGGGCTCCTGCCCATCCTCTGGAGCACCGGCTCGGGCTCGGAGGTGATGCAGCGGATCGCGGTGCCGATGATCGGCGGCATGGTCTCGTCGACGGTGCTGACCCTGGTGGTGATCCCAGCAGTCTACGGGCTCGTGAAGGGATGGGGGCTACCGAGGTCCGATACCGCGATGGAATCCGTCGAACCTGAAAGATTACCCTTGGCAGCCGAGTGAGGACGGGAGAGCGAACATGATCGACACGACGAGGACGACCCGGCGCGCCGTGGTCCTGGGCATGGCGGCATCGGTGGCCTTCGGGCGGCATGCCCTGGCGCAGGGCCTGCCAACGGTCGCGGTGACGAAGGACCCGACCTGCGGCTGCTGCGAGAAGTGGGTCGCGCACCTCCGCGAAAACGGGTTCACCGTGTCCGTGACCGAGGGGCCCGTGAACCCGCTCAAGGTCCGCCTCGGCGTGCCGCGGGACCTCGCCTCGTGTCACACCGCCCAGGTCGGCGGTTACGTGGTCGAGGGGCACGTTCCGGCCGGGGCGATCAAGCGCCTCCTGGTGGAGAAGCCCCAGGGTACGGGGCTGGCCGTTCCTGGTATGCCCGCAGGTTCCCCGGGCATGGAAGTCGAGGGCATGGAGCGCGATACCTACGACGTCGTCCTGTTCGGGCCGGAAGCCCGGACCGTTTTCGCGCGGTATCGAGGCGGCGTGGTGACCTGAAATTCGCCGAGGCTCTCACCATCCGCGTGCCATGCCCGCGTTCAAGAAAATAGAACTGACGATTGCGAAAGTCCTGGCGGTGACCTTGACCTTCCTATCATAGGAAGCCCCATCTCTGCCTGACATCACCCACGGGAGAGCCGTCATGTTCGAGATCAAGGTCACCAAAATGAATTGCGGCGGATGCGCCAAGTCGGTCACCCGCGCGATCCACGGCGTGGATGCCGATGCCACGGTCGCGGTCGACCTCGCCGAGGGCACGGTCAGCGTCACGAGCCCCGCCGGGATCCCGGCGGGACGCTTCGTCGATGCGGTCCGGGCTGCCGGGTACGGCGCGGATACCCTGCCCCTCGCGGCCTAGACCGCGAAAACCCTGCAACCGAATACCCGGTTCGAGGATTGCTTTCGTCGAACAGAGCGTTCCTCACGTCTCGAATTTGGTGTACCCAAGTTTCATGAACTTCGACCGGCAACTTGCGCGCCTGATGGCGGCGATGATCGTGATGATCATCGCCTACGTCTTGCCGTCTGCCGTGCAGGCTCATGAGGGCCATGCCCACCATGGTCACCATGAAGCGGCCGTGTCTGAACGCGCGCCTGTGCCGCCGGTCGTCCAAGCGGTGTCGGCACCGGTGGCGGTGTCGAAGGTCGCGTCGGCGATCATTCCGGCGGCCACTCCCGGGACCCTCGCGGGTTCCGCCGCCGTCGGATCGATCCAGTCCGACGAGCAAGGCAGGGGATGCTGCCCCGGACCGTGCAAGGGCACATGCTGCGGGACGATGTCCTGCTGCGTGCCCGGCATCCTGGGTGGTTCCGTTTCCCTGCCGACGCTCGCCTTTGGGCATGTCGTGCTGGCCTCACGTGATGTCGATGGCCGTTCCGGCGTCGGCCCCGAGGCCCTGCCCAGGCCCCCACGAACCTTCGCGTAACGAACGGCGCGCCTGAGGCGCGCATCGCTCGGATTCCGTCTGGCTCCCAGGCGCGCGTCCGGTGTTCGAACGTGAGGAAGCCCTTCCATGTCGTCTCGATTTGCCGCCGCCCTCGGCGCGGTGGTGCTGGCTGCCGTCATGCTGGCGGGTCTCGCCCATGCCCATGACGGGCATGACCACGGCGCCGCCCCACCCCCTGTCTCCAAGTCCATCGCGCCACGCGGCGAGGCCGCCTCGGACGCGCTCGAACTGACCGCCATCCCGCAGGACGGGACGGTCACGTTCTACCTCGACCGGTTTCGCACGAACGAACCGATCAAGGGCGCCGTCGTCGAGGTCGAGACGCCCGAGGGCCAAAGGACGGCCAAGGAGACGGACAAGGCCGCCTACGTCCTGCCCGCGCCCTGGATGACCAAGCCCGGGTCGCACGACCTATTGGTCACCGTGACGGCCGGCGACATCGTCGATGTGCTGACCGTCTCCGTGATCGTTCCGGACGCGAAGCCATCGACGCCCGCAACGTCCTCCGCGGCGCCCTCGGCGATGGCGCGGGCGTCCGATGCCGTCAGCGACCTGAAGGGCCGCCTCGCCGCCAAGGACCCTGTCCTGATGCTGGTCGCGGGCGGTGCCTTTCTGCTCGGCATGCTCCTCATGGTTGCCATGCGCGGCCGGCGCAGCCTCCCGGCCGTCGCCGTAGTCGCCGTCGTCGTCGTGACATTGGTGCTGGGCGGAGCCGCGTTCGCCCATGGCGACGAGGATCACGGCGCCCCGGTCCAGGGCTCCGCGCTGATCGATCCGGCCCAGCCTTCGTCCGACCTCGCCCAACGCTTGCCCGACGGCTCGGTGTTCGTGCCCAAGCCGACGCAACGCCTGCTGGTCCTGCGCACGACGATGACCGAGAAGGGGACGTTCCATCGGACGGTCGAGTTGCCCGGTCGGGTCATCCCGGACCCTAACGCTAGCGGCGTCGTGCAATCCTCTGTCGGTGGTCGCCTGTCGCCGCCGCCCTCGGGCCTGTTCCCGCGCCTCGGCACCACGGTCAAACGCGGCGATGTCCTCGCCTTCGTCACGCCCCCGGTCCAGGCCGTCGACGTCTCGGACATGCGCCAGCGCCAGGGCGAGCTCGACCAACAGATCGACATCGTCCAGCGCAGGGTCGACCGCTTCCGAAAGCTCGCCACCACCGGCGCCGTGGCCCAGACCCAGCTCGACGATGCCGGGGCCGAATTGAAGGGGCTCCAGGACCGCCGCGCCGCCCTCGACAAGATCCGTGCGCAACCGGAGGCCCTGGTGGCCCCGGTCGACGGGTTGATCGCCCAGGCTTCCGCCGTGGCCGGCCAGATGGCGACCGCCGGGGCGATGGTCTTCCAGATCGTCGATCCGACCCGCCTCTGGGTCGAGGCGTTGAGCTTCGACGCCCTGACCCCAGCGGGGAACGCCACCGCGCGCTTCGCCGACGGGCGCACCCTGTCCCTCGTCTACCAGGGCGCCGGCCTCGCCGACCGCAACCAGGCCATCCCGGTCCAGTTCGCGGTCAAGGGCGACACATCCGGCCTGCGGGTCGGGCAGTTCCTCACCGTGCTCGCAGGCACCGACGCCGAGCAGTCCGGCCTTGCGCTGCCGCGCGCGGCGGTCGTCCGGTCCGGCAACGGGCAGGCCATCGTCTACGAGCACGTCGCCGCCGAACGCTTCGAGGCGCGCCAGGTCCGGGTCGAGCCCCTCGACGGAACCAACGTGCTCGTCGCCGAGGGAGTCGGTGCCGGCAAGCGCATCGTCACCGAGGGCGCCGAGCTCCTCGATCAGGTCCGGTGAGGAGGCACGGCCATGTTCAACTTCCTCGTCACGCAGTCCCTGCGCAATCGCCTGATCGTCCTCGCGGTGGCCGCCGTCCTGATCCTGTACGGTGCCTTCACCGCGACCAAGCTCCCGGTCGACGTCTTCCCCGACCTCAACAAGCCGACGGTCACCATCATGACCGAGGCAGAGGGGCTCGCCCCGCCCGAGGTCGAGCAGCTCGTGACCTACCCCATCGAGACCCGGATGAACGGGCTCCCGGGCGTCAGCCGGGTGCGCTCGGTCTCCGGCGTCGGCCTGTCCATCGTCTACGTCGAGTTCGACTGGGGCACCGACATCTATCGGAACAGGCAGCAGATCGCCGAGCGCCTGACCCTGGTCCGTGACCAGCTGCCGCCGAACGTCACCCCGCAGATGGGGCCGATCTCGTCGATCATGGGCCAGATCCTGCTGGTCGCCGTGACCAGCGACACCGCCACCCCGATGGAGACCCGCGAGGCCGCCGACTTCATCCTGCGGCCGCGCCTGCTCACCATCCCGGGCGTCGCCCAGGTCATCCCCATCGGCGGCGAGGTCCGGCAGTTCCGGGTCAGCCCGAACGTGGCGGCGATGCGCGCGCTCGGCGTGACCAACGCCCAGATGGAAGGGTCGCTGGCCCAGTTCGGCACCAACGCCGGCGGCGGGTTCACCGACCAGTATTCCCGCGAGTACCTCATCCGGAACATCGGCCGGACCATGAGCCTCGACGATTTGCGTAGCGTCGTGGTCGCCAACGTCGGCGACGCACCGGTCTACCTCCGCCAGGTTGCGGACGTCTCCTTCGCCCCCAAGGTCAAGCGCGGCGACGGCGGCTTCATGGGCAAGCCCGGGGTCATCGTCTCCATCGAGAAGCAGCCCGACGTCGATACGGTCCAACTCACCCGCGAGATCGAGGTCGCCCTGAAGGAGGTCACCGCGACGCTGCCGAACGGGATCAAGGCCGACCAGGTCCTCTTTCGCCAGGCGAACTTCATCGAGACCTCCATCGCCAACGTCGAGCGGGTCCTCCTGGAGGCCATCGTGGTGGTGGCCATCGTGCTGTTCGCGTTCCTGCTGAACGTGCGCACCACGGTGATCTCGTTGACCGCCATCCCGGTCTCGATCCTCGCGACCGCGGTCGCCTTTCACCTCGCCGGGCTGTCGATCAACACGATGACCCTCGGCGGTCTCGCCATTGCCATCGGCGAGCTCGTCGACGACGCCGTGGTCGACGTCGAGAACATCTTTCGAAGGCTCGGCGAGAACAGGGCGGCCGGTTCGCCCAAGTCCACCTTCGACGTCGTGGTCTCGGCCTCGTCGGAGGTGCGCTCGGGCATCGTCTACGCGACGATGATCATCGTCCTGGTGTTCGTGCCGCTGTTCGCGCTCTCGGGCATCGAGGGGCGCCTCTTCGCCCCCCTGGGACAGGCCTACATCATCTCGATCCTGGCGAGCCTCGTGGTCTCGGTCACGCTGACGCCGGTGCTGGCCTACTACCTGCTGCCCGGGCTCAAGAACCTATCCGAGCACGACAGCGCCCTGCTGCGCTGGCTCAAGCGCGGCAACGCCCGGCTCCTCGGGGTCGCATTCCGGCACCAGAACCTACTGGTCGGCACCGTCGCCGTGGCCGTGATCGTGGCCGGCATCGCCGCCTGGAACCTGCCGCGGGCCTTCCTGCCGCCCTTCAACGAGGGCTCCTTCACCGTCAACACGACCTTCAACCCGGGCATCTCGCTGTCCGAGAGCAACCGGGTCGGCCTGATCGCCGAAAAGCTGCTGCTGCAGATCCCGGAGGTCGCGTCGGTCGGGCGCCGCACCGGCCGGGCCGAGCTCGACGAGCACGCCGAGGGCGTCCACTCCTCGGAGATCGAGGTCGAGCTCAAGGGCACCGGGAGGGGCAAGGACGCGGTCGTCGCCGACATCCGGCGCCGCCTCTCGGCGCTGCCCCTGTCGGTCAACGTCGGCCAGCCGATCTCGCATCGCCTCGACCACATGCTGTCGGGCGTCCGAGCCGAGCTCGCCCTGAAGATCTTCGGCGAGGACCTCGACGCGCTGCGCAGCGTGGCCAACGACCTGCGGGATCGCATGGCCAGGATACCCGGGCTCGCCGACCTCCAGGTCGAGAGGCAGGTCCGAATCCCGCAGCTTGAGATCCGGGTCGACTACACCCGCGCCGCGCTCTACGGGGTCCAGCCCGCGGCCGTCGTCGAGCAGCTCAGCCGCCTCTCCAACGGTCGCGTCGTCTCGACGGTGGCAGACGGGTACAAGCGCTTCGACGTCGTCCTGCGCCTGCCCGAGCGCCAACGCACGACGCAGGGGCTGAAGGACCTGCTGATCGAGACGCCCTCGGGATGGGTGCCGGCCCGCCAGGTCGCCGACATCCGCGAGACCGACGGACCGAACCAGATCCTGCGGGAGAACAGCCGGCGGCGGCTGGTGGTGCAGGCCAACACCAACGGGCAGAGCGACATGGCCACCATCGTGGCGGCCATCCGGCAGCAGGTGACGGAGGCCAAGCTCCCGCCCGGCTTCTTCGCCAGCCTGGAGGGGACCTTCCAGGCGCAGGAGGAGGCGAGCCGGACAATCGCGGCGCTGTCCGGTCTCTCCCTCGCCCTGGTCTTCGCCATCCTCTACAGCCGCTACCGCTCGGCCGTGCTGGCGCTCATCATCATGGGCAACGTCCCGCTCGCCCTCATCGGGAGCGTGATCGCCCTGTGGCTGGTAGGCCAGCCGCTCTCGGTGGCGTCGATGATCGGCTTCATCACGCTGACCGGCATCAGCGCCCGCAACGGCATCCTGAAGATCAGCCACTACCTGAACCTGTCGCTGCACGAGGGCATGCCGTTCGGGCGCGACCTCGTGGTGCGGGGCAGCCTGGAACGGCTGACCCCGGTTCTGATGACGGCGCTCTCGGCCGGCGTCGCCCTGGTGCCGCTGCTCTACGACGCCGCGACCCCGGGCAAGGAGATCCTGCACCCGGTCGCGGTGACGATCTTCGGCGGGCTCATCAGCGCCACCCTGCTCGACACGGTGCTGACGCCGGTCCTGTTTCTCCGCTTCGGCGCCAAGCCGTTGGAGCGCCTGCGCGCCGCGCAAGACGAGATCCACGATACGCCCCGTCCCGACGGCGCCAAGCCACGTCCGGTCGAGGCGTTCTGAGCCCCCAATCCCGAAAACGGAGAAAACCGATGATTCCCTGGAGAATTTCGTTGGCGGCGAGCGTCCTGCTCGTCCTTCCGGTGTGCGCCCACGAGACCGACGGCAGGAACGGCGGCCGCGTCACGGATGCCGGCAAGTTCCACGTCGAGCTCGTCGCCAAGGACCGGACCGTGGACGTCTACATCCTAGACGGCGACGAGAAACCCATTCCCCCCACCGGGTTCAAGGGCACCGCGATCCTGGTGGTCGGCGGCAAGCCCGCACGGGTCGCCCTGGCCCCGGCCGACGGCGCCCGCCTGACAGGCACCTCCGAGGTTCCGCTGACCGCCAGGCCCAAGGGCGCGGTCCAGCTGATCGCCCCCGATGGCTCAACCGCCAGCGGCAAGTTCAACTGAGCGGCTCCATCCCGGACCGTGCATCAAGAGGCAAGACAGACATGACGTATCCCAAGACCGTTCTCGCCGCGCTCCTGTCCCTCGGCCTGGCCGGAGGCGCCCTCGCGCAGGGCACGCACGATCACGGCTCGATGTCGGACAAGGACATGGGCTCGATGAAGCCCGACCCGCAGGACGACGCCTCGACCAAGGAGTTCAAGGCGGCCGACATGGCCATGATGAAGAACATGGACGTGGCCTACACCGGCAACCCGGACGTCGACTTCCGCACCCACATGATCCCCCATCACAAGGGCGCGGTGGCCATGGCGAAGGTGGCGCTGAAGCACGCCAAGGATCCGGTCACCAAGGAGATGGCCCAGAAGATCATCGACGACCAGGAGCGGGAGGTCGGCGAGATGGAGGCATGGCTGAAGAAGAACGCCAAGTAGGCGGTTACCCACCATCCCGGAATTCCGCGCGGAAACCGAACCACCCAAGGAGAACGAACATGAAGCGTCTCGTGATCACCACCGCCGCCCTCCTCGCCCTCTCGCTCACACAGGCCATGGCGGCCGGGTGTTGCGGCAAGGGCGCCAAGGGGATGTGCGCCAAGCCGATGGCCTCGATGTCGATGAAGAGCGGCAAGAAGGGCTGCTGTTGCGAGGGCATGGGCAAGAAGATGTCGATGTGATGCGGCACGCCTGGCGTCGGGGCGGCCGAACAGGCCGCCTCAACGCCGGGAACGCGACCGCTTGCGCGGCGCCGGTGGTTCGGGTGCTCCCTTGGGCTCGCCCGGATGGCAGGCCGGGACGGACGCGCCGGTCTCCAGGCCGGCGATGATCGGGCAGTCCGGCCGCCCGTCCCCGTCGCAGGCGACGGCGAGGCCACGCAGGACGTCCGCCATCTCCTGGAGGTGGCGGGCCTTTCCTTCAAGCTCCTTGATGTGGGTCAACGCGAGGGCCTTCACCTCGGCGCTACTGCGGCCGGGGTCGCCCCACAATCCCAGGAGCACCCGGATGCGTTCCAGGGAGAACCCAAGGTCCCGCGCCCGCCGGACGAAGCCGAGCCGGTGGACGTCCTCCGGGCCGTAATCGCGGTAGCCGCTGTCCTGGCGGTCGGCACGGGGCACCAGGCCGATGCTCTCGTAGTGCCGGATCATCTTGGCCGAGACGCCCGACGCGTTCGCCGCCTGCCCGATGTTCATGGCCATCCCCATCGTTGACCTTCCCATGATGGGAAGCCGTACACCGATAGGCAACACAGACGGAAGGGAACGGGATCATGATCCACGGTACCGCAGCGAACGACCATGGCGAGCATGCCGGGCACACGCACGGCCACCACGCCGGGCCGCCCCCCGGCGCAGATACGGTCAAGGACCCGGTCTGCGGGATGACGGTGGACCCGCACACTTCGAAGCATCGTGTCGAGCAAGGCGGGCATCCCTTCTATTTCTGCTCGAACGGCTGCCGGACGAAATTCGAGGCGGACCCCGTCCGCTACCTTGATCCGGCGGTCGCGGCGGCGTCGGCCGAGCCCGTGCCCGAGGGTGCGACCTACACCTGCCCGATGCATCCCCAGATCCGTCAGGTCGGTCCCGGATCCTGCCCGATCTGCGGCATGGCCCTGGAGCCGGCGACCGTGAGCCTGGACGACGGCCCCAACGAGGAGCTCGCCGACATGACACGGCGGTTCTGGGTCGGGCTGGTCCTGACGCTGCCGGTGTTCGTGCTGGAGATGGGCGGACACCTCATGGGCCTGACCGAGCGGATCGGTCAGCAGAACTCCAACTGGTTCCAGTTCGCCCTGGCCACGCCCGTGGTGCTCTGGGCCGGCTGGCCGTTCTTCGTGCGCGGCTACCAGTCGGTGGCCCTGCGCTCGCTCAACATGTTCACCTTGATCGCCATCGGCACGGGCGTGGCCTGGGCCTACTCGGTGGTGGCCACCTTCGCGCCGAGCCTCTTTCCGGAGGCCCTTCGTGGGCATGGCGGGGCAGTGCCCGCCTACTTCGAGGCCGCCGCCGTCATCACGGTGCTCGTCCTCCTCGGACAGGTGCTGGAGCTTCGGGCGCGCGAGAGCACCGGAGGCGCGCTACGGGCCCTCCTCGACCTGGCGCCGAAGACTGCGCGCCGGCTTCACGCGGACGGGACGGACGACGAGGTTCGGCTTGAGGACATTGCGGTCGGCGACCGCCTACGCGTCCGTCCCGGCGAGAAGGTGCCGGTCGACGGGACCGTGGTCGATGGGCGGAGTTCCGTCGACGAGTCGCTGATCACCGGTGAGTCCATGCCGGTGACCAAGGAGGCCGGCGCGACCGTCGTCGGCGGCAGCATCAACCAGTCCGGGGCGCTCGTGATCGAGGCCCGCAAGGTCGGACGCGACACCATGCTGGCCCGCATCGTCCAGATGGTGGCCGAAGCCCAGCGAAGCCGCGCCCCGATCCAGCGCCTCGCCGACAAGGTCGCGGGGTGGTTCGTCCCCGTGGTCATCGGGGTTGCGGTGCTCGCCTTCGCCGCCTGGATGGTTTTCGGGCCGGAGCCCCAATTCACCTACGCGTTGGTGGCCGCGGTCGCGGTCCTCATCATCGCCTGTCCCTGCGCCCTGGGGCTGGCCACCCCGATGTCGATCATGGTCGGCGTCGGTCGCGGGGCCGGGGTCGGCGTCCTGATCAAGAGCGCCGAGGCGCTGGAGCGGATGGAGAAAGTCACGACCCTGGTCGTGGACAAGACCGGCACCCTCACCGAGGGCAAGCCGACGGTGATCAGGATCGTCCCGGCGGAGGGTTTTTCGGAGGAGGAGATCCTGCGGCTGTCGGCCGGCGTGGAGCGGTCGAGCGAGCATCCGCTGGCGGTCGCCATCGTGGCGGCGGCGGAAAAACGGAAGATCACGATTCCGGCGGTGTCGGAGTTCGACTCGCCCACCGGCAAGGGCGCCCTCGGTACGGTCGAGGGGCGCCGCATCCTCCTCGGCAACGCGAACTTCCTCGCCGGGGAGAACGTCGCGACGACAAACCTCGACGCGGTAGCGGACGGGCTGCGCCGGGACGGGGCCACCGCGATCTATGCCGCCATCGACGGGCAGGTGGCCGGCGTCATCGCCATCGCGGACCCGGTCAAGGCCACGACCGCCGAGGCCCTGGCCGGCCTGAAGGAAGAGGGCATCCGCGTCGTCATGCTGACCGGCGACAACCGCACCACCGCCGAGGCCGTCGCCCGGCAGCTCGGGATCGACGAAGTCGAGGCCGACGTCCTGCCCGACCGGAAGGCGGCGGTGGTCGAACGCCACAAGGCGGCGGGTCGGGTCGTGGCCATGGCGGGGGACGGGGTCAACGACGCGCCGGCGTTGGCCTCGGCGGATGTCGGCATCGCCATGGGGACAGGGACGGACGTCGCGATCGAGAGCGCCGGCATCACCCTGCTCAAGGGGGACCTCGTGGGGATCGTGCGGGCCCGGAGGTTGTCCCGTGCCGTGATGGGCAACATCCGGCAGAACCTGTTCTTCGCCTTCGCCTACAACGCCGCCGGCATTCCGATTGCGGCCGGGGTGCTCTACCCGACCTTCGGCCTGCTGCTGTCGCCCATCATCGCGGCGGCGGCGATGTCGCTCTCGTCAGTAAGCGTGATCGGGAATGCGTTGCGACTGCGTGCGATGCGCCTTTAGGAAATGCCGTTTCCAAGTCCGCATCCGGATGGCCGAGGCTGAACGCTTTGTCGCGCTCCACCTCGGCCTGCCGGTCGGCGCCGGGTCGTCGGGACCCGGATTGGCGGAATGCTACATGCGGTGACCGCGATGGCCCATCATGTGGCCGCGGCGATGGCCGTGACCCATCATGCGGTGACCATGCCCGTGGCGCATCATGCGGTGGCCGCGGTGGTGGCCGTGGCCCATCATGCGATGGCCGTGCATGCCGTCCATCCGGACCTCGGTCACGGCGGTCGGGGCGTCGACGGCGCCGATCATGCCGGGGGCGGCCGAGGCCGGTGCGACCGATGCGGCGCCCAGGGTTGCCAGGATGGCGGCGGCGAACAGGGACTTTCTCATGGGCTTCCTCAAATCGTTGTCGGCGATGCGTCGAAACCGACGGCACCCGAGCCTTGGGAACGGCTCCGCTTCCACGACCGTTCCGCGGGGTACGTTCTTCTCCACGCGACGTGCCTAACGGAATGCACGTTCGCCACCGCCCGGGCCGGCGGCACGCCCCGCGGCGATGCGATCCCCGTCATCCTGGCCGGCCGGGGAGTGGCGGACGGTCCCGGCGATCCGCGGTCGGACCCGTCACGGCATCGATGCGAGCCAGCCGAACAGCGCCAGGACCCCGGCGATCAGGATCGTGGCCGTCAGGAACGCCCGCGTGGCGGCCTTGCGTACGTGCGGCCGGACCTTGCGCCGTCCTCCGCCCCCGCCGCCCCACGACTCCATCCGGCGGCCGAGCTTCTTGCCCGTCACCGCCGCGGCAACCGATGACGACGGATCCCGCGGTGGTCGGCCAGGCATTCAGGCCGGGGTCGCGTCGGCAGGCTCAAGGCACGCCGGACCCGAGCAGGTCGGCCACATGGGCCTCGGCGGGATGGCCGGTGGCGGCGCGGTGGCTTTCCGAGCAGGCCGCGTAGTCCGGGCCGGAGGCCGACATCACGAGCTCCGAGGTGCCGTCGGGCATCGTGCGCGTTGCCAGGACGGTTCGTCCCGAAGGCCATTCGAGCGATCCGGGAACGCGTCCCGGCCGTGGCTCGCCGTAGCGGAGAACCCCTTCGCGACGGACGGCGTCACGCGCGGTGGCATGGGCCGCGTCATCCAAGGGCCGCCCGACCCAGACGACCTGCTGCAGGCCCTCCTCACGGCAGACCACCAGCACCACCTCGACCGTGTCGGGACCCGAGGCGAGCGGTCGGTCGTGGAGGTAGTACAGGCCGGTCAGGTTGGCCTCGCGGTCGACCATCGAAGGGGTATCGATCCGGTCCACCGGACCCCATGCCAGTCCGAACGGCCCCTCGCCGACGGGTCGCTCGGCCGCGTGCGCCGCCCCGGCCAGGGCCGCCAGGACGAGCGCGGTCGGGAAGACCCATCGGCGCGCCATCGACCTACTCCGCGGCCTGGGGAACGACGGGATGGGGGCCGGCCCCGGTATCCGCCGCCTTGGCCCTGGCGGGGACGACGGCACCGGCGAAGCGGGCGTACAGCGCCGGCAGCACGACCAGCGTCAGCAGCGTCGCCGAGATGAGCCCGCCGATCACCACGGTCGCGAGGGGCCGCTGGATCTCCGCCCCGGTCTCCGTCGCCAGGGCCATCGGCACGAACCCTAGGGACGCCACGAGCGCGGTCATCGCCACCGGCCGGAGCCGGGTCATCGCGCCTTCGAGGATGGCCTCCCGGCGCGGCTTCCCTTCCGCGATCAGCTGCTTGATGTAGGTCAGCATCACGAGTCCGTTGAGGACCGCCACCCCCGACAAGGCGATGAACCCCACCGCCGCGGGTACCGAGAACGGCATGCCCCTCAGCCACAGGGCGGCGATGCCGCCGGTGAGCGCCAACGGGACCGCACTGAAAACCAGCAGGGCGTCGCGCGCCGAGTTCAGGGCCGAGAACAGCAGCAGGAAGATCAGGAAGAAGCACACCGGGACGACGACCATCAGGCGCTGCCGGGCCGAGGCCAGGTTCTCGAACTGGCCGCCCCAGGTCACATAGTAGCCGGACGGAAGCTGTACGCCCGATGCGACCTTGGCCTGGGCCTCCGCCACCAGCGAGCCGATGTCGCGGCCGCGCACGTTGGCGGTGACCACGACCCGACGCCGGCCGTTCTCGCGCGAGATCTGGTTCGGCCCCTCGGTGACGGAGAAGCTCGCCACCTGCTTCAGGAGCACCGAGGAGGCCCGTCCGTTGACGCCCGGGGGCAGCGGCACGGGGATGTTCTCCAGGGCCTCGCGGTCCTCGCGCACCTTGTCGTTCAGGCGCACGACGATGGGGAAGCGCCGGTCGCCCTCGAACACCATGCCGGCCTCGCGGCCGCCGATGGCCGCGCCGATCACGTCCTGGATCGCGGACGTGCTCAGCCCGAGGCGGGCCGCCTCGACCTTGTTGATCTTGATCTCCAGGAACGGCAGGCCGGCCGTCTGCTCGACCTTGACGTCGTCGGCGCCGTCGGTCCCGCGCAGGATCGTGGCAACTTGGTTGGCGGCCTTGAGCATCGGCTCGAACTCCTCCCCGAACACCTTCACGGCAAGGTCGCCGCGGGTGCCGGCCAGCAGCTCGTTGAACCGCAATTGGATCGGCTGCGAGAACTCGTAGACGTTGCCGGCGAGCGCCCCGAGAGCCTTCTCGATCTGCTCCTGCAGGTCGGCCTTGGACAGGTCCGGATCGGGCCATTCCTCCTGCGGCTTCAGGATGACGAAGGTGTCGGACGAGCTCGGGGGCATCGGGTCGGAGGCGACCTCCGCGGTGCCGGTCTTCGAGAAAACGTAGGCGACCTGGGGGAATCTGCTGATCGCCTGCTCGACCTTCAGCTGCATCGCCTGCGACTGCGTGAGGGAGGTCGACGGGATGCGCTGGGCGTTGAGCGCGATGCTCTTCTCGTCGAGCTGGGGAATGAACTCCTGCCCCAGCTTGGTGAACAGGAACCCGGCGCCGACGAGCAGCACCATGGCGACGGCGACGAAGGTCATCGGGCCGCGCAGTGCGGCGCCGAGGACCGGGCGGTAGGCCGCCTTGATCCCGCGGATGATGAAATTGTCCTTCTCCGTGACCTTGCCCGTGATGACGATGGCGATCATCGCCGGGACGAAGGTCAGCGACAGGATGAAGGCCGAGACGAGGGCGATGATGACGGTGAGCGCCATTGGCTCGAACATCTTGCCCTCGACCCCGGTGAAGGTGAGGAGCGGCACGTAGACGAGGATGATGATGGCCTGCCCGTACAGGGACGGCTTGATCATCTCCTCGGCCGAGGCGCGCACGGTGACGAGGCGCTCCTCCAGGTCGAGCTTGCGCCCGAGCTCCCCCTGTCTCTCGGCGAGGTGGCGCAGGGCGTTCTCGGTGATGATGACGGCGCCGTCGACGATGAGGCCGAAGTCGAGGGCGCCGAGGCTCATCAGGTTGGCGCTGATGCGGCCCTGGACCATGCCGGTCATGGTCATCAGCATCGCCACCGGGATCACCAGCGCCGTGACGATGGCCGCCCGGATGTTGCCCAGCAGCAGGAACAGGATGACGATGACGAGGGCGGCGCCCTCGGCCAGGTTCTTGGCCACGGTCCGGATGGTGGCCTCGACCAGCAGGGTCCGGTTGAGGACGGTCTGGACCTCGACGCCGGGGGGAAGCGTGCGCCGGATCACCGTCATCCTCGCGTCGACGGCGGCCGAGACCGTCCGGCTGTTCTCGCCGATCAGCATCAGGGCGGTGCCGATGACGACCTCGCGCCCGTCCTCGCTTCCCGATCCCGTGCGCAGGTCGCGACCGATCCGGACCTCCGCGATGTCCGAGATGCGGACCGGCACGCCGCCGCGCGTGGTCACGACCACGGACCCGATGTCCCCCATGGTCTCCAGGCGGCCCGCCGCGCGCACGACGTAGCCCTCGCCGTTGTCCTCCAGGTAACGGGCACCCTGGTTGGCGTTGTTGGCCTCCAGCGCCCGGCCGATGTCGGCGAACGACAGGTCGAGCGAGGTGAGCTTCATCGGGTCCGGCTGGACATGGTACTGCTTGTCGAAGCCGCCGATGCTGTCGACCCCGGCGACCCCCGGCACGGTCTTCACCTGGGGGCGGATGATCCAGTCCTGGACCGTGCGCAGGTACGCCGTGCGTTCGAGTTCCGTCGCGAGTCGTTGGCCCTCGGGGGTCAGGTAGCTCCCGTCCGATTGCCACCCGGCCTTGCCGTCCGGGGAGACCTTGCGCTCCTCCGGCTTGGCGTAGTGGATCGACCACATGTAGATCTCGCCCAGGCCCGTGGAGATCGGGCCCATGTGCGGCTCGGCCCCC
This sequence comes from Methylobacterium mesophilicum, assembly GCF_022179445.1. Classification (GTDB taxonomy): domain Bacteria; phylum Pseudomonadota; class Alphaproteobacteria; order Rhizobiales; family Beijerinckiaceae; genus Methylobacterium; species Methylobacterium mesophilicum. The sequence continues at coordinate 228,935 of NZ_BPQU01000001.1, read as the reverse complement.
GGCGGCAGGGTCGACTTCGCCTCGCCGATGCGCTCGGCGACCTGCTGGCGGGCGAAGTAAACGTTCGTGGCCTCCGAGAAGACCGCGGTGACCTGGGAGAAGCCGTTTCGCGACAGCGAGCGGGTGTATTCCAGCCCCTTGATGCCGGCGAGCGCGGTCTCGACCGGGTAGGTCACCTGCTTCTCGATATCGACCGGCGAGAGCGACGGCGCGGTCGTGTTGATCTGCACCTGGTTGTTGGTGATGTCCGGCACCGCGTCGATGGGCAGCTTCGTCAGCGAGAACACGCCGAAACCGGCCGCCAGCAGCGACAGGAGCACCACGAGCCAACGCTGGTGGACGGAGAAGTCGAGGATCTTCGAGATCATGGCCGGTCCCCGCTCAGTGGTCGTGGTCGGCTTCGGCCTTGCCGAGCTCGGCCTTCAGGACGAAGGAGTTGGCGACAGCGACCTCGTCGCCAGGCTTCAAACCGGTGAGGATCTCGAAGGCGTCGTCGTCGGCCTTGCCGATGGTCACGTCCCGGCGTTCGAAGCCCTCCTGGGTGCGTACGAAAGCCACCTTCTCGTCGCCGATGGTCTGGATGGCGGACTTCGGCAGCCGCACCTTCACCGGGTCGCGGGCGATCTCGACCTCGGTTGTCACGAAGGTGCCCGGCCGCCAGGCCATGTCCTTGTTCGGCAGGGCGACGATGACCCGGGCCGAGCGCGTCTCGGGGTTGAGGATCGGGCTGACGAAGACGACCTTGCCCTCGCCGCGGGGGCCGTCGTCGCCTCCGACGATGGTGACCTTGGCGCCCTCGCGGACCTTCGACAGCTCCGTGGTCGGGACGGCGAGCTCGATCCACACGGAGGACAGGTCTGCGACGGTGTAGACGTCGGCCGGGTCGCCTTCCTTGCCGACGGCGGTGCCCACGTCGACCTTGCGCTCGACCACACGCCCGGAGAGCGGGGCCTTGAGCTCGTAGCGGCGCAACGACGAAAGGTTCGGGGTGGTCTCGTCCTTCTTGGCGGACGTCGCGACCTCGGCCGCGTTCAGCCCCAGAGCCGAGAGTTTTTGGCGCGCGAGGTCGACGCGTAGGGTCGCCTCGGAGTAGGCGGCCTTCGCGTTCAGGAAGGCCGATTCCGCCGAGATGCGCTTGTCCCAAAGGGCCTGCTGCCGGTCGAAGTTGGTCTTCTCCAGGTCCGCCTTGACCGTCGCGGTGAGGAAGTCGCTCTTTGCCTCGGCCACCTCGCGGCTGTCGAGGACGGCCACGACCTCGCCCTTGGAAACTTCCTCGCCGAGGCGCTTGCGCATCTCGGCCACGGTGCCGACGACCCGTACGGGGACGCGAGCGATCCGGTCGGCGTCCTGGGCGATGGTGCCGGGCACTAGGAGATGGCGCGAGAGGATGCCGCCCTCGACCGTGGCAAGCTTGATATCCTGCTCCGCGGCCTGCTCGGCGGACATCTTGATCCTGCCCTCGCCCTCCTCGTCGTGGCCATGCGCCTCGCCCTCGGCGTGCTTGTGGCCTCCGGCTTCGGGCTTTGCCTCGCCCTCGGAATGCTTGTGCTCGTCGGCAGGCTTGGGCTCGGCGTCGGCATGTTCGTGGCCATGCTCGCCATGACCGTGGCCATCGTCGGCTGCGGGTGTCGCCGGCTTGGTCATGGCCGCGTTGGTCGGTGGCGCAGCCCGGGCGTTCGTCAGGCCGGCGGCGGCGAGTGCGCCCTGCACGACCTCGGAGACGCGGGGGAAGGCACCGCCGATGGCGATGCCGATAGCCAGGAAGGCCACGGAGAGGAATGCACGCATGGGAATGGGCCGGGTCCGCCACGGACGTCGCCTCGCCGCGCGTGCGGCCGGGGACGGTCCTTACTGAATGATCGCGATGGTGAGGGGCCGGGACCCGCGAGGGGCCGGCCGTGACGCGCCACGGACGTGACGACGTCGCCTCAGGCGCGAGGCGGCCTGGGAAGGCGGTCGGGCGAGACCGATCCGATGGCGGTGGTCACGGTCGCGTAGGAGGCGCGCGCGGTCCCGCGGGACGGCAGAACGGGCGTCCCGTCTACGTTCAGGGCCTGATGGCACCCGCAATTGGCATGGCAGGCCGGGCAGGCATCGGCGGGATCGGAAGCGACCGCCTGCGTCGGTGCGGACACGGACAATTCGTGGCTGACGGACCGGTGCGCCTCGGCGGAATGGATCGCGCCGGGAACGACGAGCGCCAGGACCAGGACGAGCGAAAGCACGCGGACGGTGGTCGCCCACCAGCCGCGCATCGTCTCGCAGGCCCTGATCCGAGGTCCCGTATTCATGGTCGCCTTATGAACGATTCAGGGCCGCCCGTACATGCCGGATGACCCATGACGATGCCTGAGCCTCAATCGTCGTCGTGATGGTGATGATGATGCCGTTCGCCGTAAAAGCGGCGCTCGCCGTAAAATGCGCGGTCGCCATAGTCGTGGCGGGGACGGTGGACGACCACGTCGTCGTGATCGCCGTGGTGGTACCTGTCGACGTGAACGTCGCCGCCGCGCCGGTCAAAGTCGCCACCGTAATATTGCGCGGACGCGGCCGCCGGGGCCAGAATCAGGCTAACGGCGACCAAGGCTGGAATGCGAACCGGCATGTCTTAATCCTCAAGGGTGTGTGTCCTCAGGATGGGCGCGATGAGTTGAACGGGGCCTGAAACTGACGTTCATCGATCTTGGTCCTGATGGCCCGAGGCCTCGCGAAGCACGTTCAGGGGCCTCGGGCCGAACAAGTTCAGTGACGCTCGATGACGGTCGTACGCGACTCGGTCTCGTGATGGTCGTCGTGGTGATCATGCACGACCGGATGATCGTCGTGGTGATGCTCGTGCACCACCGTCTCGTGACGGTCCTCGTGATGATCGCCGTGGACCGCGACACCACCCGGGCCGACATCGACGTGCTGGGCGAACGCACCCACCGGCGCCAGCGTCAGCGCGGCGATGGCGGCGATGGCGGCAAACTTGATTTTCATGTCGGATCTCCCTGGGTTGAATACAGGCCAGGAACGTAGCGACATGGAAAACCGATCCAGACATTCCCAGAAATTTCGGGATGATTCAGCAGTCTAAGCCGGGACGCATCGGCAAACCATTTGTCATCCGTCCCGTACGCAGGACAGTCCTTCGTTACGACTTGTGCAGAGGCATGCGACCGACGGCGTTCGCGCCTTTCTCGACCAGCAGGGTCGACCAACGACGAATGGTTACTACTGTCGGACGGGGTGGCCGCCTTGTCACGATGCCGAGGCGGGCGGTTTACGCTACGGAGGAGGCAACGCCGCACCACGAAGGGACCAGACCGGCTATCCGCCGCCGGGGCGTAGCCGATCAGGCGATGACCTGGTCTAGCGTGAGGAGGAGAAGGAAACCGCCGAAGAACATCGCCGTCACCCATGGACGGTCCTCGATCTCGTGCGCCTCGACCAGGAGCTCCTCGGTGACGAGGTACAGCAGCGCGATCAGCCCGAACGCGAGGAAGCCGGCCTGGACCGGTGCCGATAGGGTGGCGACGGGGCCCCCGAGCAAAGCTCCCAAAGGCAGCAGGACGACCAGACCCGCCGTAAGGCCGACCACCTTGCTCTTGGACGCGCCGGTTTCCCCGAATTGGGTCGCGACCGTCAGGCCGAGGAACAGGACCTCGATGGTCAGCGCGACGGTCAGCAGGATGCCGGCCTTGGCACCGGCGGCGAAGGCGATGCCGAGGACGAGCCCATCGACCAGGATATCGATGCCGGTGACAGACATCAGTCCGACGGGTCCCTTCGCCCGCTTGCCGAGGGCCTTTACGAGGAGCATGGCGCCGACGCCGAGCGCGCCGCCGATCAGCGTCGCCCAGGGCGAGCCGGTGTGTTTCAGGTCCGGTAGGATCTCCCCGGCAGCCGCGGCGAAGACGACGCCCGCCGCGAAGTGCTGGATGGCGCTGACCAGGATGGGTCCGGGTCGAAGGTTGACGGCGACCGCGGCGCCGATGACGGCCGCCGCCGCGGGAATCAGGGTATAGGTCCAGGCTTGCATGACGGCCTCAGGCGACGTGGTCAGGCGCGAGCGCGCAGGCGTTGTCCGCGCTCGTCTCGACCTGCAGGGTGGTGTGGCCGATGCCGAACCGTTCCCTGATGCCGGCGGCCGCGTCCATGAGGAACGCGTCGTCGGGTCGGCCGCCCGGCATCAGGAGATGGGCGGTCAGGCAGGTCTCGGTGGTGCTCATCGCCCAGACGTGGAGGTCGTGCAGGGCGGTGACGCCCGGCAGTCCTTCGAGGTGGGCGCGGACGTCGGCCGGATCGATGCCCGGCGGGACGGCGGCGAGGGACAGCGTGAGGCTGTCGCGCAGGAGGCCCCAGGTGCTCCAGACGATGACCGCAACGATGGCAAGGCTGACGACGGGATCGAGCCAGGTCCACCCGGTGTAGAGGATCACGAGGCCGGCGATCACCACGCCCGCCGAGACGGCGGCGTCGGCGGCCATGTGCAGGAAGGCGCCCTTGATGTTGATGTCGCCCTTGGCCCCGGAGGCGAACAGCCAGGCGGTGATGCCGTTCACCAGGATGCCGACCGCGGCCACGATCATCACCGTCTTGCCGGCGACGGGTGCTGGTTCGCCGAAGCGCTGGATCGCCTCCCAGGCGATGGCGCCGACGGCGACCAGCAGGAACACCGCGTTGAACAGGGCCGCCAGGATCGACGAGCCCTTCATCCCGTAGGTGTAGCGGGCGCTCGGGGCGCGCTTGGCCAGCACCATGGCGACCCAGGCCACCACGAGGCCGAGCACGTCGGAAAGGTTGTGGCCGGCATCGGCCAGCAGGGCCATCGAGTTCGCCAGCACCCCGTAGGTGGCCTCGACGACGACGAATCCGACGTTGAGGGCGATGCCGATGGCGAACGCCTTCCCGAAGCTCGCCGGGGCGTGGCTGTGTCCGGGGCCGTGGGCGTGCCCGGCGTGGGCTTCGGAATGGTCGTGTCCGGCGTGGTCGTGGCGTTCCGTCATCTCGGCTTCCGGTCTGAGGGTGCAAGCATCGATGCCTAACTCCTCTACCCACTAGAGGAGCAAGCCCGCGTTTCGGCCTCGGTCAGTGCCGGTCGCTGAGACACTCGCCGTGGTCGGCCAGCACCTCGATGATGCGGCATTCCCCGACGTCGCCGCCCGAGCACTGCTCGACCATGGCCTGCATCTCCCGCCTGAGGCCGGTAAGCCGGGCGATCCGGTCGTCGATGTCGGCGAGGTGTTTCCGGGCGATGGCGTCCGCCTCCCCGCAAGGCCGATCGGGATGTCCGGCCAGGTCGAGAAGGGTTCGGATATCCGCGATCTCGAAGCCGAGTTCGCGGGCGTGCCGGATGAACCGCAGCGTCCGGACGTCGCCCTCTCCGTAGGTGCGGCGATTGCCTTCCGTACGCACCGGCGTCGGCAGCAATCCGCGTTCCTCGTAGAACCGGATCGTGGGGACCTTCACCGCGGCGCGCCGCGACAACTCCCCGATGGCGATGGGCTTCATTCCGCTTGCTCCTCTAGTCGCTGGAGGAAGTAAGGTGCCTTCGAGAGATGCGGAAGGCACCCGCCATGAGCGACGCTGCGACCCCGGACCGAACCGAGAGCCCCCCGACGCGCCTGCGCGTGACCGGGATGGACTGCGCCTCGTGCGCCGCCAAGGTCGAGAACGCCGTTCGGCGCCTACCCGGCATCGAGGACATCTCGGTCTCGGTGGCGACCGAGACGCTGACGGTGCGGCATGGACCCGCCACCGACGCCCGGGCCATCGCGGCGACGGTCCGCAGCCTGGGCTACGGCGCCGAGGCCCCCTCCGCCGACACGGTGTCGGATGCCGAACGACCTGAGCCGGTCTGGTGGCGGTCTCCGAAGGCGCTGCTGGCGTTCGCCTGCGCGGCGGCCCTGGTGCTGGCTTACGCGGTCGGCCAAGCCGCGCCGGCAACGGAGCGCTGGGCTTTCCTGGCGGCCATGGCGGTCGGCCTGGTACCGATTGCTCGACGTGCCGTCGCGGCCGCCCGGCACGGGACGCCGTTCTCCATCGAGACCCTGATGTCCGTGGCCGCCATCGGCGCGACCGCCATCGGGGCGACCGAGGAGGCGGCCACGGTCGTCTTCCTGTTCCTGGTCGGCGAGGTGCTGGAAGGGGTGGCCGCTGGCCGGGCCAGGGCGAGCATCCGCGGCCTCACCGGCCTGGTGCCGGACACGGCCCTGCTGGAGGGCGACGGATCGATGGAGCGGGTGCCCGCGGCGAGCCTGCGGCTCGGGGCGACCGTCCTGGTGAGGCCGGGTGACCGGGTCCCGGCGGACGGAACCGTCCTCGACGGGGAGAGCGCGGTGGACGAGGCGCCGGTCACCGGCGAGAGCGTGCCGCGGCGCAAGGCACCGGGCGATGCGGTGTTCGCCGGGACCGTGAACGGGGACGGCGCGCTTCGGGTGCGGGTGACCGCGGCGGCGCGGGACAACACCATCGCCCGGGTCGTGCGGCTGGTGGAGGAGGCCCAGGAGGCCAAGGCCCCGACCGAGCGCATGATAGACCGCTTCTCCCGCATCTACACCCCGGCCGTGGTCGCGGTGGCCGCCCTCGTCGCGATCCTGCCACCGCTGCTGTTCGGGGGCTCGTGGGACGGCTGGGTCTACAAGGGGCTCGCCATCCTGCTGATCGGGTGCCCCTGCGCCCTGGTCATCTCGACGCCGGCCGCCATCGCGGCGGGGCTCTCGGCAGGCGCCCGGCGGGGCCTGCTCATCAAGGGCGGCGCCGTGCTGGAACGGCTCGCCGCCGTGACCATGGTGGCCTTCGACAAGACCGGCACCCTGACCGAGGGCAAGCCCGTGGTCACCGACGTCCTGGCGTTCGGCCGGTCCGAACGGGAGGTCCTCTCCCTGGCCGCCGCGCTGGAGGCGGGCTCCTCGCATCCGCTCGCCAAGGCGGTCCTGGCCAAGGCGGCGGAAGCCGGCGCACCGACGCCTCCGGCATTCGGGTCGAAGGCGCTCGGCGGCAAGGGGATCACCGGCAATGTCGGCGGCCTCGACCTGTTCCTCGGATCGCCGCGGGAGGCGGCAGCGCGCGTGACGCTCAAGGCGGAGCAGGAGGCGCGGATCTCCACCCTGCAGGGCGAGGGCAAGACGGTCGCCGCCCTGCTGGCGAACGGGGCGTTGGTCGGGCTGTTGGGCATGCGCGACGAGCCCCGGTCCGACGCCAAGGCCGGAATCGACCGTCTCGCGGCGGAGGGCATCGGGGCGGTCATGCTGACCGGCGACAACGCCCGCACCGCCCGGTCTGTGGCGGGAACGCTCGGCATCGAGGCACGGGCCGAGCTCCTGCCGGAGGATAAGCAGCGGATCGTGCGCGAGCTCCAGGCCGGGGGTGCGGTCGTGGCGAAGGTCGGGGACGGCATCAACGACGCCCCGGCGCTCGCGGCCGCCGATGTCGGCATCGCGATGGGTGGCGGCACCGACGTCGCGCTGGAGACGGCCGATGCCGCGGTGCTGCACGGGCGCGTCGCCGACGTGGCGCGGATGGTCGAGCTATCCCGCCGGACGCTGGCGAACATCCGCGCGAACATTGCCATCGCGCTCGGACTGAAGCTCGTGTTCCTGGTCACCACCGTCGCCGGCATCACCGGTCTGTGGCCGGCCATCCTGGCTGACACCGGAGCCACGGTGCTCGTCACGGGCAATGCGCTGCGGCTGCTTGGCATGCGGCTTCGTTAGGCGAATGGCGCTTTGGCGCGGCGTGGGACGTGCGAAGCTTGAAGCCGTCGGCTTCATTCGGTAGACTTCGCTCCGTGGGCTGCGGACTAGTTTCTGGAGATCGTCGTCGATCTACCTTTGACCCCTCCCGTGGACAAATCCAGAAGGCGGGTCTCCGAAAGGGGGCGCCGCCTTCACTCGTTCTCGACTTCGAAGGAAGCGGAAAGCGCATCCCGCGGCCCTCCTCCGGGAACCTCCTTGCATCGCCGGAAGGGTAGGCGCCCAGGCTCTTGCGTGCCGACAGCGTCGGCGCACCGAGCTAGGCCAGCCATGCTTCGCATTGAGCTTCACCGCTCAGGAACGACAAAGGCCGCCCTCCTTTCGAAGGCGGCCTTTGTTTTACTCTAGGTTGTTTCAATGCGGAACTTTGGGGGTGAAATGCGGATCATTGGGTCGGCTATCAAAACAGGAGTGGGCCAGGATCGTCAGCAACAGCAGGGCGATGATGTTGGTGATCTTGATCGCCGGGTTCACAGCGGGATCAAAGAAACTGTCTGTGTCCGCGCGGCCACGTTACCGTCTGACACCTGCTACGGCGGGGCCACCTCCAGCAAGCGGATCGACGTCGCCGCTCCTCGCGCTGTGACACCCAAAATGCTCTCTATCCGCGTCAGAATATCGGGGTCGACATCGGGGCCGATGATCCAAAGCGACACGTCTTTGGGGCGACCGAAATTGGGGTCGTACCAGAGCATCAGGCTGTCCGAGGCCGGCGGCAACAAGTAGGTGCGGTCTGTGACAAACGTCGGCAACTGCGCCAGCCCCGCATCGGCGAGCGCCTCAAGAGGACGCCACGCCTCCTGTCGCCGGGCTCGCCCCTCCGCTTGCTTGCGGGCGAGTTCCTCCATGAAGTCGGGTGGCGGTGGCGGGGCGCGGCGCGTCCCGTAGACGGGATCAACGTCCGGAAACTCGGCCTCCGGGGCGACCTCCGTCACCACATCCGCCGGCGGATCGGTGGCCTCGATGCACGCCAGCAGCGTCCTGGCATTGGCGTCAGACAGGCTCCCCCCGGCGATGTTCCCGGCCACGGCGTTGCGGACGTCGCCGGGAGTCGTGCGGGACAGGCTCCCCGCCAAGGTCTTCCACCCAAAGTTGGTCGCGAGATTGTGGGCGTGCAGGAACGCCTGGATGCCGCCCGACGGCAGGGGGGCGACCGCCGGGACGGCCGGCTCCGGGTCGACGTCCGAGGGAGCGGACGCCGAAGTATCAATGGCCTCCGCGTCCGGGGGTGCGGACGCCGACGTCTTAAGGGCCTCCGCGTCCGGAGGTGCGGACACCGCCTCGGTCGAGGAGGCCTTTGGCACCCACGCCGCCGCCTCGGCGTCCCACGTCTCCTTGGCCGGCAGGCGTCCCCAGGTCCTCGTGTCCGCCGCGTAGACGAGCAGGCCGGCCCCCGGCGCCTCCGTCCACTCCAGCACTCCGTCCCGCAGCGTGACGTGGCTCAGGCCTCCGTCATGCACTGCCGTCAAACACGCCCACAGGGCACCGTCGGGGAGGACGTGCGTCTCGGTGACGTTTTCGAAGGGGAATGGCGCACCCGGATGATTGCCGTCCCAGACGGCCTGCCAGACATCCATGGCGATCTGCTCATCGCGCATGCCATCGTGCGAGTAATACCAGGTCGGTAGGACCTCCCCACCGACGGGAGGCATCAGGCCCGGCGGGATGGCGTCGCCGAGCTTCCACGTCTCCGTCCATTGCGGGTCCGGGCCCTCCTCTTCCGGGATGCGCGTCCACTGCCCATCGAGCGCGACAAGCTCCCCCGCCCCCGGGACATACCCCCACTCGATGATGCCGCCCCGAACCGTGGCGTGGCTCAGCCCGGCGTCCCACGCCTCCAGGCGCGCCCAAGCCGCGCCGCATGCGAGGCGCCGGGTCTCGTAGATGCCGACGAATGGGCTGGACATTCCCGCCGGCCGCCACGCGTCGAGGGCCTTGGCGATCTCAATGTCGATCTCGTCGCCATCGCAAGCGATGCCCGGAGGAGACCCCGCCGGGAGCCTCGGCTTCGGGTTGTCCGCCCCGGGGACGGGCGGGCGCCAGCCAGGGGGGAGCGGGTCGCCCGCCTTCCAGGCGGGCCACCACCATGACCCGCAGGGGAACCCGGTCGTCAGGGCCGCGTCGACGGCGTGCATGAAGGAAAGCTGGGTCATCAGGAATCCCTCCGATCAAGGTTTGCCGGGTACCGGCGCCACCGCTTCGCCCTGCTGTCCCATCCGAGGGGCACCGGCATCTGCGACCACGAGTATTGACGGATGGTGTCGCGGGTGCCCCGCACGCTGATGCGATGCACCTCCGCGTCGAAGACCTCGACGTCGGCGACGACGGCATCGCCATCGCGCCACACCGACCGGACGTGCTCGACGCACGACGGGATGCCAGGACCGGTCATGTCGGTCAGGTGCTGTCGGATCAGGGCTCCGAGCCCGAGGTCATGATCCGGCCTGAGCGCGGGCCGGACGAGAGCGGCGAGGAACGAGCCCTGCTGGGGATCAGGGCGGGACATCTTAGGCCTCCGCCGAGCCGAAGATCTCCGCCCGGAGCTCCGGGGGAAGCTGCCGCCGGTGCCGAAAGACGGCAGCCAGCGCCTGGCTGGCCTCTATGACGCTGAGCGTCGGCAGCGATCCGAGGACATGTCCGACATGGCTGTGGGACTTGCCCCAACCCGCATCGTTTCGGATCGAGGCGCGGTCCTCGTCGAAGCTGCAGAGCAACTTGACGCCGACGTGGACCGCCTGGAGCACGCCTGGCTCCTGCGCCCGGGCCAACCAGTCGTGGACCGGATCTCGGGCGAGGCGCTCGCGGACCTTTTCGATGGCCTTGTCGACCTGGCGGACGAGTTGCCGGGCCATGTGCGCCACGTCCGGGTGCGGATACCCGCCGACGCCCATGGGATGCTGCAGAACCGCGACGGCGAGTTCCCGCTTCGCCTTGGGCCAAGCCCAATGGAACTTGTTGAGCGACACCTTCATGGCCTCGATGGCGGCCTGCCGGCCGGGCCCGTTCGCCTCCGCCTCCTCGATCTCCCGCTGGCGCAGATAGGCCTGGACACGCGCCTTGCCTTCGTCGTCGGCGACAATTGCGGCCTCGGCGGCGGCGATGCCCCGCTCGGCGGCGGCCTCATCGGACGGAACCGGCTCCCAGCAGCAGGGCGTCCAGTCGCCCTCGCGCACATCCGAGCGGTCGTCCGCCCACGAGTAGCCGGCGTCGCGCAGGGGGGCACGGGCCAAGTTGTATGCCCGGCGATAGATGGCCGGATCGCCGAGGCCCAGCCAGAGGACGCGGTCGCCATGCTTCGTCTTGACGGACCGCTGCTGGCGCCACGTCAGGCCCAGCGCCGTGAGGGGGATGGCCTCGGCGACGGGGAGCGGCCGGGCCGAGGCCGCGTAGGCCTGAGCCACGATTATGGCGAGGCCGATGAGGAGGAGGAGGAGCGTCAGCACGGCGGGGGGTTTCCTTCGGCGATTGGCAACAGCCACGAGGATGCCGAAACTCCCCCCCATTGCAAGTGTTACTCGGCCTTTTTAATCCTTCGAAAGTCGAAGGATTAGATGACCAATCCTTCGTTTCTCCTCTTGAGCATGCCTTCAAGCCTGCCTCATACTGACCATGCGGCATCTCGCCGCGTGGATATACAGGGATCGGAGGTAGAGCTTGTTGGCAACAGCGGACGGATTCGTTTGCGATAGCTGGGAGACCGACATGGCATCTTCAATGGCACCCCTCCCGCAGGAGGAGGCGGAACCCGATCCCCGCGAGCTCCTGCGAGAGGCCATTGACGTGGCAGGGTCCGCTGGCGCAGCGGCTCGGCGACTCGGCGTGAGCACGTCATACATGCTCGATGTCCGCCACGGTCGCCGGCCAGCCTCGCCGCGCATCCTCGCGGCCCTCGGTCTTGAGCGCCGGATCGTGCGGATCGGGGGTCGCCCGTGAGCAAGGTCGACGCCAGCGTCCACATCCGACCGACCGCCGCCAAGGTGGCCGCGCTAGTCGCCTCGCACTCAATGGAGGCGGCAACCGCAAGGTGGTGGTGGCTCGACGAAAGGACGATCTGCACGCTCGCCCAGGCCGGGCGTGCCGCCAAGGGCGAGGTGCTGCAAGGCGTGTCGAAGCGGCGCTCGTATTCCGAGATCGACGCCGCCGTGTGCGTCGAAGCTGCCTTCGTCCTCGGGTCAGGGACACGAGGGGAGCGGGCAGCGGGGATGCTCCACAACACCACGCGGGGGCTCTTTCCGCGTCGGGGCCTCCCGCACGTGTGCATCTCCCCGGAGGAGCGCGGCCGCGCCGCCAGCATCGGGAACCTCGCCAAGGGAGGCGCCCCCGACGCAATCGCCGAGCGGGACCGACAGCACGCCCACGAGCTCGCCGTCGGGGAAGTCTTGCGGGCCGCCCTCGCGCTCGTCCCGGCTCAGCCCGCCACCGGCCGATACCGCCTCCCCCCCGTCGACGACGTCCTGCGCGCCGCCCTCTCCGGGCAGGACCAGGCCGCCATCGAGGCCGTGTTCCCTGACCTCGCCCTCGTCGCCCCCGCCGAGGTTCCGGCCGAGGAGGCCGTCCCCGTCGCTGCTCCCCTTCCCGATCCCACTCCCCCCGCCGAGGTGCCCACCGTGTCCGAGACCACGCCCGACCACACGCCCCACATCCATCGTCGCGCGCCTGACAATTCGATCATCCGTCGCGACCATGCCGACGGTGGCAACCTCGTCCCCCTCGCGGCGCGCTACGGCATCTCGCCGACGTCGCTGTATGCCCACTGGCGCAGGATGGGCCTCTCCGGCCGCGGCCGCATGGATGGCCTGGGCGCCGCCCAGCGCCAGGCCGAGGAACAGGTCGTCGAGCCGGCGCCGCAGGAGGCCGCACCGGCGGACGTCCCCGCCGCGCCCGTCGCCCCGGAGCCCGTCGCCCCGTCCCGCCCGGTCGACCCGTACGGCGCGCTCGCCCCTGAGGAGGCCGTGGCCGTCGTCGCCCACATTCAGGCCACGGCGCCGCTCGGGCTGCATGACCTGGGTCGCGCGGTCGACCTCGCGGCCTCGAAGGGTCTCACCCGGTCCGACGCCATCGCGTGGGTCAGGGAGGACATCCGCTCCGTCGCGATGGCCCGGGTGATCCCGCCGGCGGAGGACGTGGTCGACAACGTCGCCATCTCCAACGAGGCCATCGCGAACGAGGTCTTCCGCGAGCTGATGCTGGCCGACGATGCCATGAGCACGCGCCAGTGACGTCGCTCGACGCATGGCGTGAAGAGACCCGCGTCGTCGATGCCCTGGCGGACGCCCTCCTCGCCGGTGACGGGCCCGCCGCGGCCCGGGCCGTCGAGGGGATCACCGATCCGGGCGCGTCCGCCCGGATCTGGGGGCGAGCCCGCCTCATCGTGCTGTGGCACGGCCTAGCAGGGAGAGACTGAGATGGCACGCAGGCCCCGATACCGGCCCAAGCCGGACCTCTCGCCCCTCGAACAGCACAATCTCGGCGTGCTCTTCGACGGCGCGCTTCTCAACCGGCCCTACGGCGGGGAATACCCCCGGTACAAGGCGCTGGCGAACCTGAAGCTGATCAAGCTGTTCGAGGGGCACGACGCCCTGTCGGACAGCGAGGCCCAGGATCGCGCGAGGGCCATCAACCCGTATCGCGATTGGAGCCACAAGTTCGTCGCCGAGTACGCCGGGAACCTCATCGGATGGGGCGTGGCGATGGGCGCCGTCGAGCCCGGTCCGACCCGGGACGGCCAGCGAGTCTGGGTCATGCCTGACAGGGAGCCGCGGTACGCCGAGCTCGGAGGGCGGTCCGTCCAGGTCAGGGGCCTGGAGCCACAGGCGCAGGCCGCCATGGACAAGAGGGTGCGGGCGCAGGCCAAGCTCAACGCGACCCTCAACAGGAAGGCCGCCGAGGCTGCTGCGCCCGAGATCGTCCGCCTCCTGGACGCCATCGCCGTGGCCGACCCCGACACCGTCATCCCGGATTTCTGGAGCCACTACGTCCCGGCTGACGTCAGGGAGCGGTGGCCGCGCATCGCCGAGGCGAAGGGGCTCCTCGCGGATCTCCACCACGGGTGGCCGCGGTTCTGGATCAAGCGGTGGGTGGGGCAACTGAAGGACGCGCACAGAGAGGCCCTCGGACGCGCTGCCGTCCGGGATCGCGACGCCAAGGCGCGGCAGGAACGCCTCACCGAGGACAGCGCCGCATTCGAGGACATGGACCTGTGATGACACGCAACGAGACCACCGACATCATCGCCGAGCAGGTCGCCACGGACGCCCGGCCGGACCATGTGGCGACGCTCGTCCACGCCCTCCGTATCGGCGGGGATGGTTTCGCCGTCGAGGTCGCCGCCGACTTTCCGGACGTCGCCTCGGACGAGGAGCGGGGGAGCCTCATCGAGAGGGCGCGGGTCATCGCCGACGGCATGGGCCCCATCGACCCGGTGACGCCCGGGGCGCTGCCGCTGCAGCAGATCGCGGAGATCCTCGGCGAAACCTATTGGGTCCCCCGAGCCTGGGTTTTCCAGGGATGCCCCCACGAAGGTTACGGGTCATCGCTGCGTTGCGACCCGGCGGCGCTGGCCGCCTGGTGCGCCGCGAAGGCGGACGGCATCACCTCAGAACCGGAGGCCCACCGGTTCCGGACGCTCGCCCAGCACCTCGCCGATCACGCCGCCCTGCAGGCAGCCTGAGCAGGCTCGGGACCGCCAGGGCCACGACATTAACCGTGGCAAACATCCCCGATTGCGGGCGACCAAACATTGGGTGATTCTCTCCGTGATGACCGCGACTTACGCCTTGATCGCATCCCTGGACGTCGCCCTCGATCAGTCCGAGGGCGCCCGCCCGCTACTCGCCGCTTCCGGCGACGACGTGCCATGGGCGCTCCACCGGGCTGTCTGGGCGCCCGAGCTCCAAGGCCTCTGGGGCTTCCCCGCCTACTCCGTCGCGGATCTCCGCGGCGCGATCAGGCGGGGCGAGCTTAGGGTGTCGCGTCGCGGTCGCCTCTTTGAGGTGTCGCGCGCCCAGCTGCGCGCATGGAGGAACGCGTGGCAGACAGACGACGGAAGAAGGGCCCCCGCAAGCTCGGCGTCGGAGGGCGAGGCGAGCCCTATGCCTGGTACCGCGAAGGCCGCATCGGAACCGACGGCGTCGAACGTGGCGGCCTTTGGGTCGTCATCCACAAGCGGCGGCAGGTCCTTAGCACTGGCCTCGGCCTTGGCGAAGGCGCGGAGCGCAAAGCGAACGAAGCCCGCGTCCTAGCCATCCTCCAGGACTACAAGGACAGCCTGGCGATCCAGGCGGTCGAGGCCGTCGTCCTGGACAAGGGCCGGCCGGCGCACGAGGTGTCCCTCGCCACCGTCCTGTCGCGGTACCTTGAGGCGAAGCGGGGCACCCTCGATCCGAAGACCGGCCAATACGTCGGCGGCGTCTCCCGCCACCACGAGCTCGCGCAGCGCGTCGTCGCTCTGTTGGAGTGGTGGGGCGAGCGGTCGTTGGCGGACGTCGATACGGTCTCGTGCGCCGCCTACGTCGCCTCGCGCGTCGGGCAGCCATGGAAGACGCATGCGCGCCTCGGGACCGGCAAGGACGGCAAGCCCGCCCGGACAGGGTACTCGAAGCCGACCCAGCAGCGGACCGTGAAGCCGGCGGGAGTCCGGCGGGAGCTTGAGGACCTGCGGGCGGCCGTGAACGTCGCCCTCGCGGACAACCTCACGCGCGACGTCGTCCGCGTGGTCCTGCCCCCGAAGGGCGAAGAGCGTGATCGGTGGCTCGAACGTTCCGAGGCGGCCCGCCTGATCCTTCGCGCTTGGCGCAAGCGCGAGGTCCAGAAGATCACGTCCGGTCCCCGCAAGGGCGAGACGTATATGACGCCCCGGCGCCCCGCCCGGCACCTGGCGCGCTTCATCCTGGTGGCGCTCCGGACCGGCACCCGGTCCGGGCCGATCTGCAACGCCTCGTTCGTCAAGACGCCCGGCCTGCCGTGGATGGAACTGACGACCGAGACGACGATGGTCGAACGCGTCGAGACCCGCACCATCGACGGCGAGGCGTTCGAGCGCCGGGTCCAGGTCCCCACCATCAAGCGGGTGGCGATCTTCCACCGGAAGGCGCTCGGTACGAAGGAGGCCGAGAACAAGAAGGCCCCGACGGTCCGGATGCCGGACAGCCTCGTCTCCCACCTGTGGCGCTGGCATCACGTCCTCGGCCAGACCTACGTGGTCGAGTGGCAGGGCAAGCCCATCGGGTCGACGAAGAAGAGCTTCGCCAACCTCGTCTACGAGGAGGGACTCGGTGACGACGTCGTCCGGCACAGCCTACGTCACACGGCGGTGACGTGGGGCATGCAGGCCGGTGTCCCCATCTGGGAGCTGGCCGGCTACGTCGGCATGGGCGTCGAGATGATCGAGCGGCGCTACGGGCACCACAGCGCCAAGCACATGGAAGGTGCCCGCGAGGCACTCGGCCGGCGGGGTGGGAAGCGGAAGGCGGCTTAGGGGGAGTGGTCTCGCTCTAGAAGCTTGGTCTCCGCCTGGATGGCACGGCTAGTCATCCAGCGAAGGCGGCTGAGCATGTCGTGCTCCGACCGCGTCAGGCGGCCCTTGCCGACGTGAACGATCTTCGACCGCACTCTGTAGATCGCCCGGAACTCTCGCAGCACTTCCTTTCGGTGCTCCTGGCTCTCCCCGATCAGGTAGGCGCATCGATTGGCGAGCAGTTCGCCGAGGCCCACCTCGTCCGAGGCCTCCTCTTCGCCAAGCAGGATCTCCAGCGCGACAGCCCCCTGCACGAACGCCATCGTCTCGTCGCGGCTTACCGAACTGCCGAACAGCCATCGGCCTGATCGCGTTATCCGGCCCGATGCCTCCGGGCGGCTGAAGCAGGTCCGGACCTTCGGCAAGGCGTGATCGAGCAAGGCCCGGTCGGTGATGTCTCCCATCTTGTTGAGCTCGATGGACGACATGGCGGCGGCAAGGGTCGTGTCGAATTCCGGTGTGCAGTCGAGCACCCATGCTCCGTCGACCCGTCGGTGAACCATGTAGGAGGGGCGGGACATGTGGGCTGCCGCGTTGGATGTCGACCAACTGAACCTGAAGAGGTGATGAGCCATGCTCACGCCCGCGAAGGCCCGCAGCGCCTCTTCGGCCTCGAATGCGGTGGCCGATTGCCCGAAGCGGCTGACGTATCCCGATCTCCTGACCTGCAGGTAGATGGTGTCTTCGTGCCATTCGGCCGCGAGCAGGCCGTGGATGCCTCCGAGCAAACCGAGCAAACGGTTCTCGCTCCGGGGCGCCGGAAAGGCCGCCATCGTCGCATCGTCGCCTCGCACCATGCTGATGGTCGGGGAGAGTTCGAGGGGTAGGCTGTCCTGTAGCGCGACTAGCATCCGGTCGCCGATGACCTTGGGCATCGGGAGCGAGAATACGTAGTCCCAAGGCAGCGAGTTCAGGTCTGCGATGATCTCGCCGGCGACCGCCTTGGCGTCCGAGAACCCGGCCAGCGTGCCCAAGGGCTCAGGGGGCTGATTGAAGATCGGCTCCACGGTCTCCTTAAGGCGGCGTCCGATCCAGTCCATTACGAACTCCGCGGCTGGGTTTTCGTCGATTATCCCGACCAGCTTCGACCGCGTACCGCCCGCGTCCGGAATGGCCGCGTCGAGGGCGGCCAAGGGTGACGGGTTCTCCATCAACACGAACATCCGGCTGTGAACCGGCAGGTCGGGAAGGGCGGTGGCGAGGATTTCGACGAGGCGCTTCATGCAGCCCTGATGCAGGTTCATCGGCATGGGCCGAGCGTCGCACGGGCGTGTCACGGGCGTAATGGGGCAGATCGCCAAGACCACAGCATCCGACCAATGTTTGGTCGAATGTTTGGTCGGGATTTGCTCTCTGAGCCGGGAAGACCGGTTTCCCTAGGGAAACTTGGTCGGAGTGGCAGGATTTGAACCTGCGACCCCCACGTCCCGAACGTGGTGCGCTACCAGACTGCGCTACACTCCGAAGGCCGGCTTGCGTCTCCGCAACTGCCGGCAGCGGGCTTATAGCTGCGCCTTTCCCGTACCGCAAGGGCGGTTTTGGGCGCTCAGCGCAGACGGGTCGTCCAATCGCCCACCGGATGCCGAACCGCGATCTCGAACGCCGCGTCGCGCAAAGCGGCCGTGGCGGCATATCCGAGACCGCAATCGATCTCCGCGAGGGTCCAGTCGCCGGCCTGCGCCATGCGGAGAAGCCTTGGGCGGGCGGGCGGCACGCTGACGCTGAAACGGTCGAGGGGCATCGACAGGCCGGTGCCCAACGCCTTCACCACGGCCTCCTTGCGCGTCCACAGGCCGAAGAAGGCGGCCTCGACCGTCTCGGGGGCGTGGACGGCGAGGGCTGCGGCCTCATCCGCCGCGAAATGCCCGCGCGCGATGCGCAGCGCATCCGGGATCGGCCGGATCGCCTCGACATCGACGCCGATGGCCACGCCGCGCGCCAAGCCGACGACCGCGCGTTCGCCGGAATGGGACAGGTTGAAGTCGAAGGCGCCTTGCACTGGGCCGGTCAGGCGCGGCTTGCCGGCCCCGCCGGCCTCCATGCGGATCTCGCCCGGTGCGAGGCCCAGCGCGTCTCCGAGAATCAACCGCAGAGCCGCGTGGCTCGCCTGGAAGCGGACGCGGTCGGCCGCCCGCATGAAGCGCGCGGCGCGGTCGCGCTCCTGGGCATTGAGGACAGATGCGCAACGCTCGAGCTGGCCAGGCGACAAAGCGAGATCGACCACCCAGATCTCGGCCGCGCTCACGCGACCCCTCGCGGCGTCCGCGCGTACGACGTACGAAGTTCAGGGTGAGGCGGCACGGGTTCGATCCGGTGGCGGCGGGGGGAGGAGCATCGTCGTGCGGCACCGGGCTGGCAAGTGCAGGGAGACTTGAGCGTTCGGTCCGCGCCGAGAGGAGCGGCGTTGCCGAGCCTCGCCGGGCGGCGCGCACGCTACGGCGTCTTCTTCGCGACCTACCTCTATCAGGGCCTGATCGCCGGCTTTTCCCTCACCGCCCTGGCCAACCACCTCACGGCGCACGGGGTGTCGGCAACCGAGGTCGGGGTCCATTTCGCCCTGGCGGGGCTGCCCTGGACGCTCCAGCCGATCCTGTGGGGGCCGCTCGTCGACCGGTCCGGAGACCTGCGCATGGGCCGGCGCCGGCCCTTCGCGGTCGCCGCGCTTCTCGGATGCCACGCGGCACTCGCCCTGATGCTGCTGCTCGATGCGGAACAGGTGGGCCTGCTCGGCCTCGCCTTCCTGGTCCACAGCCTGTTCGCTTCGCTGCTGGATACCGCGTGCGACCGGATGATCATGGACCACGTTCCTGCGGCGGAACTCGGCCGGGTCAGCGCCTGCACGCGCGCGGGCTTCGTCGTCGGCACGAGCCTCAGCGCGGCGATCCTGGGCTGGACGCTCGCCACCTACGGGTTGACCGTCAGCCTGTCCCTGCTGCTCGGCGCCGGTCTGATGGCGAGCCTGCCGATGCTGCTCGTGCGCGAAGCACCCGCCGACGCGTTGCTGTCGCTCGACCGGCGCGGGCCGGCTCCCCGACGGGTCCCGTTCCTGCGATTCCTCCGCCGCCTCGGCGTGGCCCTGCGCAGGAGGCGGGCTCTGCAACTGCTGGCCCTGTGCTTCGGCCTCGACGGCGCCCTCGGGCTGTTCGAGCTGCCCTTCTCGGTCGACCTGCTCCAGGGCCGCGGCTGGGAACCCGCGGTTCTGTCCCAACTCCAGGCGGGCCTGGCGCTCGTGAGCGGCACCGCGGGCGCGTTCGCCATCGGCCTGTGGTCCGATCGGGTCGGGCCGGTGCGGCCGCTGAGGCTCCTGCTGCTGGCGAGCGCGGCCACCTTCGTGCTGGCGGCGGTGCTGATCGGGGCGGGCCTTCTCGGCCCCGCGGCGCCGCTCATCCTGGCCCTGACCAACGCCCTGCCGGGCCTCCTGATCGTCGCGCTGATGCCCGCCCTGCTCCAGGCCAGCCGCGGGCGCGCCGGCGCGGCGACGCAGTTCGAGGTCTACATGGCGGCGATGAATCTCGGCTCGGTCGCCGGGACGGCTTCGGCCGGATGGCTCGCCCCGGTGATGCCGCTATCCGCCGTGGCGATCCTGGTCGCCGTCGTGTTCCTGGGCGCGGCCCTCCTGGTCGGCCGCGGCGATCTGCTCGCACCGGGCGGTTGAGGGAAATCGGGGATGTCTCAGGACGGGCGACTCCCCCCGGGCCCGCGATGCGCTAGAACGCCGGCATGCCAGCTGCGAAGCCCGACACGCCCGACCTCGACCTGACAGCCGAGGAGGCGCGCACCGAGCACGCGCGGCTCTCGGACGCGATCCAGGAGGCCGACCGGCTCTACCACCAGGAGGACGCGCCGGAGATCTCGGACGCGGAATACGACCGCCTGCGCCGCAGGCTGGAGGCGATCGAGACCCGGTTTCCCGATCTCGCCGGGACCGGGGCGGCCAGCACCACGGTCGGCGCCAAGCCGTCCGAGAAGTTCGCCAAGGTGCGGCACGCCGTACCGATGCTATCGCTGGGCAACGCCTTCGACGCGGAGGAAGTCGCGGAGTTCGTGGCCCGGGTCCGGCGCTTCCTGGGCTGGTCCGAGGACGCGCCCCTCGCCTTCACGGCCGAGCCGAAGATCGACGGCCTGTCGCTGTCGCTGCGCTACGTGAACGGCCAGTTGGAGACGGCGGCGACCCGCGGCGACGGCGAGGTCGGCGAGAACGTCACCGCCAACGCCCGTACCGTCCACGACATACCCGCGACGCTCGCCGGGACCGGATGGCCGGAGATCTGCGAGATCCGTGGGGAGGTCTACCTGTCCCACGCCGATTTCGCCGCGATCAACGCACGGCAGGAGGCGGCCGGCAAGCCGCTCTTCGCCAACCCGCGCAACGCCGCCGCCGGCAGCCTGCGCCAGCTCGATCCCGGAATCACGGCATCCCGGCCGCTGAAGTTCTTCGCCTATGCCTGGGGTGAGCTCTCGGCGCCGATCGCCGAGACGCAATCGGGCACCCTGCAGCGCTTCGCCGACTGGGGCCTGCCGGTGAACCCGCTCACACGGACCTTCACAGACATCGAATCGATGCTCGGTCACTACCGCCGGATCGAAGCGGACCGGGCGGGGCTCGGCTACGACATCGACGGCGTCGTCTACAAGGTGGACGACTTGGCGCTGCAGAAGCGGCTCGGCTTCGTCTCCCGCTCGCCGCGCTGGGCGCTCGCGCATAAGTTCGCCGCCCAGGAAGCGACGACGGTGGTGGAGGACATCGTCATCAATGTCGGCCGCACCGGCTCGCTCAACCCCCTCGCGAAGCTGCGGCCCGTGACGGTGGGCGGCGTGGTCGTCTCCAACGCGACGCTCCACAACGAGGGTTACGTGAAGGGCGTCGGCGCCGACGGCGAATTTATCCGTGAGCCCATTGAGGACGGTATCGGTGCCGATGGTCAGCCGAAGCTGAAACCCCGCGACATCCGCGTCGGCGACACCGTCACGGTGGTGCGAGCCGGCGACGTCATTCCAAAAGTCATGGATGTCGACCTCGCCAAGCGCCCTGCGGATTCGCGGCCCTACGTCTTCCCGGAGACCTGCCCGGCCTGCGGCAGCCGCGCCGTGCGGGCGGTCAACCCGCGCACCGGCCGCCCCGACGCGATCCGGCGCTGCACCGGCGGCCTGATCTGCCCGGCGCAGGGGGTCGAGCGGCTGAAGCACTTCGTCTCGCGCAACGGTTTCGACATCGAGGGCTTCGGCGAGACCTATATCGAGGTGCTGTTCGAGGCCGGGCTGGTGCGCCAGCCCGCCGACCTGTTCCGCCTGGATTTCGAGACCCTGAAGGCGGCCGTCGTGGCGCGGCGCGAGGCGCTGTCGGCCGAGCGGCGCGCCGAGGCCGGCACCACCGAGCCGCCGAAGAAGGCCGCCAAGAAGAAGGGCGACGAGGACGACAAGGCGATCAAGAACCTGCTGGCGGGAGTCGAGGCGCGCCGCTCGGTCCCGATGAACCGCCTGCTGTTCGCCCTCGGCATCCCGCAGATCGGCGAGGCCACCGCCAAGGCCCTGGCCAAGCGGTTTTCCGACATGCCGTCGCTGATCGCGGCGATCGCGGAGGCGGCGGCCGTGCAGCCGGGGCCGGACTGGGTCGAGCTGCGGTCCGTGGACAGGATCGGCGACACGACCCGCGACCGCCTGCTCGATCTCGGCTTCCCCGACGACGCCCCCTCCGAGGCGCCGCGCGCGCGCCTCAGCGCCCCCCAGCGGGAAAACCTGCTGCAGCATTACGGCGATGCCGACGCCGTGCGGGCCGCCCTCGCCCGGGCCGCCGCGCAGAAGCCCGGAGACGCCTACCGGGTGTTCGCCGACGACGGCGAGATCGGGCCCGTGGCGACCGACGCGCTGATCCTGTTCTTCTCCGAGCCGCACAATGCCGACGCGGTCAACGCCTTGCTCGAACAGGTGACGGTCGAGCCGATGGAGCGACCAGCCGCCGCCTCGGCCTTCGCCGGCCAGACCGTGGTCTTCACCGGCACACTGGAGAAGATGACGCGCAACGAAGCCAAGGCGGTGGCCGAGCGGCTCGGCGCTAAGGTCTCCGGATCGGTTTCGGCCAAGACCGACCTCGTGGTCGCGGGCCCCGGGGCCGGCTCGAAGCTCAAGGACGCCGAGAAGCACGGCGTCCGGGTCGTGTCGGAGGACGATTGGCTCGGGATGGTGGCGCAGGGTTGAAGCGCGAGTCGCCTGGGCTTAGACCGCTCGGGAACACCCCGAGAACGTTCCCCGGCATGGTTGACCCGCGATGACGGTCCTGGCCCTCGACTTCGAGACGGCCAACGAGCGGCGCGACAGTGCCTGCGCGGTGGGTCTCGCCTGGATCGCGGACGGGCGCGTGGTGCGCCGGGAGAGCCACCTGATTCGGCCGCCGGAGATGCGGTTCTCGCCGGGCAACATCCGGGTCCACGGCATCCTGCCCGCCAACGTCGCCAACGAACCGGATTTCGCTGGCGTGATGGCGCCCTATCTCGGCGACCTCACCCGCGGGCTGATCCTGGCGCACAACGCCAGCTTCGATATCGGTGTGCTCCGCGCGGGCCTCGCCCGGGCCGGCCTGCCGGTGCCGGCCCTGTCGTATCTCTGCACGGTCCAGATCGCCCGCCGGGTCTTCCCGGCGCCGGAGGGTTGCGGCCTCGGCAAGGTGGCCCGGCGCCTCGGCATCCGCTTCGAGCACCACGATGCCGGCGAGGATGCCTATGCCTGCGCGGCGATCGCCCTGGCGGCCATGCGCCAGACCGAGACGCCGGACGTCCACGGCCTCGCGGCGGCGATCGGCGTCCCGGTCACCCGGGTGACGGGCGGCCCGTCCCTCCCCCGCCGGGCTCCGGGACCGATCAGCGACCGCGCGCTGGCCGCCTTCCCGGCCGCCCCCTCGGCACTGAGCTTCTCCGTGCGGGGCTCGACCGGCAAGCGGTACGACGTCGTGCTCGAAGAGCGGGCGGGCGGCCCGCAGCTCCGCTGCACCTGCACGGCCGGGCGCTACGGGATGCGCTGCCGCCACGTGAAGGCGTTGGAGGTCGGGGATATCACCGACCTGCTCTCCGACAACGCCGACCACGTGGAACTGCTGGCCCGGATGCTCGGCGCGAAAGTCCGTGTCGCCTGATGACGATCAGGCTGCCGCGAGGCAATTCTGAAGCGCGGTGACTGGGCGCTCGACGTCGCTCGTAGCAATATGCCGACGTTCGATTAGCTGGCGACACGGTAACCCGAGCCGTTCCCGAATCGATCGGGAACGGCTCTCAGGTCCTGGTCTTATGAGCGTCTACCAGAAGATCAGGCCGCGCGCTTCGCATCGCCGTAGAACGTCCTGCCCTGCTCGGCCATGACGGCCAGGGTGTCGGGGACTCGGAAGCGGGCGCCGTGCTTGGCCTCGAGGCCGCGGGCCAGCGCCACGAAGGAGGCCGCCCCCATGAAGTCGATGTAGGACAGGGTGCCGCCGGTGAACGGGGCGAAGCCGAAGCCCAGGATCGAGCCGACATCGGCCTCCCGGGGATCCGTGACCACACCCTCGCCCACGCTGCGGGCGGCTTCCAGCGCCTGCACCACCAGGAGCCGCTGCTTCAGCTCGTTGAAATCGACTGCCTCCGGGGTGATCCGGTTGGGCTGCAGGTCGGCCAGGCCCGGCCAGAGGCGCTTGGGTGCGCCTTCGGGGTAATCGTAGAACCCCTTGCGGTTCTTGCGCCCGAGCCGGCCCTGGCCCTCCACCATGGCGGTGAGGATCGTCTTCTGGGAGGGGTCGACCGCATCCGCCCCGACCTGCGCCTCGGTGGCCTTGGCGATCTTGAGCACGAGGTCGAGGGCGACCTCGTCGTTGAGCGAGAGCGGCCCGACCGGCATGCCGGCCTGGCGCCCTGCGCTCTCGATCATGGCGGGCGGCACGCCCTCGGCGAGCATCTTGTGCCCCTCCAGGATGTAGGCGCCGACGCAGCGGTTGGCGAAGAAGCCGCGGGCGTCGTTCACGACGATCGGCGTCTTCTTGATCAGCCGCACGTAATCGAGGGCGGTGGCGAGCGCCGCGTCCCCGGTGGCCTCGCCCTTGATGATCTCGACCAGCATCATCTTCTCCACGGGCGAGAAGAAATGGATGCCGACGAACCGGTCTGGCCGCTGCGAGTTCTTCGCCAGGCCGGAGATCGGAAGCGTCGAGGTGTTGGAGGCGAAGATCGTGTCGGCGCCGATCACCGCCTCGACCTTCTGGATCACCTCGGCCTTCACCTTGGGGTCCTCGAACACCGCCTCGATCACGAGGTCGCAACCGCTGAGCGTGGCGTAATCCGCCGTGGTGGTGATCCGGCCGAGCAGCGCGTCGCGGTCCGCGGTCTTGGCGCGGCCCTTGTTGATCTGGCCGGTGATCAGCGTGTGGGCGTAGGCCTTGCCCTTCTCGGCGGCCTCGATCGACTGGTCGACCAGGACGACCTCGATCCCGGCCTGGGCGGTGACGTAGGCGACGCCCGCGCCCATGAAGCCGGCGCCGATCACGCCGACCCGCCGCAGGCTGGTGGCGGGAACGTCCTTCGGTCGGCGGGCGCCCTTGTTCAGCTCCCCCATGGAGATGAACAGCGTGCGGATCATCGCCGCCGCCTCCTTCGAGCGCAGGATATGCGCGAAGTACCGGCTCTCGACCCGCAGGGCGAGGTCCATGGGCAGCTGCAGACCCTCGTAGACCGAGGCCAGGATCGCCTTGGCGGCCGGGTAATTGTCGTGCGTTTCGCGGCGATAGATCGCGTTGGCCGGCGGCCAGATCATCATGCCGGCGGGCGAGTAGACCTTTCCGGAGGGCGCCTTGAACTTCGGCACGTCCCAGGGTGCCACCGCCGAGCCGCCGTCGCGGATCCAGGCCTTGGCGCGCTCGACGATCTCGGCCTGCGGCGCCACCGCGTGGATCAGCCCCATGCCCTTGGCCATCGGCGCGCGGATCTGCTCGCCCTTGAACAGCATCTGGAGCGCGTCGCCGGTCTGCATCAGCCGGGCGACCCGCTGGGTGCCGCCGCCGCCCGGGAACAGCCCGACCTTGATCTCCGGCAGCCCGAGCCGCGTCTTGGCATCGTCCGAGGCAATCCGGTGATGGCAAGACAGGGCGAGTTCGAAGGCGCCGCCCAGGCACAGGCCCTGGATCGCGGCCGCGAACGGCTTGCCGCAGGTCTCCAGCCGCCGGAACAGCAGCGACAGGCGCCGCGACGCCTCGAAGAAGTGGCGCATCGCCACCTCCTCGCCCTCCTCAGCCTTCAGCTGCTCATAGGCCCGGCCGAGTCCCTGCAGCATGGTGAGGTCGGCGCCACCGGAAAAATTGTCCTTGCCGGTGGCGATCACGCACCCCTTGATCGCCGCATCGGACGCGACCGTCTCGATGATCTGCTCCAGCTGATCCATCACCGCTTCGGTGATCACGTTCATCGACCGGCCCGGCATGTCCCAGGTCGCCACCGCAACGCCGTCTAAATCGGTCTCAAAACGGAAATCGGTCAGCGTCATGGTGCCGTCCTCCCAAAGTCACGCCGTCTAAAAGCCGGTGGTTGTACGTTAAGGTTGCATTGAGTGCTGGAGCGCATGATCCGCCGGTCGGGGGGTACCGACGGATTCGGCACATGACGAAGGATATTGGCTGCCGCGCATGCCGCGACGGGGCCGCCCTCGATTTCGACTTCACGATGGCCTTCCAGCCGATCCTCGACCTCGGATCCGGACACGTCTGGGCCTACGAGGCCTTGGTGCGCGGGCCCAATGGCGAACCGGCCGGCACGATCCTCGACCGGGTGACGGACGCGACGCGCTACCAGTTCGACCAGGCCGCGCGCGTGAAGGCGATCGAACTGGCCGGGCGCCTGTTCCCGCGGGACAGCGACACCCGGCTGTCGATCAACTTCATGCCGAACGCGGTCTACGAGCCCAACGCCTGCATCCGCGCCTCCCTGGATGCCGCGCGGCGCGTCGACTTCTCGTATCGGCGGATCATGTTCGAGTTCACCGAACAGGAGCGGTTCCACGACATCGAGCACGTGAAGCGCATCGTGGCCGCCTACCGCAAGCAGGGCTTCCTGACGGCGCTCGACGATTTCGGCGCCGGCTTCGCGGGGCTGAACCTGCTGGCGAATTTCCGCCCCGACCTGATCAAGATCGACATGGAACTCGTGCGCGGCATCGACACCGATTCCGGCCGCCACGCGATCGTGTCCGGTATCATCGCCATCGCCCGCGCGCTCGGCGTCACGGTTCTGGCCGAGGGCGTCGAGACCGCGGGGGAACTCGACGCCCTGCGCGGTCTCGGGATCACGCTGGTGCAGGGCTATCACTTCGCCAAGCCCAAGCTCGAGGCGCTGCCCCAGGTGGACGGCTTCGCCCACCGGGCGGCCGCGCGCGCGGCCTGAGGCCAGCCGATCGCGCGCGGGGGACGGCATCGGCTACTTCGGTGCCGGGGCGGGGGGAGCCGCCGGAGGCGGAACCGGCGGCGCACCGGTCTTCGGGGCGTTGTCGGTGGCGGCGGCCACAGCCAGCATGTTGAGGAGCTTCGTCACCGAGTTCTGCGAGATCGCCGTGACCGCAGAGTTGGGATCGGCGTTCATGGTCTGGAACTTGAGGTAGGTCGGATCGGCGTAGATCTCGTCCAGATGCTTCAGCTCCGTGAGCGTGAACTTCTGGGCGTATTCCTTCGACAGCCCCTCGATCATGATGCCGCGCTGCTTCTCGAACTCGTCCGTGAGTTCCTTGCGCACGGCCTCGGCGCGGGATTCCGGCATCGCCGCCACGGTCTTCTCCAGCGCGACGTTGAAGCCGGTCTGAAGGTTCTTGATCAAGGTCTTGTTCACCAGCGACGTGGCTTCGGTGATGCGGTCGGACGCATCGTCGGCACGTGCGGCCAGCGGCATGCTCAGGGAGACGCCCAGGCAGAGCGTCGCGATCAGGCGGTTCAAGGGCTCGACTCCCAATGTTTTATCGTCCGGCCCGGATTCGGGCCGACCGTCGCCCGCGCCTCTACAGCATCGTGCCGGATATCGGAACCGGCACGATGCTGTAGGTCCTTGGTTTCGCATCGTCTTTTTCCGAAAGCCGGAAACCACCTTTCGGGACGATGCGCGAGCAGCGTTCCCGGGCTTTGGAGAGCGGCCGTGGCCGGCCCCCGCGCCGCACCGTCGCTCAGACGCGCTCGATGATCGTGGCGGTGCCCATGCCGGCACCGATGCAGAGCGTCACCAGCGCGCGCTCCTTGCCGGTGCGCTCCAGCTCGTCGAGCACCGTCCCGAGGATCATCGCGCCGGTCGCCCCGAGCGGGTGGCCCAGAGCGATCGCGCCGCCGGTGACGTTGACGATTTCGGGATCGAGATCGAACGCCTGGCAGAAGCGCAGCACCACCGCCGCGAAGGCCTCGTTCACCTCGAACAGGTCGATGTCGGAGAGGCTCAGCCCGGACCGGGCCAGGACCTTGCGGGTGACGTCCACCGGGCCGGTGAGCATCAGGGCCGGATCGGAACCGATATTGGCAAACGCCCGGATCCGGGCCCGCGGCCTCAGGCCGGCGGCGGCACCGGCCGCCTGCGAGCCGATCAGCACGGCGGCGGCGCCATCGACGATGCCCGACGAGTTGCCGGCGTGGTGGACGTGGTTGACCGTCTCGACATCCGGATGCGCGTCGGTCGCCACCGCGTCGAACCCGCCCATCTGCCCCATCTGGACGAAGGAGGCCTTCAGCGCGGCGAGCGACTGCATGTCGGTGCTCGGCCGCATATGCTCGTCGCGATCGAGGAGCGTGATGCCGTTCACGTCGCGCACCGGGACCACCGAGCCGTTAAACAGCCCGTCCGCCCAGGATTTGGCCGAGCGCGCCTGCGATCGCACCGCGTAGGCGTCGCAATCGTCCCGCGTGAACCCGTACTTGGTGGCGATCAGGTCCGCCGAGACGCCCTGCGGCATGAAATACGACTTGATGGCGATCGCCGGATCGACCGGCCAGGCGCCCCCGGACGCGCCGATGCCGATGCGGCTCATCGATTCGACGCCGCCGCCCACCGCCATCTCGTGCTGGCCGCTCATCACCTGCGCGGCGGCGAAGTTAACCGCGTCGAGGCCCGACGCGCAGAAGCGGTTGATCTGGATGCCCGGGACGTGGTCGCCGTAATCGCTCACCAGCGCCGCGGCGCGGGCGATGTCGCCCCCCGCCTCGCCGACCGGGTCGACGCATCCCAGGATCACGTCATCCACCAGGGCGGTGTCGAGGCCGTTGCGGTCCTTCAGGGCCCGCAGGGCCGTCTCGGCGAGGCGCAGGGCCGTCACCTCGTGCAGGGCTCCGTCCGCCTTGCCACGGCCGCGCGGCGTGCGGACGTGATCGTAGATGAAGGCTTCGGGCATCGGCGTTCCCCAGCGTGTTCTTGCCTGTTGGCGACGCGGCCTTAGCGGGCCGACTCGCTGGGCGCCAGTCTGCCACGGCAGATATGCGTCGCACCATCCCGGACCGCGGCGAAACGGCCAAGCTTGAATCGCGCGCAAAACGGAACCGCGCCCGATCGGGGTTCGATCGGGCGCGGTTCTCGGGTCCGGCTCTGATGCGACGGGGGGCGCCGCAGCGGTATCCCGCTCGGAATCCTAGTCCTGAAGCATCCGCTTCAGCAGCTCGACCTCGTCGCCGAGGATCGTATCCTCGCCGATCAGCTTCTCGATCTTGCGCACCGCGTGCAGCACGGTGGTGTGGTCGCGTCCGCCGAACCGCCGGCCGATCTCGGGCAGCGAGCGCAGGGTCAGCACCTTCGACAGATACATCGCGATCTGCCGCGGCTTGACCACGGCGGCGGTGCGCCGCTCCGACAGGATGTCCGAGCGAGAGACGTTGTAGCGCGAGGCGACCAGCTTCTGGATGTCCTCGATCTTGATCCGCTTCGGCTCG
This sequence comes from Methylobacterium mesophilicum, assembly GCF_022179445.1. Taxonomy (GTDB): domain Bacteria; phylum Pseudomonadota; class Alphaproteobacteria; order Rhizobiales; family Beijerinckiaceae; genus Methylobacterium; species Methylobacterium mesophilicum. The sequence goes on along the minus strand of NZ_BPQU01000001.1, from coordinate 199,786 downwards.
CGGTTCTTCACGAGGTCGCGGATCGCGCTCTCGGCGGTCTCCATGGTGACGGCGGTGCCGGTGAGCGTGGCATGGGCCAGCAGACGGTTGACCGCGCCTTCGAGGTCGCGGCCGTTGGCCGTGATCGCCCGGGCCACGTAGGTCGCGACCTGCGGCGACACGTCGAAGCCCGGATGCGCCACCCGAACCGCGGCGAGCCGCGCCGACAGGATCGAGACGCGCAGGGCCTCGTCGAGGGCCGTGATCTCGACCACCAGGCCGCCGCCCAGGCGCGAGCGCACGCGCTCGTCCAGCGCCTCCAGCTCGGTCGGGGGCCGGTCGGAGGCGACGACGACCTGCCGGCCGGCATCGATCAGCGCGTTGATGGTGTGGCCGAACTCGGCCTGGATCGACTTGCCCTGGATGAACTGGACGTCGTCCAGGATCAGCAGGTCGATGCCGCGCAGGCGCTCCTTGTAGGCCAGCGCCGACTGGGTCTTCAGGGCGTTGACGAAGCCGTACATGAAGCGGTCGGCGGTCAGGTAGATCACCCGGCGGCCGGCCTCGCGGGCGGCGTGGCCGATGCCGTGCAGCAGGTGCGTCTTGCCGAGGCCGACGCCGGCATGGAGGTAGAGCGGGTTGTACAGCGCGCCCTCGCCCTGGTGCCGGGCGACCCGCTCGGCGGCGGCGTGGGCCAGCGCGTTCGAGCGGCCGATGACGAAGCTCGCGAAGGTCAGCCGCGCGTCCAGCGGCGTGCCGCTGAGGTCACCCCCCGCTTCGGCGGAGCGATGCTCCGACGGCGTGGAGACGGCCGCAACCGGCGCCGGCGTCCCGGTGGCGTGGAGCCGGGCCAGCGGGCCGCTGGCGGCTCCGGCCTTGGGCGCGCCGACGGCGGCCGGACGGACCGGGGCGGCCGTGCCGCGCACGCCGACTTCGATCCGGCCGATCTCCTCGGCCTCGGCCTTGAAGGTGCCGAGCACCCGGTCGAGGTAGTGCGACTCGATCCAGCTCTTGAGGAAGCGCGTCGGCACCGTCAGCCGCGCCGTCCCGGCGGTCACGCCCTCCAGTTCCAGGCGGGCGAACCAGCTGGCGAACACATCCTCGCCCAGCTCGGCGCGCAGCCGACGCTTCACCCGCGCCCAGGCGGGTGCAAAATCCGTGTTGCCGGCGCTGCGGCCGCCCTCGTCGTCGCTCGCCACCGTTCCGTCGACACGCATCACTGGCTCTCCCGACGCCGCCGGCGGAAACCCGCTGGCCGCGCGTACGCACGATTTACGCCCTCAGCGTCCCGCATAATCGGGCGGGACAGACTCCGCTGGCGGAGTCAACTCCCCACCAAGGAACTTTTGCCGATTGGAAGAGCCTATCAACAATTACCTACAGTTCCTTTAACAGTGGGACTTGTGGGGATGGCCCAGATTCCCAACTGCAAGTGTTCTGCGATCCAACCGGGTGGCTCGATAGAGTCTTGGCGAATCGGAATGATTCGCTCACGTCCCGAAATCGACGGTCTTTTCTTGAACACAGTCAGTTTCTGTTAAGATACACGCCACCCCAAGACTCCGCAACGTGCGAAATTCTGGTCTAGGGTTAACGCTTCGCCACCCGGGCCGGGCCAGGAAGGCCGGCGGCGCTCCGGAACGCGGACACGAAAAAGCCCGGCGCGGAGGCCGGGCTTGGTGTCGTCTTACGTGGTGCGGTGGCGGGATTAGGCGGCCAGCGCCTTCACCCGGGCGGCCAGGCGCGAGACCTTCCGCGAGGCGTTGTTCTTGTGAACGATGCCGTGCTGGGCGGCGCGCATCATCTCGGGTTCGGCGGCCCGCAGCGCGGTCAGCGCGTCCTGCTGGTTGCCGGCGGCGATCGCCTCTTCGACCTTGCGGACGAAGGTGCGCATGCGCGAGCGGCGCGAGCGGTTGACCGCCGTCCGCTTCTCGATCTTGCGGGTCATTTTCTTGGCCGAAGCGGTGTTGGCCATGGAGTCCTCGTTCTCTTCGTCGGGCGATGCCGACGGGCCGGCTCAGCCGGGAATCGGTCGTCGCATCAGGTTGTCAGGCGATGGCCGCGTAACGGCGCACGCAAAAGCGCGTCGTTCCGGCGAAGCGGCCTCTATAGTTAGCGCGATGCGGCGCGTCAACGCGGAAGATCCCGGAGCGCGCCGGTCGGGCCGACATTCCTAGATCTTGACATCTCTCCTATGTTCTTTCTTTGTTCTTTCGGCCGCAACAGGGCGGCATGGCGGGGTGGGGCCACCATGCGTGACGAATCTCAAGCGCACAGCGAAGCAATCATTCTGCGCCACGTTCTGGCTGGCCTCACCCTTGAGACGAAGCTGATGCGCCTGCAGCGGCAGCTCCAGGCCAAAAATTGGGAGACCCAGCCGCGCGCGCCAGCGGGACAGCCGAACGTCGGCGAGTGGGTGCCGGCCCCCGGCGGTGGCCAGTGGGCCTCGCTCCACGGGGATCGACCCGGCGGACCGTCCCGACAGGATCCACCCGCGCTCACGGACAGCACGACGCTCGAGGATGGGACGCGCATCCTCTCGATCCGCGTACATGCCGGGCGAAAATCCTTCGATGAACGACACACCGTCACGGCGCCGGATGGCGAGAGCCGGATCTTCGAGACATCCGGCGAAACCCAGACGATTCGAGATGGCAATACGGGTGAAGTTCTGTCGCGGACCACCTTCGCGCCGACAGGTCTCGTCGCTGAACCGTTTGCTCAACCTGCCCTGGCCCCTGCCCTACCTCTGATTGCCGCCCCAGTCATCGCAACCTTCGAGCTTGGGTTGCAACTCCTGACCTATCTCTCTGCCCGGGAGGACGGGTACGGCACCGCTCTGGGGCTTACAGCGCAAGAATATAAAACCGGGGACGATCCGCAAATGAGTATGCCGATCTGGATTGGCCGGCTCAGCCAAGCTCAATTGGACGAAGCTTGTCCAAGAAATGGGGAAGTGCAAGCGATCGTGGACGAGGTAACTGCGCGTGTGACAGCGCAAGGCGGATACGCAAACGCGGCGCAGTTGGGTACAAAGATTCACGTCAAGATCGCGCAGATTATCAATGAAAAGAAAGACCAAAATTTTGTTGCAGAACTAATTCTAGCCGAACGGAATAAAAATCAAAATTTTATCATGCCTGGTAGTAAAAGATCCGACGTATTCGAAAGAGCTCGCATCGATACTACATGTATCTACGATCCAAAAACCGGTCGAAGGGGATGGACCCCTCGACAAGCCGTCCACACAATCAAGGCGGCAAAACGCAAATTTCCCGAAGTCGTGCGATTTATCATGATACAGGTGAGACCCAGGAAATGGCCGCATTGATTCTTACACCGGCGCAGCAAATCCGAGATTTGTCTGCTCCGCTGGTAGATCGAAATCAAGATGTCGTTCTAACTGGCGGCAAATTTATATGCCTTCAAAGTGTTGGTCATATCGCTAGGCAGATACGGATCCATAACCGACCAAGCCGTGGATACTTCACGCTCGAATGGCGACTAACGGAGTTGTATATCCGGGGGGATAAATTCGATTTCGGAGGCTATGGTCGATCGATCGGCTTGATTGGTCGATCCCGTCGGTTCAAACCCGCCGGCCAGGACGGAGTCTGGGATTGGGACGACCCGATGATCCGTGGCGATTTCGTCGAGCAAATTGAGACGGAAGTTCTGCCCCTTCTCAGATCCTTAGACTCGATCGAGAAAATCGTGACCTTCATCCTATCCCGAGAATCAAGAGGCTACAGTTTTCACAAGGATCATATCTGGATGTGTTTCACGCAGGCAGCTCTTGGCGAGTTTGCAAGTGCAAGAATGCATTGGGAGTTCATCACTCCGAGCTTTAAGGAACAACATGAAAAGCAGACAGCAATCGATGGCGAACCGATGTCAGACTATTTTCGCAGCGGCCTCGCCGTGGGGGACGCTTTGAAAGAGCGCGATCATATGGCCTTGGCAAAGCTTCTTTGGGAGAACGAGCGCACCGAAGCAGACCGGTTCAAGCTCGGTCGCCACTGGCAGCCGACAGCGTTTCCATTTCAGAAAGCTGCCACACCCGCTACGGTCGCCGGCGGACCGGATCAACAATGATCGCCGCCTGAGGGACAGGTATCAATTCGAGCGCGTCGACAGCGGCCACAATCCGAACAGCAAAGAGATAAGCGCGATAGAGGGATCAGCAGCCAGATAGTCGCGGCAACCCGGAGTTGGCCAAAGTCTCCAGTGTCGTCCACGGACCCGCATCGACTCGCGGGGGAGGGAAGCGCATGGAAAAGCATACAATCTTCGACGTGCTAAAAGCCTTAGGCGGCAAATAGTGCATTCCGACTTGCGAGAGATCGGCCGGATACGATCAGGGTCGATGCGAACTCTGTACAGATTGCGGCTCGAAATAGGGTGCTTCGATGACAATCACGTCGAGGCATCGACATTCAGAGGAACAGGAGGCATTGATGGAGGGCATGGTTATCTGTTGAAGATATTGGCCGCGAATCCGATGGATTGGATTTCTGCTATGGGATAGCGCAATGTCGCGGAGCAATGGCGGCGCGTAGCACTTGAAAGCAAACGATCACTCCGGCCAGCGCAAAGCCGCCGCCGCCGCAAGCGTCCCGACCACGGCGGCGATCAGGGTCAGCGCCGTCAGCACCGCGAGCGGCACGAGGAACGGCACCGTGCCCCCCGTCGCCGCCTGGGCGGCCGAGACGCCGAAGATCAAGCTCGGGATCATCAGCGGCAGGACCAGGACCGCGAGAATCAGCCCGCCCCGGCGGATCGAGGCCGTCAGCGCCGCCCCGACCGCGCCGATGAAGCTGAGCGCCGGGGTTCCGGCGAGCAGCGTCAGCGCGGTGGCGCCCATGGCGGTGCCGTCGAGGGCGACGAGCAGGCCGAAGAGCGGCGAGGCCAGCGCCAGGGGCAGTCCCGTCGTCAGCCAGTGCGCCGTGACCTTGGCGAGCACCACGCCTTCGAGGGGCACCGGGGCGGCGGTCATCAGGTCGAGGGATCCGTCCTCCTCGTCGGCCTGGAACAGGCGGTCGAGGCCGATGAGGGTCGAGAGCACCGCGGCGAGCCACAGGATGGCCGGGCCGATCCGCGACAGCAGGTTGAGATCGGGTCCGAGCGCGAACGGCACCAGGGCGACGATCATCAGGAAGAACACCAGCGACAGGGCGCCGGAGCCGCCGACGCGGCCGGCGAGCCGCAGGTCGCGGGCGATCAGCGCGAGGATGGCACGGGTCACGCCCAATCCTCCGCAGGCTCGGGCTCCGGCGCGGTCCCAGGCTCGATGCGCAACTCTGCCGCCCCGTCGAGGCCCAGCGGCTGGTGGGTGGCGGCGATCACGAGGCCGCCGCCTGCCCGGTGGGCCGCCATCAGGCCGGCGAGCAAGGCTTGCGAGGTGGCGTCGAGGGCCGCCGTCGGCTCGTCGAGGAGCCAGAGCGGGCGATCGCAGACCAGCAGCCGCGCCAGGGCCACGCGCCGCCTCTGGCCGGCCGACAGGTAGCCGACCGGCAGGTCGTGGGCGTGGCCGAGGCCGAGCCGGTCCAGGGCCTCCCGGGGCGACAGGCGCGGTGCGCCGAGGAGGCTCTGCGCGAAGCGCAGGTTCTCGCCGGCCGACAGCGAACTCTTGAGGCCGTCGCGGTGGCCGACCGCATGGAGGCATTCGGGCAGGCTCGCCTCGCCGACCTCGGCCAAGGCGATGCGCCCGGCATCGGGCCGCAGCCGGCCCGTCAGGATGGCGAGCAGGCTCGACTTGCCCGCGCCGTTCCGCCCGGTCACCGCCAGGGCGTCGCCGGGCCCGAGGGCGAAGGTCAGGCCGGAGAAGATCCGCCGGCCGGAGCGGCGGCAGGCGAGATTGTCGACGCTGAGCCGCACCCGGTACCCCGCCCTCTCCCGCCGGCAGGCGGCCAGACCGATCCGCGTCGCCCCGCCGCGCGGACGGGAGCGGACACCCGGCGCCTCCATGCCCGATTGCGGCGCATAACGGAACCGTGCCGGGACGAGCCGGCTTTTTTCACCGTTTGCGGAGGCTGGCATGGACGAGGCGGGACACCCGAGCGAGGCGGACGTCGCCGCGACGGCCGATGCGAGGGCCGGCCGGGCCCTGGTCGAGGCCCGCGTGGCCCTCTGCACCCCGGCGGAGCAGGCGGCGTTCTGGGAGGCGGTCGGGCGCTGCTTCGGCGGCGGCAAACCGCCTGAGATCCAAGGCGACGCCTGATCAGCTGCCTTTGCGCGTCAGCGCCCGCAACGCCCCCCGGAATGTGCGCACGTCCTGCTCGGTCAGGCCCATGCGGTGGAGCATGTCGCGCATGTTGCGGGCGATGATGTCGCGCTTCTCGGGCGGGTAGAACCGGGCTCCGTCGAGGGCCGCCTCCAGGCTGCCGAACAGGGACATAAGGGCCTCGCGGCTGGCCGGCGGCGCCAGCAGCTCGCCCGAGAACGGCAGAACCGCCCGCCCGCTGGCCTGCCGCCAGGCGTAGCCCACCAGCAGCACCGCCTGAGCCAGGTTCAGCGACGGGAAGTCCGGCGACACCGGGAACGTGATGATGGCGTCGGCCAGCGACACCTCTTCGTTGGTGAGCCCGACCCGCTCGCGGCCGAACATCACCGCGACGCGCTGCCCCTGCCGGGCGACCACCTCGCCCATGGCGTCCTCGGGGGCGAGGACCTGCTTCATCTGACCGCGCTCGCGCGCCGTGGTGGCGAGCACGTAGTGGAGATCGCCGATCGCCTCGGCGACGCTGGCGTGGATCGTCGCCCGGTCGAGCACGTGGGTCGCCCCGGAGGCCGCCTCGCGCACGCCTTTCTTCGGCCAGCCGTTCTTGGGGTTGACGAGGCGCAGCTCCGACAGGCCGAAATTCGCCATGGCCCGGGCGGTCATGCCGATGTTCTCGGCGAGCTGCGGCTCCACCAGGATCACCACCGGGGCGATTCCGGGCGGCACCTCGGTGAGCTTGGTCGGAGCCTGGTCCTGCGGGTCTTGGGTCGTCATGCCGGCCCTCTGGCACAGGGGGCGACCGCCCGTCGAGGGCCGGGTGACGATGCCGCCCGGATGACAGCCCGCGCCTTCCGCTGCCGGAAGGGGCGCGCTATGTCGCCGGGGGCGAAACGTACCCAATCGACGGTTGGGCGGGCGACCGCACGGCCCTTGCATGCCGTGCGCGGGGACAACGCGAGAAGGCATCGGTCCATGGCGAAGATCAAGGTAGCGAACCCCGTCGTTGAACTCGACGGCGACGAGATGACCCGGATCATCTGGGCCGAGATCAAGAACAAGCTCATCCATCCCTACCTCGACGTCGACCTCGAATATTACGACCTCGGCGTCGAGCACCGCGACGCAACGGCTGACAAGGTCACGGTCGATGCTGCCGAGGCGATCAAGCGCCACGGCGTCGGCGTGAAGTGCGCCACCATCACCCCCGACGAGCAGCGGGTGCAGGAATTCGGCCTCAAGGAGATGTGGCGGTCGCCCAACGGCACGATCCGCAACATCCTGGGCGGCGTGATCTTCCGCGAGCCGATCATCTGCAAGAACGTCCCGCGCCTCGTGCCCGGCTGGACCCAGCCCTTCGTGATCGGCCGCCACGCCTACGGCGACCAGTACCGCGCCACCGACTTCAAGGTGCCCGGCAAGGGGCGCCTGACCATCAAGTTCGAGGGCGACGACGGCACCGTCATCGAGAAGGAGGTGTTCAAGTTCCCGGACGCCGGCGTCGCGATGTCGATGTACAACCTCGACCAGTCGATCATCGACTTCGCCCGCGCCTCGCTGAACTATGGCCTTGCCCGCAAGTACCCGGTCTACCTGTCGACCAAGAACACCATCCTCAAGGCCTATGACGGCCGGTTCAAGGACCTGTTCCAGAAGGTCTACGAGGAGGAGTTCGAGGCCAAGTTCAAGCCGCTCGGGATCACCTACGAGCACCGCCTGATCGACGACATGGTCGCGTCCTGCCTGAAATGGTCGGGCGGCTACGTCTGGGCCTGCAAGAACTACGACGGCGACGTGCAGTCGGACACCGCCGCGCAGGGCTTCGGTTCGCTCGGCCTAATGACCTCGGTGCTGATGACCCCGGACGGCCAGACCGTCGAGGCCGAGGCCGCCCACGGCACGGTGACGCGCCACTTCCGCGAGCACCAGAAGGGCCGCGAGACCTCGACCAACTCGATCGCCTCGATCTTCGCCTGGACCCGCGGCCTGTCGCACCGGGCCAAGCTCGACGGCAACGACGACCTCGCCAAGTTCTCGGCGACGCTGGAGAAGGTCTGCGTGGATACCGTCGAGGCCGGACACATGACCAAGGACCTCGCGCTCCTGGTCGGACCCGACCAGAAGTGGCTCTCGACCACGGGCTTCCTCGACAAGGTCGATCAGAACCTGAAGACCGCGATGGGCGTCTGACACCTCCGTTCCGGTCGGAACCTGAACGGCGGGCGCCCCGGGGCGCCCGCCGTTTTCGTCTGGGGGCGGCGCCCCCTCCGGTTCAGGCTTCGGCCTGTCCATCCCCCCCGCAGCTCTGGGCGAGCGCCCGCCCGACCTCGATCAGCAGCAGGTCGATGGCGGCCCGCATCAGCGGATCGCCGACCGAATCGATCAGGTCGCGCACCGAGAGGCACTGCGCCGCGAGGGTGTCCAGGTGGCTATCGTTCATGGCGTTGGTTCTCATCAGGCGGCCAGGTAGGCCGGCTCGGACACGAGGACGGAGCGGCTGTCGCCGTGGACGGTGCGAAGGCGCGCCAAGGTGCGGGCGTCGAAGGCGGCGGTCGCCGCCATGATCTCCTCGCCGCCGATCTGGATCGGCAGGCCGAGGGGCTGGGCGCGGAAATGCAGTTGGATGACGTGGATCATGTACAGGGTCGGCATCTGCAGCAGCAGGCCGGTGAGCCCGTGCGCCATGCCCCACTCGACGATGCCGGTGAGCAGGGCGATCGAGACCGGATTGACCACCCGGCCCCGGGCGCGGTGGGAGCGGGCGACGCCCTGCCGGGTCCATTCCCAGAGGTGCGGGCCGGCGGGACGCGCCCCCTCGCAGAGCTCCGGGTAGACGTCGGAGAGGAGGTGCGGGCGCGTGGTCGGCAGGAGGCGGCTGTAGCCGATGACGGCATCGCCCTCCATGGCCAGGAAGTGCACCGCGTGCGGCGTGTCGAACTGGTCGATCTCGCGTCCGTCCGGACGGGCGAGGTCGGTCCAGCCCTTCTCCTCGACGAAGATCTGGTGCCGCAGGCGCCAAGCCTGCTCCATCGCGTCGCCGTAGCGACAGGCGTTGGCGGGGGTGACCACATGGATCATGGAACAACCTCACGTCTCGATGCGTGAGTGTTCCGCGTTCGGGCTCGGGTGTGTACTACGTAAAACCGTAGGGTTACGTGTATCGCTTAGCGCCGATGCAACCGTGGATTTGGGGCCGGATCGCGGACCCAGCGGGTGCGGCGTTCAGGTGATGAGGCCGGCCCGCAGGGCCTGGGCGACGGTGTGCGCCTTGTTGACCGTGTCGAGCTTCGTGCGCGCCGAGCGCAGATGATAGTCGACGCCCGAGGCGGTGATGCCCATCACCATCCCGATCTCCGCGTCGGTCTTGCCTTCGGCGGCCCATTGCAGGGTCTCGCGCTCCCGGGGCGACAGGCGCACCGGCTCGCCGGCGGTGGGACGGCTGTTCATCAGGAGCAGTTGCCCGACCGCGTAGGTCGCCACCAGGTTGACCGCGATGCGGTCGGCCGCCTCGATCTCGATCGCTGCGCCGGAAAAGCTGATCCCGCCCGGCTCGCCGTCGAGGGTGACGAACGGGATCGTCAGGCCGGCCCGGATGCCGAATTCGGTGGCCTCGTCCATGACGCGGCCGGCCACCGGCGTCTCGGCCTGCACGGCGCTCCAGTCGAACGGGACGGCGCTGGTGCAGAGCCGGCGAACCGTCGGGTCGTGCAGGGCGTAGCCCCGGGTCACGTAACGGCGGGCCCATTCCTCCGGCATCGTGCTGGCGAGGACGAAGCCGCCGTGGCGCCGCGGCGGCAGCCCGGGTTCCGGCACGATGCCGGCCATCACGTACGAAACCCCGTATCCGCGGAATGCGCCCACGAGCAGTTGGGCGATCTCGTCCGGCGTCGCGGCCCGGTCGAGGTCGCGCAAGAGGTTGAAAGTCCTGTCCAAATGCTTCGCTTGCGGCATGCTCGCCCCGGATTTTACACGTAGCGCGACAAATCGCAGACCACCACAACCTGAGGATGGCATCTTGAACGCTTCGGCGATAGGTTGTTGGCGAAATCTGTCCCGCGGCCGGGGCGTCCTCCGGCACCGATGTGTGAAGCGGATCGAGTGCGAGTTTCAGGTCCATGATCGACGATGAGACTTCTCCGACGACGCGCTCGCTCCTGGAGCGCATCGCCGCCACGCTGGACGTGCCGGCCTCCTACTTCTTCCGCGTCGATTGCATGCCGGTCGATCCGTCGGGGGTGAGCGCGGCGCAGTGCGACGAGGTCACGTCGCTGTTCCGTGCGATCAAATCGCCCGCCCGCCGGGACGCCGTGATGCGGCTGCTCCGCGAGATGGCCAGCGATAGCTAACGCCCGCCTCCGAAAAGCGTATCGGACGGGCACCAACGACCATTCGGGATCACAGGCTCGACTTCGATCCGCGTTGGCGCGCTTCAAGCCGGCTTCGATCGGCCCCGGTTTCCGGGGGCCGGGCATCGCCCCGGAGATGCATGCGACCGAAGGTGGTCGATACCAAGGTTTCCGATCTGCCGCCTACACGATGCCCCGATCACCGCCAGCCGCTTTTGCCGGGCACCGCCGGTGTCGGCCGAGCCGCCGCGCAGCTGAGATATCTCCGCCGCGTCTTTGAAGAGGATCCGGCAGGACGAGCGTTCCGACGCTCAGGACGCCACCAGCAAGGCGGCACCGGCCACGCCGGACAGGACCAGCCGCAGGCGGCCGAGCCAGAGCGGCACGAGGCCGCGTCGGGTCAGGTCCTGATCGATCAGGCCCCAGGCCAGGACGAGGACGCCGAGCACGCGCAGGTCCCAGGGGGCCGGCGCCGCCATCGCGGCCCAGGCCACCAGGGACGGTACGATCGCCACGACATAATCGCCGTTGCCGGAGTTGCGGGCCGCTGCCGCGCCCCAGCGGATGCCGCCCAGGAACGACGCGATCACCGCCCCATACGCCGACAGGATCGTGCGGGGCGACAGGCCGATGCTGCTCAACCCGCCGTCCGAGCCCGAAACTGCGAGCGCCGCGAAACCCAGGAACGGGATGAGGCCGGCCACGCCGAGCACGAGCGCGCTCATCGGGACAGAGTTCCGGTGCGCCATCCATCCTCCGAGCCGCCGCACGGGCGGCCGCCACGCCGTGTTTACACGGGCAGGTATCGCCCGATCCGAGCGTTCACGCATCGTGGGAGAGCGGTCAAGCTGGGATCAGGGCGGCAAAACACAGCAGGCGTTCGCCGCCTTTCGGGCCACGCGTCCGGGTCCTGAAACGTCCCAGGCCGCGCCGGGGATACACGGATCGCGCGGCCGTGGTTGCCCGCATGGCGCGACGCGCCGGGCGCTGGGTTAGGATCAACCCCCCGAAGCCACGAGCGGAAAGCTCCCTGCGTCCTTCAAGCGGTGGCTGGGTCGATGCGGCCACACGCCGTCATCCCTGGGCAGCACGGCGGAGCCCAGGATCCAGAACCACCGACGTGTCAAGTTCCTGCACGGACAGCGTTTCCGGATTCCGGGCTCGCCTGCGGCACTCCGGTATGACGGCGCGGGTTATCAGGTATGGGGTGTCGGTCCTCAGAAACTGAGTCTTCCAACCCATGTAGCCCGTAGCCACGAGGCGAGGAGCGCGTCGCCTCCCGCATCGAGCGAGAGGTGACCATCGACGCCGGTTGCCATCGGCCGGGAGGAGGTTCGCACGGCCGCTATGACTTGCGGGCCGGAGCGGTGAAGCCGGTCGGGCTCGGGGTCGGGGCACCGAGGAGCGACATCGGCGCGGTGATGCCGTCCTTCGCGGCGGGGGGCTCGTTGACGGCGGCGTCGAGCTTACGCGGCTTGAAGGTCCCCGCGAGGCTCTTGGCGCTGGCCAGATCGGTAGGGCTGAGCTTGTTCGCCACGTCGTCCCGCTTCTTGGCCGCGTCGTCGTCGCCCTGCCCAGCGGCAGCCGAGAACCATGCGTAAGACTGGACCAGGTCCTGCGTCAGGCCGAGGCCGCGGGCGTAGAGCACCGCAAGGTTGTACTGGCTGTCGCGGACGCCGAACTCGGCGCCCTGGCGGAACCACGAGGCTGCCGAGGCGAAATCGGGCTTGCCGTTGGCGGCGGGGTTCTCGGCGTAGAGCACCGCGAGGTTGTGCATCGAGCGGGCATGGCCCTGCTCGGCGGCCCGGCCGTACCAGAGCTTCGCCTTGTCGAGGTCCCGGACCACGCCGGACCCCTTCTCGTAGTGGCCGGCGAGCTTGTACTCGGCCGGGGCGTAACCGGCCGCGGCCAGCTTCTCGAACAGCTTCGCGGCGACCGAGAGGTCCCGGGGTATGCCGCGGCCGTCCGCTTCGCGGGAGGCCAGATCCCAGATCGCCGTGCCGTCGCCGTCCAGCGCCGCCTGCTTCACCTTGGCGAGGGCCGGCGGAACCGTGCCCAGATCCGCCTGCAGGGTGTTCATGCCAGAGACCTGCGGTACCGCAGCCCGGGCGGCGGCTCCCCGCGCCTCGGCGGGAAGCGGCGTCGGCAGGGCCTGCGTGGTCACCGGATCGGCCACCGGCGGCTTCTGCGCCGGAGCCTCCGCGGCGGTCTCCGGGCGGGCGTCCCGGGCGGGCTCGGCCCGGTTCGGGGCGACCTGCGAGGTCTGGACCGTCCGCGGCGCCTCGTCGGGGGCGCGCATGCTGATCGCCTGGAGCGCGCCCAGAGCCAACACGATGGCGGCGAGGCCGAGCAGGAGGGGCCGCCGCCGGCGGTTGATCTCCGCCCGCAACCGGCTGAGTCGGCTCTCGCCCGCGGCGGCCGGCTCGCTTTCGGCCATGCGGGCGCGCAAGTCCCGGCGATCGGCCGGCGCCTCAGCGGCGAGTTCGGCCTGGGCAGCCTGGGCGGCCCGACGGGCGGCCGCGATGAAGCTGGTCTTGATGTCGGTCTCGCCGGCGGCCTCCGGAACCTGACGACCGCGCGCCGGCTCGGCCGAGCGCTCCCGCGCGGGCCGGCGGATGGCGGTGTCGCGGGCTGTGCGCGGCTCCCGGCCCGGACGGCCGCTGCCGGGTTCCAGCAGGTCGTCGGCCAGGCGCGACGCGTCGGACGCCGCGACCCGCGCCTCCGGGCTGGTGGAGGTCAAGAGCCGCTCGTCGAGCGACGGTGGGCGCGCGGCGGTCGGATCGGCCGGGCCGAGCCGGTTGACGAGGCGCTCCAGGGCGGACTGGACGCCCTCCAGGGTGGCACCGAGACGCTGGTCCGAGGCGATCTGCCGGGCCTGCATGTCGGCCAGGCTCGCCCGCAGGAGGCCGATCTCGCCGAGTTCGGCGCTCGGCAGGCCGGAGCCCTTGAGGGTCTGGGCCACGGCGTTGCGCGCGGCGCGCTCGACGACGGCCTCGCTCGGCGCCGATTCGCGCAGGGCCGCGACCTGCTGCAGCAGGTCGTCCATGGTGCGCTCGAGGCCGGCCAGGGCCGGGTCGCCGCTGCGGGGGGCATCGAGCCGGCCCGCGAGCGAGACGACCTGCTTCTCCAGGGCGTCGAGGCCCTCGTTCTCCGGGCGGCTGCCGACCTGATCGACCTTCTCGGCGAGGCTGCGCAGCATCGCGTGGATCGAGGCCATGTCGCCGGCCTGAGCCGACTCGGACGCTTCGGCGCGGTCGTAGCGCTGGTCGCGGGTGTAGAGGCCGTCGACCTTGTCGGCCAGCGTCTGGATCTGCTCGGCGATGGCAGCCGGGGCGCCCGTGCGGACGTCGCTGCGGATCTCCTCCAGCAGCGGGCGCAGGCTGGCGTCGCTCCCCATGCGCTGCAGCTGCGCGATCTGGGCGCTCACGGCCTGAAGGCTGTTGGCGAGACTCTGGATCCGCTCCGGGCCGGCCAGGGCGCCGATCAGGCGGCGGATCTCTTCGAGTTCCGCGAACAGACCGGCCAGAGTATGGTTGTCCGAACCGGCTTGGCCGGCCGCCGCGACGCTGTCGAGGCGCTCGGCCAAGCGGCGCACGTCGTCGGCCACGCGGGTGTGGACGTTCTCGGCGACCTCCTCGGCCAGGCGCTCGACCTGCGCCCGGACCTGCTCGACCGGCGCCGCGATCGCGGCGAGGTCGGTGCCGACCTGCGCCCGCTCGATGCCGTGGGCGAGCGAGGTCACGGCCTGCTCCAGCGCCCCGACATCGCGGCTGGTGGCCAGCTGATTGATCGCCTCGCGCAGACGCACGGTCTCGCGCTGCAGCTCGGACACGGCGGCGGACGGCGCCGCCATATCCTCGACGCGCGCCTCGAGGCGGCGGGCGAGGTCCATGCGCATGCTCGCCACGACGCCGCCGTCGGACCGGCCGCCGGCGAGCGCGCGCTCCCCGACGCCCTCCGACAGCTCGCGCTGGCGCTGGCGGATATCCTGGACGGCGTTGCGGATCTCGACCGCATCGGGCCGGCCGCGGCGGCCGGCGGGACGCCCGGAGGCGAATTGCTCGCCGAGCTGCGACATCCGCCGCTCGATGTCGCCGAGGCGCTCGGTCACCTGCTGGACCGGCGTCGCCTGCAGGGCGCGCTCGATCCGGGTCTCGATCTCGGCCAGGCGCCGGGCTTCGGTTTCCTGGGCGAGGCGCCGCTCCTCGTCGAGGGTGCGGTTGAGGCCGTCGATTCGGCTCATCAGGGCTGCGAAGCCCTCGCCGTAGGAGTCGGGGCTCTGCGCGTGCCGGCTCTCGGTCGGCCGCTCGAATGGCGAATGCCTTTGCTCGACGTGATCGTCGTGCTGGTCGATCTCGTGCCGGCTCTCCGGGCGCGCGGCCTGCTCGGCCCGCTGGCGGCGGCGCTGGCGCCGGTTGCCCTGGAGGCCCTGCTGCTGCGGCACCACGGAGGCGATCCAGGTCTCGAGCGGGACGCCCGCCCGCGCCGCGACGTCCCGGGCGGCGTCGAGCACCTCCGGGTCGAAACTGTCGAGCTGCGGCATGGCGTTACGGGTCATCGGAGGCCTGTCGTCGGCAGCGTTCGGCGCTGATCCTGTTCGCGGGGCGGGACCGAGAGACGGTATCCACGGAGCGCGGGTGCCGGATCGTTCGAAGGGACCTTTAACTTTCTTGGTAAACACACGGTTAAGGCGAGCATGACCCAGTAATCTTCGGCGCTCGCGTGCATGCCCCTGACAGATCCCGCGCCCGCGACGGCAGAACCGTTGCTCCGGATGCGGCGGCGCGCTTAGATGCTCGGAAACGAGCGGGCCGATTTGGCGCTCAGCCGGAACGAGGGGGAACTCCAGCATGCCGATTTACCGCGCCCCGGTCGACGACACCCTGTTCCTGCTCAACGATGTCTTGGGCTTCCATGCCCGGGACAATCTCGCCGGATTCGCCGACGCCTCGCCGGACGTGGTCGAGGCGGTTTTGCGCGAGGGCGCCAAGCTCGCCGAGGAGGTCCTCGCCCCGGTGAACCGGGCCGGCGATCTCGAAGGCTGCCGCCGCGAGCCCGACGGCAGCGTGCGCACGCCCACCGGCTTCAAGGCCGCCTACGACGCCTACGCCAAGGGCGGCTGGATGGGCCTGTCGGTCCCGGAGGAATTCGGCGGCCAGGGCCTGCCTCACACCGTCAACACCGCGATGCAGGAATTCGCCTCCGGGGCGAACCTCGCGCTGGGGATGTATCCGGGTCTGACCCAGGGCGCGATGGCGGCGCTCCTCGTCCACGGGACGGACGAGCAGAAGGCGCTGTATCTCCCGAAGATGGTCGAGGGCGCCTGGACCGGCACCATGAACCTGACCGAGCCGCATTGCGGCACGGATCTCGGGCTCCTGAAGACCAAGGCGGCGCCGAACGGCGACGGCTCCTACAGCCTCACCGGCACCAAGATCTTCATCTCGGCCGGCGAGCACGACCTCGCCGAGAACATCGTCCACCTGGTCATCGCCCGGATCGAGGGCGCGCCGGCCGGGACCAAGGGCATCTCGCTGTTCGTGGTGCCGAAGTTCCTGGTGAACCCGGACGGCTCGCTGGGCGCCCGCAACGGCGTGTCCTGCGGCTCCCTGGAGCACAAGATGGGCATCCACGGGAACAGCACCTGCGTGATGAACTACGACGGCGCCACGGGCTGGCTGGTCGGCCAGGAGAATCGCGGCCTCAACGCCATGTTCGTGATGATGAACGAGGCGCGGCTGGCGGTCGGCGTCCAGGGGCTCGGCCAGTCCGAGGTCGCCTACCAGAACGCGGTGGCCTACGCGAAGGAGCGGCTCCAGGGCCGGGCGCTGACCGGCGCCAAGGCGCCCGACAAGGCGGCCGACCCGATCCTGGTCCACCCGGATGTCCGCCGCACGCTGATGCAGATCCGCGCCTTCAACGAGGCCGCCCGCGCCCTGATGCTGTGGACGGCCCTGCAGGCCGACATCCTGCACCGGTCCGAGGATGCCAAGGAGCGCCAGACCGCCGACGACCATCTCGGCCTGCTCACTCCCGTGGTGAAGGGCGTGCTCACCGACCGTGGTTTCGCCAACGCGGTGGACGCGCAGCAGCTGTTCGGCGGCCACGGCTATATCGAGGAGTGGGGCATGTCGCAGTTCGTGCGCGATGCCCGCATCGCCATGATCTACGAGGGCGCCAACGGCATCCAGGCCATGGACCTGATCGGCCGCAAGCTGCCCAAGGACGGCGGCCGGGCGATGATGACCTTCCTGGGCGAAGTCCAGACCTTCCTGAAGGACCACGGCGAGGATCCCGCGATGGCCCCGTTCACCCAGCCGCTCCAGGCCGGGCTGAACGACCTCCAGGGCGCCGTCATGTGGCTGATGCAGAACGCCTTCTCGAAGCCCGACAATGCCGGCGCGGGCGCCACCGACTTCATGCACCTCTTCGGCCTGGTGGCGCTGGGCTACATGTGGGCGCGGATCGCCAAGGCGGCGCTCGCCAAGCAGGCGGAGGACGCCGCGCCCCGCTGGGCGGCCAAGCTCACCACCGGCCGGTTCTTCATGGAGCGGATGCTGCCGGAGACCGCATTGCGCCTGGTCCGGATCAAGGCCGGGTCGGAGACCACGATGGCGCTGGCGGACGAGGTTTTTTAGGCGCGCGCCGAAGGCCGGTTCAAAGACCGGCTTTCATGCGAAGCCAAACTCCACAGACGATCGCGAACGTCGCGTTTTCGCAAGTTCTTGCGACGAAGCGACCACTTCGCGACCGTCCTTCAGGACGCCGTTGTGGCAACGCGACGGCGTCAAAGGCCGAGTTCAGCAAGTGAGCCGAGACGAACCAGCGGGAGCGCCTGCGCATCCGGCAAGCGATAGATCAGCACGAGATCCGGTTTGATGTGGCAATCGCGATGATCGCGCCAATTGCCGACCAAAGCGTGATCGCGATGACGGGCGTCCAGCGGCTGATCGACCATCAAAGCATCAATTACGGGCGACAGATCTGCAACCAGCGTTGCGCGGTAACGCCCCTTCGTCTCTCGCTTGTAGTCCCGCTTGAATTGAACGGTGCGTTCAACCGTCCGCATCGAGGTCGGCCATCAATGCGGCCACGCTGTCGAACCGAACCAGGCCGCCCCGCCGCGCTTCCTCCATGGCGGCAAGGGTCGTCTGGTTCGGAATGAGCGGCTCGAAGGGCAGAGCCCTGTCGCGCGCGACACGGACCAGCATCAGCCGGACGGCATCGGACACCGTCAGGCCTATCGTAGCCAGGACCGCAGCTGACTCTTCCTCCGTGGCTGAGTCGATACTGGCCTGGATCAGCGTGTCAGCCATGGGGTCGACCTCCTGCCCGCATCACACCGTGATGCCGCGGACGATCCGGCGCCATGATACCTCGACGTGTCTCTGGCCGCTCTCAAGCCCCCAGTGCACCATCCAGATCCTCGATCAGATCCGCCGGATCCTCCAGGCCGATCGACAGCCGCACCACCTCCGGCCCCGCCCCGGCGGCGGTCTTCTGCGCGTCGGTGAGCTGGCGGTGCGTGGTCGAGGCCGGGTGGATCACCAGGGAGCGGGTGTCGCCGATATTGGCCAGGTGCGAGAACAGTTGCAGGTTCGAGACGAGCTTCACCCCGGCCTCGTAGCCGCCCTTCAGACCGAAGGTGAAGACCGCGCCGGCGCCGTTGGGCGTGTAGCGCTTGGCGAGCGCGTGGTAGCGGTCGGTCTCCAGGCCCGGGTAGCTGACCCAGGAGACGGCCTCGTGCTGCACGAGGTGCTTGGCCACCACCAGGGCGTTGTCGGAATGCCGCTGCATCCGCAACGGCAGGGTCTCGATGCCGTTCAGGATCAGGAAGGCGTTGAACGGCGACAAAGCCGGGCCGAGGTCGCGCAGGCCGAGCACGCGGCACGCGATGGCGAAGCCGAAATTGCCGAAGGTCTCGGCGAGCACCATGCCGGAATATTCCGGCCGGGGCTGGCTCATCATCGGGTAGCGGGCGTCCCCCGCCCACTGGAACGAGCCGCCGTCGACGATCAGGCCCCCGATCGAATTACCGTGGCCGCCCAGGAACTTGGTGGCCGAGTGGACGACGATGTCGGCCCCGTGCTCGAACGGGCGGATCAGGTACGGCGTCGCCATGGTGTTGTCGACGACCAGCGGGATGTTGTGCTTCTTCGCGACGTCCGAGAGCGCCTTGATGTCGGTGATGACCCCGCCCGGGTTGGCGATCGACTCACAAAAGATCGCCTTGGTGCGCGGCGTGATCGCCGCCTCGAACGAGGCCGGGTCGTCGTTGTCGGCCCAGGCCACGGACCAGCCGAAGTTCTTGTACGAGTGATTGAACTGGTTGATCGAGCCGCCATACAGCTTGTTCGAGGCGACGAACTCGTCTCCCGGCTGCATCAGCGCGTGCATGGTGAGGAACTCGGCGGCGTGGCCCGAGGCCACGGCGAGCGCGGCGGTACCGCCCTCCAGCGCCGCGATGCGCTCTTCCAGCACGGCGTTCGTCGGGTTGGTGATCCGGGTGTAGATGTTGCCGAAGGCCTGCAGCCCGAACAGCGAGGCCGCGTGATCGACGTCGTCGAACACGAAGCTCGTGGTCTGGTAGATCGGCGTGGCCCGCGCGCCCGTGCTCGCGTCGGGGGCGGCGCCCGCATGGATCGCCAACGTGTTGAAGCCGGGCAGGCGGTCGGTCATCGTCAGGTCTCCTCGCACCGTCTCGCCTGTATGCCCGCGCGGGCGCGGGGCGCAAGGTTCGACGGAGGCCCGGCGGTCGATGCCGCCCGGCCTCTCACGTTTCTAGGCCTCGTGCGCGGCGCCGATATCGACATGGGGCTGCCCGGCATCGACCAGGGCGCGGTCCACGGCCTCGATGGCCAGCAGGGTCCGGGTGAGGTCCTCGGCCATGGAGATCGGGGCGACGTCGATCCCGCCCAGTCGCTTGGCGATGGCGTTCCGCTGCCGCGCCAGGGCGCCGCGCGCGCGCTTCAGGTCTTCGACCTCGTCGAGGGTCATCCGCAATCCCTTTCTTGGCCCGGGCCGTTCAGTCGCCGGGCGTCCAGTCGATGGTCGGCCGCTGCGCCAGCATGCGGTCGAAGTAGTTGGCCACCGCCTGGGCTCCATCCGTGTGCATCATCGCGACGGGATGCGCGAGGTAGGCGCGGGCGAGATCCATCGGAATCTGGCCGGACTGGAGGGCTTTCAGCACCTCGTCGATGAACGCGTCGTTGGCGTCGTTGAAATCCCCCGACAGCTTCTTGCGGTCGTTGAGCGCCTTGATCGGCATGCGGTGTCCTCTGGTGCGAACGGTAATGGGCGACGAATGGGTGGGCCGGCGGGCGCGGACATCCTGAACGGCAGGGCGCGAGATGGGCGGCGTGCCTCGGCGCGCTGCCACCGGGTCGAACCCGCGTTGCGGTTAGGCCCGTGCGGGGCGCCGACGGGCCGATCCGACGATTGCGAGCGTGTGATTCCACACTTAAGTAATCACGCGGGCCGGTCGATCGGAGCGGATTTCCGGCGTGGAACGTTGATGATCCATGTCCATCGATCTGATACCCGCCCACAGCGTCGAAGTCATTCCCTGCGCGCGCGATCCGCGCTGCTACCGCTGGGTCATCCGGGCCGGTGGCGGCACCGTCGTGGAACGCTCGCCCTACGCGTTCGTCACGCAGAACGGCGCCCGGATCTCGGGAGAATGCTGGATCCGCGAGCACTTCGCCGACGGAGGGCGCGGCTGAGCGCGCCGCCGCGGACGATCCGCGGCATCGTCCGACACGCGACGGGTTTCCCATTCGCCAGAGGCCGCGATCGCGAAACCCAGTAGCGGCCGCGACCGCCGCATCGGCCGCAAATGCAAAAAACGCCCGGAGGCGTTTTGCGTAGATCTGGTTGGGAAGAAAAACTGGAGCGGGCGAAGGGATTCGAACCCTCGACCCCAACCTTGGCAAGGTTGTGCTCTACCCCTGAGCTACACCCGCTCACTAGTGCCTGGCCGCCTGGACTTTCGTGCCGGCGGCCCCCGGCGCGGCTCTCTAAACACCATTCCGCCGGGCGACGCAAGCGTCTCTTTTGCGGTTCTTGTCGATTCACCAATCCGGGTCGGAGGGGAGCCCGTCGCGGATCTCCCGCAGCCGGGCGGCGGTCGCCCGGGTCGTGCCCTCGGGGAGCGCGTCCACCGGGAAGAACCCGACGGCGGCGATCTCGCGGTCTGGGGCTTTGTCCCGCAGCACCGTGAAGACCGGCAGGACGAACACGGCCACATGGTCCCGGGGCGCCGCCCCGGCGTTCCGGTAGAGCCCGTGAAGGCGCAGCGGCGCCTCCGCGGCGATCTCCGCCTCCTCGCGGAACTCGCGCTCCATGGCGGCGACCGCCGTCTCGCCACGCTCGACGCCGCCGCCCGGCAGGTGCCAGCCGCTGACGTAGGTGTGCCGGACCAGGGCCACCCGCCCGTGCGGGTCGAGGGCGACGCCGCGCACGCCCAGCGTCATGCCCCGGGACGCGAGCGCCCCGAGGTGGAACAGGCGCCGCAGGAACGGCCGGTCGAGGAGCATGGTGCGCGCCGTCACACGACGTCGAGGGTCATCTCACCCAGGCCTGCGATCGCCGCGACCATGCGCTCGCCGCGCCGGACCGGGCCGACGCCGGACGGCGTGCCGGTGAAGATCAGGTCGCCCGGCTGCAGGGTGAAGTAGCGCGACAGGTAGGCGACCTGCTCGGCGACCGACCAGATCATGTCGGCGAGGTCGCCCGTCTGGCGGATGGCGCCGTCGACGGAGAGCGTGATCGCGCCCCTGGCCGGATGGCCGATCGCCGAGGCCGGAAACAGCGGGCCGATCGGGCCGGAGCCGTCGGCCGCCTTGCCGAGATCCCAGGGCCGCGACAGCTTCTTGGCCTCGTCCTGGAGGTCGCGCCGGGTCATGTCGAGGCCGATCGCATAGCCGTAGACCTGGTCGAGGGCGGTCTCGGTCGGGATGTCGCTGCCGCCCCCGGAAAGCGCGGCTACGAGCTCCACCTCGAAATGGTAGTTCTGCGTCTGGGGCGGATAGGTGTGCGGCGTCGGCTCGGCACCGACGATCTGCAGGGCGTCGGCCGGCTTCATGAAGAAGAACGGCGGCTCCCGATCCGGGTCGGCGCCCATCTCGCGGGCATGGGCGGCGTAGTTGCGGCCGACGCAGTAGACGCGGCGCACGGGGAACAGGTCGCTGCTGCCGGCGATCGGCAGGGCGATCCGGGGGGGATTCTGGATAACGGAGAGCATCGCGGCCTCTAAGGTGGAGCGTGCTGAAAACCGGGCGCACGTGCCCCGGGCGTGCAGGAGCGTTGTAAGGCCTGCCGGGGCCCGCGCCATCCCGGCGCTTGCAACCGGCGCCGGCTGGCCTACAAAATTTCAGTGATGACGCCCCCTCCCCTTCCCCACGATACGCTGCTCAGCGCCCTGCGCGACGGGATCGGCGCGCGCCACGTGCTGACCGAGCCCGAGGACCTCGCGCCCTACCTGGTCGAGAGCCGCAAGCTCTTCACGGGCTCGGCGCTGGCCGTGCTGCGGCCGGGTAGCACCGAGGAGGTTGCGTTCGCGGTCCGCGCCTGCACCCAGGCGGGCCTCGCCGTAGTGCCGCTGGGCGGGAACACCGGGCTGACCGGAGGCGGCGTCCCGCAGGGTGGCGTGGTCCTGTCCCTGGAACGGATGGCGCGCCTGCGCGCGGTCGATCCGGTCGATGCCACGATCACGGTCGAGGCCGGGATGATCCTCTCGGAGGTGCAGGACGCCGCCGAGCGGGCCGGCCTGCTGTTCCCGCTCTCCTACGCGTCCCGGGGCTCCGCCCGGATCGGCGGCGGCATCGCCACCAATGCCGGCGGCATCGCCGTGCTGGCCTACGGCAACGCCCGGGACCTCGTCCTCGGGCTCGAGGTCGTGCTGGCCGACGGGCGGGTGTGGAACGGGCTGCGGGCGCTCCGGAAGGACAATGCCGGGTACGACCTGAAGCAGCTGTTCATCGGGTCCGAGGGCACGCTGGGCATCGTCACCGCGGCGGTGCTGAAGCTGTTTCCGCGGCCCCGCTCCACCAGCGTCGCCTTCGTCGGCCTGGACTCGCCCCGCGCCGCCCTCGACCTGTTCGTCTTCCTGCGCACGCGGATGGACCGCGACCTCACGGCCTTCGAGTACCTGCCGCCCTTCGCCCTGGAGATCGTCCTGCGGCACGTCCCGGGCACGGTCCGGCCGCTCGCGGGCGAATACGGCGCCTACGCGCTGATCGAGGTGTCGTCCGCGCGGCCCGACGCCGACACGCGCGCCGAACTCGAGGCCGCCCTCGGCGAGGCCCTGGACTCCGGATCGATCGCCGACGCGACCATCGGGGCGAGCGGCGCCCAGAACGCCGCGCTCTGGGCCCTGCGCGAGGGCGTGCCGGAGGCGCAGACCCGGGAGGGCGCCTCGATCAAGCACGACGTCTCGGTGCCGCTCTCCAAGCTGCCGGACTTCCTGGAGCGGGCGAGCGCGGCCTGCAGCGCGGCGATGCCGGGCCTGCGCCCCTGCGGCTTCGGCCATTTCGGCGACGGCAACATCCACTTCAACCTGACGCAGCCGGCCGGGCTGGACCGCGCCGCGTTCCTGGCGGAATGGGGCCGGTTCAACCGCATCGTCCACGACATCGTGCACGAACTCGGCGGCTCGATCGCGGCCGAGCACGGCGTCGGCCTGATCAAGCGCGACGAGCTGGCGCATTACGCCGACCCGGTCGGCCTCGACCTGATGCGGCGGATCAAGGCGGCGCTCGATCCCGAGGATCGGATGAACCCTGGAAAGGTGATCCCGATCCCCGGCGGCGCACCGCCGGTCACGCCCTAGCCGCGCGCCTGCGCGTAGAGCGCCTCGCAGCGGTCGAGCCAGAGGTCGCGGGTGAATAGGCGCGCGACGCGGGCCTGCGGGACCGGGCGCGGGATCGCCAGCGCCGCGCCGATCGCACCGGCCAAGGCGGCCTCGTCCCCGGCGGCCACGAGGCATCCGGCCTCGCCGACGACTTCCCGGGCCGCGCCCATCGCGAAGCCGGCCACCGGCAGGCCGCAGGCCATCGCCTCGATCGCCACCAGGCCGAACGGCTCGTCCCAGCACGGGGTGAACAGGAAGACCGAGGCGCGGCCGATCTCGGCGGCCAGCGCCGAGCCGTCGAGATGGCCGCCGTAGCGGATCGGGCCGCCGAGCTGCGGGGCGATCCGGTCCGCCCAGTAATTCGGCTCCTCGATCGGGCCGTACAGGGTCAGCGGGATACCGGCGCGCCGGGCCGCCGCGATCGCGTGGTGGGCGCCCTTGATCGCAGCCAGCCGCCCGGACCAGACGGCGCTGCCGTCGCCGCGCTCCCGGAACGGCCAGGCCGCGGGGTCGACGCCGTTGTGCAGCACCGACACCTCCGGCGGCGCGCCCTCCGGCCACCAGGTGTGGAGCTGCGCCCGCGAGGTCACGGTGATCCGGTGACCCGGGCCGGGGCTGTCGTGCACGAACCCGCGCAGGGCGTCGTAGGGCGGCACGTGCAGGGAGGTGACGGTGGGGACCCGCGCGGTCCGCCGACCCTCCAGGGGCAGGCGGCTCAGGCTGTTGTTGTGCAGCACGTCGAACCCGCCCGCCGCGATCCGGTCGCAGGCGGCGGCGTAGCCGGCATCGACATGGGCCCGCAGCCCCGGATCGCCGCGATGCTCGAGCCCCGGGAAGACGCGCTCGTGGTGCATCGGCACAACGGCGTCGATCGCGAAGCGCGGATCGCTGTCGCCGGAGGCGAACAGCACAACGTCGTGGCCGCGGGCCGCCAGCCCCTCGGCGAGATGCCAGCTATGGGCCTCCATGCCCCCCGTGAAGGGCGGCGCGACCGGGTGGCGGATATGGGCGAGGAGCGCGATCCTCACGCGGTCGCCGCCGCGCCGACCCGGGATTCCAGATACCGGATGACGGATGCGGAGTTGGTGTAGGGCTGGTGGCTCTGCTGCCCGGTCAGGGCGAGGTCGTCGGCGTCGGGCCGGCGCAGGATCCGGATCGGCCGGTCGGGCGTGTCGTCGATCAGGCCCATGACCCGGAATGCGTAGAGCCAGTGGCCCATGGTCCGGTAGCCCCACTTGGCCTCGAACAGCTCGGCGTTGCGCACGACGCTGTCGAGGTGGTGGATCGGCGGCATGTGGTGCGGGTGGTACTGGTGATAGGCCAGGGCGCCCTTGATCCAGGCGATCGGGGTGCCGCTCTGGTCGAGGATCTTGCCGAAGTCGGTGTCCTCGCCGCCATAGCCGGCGTAGCGCTCGTCGAAGCCGCCCAGCGCCAGGAAGGTGGCCCGCCGGATCGCGAAGTTGAGCGACCAGAAGCAGCGGTAGTCGTTGCAGAGCTCGATGCCGGAGGCCGGCGGGCCGCGGCGGTCGGAATGCCGCTCAGCGCTGGCGGCCAGGTCGGCGTAGCGCCAGGCGCCGGCGGTGGCGCGCTCGGGCAGGTGCAGGACCTCACCCATCAGCAGGCCGTCGAGTTCGGCGAGCCCACGCGCGTAATCGGCCACGAGGTCGGGGGCCGGGATGCAGTCGACGTCCAGGAAGACGATGCCGTCGCCGGTGGCCGCGTCCACGCCCCGGTTGCGCGCGGCCGCTAGCGGCAGCTCACGGCCGGTAACCCGGATCTGGCGCACTGGAAACGCCGTCTCGGGCAGGTCGTAGGGCTCATCCTGCATCACCGCGACGATGAACTCGGCGGGGGCCTGCGTCTGGCGCTCCAGGCCGCGCAGCACGTTGCGCAGATGCGCCGCCCGGCCCTTGGCCAGGGTCACGACGGAAACGGTGGACATGCGGCGGTCGGGCTCCGAGTGGTGGGGAATGGGGGTGTAGGCGGGCGATCAGCCGTTCGCGACGGCGCGAAGCGGACCCGGTACTTCGGCGCCCTGCCAGAGGTCGTCGGTCAGCCCTTCGAGCCAGCCGGCGGCGCGGAATGCGGCGTCCGGGGCGAAGAGTCCGTGCAGCACGGAGCCGTCGAGGGCGCGCGCGCGGGCCAGGAGGTCGCGCCAGCCCTGGAGGTCGCCGGGCCAAGCCGGGGCCTGGACGGCGGCCCCGAGCCGGACCAGAGCCTCGGCCTTGCGGGTCTGCTCCGCGAAGTAGCGCCACTCCGGCATCACGATCAGTCGGCCGCCGACCCGGGCGACCTCGTGGACCGTGTTGTCGCCCGCGGACGCGATGACGATGTCGGCGGCCGCGAGATAGTCGGTGACGGAGGGCACCCAGCCCAGCTCGCGCAGGTTGGCGAAATCGGTCTCGTGGCCCTCCCGGTGGGTCGGCCCGAGGGTCAGCCACAGGGCGTCTGGCTCGGCCCGCGCCGCCACGGTGAGCGGCGCGTAAGGCGTGCCGCTGCCGCCGCCGCCGGTCACGGCGACGACGATCTCGCGCTGCGGATCGAGGCCGAGCTTCGCCCGCGCCTCGGCCCGGTCGGGGACCCGGTCGAGGCTGGTGCAGAGGCCGCCGCTGTAGAAGGTCTTTGTGCGCAGCGACGCCGGATAGTCGGCCTGCTCCAGCCGCGCGTCGAACGGCGCCAGCATCCCGACGCAGGCCTCGTAGGCGCCGACATGGCCGATATCGGAGCGGTCGCCGTGCATCCGGATCTGCACCGCCGGCACGCTGGCGATCCGGGCGAGCAGCGCGATCTCGGCCGAGACGTCGACCACGAACAGGCCGACCGCGCGGTCGTCCAGATGGTCGAGGATGGCCCGCATGGTCCGGCGCATCGGGGCGAGCCCCAGGGGCACGCAATGCATCACCTGCGGGGTCGGCTCGGCGTAGAGGCGCGCGGTCGGCACGGCGGCGCCGATCATGTCCGGCAGGGCCACGATCTCGATGTCGCGCGAAAAACCGTCGAACAGGTGCGGGCCGGCGGTCAACACCGAGACCGGCCGGTCGCGGGCGAACTCGGCGGCGACCGCCATGGTGCGGTTGGCGTGGCCCCGGCCCTGGTGATGGACGAAGAACGCGATCGGCTTCTTCATGGTCTGCTTCACGAGAACAGGGCGCCGGGCCGAAGGGAGGCGGCGACCTCCGGTACGGTGGGCATGCGGATCAGGCGGATCGCCGGGGCGGCCTCGTCCCAGTCGATCAGCCCGGCGGCGCGGAACTGGCCGAGCCAGTAGGTCATGCACCAGCGCCCATGGCGGGCGCGGAAGCGCGCCGCGTTGGCCAGGATCGGCGCGAAATGCTGCAGCGGCGGCACGTGGACCGGGTGGTGCTGGTGGTAGGCCCGGGCCCCCGCGACCCAGTCGGTCGGCAGCCCGGTGGCGGCGAGGCGGGCGGCGAAATCGGTCTCTTCGCCGCCGTAGCCGCAGAAACCCTCGTCCATGCCGCCGACCGCACGCCAGGCCTGGGCCGGCAGGGCGAAGGACAGCCCCCAGAGCTGGCCGGGATCGGGCTCCCGGCGCAGCCCCGTCTCCGGCACCGGCGGCCGTGCCGGGTGGGGGCGGCCGAGGCTGTCGAGGGCTGCGTCGTCGAGATCGGACGCGTCCAGCGCCGGCCCGGCTTCCGGCGGCAGGTACAGAACCTCGCCGAGGAGCAGCCCCCCGGCGCCGGAGGCGGCCGCCGCGTAGGCGCCGACCAGGCCGGAGGCCGGGATGCAATCCACGTCGAGGAAGACCAGCAGGTCGCCGGCGGCGGCCTCGGCGGCGCGGTTGCGCGCGGCGGCGAGCGGCATCGGCTCGCCCGGCACGTGGAGATGGCGCACCGAGCAGCCGGGATCGGGCAGGAAGGGCGCCGGCTCGGGCTGCATCCAGGCGATCACCAGTTCGCGCGGGGGCACCGTCTGCCGGGCGAGGCCGCGCATCAGGTTGCGCAGGCATCCGGCCCGGCCGCGGACCAGGGTGAGCACGCTCGGCGCGGGCGCCGATAAGCGCACCTCAGGTAGCCGAATGTCAGGAAGCATGGGCCAGCATCCGGCGGAAATGCGCCACGCCCTCGATGATGCCGCGGGCATGCGAGGCCCGGGCGACGTAGGAGTGCTGCAGCGCGGCGTTGCTGGCGAGGTCGTCGGAATAGTTCGCTACGATGATCGCCTGTACCCGGAGGCGCAGCATCTCGATGTCGTTGCCCGAATCCCCGGCCACGAACACCGCCCGCTCCGGCAGGCCGTAGAGCGCGCGGACATGGTCCACCGCGGTACCCTTCGAGGCCGCCGCCGGCAGGATATCGAGGTAGCGGTCGTGGCTGTGGATCACCCGGGCGTCGAGACCGGACTCGGCGAGATGCGCTCCGACCCGGCGGGCGGCGGCATCGTCTCCGAAATAGCTCAGCTTGTACGGCCGCTGCTCCAGGGGGCCCTGCGGCAAGAGCCCCGGGATGCCGACAAGTGCCGCGCGCAAAGCCTCCCGGTCCCAGTCCGCCGCGATGGTCTCGCGCCAGTCGGCGTCGGCCGTGTAGGTCACGCCGTTGGCGTCGAGGTGGTAGATCTCGGAGCCGACCGACGTGATCATCACCTGCGGCCGCGGGCTCGCCTGCTGCTCCAGGATCGCCATGGCGCTGTGGAACGAGCGGCCGGTGGCGACCCCGAAGGCCAGGCCCGCCTGCTGGCTGCGCCAATGCCTGAAGATGCCGAGCGCCGCCTCGCAGCCGACCAAGGTGTTGTCGATATCGCAGACCAGCATTTGCGCCGGCGTCCGCAGGGGCGGCTCGGGGGCGAGCAGGGCCCGCAGCAGGACATGGTAGCGCGCGGCGTGCCGGTCCCAATCGTAGGCTGCCGCGGCCCGGGCCCCACCCGCGACGTAGCGGGCGCGCAGGGCCGGATCGGACAGGATGCGCAGGCTGGCTTGCGCGATGGCCGTTGGGTCACGGGGATCGACCAGCAGGCCGTTGCCGCAGGTCTCCACGATGTCGTTGGGGCCGCCGCTGTCGGTGGCGACCAGCGGCAGGCCGGCGGCCGACGCCTCCAGCAGGGTCAGGCCGAACGGCTCGTTGAGCGCCGGGTTGACGAAGATGCCGCCGCGCGCCCGCGCATAGGCGTAGATCGCCGGGACATCGTCGGGCCTGTGCGTCTTGGGGTAGGCCACGCGGCCGTAGAGGTCGTAGCGGTCGATCAGCACCAGCAGGTCGCGCATGGTGGCGGCCATGTCGCCGTCGAGGGCGTCGATGTCGCCGCGGGTGCCGGCCACGATCACGAGGTTGGCCCGGGCCTGCAGCTCCGGGCTCTCGCCATAGGCCTCGACCAGGGCCGCCAGGTTCTTGCGCGCCACCGGCCGGGCCAGGGCCAGCAACGGCGGCTTGGTGGGATCGTCCAGGAAGCGGTCGATCAGGGCATCGACCCGCGAATGCGGCTCGGCGGCGGCGAAGCGCGCCAGGTCGCTGCCCGGCGGCACGACGCGGACGCGGCCGGGATTGTAGGATTCGTAGCCGGCATACTGGACCTCGGCCTCGTCCCTGGAGGAGGCGATGACCAGGGTGGCCTGGGCGAGGGCCGCCTCCTCTGTAGCGATCCGGCGGGCGAGGTCGGGGGCGCCTGCTGCGTCTCCTCCCAGCATCGCTGCCTTGACCCGCCCGAGGGAGTGGGCGGTGAACACGAACGGGATCCCGAGCCGCGCCTCTACGATCGCCGCCACCGCGGCGGCGTCGGCATAGTGGGCGTGGATCACGTCGGGCGCGCGTTCCTGGGCGCCGATCCAGGCGACGAGGCTCTCGGCGAAGCTCGCGACCTCCTCGTGCATCGCCTCCTTGGACCGGTAGCCCGGAGCCGCGCTCGGGAGCCGCACCAGCTTGACCTTGTCGGAGATCCGCTCTTCGGGCACGGCGTAATCCGGGCCAAGCGATCCGTGGAAAAGGCGGGTCGCCACCACGATCTCGGCGACGCCGAAATCCTGCGCCGAGGCGGCGACGAGATCCAGCAGGTAGCGGATGTGGCCGCCGGTATCGGCGGTCAGGCCGTAGACGACATCGCGCCCGCGCAGGCAGCCCTGCAGGGCGACGTGCAGGACGAACATCAGACGTTTGCTGACGCTGTCGGCTGCTTTTGCGACCTTAACTTATGTGAAGAGGGCGTCGTGATCCGTGTTGCCCAAGTCGCGCCGAACATTTTTCCCGTTCCCCCAAACCATCACGGCGGCACCGAGCGGGTTGTGCACGATCTTAGCACGGCGCTGCGAAGCTTGGGCGCGGAAATAACGTTATTTGCCCCCTCGGACAGTGCGACAGACTTGCCCCGGGTCGGCGATTACCCGAGCCTTGCGGCCCTGGAACAGCGCCACGGCCGGGTCGCGCCCGGGGTTCCGGCGGCGCTGGACGCCCTCCAATTGGAGGCGCTGCGGCTGCGGCTGCACGAGTTCGACATCGTGCATTGCCATGGCGAGTTCGCCCACGCGGCGCTGCTCGGTGCGGCCCGCGGGCGCAGCTTGACCACGGTGCATTGGCGGGTGGACGAGCTTGACCGGGCTCTGTTCTTCGCCGGCTTCCCAGATCTGCCGGTGGCGGCGATCTCGGCCGCGCAGGAGGCCGGCATCCCGGCCTCCAACCGGGCCGGGATCGTGCATCACGGCATCGACCGGGACCGCTACGCCTTCCAGGCCGAGCCGGAGGCGCATGTCGCCTTCGTGGGACGGATGACCGACCAGAAGCGCCCGGACACCGCGATCCGCGTCGCCCGGGCGGCCGGGATGCCGATCCGGCTGGGCGGCACCATCGATGTCGGCAACCCCGGCTATTTCGACCGCCAGGTCCGCCCGCTGCTCGGGCCCGACGCGACCTATCTCGGGCCGGTCGACGACGCCCGGAAGGGCTCGCTCCTGGGTAGTGCCCGGGCGCTGCTGTTCCCGATCGACTGGCCCGAGCCGTTCGGGCTGGTGATGATCGAGGCGATGGCCTGCGGCACCCCGGTGGTAGCCTGGAACCGGGGATCGGTCCCGGAGATCGTCGAAGACGGCGTAACGGGTTTCATCGTCGAGTCCGAGGCGCAGGCTTCGAAGGCTATTCGAAGAGTCGGCAGCCTGGACCGCGCATTAATTCGAAGAACATTCGAGACGCGGTTCACCGCCGAGCGCATGGCGCGCGATTACCTCGCACTCTACCATCGCCTGCTCGCCCGCTGATGCGCACGGCGCTCCTGGCCTGGGACTACCCGCCGTCGCCCAGCGGACTCTCCACGGCGGCCCGGGAGATCGCCGAGAGCCTCGCCGAGGCGGGCGCCGACGTGACGGTCTTCACGCTGGACCGGATCGGCCGGGAGCGGGTCGGCGGCGTCACTGTCATCGGTATTTCGCTACCACCGGGCAGCTCGCTGGCGCGGCTGCGCCTTTGGGGCACGGTCGGTCATCTCGCGGCGCCGCTGGCCTTCCGCCGGGCGGTGCTGGCGGAGCATGCCCGGGCGGCGTTCGATGTGGTCGAGGCGACGAACTGGTACGCCCCGGCCGTGCTGCTCGCCGCCCGCCGGGACCTACCTCTGGTGACCCGCAGCTCGACGCCCGCCGCCTTCACCCGCAACGGGAATCCCAACCTGCGCGACCGCCTCGACGGTGCCGCCGCCGACCGCCTGGAGCGCCGCCAGGCCCAGGGCAGCGCCGGGCTGATCGCCAACACGCAGGCGCATGCCGAGGTGATCGCCCGGGCCTACGGGCTGTCGGGCCGCCGACCGGAGGCGGTGATCGGCCTCAGCCTGCCGCCGGAGATCGCCGCCGCCCAGGCGGCGCCTTACCCGGCAGCCGGGACGGGGCCGGTGCGTCTGCTGTTCGTCGGCCGGGCCGAGGCGCGCAAAGGCTTCGACGCCCTGCTCGACGCGATGGTGATCCTGGCTGCAGAGCAGGTGCGCGGCGAACTTCCGTCCTTCTCGCTCGACTTGGTCGGGGTGCCCCCCGGCGACATGCCGGCGGACCTGTCGGAGGCCGCCAGGAGCCGCATCCGGGCTCGCGGCAGGATCGACGCACAAGGCCTGGCCGAGGCCTATGCGGGCGCGCACGTCGTCCTGGCGCCCTCGCGCTACGAAAGCTTCGGCCTCGTCTACCAGGAGGCCCTGGCCTATGGCCGGCCGGTCGTGGCCTGCGCCGAGGATGCGAGCGCCCGGGCCTTCGTCGGCGTCCCCGAGGCGGGACCGTTGGCGAAGGCGGCGACCGGCCCCGCCATAGCCGAAGCCCTGCGCCCGCTCCTGCGTGATCCCGCTTTGCGCTCGGCCTACCGCATCCGGGCCTTAGCGGCGGCGGGCCGGTTCGACCGGGCGAGCCTCGGGCGCGAAACCTTGGACCTCTACCGGCGGGCGATCGATCAGGCGCGGTAGGGTCGCAGCAGCGCCTCCAGCTCCTCCGGCCGCCCGCGCCCCGGATCCAGGGCCTCGTAGTGCTGGGAGCGTGCCCGGACATGCGCGCCGGTGAGCGCATGGTCGATCGCGCCGTGGAGCGCGATGAAGCTCCGGGGCCAGCGGCCGGAAAGCGCTGGCCGCTCGTGCACGCGGCCGGCATAGCGCGTCCCGGCCCGGTTCAGCCGGTACTGCACGTCCGGATAGACATCCGACAGGATGCCGTCGATGCGGTTGCGCCGGGGAAGTCCGACCGAGATGACGTCGCCGGCCTCGGCGAGCGCCGCCAGCGCGGGGAGATGCATTCCGGTCGCAGGATCGAGGGCCTCGTCGGCGTCGAGCTGCAGCATCCAGGCGTTGCGGGCGAGGTCCTGCAGCGCGTTGCGCTGGGCGGCAAAATCGCCCGCGAGGGGGCGCGCCGCCAGACGCACCGAGCCGTGCGCGAAGCCTGAAACCGCGACGGCGAGGGCCGGGGCAGCCGGCGCATCGAGCAGGATCGCGACATCCGCCGTCCAAGTACCTTGCGCCGGCAGCGCCGCCAGCACGGAATCCCGCTCGGCCGGGCGGCAGATCACCCCGAGCGAGACCGGGCGCCACTCCGCGCCGTCGAGGTCGTACAGGGCGCCTTGCGCGGCGCGCGTGCTGTGCGGCTGAAGCAGGGCGATGCGATCAGCGGGAGCGAGGGGGCGGATCCCGCGGCCGAGCCGGGTCGCGGCGCTGCGCAGGGTGTAGATGTCGAGGCCGTAGCCCGCCTCCGGGTCGGGAACGAAGACGGGCGCGGCGAGCCGTCCGGCGAGGTCCCGCCAGCATTGGTCGGGGTCCGCATCCGGCTCGATCAGGACGCCGCAGGAGTCACACCCGATCGCGAACAGCCGTCGGCGCCCGCCCGGGAAATCGAGGCTCCGCGCGTTCGGCGCCAGCATGTCGGCGGCGCAGACGAAGCAGCGGCGGAGGGGGGTCACAGCCCGTTCCGGTTTGTCGCGGCGCCCTGGCGACGCGGAGCCGGCGCCATACCTTGGCTGTTCCTCGCGACCCAGCCACCCATGTCCATCGCCATCGACTTCTTCCGCCCGGAGCGCGCCGACCCGCGCGCCTCGCTCGCCATCGTCGGAAACGCTCCCGGGATCGGCCCGGTGGCGCGCGCGATCGACGCGGCCCGCCATGTGGTGCGCTTCAACAACGCCCCGGGCTTCGGCGGCCGCACAGGCTCGCGCGTCACGCATCTGGCCCTGGTCAATCGCGGCGGGCAGATGCGCGAATGGCTGGCCGATCCCGGCTTTCTGGACCGTCCGGTGGTCCGAGAAGCAGAGGCGTTCATCCTGCCGTTCCCGATGCTGCCCGTGGAAGCGAACGCGCCCGAGCCGATCTGCTGGACCCGGCAGGCGCTGGCGCTGCTGCGCCCCCTCGGCAAGCCAGTCCATCTCCTGCCCGAGACACTGCACGACGAGGCGAGGCGCCGGCTCGCGCCTGGTACCAACGGTTCCCCGAACCCAAGCACCGGCTTCCTGGTGAGCCTCGCGCTGCTGCGCGACCGCCCGGCGGATGCCGGCCCGGTGAACATCCACGGCTTCGGCTTCGCAGGATGGCCCGGCCATCCCTGGGCGGCCGAGCGGGCCTGGTTCTCCGAGGCCGCAGCGGCCGGGCGCCTGCGCCTGCATCCACCCGAGGTGACGGACGCATCATGACCACGCTGATCACCGTCCTGAAGAGCGGCGGTCGCTACGACGCGACTTGGGTCGAGCGCCTGGCCCGGGGCGTGCGCCGCCACGCGCCTGCCTTCGACCGGTTCCTCTGCCTGACGGACTTGCCGCTGAATGTGGCCGGGGTCGAGCGAGTACCGCTGCGGCACGACTGGCCGACCTGGTGGGCCAAGATGGAAGCGTTCCGCCCGGGCCTTACGGAGGGCACGACCCTGCTGTGCGACCTCGATACCGTCCTCACCGGACCGGCCGACGCCCTGGCCGAGCCCGGCTTCGCAGCCATGGAAGATTATTTCCACCACGGCCGGCTCTCCAGCGCCCTGCTCCGCTGGGAGGGGGACGACCTCGCCGGCCTCTACGCGACCTTCACGGCCGATTCCGCACGCTGGATGGCGGCCGGCTCCTGCGGCTCGGTTCCGAACGCGGTGCATGGGGACCAAGTCGTGATCGATCACCTGCTCCGCCGAGACGGCCGCTATCCGGATTTCTTTCAGCGGATCCATCCGGGCCTTTTGGATTTCTATGATCCCCGTCGCGAGGCTCATGGTCCAGTCGTGATCTTCATCGGCGCTTCGAAGCCGGATACGATTTCTGGTCCTGTTCACCAGGCTTGGGCACGCATTTGAAACACTATGAATGCCAAACTACCTAAATCTGATAAATAAAAGATCTTATAGATAAATAATAACTGAGCTTTTTAATTCAAAGTATTTATATTTTATGCGTTTTAATCGATCTTCCTCAGGCAAGTAGCCAATTTTACGGTGCCAGCAAATCTGCGTTTACCGCGTTGATGGCACCACACCGAAAAACCCAAAGAATATGTCGCGTACGAGGAAGGCGGGTCCGTCCTGTGCGCGAACCACGCATCAGAATTGACCATATGCGCGGAATGCGCAATCTACTCGCCAGGCGAGGTCGGCATTGCCGACCGGACTATAAAAATTCGCGTGCATCACGCAGGGAGGAAACGAGCATGCAGATCCCGATCAAGCGGGCGATCGAGCGTGTCCCGGGCGGCATGATGGTCGTGCCCCTGCTCATCGGCGCGTTGATCGCCACGTTCTTTCCGGGAACCCCGAAGTATTTTGGTTCTTTCACGGGAGCGCTATTCTCGGGTGCGCTGACGATCCTGGCCGTGTTCTATGTTTGCATGGGTGCAAGCATAGATTTTCGCGCCACCCCTTACATCGTCAAGAAAGGCGGCACCCTTCTCCTCGTGAAGATCGGGATCGCCTTGATCCTGGGGCTGATCTTCGGACGGGTTCTCGGTGAGGCGCCGGTTGCCGCGGGAATGTTCGCGGGGCTGTCCACCCTGGCCATCGTCGCGAGCATGAACGACACGAATGGCGGTCTCTACATGGCGCTGATGGGCCAATATGGGCGCCCGCGCGATGTCGGGGCCTACACGGTCATGTCGCTCGAGAGCGGACCCTTTCTGACGATGGTAACGCTGGGCGTCGCCGGCCTCTCGGCGTTTCCCTGGCAGACGCTGGTCGGCGCGGTTCTCCCGCTCCTCGTCGGCATGATCATCGGAAACCTGGACCGCGAGATGCGCGCATTCCTGAGCCGCGCGATCCCGGTGATGATCCCGTTCTTCGCCTTCGCCCTCGGGGCGGGCCTCGATCTGAGCAAAGTGTGGCAGGCCGGCCTGCTGGGCTTGGCGATGGGGGTCGCGGTCGTGGTCCTCACCGGCATCCCGCTGTTCCTCGCCGATCGCCTGACAGGCGGGACAGGTGTTGCGGGCGTCGCTGCCGCGTCGACGGCCGGCAATGCCGCGGCCGTGCCCGCGATCGTTGCCGCGGCCAATCCGGCCTACGCGGATGCCGCCGGTCCTGCGACGATCCTGGTCGCGGCCTGCGTCGTCGTCACGGCGATCCTGGTCCCGATCGTCACCGCCTGGACGGCGCGAGTCGTCGGCCGCGGCGGAGACGAGCTGGAAGCGCTCGATGGAGAGCCCGTTGGTCCCGCGCCGGTCAGCCGCGCCTGAAATGGGCGCGCGCTGGCTCATCCTCGCCGACGATCTGACGGGCGCCGCCGACTGCGCGATCGCGTTCCGGCGGCGCGGAAGCGCCGCGGCCGTGATGTGGGGTGATGCGGCGCCGGACGATCAGCTTCCGATCCTGTCGTATGATGCCGACAGCCGTGGTCTCTCCGCAAAGGCCGCAGCCGGGCGCCATGCTGCTCTGCTGGAGCGACTGCACAGCGTGGATCGACGCCTGTTCAAGAAGATCGACTCGACGATGCGGGGGCAGCCCGCTGCCGAAAGCGCCGCAACGTTGGCGCATCTGCGTACCCGATACGGTCAACAAGCCTTCGGTGTGCTGGCACCGGCTTTCCCCGCGACAGGCCGGACTACGGTGAATGGCCGGATGCGGGTCGGCGGCCGTCCGTTAGAGGAGGCGGAGGTCTGGCGGCGCGATCATACCTATGCCAGCGCCGACCTCGGCGCGATGCTGGCGACTGCCGGGATCCGGGCCGGAACGATCACACTGCCGGTAGTGCGAGGTGGCCGTCTCGCCGACATGCTGGCGGAGGCTGCCGCCGGTCCTGACGAAATCGTCGTCTGCGATGCCGAAACCGACGACGACCTGCACCGTATCGCCGAGGCAGGACTGGCTGCGACGCCGTCTGCCTGCTTCATCGGCAGTGCCGGGCTGGCGCACGCACTCGCGGCTACCGGGCCGAAGGCTGCACGCGAGCCGGTCCGGATCACACCGGACGGGCGCGGCACGCTCCTCGTGGTCGGTTCGCTCGCCGAAATCTCGCGCGCCGGTGCCAGGCGTCTCGTCGCCGACGGCTGCGTCGCGCACCTGCCGGTCTCCCCAGAGACGTTGCTGGCCCGGGAAGGCCAGGGGTCTCTGGCGACGCAGCTCGCGGAGTGGCTGACAGCCGGCCAGGATGTCTTGGTCGAGATCATGCTCGGCGGCGAACCCGACATGAGTATCGGGCCGCGGCTCGCGCGTGCGCTGGCCGAAGCGCTGGCGCCGACCGCCGGGCAAATCGGGGCGCTCGCCGCCACGGGCGGCGAGACCGCGGCGGCGCTGTTGACGCGCTTCGATATCCACGGGATCCAGCTGGCCGACGAGATCGAGCCGGGCGTCTCGCTCGGCCTCACACTGGGTCGGCTTTCGATCCCCATCGCCACGAAGGCCGGGGCGTTCGGCGACGCCGACAGCCTCGCGCGCATTCGTGACCGCCTGCGCAGAGCGCGAATTGAAGGAAGCCTGACATGACCCGTCCGACCATCGCCATCACCATGGGCGATCCCGCCGGCATCGGGCCGGAGATCATCATGAAGGCGCTGGCGCATCCGGAGGTCCACGCGATCTGCCAACCGCTGGTGGTCGGCGATGCCGGGCGCCTGCGGCAGGCGGGCCGCATCGTCGGGGCCACGATCGGGGTCGCTTCGCTGGCCGATGCGGGCGACGCAGCGTTCGACACCGACGCGGTTCAGTGCATCGACCTGAAATGCGTCCCCGACGACCTGCCGTTCGGGAAGTTGTCCCCGATCGCCGGCGAGACCGCCTATCGTTGCATCGCGGCGGCGGTGGAGATCGTCCAGGCGGGGCAGGCGCAAGGCATCTGCACCGCGCCCTTGTCGAAGGAGGCGCTGCACGCGGCCGGCCACAAGTTTCCCGGCCACACCGAGATGCTGGCCCATCTCACCGGGACGCCGGAAGTCTCGATGATGCTGGTCTCGCCCAAGCTTCGGGTGATCCACGTCACGACCCATATCGGCCTGATCGACGCCA
Organism: Methylobacterium mesophilicum; assembly: GCF_022179445.1. Lineage (GTDB taxonomy): Bacteria > Pseudomonadota > Alphaproteobacteria > Rhizobiales > Beijerinckiaceae > Methylobacterium > Methylobacterium mesophilicum. The sequence continues at coordinate 162,548 of NZ_BPQU01000001.1, read as the reverse complement.
TCGCGCGGATCGAGCCCGGCCTCGTCGAGCGCGTCATCGCCCGGGGACATGCGGTGCTGGTGAAGGCCGGCATCGCCGAGCCGAAGATCGGCGTCTGCGCCATCAATCCGCATGCGGGCGAGAACGGCCTGTTCGGTCATGGCGAGGAGGCGGAGAAGATCACGCCGGCGGTCGAGGCCTGCCGCGCAAAGGGCTGGGACGTTCGTGGCCCCCTGCCGGCCGACACCTTGTTCTTCTTGGCCGGCCGGGGCGATTACGACATGGTGGTCGCCATGTATCACGATCAGGGTCACGGCCCGATCAAGGTGCTGGGTCTCGAGGCCGGGGTGAACATCACGGTCGGCCTCCCGGTGATCCGGACCTCCGTAGATCACGGGACGGCCTTCGACATCGCCGGCACGGGCGTCGCGGACGAGCGCAGCTTGATTGAGGCCTTGCGGCAGGCGGTCGAGCTGGCGCCGAAACCGCTCGCGGCTTGACAGGATTGCCGGGACGGATGGAAGCGCCTCCTGTCGCGGGCAGGTAGGAAGAGCACGGCTATGCGCGGTACGGAACGCCGGGCGCGGCTGTTGGAGGCGCTGGGGCTGGGTGAGATCGATGTGGACGATCTCGCACGACGGTTCGGCGTCTCCGCCTCGACCGTCCGGCGCGATCTGCAGCACCTCTCCGACACCAAGGCGGTGCGGCGGACCTACGGCGGCGCCATCCTGGCCGCGGCCATGCCCGAGACCACGCTCGACCAGAGGCTGGCGATCAACGGCCCTGAGAAGCAAGCGATCGCCCGGGCGGCGCTCGCACTCATCGCGGATGGCGAGACCCTGATCCTCGATGCCGGCTCGACGGTCACGGCCTTCGGGCGCCTGCTGATCGATCGACGGCTGCGCATCATCACGAACAATCTGGCGCTGCTTCCCTGCCTTGCGCAGGCACCTGGAATCGATCTCGTCGTCCTCGGCGGCAGCCTGAGAGCCACGAGCATGAGCACCGTCGGCCCCCTCGCCGTCGAAGCACTGCAGAGGATGACCGCGGATCGGACGGTGATGAGCGCGGACGGCGTGGTCGCGGGACGCGGCCTGTGCGAGGCGAGCCTCGATCAGGTCGCGCTCAAATCGGTGATGATCGCGCAGGCGCGCGAGACGATCGTGCTGGCCAACGCGGGCAAGCTCGGGCGCGCGGAGCAGATGGCGTGGGCTCCGCTCCCACGGCGCTGGACTTTGGTCACCGACGCGACAGTTCCAGCGGACGAGCGGCGGCACCTCGCGGACGCGGGCGCCTTCATCATCGTCGCTGACCCCTGACGAACCCGGTGCCGTTGGCAGACGCGATCGAACGTTGGGACGGTCAGAGCCGAGCACGCGCTGTGCGATCCCGGTGCGACGGCCGGCCAAGGTGTACCGATCATGACCCAGAATCTGCCCGAGCTACCGCCGGAAGCGTTCGCCAAGCCCGACCGCCATCCCGATCCGCTGTTCTACGCGCAGCCGCGGTTGGTCGCGCATATCGACGCGGCCGCGATCGCCGCCGTGACCGACCTCTACCGTGCGGTCGTGCCTGCCGGCGGCATCGTCCTCGACCTGATGTCCAGCTGGATTAGCCACCTGCCGGACGAGGTCGCCTACGGAAGCGTCATCGGCCACGGGATGAACGCGGCGGAACTGGCCGTCAACCCGCGTCTGGCCCGGCACTTCGTGCAGGATCTCAACACCGAGCCGCGCCTGCCGCTCGACGCGGCGAGCGTCGACGCGGCGCTGCTCTGCGTCTCGGTGCAGTACCTGCAGCGACCCGTGGACGTCCTGTCCGAGGTCGCCCGCATCCTGCGCCCCGGCGCACCGGTGATCATCAGTTTCTCGAACCGCTGCTTCCCGACCAAGGCGGTCGCGATCTGGAGCGCCCTCGACGGTGAGGGGCACGCGCAGTTGGTTAGCCTGTACCTGCAGCGCGCCGGCTTCCCGCGCGTCGAGACCCGCGTCCTGAAGCGCGCGGGAGGCTCGGGCGACCCATTGACAGCGGTCATCGGATGGACGGGCTCGGCCTGACAGCTTTTCGGGGCCGGATGGACAATACAGCGGTCCGCGTCAGCGAATGCCGCCGTCGCTGAGCCGGTACCAGGCGATGATGGCCGACACGTACAGGCGGTGGAACGCGTGCAGCGGCAGCGGTGCGACCGGTGTCAGCGGCAGCGGCAGGCGGTCCGGATCCCCAGTCGCGACGTAGTCGGCGATCAACCGTCCCATGGTGGATTGCAGGCCGACACCGCGGCCCTGGCAGCCGATGTCGATGAGGAGCCCGGGTGCGGGCTCGTGGAGGTGCGGTAGGTAATCCTGCGTGATCGCCACCCGGCCGCACCAGCGATGGTCGAACGCGACCCCGTCGAGCTGCGGGAACAGCTTGCCGACGATGCGCTCGAGATGGGCCCAGTCGCGGGCACCGCGCGGCTCGCGGAACGGACCGCGGCCGCCCATGAGCAGGCGGCCGGTATGGTCGAGGCGGAAATACAGCAGGAGCTTGCGCGTGTCCGACGAGACCTGCCCCTCGGGCAGGATCGAGCGCCGCAGGTTGTCCGAGAGCGGCGTCGTGGCGACCTGAAAGGAATTGGCCGCGATCACGGTCTGCGCGAGCCCGGGCCATAGCCCACCCGTATAGCCGTTGGTGCACAGGACGACACGCTCGGTCGAGAGCCGCGCGCCCTGAGCCGTTGTGACGGTCCAGGTCGACCCGCTGCGGGTCAGGCCGGTGACGGGGCTGCCGCCGTGGATGGCGGCACCGGCCTTCAGCGCCGCACGGGCGAGGCCGCGGGCGTAACTCAGCGGCTGGACCGCACCGCCGCGGCCGTCGAGCCAGCCGCCGAGGTATCGCTCCGTCCCGAGCAGCCGATCGGTCTCGGCCTTGTCGAGGACCTGGGTCGGCGCACCGAGGCCGGCCCATTGCTCCGCCCGGCGCGCGACCTCGGCGAGCCCGGCCTCGGTATGGGCGCCCTGGATCCAGCCCGCGCGCCGGTGCGGCACGTCCATGGCGTGCTTGGCGATCAGGTCGAAGACCGTATCGGCGGTGCTTCCGGCAAAGCGCGCGAGCCGCTCGCCGCGCTCGCGCCCGAACTTGGCGACGAGGGCGGCGGGATCGTATTTCAGGCCCGGGATGACCTGACCGCCGTTGCGCCCAGACCCGCCGAAGCCGACCTCGCGAGCCTCCAGCACGACCGGTCGGATCCCGCGCTCGGCGAGGTGCAGGGCGGTCGAGAGGCCGCAGAAGCCGCCGCCGACGATCACCACATCGGCGTGCCCGGATTCGGACAGGGGCGGCGTCTCGGGCCCCGGTGTGGCAGTGGTAGCCCAGAGCGACGGCGCGAGGGGAAACGGTTCGGCCACGGTAATCCCTAGAGCGGATGCAGCACCCGCTGCAGGAAGTCCTGGGTGCGCGGGTGTTGTGGGCGATTGAGGATCTCGGCGGCCGGCCCCTGCTCGACCAGGCGACCGCCATCAAGGAACAGCACGCGGTCGGCGACCTCCCGGGCGAACCCGATTTCGTGGGTCACGACGATCATGGTCATGCCCTCGTCCGCCAGCCCGCGCATCACCCGCAGGACATCGCCGACAAGCTCGGGATCGAGGGCCGAGGTCGGCTCGTCGAACAGGATCGCCTCCGGGCGCATGGCCAGGGCCCGCGCGATGGCGACGCGCTGCTGCTGGCCGCCCGAGAGCGCATCGGGCCGGGCATGCTCCTTGCCGGCCAGGCCGACCCGGGCGAGCAGCGCCCTGGCGCGATCCTCGACCTCGGCGCGGGGCTCCCGCTTCACGTGGATGGGCCCCTCGACGACGTTCTCCAGCGCGGTGCGATTGGCGAACAGGTTGAAGCGCTGGAACACCATGGACACACGGGTCCGCACCGCCTGGATGCTGCGCTTGTCCCGGTCGACGCGCTGGCCGTCGACCCGGATCTCGCCGCCGTCATAGGCTTCGAGTCCATTGATGCAGCGCAGCAGCGTCGACTTGCCGGAGCCTGAAGGCCCGATGATGCAGACAACCTCGCCCTTCGTGACCTCGGCCGAGACGCCCTTGATCACTTCCAGCGAGCCGTAATGCTTGTGCACATCCTGAAGGACGATCACCGGTGGCGCCCCTTCGCTTCGAGGTGGCGCACCAGCAGGATCAGCGGAAGGCTCAGCGCCAGGTACATCAGCGCCACCATCGTGTAGACGCTGGTGTTCTTGAACGTCGAGGAGGCGATGAGCTTGCCCTGGAGGGCCAGTTCCGCGACCGTGATGGTCGAGGCCTGCGACGAATCCTTGAGCATCATGATCATGATGTTGCCGTAAGGCGGCAGCGCGATCTTGACCGCCTGGGGCAGGATCACCCGACGCATGGTCATCCACCAGCCCATGCCGATCGACAGGGCGGCCTCGACCTGCCCGCGGTCCACCGCCTCGATGCCGGCCCGGAAATTTTCGGCCTGGTAGGCCGAATAGGCGATCCCGAGCCCGATGATCGCCGCCTGCACCGCCGTGAGCGACAGGCCGAAATCCGGCAGCACGAAGTAGATGTAAAACAGCTGCACGATGATCGGGATGCCGCGCAGGATGTTGATCATCACCGCGCTGAACCCGGCCAGCACGGCGATCCCGGAGACCCGCAGCACCGCCCAGAACAGGCCCAGGACGGTCGAGACCACCAGGGAGGCCAGGGTGATCAGAACCGTTAGCTGCACGCCCTGGAACAGGATCGGCAGGTAATCCTGCGCGTCGGCCAGGAACTCGCGCATGAATCTCAGGACCGGTCGGCCGAGGGCGGCAGACCCCACTTCATCAGGATCTTCTCGAGCGTCCCGTCGGCCTTCAGCTTGGCGAGCGCGGCGTCGATCTTGGCGAGCAGTGCGGTGTCGGCCTTGCGCACGCTGATGCCCACCGAGGCGACGACAGTCGGCTTGAGGGTCTCGACCAGGCGGACGCCGGGAAACATGCCCTGCTTGACGTAGTAGGCCAGGATCGGGGCGTCGGCGAAGCCGGCCTTCAGCCGCCCGGAATTGACGTCGCGAATGATGTCCGGGATCGCGTCGTAAATCTTCACCTCGGCGAAAAGACCCGATTTCTTCAACGGATCGACGAAGGCGGTACCGACCTGGGCGCCGACGGTCTCACCTTTCAGGTCGGCGAAGGACGTGTAGTCCTTCGTGTCGGCCTTCGGGACGATCAGCCCCTCGCCGTAGCTGTAGACCGGAGCCGAGAAGGCCACGACCTCCTTGCGCTGGGGTGTGATGAACATCGCCGCCGAGATGATGTCGATCTTCGAGGCGGTGAGTGCCGGGATCAGCGTCGAAAATTGCAGTGGCTCAACCGCGACGGCGAACCCGGCCTCCTTGCCGACCGCGTTCACGAGATCGACCATGACCCCTTGGATCGAGTTGGTCTTGGTGTCGAGGAAGGTGAACGGCAGGCCGGTGGGCGTGGCCCCGACCCGCAGGGGCGGCTCGGCCCTGGCCGGGCCGGCGATCAAGAGGGCGAGGCTCAGGCCCAGGCTCGGAAGCAGGCGTCTCATGGCGCGGATCCTCGACACTGGCATAGCGCGACTCTTCGCTATCGCTCGTCTGTTTTCATATCTGTGAAGATTACCGCACGGTTCGCGGCTCGACGCAAGATGATTTCACGTGCATGAAGATGCCACGGACTCTCCAGGATGACGCGGCGGTGAGCAGGCCCAAAGTCGAACCGATGGCGGCCGATCCCGTGGACCGGGCCGTGGGCCAGCGGCTGCGCGCCCTGCGCCAGGAGCGGCGGCTGTCCCTGGAAAAGGTCGCGGCCAGCACCGGCCTCTCGATCGGCTTCATCAGCCAGGTGGAGCGCGGCCTGTCCTCGCCGTCCCTGCGCGTCCTGGCCCTGCTCGCCGACACGCTCCAGACCGGGATCGGCGGCCTGTTCGAGACGACCGCCCCGGAGAAGGACCCCGACCCGATCGTGGTGTTCGAGCGGGACCGGGCGGAACTCAAGCTCTGGCGCGCCGGGATCACCAAGCAGCTTCTGACGCCCGCGGGCAGGACGCCGAGCCTCAGCCTGTTCCACATGGTGCTCGAGCCGAAGGCCAGCACGGGCGACGAGCTGTTCAGCCACGACGGCGAGGAGGCCGGCCTGGTGCTCGAGGGGCGCCTGACCCTCGTGGTCGAAGCCCGGACGCTGGACCTTGCCGCCGGCGACAGCTTCCGCTTCGCCAGCCATCGGCCGCACCGTTTCGGCAATCCGGACGGCCGGACGCGTGCCGTCGTCCTGTGGGTCAACGCGTTGGGGGCGGATCGAGCGCCGGATCCGTGACTGGCTGCAACGCTCGCGCACAAGTCAGCGCAGCGGCCCGGCGGAGGGAGACTTCCGCTAGGTGTTTCGCAGACCAAGGCGACCGGTCTTGACGCTGAGTTGTAGCCCGTGCCCTCGTAACACGCACAAAAAGAAGCATCCGACGGGAGGTCCACCATGGCGCTGATCCGCAGCTGCGTCCTCTCGGCAGCGATCGCCTGCGGCGCGATGGCCGGGGCAGCCGCGGCGGAGCCGATCACCGTGAAGGTGGGTGTCCTGAACGATATGTCGGGGGTCTACTCCGACACCGGGGGCCAGGGCTCGGTGGTCGCCGCGCGGCTCGCGATCGAGGATTTCGCCAAGACCGACGCCAACGTGCGGGTCGATCTCGTCTCCGCCGACCACCAGAACAAGCCGGATGTCGGCGCCGCCATCGCGCGGCAATGGTACGATCGCGACGGGGTCGACGCGATCTTCGACGTGCCGACGTCCTCGGTGGCCCTGGCGGTGAGCCAGGTCACGCGCGAGAAGAACCGGATCTTCATCGATTCCGGCGCCGGGACCACGGACCTGACCGGCAAGGCCTGCTCGCCCAATACGATCCAGTGGACCTACGACACCTATGCCCTCGCGCACGGCACAGCCGGCGCGATGCTCAAGCGCGGGGGCGAGTCCTGGTACTTCCTCACCGCCGACTACGCGTTCGGGATCTCGCTTCAGAACGAGGCCTCCGCGGTCGTCCAGAAGGGCGGGGGCCGCGTGCTCGGTGCCGCCAAGGTGCCGTTCCCAGCCACGGACTTCTCGTCGTTCCTGCTTCAGGCACAGGCGTCGGGGGCGAAGGTGGTCGGGCTCGCCAATGCCGGCGGCGACACGATCAACGCCGTCAAGCAGGCCCATGAGTTCGGTCTGATGGAGAGCGGTCAGACCCTGGCGGCATTGCTCGTCTACGCGGTGGACGTGCATTCGCTCGGCCTGCAGACGGCCCGCGGACTGGTGCTGACCGAGTCGTTCTACTGGGATCTCAACCCCGGCACGCGTGCCTTCTCGGAACGCTTCGCGTCGCGCCACAACGGCACCATGCCGACGATGAACCAGGCGGGCGTCTATGCCGGCCTCCTGCACTACCTGAAGGCCGTCGCGGCGACGAAGTCGAAGGATCCGCAGACGACCATGGCCTGGATGAAGGCCAACCCCACCGACGACCCGCTGTTCGGCAAGGGCTCGATCCGGGTCGATGGCCGCAAGCTGCACCCGATGTACCTGTTCGAGGTGAAGGCGCCGGCCGAATCCAAGGGCGAGTGGGACCTGTACAAGCTCCTCGACACCATCCCGGCCGAGCAGGCGTTCCGCCCCCTCGCCGACGGCGGATGCCCCCTGGTCGCGAAGAACTAGACCCGGAGGACGGCGTCCGGCGCAGGCACGGGTGCGGCCCTCGACGAAGGACGTTCGGGAGATCACTCGCCATGCTGCGTGATATCAGAGGACAGGTCGCCTGGGTGACGGGAGCCGGGTCCGGCATCGGACAGGCCGCCGCGATTTCGCTCGCCAAGGCCGGGATGCGGCTGGCCCTCACCGGGCGGCGGGCGGACGCCCTGGAGCAAACCGCGGACCTGGTCCGCGCCGCGGGCGGCGAGGCCCTGGTGGCGCCCGCCGACATGGGCCGCGCCGCCGACGTCGAGCGTGCCTGGGCGGCGGTCCACGCGGCCTACCAAGGCTGCGACATCCTGGTGAACTCCGCCGGGCTCAACGTGCCGAACCGGTCCTGGAGCGAGATCTCGAATGCCGACATCGACGCGGTGATCGGCGTAGACCTCAACGGCCCCTTCTACGCATCCCGGGCCGTGCTTCCGACGATGCGCGCCCAGCGGGGCGGCCTGATCATTCAGGTCTCGTCGTGGGCCGGCCGTTACGTGTCCAAGCTGACGGGGCCGGCCTACTCGGCGGCCAAGCACGGGCTGGTCGCGCTCTCCGAGAGCCTGAACCAGGAGGAATGCGGACACGGCATCCGCTCCTGCTGCATCTGCCCCGGTGAGGTCGCGACACCCATCCTGGACAAGCGTCCCGTTCCGGTCACGGCGGACGACAAGGCGCGCATGCTGCAATCGGACGATCTCGCCGAGACGATCCTGTTCGTGGCGCGCCTCCCGGCGACCGTCTGCGTCAACGAGATCCTGATCAGCCCGACGTGGAATCGCGGCTACCTCGAAGGGATCAAGCTCTGAGCGGGAAAGATCGCCCCCGATCATCGGTTTATCGGGATCCGCGGCTCGATGTGGCCCTCTTGAAGGGCATGAGGCTTGCGGAGATCGGTTCTGCTAGCCGGGGACGTCCACGAGGCCGATATGCAGTACCGACACGATGCGCCCTACGCCTCCCGGCGCTCGCCCGTCTTCGCCCGCAATCTCGTCGCCACGTCGCAGCCGCTCGCTACGCAGGCCGGGCTCAGGATGCTGCAACAGGGCGGCAACGCCCTCGACGCCGCGCTGGCGGCGGCCATCGCGCTGACAGTGGTCGAGCCCACCGGCAACGGCATCGGGTCGGACGCCTTCTGCATCCTCTGGCACGACGGCAAGCTCCACGGGCTCAACGCGTCCGGCCGCTCGCCGGCGGGTTGGACGCCTGAACGCTACGTTGGGCACGCCGCGTTCCCGCATCGCGGCTGGGACACCGTGACGGTCCCGGGTGCGGTCTCGGCTTGGGTTGAGCTGTCGCGGCGGTTCGGGCAGCTGCCGTTCGAGCGCCTTTTCGAGCCGGCCATCGGTTACGCCGAGGCCGGCTTCCTGGTCTCGCCCGTCATCGCCGAACTCTGGAGGCGCGGCGCGGCGGAACTGAAGAACCAGCCCGGCTTTGCGGCCACCTTCATGCCGGACGGGCGCACGCCAGCCGCCGGCGAGCTGTTCCGGTCGCCCGGCCATGCGCGCACGCTCCGGTCGATCGCCGAGACGCGTGGCGACAGCTTCTACCGGGGGGCGTTGGCTCTCCGGATCGCGGATTTCGCCCGCGCGCACGGGGCGGCGCTCGACGAGGGCGACCTGGCCGACCACAGCGCGGATTGGTGCGGCACGATTCAGCAGGATTTCGGCGGCGTGAGCCTGCACGAGATCCCCCCGAACGGTCAGGGCATCGCGGCGCTGATGGCGCTCGGTATTCTCCGGGCGACCGGCCTCGAGGATCTCCCGGTCGACGGCGCGGACGCGCTCCATCTCCAGATTGAGGCCATGAAGCTCGCTTTCGCGGATGTCTACGCCTACGCGGCGGACCTTCGCCACATGACCAAGGTTACCCACGACCATCTGCTGGACCCGGGTTACCTGGCGTCGCGAGCGGCCCTGATAGACCATCGGCGCGCGCAGGTGTTCGGGCATGGAGCGCCGAACGAGGGCGGGACCGTGTGCCTCGCCACCGGCGACGCCGACGGCATGATGGTCTCCTACATTCAGTCGAACTATTCGGGCTTCGGGTCCGGCGTGGTGGTCCCGGAGACGGGCATCAGCCTGCAGAACCGCGGGTACGGCTTCACCCTGGCCGAGGGCCATCCCAACCAGGTCGGGCCGAGCAAGCGCCCGTTCAACACGATCATTCCGGGCTTCGTGATGCAGAACGGCGCACCGCTGATGGCGTTCGGCTTCATGGGCGGGCCGATCCAGGCGCAGGGCCACGTGCAGGTGGTGGTCCGAACCCAGGTGTGGGGGCAGGATCCGCAGACGGCGGTGGACGCGCCCCGCTGGCGCCACGTCGCCGGCCTGCAGGTGGCGGTCGAGACCGCGTTCCCGGCCTCGACGCTGGGCGACCTGGAGGCGCGCGGCCACGAACTCGTCCGCGAGCCGCCGGATTCTGCCTTCGGGTTCGGGGGGGCGCAGCTCGTGCGCAGAATTGAGGGTGGCTACGTCGGCGGCTCCGATCCCCGCAAGGACGGCCATGCCGGCGGATTTTAGATCCTCGCCCGACGACGTCTGAAAACCCCGTCGCGACGCGCGCCTCATCCAACCGAGATCGAGCAGCATATGTCGTCACCGGACGCGGCCGTGAGCGCGACACCCGTCCGCGAAGCGTCGCAAATGTATAAGGCGGTGATCGCGTCCTCGATCGGGAACGCCCTCGAATTCTACGATCTCACGCTGTACCTCTACTTCGCCGTCACGATCTCGAAGCTGTTCTTCCCGACCGACAATCCGACCACGTCGCTACTGATCGCCCTCGGCAGCTTCGGCATCTCGTACTTAATGCGCCCGCTCGGGGCGATCGTGCTCGGCCTCTATGCGGACAGGGCCGGCCGCAAGCCCGCACTGATGCTGTCGATCATGCTGATGATGGTCGGGACCCTCATGATGGTCGTGATGCCGTCCTACGAGTCGATCGGCATCCTGGCCTCGGTCGGCGTGCTGGTGGCACGGCTGATCCAGGGTTTCTCGGTCGGCGGCGAGTTCGGCGCATCGACCGCCTTCATGGTCGAGCACGGGCCGACGCGCAAAGGCTTCTTCGCGAGCTTCCAGTTCGCCAGCCAGGGCCTGGCGAGCGTCCTGGCGGCCTTGTCCGGGGTCATCCTGAGCGCCACGCTGAGCGCTGACCAGATCGCCGCGTGGGGCTGGCGCTTGCCGTTCGCGTTCGGGCTGTTGATCGGTCCCGTGGGCCTCTACATCCGTCGCAACATCACGGAGACGCCCGAATTCGAGGCCTCGGCCGAGACGGGTGAGGCGCGCTCACCCGTACGCGATCTGTTCGGGCAACAATGGCTCAACATGCTGCTGGCGACGGGGCTCGTGGCGACCTCCACGGCGCTGAACTACATGATCAACTACACGCCGACCTACGCCGCCAAGCAACTCGGTCTGCCGTCCTGGATCGGTTTCCTGGCATCGTTCGTCGGCGCCGTCATGCTGATGACGGTCGCACCGCTGGTGGGGCACTGGTCCGATCGGGTCGGCCGGACGCCGATCATGCGGATCGTGGTGATCGCGGTGTTCGTGCTGATGATTCCGGCCTTCGCGCTTCTGATCAGCTACCCGGTCCTGCTCGTCATCGTGCCGGTGCTCGCCCTGATCGGCGGCCTGAAGGCGAGCTACAGCGCGGCCCTGCCGGCGCTCATGGCCGAGATCTTCCCGACCCGCACCCGAAGCACGGGCATGAACATCAGCTACAACGTCGGCGTGACGCTCTTCGGCGGCTTCGCACCGTTCTGGATCGAGAGCCTGATCGCAATCACGCACACGCCGCTCGCGCCCAGTTTCTTCCTGATGTTCGCAGCCGGAATCAGCCTCACGTGCCTGGTGCTGGTCCGTAGGAAATTTGGATTGCGATGATCTGTGTCTCCGTAATCGGAAGAAGGCGGCGGCTGCCGGGTGCAGCTTAAGCCGGGGCGTGTCCTGCAGAGTTTGATCCGGACGTGAGGCAGTCGCCCGGCCTGGGTAACCGGCGCCTCAGGACACCGCCATGAGGAGTTTGTGGGGGGCAGATACCGCAGGGCTGGCATAGGACATCCTCTGCCACACCGTCGTTGCGAGCCTCGATCGTGGGCCCGACCTCGCCCGACGCTGTGATACCGTCCGCGTTCGGCCATAGTCACGCAGGCCGTCCCCATGGCGCTATCGCTCGCCGGTGGACTTCGCCTCACCCGTCCCATCAGGGCGATGGAATTTGTGCGGCGCGCCATAATTCGGCACGTCGAGGGGTGCAGGACAGTCGCGCGGCGCCGCGTTCGGCGGCCGTCGTGTTGGTCGTTAAACGCTTGCTAACGCTTCGAGCAGACCCTTTATGCAGCGATCGGGGACAGCCTCGTGAGCCCGGGCATAGTCCTTGCTCAGGATGCGTTCATCTCGCACGTGCGAGATATCGCGACACGCCGTCCACCGAAGACAGCGTTCATCTTTCTGGAGACCCACGGAATGCCGACCTCTCAGGCCCGCGTGCAGACCGCCGAGGCAAGCCGCTACCTGCAGCAGCTGTGCCGGCACTGGAGCCACAAGTTCAAGGTCGAGGCGACCCCCGAGCACGGCACCGTGCCGTTCGGCGAAGACCGCATCTGCACCTTCGACGCCGAGCCGGACGCCCTGGTGATGCGCATCGACAGCGCCGACCCGGTCAACCTCACTCGACTCGAGAACGTGGTCGCCGACCACCTGGCCCGCTTCGCATTCCGCGAGAGCCTGGGCGATATCCGCTGGTCTCGCGCCGCCTGATCGATCGCCAGGGTTGCCGGAGCGCGGATCCCTAGGACGCGCGAGCGGTGGCGTTCCGCTATGGGCCGCCCGGCTTCAGACCGGGACGGCTGTCTCAATCCTGACCATCCCGGATCCGGCTGCTGGCGTAGGCTTTGCAACCGATAAGCGCTGCGCGAAACCGCGTCGGCAACCGTGGATCGGAGCGGGACGACAGTATGAAGCGACGCACCCTGCTGCGAGGCGCCGGCGCCCTGATGGCCGGAGCCATGGCGCGGCCCGCCCTCGTCCGGGCGGCCTCGGCCACGACACTCCGCTTCGTGCCCTACGCCGACCTCGCTCTACTCGATCCGATCATCACCACGAATTACGTCACGCGCACGCATGCGCTGATGGTGTTCGACACGCTCTACAGCCTCGATGCGTCCTACCGCGCGCAGCCGCAAATGGTTGGTAGCCAGGACGTATTGCCGGACGGGCTGACCTGGCGACTGACCCTGCGCGACGGCCTGCGCTTCCACGACGGCACCCCGGTCCTCGCCCGCGACGTGGTCGCGAGCCTCAAGCGCTGGTCCGGGCGCGATGCCTTCGGGGGAGCGCTGTTCGCAACCGTCGACGAACTCTCCGCCCCGTCCGACACCGTGGTGCAGTTCCGGCTCAAGCGGCCGTTCCCGCTTCTCCCGGACGCCCTGGCAAAGCCGACCTCCTACCTGCCGGTAATCATGCCGGAACGGCTGAGCGCGATGCCGGCCACGCAAGCCGTGGCGGAGATCGTCGGCAGCGGGCCCTATCGCTACGTCGCGACCGAGCGCGTGCCAGGATCGCTCAACGTCTACCGAAAGTTCGAGGATTACCGCCCCCGTCAGGATGGCACGCCGAGCTTCACCGCCGGACCCCGGATCGCACATTTCGACCGGATCGAGTGGCGCACGATCCCCGATGGCGCCACCGCGGCCGGCGCCCTGCGTTCGGGCGAGATCGATTGGTGGGAGCAGCCGCTGGTCGATCTCGTGCCCGATCTGCTGCGCCAGCGCGACGTACGCGTCGAGCTGGTGGAGACGACCGGCCTGATCGGGCAGATCCGCCTCAACCATACCCTGCCGCCCTTCGACAATCCCGCGATCAGCCGGGCGCTCCTGGCGGCGGTCGATCAGAACGAGATGATGGACGCGGTCGCAGGCAGCGATCCGTCGATCCGTCGCGGTCCGGCCGGCATCTTCACCCCCGGCGGCCCGATGGCTTCGGAGGCCGGGATGTCGGTGTTCACCGGTCCGCGCGACATCGCAGCCGCCAAGCGGGCGCTGGCGGCGGCCGGCTACAACGGCGAGCGGGTCGTGCTGCTGGCGGGCACCGACGTGCCGCGGATCAACGCGGTCTGTGAGGTCATGGCCGACCTTTGCCGCAAGCTCGGGATGAACCTCGACCTCGTCTCCACCGATTGGGGCACGGTGAACCAGCGGATCCTCAATGCGAAGCCGCTCGATCAGGGCGGTTGGTCGATGTTCGGCATCTTCTCCGGCGGGCTCGACATGATCTCGCCGGCCTACCATCTGGCGGCCCGCGGCAACGGCCGGGCCGGCGTCCCGAGCTGGCTGACGGATGCGCCTCTGGAGGAGATGCGCGCCGCGTGGTTCGCGGCCCCGGATGTCGGCGCGCAGAAGGCGTTGGCGGCGAACATCCAGTCCCGGGCCCTGGAGGTCGGCGCCTACATTCCGTGCGGCCAGTATTTCCAGCCCACCGCCTACCGGCGCGACCTGGACGGCATGCTCACCGGCTTGCCGCTGTTCTGGAATCTGCGCCGGTCGGCGTGATTGATCAGCCGATCGCCATCAGGCTGGCATTGCCCCCGGCGGCCGCGGTGTTGATCGCGGTCGAGCGCTCCTCGACCAGGCCGGTGAGCGTGTAGAGGTCGCCCGCCGCAAGCGCGTCGACCGTGCGGGCCTGACTCTGAAGGATCGGACCAAGTCGCTCGGCCAGGGCGCGGTTCAGCGTCCGCAGGCCGACGGGATCGCCCTCGTACAGCACCGCCCGGACCTCGCCGGCCTGCGCGAGATCCGCCGTGCGCTCGACCCGGGCCGCGAGTTCGGCCGGCAGCTCGGCCAGGGCCGCGAAGATCCGGTCCGGGCTCAGCACCACGGCGCGGTTGCCGGTGGCGATGATCGCACCGAGTTGAAGGATCAGGCCGCGTTTGGTCTCGGCGATCGCTAACACGCGGCCGCGCGGGCGCAGGGCGTAGAGATTACGCTCCCCGACCGGCCCGGCCAGAGCGATCTCCGCGCCCTGGATCGACGGCAACGCGGCGACGATGTCGGCGAGCGGGTCGTGCCCGCGGGATCGAAGCCACTCCGCGTAGCGTCGGCCGAGATCGCTTGGGCCTTCAAGGCCGGCGAGCGCGGCCTGCGGCGGCCTCTTCAGCAAACGGCCGAGGTAGAGCGGACCGCCGGCCTTCGGCCCGGTACCGGACAAGCCGGACCCGCCGAAGGGCTGGACGCCGACCACGGCGCCGATGACGTTGCGGTTGACGTAGCGGTTGCCGGCGCCGGCGCGGCCGAGAATCCGGTCGGCAGTCTCGTCGATGCGAGTGTGGAGGCCGAAGGTCAGGCCGTATCCGGTGGCGTCGATCTCTTCCAGCAGGCGGTCGAGATCGTGGCGCGCGTAGCGCAGGACATGCAACACCGGCCCGAACACCTCGTGCTCGACATCCGCGACGCGATTGATCGCGATGAGCGTCGGCGGGACGAAGGTGCCGTTCGCCGTCTCGGCCGGCAGCGGGACCTGGTGAATGGCGAAGCCGCGTCCCCGCATCGTCTCGACATGCTGGTTCAGGCGCTCGGCCGCAGCCCGGGTGATGACCGGACCGACATCGACCGCAAGCCGGCGGGGATCGCCGACGACCAGTTCGCGCATGGCGCTGCGGAGCATTTCCAGGGTACGATCCGCGATCTCCTCCTGAAGGCACAGGATGCGCAGGGCCGAGCAGCGCTGGCCGGCGGAATCGAACGCCGAAGCGATCACGTCGGCGACCACCTGCTCGGCCAAGGCAGAGGAATCGACCACCATGGCGTTCTGGCCGCCGGTCTCGGCGACGAGCGGGACCGGCTCGCCGTCGCGGCTCAGGCGTTCGGCCAGGCGTCCCTGGATCGACTTCGCGATCCCGGTCGAGCCGGTGAACATCACGCCCTGCACCCGGGCGTCCCCGACCAAGGCCGCCCCGACATCGCCGGGACCCGGAAGGATCTGTAGGACATCCTCCGGGATGTCGGCGGCGTGCAGCAGACGGATCGCCTCCCCGGCCGCGAGCGGCGTCTCCGCGGCGGGCTTGGCCAGAACCGGGTTGCCGGCCGCCAGGGCGGCGGCGACCTGCCCGACGAAGATCGCCAGCGGGAAGTTCCAGGGGGCGATGCAGACGACCGGCCCGAGCGGCGCGTGCGGGCCGTTCAGAGCCCGCTCGGCCTCGGCCGCGTAGTAGCGCAGGAAGTCCACGGCCTCGCGGATCTCGGCGACGGCGTTGGCGAAGGACTTGCCGGCCTCGCGCACGATCAGCCCGATCAGCGCCGGCATCCGTGCCTCGAAGGCGTCGGCGGCGGCGCGCAGACGGGCGGCGCGGGCCTCGGTCTCCACCGCCGCCCAGGTGTCGGCTGCCGCCTCCGCCCGGGCGAGCGCCGCCTGGATCTCGGGGAACGACGCGGCCCGGACTGTGCCGACCACGTCCCGATGATCGGCGGGGTTGTGCACGGCCATATCGGCGGAGTCCGGATCGGCCCCGGACGGCACGGTGGACCAGGGCGTCCGCCCGCTCTCCGCCAGCGCCGCAGCGAGCTGGGTCAGGGCGGCCTCGTCGGCCAGGTCGAGGCCAACGGCATTGGCACGGCTGGGTCCGTAGAGTTCGCGTGGCAGCGCGATCCGCTCGTGCGGTGAACCCGGGACCGGCATCGCCTCGACGATGGCGACGGGATCGGCGATCAGCGCGTCAACCGGCACGGACGCGTCGCCGACCCGGTTCACGAAGGAGCTGTTGGCGCCGTTCTCGAGAAGCCGGCGCACCAGATAGGCGAGCAGGGTCTCGTGGGTGCCCACCGGCGCGTAGATGCGGCAAGGTCGGTCGAGTTCGGCCCCGCCGACCACCGTTTCGTAGAGCGGCTCACCCATGCCGTGCAGGCACTGGAATTCGTACCGGCCGAGGCGGAAATCGGGTCCCGCCATCTCGACGATGCTGGCCAGAGTCTGTGCGTTGTGGGTGGCGAATTGCGGAAAGATCGCGTCGGGCGCGGCGAGGAGCTTCTGCGCGCAAGCGAGATAGGACACGTCGGTGTGCAGCTTGCGGGTGAAGACCGGGAAGCCCGCGAGCCCGTCCACCTGCGCACGCTTGATCTCACTGTCCCAGTACGCGCCCTTCACCAGGCGGACCATCAGCCGGCGCCGGCTGCGCCGGGCGAGGTCGATCAGCACATCGATCGCGAACGGGCAGCGCTTGCCGTAGGCCTGTACGACGAAGCCCAGCCCATCCCATCCGGCCAGACCCGGGTCGGAGGCCAGGGTCTCAAGGATGTCGAGGGACAGGTCGAGGCGGTCGGCCTCCTCGGCGTCGATGTTGAGACCGATCTCGTAGCGCTTGGCGAGGCGGGCGAGGTCCCGGACGCGGGGCGCGAGTTCCGCCATCACGCGCCCGCGCTGGGATCTCGTGTATCGGGGATGAAGCGCCGACAGCTTGATCGAGATGCCCGGCCCGCGCAGCACGCCGCGCCCGGCAGACGCTTCCCCAATCGCGCGGATCGCCTCCTGATAGGAGCGCAGATAACGGTCCGCGTCCTCGGCGGTGAGGGCAGCCTCGCCGAGCATGTCGTAGGAGTAGGTGAACCCCTTCGCCTCCATACGAGCGGCGTTACGCAGGGCCTCCGCGATGTCGCGCCCGGTGACGAACTGCTCGCCCATCAGCCGCATGGCGAGATCGACCGCCTTGCGGATCAACGGTTCGCCACCGCGCGCGATCAGGCGGGTCAGCGTCGCCGAAAGCCCGGATTCACTGCGTGTCGCCGCGAGCCGGCCGGTCACCAGCAGGCCCCAGGTCGCGGCATTCACGAAAGGCGACGGGCTGTGGCCGAGATGCGCGGCCCAGTCGCCGCCGGCGATCTTGTCCCGGATCAGCGCGTCGCGGGTGCCGGCGTCGGGAATGCGCAGCAGCGCTTCGGCCAGGCACATCAGCGCCACGCCCTCCTGACTGGAGAGGGCGTATTCGTGGATCAGCCCCTCGACGCCGCCGTGGCGGGTGTTGCGGCGCAGGCCCTCTACGAGCCGCCGGGCCGTGTCGGCGACGCGACCGGCCGCGTCTGGCGGCAAGCGGGCGAGATCGAGAAGCGGCGCCACGCAATCCGGCTCGGGGCGCCGACACGCCGCGACCATCGCGGCCCGGAGTGGCGACAGGGCGACCACGTCGTCCGCGAAGGCCGTGAACGGGTCGTCCGCCGGGGCGGCGGGACGGTCCAGAGCGCCTGATCCTGGCATGGTCGCTTCCTCGGGCCGCAAAGACTCAACACGTGCGGGCATCAAGCTACGTCGCCAGGGCATCGTCCCGAAAGGTGGCCGCCGACGTTCGCCAGAACGAGGCCTCTGCCGACGGCGATCGCGAGCCGCTCAGCGCACGGGTCTCGCGCACCTGCCACGACGGCCATGGGACGGAGCGCCATGTGACGGACCGCCATGCGCAGTCCCTTGCCGGTCGGGCCATGATAGAGGGGCAGCCATGACAGCGATCCTGATCTACGGCGCCACCGGCTATACTGGGACGCTCCTGGCCGAACATGCCCGCACGCAGGGCCTTCGCCCGATCCTGGCCGGCCGAGACCCGGACAAGCTGCGTCCGTTGGCCGACCGGCTCGGGCTCGACTGGAGGGCGGCCCCACTCGATGACCCGGGACGGCTGCGGGAGGCACTCGCCGGCGTCGCCGCGGTGATCCACGCCGCCGGACCCTTCTCCAGGACGGCCCGCCCCATGGCCGAGGCGTGCCTGGCCGCGGGGACGCACTACGTCGACATCACCGGCGAGATCGACGTGCTGGAGGCACTCGCCACCCGGGATGCCGACGCGAAAGCGGCCGGCATCGTGCTGTTGCCCGCCGCGGGTTTCGACGTGGTGCCGAGCGATTGCCTGGCCGCCCACGTGGCCGGCCGGCTGCCCGGCGCCACGAACCTGCGAATCTCCATCGGCGGTTTCGGTGGCTTCAGCCGGGGGACGGCCCGCACCATGGTCGAGGGCATCGCCTGGGGAACGCGGGTGCGGTGCGCTGGCCGCATCGTCGAGCTGCCGAGCCCGCCCCGCGGCAACGCCGATTTCGGCCGCGGACCCCGTCGCACCGTGGGGCTTGGCTGGGGCGACGTGTCGAGCGCGTGGTACTCGACGCGAGTCCCCAACATCGAAGTGTATTTCGAGGCGTTCCCCGCCATGACTGCGGCAGCGGGCCTGCCTGCTGGCTTCCGGCGGATCATCGCCGGCAGCACGATGCAGCGGCTGATCAATCGCGGCATCGACCGCCTGCCGGAGGGCCCGTCGGCGGCCGCGCGGGCGACGGCGCGCAGCACGTTCCTGGCCGAGGCCTGGGATGAGAGCGGCAGGCGCGCGGCAAGCCGCATGGTGACCCCCGAGGGTTATACGCTGACCGTCCTGACAGCGCTGGACGTCGCCCGGCGCGTGGCTTCGGGCGCGGTCCCGGCGGGGTTCCATACCCCGGTCACCGCCTTCGGGCCGGATTTCATCCTGGGTTTTCCGAACGTGGTGCGGATGGATCTCTGATCCGGTATCCGCGTGTGTCGTTCGCGCCGACGACGCCGCCCCGGCATCGCAAGCGCACTGAGGCCGCGGCGCGATCACCCGAAGGCTCTTTCTCCGAGGTTGCTTCGCTACGCGCGCAAAGGCGATCGAGGGAGCGAACGCCGTTAAATCAGACGGTTGCGCCGAGTTGCCAGGGCGCGAATTCCGACGATCCGAAGTCGAACTGTTCGCTCTTCGTCCGCTCGCCGCTGGCGACCCGAAGGATCAGCTCGAAGATCCGTCGGCCTGCCTGCTCGACGCTTTCCTCGCCGTCGAGGATCGTACCGCAATTGACGTCCATGTCCTCCTCGAGGCGCCGGTACATGGCCGAGTTCGTGGCGATCTTGATCGACGGGGATGGCTTGCAGCCGAACACGCTGCCGCGCCCGGTGGTGAAGCAGACGAGGTTCGCCCCGCCAGCCACCTGCCCGGTCGCGGAGACCGGATCGTAGCCGGGGGTGTCCATGAACACGAAACCCTTGGCGGTCACCGGGTCGGCGTAGCGGACCACGTCGACCAGGTTGGTGCTGCCGGCCTTGGCCATGGCGCCCAGTGACTTCTCCAGGATCGTCGTGAGGCCGCCGGCCTTGTTGCCCGGGGACGGGTTGGCGTCGATCTCCGAGCCTTCCCGGCGGGTGTAGTCTTCCCACCAGCGCATCAGGTCGACGAGCTTCTGGCCAACCTCGGGGGCCACAGCCCTTCGGGTGAACAGATGCTCGGCTCCATAGGTCTCGGTGGTCTCCGACAGGATCACGGTGCCGCCGTTCTCGACCACGCGGTCGCTGGCGATCCCGAGCGCCGGGTTCGCGGAGACGCCGGAATAGCCGTCCGAGCCGCCGCATTGCAGGGCGACGATCAGCTCGCTCGCCGGCACTGTTTCCCGCTGCACCACGTTCGCCTCGGCCAGGATGCCCGTGACGAAGGCGATGCCGGCCTCGACGGTCTTACGCGTGCCGCCGAGCGTCTGGATGTTCATGCTGCGGATCCGGTCGCCCAGGCCCTGCTCCTCCAGGAAGGCGCCGATCTGGTTCACCTCGCAGCCGAGCCCGATCATCACGATGTGCGAGAAGTTGACGTGGCGGGCATAGCCCGCGAGCGTCCGGCGCAGGAGCCGCAGCGGCTCACCCATGGCCATGCCGCAACCGGTCTTATGGGTCAGCGCGACGACGCCGTCGACATTCGGGTAGGCGGCCAGCGGATCGAGGCCGAGGATCGGGTGGCGCCGGAACGCGTCCGCGATCAGGTCGGCGACGTGCGCGCTGCAATTCACCGAGGTCAGGATGCCGACATAGTTTCGCGTCGCCACCCGCCCGTCCGGGCGGCGGATGCCCTGGAAGGTCGCGGGCGGCGCGACCAGCCGGGTCGGGCGCGCATCGACCCCGAACGCGTAGTCGCGAGCGAACTCGCCCATGCCGAGATTGTGCACGTGGACGTGCTGGCCAGCCGCGATGTCGTCCTTGGCGAAGCCGATGATCTGTCCGTACTTGGTCACAGCCTCGCCCGAGCGATGGGGACGGACCGCGACCTTGTGGCCGGGCAGGATCCGCTCGACGGCCATGACGCCCGGGGCGACCGGCGTGCCCGGCTCGATCGCAGTCCTGGCGACCGCGACGCCGTCGTCCGGCCGCAGGGTGATGACGGGATAGGCGGACAGCCTGTCGGCCGTGACCAGCATCGGACTTCCTCCCTGAGCCGCGCCTCGCCGGGCGCGTGCACGAGGAACCTAACGTCCCTGCACGCAGGGCGCGAGAACCGTGGGTGACGCGGGAGCCCGGATGTCGTCGGGTGGCGTCAGGAGATCTCGCGCACCAGCTTTGCGATGAGCGCCCGGCCGAATGCCTCGAAGCTCTGCGCCGTCATGACGAACGCTCCTTCCCCGCCGATCACGGTCTCCCGGTAGTAGGCGGCCAGCCCGTCGGGGGGATTGGTGTGCTCTCTCAAATACCCCGGCATCCCGGTGGGATCGGTGAGGATGACGATGCCGTTGACCGTGGTGCCCAGCGCCACGGCGGCATCCCGGGCTTCGGCGATCGCGCGGCCGGAATTGCTCGTGCCGTCTCCGGAGATATCGATCACCGTCCGCTCGGCGCGGTAGGGCGAGCGGTCGAGCAGCATGGACGCGAAGCCGATCGCCGACCCGATGGCGGTCCGGCCGTAGAACGGGCGCGATGCTCCGGCCAGCCGCGTCGCGAAGGTGGCGGCATCGTCGGCCGAGGCGATGATCATCCAATCGACCGCGATCTGCTGCTCACCGGGGCCCGCCCAATCGAACAGGGCTACCGCGATGCGCCCGCGCTTTCCCTCGGCGATCGCCTGCAGGACACGCCGGTCGCCGAAGGCTTCGGCGTAGCCCCGTCGCTCCAGCTCGAAGCGGGACGTGCTGATGCTGAGCGAGACATCGACCGCGAGCACCAGGAGAACATCGACGCCAGTCTCCGCGGCCGCGGCCCGTCTGCCCGCAAGGGACAGGGTGGCGAGCATCCCGGAGAGCAGATGGCGTCGCCGCATGGCCGAAAACTCGGTGGCGGATGTCCGCACGATCCGGCAGACGCCCTCGCCCATGCAACGAGCCGGCCGCCGGGGTGGTTCGATACCGCGAGCGCCGGGTATGCGACAATCGCGCCCGGCTTCCAAGCGACGGGAGCGCCTCGCCGTTCGGTGATCGAAACGGTGGGATCGTCGGCAATGCGGGCGGCGACCGAACGGCGGGAAGGTTCCGTTCGATCAGGCGCGGGTGACGCCGCCTTCGGTCGCATCGGGCACCGAACTGTCCGCTCTATCTCAAGCCGGAAAGGCGCATCAGGCGCCAGATCCGGGAAAGCTCGAAACCGACAATGCGCATCTTCAATTGGATCGGCCGCGTCGCGAAGACCGTCGTGGTCGGCGGCGTAACCGGCACCGTGGCTTTGACCAGCCGGCTCCTCGACGGGACCATCGGGCTGGTCGGCCGATCCTCCGAGCGCCTGGATGAGAAGCTCGGCGCCCTGGCGCAGGCCTCGGAAGAGCGCCGCCGCCAGCAGGGCCGCCGCCCGATCGATCCAATCACTCTGCAGAAGTAGGACGGGCGCGCTACAGGCCCGGGCCCTTGGCGGCGCCGAGGATACGGCCCGGGCGACCTTCGGCGGCGCTCTGGACGAGAACGACCCAGCTGTCGGCCTCGGCGATCTCCGCCATGGTGCAGGGGACGTCGAACCGGATCGGCTGGCCGGCCCAGGTGCCGAGACGCTGCATGCCGCGCACGACGTTGACATAGGTGGCCGTCCGGCCGCCGTTCTCCCCGCCCTGGATCGCGATGGCCCGGCTGCGCAGCACAGGCACGAGCCAGACGTCGCCGCGGGTGTCGGTCCTGGTGTCCGGCGCGGCGCCGACCTCGACGGTGATCCGGTCTCCGTGCATCTCGCCGCGGACCGGGATCGGCAGTCCGCCGTGCTGCGTCGCCTCGCGCATCAAGCGTTCGAGGGCTACTCGATCGGATCCGACCGCGAAGCCGCTGCCGTCGACCACGATCTGCGGCGTGAATACCTGACGGGCGCCCCTGGCGCGGGCGTAGGCGCGCTGACGTTCGGTCAGAGGCCGCATCGCCAGTGTGTCTTTCCAGCCGAGATAATCCCAGTAGGTCACCGGCAGGGTGAGCGCGACCACGCCGGGCTGGCGCGCCAGGTCACGGATGACGGGGTCGGCGCTCCGGCAGGCGCCACAGCCCTGGCTGGTGAACAGCTCTACGACGGCGCGGACCGGCTCCGCCCGCGCCTGCGCCGAAGCCGAGACCGCGCACAGGAGCGCCGCAGCGCACAGCGCGCGGCTTTCGCGGGTCCTGGTCCGGGCGCGGTGCCGATGCGTCATCGATCCATCAGAGCGGTTGGGACGCCGTGTGGGAAATCACGTTGGCTTGAGAGGCCTCTACCATCGGTTGAGCTGAATGTGGGAGATTTCTCGCCTTAGGCAACATGTCCGGCCGCCACCGACGGTGCATCCAGAGCCACTGGCCGGGATGCTCGCGCACCCAGCCATCCACGACCGCGGTCATCGCCTGCATGGCGCCGGCCACATCGATCACCCCGTCGGCGTTGCGCGGCAGGTCGAGCGGCGGCGTCAGCTCGAGCCGGAAGCGGCCCTTCGGCAGGCGGATCACCCGGACGCCGTGAACCGGGCAGTCGTAGTGCCGGACGAGCTTGGCGAGCAGCGGGTTGGCCAGACAGGGCCGCCCGAGAAAGTCGACCACGACGCCGCGGGTGAAGTGCTGGTCGATCAGCTGTCCGAGATGGCCGCCGTTCTCGACGACGTCCCGCATGGCGAAGACGGCGCCAGGGGTCGAAGCCGCCAGGCCCCCCATCGAACGCCGGCGGACCTCTTGCACGAGGCGCGCCGCGGCCGGGTTGTTGGGCGGCCGGAAGACGGCGGTCGCGTCCAGGCCGAACCGGGCCGCGCAGATCGCCGGGAGTTCCCAGTTTCCGAGGTGGGCGGAAAAGATCAGCCCGGGCCGGCCATCGTCGCGCAGGGCCGCGAAGTGCTCGATCCCCGCGACCTCCGTGCGCATCGTGCCGGCGGCGTCGGGATCGTAGTCGAACAGTGAATCGAGGTGGGCGTATTCGGCGCCGGTCCGCCCGAGATTGTCCCAGGCTTCCAGCGCGATGCGCTTCCGCTCCGCCTCCGGCATGTCGGGAAACGCCGCACGTAGGTTCGCCAGGGCGGTGCGATGCGCCGGCAGCCACGGTCCGACCGTGCGCAGGAGCGCTGCGCCGAGCGCGGTCGAGCGATCCGGGCCGAGGGCGCGGGCCAGCCAGACCAGGGCGCGGATCAGCGGGACCATGGCGAATCCGGCAAGCCGCGGGAACGATCGTCTGAGGATGAGGGCGAGGCGCAGCACGTTGGTTTCCCGGGCACGATGCGGGCAGGCCCGGCAGTTCGCGTGTAAGGCGACGCTTAAACCATGTCCGACGGGGTGCGATAGCGCATCGCCCCGCAAGATGGCCGCCGCCTCTCGAGACGATGGCAGGCCTGGATTTGCCAAGGCGTCCGAGATGAGATCCTGGGAGACTGGGCCGACCCTTAGAGGCTAACGAGGATCTTTCCGAACACCTTGCGGGATTCGAGCCGCTCCAGCCCCTGGGCGAAGTCGCCGAGCGGGTAGACCGTATCGACCACCGGGCGGATACCCTGCGCCATCTTGTCGAGGGCCTGCGCGATATTCGCCAGCGAGCAGCCGAACGAACCGGTGATGCGGTATTGCTGCTGGAACAGCTGCATCAGATTCATGGTGGCCGAGACGCCGGAGGTCGAGCCGCAGGTCACCAGCCGGCCGCCGCGCTTCAGGCAGAGCAGCGAGCCGTTCCAGGTGTCGGCGCCGACATGCTCGAACACCACATCGACGCCCTTGCGCTTGGTCAGCCGCCGGACCTCGCCCTCGAACCGCTCGGTGCGATAGTTGATGACGTGGTCGGCCCCAAGCTCCGCCGCCTTCCGACCCTTCTCGTCGTCGCCGACCGTGGTGTAGACGGTGCAGCCGATCGCCTTGGCCATGCGGATCGCCGCGGTTCCGATGCCGGAGCCGCCGGCATGGACCAGTACGCTCTCGCCCGGCTCCAGGCGGGCATTGTCGAACAGCATGTGCTGGACGGTGCCGAAGGCGATGCCCGCACAGGCTGCGTCGGTGTCGCTGACGCCATCCGGCACCTTCACGACCAGGCGGGCCGGCAGAGTCACCAATTCGCGCGCGAAGCCGTCGACGTGGAAGCCCATCACGCCGGAGACATCCTCGCAGAGGTTATCGCGGCCCTCCCGGCAGGCCCGGCAGTCCCCGCAGGTCATCGCCCCGTAGGGCACGACCCGATCACCGGACGCGACAGAGGTGACGCCAGCGCCAACCGCTTCCACCACGCCGGCCGCCTCGGCGCCGACGATGAGCGGCATCTTGCGCTTGGCGAACGCCATGCCGCGAAAGCCCCAGACGTCGATGAAGTTGAGGCCCACCGCGCGGATACGGATCTGCACGTCGCCGGGCCCCGGCGCGGCGGGGGCCTCGACCTCGGTCAGGCGTAGGTCGCGGTCGCCGAATAGCTGGAGGGCTCGCATATCGTCTTTCATCGTTCCGGCGCGAGATAACGCCGCCGTGCCCAGCCCACGATTCGCCCGGCCTTGACCCGGCACCACGTGGCCCGGCTCGGCGTATCGGCGGTGCAGCCGAAGACCAGGGCACGGGTGCGGATCTCGCCGACCTGCTCGGCCGCGGCATCCGGCTCGGCGCGGATCGAGAGCGATTCGCCGGGGGAAAGCCCCGAGATCCGGTACGATTCCGGTTCGGCGCCGGCACGGCCCGGGACGAGGGGAGCCGCGAGGCAAAGTCCGGCGAGGAAGGCGAGGCGGGCGCGCATCGGGAGGTCGCTAAAGCATCGCGCGTGTAAGGGGAATTCCAAGCGTCGGACTTACCACGGCGGCGGCGAAAGCCGCGAGCCGCCATTGGAGACACGCAATCGGAAACGAAATCAGGCGCGGTGGACGCCCATCATCGCGGTGAGACCGCCGTCCACCGGCAAGACCGTTCCGGTGATGTAAGCGGCCCCGTCGCCCACGAGGAACGCAGCCAGGGCGGCGACATCGTCGGGGCGGGCGAACCGGCCGGCGGGGATCTGGCGCTCCATCCCGGCGCGGTGCGCGGCGTAGCGCGCCATCATGGCAGTGTCGACGAAGCCCGGCGCGATGACGTTGACCGTGACCCCGCGCTTGGCGGTCTCGATCGCAAGCGTGCGGCAATAGGCGATCAGCGCGCCCTTGCTGGCCGCGTAGGCCGCGTTGCCGGCATTGCCCCGCAGGGCGGCCACAGAACCGATGGCGATGACGCGGCCCGCCCGGGCACGGATCATCTCGCGCATCAGCGCCTTGGCGATCCGCGTCAGGGAAAAGAAGTTGACCTGCATGGCCGCCTCGGCCCGCTCCTGGTCGAACATCGCCGCCAGGGCGTCGCTGGCCTGACCGGCATTGTGGACGAGGCCATGATAGGCCGTGGCCTCGGCGGCCTCGCAGAAGCTCTCGAGGGCGGCCTTGTCGGCAAGGTCCAAGGCATGGCCGGTGAACGTGCGGTCCGGATGCGCTTCGCGCAGCTCGGTGAGCAACGCCTCGGCTGCCTCGGTCGAGGACCGATAAGTGAAATCGACGGCGTGCCCGGCGCGTGCCAGCGCCCGCACGATCGCCAGGCCGACCCCCGACGCGCCGCCGGTGACGAGCACGCGCCGCCCTTCGGCACCGCCGCTCACGCCGGTTCAGCCCCGAGGACCAGACAGGTGTTCTGGCCGCCAAATCCGAATGAGTTCGACAGCACCGTCCGCACCGGCAGGTCCCGGGCGGTCTCCACCACATCGAGGCCGATCGCCGGATCCGCCACCCGGTGGTTGATGGTCGGCGGGATGCGGCCGTGCTGGATCGTCAGCAGCGAGACCGCCGCCTCGATGGCACCGGCTGCGGTCAGCGTGTGGCCGATCATCGACTTGTTGGAGGTCACGGGCAGGGACGGGGCGCGGGAGCCGAATACAGCCGCGAGCCCGAAAGCCTCCATCTTGTCGTTCTCGGGTGTCGAGGTGCCGTGCGCGTTGACCGTGTCGACCGCGTCCGGAGCCAGCCCGGCATCGTCGAGGCTGGCCCGGATCGCCGCGATGACCGGCGCGCCATCTGGACTGGAGCGGGTGCGATGAAAGCCGTCGCCCTTCTCGCCGCAACCGAGCACGTAGCCGAGGATCCTGGCGCCCCGGGCGATGGCGGCCTCGGCATCCTCGAGGACCAGGGCGGCCGCGCCCTCCCCCATCACGAAGCCATCGCGATCCTTCGAGAACGGCTTCGAGGCCTCCTCGGGCACGTCGTTGCGCGTGGAGAGCGCCGAGAGCAGCGAGAACCGGATCAGCGATTCCGGGTTCACGGAGCCGTCGGTGCCGATGCAGAGCGCCGCGGCGGTCTCGCCCCGGCGTATCGCCTCGACGCCGAGCTGGATCGCGGTGGCCCCGGACGAGCAGGCGGTGGAGAGCGAGATCGGCGAGCCCTTGGTGCCGAACCGGTCGGCGATGCGGTCGGCCACGGTGCCGAAGATGAACAGGTCGTGCCAATCGTCGAAGCGCCGGGTCGCAGCGGCCCGAAGCAACCCGGCGTAATCGACCGCGCCTTCGCCGCCGGCGGCCTCAGCGAGCGCCTGGCGCTGCGGCCATTCCATCTCGACGGGCGGGACCGCGATGAACAGAGCCCCCGGGAAATCACCCTTCGTGCCGATGCCGGCCTGCGCGACCGCCTCCTGGGCGGCCTCGGCGGCAAAGCGTTCGGACAGGAGCGGGGCGATCAGCGGATCGGTATCGAGGAAATCGACGGTGCCGGCGATGCGGGTGCGCAGACCCTCGGTGGAGAACCGGGCGATGGCATGGATGCCAGACCGGCCGGCACAGAGGGCCGTCCAGGTGTCGGCTTGACCCTGACCGAGGGAGGAGACGACGCCGATGCCCGTCACCGCGATCAGCGGCCGGCCCCTCGCGTCGCGATGGGATCGCGCGCTCATGGCGCGTCTGTACGGGATTTTCTGGCGGCGTACACCCGGTCCGTGCGGGCCGTTCAGGCTCCGCGCCGTGACGCCCAAAATGCCTTGAGCGCTCGGAACAGCACCCGCGCCCCGGCCTCGATGTCGGGTAGGCTCGCGAATTCCGCGGGGTTGTGGCTGATTCCGCCGCGGCAACGCACGAACACCATGGCGATCGGCGCGATCGCCGCCACCGCCATGCCGTCATGTCCGGCGCCGCTCGGCATGGCGACGACGGGCAGGCTCTCGGCCGCGATGGCGTCCCGGATCAGCGCGGTCAGACCGGGATCGCATGGCACCGCCCCTGCCTCATGCAGGAGGCTGACGCCGAGATCGAGGTTGCGGCGCGCCGCAATGCTGTTGAAAGCCGCCTGGATGTCGGCGAGCGCGGCGAGGCGCTGGGCGTCGTCGGGCGCGCGAAGGTCGAGCGTGAACCGCACCCGCCCGGATATCGTGTTCCCCACGCCCGGTTCGGCCGACATCCGGCCGACGGTGCCGACCAGATGCTGCTCGGCGCGGCATCTTGCTTCCACGGCGAGCACGCATTCCGCGGCGCCCGCCAAGGCATCGCGCCGCTCGCCCATGGCGACCGTGCCGGCATGGCCGGCCTCGCCGATCAAGGTGAACTCCAGGCGGCTGGCGCCGGAGATCGCGGTCACGACGCCCACCGGCAGGCCGGCCTTCTCGAGCATCGGACCCTGCTCGATATGCAATTCGAGGTAGCCGAGAATCGCGTCCGGACGACGCGCCGCCGTGGCGATCGCCGCCGGGTCGAGCCCGGACGTCCGCAACGCCGCAGCGAGGGTGATCCCATCCGCATCCGCGGCATTGAGCACGGCCGGGTCGAGATGGCCCGCGAAGGCGCGGCTGCCGATCAGGGTTGCGGCGAAGCGGACGCCCTCCTCGTCGGCGAAGGCCACCACCTCCAGGGCGTGCGGCAGGCGGGTGCCGTCGCGGGCCAGCGCTTCGACGCAGGCGATCCCGGTGATCACACCGAGCGGCCCGTCGTAGCGACCGGCATTGCGGACCGTATCCAGATGCGACCCGATGACGACAGCCGGCCCGCCCGGCTCTGGGCCTTCGAGGCGGCCGATCAGGTTGCCGACGGCATCGTACCGCACGGTCAGGCCGGCCTCGCGCATCCATCCCGCCACCAGCGCCTCGGCCTGCGCCTGCTCGGGCGTCAGGTAGAGGCGGGTGATGGCGCCGGGCTCGGCGGTGATCGCTGCCAGCGCGTCGAGGCGGTCCTGGATGCGCGGGGCGAAGATCATCGCGCGGTCTGGTTCGTCCGGGGCGCGTTGGCGAGGCGCAGCACCGTCTGCAACAGGACGTCGGCGCCGGCAGCGCAATCGCCCGGCGTGGCGGATTCCGATTCGTTGTGGCTCACGCCGTCCTTGCACGGCACGAAGATCATCGCGGTGGGCACCTTGGCGGCGAGGTTGCAGGCGTCGTGCCCGGCCCCCGAGATGATGCGACGCCGGGGATGCCCAAGGCTCTCGGCGGCGGCATCGACCGCGGCCACGATCGCCGGATCGAACGGCACCGGTTCCTTGCGCCAGATCCGGGTCAGGGCGATCTCCAGCCGGCGTCGCTCGGCGATCTCGGTGGCGGCCTCGCGCAGGCTCGCCTCCATGGCGTCGAGGGTCGGGGATCGGGGATCGCGCACGTCGACCGTGAAGGCGACCCGCCCCGGCACGACGTTGCGCGAAGGGGCCAGGATCACGGCCTCACCGATCGTGGCCACCGCGGTGGGCGCATGGGCCAGGGCGATCCGCTCCGCCGCCAGCGCGAACTCGGACAGCGCCAGCAGCGCGTCCCGGCGACGTGGCATCGGCGTGGTTCCGGCGTGGCTCTCGAAGCCGGTGATCCGCCCGTCGAACCACATGATGCCCTGGCCACCCTCGACCACCCCGATGGTCTTGCCCTCGGCCTCCAGGATCGGCCCCTGCTCGATATGCAATTCCACGAAGGCGCCGATCTCGCGGGCGCCGACGGCTTCTCCGCCTCGATAGCCGATCGATTCGAGGGCTTCGGCGACGGTGACGCCGGCCGCGTCGCGCTTGGCCAGGATCTCGTCCGTCGTGAAATCGCCCGCATAGGCGGCCGAGGCCATCATGGCGGGGGCGAAGCGTGAGCCCTCCTCGTTGGTCCAGTTGACCACCATCAAGGGTGCATCGGTCTCGATCCCGGCATCGTTCAGGCTGCGCATCACCTCCAGCCCGGCCAGGACGCCGAGCACGCCGTCGAACTTGCCGCCGGTCGGCTGGGTGTCGAGATGGGAGCCGAACGCGATCGGCGCGCGGCTCATGTCCCGCCCCGGCCGCACGGCGTACTGGGTCCCGAGCGCATCGACCGAGACCGTGAGGCCAGCCGTCTCGCAGGCTTCCCGGAACCAGTCGCGCACGCAGCCATCCTCGGGCGACAGGGTCAGGCGATTGATGCCGCCGGCCGGCGTGCTGCCGAACGTCGCCGTCTCCAGGATCGTGGCCCACAGGCGCGATCCGTTCGCGCGCAGGTTGTCGGTCTTGCTCGGGGTGGTTTCGGCCATGATGGGTCCTCTCACGGCGCTGCGCCGTGCGAATCGATTCTCGGTCACCGTTATCGGGCGATGGGCCGGCCCGGAGCAACGGTGATGCCAGCCGGCGGGATCAGACCGGAGGCCGCCGCACCGGATTGGCGCGCAACAGTGCCGCGCCGTCGACCTGCAACGCGCTGGCGATCTCGCCCAGGGCATTCGCCTCGATGCCGCTGATCCCGTCCTGGTCTGCGACGTCGGCGGCGATCAGGAAGACATTCTCCCGCTGGCTCGTCGGCCGCTCCGCGACGGCGGCGACGTGGCGCAGGTTCTCGGCTCGGCCGAGACGTGTGCGGGCCCGCGCAATGCCTTCGTACAACTCCGTCTCTAGCATCAGCGCGTCGTAGCCCTTCACCAGGACCGGATCGGCGCGCAGGCCGTGCAGGGCCGTATCGAACTCTTCGCTCGCCACCTCGCCGTCGGCGACGATGACGTTGGCGGCGGCCGAGACGGCAGCGAGCATCAGCGCCTTGTCGCCCGCATAGGCTGTCACGGTACGGCCGACATGGCCGAAAATGTCGCGCAGAAGGCTCATGCCGAGTATTCGAGGATGTCCGCCGGAGCGGGAGGGATAGCAGACCGCGGTCGGGAAGGAAGGGGCCGGGAAGCGCTTGGTCAACGCGACGCGGTTCGGATCGGCGGTGGGAATTTCGCAACCCGCGAGCGCCAGAAATTCGCCAGCAACATCCAGATGTGAATCATGCATTCAACCGCGTCCCCAGCGCGGTCCGACAGATCCCGGGCCTGCCATCCCCCCCTCGGGCGGGCCCGGTTCCTGTTCAACGCCGTCGGGACGGTGCGCGAGTGGCCCCAACCGCGGTCGCCGTTCCGGCGGCGGTTTCCTGGGCGAGAAGATCCACCACCGCCGACAGGGCGTCGCGTTCCCGGGCACCGCGCTTGCGCGCTGCGGAGAAGATCGCGAGCTGTCGGTCGGCGCTCGAACCGTCGGCCACGATGGTCCGGGCGTGCGCGCAGGCCTCGGAGCAGCCGAGCACTTCGGCATCCTCCGCCGTGTCGTCGAGCAACATTTCTACCGTCTCGGTCATCGGCACCGTCTGCGCCCGCGCCTCGTCGATCAGCTCGGCCTTCACCCCGTCGCGTTCGGCCCGCCACAGGTTCTCACGGATGAACCCCCGGGAGGCGGCCGTCATCCCGGCATTGCGTGTTCGGTCCCGGACCACCCGGCGCACCAGGCATCGGTACAGGCTGGCGATGCAGAGTCCGTCGTCGAGACGGGGGCAGCTGTCGGCCACGCGCAATTCGAGCGTCGGGTATTTCAGCGACGGGCGCAGCTGCCACCACAGGAAGGTCGCATCCGCGATGGCTCCGCTGCGGGTCATCACGTCGACGTAGCGGGCGTAGTCGGCCGGGTCGGCGAAGAGTTCCGGCAGGCCGGTGCGGGGCAACTCGGCGTAGGCGCGGGTGCGATAGCCGGCCATGCCGGTTCGTTCGCCCTGCCAGAACGGCGAGGAGGTCGAGAGCGCGAGCAGAACCGGCAGGAACGGCAGCAGCCGCCCCATGAGGTCGATGCGGGTGTCCGGATCCGGCACCTCGACATGGACGTGCAGTCCGCAGACGAGGTTGCGTTGCCCGACCATCCGCAGGTCGGCCATGATGCCGTGGTAGCGGGCCTTGTCGGTGGCAGACTGGTCCCGCCAGCGGGCCGTCGGATGCGTCCCGGCCGCGAAAGTCAGGATATCGCGCTCAGAACCGATTTCGGAGAGGCTTCGGCGTAGCTCTGCCAGATGGCCCCGTGCCGCTTCGATGTCATCGGTCGGGGGTGAGGCGATCTCGATCTGACATTGCAGTTGCTCACGCTCGACCGTGTCCAGTCGCGCCTTGACGGCGGCGTGGAACGCCTTCAGCCGGGCTCGCGGCGAGCCGCGAGTGCGGGCGTCGGCGAGGAAGAACTCTTCCTCCATCCCGAATCGATAGGCATGGGCCATCCGCGCTCCTCGCCCGGTCCGTCGGCGCAGGCCGACATACCGATCAACGGGGCGTCGCGAGATCCGTGCCGGATCCAGTCGCAATCGGGCACGGATCCGCAGTCTCGGCCCGGAAGATCCGGTCCGAAAACGTCTGTCAGCGCCAGAACGGCTTGACGTCCAGCAGCTCGGCTCGCGCCTCCGCGGCCTCGATGAGGAGATCCCGGGTGCTCGCGTCGTCCGGACCGGGCATCGGGGGCCCTCCCAGCATCTCCATCATCGTGCGCGCCGTCTCCAGGTCGTTCAGCGCGCCGAGGTGATCCTGCAAATCCGAGAGTGCGGCACCGAACTTGTCCTGGCGACGTCGCGCCTTCTTCTTCGTATAGAGCGCCGCGAAGAACTCAGCGCCGTAGCGCAGTTTCTTCGCGGCGATCCGTGCCCGGTGGCGGGTATGCGGATCGAGCTTCTTAAGGCCCCGGCCGCGCTTCTTCAGGCGCTCGCGGGCCCGATCCAGGACGCGAGCCGCGAAGGCGCTTCCGTCCTCGGCGGCGGCATCCTGGGCCGCCCAGGAACCGGCCTCGACCCAGCCGGCGAAGTCGATGATCAGGCCGCGCCATTGCGGGCTCTCCAGGATCGCTAGCACCGCATCGTAGGCTTTGGCGCGCTCGGCCTCGGCCAGCTCGCGCACGGCGGTGAGGTCGGTGTCGTCCGGGCGCTCCTTGGTGAGGTTCGGCAGGGTTTGGCCGAGGAACACGTCGAGGTTGCGGGCATGCCCGAACGGTTCGGTGACGCGCTTGATCTCGTCGCCGAAAGTGGCCGCGCGCGGATCGGCCTCCAGCATGGGGGCGAACAGCGACAGGGCCGAGCGCAGCCGCCGCAGCGAGACGCGCATCTGGTGAAGGGCTTCCGGCGCATGACCCGCCAGGAACGCAGTCTCGTTGAGGCGCAGGTGGCGCAGACAGGCGCGGGCCACCCGACGGAAGACGTCGCCGGCGCTCGCCCCCTCGGGCAGTACCACCGGCTCGGCCTTGACGGAGGACGGGCTGGTTGCATCGACCAGGGCGAAGCCGCGGCTGCTCTTGGCGGTGGCGCTCAGCCGCAGCGGAACGGTCTCGGCCAAATTCTGTGCCAGGGCGAACAGGTCGGCGGGCTCGCCGTCGGCGATCTCAAGCTCGACCTCGCAGATGGGGGAATCGCCTGCCGGGCTTTCGACCCGACCCTCATCCAGGGTGACGAGGATGCGCGAGTCGCCCTGCCGAACCGGGATGACCCGACGCGTGACCACCGTCGAGAACAGCTTCACCAGGGGCGCGTCCGCCTTGCGCAGGACCTTGTCCGCCGCGGTTTCGGCCCAGGCTGCCGGATCGGGCGTCTCGCCCGCGATCTCAGACTCCCACTCGGAACGGTCGAACAGTCCGACACCGCCCTGTCCGGCCTTCACGGTCTGGATGTGGCGGCCGCGTTGGTTGCGGACCCGGAGGGTCAATCCGGCGGCGCGCAGATCCTGCTCCGGCGTATCGTAATAGGTGCTGACGAGGAGTTCGGGCTCGGAGCCTTCGGCCCCCTGGAGCCGGGGATGGGCCGCCAGCGCGGTCAGGTCGGGACCCGCGCAATCGAGCTTCAGCTCGATCTCACGGGGGGCGGCCACGGCGTGGCTATCGGTCTCGCTCATGCTCTCCTCTTCGAAACGTCCGGTTCTTAACTCGGCGCAGCGCTCGCCGGGTTGCATCCGGGCGTCGTAAATTCCGATCTAGGACCGATCCGGACTTTCTGGCAATCGGGACCGCCCTTAAGTCCTTGATCGTGTATGCACGATTGTGCCGATCCAGCGGCTGGAACGCATATGAGGTTGCACCCAGATATGAAGGGTGTCGGGCGGATTCGGCCGTGGCATGCGTATTGAGTCGCTTCACTTTTACGCTTTCCCAATCTGGGACGCCGTGGCAAACCCGATTGTCCACAATCCATCTGCCTCCACGGTCACGACCTCGACCGATGGGCGGCGAACGGCGCAACGCTGGGTCGGCAAGACGGAATCCCTTGCCGTGAATGCAGTGCGCCCTGCGTGGACGGCAGAACCGCGGAGACAATCGGGTCGGTGACTTCCTTAAAGACACTTCTGGTCGGTGTGATCGGGCATGTGGACCACGGCAAGACGGCCCTGGTCCGGGCACTCACGGGAATCGAGACGGACAGGCTGAAGGAAGAGCGAGACCGCGGGGTCTCCATCGTACCGGGCTTCGCGCTGCTGACGAGCGCGCAGGGCGAGATCGACCTCGTCGACCTGCCCGGTCACGAACGCTTCGTCCGCGCCATGGTCTCTGGTGCCACCGGCATGCGTGCCGTCCTGCTTGCGGTGGATGCCAACGAAGGCATCAAGCCGCAGACGGTCGAGCACCTGGAGATCGCCCGGCTGATCGGTGTCCGCCGCGGCGTGCTGGCGCTGACGAAGGCGGATCTGGCCACGCCCGAGACGATCGCCGCGCGATCAGCGGAGATCGCCGCCGCCGCCTCCCGCGCCGGGATCGTGGCAGGGCCGGTGATCGCCACCTCCACGCACGCCGGCACCGGAGTCGAGGATCTGGCCCGCGCCGTGGCCGATTTGCTGGCCGAAGCGGAAACCGGCGTCGACGACGGATTCCCGTATCTGCCGGTGGACCGGGTCTTCACCCGTCCGGGCTTCGGCACGGTGGTGACCGGGACCCTGCGGCGCGGACCGCTCGCGGTGGGCGACACCCTGGAGATCGTGCCCGGCGGCCGTAGCGCGGTGGTGCGCAGCCTCCAGATCCACGGACGCCCGGTCGAGCGCGCCGAGCCCGGACGACGGACCGCCGTGGCCCTGCGCGGTATCGGCCTCGACGAGATCGCACGCGGTCAGGCCCTCACGGTGCCCGGATTGCTGGCGCCGTCGCATTGGCTCGACGTGGCGCTGACCGCCGCGGCCAGCGCGGATGCCGCCTTGCCGGGCGGCAGCGCATGCCGGCTCCTGTTCGGGACCACGGAGGTCGAGGCCCGCCTGCGCTTGCTGGACCGCGACACGCTGGAGCCGGGCGCGACCGCGCCGGCGCAGTTGCACCTCGCCGAGCCGATCACCGTGCCGGCGCGCGAGCCGTTCGTGCTCCGTCTCGATTCCCCGCCTGCGACCGTGGCCGGCGGCCGCGTGCTCGATCCGGTGAGCCGTCGGCGACGGCGGCACGATGCCCGGGTGTTGGCCGACTTCAGCGCGCTGGCGACCGGGAAACCGGCGGACGCGGTGACGGTCCGTCTGTCGCAGGCCGGTCCAGCGGGGGCGACTTTGCCGGAACTCGCCCGCGCGGCCGGCATCGGAACCGAGCGGGTTCGACGGATCCTTACGGCTTCCGGCGCCCGGGAGCTCGGCGACCGCTTCATCGGGGCTCCCGCCTTCGCAACGCTGCGAGCCGCGGCGTTGGCAGCGCTCAGCGAGCATCACCGGGACAACCCGATGGAGCACGGCATCGCGCTGGAGCGCCTCGCCCGGCAGCTGTCGATTCCCGAGGTCCTGGCTAGCCTGGTCCTGCGTGACCTCGCCGGCACGGGAGGCACGGTTCAGGCCGGCGCACTCTGGCGCAGGTCCGATTTCGATCCGGCCCGCAACGAGAGCGAGACCGCACGCAAACTCGAGCAGCTGTTCCGCCGGGCCGGCCTCAATCCGCCCGATGAGACCGAGGCGGTCGGCCGTGATGTCCGGCGCCGGGAGGCGCTGACCTATCTGGTCGGCGCCGGCACGGTGATCCGCGCCATCGACCGGGTGCAGCGCCGGGCGGTGCTGTTCCACCGCGACGCGGTCTCGGTCGCCCGCACGCGGCTGGCCGAGGCATTCCCGAACGCGACGACGCCGGAAACCGGGTTTTTGG
Organism: Methylobacterium mesophilicum; assembly: GCF_022179445.1. GTDB lineage: Bacteria > Pseudomonadota > Alphaproteobacteria > Rhizobiales > Beijerinckiaceae > Methylobacterium > Methylobacterium mesophilicum. The sequence continues at coordinate 126,391 of NZ_BPQU01000001.1, read as the reverse complement.
CCCGGGAGGCCGGGGCGGCCCTCGGGATCTCGCGAAAGTATTCGATCCCGCTCCTCGAGCACCTCGATGCCGCGGGCTTCAGCCGCAGGGCGGGGGATAGGCGCGTGATCGTGACCCTGGAGGAAGCGGCCGGCGGTCGCTGAGGTCGGCAGGCCATAACCGCGTGAGCCAGCGCATCACCTTCTTTCCGAAAGCGGGCGGCCAGATTTCGGGATGACGCTCTAGAAACCCTCGCCGGGCCAATCGTCCGCACCGGGTTCGTAGCAGGTGTAGCCGATCAGGCAGGTCGGGTTGTCGCGGGTCGGCCGGAAGGCGCGCCGCGCGACCTCGGTCGACTCGCAGAACGACCGGTCCCGGACGAACCGGTCGTAGGTCTGGCCGCCGGTCCCGAGGACCAGGGCACCACGGGTCTGGACCAGCCGGACGATCTGCTGGCAGGTCATGGTCGTGCTGGACGGACGCGCCTGGGCCACCGCGGGGATGGCCAGCACGAAGAGAGCCGTGGCGATCCGGATGATCATCGGTTGCGCCTCGTCCAGGCAGATCGGGTTATCGGAGAACGCCGCCTCAACCGAGATCTGCGCTGTGTCGGTTCGACACGGGCTGGCGGGGTGTCAAGCAATCATATGAGCAGCCAGCTTCGATCGGGTCGCCCCGCGTGCGCCATGGGCGATCTCGAAACGATCATTCCTCGAACGCCTCGATATGCACCGTGCCCGGCACCTGACGACGTGCGGCGTCCTCGATCCGGGCAAGCTGCGACTCCGCCCGCCCGCAGGGGAAGCCGTACCGCTCACGGACCTTGTCGCTCGCGCCGCCGAGAGCGAGGCGGATCAGCGCCAGGAACTCGTCGAGGGTGTAATCCTGGCCGACCGACAAATGGTCCTTGATGATCAGCGACGGCGAATAGCAGGCCTCGCGGCTGCCGTCCGGCCATCGGATATGAAAACGCATCTCAGGCATCGCCGGGGATCCGGGTGGTGTTCCAGGCGGCGGATCCCGTGGCGATCGCCGAAAGCGGGGCCGGACCGGGGGCGAACGACGCGTAGGTCGGCAGGTGACGTGCGGCGCAGGCGTCCCAGGTCTGGGCCCGGGCGACCTCCAGACCGGTGGCGCGCAGGCGGACGCGGCGCGATGGCTCCAGGCTCGCCTGCATGGCGGCGGCGATCGCATCGGGATCGTCGGGCTGAGCTGCAAGTGCCGCTGCGGCGTTCGGCTGTTTCGTGAAGGGCGACGGTGCCGAGACGACGACGGGCGTGCCGCAGGCCATCGCTTCCAGAACGCATAGGCCGTAGCCTCCCTGTGGGGACGGAAACACCAGCGTATCCGCGATGCGGTAGAGCCCCGGCATATCCGCCTGGGCGATCGGCCCGGTCCTGATCACCGGCTTGCCGGGACCGACCTCCAGCCCTTCGCGCTCCAGGGCTGCGCAGCACCGGGCTTCGTAGCCGGCATGGTCGAGGAGCGAGACACCGCCCGCGATCACGAGTTGTGCGGCCGGGATACGACGGTGCAGGCGCGCGAAGGCCGCGATGATCGCCAGCGTGTTCTTGCGCGCCTCGAACCCGCCGACGCTGAGGAAGACCGGCCCTGCCCCGAACCCGAGGCGCTCGCGCAACGCCGGATCGCCGGCTGAAGGCTCGGGGGTGTAGACGGCACCATCCACGCCGCTGCCGACCACGTCGGCCCGTGCGCCATATTCGGCCGCGAGAGCCGCAGCCCAGGTCGCGCTCAGGCAGAGCAGCCGCCCTGCATCGACGATCGCCCGTTCCTGCAACTGGCTCATCTGCGGGTCTGTCAGCGTATCGATGTGGTGGACCGTGCGGACGAAGCCGGGGATCAGACGGCGGCGAGTCAGGGTCGCCAGGGCATTACCGCTGATGCCGCAATGCGCATGGAAGATGTCGAAGTCACAGGCAGCCGGCGTCGAGAAGTGGGACAGGTAATCAGCGATCCGTGACTGGACCAGCGCTGACGTCGGTTCAGCAACGGGCTTGGCCGCGACCGAGACCACGGGACAGCGTGCATCCCGGAAGAAGCCGCGTCCGGTCGGGTCTGGGGCGTGGACCACCGCCTCATGCCCGAGGTCACACAGTGCCTCACCGAGCGCCAGAGCGTGGACCACGCCACCGCGGGGATGGGTCGAGTGCGTGAGAATCGCGATGCGCAAGCGATCGACCATGGGACGGCAGACGAGGCTCGCGGCCGGTCCGGACTCCACCCTCGAAGCCCAGCACCAGGATCCCGCCACCCATCCGGAGACCCGTTAAGTCCGGTCGCATCGATCGTGCCGAAAACTGCACCCGCGAGAATAAAACGTCAGACTCCGCCATCTTTGCTGGGCACAGGACGTCATCGGCGCATTCCATCGGCCCAACTTGAGCCACGGCGTCGCGCACCGGAACCCTGGCTCCATCACCTCATTGCCGGCGAGAGACCCGCGCGCTTTGATCCTCGCGGTGAATATTTAATACAGCGCGAGGATCACTGGGAGGAACTGAGCGTCGTCTTCCTACGAGAGCCGGCGGCCGGCTCTTGGGGCGATGCTCCGGCTGCGGGTCGTGCCGGAGAACCGAGACCTTGCAGAAGACCCTGATCGCTGCCGTCCTGGCCACCGTTCTCGCGGGTGCGGCCTACGCTGAAGACAACCCGCAGCTCGGCAAGCCCGCAAGCGCGGTGATACCGCCCGTCGAGCTGACCATCACGCTTCAGGATGACAAACCGGTCTGCGCGCCGGCCGACCTGCGCCTGCCGGCCAACACCGACGTCGTGCTGAAGGTGGTGAGCCAGGCGAATGTCCCGGTGACGCTCACGGCGCCCGGACAGTTCGAGCAGGGACACCTGCTGCACGCTGACGGCGACCTCGTCCACGTGATGAGCGAGAAGGGCTACACGGTCAAAGCCAACGGCCACGGCACCTTGAAGCTGCGCACTCTCGATGCGGGAGAGCACAGCTACGCCTGCACCGCAAACAACAAGCGCAATGCACCCTTCGTGGGCAAGCTCGTGCTGTCGCCGCCGGCCGGCTGACGCGTCCTGGGCGGGGCCGAGACGCCGTCCCAATCGGGCTCGGCGGCGTCTCGGACTTAATTTTGCGTTACGAATTCACTTCATCTTAAAGGCGCGAACGGAACCGGTCTTTTCAAGGACCTGTGTCAGATTGTATCTGTCGTGAACGAGCGGCGGAGCGATCGGTCCCGTGTCCCAGAACCTGACATCCGTCACGCCCGCCAAGCCGCGCCGCAAGCGCTGGCGGGACGTATTGGTTCTGTGCGGCCTGCTGATGGTCCCGACCGCGGTTCTCGCCTACGCGGACCTCCTCCCCGATTCGCTGGACATGCTCGGCATCGACCTGAGCGACAGCCCGGACCTCCCACACGTCGCCCGGCAGATCGCCATCGGCGCGCCACTCAAGATCGTCGCGTTCGGGTCGTCCTCGACCGAGGGCATCGGTGCTTCGAGCCCGGCCAATGCTTATCCTGCGCGCCTGCAGGTCAACCTGCGCAAGAAGCTCCGCGGCATGGATGTCGCCGTGATCAACCGCGGCATCGGCGGCGAGCATGTCGACGACATGCTGAAGCGCCTGGATCGCGACGTGATCGCGGCCGAACCGCAGCTCGTCATCTGGCAGACCGGCAGCAACGATCCGCTGCGCGGCGTCTCCATCGAGCATTTTCACGAGGCGACCGCCGTCGCGATCCGGCGGATCCAGGAAGCCGGCATCGACGTGGTGCTGATGGAACCGCAATGGTGTCCGAAACTCGATTCGACACCCGGCTCTTCGCGGTTCCGCGATGCGGTGCGGGCGATCGGGACTGAACTCGACGTGCCGGTCATCCGTCGGGCCGACCTGATGCACGGCTGGGTCCGCGAGGGGAAGCTCACCGCCAAGCAGCTCTTCGCCTCGGACGGCCTGCACATGGCTGACGGCGGCTACGCCCTGCTGGCTCAGGCGGCGGCCGAATCGATCCTGCACGACGCCGGCCCGGTGCAGGCGGCCGAGGCGGTCGCCGAATAAAGCCCCGCGCCACCGCAACGACGCCCGGCACGACGGAAGCGAGCGTCCTGTCGTCGGGACTGACGTCCGTTGGCTGGACGCGGCCGCCAAAGCTCCCCATCTCGGCGCGGACCGAGATCGGAGCCGAACTTTGAGCCAGGACGCATTCAGGTACGACGACCGGGGCTCTGTGCCCCAGATGCACGCCACCACGATCCTGATGGTCCGCAAGGGCGGACGCGTCGTGGTCGGCGGCGACGGGCAGGTCAGCCTTGGCCAGACCATCGTCAAGGGCAACGCCCGCAAAGTGCGGCGCCTCGCGAAGGGCGCGGTGATCGGGGGCTTCGCCGGGGCGACTGCCGACGCCTTCACGCTGTTCGAGCGCCTCGAAGGCAAGCTGGAGCAGTATCCCGGCCAGTTGACGCGCGCCTGCGTCGAACTCACCAAGGATTGGCGCACGGACCGCTACCTGCGCCGCCTCGAAGCCATGATGGTGGTGGCCGACCGCGACGTCAGCCTGTTGCTCTCCGGTTCCGGAGACGTGCTGGAGCCGGAAACCGGCGTCATGGCAATCGGTTCAGGCGGAAACTACGCCCTCGCAGCCGCCCGCGCCCTTGAGGATAGCGAACTCGACGCGGAAGCGATCGTGCGTAAAGCCATGACGATCGCCGCTGAGATTTGCGTCTACACCAACGGCAACCTGGTGATCGAGGCCCTCGATCAGGCGTGATGCAGAAGGTTCATGCGGCCGCGGTATGATCGCTTCGCCGCGGTGAAGTGGGCTGGTGCGACGAAGGGCGAGGCGACTTTCGGCGTTTATCGAACAGGATGAGATGCCGCTCTGCCGGTCGAATGACCACGCCGACTGGCGATTCGAATCGCATCAGCTTGGCAACAGACTTCACCTTAACGGAGCTTTGATCCGTCACCGGCACAATCGTTCCGCAAAGCCCTGGGTGGAAACGGCATGAAGATCGGTGGCAAGATCCTGGGCTTCGTTGCGGCTTGCAGCCTGACGACGCTCGTCGTCGCAGGAATCAGCGTCGCGACCCTGCAGCGCTTCGAGCACTCCCTGACGCAGGTCGAGGATGCCTCGGTTCGCGCGCTGAACGCCGCAAACTTCAACCGCCTCGTCGCCGAGGTGACAATGGATTCCCGCGGCGTCTACGCCTCGGCCGACCGGACCGAGGCTACGAAATACGCGGCCGGCATCCGTAAGGGCCTGGCCGCGATGGATGTCCTGCGGGCGGACTGGGCGCCCCGGGTGACCGAGCAGGAACGCCCGCTCTTCGACGCGATGGCGCGGAACGCCGACGCCTTCCGGACCTTGCGGACTGCGCTGGCCACCGCCGGCGTGGAGGCCGGTCCGCGCGCCGCCGCCGATTTGGGCTTCAACGAGGCCAACCAGTCCAACCGCAGGGCCTTCCAGGCGAGCATCGATGCCCTGGTCACGGGCGGCCGGGCCGAGATGGCTGCGGTCAAGGCCGAGACCCGCGATCTCTTCCAGGCGCGCACGTTGCTGGTATTCGCGCTGGCGCTGCTCGGCACAGTGGCATGCTGCGGGCTCGGCATCCTGGTGGGCCAACGCCAGATCGCCCGGCCGCTGCGCGCCGTGTCCGAGGCGATCCAGCGCCTTTCGCGGGGCGACCACACGCTTCCGGATGTGCACCCCCGTCGCGACGAGATCGGGGCGATCTGGGCAAGTATGCAGGTCTTCGCCGGTACCATGCGGGAAGCCGACGGGCTGCGTCAGGAGCGCGAGCGCTTGGGGGCTGAGGCGGTGACCCGCAAGCGCGCCGAGATGGTCGGGCTTGCAGACCAGTTCGAGGGCAGCATCGGCGGCTTGGTTCATCACCTCGCCGGCGCCGCCACCGGCATGGAACGCGCTGCCGCCGCCATGGCGGGCAATGCCGAGCGCACCGATGAGCAGTCGCGCGTCGTGACCCGCGCCGCCGAGACCACCGCACACAATGTCGAGGCGGTCGCCGCCGCCACGGAGGAACTCGCCGCCACCGCGAGCGAGATCGGTGTCCAGGTATCACAGACGTCCGACGCTGCCGCTGGCGCCGTCGAGGCGGCCAAGCGGACCCGCGCCAGCGTCCAGGCGCTCGCCCGTAGCGCCGACGGCATCGGGCAGGTTGTGTCGCTCATCTCGACCATCGCGGGACAGACCAATCTGCTCGCCCTCAACGCCACGATCGAGGCGGCCCGGGCTGGCGAGTCGGGGCGTGGTTTCGCCGTGGTCGCCACCGAGGTGAAGGCCCTGGCGACCCAGACCGCCCGGGCCACGGACGAGATCGCCGGCCAAATCGAGGCGATGCGTGCGGCCACCCATGCGGCCGTCGCGGCCATCGAGGAGATCGGCGGCACGATCGAGCAGGTCCACGGTATCGCGCTCGGCGTGGCGGCGGCCGTGGAGCAGCAGCAGGTCGCCACCCAGGAGATCGCCCGCAGCATCGCCGAGGCTGCCAGCGGCACCCGCGCCGTGACCGAGACCATGTCGCTGGTGCTGGGCGCCGCCCACGAGACCGGCGCCAGCGCCGGACAGGTGCTCGATGCGGCGGCCGACATCGCCCGCCGTTCGGATGGCCTGGGGAACGAAGTCGCGGGTTTCGTAGCGCAGGTGCGGGCGGCCTGATCCCGCCTCGATGTTGCATCGCAGTGCGATGCCTCGTAGGGTCGCACCATTCGCAAGGACCCGGTGAAAGCCCGGGTGGCTCTTCCGGCCGCCGATCCGCCGGACCACGCATCCGAGACGCCACTTGATCCGCCGTTCGAGCGGACGCGCGTCTCGTGCGGATCCTCATCATCATGCAACGCAGTTCATCCGGAACCGGCGGCCCTCTCGGGTCGTGGGTGTCCAATATCCGCGGCGATACCCTGTCGGGCATCGTCGTCGCCCTGGCGCTGATCCCGGAGGCGATCGGCTTCTCGGTCATCGCCGGGGTCGATCCCAAGGTCGGCCTCTACGCCTCGGTGGTCATCGCCTGCACGATCGCCTTCGCGGGGGGGCGGCCGGCCATGATCTCGGCCGCCACCGCCGCGACCGCGGTGGTGATGGTCGATCTCGTGCGCGAGCACGGGGTTCAATACCTGTTCGCCGCCACCGTCCTGATGGGCGTGATCCAGATCCTCGCCGGCCTGCTCAAACTCGGCCGGCTGATGCGGTTCGTCTCGCAATCGGTGATGACCGGCTTCGTCAACGCGCTGGCGATCCTGATCTTCCTGGCGCAGATGCCCGAGCTTACGGGCGTCACGCCGGCGACCTACGGCTTGATCGCCCTGGGCCTCGCGATCATCTACGGTTTCCCGCGGATCACCCGGGCCGTCCCCTCGCCCCTCGTGGCGATCGCGGTGCTGACCGCGGTGACGGCGATCTTCCACCTCGACGTGCGCACCGTCTCGCATCTGGGCGCCCTGCCCTCGACGCTGCCGAGCTTCGCGCTGCCGGACGTGCCGCTGACCTTCGAGACCCTGCGCATCCTGCTGCCCTACGCGGCGACGCTCGCCGCCGTCGGCCTCCTGGAAAGCCTGCTCACGGCGCAGATCGTCGACGACATGACCGACACCGCCAGCGACAAGAACCGGGAATGCATGGGCCAGGGCGTGGCCAACATGGCGTCGGCCGTGTTCGGCGGCATGGGCGGCTGCGCGATGATCGGGCAGTCGGTGATCAACGTCTCCTCGGGGGCTCGGGGCCGCCTGTCCACGCTGGTGGCAGGCGCCTTCCTGCTGCTGCTCCTGGTGGCCCTTCAGGACCTGCTGGCCGTCGTGCCGGTCGCGGCGCTGACGGCGGTGATGATCATGGTCTCGCTGAACACCTTCTCCTGGCGGTCGCTGGCGCGGCTGCGTACGAACCCGCTTCCTTCCTCGGCTGTGATGCTGGCGACCGTCCTGGTGGTGGTCGCCACCAAGGATCTGGCACAGGGCGTGCTGGCCGGGGTGCTCCTGTCCGGCGTGTTCTTCGCCGGCAAGGTCTCGCGGTTGAGCCAGGTCTCCTCCACGCTCTCGGAAGACGGCCGGACCCGGACCTATCGGGTGGCCGGGCAGGTCTTCTTCGCCTCGGCCGGCACCTTCTCGGAGGCGATCGACGTGCTGGAGCCGGTGGACCGCCTCGTCATCGACCTGCAAGACGCGCATTTCTGGGACATTTCGGCGGTCGCCGCGCTCGACCGCGTCGTCCTGAAAGCCCGCACCCGCGGGCGGATCGTCGACGTGATCGGCTTGAACGCCGCCAGTGCGACGCTGGTCGAACGGTTCGGCAAGCACGACAAGCCCGACGCCGCACCGTCGCTGGCGGGTCACTGAGACGGGGCGACGCACGCCCCAGGCCGCGCCCGGCCTCTTGCGTCGCGCGCGCCGCGACCCCATTCCCGGCCCAGGCCTGCGGTTGCGTCGGCCAGGCCGGGACAACAAGGATGGCACAGCGTTGACGACGTTCTCTCCCCGCGAGATCGTGTCCGAACTCGATCGCTTCATCGTCGGGCAGCACGACGCCAAGCGCGCCGTCGCGATCGCGCTCCGCAATCGCTGGCGTCGCCAGCAGCTCACGGGGCCGCTTCGCGAGGAGGTTGCGCCCAAGAACATCCTGATGATCGGGCCGACCGGCTGCGGCAAGACCGAGATCGCCCGCCGCCTCGCCAGGCTGGCCAATGCCCCGTTTCTGAAGATCGAGGCCACCAAGTTCACCGAGGTCGGCTATGTCGGCCGTGACGTCGAGCAGATCATCCGCGATCTCGTGGAGGTGGCGATCGGCCTGACCCGACAGGCGAAGCGCGAGACCGTCAAAGCCAAGGCCGAGGCGGCGGCCGAGAATCGAATCCTCGACGCCCTGGTCGGGCCCACCGCCAGCCAGGCGACCCGCGACAGCTTCCGGCGCAAGCTGCGTGACAGCGAACTCGACGACAAGGAAGTCGAGCTGGAACTGGCCTCGGGTGCCCCGTCGGGTCTGCCGATGTTCGAGATCCCCGGCATGCCGGGGGCCTCCATGGGGGCGATCAACATCGGGGACGTGCTCGGCAAGGCGCTGGGCGGGCAGCGCGGCAAGCCGCGCCGCATCCTGGTTCGAGATGCCTACGCGCCGCTGCTGGCCGAGGAATCCGACAAGCTGGTCGACGACGACGCACTGATCCGCGACGCGATCCGCGAGGTCGAGAACAACGGCATCGTCTTCCTCGATGAGATCGACAAGATCTGCACCCGTGAGGGCCGCTCCTCCGGGGACGTCTCCCGCGAGGGCGTGCAGCGTGACCTGCTACCGCTGATCGAGGGCACGACGGTCGCGACCAAGCACGGCCCGGTGAAGACCGACCACGTGCTGTTCATCGCCTCGGGCGCCTTCCATGTCTCGAAGCCCTCCGACCTCCTGCCGGAACTCCAGGGCCGTCTGCCCATCCGGGTCGAGTTGCAGCCTCTGACGGTGGACGACTTCCGCCAGATCCTGACCTCCACGGAGGCCAGCCTGCTCAAGCAGACGGTGGCGCTGATGCAGACGGAGGGCGTGACCCTCACCTTTACCGACGACGCCGTGGACGCGCTGGCCCGCGTCGCCGTCGAGGTGAACTCCTCCGTCGAGAACATCGGTGCCCGCCGCCTGCAGACCGTGCTGGAGCGGGTGATCGATGAGATCTCGTTCACCGCCACCGACCGGTCCGGGGAGACCGTGCCGATCGACGCCGCCTACGTCCGGGCCCGGGTCGAGGATCTGGCCGCCAACGCGGATCTGAGTCGGTTCATCCTGTGACCACTCGCTCGGGGTGGCGGCCGGATGCGGCTCTCCTCCCCGTCATCGCACTGGTGACCGGGATGATCTCGCTCCAATTCGGAGCCACGGTCGCCAAGAGCCTGTTCCCCGTCGTCGGAGCCGCCGGGACAGCGTCTCTGCGGGTCGGCTTCTCGGCCGTGATGCTGATCGCGGTCTGGCGCCCGTGGCGGCGCAGCCTGTCGGCGCGGGATGCCGGGTGGATCGCGCTCTACGGCATCAGCCTGGGGCTGATGAACGTCCTGTTCTACCTGGCCATCGCGCGCCTGCCGCTCGGACCGGCGGTGGCGATCGAGTTCGCCGGGCCGCTCGCAATTGCGTTGATCGCCTCCCGTCGCATGTCAGATTTCCTGTGGATCGGGGTCGCGGTACTGGGACTCGGCCTGCTCCTGCCGGTCGCATCGACGAGTTCACTGGACCCGCTCGGCGTGGTCCTGGCGCTCGGGGCGGCTCTTGCCTGGGCACTCTACATCCTGTTCGGCCAACGTGCCGGACGGATCGATGGCGGTCAGGCACTCTCGCTGGGCATGCTGGTCGCGGCGGTGGTCGCCGGGCCGTTCGGCCTTGCGGAAGCCGGTCTGGACCTGTTCGCCCCCGGTATCCTGGTGGCCGGCCTCACGGTGGCGCTCTTGTCGAGTGCCCTGCCCTACTCGCTGGAAATGTTCGCGCTGCGCCGCCTGGATCGCAAACGCTTCGGCGTCCTGATGAGCCTGGAACCTGCCGTGGCCGCCTGCGCCGGCTTCGCTCTGCTGGGCGAGCGTCTCGGCACCATCCAGTGGCTGGCCATCGGGTTAGTGATTCTGGCCTCGGCGGGCATCACCGCGACGAGCCGTCAGCCTGCCACCATGGCCGTGGCCCCAGAGGGCTAACGAGCTTTATTTGCCGGCAAGGACTCGGGAGGCGACGTTGATGTACTTGCGCCCGGCTTCCTGGGCGTGAAGGACGGCGTCGCTGAGGTTCTCCTCGTCACGAACGCTCGCCAACTTGATCAGCATCGGCAAGTTGATTCCCGCCACCACCTCGACCGAGCCGCCGTTCATACACGACAGCGCAAGGTTCGAGGGCGTGCCACCGAACATGTCGGTGAGCACCACCACACCGTCGCCGGTGTTCACGCGACAGACCGCCGACATGATGTCCCGGCGTCGCAATTCCATATCGTCTTCCGGCCCGATCGTGATCGTCTCGATCTGATCCTGCGGGCCGACCACGTGCTCCAGAGCGGCCTTGAATTCGGTCGCCAGCAGCCCGTGAGTGACGAGCACCATGCCAATCATCGACACGTGTTCCAACGTCCTCTGTCTGCCGCCATGTTGTGCAATGCACAGGTCCCAACAAGGCGATCGCGACGTTTTTGCTCGGACATTAGAGCGATCATGCCATGCGCGCTCCTTCGGCGCCATGGGGTCTCACCACCATGACGCGAATCGATGACCTGTGCGGCTGCGAAGTCACGGACTGGACTTTCGCAGCGCGGCACGAATCAGCAACATCGATAATCCCGCCCGCCGCACTGCGGCGTCGAGAACCAAGCGGGGTAATCGCACATCGAGAATGCGGGTGTCGTTTGGTGGATCGGGCAACCTCGGCTGTTCGTCGACGAGATCGACCGTGAGGCGCAGATGCGCCTCACAGCGCAGCGGCAATCCCAGGTCGGTTGCCGATAGAATGCCCTGTCCACGGATCTCCACCTGCCCCGCCAGCACCTCATGGGGCCGGGCGACGAGCGTATTGGCCCGTCGGTCGCAGACCACCCGGTCGTCTGCCACGAAGGCCCCATCCGCCTCCGCGGCGATGAGAACCGCCAGGCTCGACTTACCCGAGCCGGACGGGCCGCGGATCAGGATGCCGGCCTCGCCCAAGGTCACGCAGGCTGCGTGCAGGGTCGTCATCAGGCGTGGAGTTGCCGCGGTGCGGCCGGCAGGCGAACGGTGAAGCGGGCACCGCGCACCGTGGGCTCGCCGTCCTCGTCCGGTGCCCCGGGACGGTTCTCGGCACGAATCGTACCGCGGTGGGCCTGGACGATCTGGCGCGAGATCGACAGCCCGAGCCCCGAATTCTGCCCGAACCCCTGCTCGGGCCGATCGGTGTAGAAGCGCTCGAAGATGCGTTCCAGAGCGTGCTCCGGAATGCCGGGGCCCTCGTCCTCGCAAACCAGCTCGACCTCGCCGCGGACTCGTCGCAGCGCCACCCGTACCTTCGCTTCGGTGGGCGAGAACGAGCGGGCATTGTCGAGGAGGTTGTTGACGACTTGGCCCAGTCGGCTGTCGTGGCCGATCACCGTGAAAGGCGCATCCTGATCGGCGATCGGCTCGACGTCGAGCTGGATCAGGCAATCCTTCGGGCGCCTCCGCTCGTTCGCCACCGAGACGACCGTGGACAGCAGCTTCTTGAGGTCGACCCGGCGTGCCTCAGCCCGGGCAAGCTCGGCGTCGAGCCGCGAAGCGTCGGCGATGTCGCTGATCAACCGGTCCAGGCGCTTCACATCGTGCTGGATGATCGCCATCAGGCGGCCGCGCGAATCATCGGATTTCGCCAGCGGCAGCGTCTCGACGGCGCTGCGCAGGGAGGTCAGCGGGTTCTTCAACTCGTGGCTGACATCTGCGGCGAAGCTCTCGATGGCGTCGATGCGCCGGTAGAGCGCTTGTGTCATGTCCCGCAGGGCCCCGGAAAGGTGGCCGATCTCATCGGTGCGCTGGGTGAAGTCGGGGATCTCCTCGCGGGTCTTGATCCCCATGCGGACCTTCTCCGCAGCTTCCGCCAGCCGCCGCACCGGACCCGCGATGGCACCGGCCAGCAGCGCCGAGAGCACCACCATCACGGCCGAGGCGACCAGGAACACCTGCAGCAAACCGAAGCGCTCCGAGGCAATCACCCTATCGATGGCGTCCCCCTGCGTAGAGATCAGAAGCGCGCCGCGTACCGAGCCGGCGCGATGGATCGGTACGGCCACCGAGACGGTGGTCTCGCCCAGCGCGTTGCGGCGGACCAGGCTACCGCGATTGCCGGTGAGCGCCGCCTGGACCTCGCGGAGCGAATGGCCGTTGACCGGCCCCGTCTCCTCGGGTCGAGCGCCCCGGCCGCCGAACAGGCCGCTGAGCTTCGCCTGGACCGCTTGAAAAGCGGATTCGAGCATGCCCGCCTTGTGGGGCTTCGCCGCGATCGTGTCGTTGCGGCCGGCGTCACCGCGCTTGAACAGGGTCCGGGTGTCGAACAGCAGGCCGCCTTCCTGGTCGTAGACCCGGGCGCGGTTACCCGTGGGGGTGACCAGGCGCGACAGCAATGGCGCCACTTTCTCGGGGTTGAGCGAGAAGGCGAGAGGCTGGGATTCCTCCTCGGTTGGCTCCCCCGCCTGTTGCTGGAGCAGCTTGTCGGGGTCGATCTGGATGGTGTCGGTGTCGACCGAGGCGGAGGCCGCTATGGCGCCGGCGATGATCTCGCCCTGGATCGCCAGGCTCTGGATCCGGGCCTGGATCAGGCCCTGCCGGAACTGGTTGAGGTAGAGGAACCCGACGAGCAGCGCGATCAACCCGACGAGGTTGAGCACGACGATGCGGCGCGTCAGGCTCGACGACGCGCGCTGGCCGATCGCGTCCCAGAGGGCGCGCGGCCAGGTCAGCGGTCGGGACAGGAGCTGGGTGAACGAGGGGCGCGGCGGGGCGTCCTCGGCTTGGGCGGGGGTGTGGCCGGTCACGTGGCGGATCCTTTAGATCACGCCTCCTTGAACCGGTAGCCGACGCCGTACAGCGTCTCGATCATGTCGAAGGCCTGGTCGGTCACCTTGAACTTCTTGCGCAGGCGTTTGATGTGGCTGTCGATGGTGCGGTCGTCGACGTAGACCTGATCGTCGTAGGCGGCATCCATGAGGGCGTTGCGGCTCTTCACGACGCCGGGCCGGTGGGCCAACGCCTGCAGGATCAGGAATTCCGTGACGGTGAGGGTCACCGGCTCGCCCTTCCAGGTGCAGGTGTGCCGCTCCGGATCCATCATCAGCGAGCCGCGCTCCAGCGAGCGGGCCGCGATGTCGGCCTCGCCCCGCGGGGTGGCGCCCGCCGGCTCCTTGGCGAAGCGGCGCAGCACCGCCTTCACGCGCTCCACCAGCAGGCGCTGCGAGAACGGCTTATGGATGAAGTCGTCCGCGCCCATCTTGAGACCGAACAACTCGTCGATCTCCTCGTCCTTCGAGGTCAGGAAGATCACCGGGAGGTCGGATTTCTGCCGCAGGCGGCGGAGAAGCTCCATCCCGTCCATGCGCGGCATCTTGATGTCGAAGATCGCGAGGTCCGGCGGGGAGTGCCGCAGACCGTCGAGGGCGGAGGCGCCATCGGTGTAGGTCTGGATGCGGTAGCCTTCGGTCTCAAGCGCGATCGACACGGAGGTCAGGATATTCCGGTCGTCGTCGACGAGGGCGATGGTTGGCATGCGCGATCCCTGACTGAACGGGCTCAAGCGCGGTCCCGGCTGTTCGCGCGGGCCGCGCTCCATCCCGGCCCCGAGGGGCAGGCGGAAGCGCGAACCGGGCCGGTTTCGGCACCGCCCGGTTCGCGCAACGGGACAGGTGCTTTAGTACGGCCGATCGGAAAAAGCGAGCGGCGGTCATAGCTTGGCCATAAAGGCCGATCTGACGCGGGTCCGGGCGCTCGTGCGCGCAGCGGTGCAGCGCTACGGTGGCGGGCGTGCGGCAGCGGTGAAAAACGAGGGCGACCGGATGGGCGAGACGAGCACCAATGCGTCGGAACAGCGCGAGCCGGCCCGTCCGCTGCCCGCAGGCGAGGCGCCGTTCGACGCGATCGGGTTGTCGCGGATGCTGCTGCGGACCGTCCGGTCCGGGGCGCTGGCGACCCTCGATGCGGAGGGAACACCCTTCGCGTCGCTGGTGACCATCGCCACCGACCAAGACGGCACCCCGCTGATGCTGCTGTCGCGGCTCTCGGCCCACACCCGCAACCTGCTGGGCGATCCGCGCTGCTCGCTGCTGTTCTCGCAGGGCGGCAAGGGCGATCCCTTGGCGCATCCGCGACTCACCGTGGTCGGCACCGCCGTGCAGACCGACGATGCCCGGGCGCGGGCGCGTTTCCTGGCGCGTCATCCGAAAGCCAAGCTGTACGCCGACTTTCCGGATTTCGGGTTCTTCGCGGTGACTGCGAAGTCTGGCCACCTGAACGGCGGTTTCGCGAAGGCCGCGACGTTGATCCGCGAAGAATTGCTCCTCGACCTCGCGGGGGCTGAGGCCGTGGTCGCCGGCGAGGCCGGGGCGGTCGAGCACATGAACGCCGACCACGCCGACGCGTTGGCGCTCTACGCCGCCGCGGCGGGTGCAGAGGCGGGGTTGCCGTGGCGTTTGAGCGGGCTCGACCCGGAGGGGCTGGACCTGATGGCCGGCGACCGGACGGCGCGCGTGGTCTTTCCGGAGCGCGTCTCCGACATGGGCGGCCTGCGCAGGCACCTCGTCGCGATGGCGGCGCAGGCGCGCGGCGGGGCCTGAGCGGGCGACATCGGCGGCGGCCAATCACCCCGGGGCATGGCGAAGTGCCGCCCGGTGCACCATATCCGCGCGATGAGCGAGATCCAGACAGACACCTATCCCTTCAGCCTCGATGTGCAGCCGGTCGGCGAGAGCGGCGCGATGTTCCAGTGGAGCATCCGCAAGCACGGCAAGCTGCACCAGCGTTCGGACCGGAAGCATCCCACCGAGTCGAAGGCCCGGACCCACGGCGAGGCCGAGATCGAGCGCCTGATCCGCGATCGCGGCCGCTGAGCGCTCCTGACGGCCGCCGGCACCGGCGGAGCACTACCGACGGGCGGGGGCCGGTTCGATCCGGCTCCCGCTTCGTCGTTCGGGCCGGCCCGATCGCAGCGGGTCGGCCCCCGCGCTTGGCGCGTCTGCGCGGCGCTGCTATCTCGCGCGTGAGCCGACCCATCCGAACACGCCCAGACGTCAGACGGTGCGCGCCGTCGCGCGCCCGAACGGAATGCCGATGACAACCCCGATCGACAACATCCGCAACTTCTCGATCGTCGCGCATATCGACCACGGCAAGTCGACCCTGGCGGACCGGCTGATCCAGGCCACCGGCACCGTGGCGTTGCGCGACATGAGCGAGCAGATGCTCGACTCGATGGATATCGAGAAGGAACGCGGCATCACCATCAAGGCGCAGACCGTGCGCCTGGAATACCGGGCCGAGGACGGCAAGGATTACATCCTCAACCTGATGGACACGCCCGGCCACGTGGACTTCGCCTACGAGGTGTCGCGCTCGCTGGCCGCCTGCGAGGGCTCGCTGCTGGTGGTGGACGCCTCCCAGGGCGTGGAGGCGCAGACGCTGGCCAACGTCTACCAGGCGCTCGACGCCAACCACGAGATCGTCCCGGTCCTCAACAAGGTCGATCTGCCGGCCGCCGAGCCGGAGCGGGTCAAGGAGCAGATCGAGGAGGTGATCGGCCTCGACGCCTCGAACGCGGTGCCGATCTCGGCCAAGACCGGCCTGAACATCGAGGCGGTGCTGGAGGCGATCGTGACTCGCCTGCCGCCGCCCAAGGGCGACCGGAGCGCGCCGCTCAAGGCCCTGCTGGTGGACAGCTGGTACGACGCCTATCTCGGCGTCGTCGTGCTGGTGCGCATCATCGACGGCGTGCTCAAGAAGGGCATGACCATCCGGATGATGGGCGCGGACGCCGTCCACGGCGTCGACCGGATCGGCGTGTTCCGCCCGAAGATGGCCGAGATCGGCGAGCTCGGCCCCGGCGAGGTCGGCTTCTTCACCGGCTCGATCAAGGAGGTCGCCGACACCCGCGTCGGCGACACGCTGACCGAGGACAAGCGCCAGACCACCTCGATGCTGCCGGGCTTCAAGGAGGTCCAGGCGGTCGTGTTCTGCGGCCTGTTCCCGGTGGACGCCGCCGAGTTCGAGAACCTGCGCGCGGCCATGGGCCGGCTCCGGCTCAACGACGCGTCCTTCTCCTACGAGATGGAGAGTTCGGCCGCGCTGGGCTTCGGCTTCCGCTGCGGCTTCCTCGGCCTGCTGCACCTGGAGATCATCCAGGAGCGGCTGGAGCGTGAGTTCAACCTCGACCTGATCTCAACCGCGCCCTCCGTGGTCTACCGGCTGAAGATGCGCGACGGCACGCTCAAGGAGCTGCACAACCCGGCCGACATGCCGGACGTGATGAAGATCGAGCTGATCGAGGAGCCGTGGATCCGCGCCACGATCCTGACGCCGGACGAGTATCTCGGCGGCGTGCTCAAGCTCTGCCAGGACCGCCGCGGCGTCCAGATCGACCTCAACTACGTCGGCAAGCGCGCCATGGTGGTCTACGACCTGCCGCTGAACGAGGTGGTGTTCGATTTCTACGACCGTCTGAAATCGATCTCGAAGGGCTACGCCTCGTTCGACTACCACGTCTCCGACTACCGCGAGGGCGACCTCGTGAAGATGTCGCTGCTGGTCAACGCCGAGCCGGTGGACGCCCTCTCGATGCTGGTCCACCGCACCCGCGCCGAATCGCGCGGCCGGGCCATGTGCGAGAAGCTGAAGGACCTGATCCCGCGGCACCTGTTCCAGATCCCGGTCCAGGCGGCGATCGGCGGCAAGATCATCGCCCGCGAGACGATCAAGGCCCTGTCCAAGGACGTGACCGCCAAGTGCTACGGCGGCGACATCTCGCGCAAGCGCAAGCTGTTGGACAAGCAGAAGGAAGGCAAGAAGAAGATGCGCCAGTTCGGGCGCGTGGAGATCCCGCAGGAGGCGTTCATCGCGGCGCTGAAGATGGACGATTGAGGCATTCCATTAGATGACTGACCGAGGCACGCGCGGAGAAAAATCTTTCAGCCTTCTCTGCTCCGATGCAGGCCTTATCTGCAATTCATCGGAAGAAGACATAGCGGGGTGGGATTTTTTCGTTCAATTTCCACTAGACACAGCATTTACCGGATCGGCAGACCACCGCCCGCCAGCCATCAGTGCTTTTTTCCAAGTAAAAACATCACAAAAACAGTTTGACGCAATATGCATCAAGTTGTCTAACGCCGAGCGAATGGCGAGAGAAATCAAGCCGACATTTTTTGCTCTTGGCTTGGACTGCGGACCGGGGAGCCCAATAAAATTTGAACTTGCCCATGTTGGCAAACTTGCGGTGTCTCATATTCTGGCCGCACTGAGAAAAAATCAAACACTGCCCTACAGCAAACGAAAAAAGACAGTATCAATCAGCCGATCAATTTTGGAGATAACTTCGATACAAAGTTCGGACGACCTACGGTCTGCCATTAAAAATTATAGCACAGATAGTATTGAGGGCTATATCAAAAGAAAAATAGAAATTACTAAGACAGTCGGCTACAACGAAAACGCCTTCAAGGGCAAATTTGCATTAAGTGGAATAGACGCAGACGATAAACTTATTTCCTTGATGATTGGTGAAATTGACGAGCTTGAAGTACAAGATTTTTCTGTCGTCGAGACAAGATTTGACATTGCGGTTCCGTTACAAGAAGCAACGTCAGTCATACTCCGGGCCGAACCGTCAGAGAAACAATACGGAATTGTTGAGTTCATCACTAAAGATCGCAGGCACCGGGCTGAATTTGAGTGCGAGGTCAGAGCACCACGCCTCCCCGATATAGATAAAGATAAGTTTATAGTTCGCGTTAGTAACGATATATTTTCTGTCATCTTCAGTCCAAGCCGCGGATTTTACAATTGGGACTGCGATCCCGATACTTCGAAATCTTTGGATTGGGATCAACTAAAAAATCTGCTGTATTTTTTGTATATTTCGACGCTTGAGTCGAGCTATATGTATATATATTTACATGGGCGAAAGGCGGTTGAAGCAAAATTTTCATCAACTGCTTCGTTAAATTGGGAAGAAGCATCATTGAATAAAACTATTTCCCTAATAGATTATTTTTATAAATTTCCTGAGCTCAGGTCTTACTTGAAGTTTTCTGGAAATGAATTTGTCAAAATAATGAACAATCGCACTGGGCTTTTCGCGCTCTTACGAGATCGTGACCGGAGTGACTCAGTCATTAGCTGCACACTATCACGTACTCCAGAAGAAGCTGTGAGCATTGCAAAATTTCTATTCCCGCTCGGCTTTCAATGCGGAGGAAGATTAATCGCAATGATGTTAATAGTCGAGGGGATACCTAAAATTGACGGTCGAGACGTAAGAATGAACATTAAAAATATCGAACTTGATGCGTTTGGCAGCTTTGAAAACAAATCTTTAGCTCTTAAGTCAATTGAAAATGCCGCGAAAAAATTTGCATCAAGAGAGCCGGACTCAACCCTCGTTGTCGTTGAACCAAGTATATACTCAGAAAAAGCAATCTCGAGCGATAAAACCATTTAATCAATTGGGCGGCAGCACGTCGATCTGGATGCCCGCATAATACGCGGCCAGGTTTGCGATATCGGCGTCCGACAACTCCTTGGCGACCACGTTCATGATCTCGTTCTGACGCTTGCCGTCGCGGTACTCGCTGAGCGCCTTCACCAGATAGGGCTCGACCTGCCCGGCGAGATTCGGCGCCTCCGGCAGCTTCGAGAGCCCGTCCATCCCGTGGCAGGTCTGGCAGGCGGTGGCCTTCTTGCGCCCGAGGGCCGCGTCGCCGGCCTGGGCCGAGAGCGGGACGAGCAGAGCGGCGAGAAGGAGAAGCGGGCGGATCATCGGCTGGGCTCGGTAGGCGGTTTCACGAACGGTCAACGGAATAGGCGCAGGTCCCCTCTCCCGTGCGGGAGAGGGACAGGGTGAGGGGTGCGACCTCTCCGGAAAATTCGGGTCCCTCACCCCAACCCTCTCCCGCACGGGAGAGGGGGACTGTCGCGCCTGTTTGCGGCGGTGGCGCCTCTCACGAACAGAGGCGCCAAGTCCCGAAAACCTACTTCTCGTAGGAGATCCGGTAGATCGCCCCGGCGGAATCATCCGAGACCAACAGCGAGCCGTCGAGCATCACCGCCACGTCCACCGGGCGGCCGAGATACTCGCCGTCGCCGGTCAGCCAGCCTTCCGCGAACGGCTTGACCGCGCCGAGCTTCCCGTCCGCCCCCATCGGCGCGAACATCACCCGGGCGCCCACCGGCTCGGTGCGGTTCCAGGAGCCGTGCTCGGCGATGAAGATCCCGCCCTTGTAGGAGGCCGGGAATTGCTTGCCGGTGTATAAGGTCATGCCGAGATCGGCCGCGTGCGGCGGCAATTCGGCGACCGGGGCGACCGCGTCGGCGGGCGGGGTCTGGTCCTTGTACTCGACGGTGCGGACCGCGCCGCCGCCATACCAGGGGAAGCCAAAGTTCTCGCCCGCCTTCGTGGCGTGGTTCAATTCGCCCGGCGGCTTGTCGTCACCCATGCCATCGACCTGGTTGTCGGTGAACCAGAGCGACTTGTCGGCGGCGAAATCCATGCCCACCGAGTTGCGGATGCCCGTCGCGAAAACCTCGCGGTTCTTGCCGTCGGCATCGATGCGGATGATGCCGCCGATGCCGGCCTTGCGGTACAGGTCCATCTTCTCGGCCGGCGGCACGTTGTAGGGCTGGCCGAGGGCGATGTAGGTCTTGCCGTCCGCACCCACCCGGCAGACCCGGGCGGTGTGATTGAAGCTCTCTTCCCCGGCCGGGATCAGCGCGCCTTCTTTCACCAGGATGCCGGCGGCGACATCCGGATTCTCGTAGAAGAACTCGGCGGCCGGGAAGGCGAGCACCCGGTTCTGCTCCACGATGGTGAGCACGCCGTCCTTCGAGAAGCAGACGCCGTTGGGGATCTTGAACGCGATGCCCGGCGCGAAGGCGCGGACCTCGTCGGCGACCCGGTCCTTGTCGCGGTCGGTCACCGTGTAGACCTTGGTCTTGCGGGTGCCGACGAACAGCACGCCGGCATTGGGGCCGACCGCGATGGCGCGGGCATCCGGCACCACGGCGTAGAGGTCGATCTTGAAGCCCTCGGGCAGCTTGATCTTGGTCAGCGTCTTGCGGATCGCGTCGGCGCGGCGGCCGGTCTGCGGGATCTCGGGGGCGGCCTGGGTGTCGGTGCTGCGGAGGTTCTGCAGCTTCTCCAGGTCGTCGGCCTTGGCCTTGGTCTCGGCCGGCGCCGCACCCTGTGCGAGGGCCGGAGCCACGAGGGCGGGCAGGGCGACGCCCGCCCAGAGCGCGGCGATGAACAGCGATCGCATCGTCTTCAAATCCTCCCGGCCGCCCTTGGGTTCGGACGGTTCCGGATCGGAGATAGACGACGCAAGCGGGCGGGCAAGTTGCGCCGGTGACGCGCGCCCGCAGCTGTCGCGTGTCAGGCGACCTTGCGGGGGACGAGACGCTCGCTGCTCAACGCCGCCTGCACGCCGGATTCGGTGTATTCGGCGTCCTCGTTGACCTGCCAGACATCGTGCCGGCGCCGGCCGCAGAGAATGTTCTCCACGGTCAGCATCGCGGTCATCATCGCGTGGTCCTGGTTGTTGTACTTGTGCATGCCGTTGCGGCCGACGAGGTGCAGGCTCGGGAAGTCCCGCTCCAGCTCGCGCCGCACGGTGACGACGTGGCCGGCATAATCCGCGTCGTAGACCGGATAGGCCTTGGGCTGGCGGACCACGCAGGCATCGACCACGTCGGCCGGGTCGATCAGGCCGATCTGGCCGATCTCGCGCTTGGCGAGCGCCACCAATTCCTCGTCCGAGGCGGTCCAGAGCCCGTCGCCCTCGAAGCAGAAATACTCGAGGCCGAGACACGTATGGTCGTCGTCCGGCACCATCTCGGGCGACCACGAACGGAAGTTCTGGACCCGGCCGACCTGCACGGACGGATCGTGGATGTAGATCCAGTTGTCCGGGAAGTTCTTTTGGGATTTCGCGATCAGGGCGACCGTGAGGAAGTCGCGGTACTTGAGGGACCTCGCGTTGAAGGTGCTGAGCGGGCGCGGGCGGATCGCGTCCACCAGTTCGCGCACCGGCGCCGACGAGATCACGTTCCGGGCCGTGAAGGTCTCGCGGCTGCCGTCGGCGCTGCGGGCCGCCACCGTCCAGATGCCGGTGCCGGCATCGTAGGACAACGAATCGACGCCGCGGTCGAGGAGCACGCGCCCGCCCTGGGCCTGGACCTTGGCGGCGGCGGCCTCCCACATCATGCCGGGGCCGCGGCGGGGATAGCGGAACGACTCGATCAGCGTCTTGATCACCTGGCCGCCGGCCTTGGGCGCCTTGCGCAGGCCGAGCGAGCGCTTGATGCCGTCGCGGATCGCCGCGCCGAGGTCGAGGCCCTTGATCCGTTGGGCCGCCCAATCGGCCGAGATCGCGTCGCAGGACATGCCCCACACCTTTTCGGTGTAGGTCTTGAAGAAGATCGCGAACAGGCGTTCGCCGAACTGGTTGCGCACCCAGGCGTGGAAGTTCTTCGGGTCGCGCACCGGCCGCATGCGGGCGTACAGGTAGGAGGCCACGCAGGCCGCGCTCGTGAACAGGCCGAGGTTGCGCAGTGCCTCGAACGCCCTGAGCGGATAGGCGTAGTACCGCCCGCGATAGTAGATCCTGGACAGGCGTGGCCGCTCGATGAAGTCGTTGGGCAGGATCTCGTCCCAGAGATCGACCACCGCCTTGGACTTCGAGAAGAACCGGTGTCCGCCGATATCGAACAGGTAGCCGTTGTGCGAGACCGTGCGGGAGATGCCGCCGACCTGCGCCGGATCCCGCTCCAGCACGGTGACCGACCGCCCCTGCTTCGACAGCAGGTAAGCGGCCGTGAGACCCGCCGGCCCCGCGCCGATCACCAGCGTCTCGGTGTGGTGGCTCATCCCCTGCTCCGGCTGCCGTCCCGGCCGGATCGCGGACCGGCTCGCGCGGAGATTGCGGAGGGATGGTTAAGGAACCGCCTCACGGTCGATTGACCGGCCATTAAGCCCGGACGCGCACCATGGCTCCCGCGCTCGCTTTCGGCGCATTCGGAAACCTGAACCGATGCCGCCCGCGGCCGCCGCTTCGCCGGCACGGATCGATCCGCGTACGTTCCTGTGGCTGCTCGTCGTCCTGTCGCTCGCGACGCTGAACGCGCCGCAGGACGTGTGGGACACGATCCGGCACCTGCGTGTGCCCGACACCGACGACGCGATGCGGCTTGTCGAAGTGCGCGACCTGCTGGCCGGCCAGGGCTGGTACGACAACACCCAGTACCGCTTCCTGGGGCCGGACGGCGTGGCGAGCCACTGGTCACGCCTCGTGGACGCGCCGATCGCGGGCCTGATCTGGGCGTTGACGCCCCTGGCCGGGCCCGACCTCGCCACAGGTCTGGCGGCGGCGATCTGGCCGATGCTGCTGTTCGGGCTGTTCTGCACCCTGCTGTACCGGGGCGTGAACGCGCATTTCGGGGGCCGGGCGGCGATCCTGGCGGTGCTCGCGGCGACCCAGACCTTCGGGATCGCGATCCAGTTCCAGGCGGGCCGGGTCGATCACCACAACGTCCAGATCCTGGCGATCCTGGGCCTCGCGTTCTGCGTGATCCGCGGCGGCTTCCGCGCCGGGGTCGTCGGCGGCGGGCTGGCGGCCCTGTCGCTGGCGGTGGGCCTCGAAGGCCTGCCCTATCTCGCCCTCGGCGCGCTCTACCTTGCCGGCGACTGGTGCCGGCGCGGCGGCGGCGCCCTCCCCTGCCTCGCAGGCTTCGGGCTCGGCCTCGGCCTGGCAGCGCCGCTCCTGTTCGCCGCGCAGACCGCCCCCGGCCTCTGGACCGCCACGCGCTGCGACGCCCTCTCCCCGCCCTGGCTGTGGCTGGCGACCGGTGGGCTCGTCTTCGGCGCCGCAGCCGTCGTCCTGGACCGGTCCCGCGCCACGGGCCGCACGCGCCTCACCCTGGCCATCGCCTGCGGCGTCGTCCTGCTGGGAGGGTTCGCCCGCGCCTTTCCGGTCTGCCTCGACGGGCCGTTCCCCGGGATGACGCCCCTGGTCCGGGACCATTGGCTGCTCACGGTCAACGAGATGGCGTCGGTGCGGAAATCCGTGGCCCAGGGGCGCTGGGAGATGCTCGTCTTCTACCCGGTCGTCCTCCTCGCGACCCTGGCCGCGAGCGGGATGGCGTGGCGCGGTCCGCAGCGGCGGGCCTGGTCGGTCGCCGCGCTGTTCCTCTGGCCCGGGCTGATCCTCGGGATGTTTCAGTTCCGCGGGCTCTACATCGCCTCCGCCTTCGTGCCGCTGGTGGCGGGGCCGGTGATCGACCGGGCGCTGACGCTGGCCGCCCGGGCCGCCCCCCGCCGCTGGGCGGCCGCCGCGCTCGGCGGCGGCCTCATCAGCACCCTCTGGTTGGCGCCCACGGCGCTGGCCGGCTGGCTCGGCGGCGAAGCCCGGACCGGGTCCAATCCGGCCGCCGCCTTCGCGTGCCAGGGCGACGCCGCCGTCCGGCCCCTGGCGGCGCTCCCCGCCGGGACGGTGCTGGCGCCGATCGCGCTGGGACCGTCGATCCTGCTGCGCACGCCGCACACCATCGTGGCCGCGCCCTATCACCGGGCGATTCCGGGCCTGACCGCAGCGATCGAGGGACTTGGCGGCACCGAGGCGGATCTCGGCCGCGTGCTCGACGCCTTCCGGGTCCGCTACGTGGTGGCCTGCCCGGCCCGGCCGGCCGACGACCTTCAGGCCGAGCCGGCCTTCGCGACCCGGCTCGCCCGCGGGGAGGTTCAGTCCGACCGGCTGGAGTCCGTCGCGCTGCCGGGCCCGCTGAAGGTTTGGCGAGTTGTTCGTTAGGCTGTCATAGCAGCCGGCGATCGAGACGGATGATCCGGCAGGCATCGCCGGCCTTCGCGGCCTTCTCGTGCGGCGCGCGGATCAGCAGCGCCTCGGCGCGTCCGAGCACGGCCAGCATGGAGGAATCCTGGCGCTTCTCTGGATCCGCCACCGGCAGACGGCCGGGTTCGAGCGAGAGGGTGGCGCGCATGTAGTCGGCGCGGCCATCGTTGGGCGGCAGGTCGCGGGCGAGCGTGGCCGGCTCGCTCCGGTCGGCGCCCGCCTGCGGGTCGCCCTGCAGCGCCCGGATCGCCGGCACCACGAACAGCAGCCCGCAGACGATCGACGAGACCGGATTCCCGGGCAGGCCGATCACCAGCATGTCGCCCAGCCGCCCGTGCATCAGCGGCTTCCCGGGCCGGAGCGCCACCCGCCAGAAGCCGAGTTCCAGCCCCTCCCGGGCGAGCGCGGCCTGGACGAGGTCGTGGTCGCCGACGGATGCGCCGCCGAGCGTGATCAGCAGGTCTGCCCGGGCCTCGCGGGCGCGGCGGAACGCGTCCTCGAGGGCGCCGTGGTCGTCGGCGGCGATGCCGAGGTCGATGATCTCGGCGCCGGCCTCGGCGGAGAGGGCGGCAAGCGCGAGGCTGTTCGAGGCGACGATCTGGTCCCAGGCCGGCACGGCGCCGGGCTCCACAAGTTCGTCGCCGGTGGCGAGGATCGCCACGCGCGGCCGGCGCCGGACCGAGAGTTCGGGATGGCCGGCCGCCGCGGCCAGCGCCAGGCGCCGGGCATCGAGAGTCATGCCGGCGACCAGCAGCGTCTCGCCGGCGGTGAAATCGAGGCCGGCCCTGCGGATGAAGCGGCTCTGTTCGACCGCCTCCATCACCCGGACGGATTCGCCCTCGGCTTCCGCGTCCTCCTGGATCAGGATCGCGTCGGCACCCTCCGGCACGGGGGCGCCGGTGAAGATCCGCACCGCCTCGCCGGGGCCGATGCGTCCCGGGAAGCCGTGGCCGGCCGCGCTGGTCCCGATCGATCTCAGGCTGGCGCCCACCACGGACGCATCGGCGAAGCGGACCGCGTAGCCGTCCATGGCGGAGGCGGGGAACGGCGGCTGCGTCCGGGAGGCGGCGACATCGGCCGCCAGCGTTCGCCCCGCGGCCCGGGCCAACGGAACCGTCTCCGCCTCGACCGGCGCGGGGATGCTCGCGAGCACCCGTCCCAGCGCCTCGGCGACCGGGATCAGCCCGGTGCTCATGCGTCGGGCGCCCGGTAGGCACCGGAGCGGCCGCCATCCTTGGCGATGAGGCGGATGCCCTCGATCCGCATGCCGCGATCCACCGCCTTCACCATGTCGTAAACCGTCAGGCAGGCCACGGAGACCGCGGTCAGCGCCTCCATCTCGACCCCGGTCGGACCCTCGACCCGGACCTCGGCGGCGATGCGCAGGCCCGGCAGCGCGTCGTCCAGCTCGCACTCCACCCGCACCTTCGACAGCAGCAGCGGATGGCAGAGCGGGATCAGCTCGTGGGTCCGCTTCGCGGCCATGATCCCGGCGAGCCGCGCGGTGCCGACCACGTCGCCCTTCTTGGCGTCGCCCTCGCGGATCAGCGCCAGGGTCTCGGGCCGCATCACCACGCTGCCCTCGGCCCGGGCGGTGCGGTCTGTGGCGGGCTTGTCGGTGACATCGACCATGTTGGCCGCGCCGCTGGTGTCGAGATGGGTGAGCGTCGAACCCGGTTCCATGCTCACCCCTTCTTCTTGTCGTCTTGCTTCTTGGCCTTGCCGGCCCTGGCGTCCGGCTCCGGCCCGTCGCCCTCGCCGAACAGCAGTTCCCGGGTCGCCCGCGTGACGTCCGCCTGGCGCATCAGGCTCTCGCCGACCAGCACCACGCCCAGACCGTGCTCCCTAAGCCGCTTCACGTCGGCATGGCCGCCGATGCCGCTCTCGGCCACGGCGATCCGGTCCGCCGGGATGCCCGGGGCGAGGCGGATCGCGGTCTCGAACGAGACCTCGAAGGTCTTGAGGTTGCGGTTGTTGATCCCGATCAGGGCCGTGCCGAGCGGCACCGCGCGGTTCAACTCGGCCTCGTCGTGGACCTCGACCAGCACGTCCATGCCGAGCTCGTGCGCGGTGGCGACCAGGGCCTGCGCCTCGTCGTCGTCCAGGCAGGCCATGATGGCGAGGATGCAATCGGCACCCCAGGCCCGGGCCTCGTAGACCTGGTAGGGCTCGAACAAAAAGTCCTTGCGCAGGACCGGGAGCCCGCAGGCCGCCCGCGCCTCGGTGAGGTATTCCGGACGCCCCTGGAACGACGGCTCGTCGGTGAGCACCGACAGGCAGGTGGCACCGCCGGCCTCGTAGGCCGCCGCCAGCATCGCCGGCGCGAAATCCTCGCGGATCAGGCCCTTCGACGGCGAGGCCTTCTTCACCTCCGCGATCAGGGCCGGGCGCCCGGCATCGAGATGGGTCCGGATCGCCGCCGCGAAGCCGCGCACAGGCTCGGCCTGGGCCGCCCGCCGCTCGAGCTTGGCCAGCGGCACCCGCAGCTTCGCCTCGGCGATCTCGCGGCGCTTGTAGGCCTCGATCCGGGCCAGCACGTTGGGCCGCTCGTTCGGCGCCTCGGCAGAACCCTCATGGGTCACCGATCCCTGCGTGAGCGTGCTCATCGGCGCTCCTCCCCGTTCGAGCGATCGTTCGAGGCCCGGACCAGGCGGGCGAGGGTGTCCCGCGCCGCCCCGGAATCGACGGCATCCTGCGTCCGCGCGAGCCCGTCCGCCAGGGTCGGAACCGCCCCCGCGACGACGAGGGCCGCGCCTGCATTGAGAACGGCGATGTCCCGGTAGGCGTTGCGTGCGCCGGCCAGGACGGCTTCGAGGGCCCGGGCGTTGTCGGCAGGATCGCCGCCGCGCAGCTCTTCCGGCGCCCGCAGCGTGAGGCCGAATTCCCGCGGATCGATGGTGAACCGGGACAGACGGCCGTCGTCCAGGGCGACCACGCGGGTCGGCCCGGTGACGGTGATCTCGTCCAGGCCGTCGGAGCCGTGGACGGTCCAGACCCGGCGGCTGCCGAGTTCGGCGAGCACCTTCGTCAGCGGTTCGGCCAGCGCCTCCTGGGCGACGCCGAACAGCTGGTAGGCGACGCCGGCCGGATTGCAGAGCGGGCCCAGCAGATTGAAAATCGTCCGCACCGGCAGTTCGGAGCGTACCGCTGCGACGTGGCGCATGGCGCCGTGATGGGCCTGGGCGAACAGGAAGCACAGGTTGGCCTCGGCGAGGCACCGGGCCTGCCCTTCGGCATCGAGCCCGAGCTTGACGCCCAAAGCCGCCAGCACGTCGGCGGCCCCCGAGCGCGAGGTCGCGGCGCGGTTCCCGTGCTTGGCCACCGGCACGCCGCAGGCGGCGACCAGGATGGCGGCGAGCGTCGAGACGTTCACGCTGCCGGAATGATCGCCGCCGGTGCCGACCACGTCGACGGCGCCTGCGGGCGCATCGATCCGGGTCATGCGGGCGCGCATCGCCTCGGCGGCGCCGACGATCTCCTCGACGGTCTCGCCGCGCACCTTCAGGGCGGCCAGGAAGGCGCCGGCCTGGACGGGGGTGACCTCGCCCGACAACAGGTCGTCGAAGGCCGCGCGTGCCTCGGCGCGGTCGAGAGCCAGGCCCCCGGCGACCTTGGCGAGATGGGGTCTGAAGCTGTCCATGCGCTCTGTCGGAAGGCCGCCCCGGCCGTCCGGCGTCAATGCACGTCGGCGCGGGTCCTGTCACGCGCCGCGTTCCAGGCGGCGGCCAGATCCAGGAAGTTCTTCACGATCTCCGTGCCGTGCTGCGACCGGATGCTTTCGGGGTGGAACTGCACCCCGTGGAGCGGCCGCTCGGCGTGCTCCAGCCCCATGATCAGGCCGTCGGCCTCGGCCGTGACCCGCAACGTGTCCGGGCAGCTGGCCCGGTCGACGATCAGGGAGTGGTAGCGGGTCGCCTCGAAGCTGTCGTTCAGGCCCCGGAACAGGCCGCTGGCGCCATGCCGGATGGTCGAGACCTTGCCGTGCAGCGGCAGCGGCGCGCGGATCACGTCGCCGCCGAACGCCTGGCCGATCGCCTGGAGCCCGAGGCAGACGCCGAAGATCGGGATGTCTTCGGACAGCTCGCGCACGACATCGAGGCAGATGCCGGCTTCGTTGGGCGTGCACGGACCCGGCGAGAGCACGATCGCGTCCGGCGCCTTGGCCCGGATGTCGGCGACGCTCAGCGCATCGTTGCGGGCGACCTCGACGGCGCCGCAGAGCGGGCCGATCAGGTGGACGAGATTCCAGGTGAAGGAATCGTAGTTGTCGATGACGAGAACGTTGGACATCGCGGAGGCACGCTCGGGCATGACCGCGATGTGACGACTCGCAACCCTCCGGTCAACCGGTGGCTACTGTCCCCGCTTGGCCTGCGCCGCGAACCGCACCGCCTCCTCGGCGGCCCGGAACAGCGCCTTGGCCTTGTTGACGCATTCCTGCTGCTCGGAGGCCGGATCGGAATCGTAGACGATGCCGGCGCCGGCCTGGACGTGCATGCGCCCGTCCTTCACGATCGCCGTACGCAGGACGATGCAGGTGTCCATCTCGCCGCGGGCGCCGAAATAGCCGATGCAGCCGGCGTAGGGCCCGCGCTTCTCGCGCTCCAGCTCGTCGATGATCTCCATGGCCCGCACCTTCGGGGCGCCCGAGACCGTGCCGGCCGGGAAGCCCGCCGCAAGGGCATCGAGCGGATCGTGGCGCGGATCGAGGTCGCCCTCGACGTTCGACACGATGTGCATGACCTGGCTGTAGCGCTCGATGAAGAACGAATCGGTGACCCGCACGGTGCCGATCTTCGAGACCCGGCCGGCATCGTTGCGACCGAGATCGAGCAGCATCAGGTGCTCGGCGCATTCCTTGGGGTCGGCCAGCAATTCGGCGGCGAGCGCCGCGTCCTCGGCCGGGGTCGCGCCGCGACGGCGCGTGCCGGCGATGGGACGCACCGTGACGATCCCGTCGCGCACGCGCACCAGGATCTCGGGCGACGAGCAGACGATCTGGAAAGCCTCGAAGTCGAGGTAGCAGAGGAACGGGGCGGGGTTGGTCCGCCGCAGCGACCGGTACAGGCTGTAGGCGGGCAGCGTGAACGGCGCCGAGAAGCGCTGGGACAGCACCACCTGGAACACGTCGCCGGCGACGATGTATTCCTTGGCCTTCGCGACCATGCCGGCGAAGGCCTCGGGCGAGGTGTTCGAGACCGGCTCAGGATGCGCCACCGTGGACAGGTCCACCCGCGCGTCCACCGGCAGCGGTCCTTCGAGGGCGTCCGCCACCCGGTCGAGGCGCGCGAGCGCGGCCTCGTAGGCGGCGCGGGCGGTGACGCCGGGCGAAGGCCGCACCGGCGAGATCACGGTGATCTGGTCGCGGATCGAATCGAACACGACCATGACGCGCGGGCGCATCAGGATCGCGTCCGGCACGCCCAGGGGATCCGGGTTCGGCTCGGGCAGCCGCTCCATGGCGCGGACCATGTCGTAGCCGAGATAGCCGAACAGGCCGGCGGCCATGGGAGGCAGGTCCTGCCCGCCGGATTCGCCGATCGCGCTCTCGGCGATCAGTGCCCGCAGGCTGGCGAGCGGCGCCCGGTCGTCCGGCTCGAAGGCGTCGAGATCGGCCCCGCGGGCGATGGCGGGGGCGCCGTCGCGGCAGCGCCAGATCAGGTCCGGATCGAGACCGATCATCGAGTAGCGGCCGCGCACCGCGCCGCCCTCCACCGATTCGAGCAGGAACGCCGGCCCGGCATGCCGGGCGCGCAGCTTGAGGAACGCCGCCACCGGCGTCTCGAGGTCGGCGACCAGGCTGAGTTCGACGAGGCTCGGCTGCCCGGCCTCGTAGCGTCCGGCGAAGGCCGCGTAGTCAGGCGCCTCGGCCATGGCCCTCAATACTCTCCGCCGATGGCCCGGCGCAGAGCCGCCTGATCGATCTTCACGCCCGCGTTCTTCTGGACCTCGGAGATGTACTGGGACAGCACGTCGTCGGCCAGCGCCGCCTGGAAGTTCTTGGTGATGGCCTTGTCGCCCTGGGTGTCGGCCACGAAGGCTGGCATCGTCGCCGCCGTGACCTTGAACACCGCGCGCGCATCGCCCGCGGCCGCGGTGCCGGCCTTGCCGACCGGCGTCGCGAAGATCAGGTTCACGTCGTCGGCGGTGAGCATGTCCTTGGCCTGGTTGCGGGCGAGGTCCTGCGCCTCCTGCGTGTTGACGCCGACCTCCTGGGCGACCGCCTCGATGGTCGCGCCGCCGTTGAGCTTCTCCGCCAGCTCTCGGCCCTTGGCCTGGAGCCGCTTGGCGATCTCGGCGGTGGTCCACCCGGCCTTCACGCCGTCCCGGACCTCGTCCAGCGGCTTGCCGTGCGCGGCGTCGATTCCGGTCACGTCGTACCAGACGTAGCCGCCGGACTTGGTGCGCAGCGGCTCGTTGTCGCCGCCGATCTCGGCCCGGAACAGGGCCGGCAGGGTGGTGTCCGGATCGGGGATGTCGGCGACGCGCTGGCCGTCCGGGCCCTTGCCCTGGGGATCCACCGCCTTGACGGTCACGAGCTTCAGCCCGCGCTCGGCGGCGATGTCGGCGAGCGGCTTGGCGCTGGCGCGCTGGTCCTCGATGGCGTCCCGGGTCGTCTCCATGGCGTCCCGGGCACGGCTGAGCGCCAGGCCCTTGCGGATCTCGCCCTCGACCTCGGCGAACGGCTTGACCGTGCCGGGCTCGATCTTGGTCACCCGCAGCAGCACGGTGCCGAAGCGGCCCTGGACCGGCTGGCTCACGCCGCCCTCGGGCAGCGCGAAGGCGGCATCCGCCACCACCTTGTCGAACAATTCGGCCTTGGTCAGCGTGCCGAGCGTCAAGTCGGTGCCGCCGGTGCTGCGCTCTTCGGCGACGGCCTCAAAAGTCTTCGCGCCGTCCTCGATCGCCTTGCGGGCGGTCTCCGCCGCGGTGGCATCCGGGAACACGACCTGCTGGATGGTGCGCTTCTCCGGGCTGCCGTAGCGGCCCTTGTTCAGCTCGTAGGCGGCCTTGGCGTCCGCATCGGTGATCGCGTCGGGCTTGGCCATCGCCTCGGGATCGACCACCAGCAGGGTCGCGGTCCGGAATTCCGGCGCCCGGAAGCCGGACTTGTTGGCCTCATACCAGGCCTTCAATGCGTCCTCGGTCGGGGCCGGGATCTCTCCGGCCACGGACGGGGTCAGCATCAGGTAGGCCGCCGCGCGACGCTCCGTGGTGTAGCGATGGACCGCCTCGCGCATCGCCGCCGGCACGTGCAGGTCGGACGACACGGCCTCGGCGAGCTGCAGCCGCGCGATCACGGAGCGCTGCTCGCGTACGAACAGGCCCTCGTTCAGGCCCGCCCGTTGGAGGGTCTGGTAGAACAGCTGCGGATCGAACTGCCCTTGCGCGTTCTGGAAGCTCTTCTCGTCGTGGATCGCCCGGATCACCGAGGCGTCCGGCACGCCGAGGCCGAGATCGTGCGTCTTCTGGTCGAGGGCCGCCTCGGTGATCAGCTGCGACATCACCGTCCGGTCGAGACCGAGCATGCGAGCTTGGTCGGGCGTGAGCGCGCGCTTCAGCTGCGTCTGATAGCGCTGCAGCTGGTTCTGGTAGGCCTGGCGCACCTGCTCAGCGTTGATCGGCGTGCTGCCCACCGTCGCGACGTTGCTGCTGGAGCCGCCGCGGAAGAATTCCTCCACGCCGAAGATCCCGACGCCCGCGATCAGCAGGGTGAAGATGATCGTCAAGACGATCTTGCCGAGCCAATGCTGGCTGGCGTTGCGGATGCCCTGAAGCATGATCTGTGATCGGATACCTTCGGCCGTCGACCCGTCGCCGGGCCGGTGCCATCCCTGAAAGCCGACCGCGATAGACCATTCGCGCCCACAGGCAAAGGCTCACCCATTCGGACGGTTTGCGCGCCCAAGCTCGCTCTGGTAGGCCCCGCCGACCCCGGAATACCGTGGCGGCGCGGGGACGAGGCGAGGGCTAGGGATGTCGCAGACGGGGCGGAAACCGCTGGTCGCCGGCAACTGGAAGATGAACGGGACCCGGGCTTCGATCAAAGTGGTCGAGGCGATCCGGGACGGTCTCACGCCGGACCTGGCATCCCGCGTCGAGGTGCTGATCTGCCCGCCCGCGACGCTGATCGGCTCCTGCGTGGCCGCGGCCGCCGGCTCGCCGATCGTCATCGGCGGCCAGAACCTGCACGCCCGGCCGAGCGGCGCCTTCACGGGATCGATCTCGGCGGAGATGCTGGCCGACCTCGGCGCGAAATACGTGATCGTCGGCCATTCCGAGCGCCGGGCCTACCATCACGAGACGGATGACGGCGTCCACGCCAAGGCGCTCGGCGCCCGCCGCGCCGGCCTGAGCGGAATCATCTGCGTCGGCGAGACCATCGAGGAGCGCGAGCAGGGGCGCGCCCTCGACATCGTGCGCGCGCAGCTGGCCATCGGCTTGCCCAAGGGCGCCACCGCGGCCGACACGGTGATCGCCTACGAGCCGGTCTGGGCGATCGGCTCCGGCCGGACCCCGACGCCTCGCGACATCGCCGAGGTCCACGCGTCCCTGCGGGAGATGCTGGACAAGCTCGTCGGCGACGAGGCGCACCGGATCCGCATCCTCTACGGCGGCTCCGTGAAGCCCAGCAACGCCCGCGAGCTGATGGCGGTGGAGAACGTCGACGGCGCCCTGGTGGGCGGCGCGAGCCTCGTGGCCGAGGACTTCCTGGGGATCTGTGCCGCCTACGCGTGAGGCGCGAGCGGAGTCTCGGGCGGAGGGGGCTCGGGCAGGGTCTCGGGACTGTCACACGATCCTGCTTTGTGGGGCGTGACGACACCCGACCGCGAAGCCTGCCATGACCATCGATCACGACCGCGCCGACCCATCGATGGTGGACATGATCCGCCGCGAGATCCTCGACAGCTACGACGAGGAGATGGAACTCGGATTCGAGGACGACCGCCTCGACAGCCTCGAGGGCGGGACCGGCTCCGGCAGCGACCGCCGCTTCTATTTCCGGGAGCTCCTGCGCCTCCAGCACGAGCTGGTCCGCCTGCAGGACTGGGTCCAGCATAGCAAGCTTCGCGTCGTCGTCCTGTTCGAGGGGCGCGATTCGGCCGGCAAGGGCGGCGTGATCAAGCGGATCACCCAGCGCCTCAACCCGCGCGTCTGCCGGGTCGCGGCGCTGCCGGCGCCGAGCGAGCGCGAGCGCACGCAATGGTATTTCCAGCGCTACGTCAGCCACCTGCCGGCCGGCGGCGAGATCGTGCTGTTCGACCGCTCCTGGTACAATCGGGCCGGCGTCGAGCGCGTCATGGGCTTCTGCTCCGATGCCGACGTCGAGGAGTTCTTCCGCTCGGTGCCCGAGTTCGAGCGCATGCTGGTGCGCTCCGGCATCGTGCTGCTGAAATACTGGTTCTCGATCACCGACGAGGAGCAAGCCCTGCGCTTCCATATGCGCATCGCCGACCCGTTGAAGCAGTGGAAGCTGTCGCCGATGGATGTCGAATCCCGTCGGCGTTGGGAGGATTACACCCGCGCCAAGGAAGACATGCTGACCCGCACCCACATCCCAGAGGCGCCCTGGTGGGTCATCGAGGCTGTGGACAAGAAGCGCGCCCGGCTGAACTGTATCAGCCACCTGCTCGAACAGATCCCCTACCAGGACGTCGAGCATCCGCCGGTTCACCTGCCCGAGCGGGTCCGCCACGCGGATTACATCCGCACGCCGACCCCGCCGGAGATGCTCGTCCCGTCGCGCTACTGAGCGGCGAACTGGTCGCGCGTCAGAGCTTGAACGCCTGGCGCGCCATCAGGCGCCAGCGGCCGTCGTCCCGGCGCCAGACCTGCAGCACACCGATATGGACCGGCGCAGTTTTTCCACCCGCGACGGTCTCACCGGTGAAGACGTGCCGGACGATCGCGTCCTCCCCGATCACCGAGGCCGAGCGGTCCGACAGCGTGATGCTGGGGAAGCGCAAGGCGCCGCTGGTCAGCGCGCCGACGAAGGCCGCCTTGTCCTGCACAACGCCGCTCGAATGGCCGTAGCTCAAGCCATCGAGGGTGAGGGCATCGAGGGCGGTGCCGTCGGCCGCCACCAGAGCCTTGGTCAAGGCATCCACCGCCGCCTCGACCTCGGCGGTCTGGGCGGAGGCCTCCGGTCCGGCGGCGAGTCCCGGCGGCGCATGAATCAGGATCGGCGCGGCGAACGCGGCGGCGAGCGCCGAACGGCGTGAGATGGTCATGGCGGGCCTCCCGGGCGGGGCGGCGCGTTCGATGAGCCGCCTTCCCGCCCGACAGAGCACGGTCCGGTGCCGGACGCGAGGCCGACCGAGAACAACCGGGGGCCGATCGTCAAGTTGGCGCCGGCCAGCGAGTGGTGTATGGCCCGGGGCAGATTTGCGACCGGCGCGCCAGGTCCGACGTCTGGCACCGGCCGCCCCGCGCCCGCCGCCGGACCGCCCCTCGAGACCGACGCGCGAAGCCGCACCAGATTCCGGAACACCGATGCAGACCGTCCTGATCGTCGTCCACCTCATCATCGTCCTGGCGCTGATCGGCGTTGTGCTGCTTCAGCGCTCCGAGGGCGGCCTCGGGCTCGGCGGGGGCGGCGGTGGTGGCGGCGTCGGCGGTTTCATGACCGGCCGCGGCCAGGCCAACGCCCTGACCCGGGCGACCGCAATCCTGGCCGCCCTGTTCTTCACCACCAGCATGCTGCTCGCCGTGATGTCGCACCGCTCGGCGGCGCCGAAGTCGATCCTCGACACCGGCGCGTCGACGCCCGCCGGCCAGCCGGCCAAGCAGCCGACCGGGGCCGACAACCTGCTCGACACCCTGCGCCAGCAGCAGGACCGGGCGCCCGCGACCGCCCCGGCCCAGCCGGCCGTACCCGAGGCGCCGCAGTCGCGCTGACGCGGCGCATGGCCGAAACGGATACCGGGTCGGCACTGGACGCGCGTGACAACCGGCCCCGTGAGCCGCAAGAGGTCAGGCGGCGGATGAGCGAGGGCCGACGATTCGGCTCAGCTCCGGTCCGCCCTGGCGGGCCGTTCCCGTTGCCCGCCTGATCCCCAACCATTCCATCGCCGGCAGGCTTGCCGTTTGGCAAAGGCCAGCGCTTTCTGTATGGACCGAGGCCCATGACGCGGTACGTTTTCATCACCGGCGGCGTGGTTTCCTCCCTCGGTAAGGGACTCGCCTCGGCGGCGCTGGCCGCCGTACTCCAGGCCCGGGGTTACCGGGTGCGGATGCGTAAGCTCGACCCCTACCTGAACGTCGATCCGGGCACGATGAGCCCGACCCAGCACGGCGAGGTGTTCGTCACCGACGACGGCGCCGAGACCGACCTGGATCTTGGCCATTACGAGCGCTTCACCGGCGTGCCGGCGAGCCGGGCCGACAACATCACCACCGGCCGGATCTACCAGGACATCATCGCCAAGGAGCGGCGCGGCGACTATCTCGGCGCCACGATCCAGGTGATTCCGCACGTCACCAACGCGATCAAGGATTTCGTCCTCGATGGCAACGACACGTTCGACTTCGTGCTGGTTGAGATCGGCGGCACGGTCGGCGACATCGAGGGGCTGCCGTTCTTCGAGGCGATCCGCCAGCTCGGCCAGGAACTGCCCCGCGGCACCTGCGCGTACGTCCACCTGACGCTGCTGCCCTACATCCCGTCGGCGGGCGAATTGAAGACCAAGCCGACCCAGCACTCCGTGAAGGAGCTGCGCTCGATCGGCATTCAGCCCGACATCCTGCTCTGCCGCTGCGATCGGCCGATCCCGGTCGAGGAGCGGCGCAAGCTCGCGTTGTTCTGCAACGTCCGCGAGACCGCGGTGATCGAGGCCCTCGACGTGGCCTCGATCTACGAGGTGCCGCTCTCCTACCGGAAGGCCGGGCTCGACCGGGAGGTGCTCGGCCATTTCGGCCTGGAGCACGGCGAGGAGCCGGATCTCGGGCGCTGGACCACCATATCGGACCGGGTGCGCAACCCCGAGGGCGAGGTCTCCATCGCCATCGTGGGCAAGTACACGGGCCTGAAGGACGCCTACAAGTCGCTCACCGAGGCGCTGATCCATGGCGGCATCAGCCACCGGGTGAAGGTCAACCTCGAATGGATCGAGGCCGAGGTGTTCGAGCGCGAGGATCCGGCGCCGTTCCTCGAAGGCCTCAACGGCATCTTGGTACCCGGCGG
The DNA here is from genome assembly GCF_022179445.1 of Methylobacterium mesophilicum. Lineage (GTDB taxonomy): Bacteria > Pseudomonadota > Alphaproteobacteria > Rhizobiales > Beijerinckiaceae > Methylobacterium > Methylobacterium mesophilicum. Next base: position 89,691 of record NZ_BPQU01000001.1, on the reverse strand, counting down.
CTTCGGCCAGCGCGGGGCAGAGGGCAAGATCCGCGCGGCCCGCTACGCCCGCGAGAAGCGCATCCCGTATTTCGGCATCTGCTTCGGCATGCAGATGGCGGTGATCGAGGCCGCCCGCTCGCTGGCCGGCGTCCCGGACGCCAACTCCACCGAGTTCGGCGAGACCTCCGAGCCGGTGGTCGGGCTGCTGACCGAGTGGCTGCGCGGCAACGAGCTGGAGCGCCGCGCCGCGGTCGGCGACCTCGGCGGCACGATGCGGCTCGGCGCCTACGACGCGCAGCTCGAGCCTGATTCGAAGATCGCTCAGATCTATGGGTCCACGCAGATCTCGGAGCGCCACCGCCACCGCTACGAGGTCAACATGGCTTACCGCGAGCGGCTGGAAGCGAAGGGTCTGCGCTTCTCCGGCCTCTCGCCGGACGGGCTCCTGCCCGAGACCGTCGAGCATGTCGGGCACCCGTGGTTCATCGGCGTGCAGTTCCATCCGGAGCTGAAGTCGCGCCCGTTCGAGCCGCACCCGCTGTTCAAGGGGTTCGTCGGCGCGGCGATCGAGCAGAGCCGGCTGGTCTGAGCGACGGGGCGCGGCTCCGCGCCGCTGCTCGCGCCGTGGCCCCGAACCCTATATCGGTCGGACCGTGACCGAGATCCTGTTTTACCACATGCAGCGACAGCCCCTGGAGAAGGTGCTGCCGAACCTCGTCGAGCGCTCGCTCGGCCGGGGCTGGCAGGCCGCGATCCAGGCGGCCACCGAGGAGCGGCTTCAGGCCCTCGACGACCACCTGTGGACCTATTCCGACGAGAGTTTTCTGCCCCACGGCACCGACCGGGATCCCGATGCGTCAGGACAGCCGGTGGTGCTGACGCTCCGCGACGTGAACCCCAACACGGCCTCCATCCGATTCCTGGTGGAGGGCGCCGACCTGCCGCCGGACGCACAGAGCTACGAGCGGATCTGCATCCTGTTCGACGGGACCGACCAGGACGCCCTGCTGCGCGCCCGCGAGCAGTGGCGCCAGGCCAAGGAGGCGGGCCACACCGTCGCCTACTGGCAGCAGGACGATTCGGGCCGCTGGAACAAGAAGGCTTGACCGTGCTCCTCCGCAAGCGTCTCGCGCATGCCGCGCTCGTCCTGACCCTGGCGGCGCCGCTACCGCTCCACGCGCAGGACGCACACCATCCCGGCTCGCAAGCGGAGGCCAAGCCGGCGCCGCGCGGGCCGGAGGGCCGACGCCTGCCGCCGGACTCGACCACCCGCCAGAGCGTGACGCTCCCCGATGGACGGACCCTCGACTTTACCGCCACGGCCGGCAGCCTGCCGCTCGTCGACGAGGCCGGGAAGCTTCAGGCCGAGGTGGCCTACGTCGCCTACACGATGGCCCCGCAGTCCGGGCGCGAGCGCCCCGTCACCTTCGCGGTCAACGGCGGTCCGGGGGCGGCGTCCGCCTACCTGAATATCGGGGCGATCGGTCCGTGGCGCCTGCCCACCGGCGGCGCCAGCATCAGCCCGTCGCAACCGGTGGCGCTGACGCCCAATGATGGCACCTGGCTCGACTTCACCGACCTCGTCTTCATTGATCCGGTCGGCACCGGCTACAGCCGGGCGGCGGACGGGAACGGCAAGAGCTACTGGAGCATCGACAGCGACGCCGCCACGCTCGCGGCCGTCATCGCCCGCTACCTGCGGGTCAACGACCGCATGGCGAGCCCGAAATTCTTCGTCGGCGAGAGCTACGGCGGCTTCCGCGGGCCGCTGATCACCGAGAAGCTGCAGGAGGACATTGGGGTCGGCCTGTCCGGCCTGGTGCTGCTGTCGCCGGTGCTGGATTTCGGCTGGCTCGAGACCCCGCGGGCCAATCCCTGGGGCTACGTGCTGAAGCTGCCGTCCCTGGCGGCCGGCGCCCTCGAACGGGCCGGCACCGTGCCGAGCCCGGCTCTGCTCGGCGACGCCGAGGCCTACGCGGCGGGCCCCTACCTCGCCGACCTGCTCAAGGGCCCCGGCGACAAGGCCGCCGTCGCCCGCATGACCGACAAGGTCGCGGCCTTTACCGGGTTCGATGCAGCCTTCGTGAAAGCGCAGGCGGCGCGCCTGTCCACCCGCAGCGTCCAGCGCGAGTTCGACCGGGCGGAGCAGCGCGTCACCAGCGCCTACGACACCGGCATCACCGGTTGGGATCCGAATCCGGACGCAGCGCAATCGGGCTTCAAGGACCCCCAGCTCACCGCACTCCAGGCGCCGCTGACCAGCGCGATGCTCGACCTCTACGCGCGCACGTTGAAATGGCCGGTGCCGAACATGCGCTACGAGTTGCTGAACAATGCCGTGAACCGCGGCTGGACGTGGGGCTCGGGCCGGCAGGCCCCGGAGGCGCTGTCAAACCTGAAGGGCGTGCTGGCGCTGGACGGCCGGCTCCGGGTGCTCGTCGCCCACGGCTTCACCGATCTCGTGACGCCCTACTACGCCTCGAAGCTCCTGCTCGCGCAGGTGCCGGCCTACGGCGCCGGGCGGGTCAGCCTCGCGGTCTACCCCGGCGGCCACATGTTCTACTCGCGGGACGAGTCCCGGGCCGCGTTCAAGCGGGACGTCGAGCGCCTGTACCGGGATGCCGTACAGGCGCGCGGGGCGATCGCGGACCCCGTCGAGCACCGTGAGGACAAGCCCTGATCCTCAGGCAGCGTCGTCGAAGGCCAGCGCCTCGGCCGGGTACTCGATCATCATCCGGCGCTGCGTGTCGGTGTTCTGCCAATCGCCGACCTTGATGTAGCGCTCCTCCAAATCCCGGACCTCGACCACCCGGTCAATCGACGGGATGCCCCGGAAGATCTGCGGCCAGTTGGACGCGAAGTAGAAGACCTGCTCGACCCGCTCGGACAGGTGGCAGATCGCCGGGCCGAAGGTCCCCAGGCCGAACACGAGGTAGCGGCCGTTCACCAGGGCCGTGACGTCGGCGATCAGCGACTCGCTCTGCGTCTCCACCGGCAATCCGAGCCCCCGCGCGTAGGCCTCGACCTCGGCGATCACCGGGTTCAGCCGGTTCTCGAAGACCAGCTTGACCGAACGGATGCGGCCCTCGCCGAGCAGCCGGTCGATCACCATGCGGTAGAACGCGAAGGGCGGCTGGGGATAATGCGGGTCGACCCAGGTGCTGAAGATGTCGCCCGAGCGGATGTGGATCAGGAGCAGGTCGTCAGGCTTGGGCGGGAACGTCGCCGGCAAGCCGTTGAACAGAGGGCGGATCATCCCCTGGATGATCGCCCGCGAATCCGGCGGCGCGTCGAGGCTCACCTGCCGCTGGAACTGCGTCGGATCGAAGAACAGGCCGGACAGGAAATACCCATCGGCCGGCAGCGGCTCGTCCGGCGGCAGGAAGGTGATGCCGTCACAGGTCAGACGCTCGGTCAGGAAGATGACCTTGCTGCGGTCGAACTTCGGAACCGCCACGTATTTCAGGTTCAGCGCCTTCGCGACGGACAGCGCGATGATGTACTGGATCAGGCAATTGCCGAAGGCGCCGTTCTGGTACACCGCCACGCCCACCAGGGCGCGGCTCGTGCGGCCCGGACTGCTCTCCAGGGTGTAGGCGGTGAAGGCGTTGGCGCCGGGCTTCTCGTTCAGGAGCGTCACGTCGAGGCCCAGCATGGCCCGCAGGGCGATCAGGTCGAACGCGGCCTCCTCGCACATGACCCGGACCGTGGCGTTCGGCATCGCGGCCGGAATCGCGACGCGCACGGAGCGTGTCCAGGCGCGCTCGTCCGCCTCGATGACGGCAGTGCCGACACCCGACTCGACCTGACGGGACGCGATACCGGGTTCGGACCAGGGTGCGCCGTCCTGCGAGAACAGGATGGCGCCCTTAGCGGCCGAACCGCCCTCCCCGCCCGGGATCACGACGACGGACTGGACCGGGAAGCGGCCGCCGAGGTCGAGCTCCAGCCAGGTCCCATCCGCCTCGACGACGCTCTGCGGGGCGCGGCCGGCGGCGAGATCGACGAGGGCGGGTGTCGGGGCGTCTGCCGGGGCCATCGTGTCTCCGAAGCGGTCTGGACCGGACGCGGAGGACGCGGCCGGAAAGCGCGCCCGGCGGTGCCCGTATCGAACCCGGCCCGTCAAGCCCATGGGCGCGCCGTGAGGGCCGCTCCCGATCGGGGGGCAATCGGGAACGGCTCTCAGTTTTCGATACAACGCGCTCGCTTACGCCGAACCGGTATCCACTTCGGCGGCGAGCGCTCGAGACCGCCCGACCGTCTCATCCGCCCGACCTGGTCTTGAGCAGCAGGATATCGATATCCCGCTTCGGAACGTAGTCCCTCGCGATCATCTCGAAGGTCGTCGGGCCGGTCTTCTTCACCTCGGCACCGCAGAACGAGACCAGGGTCGCGGGATCGCCCTTGTCCACGACCAGCTTGAACACGCCGATCGGGCCGGCCCAGTCGCCCCCGGAGGTGATCACGTGGGAGAGGGATCGCTCGTAGGCCTGGAACGCCCGGCTGCCGTCGGCACTCGCCCGCCGGTACAGGGCCTGGGCCACCCGCTCGAAGGTCGGGTCCGTGCAATATCGGATCGCGTAGTGCGCCTTCTGCGCCGGGTCGAGGGTCGGCGCGCCGTAGGACAGGCTCGCGAGACCCCCGAGGCTCGGAACGTAGCTCTGGCGGATCGCGATCTCGCGCCCGGCCGGGAAGACCTGCCGGCGCCAGAACTTCGATTTCAGCGTCCAGAGCGGGGCGTCCGCGATCGTCCCGTCCTTGTGCTCCTGCCGCTCCAGGATCCCGGCAGCGATCAGGTCGCGGCGCTGGCGCTCGCCGAGCCGGCGCAGGGCCGCTTCCGTCGCCGCGGTGGTCGGCACGAGCGGGATCCCCAGTGCCTTGAGCTCGGCGGTGATCTCCACGGGCGGTGTGGCGCTCCGCATCAGGAAGGCCCGCTGCTCGACCTGCGCTTCGACCGGCTCGCCATCGACCGCGGCCTGGAGCTTCAGGAAGTTGTCGTGGGCCGGATCGGGAATCGAGACCAGCATCTCGGAGTCGCCGGTGATGTCGGGCATCGGGAACGTGATCGTGGTCTCGATGTCGGCATCGGTCTGGTTCCGGAACCGATAGTCGATCCGCACGGCCTGCTCCGAAAGGTACAGCTCCTCCGCGGCCAGGGCGATCCTGTCGGTCTTCCCCACGACAAGCCCCCCGGCGACGAGCGCGGCGGCGCGGTCGTCGGCCCGGACCGGAAGGGACGCCGCCGCCAGGATGGCGAGGGCCAGCGACAAGGTACGCATCGACATCAACGCTCACGGGTTCGAGAATCGGATACGGACCGGGATCGTCCACGCCGGCCGTTACACGGCGCCGGTGCTGACGGCCAAGCTGCGACGGCGGAAGCGCGCGTCGGCGACTCGCGCCCGGACGCGTTTCGACGCGCCCGGTGACCGCCCGACCCGCATATCCGCGCCGTACCCCAAGAGTCGGAAACGATTCCGCTTCGCGTCCGTTGTGCGAGAGCTTTCATGCGTCTACAACGATGGCGTGACGGTGCCCCGGTGACTGGGTGAAAAGGGAATGCGGTGAGGGGTGCGAACCTCGAATCCGCGGCTGCCCCCGCAACTGTGAGCGGCGAGCGTCTGCCAGTAGGCCACCGGAGCGATCCGGGAAGGCGGCAGGCGCGCCGAGCCGCGAGCCAGGAGACCTGCCGTCACGACGAGATCCCGCAATGCCGCCGGTGGGGCGGCTGGAGACATGTTGATGACCACCTCGACCCTCGCCCCCGTCGCCACCGGCACCCGCGCCGGAGAGCGCCCGGTCGCCGTCGCGCTCGCGGCCTTCCTGGGCCTCGGCCTGCTGTTCATGGCGGGCTTCTCGCCGGCGATCGCGCTGCACAACGCCGCGCACGATTTTCGGCACACCCAGAACTTCCCCTGTCACTGACGCCCCTGGCGCAGGGATGATCATCCGGCTTCTGTCGGCGGCCCTGGCCGCCGGCTTCCTCGCGGCCGTCGTCGTGACGGGCCTCGAGTTGACGCTGACCTCACCGCTGATCGTGGCGGCCGAGCGCTACGAGACCAAGCAGACGCATCAGGCCGACCGGGGCCTTCCGGTCGTGCTGGCGCATGCCGGGCACGATCACGCTACCCCCGACGCCGCGCCCGAGTGGCAGCCCGCTGAGGGCCTGCCCCGGATGGCCTTCACGGCTCTGGCAACGCTCATGGGCGGGGTCGGCTATGCCCTCCTGCTCGGCGCGGCGATCCTGGCCTGCGGCCGTGAGCCGACGCGTCAGGTCGGTGTGGCGTTCGCGATCGCGGGCTTTGCCAGCGTCGCCCTGGCCCCGGGCCTGGGATTGCCGCCGGAATTGCCGGGCAGCGAGGCGGCACCGCTCGCCGCCCGACAGGCGTGGTGGGTCATGACCGCCGCCGCCACCGGGATGGGCTTGTACCTGATCACGATCCGGCGCTCACTGATCGCGATCCTGGGCGGGCTCGTGCTGATCGTGGCACCGCACGTCGCCGGCGCGCCGCTGGCTTCGGAGGTGTCCTCGGAGCTTCCCGCAGCGCTCGCGGCGCAGTTCGCGGCGCGTTCGCTGGCGATCAGCTTCGTCTTCTGGATGCTGATCGGCCTCGGCTTCGGCTGGGCCTGGCAGGCTCTCGGCCACGGAAGCGCGCGCGGGACGGCCCATGCCTGAGGCCGTCCTCCCCGAGACCGTCCTCTACGTCTGCACGACCTGCCGCCGCCCGGGCGACGATCCGGACGGGCCCCGAGCCGGCACGCGCCTGCTCGATGCCCTGCACGCGTGCAACACGGCCGGGCAGTTGCGGATCGAGGGCGTCGAGTGCCTGTCGGTGTGCAAGCGGCCCTGTTCAGTGGCGGTCGCATCCGGGAACCGCTGGACCTACGTCTACGGCGACATGGACCCGGCCGAGTCGGCAACCACCATCCTGGACGGACTCGCGGCCTACGTGGCGACGCCGGACGGCATCGTGCCCTGGCGGGAACGCCCCGCCGCATTCAAGACCGGCGTGATCGCCCGCATCCCGCCCTTTCCCGATCCCCGCCCGCGTCCGGCCGGCACCTTGGAGGCTGCGGAATGACCATCGTGACCAAGATTCCCTGCACCATCGTCACCGGCTTCCTTGGGGCCGGCAAGACGACGCTGGTCCGCCACGTCATCGAGAACGCCAAGGGCCGCCGCCTGGCGATCCTGGTCAACGAGTTCGGCGATGTCGGCTTCGACAAGTCGTTCCTGGCCGCCTGCGGCGTCGAGGGCTGCACCGAGGATTCCATCGTCGAGCTGCCGAACGGCTGCATCTGCTGCACGGTCGCCGACGACTTCGTGCCGGCGCTCGAGAGCCTGCTCGGTCGCGCTGAGCCGCCGGAGCACATCCTGATCGAAACCTCCGGCCTCGCCCTGCCGAAGCCGCTGGTCCAGGCGTTCCAGTGGCCGGCGATCCGCTCGCGGGTCACCGTTGACGGCGTCGTCGCCGTGGTGGACGGGCCGGCCGTGGCGGCGGGTGCCTTCGCGGAGGATCCCGAAGCTCTGGCCGCCCAGCGCGCCGCCGACACGGCGGTCGATCACGACAACCCGCTGGAAGAAGTGTTCGAAGACCAGCTCCTCTGCGCCGACCTCGTCGTGCTCAACAAGTCCGACCTGCTCGACGCCGAGACCCGCGCCCGGGTTCGTGCCGAGGTCGAGGCGCAGCTGCCCCGCGCCGTGAAGGTGGTGGAGACCGAGAACGGCGCAATCGACCCGCTGGTGCTGCTCGGGCTCGGCGCCGCGGCCGAGGACGACCTCGACGCCCGCCCCTCGCATCACGGAGACGGCGAGGACCACGACCACGACGACTTCGAGACCGTGGCCCTGCCGATCCGCCCAGCCGTCACCGCCGGCGACCTCGCGGCCCGCGTCGAGAAGGCCGCCGAGGCCGCGGGCGTGCTGCGGATCAAGGGCTTCGCCGAGGTCGAGGGCAAGGCCATGCGCCTCGTGGTGCAGGGCGTCGGCCGGCGCGTCGCTCACCATTTCGACCGGCCCTGGCGGGCGGGCGAGAACCGGGACGGGCGCCTTGTGGTGATCGGCCTGAAGGGCTTCGACCAGGGCGCCGTCGCCGCGGCGCTCGCGGGATGATCGCGATCGCGCGCGCTCCCTCGTTGAGACGCTGCGCGCACGCCCGATCCGGCGTGGCCTAGGAGGCGCGCCATGCATCTCGTCCGCATCGATACGGTCTCCCTCGACGAGGGCGAGGCGGCGGTGGATCTCGGGCAGGAGCCCGGCGACCTCGTCGTTCTCTCGTTCACCGACAGCGACCTCGCGGGCATCGGCCAGGCCCATGCCGGCGAGCCCGGGCTGCCGAGCCTGCGGCTCGCCAAGCTCGCCAAGCTCCGCCACCCGATGTCGGTGGACCTCTACGTCGAGCGCGTCGTCGCCCGCGCGAAGCTCGTTGTGATCCGCTGCCTCGGCGGGCTGGATTACTGGCGCTACGGCATCGAGCGCTGTGCCGCCGCGGCACGGGCGCACGGCGTCGTGCTGGCGGTGCTGCCGGGCGACGACCGGCCGGACCCACGGCTCGCCGGCTTCTCCACCGATCCGGACCTCGCCGAACAGCTCGACGGATATTTTCGCGCCGGCGGCCCGGAGAACCTGCGGCGGATGCTGCGCCTGCTGGCCGTCCGGATCGGTGCGGGCGGCGTGGTCGAGCCGCCTCAGCCGCTGCCACGAGGGTTTCCCTGGTGCCCCGGCTGCGGCGCGCTGCCTCTGACCATCGCCATCGCGGCAGCCGAGACGGCGGTTCCGCTGGCCGACGTGCGGACCGGCACGGCACCCCTGGTCTTGCTGCTGGTCTACCGCTCCGCGGTGCTGGGCGGCGATACCGCGCCGTTCGTCACCCTGGTCGCGTCGCTGCGCGCCCGCGGCATCGGCGTGCTGCCGATGGCGGTGTCGAGCCTCAAGGAGCCGGAGGCGGCCCGGGCGGTGGCCGAGGCCGTGCGCGCCCGCAAGCCGGATCTGGTGATCGCCGCCACCGCCTTCTCGGCGCGGGAGGACGGGATCGACTTCGTCCTCGATGGCGCCGATTGCCCGGTGCTCCAGGCCTACACGGTCGGCTCGCCCCAGGCGGCCTGGGAGGCTTCGGCCCGCGGCCTCGGCGCCGCCGACCTCGCCATGCAGGTCGCCCTGCCGGAATTCGATGGCCGGCTTTCCGGTTTCTCGATCTCGTTCAAGGAAGAAGCCGCCGAGGTCGCCGGCTTCGCCGAGCGCCGGGCGGTTCCGTATCCGGCCGGCATCGAAGCCCTGGCCGAACGGGCGGCGGGCTGGCTGCGTCTCGCCGCCCTCCCCCGGGCCGAGCGACGGGTGGCCGTCGTGCTGTCCGACTATCCCGCCCGCGGCGGCCGGGCCGGCTTCGCGGTCGGCCTCGACACCCCCGAGAGCGCCCGCGCGATTTTTTCCGATCTTGCCGGGTCGGGTTACGCGACCGGCCTGCCGCCCGAACCAGCCGTGCTGATGCAGGCGCTTACCGAGGGCGAGACCGGCTTCGTGGTCCCGCTGGCGGATTATGGCGCTTGGCTCGCCGGATTGCCGGCAGGAATGCGTGACGCGCTGACCGCGGCCTGGGGCGAGCCGGCCGCCGACCCGGTGTGTCGCGATGATCTTTTCCGGTTCCGGATGGTCACAGTCGATGCCGCTGCACGTCGGCCAGCGTCACACGGCGGTCCGGGCAGCCTCGAAGAGAAGCAGCTTTCGCACGCCTTACCGGAGGAGTCGTGGGTCCCCTCTCTGGTGCGGGAGAGGGACAGGGTGAGGGATGCGCCTCGTCCGGAAAGACCTGATCCCTCACCCCAACCCTCTCCCGAACGGGAGAGGGGGCACGTGGCGTTACCCGCGGGCCGCGATGTGACTGCCAAAGCTGTTGCGGCTGGTGCGGGTAAACTTGCGCTCTTCCTTCAGCCGGACCGCGGTCGCGACCCCGACCGCAAGTCCGGCTACCACGATCCCGAGCGCGTCCCGACCCACGCCTACCTGGCGTTCCACCTCGGGCTCCGGCAGCATTTCGATGCGCTGGTACAGCTCGGGACCCACGGCACCACCGAGTGGCTGCCCGGCAAGGCGGTGGCACTGTCGCCCGGCTGCTTCCCGGCGCTCTGCGTCGGCGGATTGCCAGTCATTTACCCGTTCATCGTGGACGATCCGGGCGAGGCCGCGCCGCTCAAACGCCGGCTGGGCGGGATCGCGCTCGGCCATCTCACCCCCGATACGGAGGTGCACGCCCTGTCACCGGAGGCCGCGCGCCTGCGCGAGTTGGTGGAGGAATATTCGTCCGCCAACGTGCTCGATCCGCGCCGGGCCGGGCTGATCGCCACCGCGATCCTGGAGGATGCGGAGGCCGCCGGACTGCTGGCGGGTGCCGGGATCGGGCCGGACACGCCCATGGACGAAGCGCTCACCCGCCTCGACGCCCATCTCTGTGACCTCGGCGAGACCACGTTCCGCGACGGGCTGCACGTGTTCGGCCGTGCCCCCGACAATGCTCCGGAGCCGGTCCTGGCGAGCGCCGCCGGCGAGCGCGCGGGCCTTCTGGCGGCCCTGGACGGCCGCTTCGTGCCGCCGGGCCCCGCGGGCTCGCCGTCCCGCGGCCGCGCCGACGTGCTGCCCACCGGGCGCAACCTCGCGACGCTCGACCCGCGGGCGATCCCGAGCCGTGCCGCCGCCCTGCTGGGCGAGAAGGCCGCCGCCTCCGTGGTGACCCGCTATCTCCAGGACGAGGGCGAGTACCCGGCCCGGATCGTCATGGATCTCTGGGCGTCGCCGACCCTGCGCACCGGGGGCGAGGACGTCGCCCACGCCCTGGCGCTGATGGGCGTCCGGCCGGTCTGGGACCACGCCAGCACACGGGTCACCGGCTTCGAGGTGCTGCCGCTGGCGATGCTCGACCGGCCGCGCATCGACGTGACGGTGCGCGTCTCCGGCGCCTTCCGCGACACCTTCCCGGATACGCTGGCGCTGCTCGACCGTGCCGCCCGCGCAGTGGCCGAACGGGACGAGGAGGATTTCGAGAATCCCCTGGCTGCAGCGCGCCGCCGTGGTGAGACGACCGCCCGGGTCTACGGCGCGGCACCGGGTCGCTACGGCGCCGCCACGGCCGCCACCGCCCTCGACGGCGCGTGGGACGTCCGGGCCGATCTTGGACGGGCTTACCTCGCAGCCAGCAGCCACGCCTACGGCGACCGCGAGGGGCCGGACGCGGAATTCGGCGCCCGGGTCGCGGCGGCGGACGCCTATCTTCACGCCTTCGACGTGGCCGAACGCGACCTGTTCGACGGCGACGCCGCGGTGGACGCGATGGGCGGGTTCGCCGCCGCCGCCACGCTCCAGGGCGCCAGCCCCACCTTGTACAGCCTCGACGTCTCCGTTCCCGAGCGTCCGAAGGCCCGCACCGCCCGGGAGGATGCCGCCCGGCTGATCGGCGGGCGCCTGGCGGACGCCCGCTGGATCGCGGGCCAGCTCCGCCACGGCTACCGCGGCGCGCAGGAATTGGCTCAGGGCCTCGACGCCGTGTTCGTGCTGGCCGCGGCGAGCGACGCCGTGACCGATGCCGGCTTCGACCGCCTCTACGCGGCCTGGATCGCCGATCCCGACGTGTTCGACCGCCTGCGCGCCGCCAACCCGGCCGCGACCCGAGCGATCCTGGAGCGGTTCGACGAGGCCCGCGACCGTGGCCTGTGGCACAGCCGGCGCAACGCGCTGCCGGCCGACGCGCTGATGCCGGAGGCGGCCGAATGACTGTCTCCACCCATCGCCGGGTGCTCCCCGAGGCTCCGGCGCGCCGGGGCTGGTGCCCGGGGCTCAGCCGCCCGATGCCCACCGGCGACGGCCTGCTCGCCCGGGTGCATCCCCCCCTCGGGATCCTGACCTTGGCGCAAGCGCACGCCGTCGCCGAGGGCGCGCGCCGCTTCGGCAACGGCCATCTCGACCTCACCGCCCGGGCCAACCTCCAGATCCGCGGCGTCTCCGACGCGACGCGCACGCCGCTCGCCCGGCTACTGGAAGCCGCCGGGCTCGGCGACGCGCGTAGCGATGGCGGCCCGCAGCGGCTGACGCTGACAAGCCCCCTCGCCGGCCGCGATCCGACCGAAACGTTCGATGTGCCGGCCCTCGCGCGTGCGGTGGAGGCGGCGGGGCTCGCCGTGCCGGGGCTGCCGGCCAAGACGCTGGTGGTGGTCGAAGGGCGCCTGGGTGCGGAGCTGCCGGAGGCCGACGCGTACCTGTTCTCACATATATCCGGGGACATCGGGATCGCGGTCGCCGGAGGTCAGGGCTTTCACGATCTCGCCACCTGCGCTGCGGAGGAGGCGCCGGCCGCGATAGCGGCACTGCTGCAGGCCTTCGCCCGGACCGGATTGCGGCGAATGCGCGATCTGTCGCCCGATGACTTCAGCGCACTGGACAATGCCGTTCGGGTCGAAATCCAGACGCAGGTGCCCTCTCCCGTGCGGGAGGGGGGGCACCGTGGCGTCTCCCGATGGGCAGTGCCCTTCTCGCCGCGGGTCGGTGTCGAATGGTTGGCGCCAAGGCAGCGCATCCTCACGGTGGATGCGCCGTTCGGTCGCTGCACGGCCGATGCCCTCGACCAACTCGTGGGCCTTGCCGCCCGCCTCGGCGCCGAGGAGATCCGCCTGTCCCCGGCCCGCGGCTTCGTGTTGCTGCCGCTTCAGGATCCGTCCGCCGCAGATCTGACGGCTCTGGCCCGCAACTTCATCATCGCCCCCGATGATCCGCGGCGCAGCGTCGCCGCCTGTACGGGCGCGCCGGCCTGCGCCTCCGGATCGACGCCGACGCTCGTGGATGCCGCGCGTCTCGCGACGATGTTCGCGCCCCTCGGCCTGGAGGGGCGCGCGGCCCACGTCTCCGGCTGCGCCAAGGGCTGCGCCCGGCCCGGCCCCGCCGACCTGACCCTCGTCGGAAGAGGTGGCCTCTACGGCACCGTCATCGGCGGCGCGCCCGGCGATGAGCCGGCGATGCACCTCCCTATCGAGGCGGTGCTGGAGCGGTTAGGAAGGGCCAAGACCGTCGGGCTCGCCGCCGCCTTCGCGCCGGGGAACACCGTGACGGATTTCGGGAGGAACGAGAGACCGGCATGAGCGCGAGCCAGAATGCCCTGCGCCAGGCAGGTTCGGAGCCGGAGACGGCCTCCCGCTACGACTATATCCGCGACGGTGCGGCGATCTACGCGCGCTCCTTCGCGATGATCCGGGCCGAGGCCGACCTCGCGCGCTGGTCGGGAGCGGCCGAGCGCGTCGTCGTCCGGATGATCCATGCCTGCGGCATGACCGACCTCCCCGTGGACGTTGAGATGTCGGATGGGTTCGCCGAGGCCGGGGTCGCGGCGCTCCAGGCCGGAGCCCCGATCCTGTGCGATGTCCGGATGGTCGCCGACGGCGTCACCCGGGCACGGCTGCCTGCCAAGAACGCGGTGATCTGCACGCTGGGCGATCCGCGGGTGCCGGATCTCGCCGCGAGCCTGGGCACCACCCGCTCGGCCGCCGCCATGGAGCTGTGGCGGGAGCACCTGCCGGGCAGCATCGTCGCGGTCGGCAATGCGCCCACCGCGCTGTTCCGCCTGCTCGAGCTGCTGGACGCCGGCGTGCCGCCACCGGCCGCCGTGATCGGCATCCCGGTGGGCTTCGTCGGCGCCGCCGAATCGAAGGACGCTCTGGCCCGGGACGGACGCGTCCCGTTCGTGGTCGTCCACGGCCGGCGTGGCGGCAGCGCCATGACCGCGGCGGCGGTCAACGCACTCGCCAGCGAGGTCGAGTGATGGACGGGTTCGAGCGCGTCGAAGCCCCCGTCGAGGAGATTCCCGCAACGGCCGTGACCGGCACCCTCTACGGGGTCGGCATGGGCCCGGGCGACCCGGAACTGCTCACCGTGAAGGCGCAGCGCATCCTGATGCGCGCGCCCGTGCTGGTGCATTTCTGCAAGCGCGGCCGGCGTGGCAACGCCCGTACCATCGCGGACGCGATCCTGCGCGACCCCGCCCGGGAGATGCCGCTGGCCTATCCCTACACCACCGAGATCCACCCGGAGCATCCGGATTACGTGGCGGCGCTGGCCGCCTTCTACGACGACGCGGCCGGCCAACTCGCCGACCATCTCGGCGCCGGGCGCGACGTGGCGATCCTGTCGGAGGGCGACCCGTTCTTCTACGGCTCGTTCATGCACCTGTGGCGGCGCCTCAAGGACCGCTTCCCCGTGGAGGTGGTGCCGGGCGTCACCGGCATGTCAGGCTGCTGGACCCGGGCCGGCACGCCGATCACCTGGGGCGACGACATCCTCACGGTCCTGCCGGCCACACTGCCGCTGGACGCGCTCACCGAGCGCCTGCGCGGCACAGACGCCGCCGTGGTGATGAAACTCGGTCGGCATTTGCCAAAGGTGCGCGCGGCGCTCACCGCCGCCGGGCTGCTGGGCCGGGCCGTCTATGTCGAGCGCGGCACCATGGCGGGCGAGCGCGTGGTGATGCTCGCAGACAAGGCCGACGACGACGCGCCCTACTTTTCGATGGTCCTCCTGCCCGGCGAGGGGCGTCGGCCGTGAGAGCCGGACACGATCCGCGGCTCTGGCCAGTCATGCAGCGCAGCCTTACACTTTGTAGGTTGGAGGATGCATCATGACGACCTTGACGGTGACCGACCAGGGTCCGGTCACGTTCCGGAAGGACATCCTGAAGCATCTCGGAATTCAGCCCGGCGACAAGATCAGGCTGGAGCTGCTGCCCGATGGCCGGGCCGAACTGAAGGCCGATCGGCCGCGCGGCTCCTGGCGGCAGCTTCACGGGATCCTCAAGGGCAAGGGTAACGGCGCGCGTTGCTCGATCGAGGAGATCGACGAGGCCATCGCCGAGGCGGGGGCGGCCGCCGCTATGGCCGGTCTGGACCGGCCGTGAAGCTCACGCCTGATACAAACGTTCTGCTGCGCCTGGTCGTGGACGACGATGAAGCGCAGGCGCGCGCTGCGTTGGACCTAATGGAACGGGCCAGCCAGGTCGCGATCAGCCTTCACACGCTGTGCGAACTGGTTCGGGTTCTCCGCAGCCGATACGCGATGCCACGTGCTGAGATCGCGACTGCGATCCGCGGCCTGATCGAGGCCGACAACGTGGTAGCGAACCGACCGGGGGTCGAGGCGGGTCTGACGCTTCTCGAAGCCGGCGGTGACTTCGCCGACGGAGTTATCACCTTCGAGGGGCGGTGGTTGGGAAGCGAGGCTTTCGCGTCCTTCGATAAACGGCCCGTCAAGCTCCTTGGTGAGCAGGGCTTCGCCGCCCTGGTGCTGACATCGCAGGCAGACGCACGTTGAACCAGGGTGTGAGCGGCAGCGTCACGGTGGTCGGCCTCGGCCCCGGGGATCCCGGGTTGCTGACAGAGTCCGCACGCCGGGCCCTCGACGCCGCGCAGGACCTGATCGGCTACTTCCCCTACGTGGCGCGCGTGCCCGAGCGGCCGGACCTGGTGCGTCACGCCAGCGACAACCGCGTCGAGGTCGACCGCGCCCGCCATGCCCTGCAGCTCGCCGCCTCCGGCCGGCGGGTGGCGGTGGTGTCCGGCGGCGATCCGGGCGTCTTCGCCATGGCCTCGGCCGTCTTCGAGGCGGTGGAGTACGGCGAGCCCGGCTGGCGGGACCTGACCATCACGGTGGAGCCGGGGATCACCGCGATGTTGGCCGCCGCCGCCCGGCTCGGCGCGCCGCTCGGCGGCGACTTCTGCGCCCTGTCGCTCTCGGACAACCTGAAGCCCTGGCCGGTGGTGACGGCCCGGCTGGACGCGGTGCTGCGGGCCGACTTCGTGATCGCGCTCTACAACCCGATCTCGGCGGCCCGGCCCTGGCAGCTCGGCGCCGCCCTCGATCTCGCCGCCGGGATCCGGGCGCCCGAAACGCCGGTGATGTTCGCCCGCGCGATCAGCCGGCCGGACGAAGCGATCCGGGTCTCGACGCTCGCCGAAGCGCATGCCGTACCGGCCGACATGGCCACGATGGTGATCCTCGGCGCCTCCACCACGCGGCTGATCCCACGGTCCGGCGGCGTGCCGTTCGTCTACACCTCGCGCAAGGTCGCGGGCACGGCATGAACGCCGGTCTCGAGCCAGCACAGAGCGCCCGCGGCGTCGGCGACGCTCGGTACGTCGGGCTTCTCCGGCCGGCGCACCATGACCACCGGGATCGCGAGGCTGCGCGCCGCGGCGATCTTGCCGTAGGTCGCCGCACCGCCGGAATTCTTGCTGACCAGGATCTCGGTGCCGGTGGCGTGCATCAGCGCGGCCTCGGCCGCCGCGTCGAACGGGCCCCGCGCCTCGATGGCGGTGAGGTCCGGAACTGGCAGAACCGACCCGAGCGGCTCGACGCTCCGGGCCAGATAGCTGTGCTGCGGCGCCACCGCGAAGGCGCCGGCCTCCTGGCGGCCGATCGTCAGGAACACGCGCCGGGGCGCCTGCCCCAGGGCTGCGACCGCCTGCTCCATGGTCGCCACCTCGGTCCAGAGGTCGCCGGCCGCGCGGCGCCACCCCGGCCGGCGGATCGCCAGCAGCGGCACCCCCGCAGTCTCCGCGGCGGCGGCGGCGTTGGCCGAGATGGTCGCTGCGAACGGGTGCGTCGCGTCGATCAGGCGATCGATACCCTCCGCACGCAGATAGTCGCCGAGACCCGCGGCGCCGCCGAACCCGCCGATCCGGGTCGGCACCGGCTCGGCCTTCGGGGCCGCGGTCCGGCCGGCCAGCGACAGCATCACGGCGTACTCGCCCCGTCCGGCCAGGGCCCGGGCCAGGGCGCTGGCCTCCCCGGTGCCGCCGAGGATCAGGATTCGCATCGCGCCGCGGTTCATGGGGGTCTTGTCCATGAGCGCTGATCCCCTGTCGAGCCACCGCTGGCTATCGATCGTCGGCATCGGCGAGGATGGACGCTCGGGCCTCGCGCCGGCGGCCGCTGCCGCGCTCGATGGCGCACAGGTCGTCTACGGAGGCCGCCGCCACCTCGCCCTCGCCGCCCCCCTCGACGCCGAGACCCGGACCTGGCCGAGACCGATCCACGACGCCTACCCGGAGATTTTGGCCCGGCGCGGGCGGCCGACCTGCATCCTCGCCACCGGCGACCCATTCCATTACGGCATCGGCGCCGAGATCGCCCGGCTGGTGCCGCCCGCCGAGATTCGTACCTTCCCTCAGCCCTCGGCCTTCAGCCTCGCCTGCGTGCGGCTCGGTTGGCCGCTGGCCGAATGTGGTCTCGTGACGCTGCACGGGCGGGCGCTGGCCCGGATCGTGCCGCACATCCAGCCCGGCGCCCGCCTCCTGGTCCTGTCCTGGGACGGCAGCACGCCGTCCGCGCTGGCGACGCTGCTCGCCGAGCGCGGCTTCGGCGCCTCGATCATCACTGTGTTGGAGGCGATGGGCGGCCCGCGCGAGCGGGTCCGCTCCGGCCGGGCCGATGGCTTCGACCTCGAAACGATCGACCCGCTCAACACCGTGGCCATCGCGGTCGCCGGCGCGGGACAGGCCCTGCCGCTGGCGCCCGGCCTCGACGACGGGCTGTTCGAGAATGACGGGCAGCTGACCAAGGCCGAGATCCGGGCGTTGACGCTGGCGGCCCTGCGCCCGCATCCGGGCCAGCATCTCTGGGATGTCGGGGCCGGGGCGGGATCCATCGCGATCGAGTGGATGCTGCGCCATCCGAGCCTGCGCGCCACCGCCATCGAGGCTCGGCCGGACCGGGCCCAGCGGATTCTCCGGAATGCTCAGGCCCTCGGGGTTCCGGACCTGTCGGTGGTCACCGGCGCGGCCCCGGCAGCCCTCGCGGGCTTGGCCGCCCCGGACGCGATCTTCATCGGCGGCGGCGTTTCCGAGGCCGGGGTTCTGGCAGATACGCTCGCGTCTCTACGGCCGGGCGGGCGCTGCGTGGCCAACGCGGTTACGCTCCAGGGCGAGGCGGCGCTGCTTGCGGCCTTCGCCCAGCATGGCGGAAGCCTGCGGCGGTTCTCGGTCGATCGGGCGAGCCCGGTCGGGGGGATGCATGGCTGGCGGCCCGCGATGCCGGTGACCCAATGGGCGTGGACCAAGCCATGACCGACCCGCTCGTAGCCGGGATCGGGTTCCGGCGCGGCACAGGCGCCGACGAAATCGCCGCGCTGATTACCCGCGCCCTCGGTGCCGTCGGTGCCGCCCGGACCGATCTGACGGCCGTCGCCACGGCGTCCGACAGGGCTGCGGACCCGTCCATCTGCACGGCGGCGGCGGCGTTCGGCCTCTCCCCTCTGCCCATCGAGGCCGCGGCCCTGGAAGCCTGCGACCCGGAAGTGGTCACGCGCTCGGCCCGGATCGAACGCTTGCGCGGCGTCGGCTCGCTGGCCGAGGCGGCCGCCCTGGCGGCGGCGGGTCCCGAGAGCCGCCTCGCCCTTCCCCGCATCGCCAGCGCCGGCGCAACCTGCGCCCTCGCGATCCCGCACAACACCGCTCGGCACCCATGACCGTCCACTTCATCGGCGCCGGACCGGGCGCCGCCGACCTGATCACGGTGCGCGGGCGCGATCGCATCGCGGCCTGCCCGGTCTGCCTCTACGCTGGATCGCTGGTGGCGCCCGAGATCTTGGGCTGGTGCCCGCCGGGCGCCCGCATCGTCGACACCGCACCCCTCGATCTCGACGCGATCATGGCCGAGATCGAGACCGCGGAGGCGAACGGGCACGACGTGGCGCGGCTGCATTCGGGCGACCTCTCGATCTGGAGCGCGCTCGCCGAGCAGATGCGCCGGCTCGATCGACTCGGCATCGCCTACACGGTGACGCCGGGCGTCCCGGCCTTCGCGGCCGCAGCCGCGATGCTGCGCCGGGAGCTGACGGTGCCGGGCGTCTCGCAATCGGTCGTGCTGACCCGCACCTCGGGCCGGGCGAGCGCGATGCCGGAGCGCGAGACGCTGGCCGCCTTCGCGGCGACCGGGGCGACGCTGGCAGTGCATCTCTCGATCCACGTGATGGAGAAAGTCGCGGCCGAGTTGATTCCATTCTACGGCGCATCCTGCCCGGCGGCGGCGGTGTTCCGCGCTTCCTGGCCGGACGAGCGGGCGCTGGTCGGCGACCTCGCCGGGCTCCCCGCCCTCGTGGCGGAGGCCGGTCTTGAACGCACCGCCCTGATCCTCGTCGGGCCGGCACTCGGCGCGGCCGACTTCCGGGAGAGCGCGCTCTACGCCCCCGACTACGACCGACGCTACAGACCGGGCGGTACCGTGGGAGGCGCGGCATGAGCGCCCCCGGACTGCTGGTCGCGGCCCCGCGCTCGAGCTCGGGCAAGACCACCGTCACCCTCGCGCTGATGCGGGCGCTGACCCGGCGGGGCCTGCGGGTGCGCGGCGCCAAATGCGGGCCGGACTACATCGACCCCGCCTTCCACCGGGCGGCGACCGGCCAGCCGAGCTTCAACCTCGACAGCTTCGCCATGGCGCCCGGGCTCCTCGACGCGCTGGCGGGCGAGACGGCGGCGCAGGCCGACATCGTGGTCGCCGAGGGCTCGATGGGCCTGTTCGACGGCGTCCGGGCCGCGGAGAACCGGACCGGGGCGAACGCCGACATCGCGGCCCGCTACGGCTGGCCCGTGGTGCTGGTGATCGACGTCTCCGGCGCTGCGCAATCGGCCGCCGCCGTGGCGCTCGGCTGTACGCTCTACGACCCGCGGATCCGGATCGCCGGGGTGATCCTCAACAAGGTCGCGAGCGCCCGCCACCGCCGGCTGGTCGAGGCCGGCATGGAACGTGCCGGCCTCCCGGTGCTCGGCGCCCTGATGCGCGATGCCGAGCTGGTCTTGCCCGAGCGCCATCTCGGCCTCGTCCAGGCGGGCGAGACCGCCGACCTGGAGGCGCGGCTCGACCGCCTCGCCGACCTGGCGGAAGCGGGTATCGACCTCGATGCCGTGATCGCCTGCGCCGGCGGCAGCGCTCCGTCGTCGGTCGGCGTGCTGCCGCAACCACCCGGGCAGCGGATCGCGGTGGCCCGGGACGCGGCGTTCAGCTTCCTCTACCCGCACCTCGAAGTCGGATGGCGGCTGGCCGGGGCCGAGATCGTCCCGTTCTCGCCCCTTTCCGACGAAGCACCGCCGGATTCGTGCGACACCTGCTGGCTGCCGGGGGGATATCCGGAGCTGCATGCCGGGCAACTCGCTGCCGCGACCCGCTTCCTCGACGGCCTGCGCGCCTTCGCGACGACACGGCCGGTCCACGGGGAGTGCGGCGGCTACATGGTGTTGGGTCGGACACTCGAGGATGCGGATGGCACCACCCACGCCATGGCGGGGCTGCTGCCGGTCGCCACCTCGTACCGCAAGCGCAAGCTGCATCTCGGCTATCGCGTCGCCCGCCTCAGCAGCGACGGTCCGCTGGGCCGCCGGGGCACCCGGGTCGTGGGCCACGAGTTCCACTATGCCAGCGAGCTGTCACCGTCCGCCGCGGAGGCGGATGCCCTCGCCCGCGTCACCGATGCGGAAGGCACGGATCAGGGCTTGGCCGGGCATCGGGTCGGCCTAGCGGGCGGAAGCTTCTTCCACCTGATCGCGGCCGAGGAGGTCTGAGCGTCGATCGGCGTGCGGGTGCCGGATCGGCGGGGCCGAAACGCGATCCATTCGATCACGCCGCGCGTGCGGAACCGCCCCGGTGGAAACCGTTCAGACCGGATCGGCTGAGGGCGGTGCGGTGCGGTGCGGGCCTGCGCCAGCCGCGCGGCGCTCCGGACCAGCGCGAGGACGTCGCGGCGCATCTGCTCGTCCTCGATCAACGCGTAGGCGCGCAGCAGCTCGATCGCCCCGTGGGCGCTGAGGAAGCCGAACACGTCCTCCTGGGCGTTCTCGCGGGGCTCGCTCTCCTCGAAGAAGGCCGACACCGGCACCTCGAGCAGGCGCGCGATCTCGCGCAGCCGGCCCGCACCGACCCGGTTCTGGCCCTTCTCGTATTTCTGGACCTGCTGGAACGTGACGCCGACGGCGTTGCCGAGCGCGGTCTGGCTGAGGCCGCGGGCCTTCCGCAACGCGGTGATGCGAATACCGACCAGTCGATCGACGTCGGTGGTCTGCTTCGGCATGATCTGACTGGTCACGTCCTTGTCCGCGCTTTGAACAGCGTCCCCTTGCGGATCCGGTGTTCCCGCCTCGCCATCG
Organism: Methylobacterium mesophilicum; assembly: GCF_022179445.1. Lineage (GTDB taxonomy): Bacteria > Pseudomonadota > Alphaproteobacteria > Rhizobiales > Beijerinckiaceae > Methylobacterium > Methylobacterium mesophilicum. The sequence continues at coordinate 68,547 of NZ_BPQU01000001.1, read as the reverse complement.
CGCCGCTTCACCGTCCGACCCTCGATCTCATAACGCGCCTATACCTAACGTGCGGTGTCGCACGCTAGAGCAGCAACCGAATGCATTGCAAACGGCAACGGCTCTAAGCCCTTATTGTCACTTGCTCCCGTTTGCCGAACAAAATTTCGCGTCGACCGTGAGCGCTATAGCAATCGGCCTACACCCCGACTGCGACACAATATGGACCGTCCGGCAATTGGACACCAAGTTGTTAAGCTCCGCAAGTCTAAGCATACATCTTGTGGTTTAACCCGACGTATCTTCGAAACATTGTTGCTGAAATGTCGATCAGATAAGTCTGCGCAGTGCTTCGCGCGCGCCGCGTCGCCGCAGCAGGGCTCGCCCGGACCGGCTTCGGGGCCTAAATTCAGCCTCTCAACGGAGAACAGCATGTTTATCGCGATGAATCGCTTCAAGGTCGTTAAGGATGCGACCGAGGACTTCGAGGCCGTCTGGCTCGGGCGTGACAGCCATCTCGGCGAGATGGAGGGCTTCGTCGAGTTCCACCTGTTGCGTGGGCCGGAGCAGGAGGATCACGTCCTCTACGCCTCGCACACCGTCTGGCGCTCGCGCGCCGAGTTCGAGGCCTGGACGCGCTCCGAGCAGTTCCGCAAGGCGCACAGCCGGGCCCCGTCGACCAAGCCGCTTTATCTCGGGCACCCGCAATTCGAGGGCTTCGAGATGGTGCAGACCGTCGGCGGCGCCGAATCCGCGAAGCAGGCCGCCACCGCCTGACGCTGCTAACACCGCCTTCATGACCCGCCGCCGGACCAAAACCTGGTCCGGCGGCGGGACGACGTAAGGTTGGGCGACCCCGTCGACGGCCGCGCGCAGGCACCGCGCCGCCCCTGTGTCCGGGATACCGCGAGACTCGGCCAAGCTTCTTAGTCCGCCAAAATTCAACCGTTCAGCAACGTCCCGGCATTACCACGCAACTGCTGGTATCAAGCCGTCGAACGGTCGCGCACTGCATGTCTCCGTATTCTGGTGACTCAGCATTTACCATGTATTGCCGACCGCCAGACGTTCGCCTAAATGGGCGGCCACTCCGAAGCGGCCGGACTACCGGATTTCGCGGCTCACCCCTTGCTCCGTCATCGGCAGATGCCGGCGCTGAAATCTTTCGTGTTTCAGACCGGGACAAAGTCCGATCAAACCGGGACGTGGCAAGCAACATGTTTCACGAGCGGGTTCCGGAGACTTTCCAGCCCCTGCCGACCTCGGCCGAACGCCGTCGCAGCGTGTGGTCGGCGCTCCTGCCACGCCGCGGTCGCGCGTTCGCGCGGATCGCGATGTCGTCGTCGCTCGCCGTGGCCGAGATCGGGGCGATCGTCGCCGTCATCCTGGCCGTGGAATTCGGCTACCAGATCGCTTTCGCGGGCGACAGCGTGTGGGTGACGGCCTTCCGCGGGCTGCGCCTGGCCGCGCTGCTCAGCGCCATCATCGTCTCGTCGAACGTCCTGCGCGAGGATTACAGCCTCGACGGCATCATGGCGCAGAAGCTGAACGTCCAGCGCATCGCCTCGCTCTGGCTGGTCGCCTGGGCGGCGGTGCTGGTCGTCGGCTTCCTGACCAAGACGACCAACGACTATTCGCGTATCGTCTCGATCACAGCGTTCCTGCTCGGCCTGCCCGCTCTGCTGCTGACCCGCACCGTGGCGACCCGCCTGGTCCGCCGGAGCCTGACGGCGGGATCGGCCTCGGCCAGCCGCGTCCACCTCGTGGGCTACGAGGAAGACATCGCCCGGTTCTACGCCAGCCACGAGGCCGAGCAGCTCGGGTCCCGGATCGTCGGCACCAGCTACCTGCGCCGGGTCGATCCGGGCGCCGACACCGTGTCGCGGCACGACCAGCTCCAGGAGGATCTCGACCTCGCCGTGTCGGTGGTCCGGTTCCTGCGCCCGGACGACGTGTTCGTGCTGGTGCCGTGGACCGACACCGCCGAGGTGGAGCGCTGCATCGACGCGTTCCTGCGGGTGCCGTCCGCGCTGCACCTGCGGCCAGGCAGCGTCCTCGACCGATTCCCCGACATGCAGGTCGCCCGGGTCGGCGGCGTCTCCGGCATCAATATCGGTCGCCGGCCGCTCAACGTCACCGAGATCCTGCTCAAGCGCGCCCTCGACCTCACGGTGGCGGCGATCGCCCTGGTGTCGCTGTCGCCGCTGCTCGCGGCCATCGCCGTGGCGATCAAGCTCGACAGCCCGGGCCCGGTCTTCTTCCGCCAGAAGCGCTACGGCTTCAACCAGCAGCCCTTCGGTGTGTTCAAGTTCCGGTCGATGCGGGCGGATGCCAACGCGGTGTTCAAGCAGGCGACCCGCAACGACAGCCGCATCACCCAGGTCGGCGCGATCCTGCGGCGGACCAATCTCGACGAGCTGCCGCAGCTCCTGAACGTCCTCAAGGGCGAGATGTCGCTGGTCGGCCCGCGCCCCCACGCCCTGGCGCATGACCGCAGCTTCGAGCGTCGGATCGCGCTCTACGCGAGGCGGCACAACGTGCGCCCTGGCATCACCGGCTGGGCCCAGGTCAACGGCTATCGCGGCGAGACCCTGACCGACCTCGACATGGAACGCCGCGTCGCCTGCGACCTGCACTACATCGACAACTGGTCGATCTGGTTCGATCTCCAGATCATGGTCCAGACCATCGTCTCGCGCCGTGCCTACAAGAACGCGCGCTGAGCGACCCGGGGCGCACCTCAGGATTCCTGCGCACGCTCCCGGCAGGCCCCGCAATCACCCTCGACTTCCAGGATGCTGTGGGCCGGCGTGAAGCCCGCCCGCTTCAAGGTGCGGCCGAGACCGTCCTCCAATTCCTCGGACGAAGCTTCGTCGACGCCGCCGCAGGTGCGGCAGATCAGGAACACGACCCCCTCCCCCGGGGCATGCCCGTGGGCGCAGGGGATGAACGCGTTGCGGCTGGCGATCCGGTGGACCAGGCCCTGCTGCATGAGGAAGTCCAAGGCGCGGTAGACCGAGACCGGCGCCACGCGCTTGCCCGGCGCGCTGAGCTTCTCGGCGATGTCGTAGGCACCCTGGGCCTTCCCGGCCTCCGCCACCGCTTCCATCACCTCGCGGCGCAGCGGCGTGAATTGCAGACCGCGCTCGCGACAGACGGCTTCCGCCCGCGCGAGCATGTCGCCGACGCCCGCCTGGCACGCGTCGTGACCCTCGTGACGGTGCATGATCGCTCCAACCCCGAAACCGCCGGTTGTCCGGCGGGTTTGTTACAGTGTATCACCGCGGCCCCGGAACGCACCAGTAGCCCGACCGGTCCCCGCGCCGGCCCGAGCGCGCGACGAGGACGTCTTGCCCCCGATTTCCAGCCCACGCCAAGCGGTTCCGCGATCTCTGTTCCGCAGCGGCATCGGCCCGCGCCTCGCACTGGCGGTGGCGCTGTCGGCCCTGGTCTGGCTGGCGATCGCCTGGGCGCTCTCCGCATGAGCGACCGTCCCGCGATGCAGGATGCGATCCACCTGGTCGGCCTGACCCTGGGCTACGATCGGCATCCGGCAATCCACCACCTGTCGGGAACCGTGCGCGCCGGTGACCTGCTGGCGCTGGTCGGGCCGAACGGGGCCGGCAAGTCGACGCTGCTCAAGGGGATGGCCGGCGAGATCCGCTGCCTCGAAGGGCATATCGATCGCTCCGGCGCCCTCGCCTACCTGCCCCAGGCCGACGAGATCGACCGAAGCTTTCCGCTGAGCGTGATGGACCTCGCCGGCATGGGTCTTTGGCGGAAGGCCGGATCCTGGCGCAGCCTTGGCCGGCGTCGGCCGGAGATCGGGGCGGCCCTCGATGCGGTCGGGCTCGGCGGCTTCGAGGCGCGCCCGATCAGCACCCTTTCGGGCGGGCAATTCCGGCGGGCCCTGTTCGCCCGCCTGATCCTGCAGGATTGCCCGGTGATGCTCCTCGACGAGCCGTTCACCGGCATCGACAACCGCACGGTCGACGACCTGCTGGCGCTGATCCGGATCTGGCACGGCCAGGGGCGCACCGTCGTCGCCGCCCTGCACGACCTGACCCAGGTGCGCGAGCATTTCCCGACCACGCTCCTGCTGGCTCGGGAAGCCGTGGCCTGGGGGCCGACCGCCCGGGTTCTGACGCCGGAGAACCTGGCGCGGGCGCGCAACCTCTCCGAAGCCTGGGACGAGGACGCCCCGGTCTGCGTCGGGCCCCGGACAGCCGACGCGCGCGGGCATGATCACGGATCGCACGGCCCGGACGCCCACGACCATCATCACGAGGACGCGGCGTGATCGATCCGTTCGGACCGCTGCTGGCACCCTTCGTGGAGTTCGGCTTCATGCGCCGGGCGCTGGCGGGCTGCCTCGCACTGTCGGTCTCGGCGCCGCCGGTCGGGGTCTTCCTGACCCTGCGCCGGATGAGTCTGATGAGCGACGCGATGAGCCACGCGATCCTGCCGGGTGCCGCGGCCGGCTTCCTGGTCGCCGGCCTTTCGCTGCCGGCCATGACGCTCGGCGGGCTGGTCGCCGGTCTGGCGGTGGCGCTGCTCGCCGGCGCGGTCACCCGGGCCACGGTGGTGCGCGAGGATTCGAACCTCGCGGCCTTCTACCTGATCTCGCTGGCCGGCGGCGTGCTGCTGGTGTCCTTACGCGGCTCGCAGATCGACCTGATGCACTTCCTGTTCGGCTCGGTGCTGGCCCTAGACGACGCCGCGCTGATCCTGCTCGGCGGCATCAGCACGCTGACCCTGGTGGTGCTCGCCGCGATCTACCGGCCGCTGGTGATGGAATGCGTCGATCCGCTGTTCCTGCGCACGGTGAGCCGCAGCGGCGGCCCGGTGCATCTCGCCTTCCTGGCGCTGGTGGTGGTGAACCTCGTGGGCGGCTTCCAGGCGCTCGGGACCCTGCTGGCGGTCGGGCTGATGCTGCTGCCGGCCGTGGCGGCCCGGTTCTGGGCGCGCGACCTCGGCGGCCTGATCCCGGTCTCGATGCTGATCGCCGCGGTGGCGAGCGTGACCGGGCTCAGCCTGTCCTACCAGCTCGACTTGCCGAGCGGCCCGGCCATCGTGCTCGCCGCCGGCGCGCTCTACATCGTCTCGATGCTCGCCGGCCCGCGCGGCGGCCTGCTCCGTCGCCTCGTCCGGCCGCGGCACCTGGAAGCCTGATCAGGCCTCGTCCTTCAAGGCAGCAAGCCCTTCGCGATAGGTCGGGTAGGCCAGCGCGACGCCGAGTTCGTCCCGGATCAGCCGGTTCCGCACGCGCTTGTTCTCGCCGTAGAAGCTGCGCGCCATCGGAGACAGGTCGGCGGTCTCGAAGTCGATCTCCGGCGGCAGCGGCAAGCCGGCGAGCACGGCGGCGTGCTCGGTCACGGTCTGCGGCGGCGTCGGCTCGTCGTCGGTGACGTTGTAGACCGCCCCCGGCCTCGGACGGTCGAGCGAGGCCAGCAGGGTCGTCGCGATGTCGTCGACATGGATGCGGTTGAAGACCTGGCCCGCCTTCACGATGCGCTGCGACCGACCCTCGCGCAGCTTAACGATCGGGTTGCGCCCCGGGCCGTAGATACCCGACAGCCGGAACACCTGCACGGCCTTGCCGGTCCGGGCGCCGAGATCGAACCAGGCCGCCTCGGCCTCGAGCCGGATCCGGGAGCGGGCGCTGCGCGGCGCGGCCGGCGTGGTCTCGTCGATCCAGGCGCCGCCCTGGTCGCCGTAGACGCCGATGGTCGAGAGGTAGCCGATCCAGCCGACCCGGCTCGCCGCGATCGCGTCCGCATAGCGCCGCAGCACCGGGTCGCCCCGCTCGGACGGCGGCGCCGAGACGAGGAGCGCATCGGTGTCGGCGAGATCATCGGCGATGTGGGGATCGTCGGCTTCCGGCCCGAAGGCCCGCATCGTGAAGCCGGTCTCGGCGGCGATGCGCGCGGCACTCGCCGGGTCGGTGACGGTGGCCCGCACCGTCTGGAAGCGGTCGCGCGCCCGCTCGGCGAAACGCCGGCCTGTGAAGCCGAGCCCGAAGATGAAGAGGTTCATGGCGGGGATGTCTCGCCGGCCCGGACTTCCGTCAAGGCGGTGACGGCACTCCACTCGTCGCGAACGTGCGAATCCGTCTCGGCGGCTTCGTGCTGCCGGCGCAGTGCCTGGACGGTGGCTGGCTCCAGCAGGCGACCGCAGGCCCACACCGCCATGCCGCGCACCAGCGGCGAGTCGTCTGCGAGCCGCGCGATCGCCGCATCCGCGAGGTCGGGATCCCCGGAATTGCCGACCGCGATCATGACGTTGCGAAGAAACCGGTCCCGGCCGGTGCGCTTCACCGGCGTGCCGGCGAAGAGTTTCCGGAACGACGCATCATCCAATCCGGCAAGATCCACCAGCGCCGGAGCCGCGAGGTCCGCCCGGGCGGCCAGGCGGGCATCGGCCGCGGTCCGGGCGAACTTGTTCCAGGGGCAGACCGCCAGGCAATCGTCGCAGCCGAACACGCGGTTGCCGATCGCCGTCCGGAACTCCGCCGCGATCGGCCCGGCATGCTCGATGGTCAGGTATGAGATGCAGCGCCGCGCATCGAGCCGGTACGGAGCCGGGAAGGCATCGGTCGGGCAGATGTCGAGGCAGGCCCGGCAGGAGCCGCAATGGCCGCGCCCGGGCTCGTCGGCCTCGAACTCGGCGCTGGTGTAGATCGCCCCCAGCAGCAGCCAGTTGCCGTGCTCCCGGGAGAGCAGCACCGTGTGCTTGCCCTGCCAGCCGAGACCGGCGGCCTCAGCCAGGGCTTTCTCCATGACCGGGGCGGTGTCGCAGAAGACCTTCACCCGGACGTCGCCCTTGGCGGACAGGTAGCCGCCGAGTTCCTTCAGGCGGCCTTTCAAAACGTCGTGATAGTCCCGGCGGCGGGCATAGGCCGCGATCGCGCCGCGCTCCTTCATGGCCACGAGGTCGAGCGGATCGTCGTCCGGGCGGTAGCTCATGGCGAAGACCAGGATGCTGCGCAGGCCCGGCCAGAGGCCGACCGGGCTCGCGCGCTGGTCGGCGCGTTCCGCCATCCAGTCCATGGTGCCGTGGGCGCCTTCCTCCAGCCAGGACGACAGGCGCGCGGGCAGGTCCGGGAGCCGGTCGGGCCGCGTGACCCGCATCCCGCAGAAGCCGAGATGGCGCGCCCGCCCCTCGACGAGGCGGCGCAGGTCGGCACCGTGATAGGTCCGTCGTGCGCTCAGAAATCCAGATCCGCGTAATGGGCCGCCGGCGGCATGCCGGCCACCCGGTCGGCGAGCAGCCCCCGGAACGAGGGCCGCGACTTGACCCGAGCATACCAGTTGCGGGCCATCTCGTCCTCGTCCCACGGCACGTCGCCGAGATAGTCGGCGCACGAGAGATGGGCGGCCGCCGCCAGGTCGGCATAGGTCAGGTTGTCGCCCGCGAGCCAGCGCCGGCGCGCGATGAGATAGCCGATATACTTGAGGTGGTAGCGCACGTTGGTGCGCGCCGCCCGGATCGCGTTCATGTCCGGCGGGCCGCCGCCCTCGTGCGCCGACATGAAGCGCTTCGAGATCTTCTCGTTGACCAGGTAGCCGGTGACCTCGGAATCGAATTTGATCAGGAACCAGTCCAGCAGACGCCGGACCTCGACGCGCTCCACCGTGTCGTCCGGCAACATGCGGCGGCCGGAAAGCCCGAGGCCCCTCGTCTCGTCCAGGTATTCGGCGATCACTCCGGCACCCGGCACGACGAGACCGGTCTGCTCCAGCAGCACGGGCGTGGAGCCCGCCGGATTGATCAGCAGAAAATCGTCCCGGCGCTCCCAGGGGCGCTCCTCGAACAGCGTCGGTTCCAGGCCCATCTCGGCGAGCACGAGACGGATGAACCGGGAGTTCGCGCAGAAGGGGAAGTGGTAGAGGGTCGCCATTGAGGCCGTGAGGACTGCTCGGTCAGACGGCGCGGACAGTCCCGCGCCGGTCGTCGGCCCCGGCGCGTGGGATTTCGGCGCGCAGGACTTCAGAGCGAGCGTTATTGCTCGATCGTTGCCGAGCCCTTAACACGCGCGGCCCGCTCCGGTAACCGCTCGTCAACCCTGATGGGCGAAGCCTCCGGGCACATTCTTTGGACGGTTCGCGACGCGCCTGGTTCGGGCCGGCGTGCGCCCGCGGCGCGAGGCTCGACAATGGATCCGGTAAGCATCGGGAAGGCGGTCCTTCTCGCTCTGGTCGAGGGCGCGACGGAGTTCATCCCGGTCTCGTCCACCGGTCACCAGCTCCTGGTCGGCCACTTCATCGGCTTCCACTCCCCCAACAACACCTTCGAGGTGCTGATCCAGCTCGGGGCGATCCTGGCGATCCTGACGGTGTATTTCCGCCGCCTGGTCGGCATCGCCACCGCACTCCCGACCAACCCGCAGGCTCGCCGCTTCGTGATCGGCATCCTGGTGGCGTTCCTGCCGGCCGCGATCATCGGCGGCCTCTTCTCGAAGGTGATCAAGGCCTACCTGTTCAACCCGTGGATCGTGTGCGCGACGCTGGTGGCCGGCGGCCTGGTGCTGCTCGTCCTCGACGACACCGACCTCGAGGTGAAGAAGACCGACGTCTACGACTTCTCCCTGCCGATGGACCTGAAGATCGGCATCTTCCAGTGCCTGGCCATGATCCCGGGCGTGTCGCGCTCGGGCGCGACCATCGTGGGCGCGATGCTGATGGGCGCCGACAAGCGCTCGGCCACCGAGTTCTCGTTCTACCTGGCGATGCCGACCATGGCCGGCGCCTTCGCCAAGGACCTGTTCGACAACTACAAATTCCTCTCGCGCGACGATGTCGGCCTGATCGTGATCGGCTTCATCGTGTCGTTCGTCTCGGCCCTGTTCGTGGTCCGCGTGCTGCTCGACTACGTGTCCCGCCATGGGTTCCGGCTGTTCGCCTGGTGGCGGATCATCGTCGGCGCCCTGGGCTTCGCCGGGTTGATCATCCTCGGATAACAATCCTCGTCCAACGGGCGATTGCCTCCGGGCGAGCGGCATGCGAGGCAAGTCCCTGAAAGCGGTGCACAAGACGCCGCGCCCGGGGACTATCCGATGGAAGACACACCGCTCGCCGACCTGTTCAAGCCCGCCGACCGGGCGCGCTGGCTCGGCCTCGTGGACAGCGTCCTGAAGGGCGCCGACTTCGAGAAACGGCTGGTCTCCCGGACGAGCGACGGCCTGCGGATCGAGCCGCTCTACGAGCGTGCGGAGCCGACTGCGCAACCCTTCCGCGAGCCCGGCCCCTGGCGCGTATCCCAGCGGGTCGATCATCCCGAGATCGCGATCGCCAACACCCAGGCGATGACCGACCTCGAAGGTGGCTCCGACGCGCTGGCCCTGGTGTTCTCCGGCGCGGCCGGCGCCCGGGGCTACGGCCTGACCGCCCGGAGTGTCGAGGATCTCGACGCCGTGCTGAAGGGCGTGATGCTGCCGCTGATCGCCCTGCGCTTCGACGCGGGCGCGTGCGGCCTGGAAGTCGCCGCCCTGGTGAAGGACCTCGCGGCCCGCCGCGGTGAAGACCTCTCGACCTACGACCTCGACCTCGCCATCGATCCGGTGGGGACGCTCGCCGCCACCGGCAGCCTCGGCGCGGTCTGGTCCGAGATCGCCCCGCGGCTGGCCGACACCGTCTCCGACCTCGAAGCCGCGGGCTTCACCGGCCGAGCCCTCCTGGCCGACGGGCGCCCCTACCACGAGGCCGGGGCCGGAGAGGCGGCCGAACTCGGCGCCGTGCTCGCTACCGCGGTCACCTACCTGCGCGCCCTGGAAGCCGCCGGCCACGACCTCGCCACGGCGCGCGACCGGATCTCGGTGCTGCTCGCCGCCGATGCCGACGAGTTCGTCACGGTCTCGAAGTTCCGCGCCATGCGGCGGCTCTGGGCCCGGATCGAGCAGGCCTGCGGGCTGGATCCGAAGCCCCTGCGCCTCCACGCCGAGACCGCATGGCGGATGATGACCCGGCGCGATCCGTTCGTGAACATCCTGCGCACCGGCATGGCCGCCGCGTCGGCCGGCATGGGCGGCGCCGACAGCGTCACGGTCCTGCCCTACACCCTCGCGCTCGGCCTGCCCGACGCCTTCGCCCGGCGGGTGGCACGCAACAGCCAGATCGTTCTGCTGGAGGAATCGCACCTGGCGCGGGTCAGCGATCCGGCGGCCGGTGCGGGCGGGTTCGAGACGCTGACCGCCCAGCTCGCCGAGGCGGCCTGGGAGGCGTTCCAGGCGATCGAGGCCGAAGGCGGCATCGTCGCCTCGCTCAGCGTCGGCAAGCTGCAGCGGCGCATCGAGCTGACTCGCGAGGCCCGGGCCAAGGCCGTGGCGACCCGCCGCGAGCCCCTGACCGGCGCGAGCGAGTTCCCGAACCTCGCCGAGAAGCCGGTCACGGTCCTCGACGTGAAGCCGGTGACCGCCCGCCCAGCCTCGAATTTCGGCTCCGGTTCGGCCGTCGCCTGCGATGCGCTGCCGTCGATCCGTCTGGCCGAGCCCTTCGAGGCGCTGCGCGACGCCTCCGACGCAGTCTTGGCGAAATCCGGGCGTCGGCCCGCCGTGTTCCTGGCCAATCTCGGCACGGTCTCGGCCTTCAACGCCCGGGCGACCTTCGCGGCCAACGCCTTCGCGGCGGGCGGCATCGAGGCCGTGTCGAACGACGGCTTCACGGACCCGGCCGCCCTCGCGGCGGCATTCCGGGAATCCGGCGCGACGCTCGCCTGCATCTGCTCGACCGACGCGCTCTACGCCGAGCACGCGGTGGCGGCCGCGGAAGCCCTTAAGCAGGCGGGTGCCGGAACGATCTACCTCGCCGGCAAGCCGGTGGACCTGATCGATCCCCTGAAGGCGGCGGGCGTCCATGCCTTCCTGCATGTCGGCTGCGATCTGGTGAGCCTGCTCAACGGTGCCCTCCGGGCCGCCGTGCGGCCGCCCGCCGCCTGAGACGATCACGAGACCGCCTGCCCCGATCATCGCCATGAGCCGACACCGTTTCGGGTGCCTGACCGGCGCCGCCCTGATCCTCGGACACGCGATCCCAGCCGCGGCGACGCCGCGGGGCGTCCGGATCCCGGACCGGTTCGACGGCCCATACCGGTTCGACGGCACTTGGAGCGTCGAGATCCGCACCGAATCCGGTCCCTGCCACCGGGCCTACCGATACCCGGTGCGCATCGAGCACGGGCAGGCGCGCCTCATGGGGACAGCCTTCGTCGTGCAGGGCAGCGTCGCCCGGAACGGCGTGGTCCGGGGCTCGATCGCCAACGGGCTCGGCACCGCCGACGTCGCCGGCCGGCTCGGCCCGAACGGGTTCGGCGCCGGCACCTGGGCCGCCTCCGGCGCCCTCGCCTGCCGCGGCCGCTGGCGGGCCGAGCGGCGGGGCTGAGCGCGGTCGCGAAATCGTCCGCATCTTGCCCGAGATCGGGCGGACGCAACGTCCCGTCAGCCGCGATCCCGACGCAATCATGAGGGAATGCTGAACGCCATTCGGACACCCGACGAGGCCGCCCGCATGAAGTCCACGATCCTCGCCACCTTCGCCGTTCTCGCGCTGGCATCGACGGCTGAGGCGCGTCCCCACCGCCATCCGGCCGCGCCGGTGGTGAACAAGGCGGAGGCCGAGAAGGTTCTGGGCCCGCTGCGGCAGGCGGCGACGGAATGCTTCGCCGAGACCGTGCTGGCGAACCCGAAGGCGACGGCCGAGGCCCGGGCCGGCCATTGGTACGAGGCGGTGGGCATCACCGGTTTCCTGTGCCGCCCGGAGGTGGCCGCGATGATCCAGGCCCATGACCGGCTCTACGGCGCAAAGACGGGTGAGCGCTACTTCAAGGGCGCCTACGTCAAGCATCTCGACCAGCAGCTCGCCGAGCACCTGCAGCCGATGCTGGCCCACAAGGCGGTCGCCAGCGCCGAGCCGCCGCCCGAGAAGGCGACCGACGGCGACGCCCCGGGCAACTGAGCGGGAACCGCGCGCCGGCACCGCGCCTTCCCGGTGGAGGAGACGCGATGCCCTACGAGCTGCATTACTGGCCGATGATCCAGGGGCGCGGCGAGTTCGTCCGCCTCGCCCTCGAAGAGGCCGGTGCCGACTATGTCGACGTCGCGCGCCACGACAACGACGCCGGCGGCATCGAGCCGATGCTCGACCGCCTCGCCGATCCGGGCAATCGCCGGCCGCCCTTCGCGCCGCCGTTCTTGCGCGACGGCGATGTCGTGATCGGCCAGAGCACCGCGATCCTGCTCTATCTCGGGCCGCGCCTCGGCCTCGTCGGCGCCTCCGAGGCGGACCGGATCTGGACGCACCAATTGCAGCTCACCATCGCGGATTCGGTGGATGAGGCCCACGACACGCACCATCCCCTCGGGGTCGGCCTGTACTACGCCGACCAGAAGCCGGAGGCCGCGCGCCGGGCCGAAGGGTTCCGCCAGGACCGCATCCCCAAATTTTTCGGGTATTTCGAGCGCGTGCTGGCGGCGAACGGGAGCGAACGCCTGGTCGGATCAAAGCTGTCCTACGCCGACCTATCCCTGTTCCAACTTGTCGCCGGATTGCGCTACGCCTTCCCGAACGCATCCAATGCTGCCCTGCGCGACACGCCGCATGTCGCCCGGCTGCACGAAGCGGTGGCGCAGCGCCCGCGCATCGCCGCCTACCTGGCGAGCGACCGGCGCATCCCGTTCAACGAGGACGGAATCTTCCGCCGGTATCCCGAACTGGACCGTTGACGCGCCGAGTCACCGGGGCGGGTGGGCGATCAGGATGCCGGCCAGCCCGAGTGCGACGAGGCCCAGCACCAGCGACAGCAACCGCCAGAACAGCAGCGGATCGCGCTCTAGCAGCGACGCCCGTCGGGTCTCCGTGAAGGCCGGGTTGGGGTGCCGGAGATCGTGGACGAATTCCGAGAGCGCCTGGTACCGGCGGGCGGGATCGGCATGCACGGCCTTCCGGAGCGCCCCATCGACCCAGGCCGGCAACAGCGGCCGGGCATTGCGGGCCGAGACGTAGCGGAGCTTGCGCTGGGCCGCGCGCGTCAACGCCCGGGGCACCCGGTCAGCGTAGGGCAGCCGGCCGGTGAGCATCTGGTAGGCGATCACCCCCATCGCGAAGATGTCGGAACAGGCCATGGACGGCTCGCCCAGGAAGCATTCCGGCGCCGTGTATTGCACGGTCCCCAGGATCTCGGCCGCATCGAGCCGGGGATCGCCCTCAACCACCCCGGCCACCTTGGTGGCGCCGAAATCGATGACCTGGACGGTGCCGGCTTTGTCGATCAGGACGTTGTCGGGACGCAGATCCTGGTGGACCATCTCTTTTCGGTGGAAGGCCTGCACGCCCTTCGCCAGTTGCTCGACGAGGCCGCGCACCGCCTCCAACTCGGGAGCCGGGTGGTCGCGCATCCACTGGGTCAGGGTCTGACCCTCGACGTAGCGCATGACCGTGTAGAGGTGGCTGCGGCGGCGGGTCTGCAGATGGGCCTTGAGCACGTGCGGGCTGTCGATCCGCCGGGCGATCCACTCCTCCAGGGCGAAGCGCTTGCGCTGGGCCGGGTCGTCGCGCAGATCGAGGGATAGGACCTTCAGCGCGACCGGATCCCCGGTCTCCGCGTCGAGCGCCAGGTAGACCCGGCTGCGCGGTCCGGAATGCAGCGTGCGCAGCAGCCGGTAGCCGTCGAAGTCGGCCGGCGGATCGAGCAGGGGTGCCGGATCGAGCCCCTCGACGCCACCGAGCAAGTCGGCCGGCTCGCCCTCCGGCACGGAGTCGATCCGCACGATCTGGACGGTCAGGTTGTCCGGGCTGCCGGCCTCGTGCGCGGCCTCCACGATCGCCCGGGCGGCGCCGTCGAGATCGTCTCCGGCCTCGGCGATCATGGCGGCCACGTCCCGCGGGCGGACATGCTCGTGGACGCCGTCGGTCGTCAGCACGAAGACGTCGCCGGCCTCCAGGCTCGCCGTGTGATAATCGATCTCGACATGCCCACCCGCCCCGAGCGCGCGACCGAGATACGATTCCGCCGCGGAGACCACGACTCTGTGATCCTCGGTGAGTTGCTCCAAGGACCGGCCGGCGACACGCCAGATCCGGGCATCGCCGACATGGAACAGGTGCGCGGTGCGCGCCTTCAGGACAAGCGCATCGAAGGTGGTGACGTAGCCCTTGTCGGCATCGTGCGGGTCGCGCCCGCGCCGTGTCTGCGCGTAGAGCCAGGAATTCGTCGCCGCGATCACCCGCTGGGCCGAGGACTTCACCGACCACGTGTCCGGGGTGGCGTAGTAGTCGCCGAGGAAGCTCTTGACCGCGGTCTCGCTCGCCAGGGCGCCGACCGCGCTGCTGCTGATCCCGTCGGCCAGCGCCACCGCGATCCCTTTGAGGCCGAGCGCCGGCTGCACCGGCACCAGGGCACCGTGGAAATCCTGGTTCGCATCCTTGCGGCCGGCCGCGCTGGCCTGCCCGATCGTGACGGCCAGGTCCGCGCTCACGCGGCCGCCGCGGACGCGTCGCCCCGGCCGCGATAGGACAGAGCCTCGGCCAGGTGTAGCCGGCGCACCTGCGCCTCTCCGTCGAGGTCGGCCAGCGTGCGCGCCACCCGGAGGGTTCGGTGGAAGCCGCGGGCGGAGAGCCGCATGCTCTCGGCCGCCTGCCGGATCAGGGCCGCACCCTCGGCATCGGGGCTCGCCACCTCCTCGATCAGCGTCGCCGGGCAGGTGGCATTGGTGGTGGCGGCCGGCAGGGCGCGGGCGGCATAGCGCGTCGTCTGGAGCGTGCGGGCTTCGGCGACCCGGGCGGCGGCCTCGCGGGAGCCCTCGGCCGGCGGCGGCAGGATCAGGTCGGCGGCCGTGACCGCCGGGACCTCGATGCGCAGGTCGATCCGGTCGAGCATCGGCCCGGAGATCCGGGACTGGTACTGCGCCATGCAGCGCGCGTTCGGCCCGCGCCGGCAGGCATAGCCCGGCTCCAAGCCTTGCCCGCAGCGGCACGGGTTCATGGCCGCCACGAGCTGGAAGCGCGCCGGGTAGGTCACCCGGTGGTTCGCCCGGGCGATCATCACCTCCCCGGTCTCCATCGGCTGGCGCAGGCTGTCGAGCGCCTGCGGGTTGAACTCGGGCAATTCGTCCAGGAACAGCACGCCGCCATGGGCGAGCGACACCTCCCCGGGTCGCGCGCCGAGACCGCCGCCGACCAAGGCCGCCATCGAGGCGGAATGATGCGGCTGCCGGAACGGCCGGCGGTTCGAGAGCGCGCCGCCCTTCAGCTGGCCCGCCACCGACTGGATCATGGAGATGTCGAGCAATTCCCGCGGCGTCAGCGGCGGCAGGATCGACGGCAGACGGGCGGCGAGCATCGACTTTCCGGAGCCGGGCGGCCCGTTCATCAGAAGGTTGTGACCGCCCGCCGCCGCAATCTCCAGGGCCCGCTTGGCCCCCTCCTGACCCTTGATATCGGAGAGATCCGGCAGCGGTCCGGCCAGGCTGGCCACGGACGGTTCCGGCCGGGCCATGACCTGGCTGCCCTTGAAGTGGTTGGCGAGCTGGATCAGCGAGCGCGGGGCGAGCACGTCGAGATCGCCACCCGCCCAGGCCGCCTCGGACCCGGTCGCGGCCGGGCAGATCAGCCCGAGGCCGCGCGCCCCCGCCGCGATGGCGGCCGGCAGCACGCCGTTCACCGCCGTGATGCTGCCGTCCAAAGCCAGCTCGCCGAGCACGCAATAGCCCCCCAACGCGTCGGCTGGGATCGCCCCGATCGCCGCCATGACGCCGAGCGCGATCGGGAGGTCGTAGTGCGAGCCTTCCTTCGGCAAGTCGGCCGGGGCGAGGTTGACGGTGATGCGCTTGGCCGGCAGCGCAAGACCCGAGGCGATCAGCGCGCCACGCACCCGCTCGCGCGATTCGGCCACCGCCTTGTCGGGCAGGCCGACCACGTTGAAGACGACGTTGCCCGGGATGATCTGGACCTGCACGTCCACGGCCCGGGCCTCGATCCCCTCGAACGCCACGGTGGCGACGCGTGTGACCATAGGTCGGCAGTCCTGGGCCCCGGCGCCGGAGCGGCGCGACGGGCAACCTTAGCTGTGCGGGAAAATCGAAGCGGCCTCAAGAGGATCGCGGTCAGGCCGGAACCTCGGCGTCCTCTTCCTGTTCAAAGCCGGCACGCAACGAAGACACGGAGCCCCTCATGCGCCTCGCCGCCCCCTTCCTCGCCCTCACCCTGGCCGCCGGCCTCACCAGCGTCGCCCGGGCCGACGAGAAGCTGCCGCCCGACCAGCAGGCCAAGGTCGAGGCCGTGCTCCGCCAGGAGGGCTTCACCAAGTGGAAGGAGATCGAACTCGACGACGGCATGATCGAGGTGGACGACGCCATCGACGCCAGCGGCAAGCAGTTCGACCTGAAGCTCGATCCCAAGACCCTTGCTGTGGTCAAGCGCAAGGCCGAGTAGCCGGCGCTTGCGTTCGGCAAAGAGCCCGGCCATATAGCCGGCGGGGGGTTGGCGAGGGACGTTTCACTCGCCAACCGGGTCAGATCCGGAAGGAAGCAGCCCTAACGAGACCGAGCGGGTCTTCGTCCAGCCTCCCACCTTATTTCTTGCCTCGTTTCTTGGCGCTCGGCAGCCCGACCCGATACGGCATGGACGCTACGACCGGCACGCCTGACGACGAGCCGGGCCTGCCCGGGTTCGCGAGCCCCGCTGGCGCGGTGACGCCCTATCGGGTGCTCGCGCGGAAATACCGCCCGACCAATTTCGGCGACCTGATCGGCCAGGACGCGATGGTCCGGACACTGGCCAACGGGTTCTCGGCCAACCGCATACCGCAGGCGTGGATGCTGACCGGCGTGCGCGGGGTCGGCAAGACCACCACCGCCCGCATCCTCGCCCGCGGCCTCAACTACGCCCGCGCCGGAGTTCCCGATACCGGCCCGACCGTGTCGATGCCGGAACTCGGCCTGCACTGCGCCGCGATCATGGAATCCCGGCACATGGACGTGCTGGAGATGGATGCCGCCTCGCATACCGGCATCGACGACGTGCGCGCGATCATCGACGGCATCCGCTACGGACCGGTCTCGGCGCGCTACAAGGTCTACATCGTGGACGAGGTCCACATGCTGTCCGAGAAGGCGTTCAACGCCTTCCTGAAGACGCTCGAGGAGCCGCCGCCCCACGCCAAGTTCGTGTTCGCCACCACGGAGATCCGCAAGGTCCCGGTGACGATCCTGTCGCGCTGCCAGCGGTTCGACCTGCGCCGGGTCGAGGCGCCGGTCCTGCACGCCCATCTCGCCAAGGTCTGCGCGGCGGAAAAAGGCGAGGCCGAGGAGGAGGCGCTGGGCGCCATCGTGCGGGCCGCCGAGGGCTCGGTCCGCGATGCGCTCTCGCTGCTCGACCAGGCCATCGCACACGGCGCCGGCGCGGTCACGGCCCAGAGCGTGCGCGACATGCTCGGGCTCGCCGACCGGGCGCGCATCCTCGACCTGTTCGAGGCGGTGATGCGCGGCTCGGTGCCGGCGGCCTTTGCGGAGCTGCGGGCCCAGTACGATTCCGGCGCCGACCCGTCGGTGGTACTGTCCGACCTCGCGGCCTTCACCCACCTCGTGACCCGCCTCAAGGCCGTGCCGGAGACCGCCTCCGACCCGACGCTCAGCGAGACCGAGCGGGTCCGCGGCGGTCAGTTCGCGGAACAGCTCTCGATCCGCGCCCTGTCGCGGGCCTGGCAGATCCTGCTCAAGGCGATCCCCGAGGTCCAGGCCGCGCCCCGCCCCCTGGCGGCGGCCGAGATGGCGATCGTCCGCCTGGCCTACGCGGCCGACCTGCCGACACCGGACGAGGCCCTGCGCCAGCTCAAGGCCGAGGCTGCGGCGGCACCGGCCGAGGAGGCACCGCCATCCTCCGGCCGTCCGCCCCTGCCGCCGATCCCCGACCTGCGTGGCGGCGGACAGACGGCGGCGGCCGTCGCTTCCCGCCCCATGCCGGTCTCCGCACCGATGGCGGCGCCCGCTGCCGCCCCAATGGCGGCCCCCATTGCAGCGCCGGTGGCGAGGGCGGCTCCCTCCGTCATGGCCGCCCCGGCCGAGCGGCCGGCTGCTCCGCCCGCGCCGCGGCTGGCCCGCTACGAGGACGTGGTGGCGCTGGCCGACGCCAACCGCGACATCCTGCTGAAGACCGCGCTGGAGCGCGACGTCCACCTCGTACGCTTCGAGGAAGGGCGGATCGAGTTCGCCCTCGCCCCGGGCGGCCGGGCGACGCTCGCCACCGATATCGCCGCCGCGATCCTGCGCTGGACCGGCCAGCGCTGGGTCGTCGCGGTCTCGAAGGAGGCCGGCGCCCCGACCCTCGACGCCGCCGTGAAGGCCGCGACAGAGACCCGCCGCGAGAATGCCGCCGCCGACCCGTTCGTTCGTGAGGTGCTGACCCGCTTCCCCGGCGCGGAGATCGTGGATGTGCGGGAGACCGCGCCGCTCCCCTCACCCCATCAGGAGATCCCGGGGGACGGCGATCCGGTGCCGGCGGACGAGGCCCCGGACGACGACTTCTGACACGCAGGCGCCGCCGCACATGGCGGCGAGCCGACGCGATACCCAACTAGACTAACCGAGACACCACACGAGAGAGCTGCATGCGCGACCTGATGGGCATCATGAAGCAGGCTCAGGCCATGCAGGAGAAGATGGGCTCCCTGCAGGCCGAGCTCGACGAGATCGAGGTAACCGGCGCCTCGGGCGGCGGCTCCGTGCGGGTGACCATGTCCGCCAAGGGCCAGATGAAGGGCGTCAGCATCGACCCGTCCCTGATGGTCGCCGACGAGCGCGAGATCCTCGAAGACCTGATCGTGGCCGCCTGCAACGACGCCCGCGGCAAGGCCGAGGCGACTATGCAGGAGCGGATGGCAGAGTTGACCAAGGGCATGCCCCTGCCGCCCGGCATGAAGCTGCCGTTCTAGGAGCGGGCTCAAGCTGCGTCCGCCTCACCGCGGCCGGCGGCTCACCAGGACGATCCCGGCCAGGATGAGCGGAATCGCCAGCGCGAGGATCGGCGGCACGCTCTCGCCCAAAAGCACAACGGCGAGCCCCTTGCCGGTGATCGCCCCGATCCAGCCGATCTGGCTCAGCCCGACCGGGCCGCTGCGCTTCTGCAAGACGAAGAACAGCGCGTAGGTCCCAGCGATGATCGCCGCCTGGAGGGGCAGCAGGCCGGCTGTGTGGACGGAAGTTGCCGCCAGGAGCGGGATCTTGGAGATCACCGCGTAGGCGCCGACGATCGCCGCGGCGATCAGCACCATGACCGGCGCCAGCAGCCGCGGCGGCGCGTCGGCGGGCCATGCCACCGTGCGATAGATGTTGCCGGCTGCGACGCTGACCGGCGCCGCGAGCGCGAGCGCAGTCCAGAGCCCGCCTCCCTCGGCTCCGGTCAGGCGTGAGGCGGCGAACAGCATCGCGCCCCCGAGTCCCAGCGCCATGCCGGCCAGCCCCTGAACCGACAGCCGATCCATCCCCAGGACCAGGGCGAGGCCGTAGGTCAGCAAGGGCGGGAAGGCGAGGCAGAGCGCCACGAAGCCGGAGCCGACATGCGGGATTGCCGCGAAGGACAGGATGTTGGGCAGCGCGAAGCTCAAAAGTCCGGCCTGCAGCCCGTAGCGCAGGAGCGCGGGCGACGGCGTCAACCTCTCACCAGCCGCCAGGGCGAGGATGGCCAGGATCAGCCCGCCGCCGAGCGCCGACCAGAACAGGAACGCGATCGGCGGCCAGCCCAGCCCGGCGGCGAGACCGGCCACGACGGTCGTCAGGCCCAACAACGACCCGGTGAACAGGAGCAGGAGGTGAGCCGACACCGCAATGTGACCCATGGTGGTTTGGACCGGCAGAGCCATCGCCTCCTCCATCCGCAGCGGTGATTCCCACACGATTGCCCGTGCGATTCTCTCAGCCTAAAATCTCGATGGGAAGTATCTTGACGTCAAGATATCTAGGCAAAGGGGAGGGCGTGTGACGGACCGTGCGGCGCAGGCCGTGGCGCAGTGGCGGCGCGAGCGGCCCGACATCGAGGCCTTCTCCATGGAGGTCCTGGGGCGGCTGACGGAGCTGGCGCAGCTTGTGGTGCGGGACCGGCACAATCCGGTCTTCGCCGAGTTCGGCCTGCAGCAAGGCGAATTCGACGTGGTCGCGACCTTGCGGCGGTCCGGCGCGCCTTATGCGCTGACGCCGACGGCCCTGTGCGACGCGGCGATGATCTCGTCGGGCGGGATGACCGCGCGGATCGACCGCCTGGAGAAGGCCGGTCTGATCGAGCGGCGAAAACATCCGACGGACCGGCGCGGGACGCTGGTAGCGCTGACGGATGGGGGAAAAAAGCTGATCGACGCCCTGCTGCCGGTCCATGTCGAGACCGAGCGCAGGGTCCTGGCCGTCCTGACGGATGGCGAGCAGCGCACGCTGAACGCGCTGCTGGCGAAGTTGCTGAGCGGGCTCGGGTGAACGGGCGGCAGCGGCAATCGCCGCCCGATCCGCGTTTTAGGCGGCGATGGCCTGCGCGGTCGGCCCGGCGGCGCGCACGTCGGAATCGACGTGGGCCTCGAAGCGCTTGAAGTTGTCGTCGAACATCTTCACCAGCCGCGCCGCCGTCTCGACGAAGGCGCTCTTGTTGCCCCAGGTCTTGACCGGGGTGAGGATGTCCGCTTCGACGCCCGGGACCGAGACCGGAACCGCGAAGCCGAAATACGGGTCGCGGCGGAACTCCGCCTGGGCGAGAGACCCGTCGAGGGCCCCGGCGAGCAGGCGGCGGGTGACGCGGATCGGCATGCGCCGGCCGGTGCCGACGCCGCCGCCGGTCCAGCCGGTGTTGACCAGCCAGCAATCGACCTCGTGCTTGGCGATCAGGTCGCGCAGCAGGTTGCCATAGGCGCTCGGGTGCCGGGGCATGAACGGCGCGCCGAAGCAGGTCGAGAACGTCGCCTCCGGCCCGGTGAGTCCGCGTTCGGTGCCGGCGACCTTGGCGGTGTAGCCCGACAGGAAGTGGTACATCGCCTCGGCGCCGGTGAGCTTGGCGATCGGGGGCATCACCCCGAAGGCGTCGCAGGTCAGCATCACGATGTTCTTCGGATGCCCGGCCCGGCCGGTGGCGCTGGCGTTGGCGATGAAGTCGAGCGGGTAGGCGCAGCGGGTGTTCTCGGTGAGCGACCCGTCGTCGAAATCCGGCACGCGGCTGACCGGATCGATCACCACGTTCTCCATCACGGTGCCGAAGCGCTCCGTGGTGGCGTAGATCTCGGGCTCGGCATTGCGCGAGAGGCGGATCGTCTTGGCGTAGCAGCCGCCCTCGAAGTTGAAGATGCCCTCGTCCGACCAGCCGTGCTCGTCGTCGCCGAGCAGCTGGCGCGAGGAATCGTTCGACAGGGTGGTCTTGCCGGTGCCCGACAGGCCAAAGAATATCGCCGAGCCGCCCTCGGCGTCGAGCGCGGCGTTGGCCGAGCAGTGCATCGGCATCACGTTCTGGCCGGGCAGGATGTAGTTCAGGTAGGTGAAGACCGACTTCTTCATCTCGCCCGCGTAGGCCGAGCCGCCGATCAGCACGAGCTTCTTGGAAAAGTCGATGGCGATCACGGTCTTGGACCGGCAGCCGTGCCGGGCCGGATCCGCCTGGAAGCTCGGCAGATCGATGATCGTCAGGTCGGGCACGTAGGCCGCGAGCTCGGAGCGGTCCGGCCGGATCAGCAGGTTGCGGATGAAAAGCGAGTGCCAGGCGAACTCGGTGAACACCCGGGCCTTGACCCGGTGGGCCGGGTCGGCGCCGCCGTAGAGGTCCTGGGCGAACAGCTCCTTGCCCTCGGCATGCTTGAGGAAGTCCTGGTGCAGGACCGCGAACTGCTCCGGCGTGATCGCGCCGTTGTTCTCCCACCAGATCTCGTTCTCGGTGCTGGCATCGCGCACCACGAACTTGTCCTTGGGCGAGCGGCCGGTATGGCTGCCGGTGGTCGCCACGAAGGCGCCGCCGCGGGCGAGCTGGCCCTCCTTGCGGGCGAGCGCCTCCTCGTAGAGGCGCGGGGCCTCGAAATTCCAGTGGACGGCCTTCAGCGCGTGGAAGCCGGCCGCGTCGGCATCGTGGGCCGCGTTGTGATCACCGATGTTGGTCAAGAGCGTGTCTCCCGGGGCCCCTGTTCGTGCCGTCGACGCGACAAGACCGGACGCCAGGGGCGTCCGGGACTAACCCGGGAGACGTCCGTGCGGGCGTACAGGACCGCCGCACGCTGGATCACCGTTCCCCGGTCGCTCGCCCCCATACTGGATAGGCGGCCAAGCGTTGCCGTCTTACTGGGTGTTGCTGAGCGCCCGCAACATCATGGGGCGTGTTTGACCACAGTGCTGATCGCAAGTGGCGCCTAGTGTAACCCATTGCTGCTCGGTATTCTTAATTTGCGTCGGAGCAGAACGCGTCGGGAATACCCATATCCTGGGTGGGCTGAGATGCGCCCTTGCGCGTTGCCCGGTGGCGGCTATGCCCTGCCGGACGTTTCGACGTCCCGACCTTCGAAATCCCCACCGTTGATCCCCGCCAAGAGGCATGATGCCCCAAGCCGTCGCCGGCCCCGAGATCGAACGCCTGATCCAGCTTTTGTCCCGGATGCCGGGTCTCGGACCGCGTTCCGCGCGCAGGGCCGCGCTCCAGCTGATCAAGAAGCGCGAGACGCTGCTCGCCCCGCTGGCCGACGCCATGCGGGTGGCGGCCGAGCGCATCGTTGTGTGCACGAGTTGCGGCAACGTCGATACCTCCGAGCCGTGCACGATCTGCCGGGACACCGAGCGCGATCCCACGACCCTGGTGTTGGTGGAAGACGTATCGGACCTCTGGGCGCTCGAGCGGTCCGGGGCGGTCAAGTCGCGCTACCACGTGCTCGGTGGCGTGCTGTCGGCGTTGGATGGCGTGCGGCCCGAGCACCTGAACCTGGCCAGCCTCGTGGAGCGCGCGGCCGATCCCGCCGTCAAGGAGATCATCCTGGCGCTGAACGCCACCGTCGACGGCCAGACCACCGCCCACTACGTCACCGAGTCGATCCGACACCTCGACCGTAAGGTGACGCGGCTGGCCCACGGCGTCCCCGTCGGCGGCGAGCTGGATTACCTCGACGAGGGCACGCTCACCGCGGCGATCCGCAGCCGCACGGCGTTCTGAGCTGAGCCGGTAGCGCGGACCGCGCGGCAACCCTGGATAGGGGCGGGTCGGAGCATCGGAATTTGACCGGCCCCGACCCACGCCATATTGCCTCGGGATCCCCGGGGCACAGGTTCGATGCGCGCCCCCTGCCGGTTTCCGCCATGACCATCCGTCCGCTCGTCATCCTCCCCGACGCCGTCCTGCGCCGCGTCTCCGATCCGGTCGGGCCGATCACGCCCGAGATCCGCACGCTCGTCGCCGACATGTTCGAGACGATGTACGACGCGCCGGGCGTCGGGCTGGCGGCGATCCAGGTCGGCGTCGCCAAGCGGGTCGTGACCATCGACACCTCGAAGGAAGAGGGCGTGCGCGACGCGCGCGTGTTCATCGATCCGGAGATCGTCTGGGCCTCGGAGGAGAAGCGGGTCTACGACGAGGGCTGCCTGTCGATCCCGGAATACTACGCCGAGGTCGAGCGGCCGGACCGGGTCCGGGTGAAGTTCCGCGATATCAAGGGTGAGGTGCAGGAGATCGAGGCCGACGGCCTGCTGGCGACCTGCATCCAGCACGAGATCGATCACCTGAACGGCGTGCTGTTCATCGACCACATCTCGAAGCTGAAGCGCGACCGGGTGATCAAGCGCTTCACCAAGGCGGCCAAGCGCGACGCGGCGTGACCGCCATGCGCGCCGTCTTCATGGGCACGCCAGATTTCGCGGTGCCGACGCTCGCCCGGATCGCGCAGGACGGCCACCAGATCGCCACAGTCTACACCCGGGCCCCGGCCAAGGCCGGCCGCGGCATGAACCTGCGCCCCTCGCCGGTCCACGCGTTCGCGGACACGCTCGGGATCCCGGTGCTGACCCCGGGGACCTTGCGGACGCCGGAGGCCGCCGAGACCTTCGCCGGGCACGCGGCCGACGTCGCCGTGGTGGTCGCCTACGGCATGCTGCTGCCCCAGGCGATCCTCGACTTGCCCCGGCATGGATGCCTGAACCTGCACGGATCGCTTCTGCCGCGCTGGCGCGGTGCCGCGCCGATCCAGCGCGCCGTGATGGCTGGCGATGCCGAGAGCGGCGTCGGGATCATGCGGATGGAGGCCGGGCTCGATACCGGACCGGTGGCCCTGGAGGCGCGGGTCCCGATCACGCCGGGCATGACCGCCGGCGCGTTGCACGACGCGCTGATGCCGGTGGGCGCCGCGTTGATGTCCGAGGCCCTGGAACGCCTGGGCCGCGGCGACCTGACCTTCACGCCGCAATCCACTGAGGGCGTGGTCTACGCGCACAAGATCGGCAACGACGAGGCACGGATCGACTGGTCACGTCCGGCCGGGCAGGTGGCGAACCACATCAACGGCCTGTCGCCGTTCCCCGGTGCGTTCTTCGAGCTCGATCTCGGCAAGGGGCCGGAGCGGGTGAAGGTGCTCCGGGCGTCGGCTGCCGAGGGCGCCGGTGCTTCGGGGGCGCTCCTCGACGCGGAGGGCCTGGTCGCCTGCGGCGCGGGTGCGATCCGGCTGCTCGAATTGCGGCGGGCCGGCAAGGGCGGCAGCGCCAGCGGGGCGGAGTTCGTGCGCGGCGCGCGCATCGCGCCCGGCACGCGTCTCGGCTGATGCCCCGCTACAAGCTCGTCATCGAATACGACGGCACGCCGTTCTGCGGCTGGCAGCGCCAGACCGCGGCGCCCACGGTCCAGGGGGCGATCGAGGCGGCGGTGACCCGCTTCTCCGGCGAGCAATCCCGGTTGACCTGCGCCGGCCGGACCGATGCCGGGGTGCACGCCATCCATCAGGTCGCCCATCTCGACCTCGTCAAGGATTGGCGGGCCGACACGGTGCGGGATGCGCTGAACGCCCACCTGCGCCCCCGGCCGGTGGCGATCCTCTCGGCCGAGATCGTCCCGACGAGCTTCGATGCGCGTTACTCCGCGATCCGCCGGCACTACCGCTATCGGATCCTCAACCGCCGCAGCCCCGCCGCGCTCACCCGCGCCCATGTCTGGCAGGTGCCCTGGCCGCTCGATCCGGACGCGATGGACCGCGCCGCGCAGCGCCTCGTCGGCCTGCACGACTTCTCCGCGTTCCGTGCCGCCGAATGCCAGGCCAACAGCCCGATCCGGACCCTGGAACGGCTCGACGTCGCCCGCACGACGATGGCGTTGCACGAGGAGATCGTGGTGACGACCTGCGCGCGCTCGTTCCTGCACCATCAGGTCCGGGCCATGGTCGGAACGCTGATGCTCGCCGGCTGCGGCCGGCTCTCGGCCGACGACGTCGCCGACATCCTGGCCTCCGGCGAGAAGCGCCGGTGCGGGCCGCTCGCGCCGGCCGCCGGGTTGACGTTCGTGGGGGTGGATTACGCCTGACCGCGTATTCGAAATCGCGATTTCCGGCGGAAGACGGTTCGTGGCAACGGGGATCCTATCTCTCCCTTATCCTTAGGTGCCGGAGCGAAGCGGAGGCCTCGGAGGAGTCCTCCCGGGATCGCCGAGCCATCTGAAGGGCTCCTTCGAGGCCCGATGGCGCAATCAGGTCAGGATGAGGGCGGGATGGGAAGCCGGATCGGACCGGATCGGAACGCGCCGTCCGATCAGTCCTGTGCCGAAAAATACGCCTCCAGCACCCGTTCGTAGATTGCCGTCAGGCGGTCGAGATCCGCCACGGCCACGCATTCATCCACTTGGTGCATGGTCTCGCCAACGAGGCCAAACTCGATCACCGGGCAGGCATCCTTGATGAAGCGGGCATCGGAGGTGCCGCCGGTGGTCGACAGGGCGGGCGTCAGGCCGGTCTCGGCCCGGATCGCCTCGGAGACGAGATCCACGAAGGCGTCCGGCCGGGTCAGGAAGGCGGGTGCGTTCGAGGGCTGCAGGTCCAGGCTGAAGCGGATCGCGTTGCCGGCGGCCTGCTCCAGCCGCCCGCGGAGTTCGGCGCCCAGACTCTCCGCGGTCCAGTCGTCGTTGAACCGGACGTTGAAGGTCGCCCGGGCGGTCGCCGGGATCACGTTGGTGGCCGGGTTGCCGACGTCGATCGTCGTGAATTCGAGGTTCGAGGCGTCGAAATGCGCCGTGCCGCCGTCGAGCGGCTCCGCGACGAGCGCCGAGGCGAGCCGCAGCAGCCCGGGGATCGGATTCTCGGCCTTGTGCGGGTAGGCGACGTGGCCCTGGCGGCCCAGCACGGTCAGCTTGCCGGTGAGCGAGCCCCGGCGGCCGATCTTGATCATCTCGCCGAGCCGTCCCGGATTGGTCGGCTCGCCGAGCAGGCAATGGTCGAAGCGCTCGCCCCGGGCACGGGCCCAGTCGAGCAGCTTCACCGTACCGTTGACCGCCGGCCCCTCCTCGTCGCCGGTGATCAGGAAGGCAATGGAGCCGGCAAAGTCGCTGCCCCTGCGGCCCAGGAACGCCAGGGTCGCGGCCAGCATGCAGGCGATGCCGCCCTTCATGTCGGCGGCGCCGCGGCCGTAGAGCATGCCGTCCGCCACCGCCCCGTCGAACGGTCCGTGGCGCCAGGCCCCGTCGCCTTCCGGCACCACGTCGGTGTGGCCGGCGAACACGAGGCAGGGGCCTCGCGTGCCGATGCGCGCGTACAGGTTTGGCGTATCGGGATAGCCCGGCTCGGCGAAGACCGGGCGCTCCACCGAAAAGCCCGCTCCGCTCAATGCCTGCGCCACGATATCGAGGGCGCCGCGATCCTCAGGCGTCACGGAGGGACAGCGGATCAGCGCCTGAGCGAGCGACAGAGCGGATTGAGCGGCCGGCATGGGGCGTGTCCCGGGACGGATGGGCTGACGTTGCCCCTTACACCAAGTCGGGCGGTCCGCAGACGGGAGACCGACGAGAAGCTATCATCCGAGAACATTGCCGTTCGCGCAGCGCCTTTTCCCGGGCGTATGCAGCAGCAGCGGAATGCGATCCGGGACCCAGCACGAAGACCCGCGAAGCGTCCGCTAAATCATTCATTGTTGCCGCCTCGCGGCGCGTCCCCCTCCGGGGTCCCGGAGCACATTCCACTGACGGTCCAGGCGTCCGGGAAGGGGCGTGTCAGCTGTCCCGTCCTCGACCTGCCATGAACAAAGCCTAACGTCGGCTGCAAGCCAGCCGCCGCGGCGCCGTCACCGGGCCGCGGCGACTGGCGGGCCCGCCTACTTCGTCACGATCAGCTGCACGTCGCCGTGGCGGCGCAGCACCGAGACCGTGACGTCGTCGTCGTAGCGCTGGAACCGGATGTCCAGGCGCGAGTGACCCAGCTTGACGTTGTAGAGCGTCACGCCGTCGAGGAATCCGGGCAGGACCGGATTCTTCAACCGGACGCTGTTGCGGTCGTGGTCGAGTTCCAGGCCCAGGCAGGCGGCCAGGAACGCGAAGGGCGCTGCCGCGGCCCAGGCCTGCGGGCTGCAGGCCACCGGGTACGCCACGGGACCGCGCTGGCGCCGGCGCATGAAGCCGCAGAACAGTTCCGGCAGCCGCTTCTGGTCCTGGTAGAGCGAGGTGTCGAACATCCCCTGGAAGATGCGCGCCGCCTCGTGCTTGCGGTCGTAGCGGGCCAGCCCCATCGCGATCAGGGCGTTGTCGTGCGGCCAGATCGAGCCGTTGTGGTACGACATCGGGTTGTAGCGCGCCTCGCCCTTGGCGATGGTGCGCACGCCCCAGCCGTTGAAGCCGTCCTTGCCCAGGAGGGTCTCGGCGACCCGGGCGGCCCGCTCCGGCTTGGCGATTCCGGTGAACAGGGCGTGCCCGGCGTTCGACGAGCGCACGGCGCACTGCTTCTTGGAGCCGTCCAGCGCCAGCGCGTAGGTGCCGATCTCCTCGTTCCAGAACGCGGCGTCGAAGCGTTCGCGCAGGGCGGTGGCTTCCTGCGACAGGCGCTCGGCCATCGGATCGTGCCCGAGCAGCGCCGCGAGCTTGGCCATGCCGTTCTTGGCGGCGTAGACGTAGCCCTGCACCTCGCACAGCGCGATCGGGCCCTTGGCGAGTTGGCCATCGGTGTGGAAGATCGAATCGTGGCTGTCCTTCCAGCCCTGGTTCTCGAGGCCTTTGTCGGTGTCGCGGGCGTATTCGACGAAGCCGTCGCCGTCGCGGTCGCCGTACCGGTCCATCCATTCGAGGGCGAGTTCCAGGGATGGCCAGATCGCCTTGATGGTCTCGAGGTCACCCGTGACCGCGTAGTACTCCCAGGCGAGCATCACGAAGAGCGG
Organism: Methylobacterium mesophilicum; assembly: GCF_022179445.1. GTDB lineage: Bacteria > Pseudomonadota > Alphaproteobacteria > Rhizobiales > Beijerinckiaceae > Methylobacterium > Methylobacterium mesophilicum. The sequence goes on along the minus strand of NZ_BPQU01000001.1, from coordinate 40,253 downwards.
CGTGCCGTCGATGGTGCCGTAGTAATGGCGGAACGGCACTTCGCCGAGCATCGCCATCTCGCCCCGGCGGGTCTCGTGCAGCACCTTGCCGGGCTGGGCGTCGGCGGCAGGGTCGACCGCCCGGGCCTGGGTCGCGGCGAGGTAGCGCAGGACGCCGCGGCCGAACTTCGGATCGATCCACAGCGCCATCATGGCGGTGATGATGCCGTCGCGGCCGAACACCGTGGAATACCAGGGGATGCCGGCGAACGGGTAGATCCCCTCCGGCGTGCGGCTCGCCAGCATGTAGAGGTCGGCCGTGGCCCGGCACAGGCCCTCGTTGAACTGGTCGTTCGACGAGATGATCGTGGTGATCCCCGCCGTCAGCTCGCGCAGGTCCCGACGCGAATCGCGATAGGCCCGGGCGAAGATCATGCCCTCGGCGAGGTCCTTCGGCTCGCGACGGGCGCCGCCGACATTGGCCGCCAGGGTCAGCTTGGCGGCCGCGTCCTCGCCGACCATCTCGGCGCCCGGGGGCTTCGTGAAGGCCCGGTGGGCCTCGAAGGCCACGCGGATGAACAGGGAGGCACGGCCCTCCGGCGGCAGGGACACGTCGAAGGCCACGCGGCCCGGCTCGATCACGTCCGGCTTCGGGCCGAAGTGGAGGGAGGTCGTGCGCACGATCTCATCGAGCCCGACATAGCGGAACTGCACCTCCCGGTCGCTCGCCACCAGGACGCCGCGCTTGCCGCGCTCCTTGCGGTCCGTCCCGCGCACCTCGAACAGGTCGCGGTAATCGGCATCGAACGTGATGGCGATGCGCAGGCGGCGATGCTTGGAATCGAACGAGCGCAGGCCGATGCGGTCGTAGCAGGCGCCCCGGAACAGGAACTTGGTGCGCTCGATCGCGATGGTCTCGCGCGGGATCGAGGTCTCGTCGTGGGCGTCGAGGCGGATGTCGGGCGTCGTCATGTCGACGCTGAGAGCGCCGTTGTCGTCCTGCATCACCGAGGACAGCATCAGCGGACGCTGGCCCTCCACCGTGAGTTCCAGGCGGGACAGGTACCGGGTGTCCTGAAAGTACAGGCCCTCCGGTCCGGGCTGGACGCCGATATCCCCGTAGGAATCCAGGACGCCGAACGCCTCGCCGAACTTCAGGGCCCGCAGCGGGCGCTCGACCAGCGAGGTGTGAGCCTCGATGTGGTAGGTCGGCAGCACATCGTCAGCGTCCTGGAAGCCAGGGGCTACCGAGACGGTGCCGCCCTGTGTCCGCGCGGTCGCGTCGTGGGCCGCCGTATTCTCCGCCGCCATGCAGAACGTCTCCGAGTGCGTGTGAGGGTACGAATCGAGAGGGCCGCCGCATCAACGCTGATGCGGCGGCCCTCGTGACCATTCGGATGAGGCGCCTTTACGACGCTAGGCCGGGCTGGCCGTCTCTCGCAAGCCCGATGCCGGATCTTAGGCCGGCATCGCGGCGACCGAGATGGCCGGACGCGCGGAGCCGTTGACGTCGCCGTAATGCGGCTGGAACCCGGACTTCTGCATCTGGATCACGTCGGCGCCCCGGGACAGGAGCTCCTCGTAGGCGGCGACGTACTTCTTGACCATGCACTCGGCCGTGAACTGGCTCTCGAAATGGCGGCGCACGCCCTCGCGGCTCATGGTCTTGACCTTGGCCACCGCGTTCACCGCGTCGTCCATGGTCTCGCACAGCACGCCGCTGACGCCGTCCTTGATCACCTCCGGCACGGAGCCGTTGCGGAACGCGATCACCGGCGTGCCGGCCGACATCGCCTCGATCATGACCAGGCCGAAGGGCTCCGGCCAATCGATCGGGAAGGCAAGCGCCAGGGCGTTGCCAAGGAACGCCTTCTTCTGCTCCTCATTGATCTCGCCGATGTACTCGACGAGCGGGTGATGGGTCATCGGCTCGATGACCTCGTCCCAGTAATCCTGGTCCGCCTTATCGACCTTGGCGGCGATCTTGAGCGGCGTGCCCGAGCGGATCGCCATCTCGATGGCACGGTCGGGGCGCTTCTCAGGGGAGATGCGGCCCAGGAACGCCAGGTAGCCGCCCGCAGCATCGGGGGTGTAGGGGCAATTCTGCGACGGCAGGCCGTGATGGATCGTCGCCAGCCAGTTGACGTTCGGCGGCATCGGCTCGCGCTGGTTGTCGGAGATCGACACGAGCGGCATGCCGGTGAACGTGCGGTAGACGGGCATGAAGTCCGGCACGTCGAGCCGACCGTGCATCGTGGTGATGCACTTGTGGTTCAGATCCTCGAACATCGGATACTGGAGCAGGTCGATGTGGAAGTGCAGGATATCGAACTCGTGCGCCCGGCGATGGACCTGATGCAGCATGGCCAGGTGGCTGGCGGTGTGATCCCGGTAGCCGAGCAGGCGCAGGCCCTCGGGCGTGCAGGCGGCGAGCTTGGCCGACGTCTCCGAATCGCCGCTGGCGAACAGGGTGACGTCGTGGCCCTGGCGGACCAGTTCTTCCGTGATCCAGCTGACGACGCGCTCGGTGCCGCCGTAGAACTTCGGAGGGACGGCCTCCGACAACGGAGCGATTTGGGCAATGCGCACGAAGTGTCTCCTGGTTGGCCGACTTTGACGAGAGGTCTAACTCTGACGGCCTGAGCGGGACATGAATGAAACCGACGGCCAAGGTTATGGTTCCTGCGCCTGCAGGTTGTCTCGATAACTTTTGTGCAGCGCGGAAGCTGTCCCCGCATTCCCCGATGCGAGCCTGCTTCCAGGCTGTATGAGCGGAGGGCTGCGATGCCGCCGAAGCCGTTGCCGTGGCTTCGCGTTTCTGTCATAAGCCGCCCCGCGTCGAACCGCCCGGCCGATAGGGCTGCCGTGGCGGCTCGTGCTGCTCCACCAGAAGCATCATCGCGCACACCTCATCCGACCCTCACGGGTCGGCCCGGAGGGATTTTCGCGCAACGGAGAGCCAAATGCCCAAGCTGAAGACCAAATCGGGCGCCAAGAAGCGCTTCAAGATCACCGGCACCGGCAAGGTGATGTACGCCCAGGCCGGCAAGCGCCACGGGATGATCAAGCGGACGACCAAGCAGATCCGCAACCTGCGCGGCACCACGACCCTGTTCGAGGGCGATGCTGCCAACGTGAAGAAGTACTTCCTGCCGAACGCGCGGTAAGCCTTCGTCACCCGTTGCCACTGTCTTTCGTCGAAACCAGGAGATAACCGATGGCCCGCGTCAAACGCGGCGTGACCAGTCACGCGAAGCACAAAAAAGTTCTGAAGGCCGCCAAGGGTTATTACGGCCGGCGCAAGAATACCATCCGCATCGCCAAGCAGGCGGTCGAGAAGGGCATGCAGTATGCCTATCGCGACCGCAAGAATAAGAAGCGCACGTTCCGCGCCCTCTGGATCCAGCGCCTCAACGCGGCGGTCCGGGAGCATGGCCTGACCTATTCGCGCTTCATCAACGGTCTTGCGAAGTCCGGCATCGTCGTCGACCGCAAGGCGCTGTCGGAGTTGGCGATCCACGAGCCGGCGAGCTTCGCCGCCGTGGTCGAGAAGGCCAAGGCCGCCCTCCCCGAGACCACCGCCAAGGCCGCCTGACCTCAGGCCCTCGGCGAGACACAGGAAGGCGCGGCTCTCTCCCGAGAGTCGCGCCTTCTGCGTTCCAGGGGCACGGCCCTGACACGCGCACGCTTGCGCGACGGCGAACAACGCGCGAGAGCACGCCGCAACGGCGGCTCCGACAACCCTGCTCGAAGGCAGCGATGACCGATCTCGATACCCTCGAACGCGACCTCCTGGCTCAAGTGACGGCGGCCTCCGACGAGACGGCCCTCGACGCGGTGCGCGTCGCCGCGCTGGGCAAGAAGGGCAGCGTCTCGGACCTGTTGAAGACGCTGGGCTCGATGACGTCGGACGAGCGCAAGGAGCGCGGGCCCCTGATCAACGGCCTGCGTGACCGGATCCAGGGCGCCGTCACCGCCCGCAAGACCGTTCTGATGGAAGCCGCCCTGGAGGCACGCCTCGCCTCCGAGCGGGTCGACGTGACGCTGCCGTTGCGCGAGGCCCCGGAGGTCCGCGGCCGGATCCATCCGATCACCCAGGTCATCGACGAGATCACGGCGATCTTCGCCGACATGGGCTTCGCCGTCGCGGAAGGCCCCGATATCGAGACCGACGAACTGAACTTCACGGCACTCAACTTCCCGCCCGGCCACCCGGCGCGCGAGATGCACGACACCTTCTTCCTGGCGCCGGACCATGCCGGGAAGCGCAAGGTGCTGCGCACCCACACCTCGCCCGTCCAGATCCGCACGATGCGGTCTCAGACGCCGCCGATCCGGGTGATCATCCCGGGCCGGACCTACCGGCACGATTCCGACCAGACCCACACGCCGATGTTCCACCAGGTCGAGGGCCTGGTGATCGACACGGCGGCCAACATCGCCAACCTGAAGTGGGTGCTGGAGGAGTTCTGCAAGGCGTTCTTCGAGGTCGACGGCGTGAAGATGCGCTTCCGCCCGTCGTTCTTCCCGTTCACCGAGCCGTCGGCCGAGGTCGACATCCAGTGCTCCCGCAAGGGCGGCGAGATCCGCTTCGGCGAGGGCGACGACTGGCTGGAGATCCTAGGCTGCGGGATGGTCCACCCGAACGTCCTGCGCAATTGCGGCCTCGACCCGGACGCCGTGCAGGGCTTCGCCTTCGGGGTCGGCATCGACCGCATCGCCATGCTGAAATACGGCATGCCGGACCTGCGTCCGTTCTTCGACGCGGACGTGCGATGGCTCGACCATTACGGCTTCCGGCCGCTCGACGTGCCGAGCCTGATCGGCGGTCTGACGGGGTAGGGAGAGGTCGGGAGGCGGCGATGATGACTGAGAGCGAGATCCGTACGATCGCCAGCGAGATCCTTGCTCGGACGCTTGGAAGTTCCGGTTACGAGCGGGTCGAGGTGCATCCTGGCTTCGATCACTCCGGCGAGCCGTCCTTGTTCCTGAAAGCGGTCTTCAAACCCGGTTCCGGCGTTACTGACGGAGGGCGATTAAATGGGGCCAACGCCGATTTGCGGATGCAACTCTTGGAGCGGGGCGAAGATCGATTCCCCTATCTGAATGTCGAATATCCCGATGATGAGGTGTTAACGGATGACGAGTGTGGGAATCCGTAATGCCACGGCTCGGCAATCCCATCGTCTACGACCTTCTCGAAGTGGCCGAAACGCTAGCCCACCAGAGCGGTCGGATGAACTTGCGCAAGGCGTCGATGCGACGTGCGGTGAGCACGGCCTATTACGCCGTCTTCCACGGTTTTTGTTTCGTTTGCGCGAGTGTGATCGTCGGCTGGAGCCGAACCGGCGAATTGGAGCCCATCTACCGCATGCTCGATCATGGCCAAGCGAGGAAGCGTCTCACCTCCGCTGAGGCAGCCGAGATCGGACCTGTCGTGGCCAGGATCGGTGCGACCTTCGCGTTTCTCCAGGAGCGGCGTCACCTCGCCGATTACAGCCCTCCGGCCCTGCTCGTGAACAAGAATGAAACACTCGCGATCGTGGCTCGCGCCGGAGAGGCCGTGGAGGCTCTTGAGTCCCTGGGCGACGATCAACGCCGCAAGCTGGCCATCCTCCTCATAACGAAAGCCCGGCTCTCTTGAGCCGAGAGGTTACGATCGATGAAATTCACCCTCTCCTGGCTCAAGGAACACCTCGACACCGAGGCGTCCCTCGACACCATCGCCGAGACGCTGACGCGCATCGGTCTCGAGGTCGAGGGCGTCGAGGACAAGGCGGCCGCGCTCAAGCCCTACGTCGTCGCCCGGATCCTGACGGCCGAGCAGCATCCGAACGCCGACCGACTCCGGGTCTGCACCGTCGAGACCGGGGCCGGCGCGCCGATCCAGGTGGTCTGCGGTGCGCCGAACGCACGCGCGGGTCTCGTCTCGGTGTTCGCGCCGCCCGGCACCTACGTGCCCGGGAAGGCGATCACCCTCTCGGTCGGCACGATCCGCGGCGTCGAGAGCCACGGCATGTTGTGCTCGGGGGCGGAACTCGGACTCGGGGATGACCATGACGGCATCCTCGAACTCCCGGCCGATGCGCCGGTCGGCCAGGGCTACGCCCTCTATGCCGGGCTCGACGATGCGGTCATCGAGATCAACCTGACGCCGAACCGTCCGGACTGCACCTCGGTGCACGGCATCGCCCGCGACCTCGCGGCGACCGGGATCGGCACCCTCAAGCACGAGGCTGCGCCGGGTGTGCGCGGCGAAGGCCCCTGCCCGGTCGAGGTCGACCTGTCCTTCGCACCCGAGGATCGCCGGCTCTGCCCGCTCTTCGCTCTGCGGCTCGTGCGGGGCGTGAAGAACGGTCCGTCGCCGGCCTGGATGCAGGCCCGGCTGCGGGCGATCGGTCTTCGGCCGATCAACGCGCTCGTGGACATCACCAACTACGTCACCTTCGATCGCGGCCGGCCGCTGCACGTGTTCGACGCCGCCAAGGTCTCGGGTCATCTGACGGTGCGGCGCGCCCAGGAGGGCGAGAGCCTGCTGGCGCTCGACGGGCGGACCTACCCGCTCACCGACGACGCCGTGGTGATCGCCGACCAAGCCGGCGTCGAATCGATCGCCGGCATCATGGGCGGCCAGGCCTCCGGCTGCGACGAGACCACCACGGACGTGCTGATCGAATCGGCCCTGTGGGATCCGGCCAACATCGCCCAGTCCGGGCGCCGGCTCGGCATCATCACCGATGCGCGCTACCGGTTCGAGCGCGGCGTCGACCCGGCCTTCACAATCCCCGGCCTCGACCTTGCCACGCGCCTCGTGGTCGATCTGTGCGGGGGCACGCCCTCCCAGGCGACGATCGCCGGCGAGCCGCCGGAGGCGGAGCGGATCATCGATTTCCCTTGGACCGAGGTGCGGCGCCTGGCCGGCATCGAGCTGCCGCGAATCGAGATTAAGCTGATCCTGGAGACGCTGGGTTTCCACATCTCCGGCACCGGTGACCGGGTGAAGGTCCTGACGCCGTCCTGGCGGCCCGATGTCGAGGGCAAGGCAGACCTGGTCGAGGAGGTCATCCGCATCGCCGGCCTGGACCGGATCGAGCCGAAGCCGCTGCCGCGACTTGCCGGGATCGGCCGGCCGCTGCTCACGGTCATGCAGAAGCGCACCCGGACGGCCAAGCGGGCCCTGGCGAGCCGCGGACTGATGGAAGCGGTGACCTGGTCCTTCGTCCCGCATTCCGATGCCGAGCTGTTCGGCGGTGGCGGCGCCGACCTCGTGCTCGCCAACCCGATCGCGTCCGAACTGTCGGACATGCGCCCGAGCCTCGTGCCGGGCCTGCTGCGGGCGGCGCAGCGCAACGCCGACCGCGGCTACCCGGACGCGGCCCTGTTCGAGGTCGGCCAGTGCTTCGCCTCGGACGAGCCGGAAGGGCAGAGCATCCGCGCCGCCGCCGTGCGCCGCGGCAGTGCCACCCTGACGGGCGCCGGGCGCCATTGGGACGGCGCGGCCAAGACCGTCGACGTGTTCGACGCCAAGGCCGACGCGCTGGCCCTGCTCGGCGCCCTCGGCGTGCCGACGGGGGGCCTGCAGGTGGCTGCGGGCGGCCCGGCCTGGCTCCATCCGGGCCGCTCGGGCACGCTGCGCTTCGGGCCGAAATCGGAGATCGGCTGGTTCGGCGAGGTCCATCCGCGGACCCTGCAGGCGCTGGACCTCAAGGGCAGCCTGGTGGCGTTCGAGATCGTGCTCGACGCCCTGCCGCTGCCCAAGCACAAGCCGACCAAGGCCAAGCCCGCTCTGGCCCTGTCCGAGTTCCAGCCGCTGTCCCGCGACTTCGCCTTCGTGGTCGGCCGCGACGTCCCGGCCGGCGACATCGTCAAGGCGGCCCAGGGGGCGGAGCGCAAGCTGGTCACCGGCGTCGAGGTGTTCGACCTCTACGAGGGGGCCGGCGTGCCCGACGGGTCCAAGTCGGTGGCCATCGCGGTCCGCCTGCAGCCGGTGGAGCGAACCCTGACCGATGCCGAGATCGAGGCGGTGAGCGCCAAGATCGTCACCGAAGTCTCGCGCCGGACCGGCGCGACCCTTCGGTCCTGAGGAGAGCGGCATGAACCGGATCGCAGCGCTCATCGAGGACTTGGCAGCGTCCGAGCACCGGCCGACCAAGGCGCTGCGGGAGGCGCTCGAACATCCGGCCGAGATCGCCGAGGCGACGCTGCCGCTGCTGGAGGCCGCGGCCAACGGTGACGAGCTCACCCCGGAGCAGGAGAACCTCCTGTTCTGGGGCCTGCACGTCCTGGCGCATGCCCGGGACACGCGCGCCCTCGCGCCGCTCCTCAAGCTCCTCCGGCAGGACGAGGACACGCTCGACGCGATCCTGGGCGACGCCGTGACGGCGACGCTGTCCAAGGTCGTGGCGAGCCTGTTCGACGGGGATCACCAGCCCCTGTTCCGGCTGATCCTCGACAGCACGGTCGATGACCTCACCCGCATGGCGCTGCTGTCGGCCTGCACCTTCCTGACCCTCGAGGGCCGGATCGACCGCGACGCGATGCACGCGCTGCTGGTCCGGTTCGACGACGCGCAGGCGGCCGTCGAGGAGGGACCGGCCTGGGTCGGCTGGGAGGAGGCGATCGCACATCTGGGCTTTCGCGATCTCGCCCCGCGTGCCGCGGCGGCCCGGGCGGACGGGCGGATCACCGACGAGATCAGCGACGCCGCCTGGTTCAAGGAGGCGCTGCGCAAGGCCGAGACCAAGCCGGAGGACCGGGATCGTCTCGGGCCCTACCAGTACGGCTATCTCGACGATCCGGTCGAAGCGCTCGACTGGACCGCGGAGGGCGCCGGCGAGCCGCAGCGCAATCCGTTGAAGGATGTCGGGCGCAACGATCCGTGTCCCTGCGGCTCGGGCAAGAAGTTCAAGAAGTGCTGCCTCGGCAAGACGGAGACTGACGGCCCGTGGATGCCGCCGGGCGCTCTACTGGGCTGAGGCCGCGGTGCCGCTGAGCGGATTGTCCGGGTCCCAGCCGTAGCGCAGCGTCTCGAATCGCATCGAGCGAGCGTCCACCATGAGCAGGCGCCCGACCAGCAGCTCGCCGAATTGGGCCACGGCACGGATCACCTCCATGGCCATCAGCGAGCCCATCACGCCGGCCAGCGCCCCGAGCACGCCGGCCTCCGCGCAGGCCGGCACGCTGCCGGGCGGCGGCGGGTTGGGGAACAGGCAGCGATAGGTCGGATTCGGCTTGCCGTCCGGGCCGGTCTCGTGCGCGCGGATCGTGGTGAGCGTGCCGTCGAACCGGCCGAGCGCAGCGGTCACCAGCGGTCGCCCGGCGTGGAAGCAGGCATCCGAGACGGCGTAGCGGGTGGCGAAGTTGTCGGAGCCGTCGGCGACGAGGTCGTAGCCCGCGATCAGGTCGACGGCATTGTCCGGCGCGATGCGGAACGGGTGCTGGATCACCGCCACGTGCGGGTTGAGGCGTTCGACCGCGTCGGCCGCGCTCTCGACTTTCGGCCGGCCGAGATCCGGCGTGCCGTGAATCACCTGGCGCTGCAGGTTCGACAGCGAGACGGTGTCGTCGTCGACGATGCCGATCGTGCCGATGCCGGCGGCCGCGAGATACTGGATCAGCGGCGCGCCGAGCCCCCCTGCCCCGATCACCAGCACCCGGGCCGCCTTGAGGCGTGCCTGCCCGGGGCCGCCGACCTCGGCCAGGACCAGGTGACGGGCGTAGCGTTCGATCTCTTCGGGAGCCAGGGCCATGGCCCCGAGATAGTCGCCTCCGCGGCTTTGCGGAAGCGCTACAAATGCGAACGCCGCCCCGGGTCAGGAGGCGGCGTAAATCGCTGTGGCCGAGCGGATCAGCGCGGCGCGAGGATCATGATCATCTGGCGGCCTTCGAGCATCGGCTCGCTCTCCACCTTGGCGATCTCGGCCGTCTCGTTCTTCACGCGCTCCAGGAGGCGCAGGCCGATATCCTGGTGAGCCATCTCACGACCACGGAAGCGCAGGGTCACCTTGACCTTGTCGCCCTCCTCGAAGAAGCGGTGAACCGACTTCATCTTGGTGTCGTAATCGTGCTTGTCGATGCCGGGGCGGAGCTTGATCTCCTTGACCTCGACGGTCTTCTGCCGCTTGCGCGCCTCGTTTTGCTTCTTCTGCTCGTTGAAGCGGAAGCGCCCGTAATCGAGCAGCTTGCAGACGGGCGGCACCGAGTTCGGCGCGATCTCCACGAGATCGAGGCCGGCTTCCTCAGCGAGAGTCAGCGCGTCGAAGAAGGGGACGACGCCGCGGTTCTGCCCGGTATCGTCGATCAGCTGCACTTCCCGCACCCCGCGAATGTCGCGGTTGGCGCGCGGCCCGTCCTTCTGCGGGGCCGGCATGGCTCTCATCGGTCTACGAATGGCTTCGGTCTCCTGCTGCAACGACGAAACGGCGGACCTGGCGACCCGTTCCTCGGATCCCCTGACCGCCAGCCGTTCCGGTCTCTCCCGGACCTACTACGTTGGAGGAAGCTCCACGAGAGTCAACGGGTCGCCGACGCGGTCGGCGAAATAATCGGCACCCCGGGGTCGTCTGGCCGGCCCACCGTGCCCGGAGGCCACGGCTTGTCAGGTGTGCCGCCCGAGCAACTGGGCGTAGACCGCCAAGGTGTCGCTGGCCATGCGCTCAAGGGAGAAATTCGCCTCCACATGGGCCCGTCCGCGCCGGACCAGGGCATCGCGGGCGCTGGCACCGAGAGACAATGCTTCGGTGAGGGCTGCGGCGAGCGCGCCGGCATCGCCTGGCGGCACGCGCCAGCCCGTCCGCTGGCCGGACGCGACGTCCGGCGGCGCCAGCACCGTCTCGGGCACCGCGCCGAGATCGGAGACCACCACGGGCGTGCCCAGCGCCTGGGCTTCCACGGCCGAGCGGCCGAACGCCTCCGGCTCCACGGACGGGACGGCCACCACGGACGCTGCGCGGAAAGCCGCGGGCATGTCGGTGCAGTGGCCGACCCGACGCACGATGCCGCCCAGGCCCCGGGCGGCGATCAGCGCATCGAGCTCGCGCTCGTAGGACGTCCGACCCTGCGGATCGCCGGCGAGCACAACCGCGAGGTCCGACACGCCCCGATCCCGCATCTGCGCGGCGGCGTCGATCAGCACCCGATGACCCTTCCAGGCGGTCAGGCGGGCCGCGAGCAGGATCACCCGCTCGTGGGGCGCCACGTTCCAGGCCCGGCGCAGGGCCTCGACCCGTCCGGCGCCCACCGCCACCGGATTGAACACCGCGAGATCCGTGCCCCGGTGGATGACCCGGACGCGGTCGCCGGCCTGCTCGGCGTGCAGCCGGTGGATCAGGTCGGCGGTGTAGCGCGAGTTGGCGATCACCACGTCGCCCCGGGCCATCACGGAATTGTACAGCACCTTCACGCCGGTCCGGCCGGAATAGCTGCCGTGATAGGTCGTGACGAACGGCAGGCCGAGCCGGCGTGCGGCCCCGAGCGCGACCCAGGCCGGCGCCCGGGAGCGGGCGTGGACGATCTGCACGCCCTCGCGCCGACACAGGGCCATCAGCCGCACGACGTTGATCGCCATGCTGGCCGGATTCTTCGACGCGGCCGGGAAACGGAGCCAATGCCCGCCCTTCGCCTGAAGCTCGCCGATGAGGCGGCCGCCCTCGGTGGCGACCAGGGCCCGGGCGCCCACCGCGGCCAAGGCGCCGGCCACGTCGACGGTCGTCCGCTCGGCGCCACCGGCATCGAGTTCCGGGATGATCTGCAGGACGCGGGCGCCCGCAAGGACATCGATTTCGGCGGGGAAGCCCGTGAGGCCGCGCGTCACATCACCCATCCGCGCTCGTTCGGCGTGGAGACGCAAGCCTCCCGCCGGCATCTGCAACATGCTGGTACCCATTGCTCCAGCATCGCGGTCGCGCTTTACGGTCTGGTAAACGCAGGCTGAAGCCGATCCGGTCAGGGATGGACTTCTTCAGGATCGAGATAGGCCTACCGGAGAGATCGATGACCGATACAGGGCCGAACTTCATCAGCGTCGGCGAAGGTAAGGCCGCACGCAAGATCGCCGTGCGGGTTCGAGAGGGCGCGAGGCCGCCGGTGGTCTGGCTCGGGGGGTTCCGCTCCGACATGACCGCCACCAAAGCCGCGGCCCTGGACGCGTGGGCCGCGGAGGAAAAGCGCGCCTTGGTGCGGTTCGACTATGCCGGCCACGGCGCCTCCGGCGGCACCTTCGCCGACTGCACCATCTCGTCCTGGCTGGAGGACGCTCAGGCGGTCCTGTCGGCCTTCGTGCCCGAGCCGCCGATCCTGGTCGGTTCGTCGATGGGCGGCTGGATCGCGTGCCTCGCCGCCCGCGACCGCGCCGCGCTCGGCCAGACGACGGCGGCGCTGGTGCTGGTCGCTCCGGCCCTGGACTTCACTGAAGACCTGATCTGGTCCAACCTCGACGAACCGGCCCGCGCGATGATGAAGCGAGAGGGTATGCTCCGCCGGCCGAGCGACTACGCGCCGGAGCCCGATCCGATCACCCTGGCGCTGATCGAGGATGGTCGCGGCAACAGGCTGCTCGAGCGCCCCTTCGACCCCGCCTGTCCCGTCCACATCCTGCAGGGGATGCGCGACCCGGACGTGCCGTATCAGCACGCCCTGAAGACGGTGAGCCGCCTTCCCGCCGAGGGCACCGTGCTCACGCTGATCGCGGACGGAGACCACCGCCTGTCACGGCCGCAGGACATTGCGCGGCTCGTGGCGGCGGTGGCGGAGTTCGCCTGACTAGCACGGCCTGCCCGGCGTCAGTGCAGGCTGACGGCGTGGAGGTCCTGGGCGACGGCATTGGCCAGAACCACATCCCGCGAATCGGCCAGCATGATCGGCTCGCCGCTCGCCGAGAGCAGGGCGAACAGGTCGAGACCGGGCATCAGTTCCGGGGCCTGCGGGAACAGGCGACGCACCTCGTCGGAGCGGATCGGGCGGACGTAGGCGATATGGCCCTCGCCGAGCGCCGCGAGATCCGCCGGGTTGAACTCGGTCGGGTCGAGATCGGCGGGGGTGAGGGGCGATGCGTTCAAGTTCGTCATGTCTAGCCCTCCTGGGGTGGCAGAGCGTCTACCTCCGGTCCCGGAGGCACCGGTGGTTCCATCCTGATGTGGGGTGTTCCGGCGTCCAATCAATCGATTGCAGGCATCGCTGGGCTGCGTTCACGCCGCACCCTGGATCGCCGACCCGCTAGCCGCGCGCACCGATATCGATCTTGCGCACGATCCGGTCGGGTTCCGGGCGGACGAGATCGATGGAGAGCAGGCCGTTGGCCAGATCCGCCCCCAGGACCACCATGCCGTCGGCCAGCAGGAACGTCCGCTGGAACTGGCGCGCCGCGATGCCACGGTGCAGGAAGTGCCGCTCACGCTCGTCCACCTGTCGGCCGCGGACGACCAGCTGATTCTCCTCCAGCGTCACGTCGAGTTGGTCCTGGGTGAAGCCGGCCACCGCGAGCGTGATGCGCAAGCGTTCAGGCTCGCGCTCCGTGCGGGGCAGCCGTTCGATATTATAGGGGGGATACCCGTCGTTGGCGCCCTTGGCGACCCGGTCAAGCGCCTGCTCGATCTCGTCGAAGCCGAGCAGGAACGGGTGCCCGAAGGGCGAGGGTCGAGTCATTGCGGCCGCCATCCTCACAGCGAGGCCTCCGACCCCAAGGCTAGCCGCAGCCCGCGGATCTCCGAGCACCTCGACGCTATGGAGCCCGTCCGGGACAGCGCTCCGCCGGGCGGAACGCCGCCGGTGAGTGGGATATGGCCGAGGGAGGCAACCCCATCAAGGGAACGGTTTAATTCTCATACCCGCCCCAGCAGTGCACCGCGAAAAAGCGAACGAACCAGGATAATTCGGCATATTCAAACGGGATATTTTAGCAAGTCCACGAGCAGCCACGCTTCTGACTAACAGTTTGGAACTGCTCTGATTTTCGCGTCGGGCCTTGATCCAGGAAGCGCCCATGTCTACTGCCGCGACTGGTGATCGTCCGGGTCGGACGGACGCTCGCCGGAAGTTCCCGAACCCGACGGGATGCAGTGGAGTCCCGATGAGCGCGCCTTCGACACCGGCAAGTCATGCGGCGATGCAGCGTGTCGCCGACGTGTGCGGCGACGAGGCCGATATCCTGGCGCTGTCGGTGGCTCGGTTCGTCGCGGCCGGGTACATGACCAGCGACATCGCCTGCTGGAATGCCGCCTTCGACGGCGCGGAACAACTCCTCGGCGCGGCTGAGGGCTGCCGTTTCGTCGCGAGCGTGGTCGCGATCGTGCGCGCGCTGAGGGCGGAGCGCGAGGACGACTGGTCCTTCATGCCGGCGAGCTGCTGCCGGGTCACCGGCCACGAATGCGCCCTGGTCGCCCTGATCGGTCGTGGCCGACGTCGGCTCTGGGCCGACCTCGAAGAGGCGGCTGCCGAAATCACCGGGCGGGAAGCGGCGCCCCGTCTGGTCGAGGCGGTCCGTGCCGCTGTGGCGACCCTCGACGCGGCGGCGGAGCGCCTGGCGCCGGCAGCCTGCCCGCGGCGGGTCGTGCTTCACTGAGTCGGCCGCTTCGACGGCCTGGTCCGGCTGCGGCCGACCCTGAGGAAAGAGGAAATCAGTCTGGTGCTTGCCCTGAGCGTCCCACTGTACCGCCGACGGATCGGTCGGATCGCCCTCGATACGGCCGCGTGCTTCGCACTCTCGGCGCTCCTGGTCGCGTCGGCGCTGGCGCAGGACGCCGGCGCCGACAAGACGCCGCTGAAGCTGCAGCTCAACAAGGTCGAGACCGCGGGCGAGGCGTGCCGGGTGACCATGGTGGTCGACAATTCCAAGGGCGCCGGCCTCAAATCCTACAAGGTCGACCTGTTCGCGTTCGATCCCGAGGGGGTGGCCCAGAAGCGCGTCGCGGTGGAACTCGGCCCCCTTCCGGCCCGCAAGACCATCGTGAAGATCTTCGACTTCCCCGGCATCGCCTGCGGCAAGGTCGGACGGGTGCTTCTGAACGACGTCCTGGCCTGCGATGGCGGCGATGCCGCCCGCGAGGCTTGCCTGGAGCGGACCGAGACCGAGAGCAAGGCCGGCCTCGCCTTCGACCGCTGATGCAGGCGCCATAAGGGTCGGTTCGACCAAACCGTCCGGCGGTGCGCCGCCGGACGGCCAGCGGCTTTCGCCGCCCCCCGATGCGATGGCGGCCTCAGGCCGCGTGACACCACGATCCCAGGAGCCCCTGATGGACCCGACACAAGCCCCGACCGAGGTCGCCCACGACTTCTCGTTCCTCGGCCTGTTCCTGCAGGCCGACCCGATCGTGAAGGGCGTGATGATCCTGCTGGTCATCGCCTCGATCGCGTGCTGGACGGTGGTGTTCGAGAAGATCATCCGGCTCTCCGCGGCACGGCGTCAGGCGAAGGCGTTCGAGAAACTGGTGCGGTCCGGTGGCAGCCTCGACGGCAATCACAAGGGCCTGACCGGCCACGTCGTGAAGGCCGCCATCGAGGCGTGGCGCGACCAGGACCCGACCGAGACCCGGGCCGAACGGCGCGAGCGGATCGAGCGGGCCATGCGCGGCGCGCTCGGCCTCGAAGTGAAGCGCCTGCGCACCGGCCTGTCGCTGCTGGCGACTTCGGGCTCCACGGCCCCGTTCGTCGGCCTGTTCGGCACGGTCTGGGGCATCATGAACTCCTTCTCGTCGATCGCGCGGAGCCAGGACACCTCGCTCGCCGTCGTCGCCCCGGGCATCGCCGAGGCGCTGTTCGCCACCGCCATCGGCCTGGTCGTCGCGATCCCGGCCGTGATGGCCTACAACAAGCTCGCCGGCGACATCGGCGGCATCCAAAGCTCCTTCACGTCCTACATTTCGCTGCTGGGCGATCGCCTCGCCCGCGAGCGGACGGGGGCCGGGCAGCACCGCGCGGCCGCCGAGTAGGTCTCCCTCGGCGCAGGGGCCCGTCGCGAGCGGGCCCGGCGCTCCGTCCCTGATCCGAGGCGCCCAGCCGGTCGGCCGCGTGCCGCGGCCAAGGATGCCTCGAACCCCGGCTCGATTCGGGCCGAACCCCTTCATTCGGAGACGCCGCCATGGCGATGGCATCGCCCCGCGCAAGCGACGATGACGACAACGACGACATGCCGATGTCCGAGATCAACGTCACCCCCATGGTCGACGTGATGCTCGTCCTGCTGATCATCTTCATGGTCGCGGCGCCGCTGATGACCACCGGCGTGCCGGTGCAGCTGCCCAAGACTGCGGCCGCCAAGGTGGCGCAGTCGAAGAAGCCCCAGGAGGTCACGGTCGACAAGGACGGCAACCCGTCGATCGCCAAGGAGGTGTTCACCATGGACAGCCTCGTTCCGCGCCTGCGCGAGATGGCGGCCTCCGACAAGGACCAGGTGATCCTGGTGCGGGGCGACCGGGACGTCCCCTACGGCAAGATCATGCAGGTGATGGGCCTCGTCGGGCAGGCGGGCTTCACCAAGGTGTCGCTGATCGCGCAGTCGCCGGGCGGCCCAGCCCCGGCGGCACCGGCCGCCCCCGCAGAGACCGCGCGCTGACATCCATGAGCACGCTGACTTCGACGGATCTGTCGTCAGGGCCCGGCGAGGGGCGCCCGAACGGGCTGCTCGCCGCCTTCCTGGTCGCGTTCGCGCTGCACGCGCTCGTGCTCGTGGCGGTGATGTTCTATCGGCTGACGCCGCCGGCCCCGCCCGGCGAGCAGCAGATCTCGATCGATCTGGCGCCGGTGATGACTGAGTCCTCGACCGAGGCTCCGGCGGAACAGCAGATGAGCCAGGCGGCGCCTCCGGAGGCGAAGCCGGTGGAATTGCCGCCCGACGAGGCCGTGCAGCCGCCACCGCCCGAGATGACAGAGGTCAAGCCGGACGAGACCGAGGCCGTCACCGAGCCGCCGCAGGAGGCCGTTCCGGTGGAGGCGCAGAGCGAGGTCATCACCTCGACGGCCGAATCCGCCGAGCCGCTGGCGCCGCCGCCGACCGAGGTCGCCAAGACCGAGGAGCCGCCGAAGCCGACGCCGGATCCGGCCAAGATCAAGGCCGAGCGCGAGGCGAAGCTGCGCAAGATCCGCGAAGAGAAGCTGCGCGAGCAGAAGCGCGAGGAGCGTCTCGAGGAGATCCGCGAAGCAAAGCAGAAGGCAGCCCGCGAAGCGAAGGCGAAGCAAGCCAAGGCCCAGCAGGGGGCCGAGGCGCGCAACTCGGCGTCGGCATCGCGCCAGAACGCCGCCGGCCGGGCCGCCGCGGGCAGCGATCCGAGTGCGCTGCGTCAGTGGACCGGAGCGATCAGCGCGGCGATCCACGGCCGGATGAATCCGGGCGCCGCAGCCGGCACCGCCGGAGGTACCGCCATGGTCCGGTTCACCGTGATGCGGTCTGGCGCGGTGTCGGGGGCGGGCCTCGCCCGGTCCAGCGGCGTGGGTCAGATCGACAGCGCCGCGCTGGCGGCGGTGCGGGGCGGCTTGCCGCCGGCGCCCCCCGGCGTGACGCAACCGAGCCTTTCGGTGACGATCCCGCTCAACTATCGCGTGCGCTGAGAGCGAATAGACGACACGCGGCGAGGCAGAGGCGTCGGTTTCGATTGAACAGGCGCCTCACGATCCGGGACGAATACGTTCCACTGTCCAGCACGATCAACAGGCCGGATTCGCCATCCGGCGCGGGAGCGTGCTAAAGCCTTTGCGATCACGGCCTCGAACAGTCGTCTCAGGACGGCGCGGCGGGGCGGATCATCCGGCCTTGCCCCTTCACCCCTCGAACAGGCCGGACCCGCTCCAGAAGACCGTTCCCGCGCGCGACGCGCAGGACGCGGTTCCGCTGGACCGGGGCGAAAGGCACAGGATGAGCGACGAGACTGAGACCGACCTCGAAGAGGCCGAGGACATCCGCGACGCGGAGGCGGAAGCCAAGACCCGGGCCGACAACCGTGCCGAGCGGGCGGAGCGGGCCGAGCGCATGGCCCGCGAGGGCGCGCAGGCGATGGCCGAGCACCACGCGTCGATCAAGGCGATCGACGAGCGGACGCTGAAGCTGCGTTCCCTGCGTCTCGCCAAGGAAGCGGCCGAGGCCGAGGTCAAGGCCGCCGAGGTGCAAGCCAAGGTTGCCGAGAAGGAAGCCAAGGCCGCCGCCAAGATCGCGAGCAAGACTGCAAAAGGTGCCGCCAAGAAGGCCGCGCCGAAGAAAGCCGTCGCGAAGGACTGAGGGCCGATGGCCGACGATCGCAACCGCCGCCGCTTCACCGATCCGCGCGCGGCCGCCGAGGCGGCTTTCAAAGCCGCCACGACCGCCAAACCCGCCGCTGCCCCTCCACCACCCGCGCCGTCGGCTCCCCGCCCGACGGCGGTCCCGGGCACGCGCGAGATGGTCACCCTGCGCCTCGACAGCGCCGTGCTGGCCCATTTCCAGAAGGACGGCCCGGGCTGGCAGGACCGCGTCAACGAGGCGCTGAAGACCCTCGTTCCCGCTGACGACGCGTAGAGCGGATCGGGACTTCCCGGTTCGATGGCGGGTTCCTCGAAGGCGCCGGGGGTTCGCGGCCGCTTGCGCGCGCCGTCGATTCCATCCGAGCCGGCCGACCGCTTATGACGGGGTCCGTGGGCTGTGCTCGTCCCCCGAAGGTCTTGGCGTGCGGTGTTGCGCTGATACGCCGGGCCGGCCTCATGGTGCCCGCGTCCACGTGGCAGTTTACGGTGAACCGGCTTCAGATTGGGTAGCGAGCGGCCTCGCGCATCGTGCCGGTTGTCGGACCACCAGGACAGAGCGGGATCTTGGCCTGGTTCCGATCAGCGCCCTGCCGACCCGATCCCCGGATTCGGGGTCTTCCGGTTCGCCGCTCCGGGCAGAGGATGCGGCGCGCTCGGGACCTTCCTCTCCCTGACCAAAAACGGGACATTCCCGAAAGTCGGGGCCGAAGGTAATGGCAGAGGGCGAACACGCGATCCGGTTGGCAAGCAGTTGCCCACATATGCTTCTGCGGAAGGTGCGGGTCCCAGCCCTTTCAAGGTGTTTGCCGTGGTGGTCTGCATATGACCGTCCCGCTTGGCCTGCGACCCCTGTCCCATGTAGAGGCCGTTCTGAAGACAGCCCGTCATCCCGGGGCCGCGAAGCTGAACCCTGGATCAAGAACCATTGTTGGATCAATGACTTGCGCTGCCTGCGGATCTGGATCCCGGGCGCGCCTGCGGCGCCCCGGGATGACAGAGTGGGGGCTGAAGCGTCTGCGGAAATTTGCCATCCTGACGAGTGATTGGCGCATACCGTCGGACCTAGCCTGCGTCTCTGAGCCGGACCGTTACCCTCGCGGCTCGATCGCCGTCATCGTTTGCCCGAACGTTGGCGACAGCACGCGGCCGAGAATGCGGCCGAGTTGATCGGCCGAGTATGGCTTGTGGATCAGCTCGAAGCCGTGCAGCCCGTCCTGGGCCAGGACATGGCTGTAGCCGGTCGCGAGCAGCACCGGGAGTTTCGGCATCCGGCGCTGGAGCAGCCGCGCCAGCGCGATGCCGCCCATGCCGGGCATCACCACGTCGGAGAACACTGCGTCGTATCCGGCGCCGTCCGGGCCGAGCTTCTCGATCGCATCCTCGGCGTTCGCCGCCCAGGTCGCCCGGTAGCCGATATCCTCCAGGATCTGGGTGGCGAAGCGCCCGACCTCGACGTTGTCCTCGACGATCAGGACGTGCTGGCCGCCGCCCGACGGGAAACCCTCGCGGAGATACGGCACCGCAAGGTCCTCCGGTGCCACGATGTCGATCTCCGGCAGGTAAAGCGTGAAGGTCGTGCCACCTCCGACGACGCTGTGGACCTCGACGTCGCCGCCGGATTGCTTGGCGAAGCCGAACACTTGGCTGAGCCCCAGTCCGGTGCCCTTGCCCACTTCCTTGGTGGTGTAGAACGGCTCGAAGATACGGCTGAGCATGTCCGGTGCGATGCCGGTGCCGGTATCGGTGAGCGACACCGCCGCGAACGGACCCAGGGCGGCCGCGTGGCCGCGGATCGGCGGCAGGGCGCTCGCACAGGTCAGCCGAAGCGTGAGCGTACCTGCGCCGTCCATGGCGTCGCGGGCGTTAACCGCCATGTTGACCAGGGCGGTCTCGAACTGGCTGAGATCGGCTTTCACGTAGCAGGGTTCGGCCGGCAGTTCGGTGCGCACCTGGATGCGCGCACCCGTCAGGGTGTCGAGCATGTCGGCGACGCCGCGCAGGCGCTCGCCGACTTCGAACGCCTCGGGCTTGAGCGTCTGGCGCCGGGCGAAGGCCAATAGCTGGCTCGTCAGCTTCGTGGCGCGGTCGACCGTGTCGGACACGGCATCCATGTAGCGGTCGCGCCGGTCGGCCGGCAGGTCGGGACGGCGTAGGAAATCCACCGACGAGCGGATGATGGTCAGCAGGTTGTTGAAGTCGTGGGCGACGCCGCCGGTGAGCTGGCCGACCGCCTCCAGCTTCTGCGACTGGCGCAGCGCCTCCTCCGCCCGGCGCAGCGCGTCGGCCTGCTCGTGCTGTGCGGTGGTATGCCGGCCGGTGCCATAGATCTGCCCGTCCTCGAACGCCCCCGTCCAGGCGAAGCGGCGATAACTCCCGTCCGCGTGCCGCAGACGGGACTCGAACGGGACGCTCACGGGAGCCGTCACGATGCCGGCCAAGGCAGCGTGGGCCGCAGCGAGGTCGTCCGGGTGGATGAAGGCGAAGACCTTCTGCCCGACGAGATCGACTGCGCCCCAGCCGAGCAGGGTCGTCCAGGCGGCATTCACGGCCGCCACGACGCCATCGGCATCCGCCATCACGAGCAGATCCGGAGAGAGCCGCCACGCCCGGTCGAGGGCGCGGGCGCGTTCCGCCACCCGGACCTCCAGCGTCTGATTGAGGTCCTGCAGGGCGATCCGGGCCTGGTCCGCGTTGCGGCGGGCCTCCAGAAGGTCACGCTCGTAGCGGCGGCGGTCCGAGGCATCGAACACCGTGATCCGGATGAAGCGGATGGCGCCCGCGTCGTCCCGGCGGACGACCGCGTTGGCGATGACCGGCAACGCCGTGCCGTCGCTCCGCACGAGATCGAACGCCACCTCCTTGAACGATCCCTGCAGGCGCAGAACCGGGGCGAAATGGGTCTCGTAGTAGACCTTGCCCGCAATGGTCAGCAGGTCGAGGAACCTGCGTCCGACGAGATCCGCGGCCTGATAGCCCAGCCAATCGGCCAGCGTCCGGTTGACCCGTGAGAACCGCCCGTCCGGCAGGGCCGAGGCGTAGCCGCACGGGGCGTTCTCGAAGAGGTCTTCGAGGTCGTCGACGGCCGGCCCGGAAGCGCAGTGCGGCGCGTCGCCCTCAACCGCCAAGGACGAAGGCCTCGATCGCCGCGATGGTCTCCTCCGGGGCGCTCAGGTTCGGGCAATGTCCCGACGCCTCGAAATGGACCAGCGTGCTGTTCGGTAGCTTGTGATGGACGTACGCGCCGACCTGCTGCGGCGCGACGATGTCGTCCGAGCACTGGATGACGAGGCAGCGGGCGGTGACGCCATCCAGGTCGGCCCGGTTGTCCGACAGGAAGGTGGTCCGGGCGAAGCGCTTGGCGATCTCGGGATCCGTGCGGCAGAAGCTGTTGGTCAGTTCCTGCCCGAGTTCCGGCCGGTCGGGGTTGCCCATGATCGCCGGGGCCATCGCGTGCGACCATCCCATGTGGTTGCTGTCGAGGAAGTCGAGCAGTTCCTCCACCTGCGCCTGGCTGAAACCGCCGACGTAATCGCCGTCGTCGACGTAGCGCGGCGACGGGCAGACCAGGACGAGGCTGTCGAACAGGTCCGGCGCCCGCTTCCAGGCAAGGATGCCGATCATCGCGCTCACCGAATGGCCGACGAACACGCCGCCCTTCACGCCGAGCGCGCGCGACAGCGCCACGACGTCGTCGGCGTAGCCCGCCAGGGTTGCGTATTTCGCCGGGTCGTAGGCCGACAGGTCCGACCCGCCGGCGCCGACATGGTCGAACAGGACAGTCCGGAACCGGTCCTCGAACGCGGGCGCCACGAAGCGCCACATGTTCTGGTCGCAGCCGAACCCGTGGGCGAAGACCATGGCGGTCTCGCCGGATCCCGCGACCCGCACATTGTGACGTTGGAGGACCGACACGTCCGCTCCCTTCGATCGCGTTCCGGTCTAAGGCCGTTTCCGATCGCGAAGCAATCCGGAGGGTCACTGAGCCCGTCATGGAACGCTCGGTTCGACGCGGCGAGCATCGCTCACGGCGGCGAGCACCCCGCGCCCTCGGATAAGCCTGGGCGCTGTCCTGGGACTGGCGGCCGTCTCGGCTGTGCGCCGAGGCCTGCGCGTTGTCCCGAACCTCAGGAGCCGCTGTCCCGGTCGATCCTTCCGCTGCACTGGCTCCCCGGCCACGTGCCTGCGATCCGCGCATCACCGGCTCAGGATCCCGCGCGGCCGCCGCAGCCGACGACCGCGCGGGGTAGCGGAGTGCGTCAGCGGATTCCGCCGCTGGCGGTGATCACCTCGCCGGTCAACCAGCGGGCGTCGTCGGAGGCCAGGAACGTGACCACGCCGGCGATGTCGTCCGGACGTCCGGCGCGGCCGAGCGGCGTCTGGGCGATGAAGCCGGCCTCCATCTCGGAGCCGACGATGCCGGCCGTGTGCGTGCCCTCGGTCACCACGAAGCCCGGGCTGACCACGTTCACGCGTATCCGGCGGGGCGCCAGCTCGTTGGCCAGGACGCCTGAGATCGCGTTCAGCGCACCCTTGGTCCCGGCATAGGCCGCGGCGGCGGGTGTGTGCACGTGGGTGATGGCCGACGAGATGTTGATGATGCTCGCGCCCTCGCCGAGATGCGGCGCGGCGGCCTGGCTGGTCAACAGGACGCCCAGCACGTTGACGTCGAACAGCCGGCGGTAATGCGCCTCCGTGATCTCCTCCAGCGTCGCGAATTCGTAGACGCCGGAATTGTTGACCAGCACGTCGAGCCGGCCGAACTGTTCCACGGCCGCCGCGATCAGGCCCTGCGCCTGCCCAGCCTTGGACACGTCGCCCTGCACCGCGACGGCCTTGCCGCCCTCCGCGGTGATGGCCGCGGCCACGGCCTCGGCATCCGCCCGGCTGCTCGCATAATTGACCACGACCGCGGCGCCCTCCCGCGCCAGCGCCTTGGCGATCCCGGCTCCGATGCCCTTCGATGCGCCGGTGACCACGGCGACCTTGCCCTCGAGCTTCGACATGTGTGCTAACCTCGACCCGGGACCGGCGCCGGTATGGCCACCTCAGTCCCATAGTTCGGAAATTCGGAACTAACGAGGCGCGGATCAAGACCCCACATGCGAAAATCATGAGGCCGCTGTTTCACCCCGCCATCGAGGACATCCAACCGGAGGCGATCCTCCACGCCCTGTCCGATCCGAACCGGGCGGCGATCTTCGCGCGGATCATGCGGACGGGTTGCGTCGAGGCCTGCTCGGCCGTCTCCGCGCTGGGCGATCGGGTCATCCCGAAATCGTCGCTGTCCACGCACTTCAAGGTGCTGCGCGAGGCCGGCCTGATCCGGAGCGAGCGCCACGGGGTGGAGATGCGCAACCACTCGCGCTGCGCCGAGGTGGAGGCGCGGTTTCCGGGCCTGCTGGCGGCGATCATCAACGCCTACGCGTCGGACGCCTGCAAACACGCGCGCGGGCCCGACGCGTAACGTTCCGCATCAAAGACCGCCGACCCGGCCGCGCCGCCCGTCCGGGTCGGTCCGTAGACAAGATCCCCTCCCCCAGACGGCCAGCAACGGCCGAGGCTCGCCGCAGCCTCATTGCCGGCTCACGCACACGTTTGTTCGCCGCGCCGACGGCAACCCGAGCGCATGGCGCAACATATGTTTGTCTATCGCGCCGACTTAAGTGCGGCAATTGGCTGCAAAACTAACATCGTTTGGTTTCTGCTCTTCAAGATGGTCATTGGCGGCGCAAAAAGCGCATCCTGATCGCAAGAAATACTGAACCGATCCCGCCAAACGCGGTTGATCGGATAGCGCGGCGGGATACCCCGACGGTATCGAGCCCGCACCAGTTTGCGCGCCTAAAGCCGGCGCCCATCATCAGCGCGAGGAGCAAACCGCATGTACTACCTCGACAAGCGCCTCCAATACCCGGTCAAGGTCGATAGCCCGGACCCGATCTACGCACGGATGCTTCAGCAGGCGATCGGCGGGATCGAAGGCGAGATCCGAGTCTGTATGCAGTATTTCTTCCAGGCGTGGGGCAATCGCGCGCCGACCACGAAGTATCGCGACATGCTGCTCAACACCGCCACGGAGGAGCTGGGCCATATCGAGATGCTCGCCACCGCGGTGGCGATGAACCTCGAGACCGCCCCGACCAAGGTGCAGGAGGCGGGCGCCGCCGACGCGATCGTCGGCGCCGTGATGGGCGGCGAGAACCCGCGCCACGTCGCCGAGGGCATGCTGCACAAGACCCTGCTGTCCGCCGGCATGGCGGCTTTCCCGGGCAATTCCGACGGCCTGCCCTTCGACATGAGCCACGTCTACGCCAGCGGCAACATCGCCGCCGACATGTACTGCAACGTCGCCGCCGAGAGCACCGGCCGGGTGCTGGCCGTGCGGCTGTACAACGCGACCAACGATCCCGGCATGCGCGACATGTGGAGCTTCCTCATCGCCCGGGACACGATGCACCAGCAGCAATGGCTGGCGGTGATCGAGGAGCTGGGCGGCCATGCCGGCACCCTGCCGATCCCGAACTCCTTCCCGCAGGAGAAGGAGAACCAGAAGTTCAGCTACAACTACTTCTCGTCCTCGGCCGACGGCTCGCCGCCGCCCGAAGGCCGCTGGACCCAGGGCCCGTCCCTCGACGGCAAGGGCGAATACAGCATCGTCCAGAACCAGCCGATGGGTCAGGAGCCGGTGCTCGGCCCGGCACGGCCCGACAGCGCCGCCCAGTCCCAGCAGATCGGCTGATCGCTCAGCTCCCCAGGGCCGGGGCGCGGAGTCCGGCCCCGGGGCACAATCAGGGCCTGCGGACAGAAAAACTCCGGAGTTCCGGCCGGTCCGACGACGATCGGACGACGAACAGAAGCGGGAAGAACGCCCCCATGAAGGCACTGGTCTGGCACGGCACGCGTGACGTCCGCTGCGACACGGTCCCGGACCCCGAGATTGAGGACGGGCGCGATGCGATCATCAAGGTGACGAGCTGCGCGATCTGCGGCTCGGACCTGCACCTCTACGACCACTTCATGCCGGGCATGAAGTCGGGCGACATCCTGGGCCACGAAGCCATGGGTGAAGTCGTCGAGGTCGGCAAGGACAACAAGGCCCTGAAGGCCGGCGACAGGATCGTCGTGCCGTTCACCATCACCTGCGGCCAGTGCGACCAGTGCCGGCGGGGCAACTTTTCGGTGTGCGAGCGCTCCAACCGCAACAAGGCGCTCGGCGATACCGCGTTCGGGCACACCACCGCCGGCCTGTTCGGCTACACCCATCTCACCGGCGGCTACGCGGGCGGCCAGGCCGAGTACCTGCGCGTGCCGTATGCCGACGCGACGCACATCAAGGTGCCGGACGGCATCTCCGACGAAAAGCTCCTGTTCCTGTCCGACGTCTTCCCGACCGGGTGGCAGGGCGCGGTCCAGTGCGACATCCAGCCGACCGACACGGTGGCGATCTGGGGCTGCGGCGCCGTCGGCCAGATGGCAATCCGCTCGGCGATCCTGCTCGGCGCGAAACGCGTCATCGCGATCGACCGCGTTCCGGAGCGCCTGAGGATGGCCGAGGCCGGGGGTGCCGAGGTGATCGACTACAACACGGAATCCAACATCGTCGGCCGCCTGAACGACATGACCGACGGCAGGGGCCCGGAGAAGTGCATCGACGCCGTCGGGCTCGAAGCCCATGCCATGGGCGCGGTCGATGCGGTCTACGACCGGGCCAAGCAGGCGATGATGCTCGAGACCGACCGGGCCCACGTGCTGCGCCAGATGATCATGGTCTGCCGTCCGGCCGGCGTGCTCTCGGTCCCGGGCGTGTATGGCGGCCTGATCGACAAGTTTCCCATCGGCGCGCTGATTAACAAGGGCCTGACGGTCCGCACCGGGCAGACGCACGTCAACAGGTGGACACCGGACCTGCTGCGGCGGATCGAGGCCGGGCAGATCGATCCGTCCTTCGTCATCACCCACACCATCGGGCTGGAGGACGGCCCGGAGATGTATCGGGTGTTCCGCGACAAGCAGGACGGCTGCATCAAGGTGGTGATCCGGCCATGAGCGCCAGACAGCATTCGCAGGCGACCCGGGGTGCACCGGGGCGCGGTCCCGAGACCGGGCACGACGCGCTGGCGCGCGGGCTCGGCTGGTTCTCGATCGGCCTCGGCCTCCTGGAGCTGACGGCGCCGCGCGGCCTGTGCCGGGCACTCGGCCTGCGCGGCCGGGAATCGTTGGTGCAAGCCTACGGCGTCCGTGAGGTCGCCACCGGCGTCGCGATCCTCATGAGCCACGATCCGACGCCCTGGATCATCGGGCGCGTCGGCGGCGACGCGCTGGATCTCGCCACGCTGGCGACCGGCTTCGAAGGCGACAACCCGAAGCGCACGAACCTCGCCGCCGCGACCGCCGCCGTGGCGGGGGTGACGGTCCTCGACGTCCTATGTGCGCAAGGGCTGATCGGGCAGAAGCGCCTGTCACCCCCCGGGACCTTCGATTACGGCGACCGGAGCGGCTTCCCGCGTGGCGCCCGGAGCATGCGTGGCGCCGCCTCCGACTTCGAGCCGCCGGCGGATTTCCGCATCCCGGAGCCGCTGCGGCCGTGGTCGGGCGAGCGCGTCGGGCCGGGGAGCTGAAGCATCGTTCCGAAAGGGTGGCCGCCGGCTCGGATATGCGGCACCATGGATTAGGGCCGTTCCCGCAGGATCCGCATCACCGCCCGGTCGAGGGCCGAGAGGAACGTCGAGCGGTCGGCGCGGGAGTACGGCGCCGGACCGCCCGTGATCGTGCCGGCCTCACGCAGGGATTGCATCAGGTCGCGGGTGGCCAGCGCCATGCCGATCGAAGACTCGCTGAACGGCTTGCCGGTAAAGGCCAGGACCGTGGCGCCGGCCTTCACGCAGCGGGCGGCGAGCGGCACGTCGGCGGTGAGCACGATGCTGCCGCGCCCGGCCCGCTCCGCGATCCAGTCGTCGGCGGCGTCGAGGGCGGAACCGACGACGACGCGTACGATCCAGGGCTCGCGCGGCAGGTTGAGCACGCTGTTGGCGACGACGTAGACGGTGAGGCCGTAGCGCGCGGCCACCCGGTAGGTCTCGTCCTTCACCGGGCAGGCATCGGCATCGAGATAGATCGTCGGCCGGTTTTCCGGAGTGCTCATCGCTGGGGCACCAGCTTGGAGGTGAAGCCCGCCAGGATCAGGAGCGCCCCGAGGGCGAACTGCCAGCGCTCGATATCGCCGCCGATCGACAGCACCACCGCGCGGCCGATGACGATCAGCCCGAGCAGCGGAAAGCCGAAGCGCACGGCCATCTTGACGACAACCAAGACGGTCCGGGGTCTGGCCTGGGCTGCTGCCATCAGCGGATCGCCGCGACCTTGCGCGGGGCCGGCTCCTCGGTCACCGCGGTTCCGGCCTCGTCACCGCGCTCCAGCGTCGCCACCGACAGCGGTGCGCCGCGGCCGCGCAGGGCGTGGGCGCCGAGCGAGCGCGCCCGCACGCCCGCCGGCAGGCGCGGCAACCGGCCCAGGAGATCCTGCGAGATCAGGATGCCGACCCCGAGCGGCCGGCACAGGGCCTCGATCCGCGAGGTCACGTTCACGGCGTCGCCGAAATACGCGATCTTGTGGCGATCGACGCCGACTTCGGCGGTGACCACCGAGCCGCCATGCAGCGCGGCGCGCAGCTTCGGCACCGTGCCGAACCGGGCGGTCCACGCGGCCTCGTCGGCCTCGATCCGGTCGATGACGTCGAACACGCAGGTGACGCAGCGCGCGTCCTTCAGTCCGCGGCTCATCGGCCAGGTCACCATGGCGAGGTCGCCGATATAGTCGTCCACGGACCCGCCGTTGCGGCGCACCGGCTCGGCCAGCGTGGCGAAGACCGCGCTGAGATATTCCTGCGCGCGCAGATCGCCGTGCGCTTCCGCGAAGGCGGTCGATCCGACTACGTCGAGGAACAGGAAGATCCGCTCCTCGGCCACCGGCTTGTGATAGCGGCCGATCATGAAGTTCACGAAGATCTCGCCACCGACGAGGTCGCGCATGCGGATGACGAAGACCAGAAGGCCGGCCACCGCCAGCGCGTAGGCGAGGACGCGGGCGGTCATCCGGGTCGCCACCGCGAGTTCGTCGCCGGTCAGGCCGAAGCTCCACACGATCAGGCCGCCCAGCGCGTTGCCGGCCACGATCATCAGCACGGTAGGCCAGCTCGGCCGCGATGACGTAGAGCCAGGCCGGGAGCCGCCGGATCCGGGCCTGCAACCCGGCCAGGATCAGGCCGCGGTCGAAGGCCAGCACGGTGGCGCCCATGCACAGGCCGTAGGTGAAGCCGGCGAGCGGCGCGGCGGCATCGGCGAAGATGACGTTGTAGAGCAGCCCGGCGCCGGCGGCGGCCAGGAGGATCAGCGACCAGAACATCCGGTGAGCCGGCAGCATCAGCGCGTCCCCCCCAGGGTCGGCTCGGCGGCGCCACCGCACGGGGCGCTCCAGGCCCGCGCGGGCAACCGGGCAGGCCCTCTGGCGGCCTCGTTGAGCGCGGTGTGAGACACTGGCCTAAAGTTCAACACCGGAGCGGCGACGGCCCATTGCTCATCCCCCCAAGATGGCGCGAGTAAGGCGCAGCGGGGTCCGCGGACCGGCTCGGTCGGGTCGGTCGGACGATCAGAACGAGACCCCGCGCGGCCGGAAGGGAGCGCTGCCATGTACGCCAGAAGCTTCGGGGCGACGCGCGTCTCGGTGCCGGTCATCGGCCAGGGCACGTGGCACATCGACGGCTCGGACAGGGCCGACGCCGTGCGCGCCCTGCGGGCCGGCATCGATGCCGGCATGACGCATATCGATACCGCCGAGATGTACGGCGACGCCGAGGCGATCGTGGCCGAGGCGATCGTGGATTGCCGCGAGGAGGTGTTCTTGGTCTCGAAGGTGGTCCCGGGCAACGCCACGCGCCGCGGCGTCGTGCGGGCCTGCGAGGCCTCCCTGCGGCGGCTGAGGACCGACCGGCTCGACAGCTACCTGCTGCACTGGCCCGGCCAGCATCCCCTGGCCGAGACGATCGCGGGGTTCGAAGACCTGCGCCGGGCCGGCAAGATCCTGTCCTGGGGCTTGAGCAACTTCGACGTGGACGACCTCGACCGGGTGCTGGCCATCGCCGGGCCGGACCGGATCGCCTGCAACCAGGTTCTGTACCACCTCAACGAGCGGGCGATCGAGCACGCGGTGCTGCCGTGGTGCGAGAAGCACGGCGTCGCGATGGTCGGCTACTCGCCGTTCGGCAGCGGCGAGTTCCCCGACCCCGCCAGCGCCGGCGGCCGCGTGCTCGACGGCATCGCCAGCGCCCACGGCACGACGCCCTACGCGGTGGCCCTGGCCTTCCTGACCCGGTTGCCGGCGACCTTCACGATCCCCAAGACCGGCCGGCCGGCGCGGGCGATCGAGAACGCGGGCGCCGCGGACCTGCATCTCGGCCCAGCCGAGATCGCCATGATCGACGCGCATTTCCCCCGCGGGCCGCGGCCCCGGATGCTGCCGATGCTGTGAGCGGCGGGGGTAGCGGGATTCCGTCGAGGCGTGTGGCGGGGGGCGCGGAATCGCTGTACCGCGGCCGTCACGCGCACGCCGTCCGAAAGCCCCCGACCGTCATGCTGAAACTGCTTCTGCCCTCGGCGCTCGCCCTCACGGCGGGCGTCAGCATCGTCATCCAGCAGGCGCTGAACGCGAACCTGCGCACGGCCCTCAACTCGTCGGCGCTGTCGGGCGTCGTGAGCTTCACGGCCGGGGTGGCCTGCATGATCGTCTTCGCCCTCGTGGCCCGCGACCCGATCCCGTCCGCCGGGGTTCTGGCGCGGATCCCCTGGTGGGCGTGGAGCGGCGGCATGTTCGGGGCGATCTTCATCGGCCTCGGCATCGTTCTGGTCCCGCAGCTCGGGGCCGGAACTTTTCTGGCGCTCCTGGTCACCGGCCAGATGCTGGCCTCGGTGATCTTCGACCATTATGGCTGGCTCGGCCTCGCCCAGCGGCCGATCGACCTGCCGCGGGCGCTCGGCGTCGCGCTGCTGATCGGCGGCGTGGTCCTGATCCGGCGCTGAGCCGGACCGGCTTACTCGCCGATCCCGAACAGCTTCTCGACGAAGTTTCGGTCGTCCTTCGGGGCCGCCCGGCGCGCGGGGGCCTGCTGGCGAGGCGCGGCCGGATCCCCAAAAATCTGGCCGAGGATGTCGGTCGGGCCGCTCGGCGCCGCGCTCGCCACGGAGGCCGTGGTCTCGGGCGGCGGCTTGCGCCAGCGGTTCAGGCCCGGCAGCGGAACCGGGTTCTGGCCCTTCAGCGCCTGGGTCATGTAGGTCTTCCAGATCTCCGCCGGCAGGTTGCCGCCGGTGACCTTCTTGGTCAGCTCGCCGTCGTCGTTGCCGAGCCAGATCCCGGTGACGAGGGTACCCGAGTAGCCGATGAACCAGGCGTCCCGGAAATCCTGGGTGGTGCCGGTCTTGCCCGCGAGCTCCCAGCCCGGGATGTCGGCTTTCTTGGCGGTGCCCGACACGAAGGTCTCGTGCATCATCGCGTTCATCATGCCGTCGGCGTTGGCGTCGATGACCCGGCCGAGGCCGTTGTCGGAACGCTTGTACAGCATCTTGCCGGCGGCGCTCTTCACGGAGGTGACCACGTAGGGGATCACGCCGGTGCCGCCGTTGGCGAAGGCCCCGTAGGCGCCGACCATCTCCAGCAGGGTCACCTCGGAGGTGCCGAGCGCGATCGAGCCGTTGGCCTGGAGCGGCGAGGTGATGCCGAGGCGCTGCGCCGTCTGCACCACCGTCTTCGGGCCGACCTCCTGGCCGAGCCGCACCGCCACCGTGTTGAGCGAGTGCGCCAGCGCCATGCGCAGGGTGACCGGGCCCTCGTAGCGGTGCGAGTAGTTCTCGGGCGCCCAGGTGCCGATCCGGATCGGCGCGTCGTCCTTGACGGTCTCGGGCGTCGCCCCGTGCTCCACGGCGGCGAGGTAGACGAACGGCTTGAACGAGGAGCCGGGTTGCCGCTTGGCGGTGGTCGCCCGGTTGAACTGGCTCTGCGCGTAGTCGCGCCCGCCGATCAGCGCACGGATCGCCCCATCGGGCCGCATCGAGACCAGGGCGCCCTGGCCGACGTTGAACCGCGTGCCCTTGGCGTTCAGCTCGTCGGTGAGCGCCTTCTCGGCGAGCCCCTGCAGGCCGGTGTCGACGGTGGTCTGGACCGTGATGTCGGTGTCGAACTTGCCGACGTAATCGTCGAGCACGTCCATCACGAGGTCGGCCACGTAGTTGGCCGAGCCGCCGCCGCGGGCGTTGGCGGGCCGGGCCGGCTGGGCGAGCGCCACCTTGGCGTCCTGCGCCGGGACGAAGCCGAGTTCCTGCATGGCGGCCAGCACCTGGGCGGCGCGGGCCTGGGCGGCGGGCAGGTTGCGGTTGGGGGCGAGCCGCGAGGGCGCCTGCACGAGGCCGCCGAGCATCGCGGCCTGGGCCAGCGACACCTCCTTGGCGGGCTTGCCGAAGTAGCGCTGCGCCGCGGCCTCGACGCCGTAGGCGCCGGCGCCGAAATAGACCCGGTTCAGGTACAGTTCGAGGATCTCGTCCTTGCTGTACTTGTGCTCCAGCCACAGGGCGAGGATCGCCTCCTGGATCTTTCGCGAGGCCGAGCGCTCGGGGGTCAGGAACAGGTTCTTGGCGAGCTGCTGGGTCAGCGTCGAGCCGCCCTGCGCGACGCCGCGGCGCGTCAGGTTCTGGCCGATCGCCCGGAGGATGCCGACCGGGTCGACGCCGAAATGCTGGTAGAACCGCCGGTCCTCGATCGCCACGAAGGCCCGGGGCAGGTAGGGCGGCAGCTCCTTGATCGAGACCACCCGGCCGCCGGTCTCACCCCGGTTGGCCAGCAGCGAGCCGTCGCTCGCCAGGATGGCGATGTTGGGCGGGCGCTTGGGCACCGCGAGCTGGTCGATCGGCGGCAGCTGCGAGGCATGGTAGGCGATGAGGCCGGCGACGCCGATCACCGCCCACAGGCCGAGCACCACGCTGCCGTAGGCGATCCGGCTGAGCCACGAGCGCCGGCGCCGGCCGGACTTCTTTTGGGTCCGGCGTGGCGCCGTCTTGGCCGGAGCCCGCGCCGTGTCGTCCGCTCGCTTGCCCACGCGTTCCCCTGTCCCGGCCCGGTCTTCCCGGGACAGGCGCAGGTCGAGTTCGCCGCGATCCCGGACGCGCCCTTCGGGCACGTCGAAATTCGGCTCCATCCTGCCCCGACCCTTGGCCATGCATCCCGTCTTCGAACGATCCGAAACCAGCGCGCGCGTGCGTTGCGGCGTAGCCCGGTTACGGCACGCTAAATGCGGCGGTTTAAGGGGTCGTTAGCGTTCCGTTCAGCAACCCACCCTCGGGGCGCGGGTGCTCCGTTGTCTTCAACCGGCCGCCGTCGGATCCTGGCCCAGCACCCGCCGGGCCTCGGCGAGGAGCACCGAGTGCCGGACCGATTGCGGGCCGGAATCCGGCGTCTCGCGGCCGAGACGGGCGATGCGCGCCGTGAACAGCTTCCGGCGCAGGCCGAACCGGCCGATGCTGGCCGTAAGCGCCAGCAAGACGACCCGCACGGCCTCGGTGCGCTCCCGCTCGTGGACGATCTCGGTCTTCAGTGCCTCCTCGCGCCGCAGGGCCGCGTCGAGTTCGAGCCGGACGGCGGCCCGGCTCGCTTCGTCCCGGCGCGCGGTCTCCAGCTGGATCCGGCATTCCTGCAGCGCGCTGAGGATCATGAGCTCCTGCGCCGACGCATCCCGCATTGAGTCCTCCCGGCGCACCGTCGCCCGGTAATCAACCCGGCACGCGCCCGATCCTTGTCATGAAAATTCGGCCCCGACCTGCGAAGGCGTCGAAGGGCGGACCGTCGGTGAGGCTCGCCTTACCGATGCGGGGCGCCGGCTGGAAGGCACCGCCCCGGGATATCGAGGCCGCGACCGTCGGCCAAGCCGGGATCGACGCCGTGCGTTGCAGGATTGCCGTGACCCGGTTGTGTCAGGGTCGGCTTTATCCTGGCGAGGCCGCAGCGGCGGCGCATCGACCGGCATGATACAAACGCGTATTGAGTTTCAGCCAGGGATAGCAGTCTCCGCGCGCTATCGGGCCTGTTAACCGCCCTGCCGCATTGTTCACTCCGCGCGCCCGGGAGTCGCGGGCCGGGACCGGAGGGAAGGTGCGATGACGGAGGATCGCCGCGGGGCATTCCGCAAGAACGCCTTCACGTTCGGTACCCTGCTGCTCGCCTGCGGCGAAGTCGGCTGCCTCGTCTGGGACGCCACCGAGACCGGCGCGCAGATCGAGGTCGAGGACGACCAGGCCGTGCCGGACCGCTTCCCGCTTCGTCTGACGGACGGGGCCGACCCGCGGCCGGCCGCCGTGGCGTGGCGCCGCAGCCGCCGGATCGGCATCGCGTTCGAGGGGTGAGCCGCCGGCCTCACGTGGCCGCCAGGGACCGGCGCGAGCGCGGCCCATCCGCCAGCCGGAACCAGGCCGGGCGCACGAACAGCAGGGCGAGCGGCGTGTTCCGCACCAGCCGCTCCAGCGCCAGCGGCACCAGCAGCGCCGCCGCCATCACGATC
Organism: Methylobacterium mesophilicum; assembly: GCF_022179445.1. GTDB lineage: Bacteria > Pseudomonadota > Alphaproteobacteria > Rhizobiales > Beijerinckiaceae > Methylobacterium > Methylobacterium mesophilicum. Next base: position 6,478 of record NZ_BPQU01000001.1, on the reverse strand, counting down.
AGCCCCGCGAGCCCGATATCGTTCACGAGGCCGGTGCGGACCAAGGTCTCCCGGGTCGCGGCCATGGGCAGCAAGAAGGCGAGATAGATCACGATCGAGCGCTGCCCGCAGGTCCGGAGAGCTTCGGCGACGACGCCTCCCACCCGCTCGATCAGCGCGGCCACGACTACGATCGCCAGGGCGCCGGCCGCCCCGAGGACGAGGCTCACGAGGGGCAGGCTGGCAAGGGTGGGATAGGCCGGATCGCCGGCGGGCGTCAGCGCCAGCCATCCCTCCACGACGGCCCAGGCGGCGAGGCCGCACAGCGCGGGGCCGACATGCCGACGGGCAGCGTCGGCAAGGGCGAAGATCCGGCCGGCGAACAGGTAGCCCGCCACGAAGTAGACGTAGCGGCCGCAGAACTCCTCGATGAGGGTCGCGTCGCTGCGGATGTCGGCGACCTGCAGCAGGGCCGCGCCAGCCAGCAGCAGTGCCCCCGGACACCGGCGCAAGGCCTTGGTCACCACGGAAAAAACCGCCAGCAGGTAGACGAACCACAGGCTCGAATAGGGCTCGACCAACGCGTGGGCGAGGTGGGCGGCGAACGCGCCCGGCCCGGCCTCCCCGACGATGCCGCCGTAGCGGGCCGCCGACTGGATCACCAGCCAGAGCCCGTAGAAATACGCGAAGTGCAGGACCCGGCGGTCGGCGAACAGGCGCCAGTCCCGGTCGATCACCCGACCCAGGAACAGGCCGGACAGCAGGAAGAAATCCGGGATCCGGAACGGCTTGGCGAAGGCCACCACCGGGTGCAGGAACCCCTCGCCGCCCAGGGCCGTGCCGGTGCCGATGACGGAATGCATCATCACCACCAGGAGGATGCAGATCCCCTTGGCGATATCGACCCAGGCCAGCCGGCCGTCCGCGTCCCCTGCCCCGCCCATCGATCAGCTCCCAGACCGGGGCCAATGTGGATCGACAAGGTTGACAGGCTTGCCGGCCGTGGGGCGGAACCTGCGGATGTCCTGAGCGCCGGGTAAACGGCGGCCTCAATCCCGGCGCTTGCCCGCGCGGCGGTCGCGGGTCATCCGCGTGGCGGCATGGAAATCGTCGGGCTTGCCGCGGATCCAGGCCAGGAACCGCGCGATCTCGGGATCGTCCCGCAGCGCGTCCACGTCGGCGAGCCGCCGGGCGATCTCGGCCTCGCTGTAGCGGGCATGGATCGCCGAATGGCAGATCTGGTGCAGCCGCACCGTGCCCTGGTGGGTCCCGCCCTTCAGCTTCGGGGTCAGGTGGTGCAGGCTGGAGCGGGCGCGGGGCGGGATCGGCCGACCGCAGAGCGGGCAGACCGGATCCGCCCGGGCAACCGCTCCGGGCATCTCCGGATCGTCGGCATTCCAGCGCCGGGAGCGGCGTCCGACCAAACCGTGTTTCCTCCCGCCCGCTTCAGGGCACAGCCTGATCCGCCGTCCCGCAGGCCGGCCCGACGAACAGCCGGAACAGCGCCTCGGCCTCGCGGTCCCGGGCCCCGACGATCGACACGTGGTCCCCCGGCACCAGCGCGAACTGCGCCCGGGGACCCGCCGCCGTGGCGAGCGCCCAAGCGAGCTTGGCCGGCACCACCGGGTCGTCGGAGCCCTGGACGATCAGGATCGGCGCGGACCCGCCGCGGATGCGCAGGTCCGAGCGATAGGTGTCGCGCAGGAGCCAGGACGGTGCCAGCGGGACATGCAGACGCACGGCATGGGTCAGCGAATCGAATGGTGCCTCAAGGTAGAGCCCGATCGCCTCGACTTGCCCGGCGATCGCGACCGCCACCGCGGTCCCCAAGGAATGGCCATGCAGCAGGATCGGCGCCCCCGGGGCCCGGGTACGCGCGGCCGCGACCGCCGCGAGCCCCTCGCGGATCAGGCCGTGCTCGCTCGGCGTGCCCGTCGAGCCCGGATAGCCGCGATAGGCCGGCGCCAGCAGGCCCCAGCCGGCCGCGCGCCACGGATCGGCCGCGAAACGGTCCGCGTGCGGCTCGGGCCGGGAGCCGTTGCCGTGGAAGCTGATCACGATGCCGCAGCCGGGACGCGGCGACCGCCACAGGGCGAACAGCCGCTCGCCGTCCTCCGTCGCCAGAGTGACTTCTTCGGTCCCGGGCGGGGCGACCCGGATACGTGCGGGCTGCCCGTTCCAGGCGGCGCCCGGGTAGATCAGCCGCCGCTGGAACAGCGCGAGGGCGACGAGCCAAGCCAGGTACAGCACCGCCACGGCGGCCAGCAGCAGGAGCAGGATGCGCATCGTTCCTTGAAGGTTCAAAGATGGGCATCGTAGCCAAGTTTGTTTGGCCCAGGGCGGCTTTGATGAGTGGTTGGGCGGCCCTGCCCCTACACAGGGCTCTCGGCTTTGGGCGACCGGAGCTTCTCCCGCCGGACAACACCGGCCTCTTATCCGCTCGCCTCGCCGCAGCATTGACAAACCCATCCCCGGGGCCGAGTCTTGAACCGTTCCGAGGGGGGCCCTGAAGGGGGCTGAGATTGGGCATGCTGCCCTGACCCTTGAACCTGATCCGGCTCATACCGGCGGAGGGACGGGAACCTGCGGCTGCCCGCGTGCGTGCGGCCGGATCTCATCTCAGCCATCGCGTGGTCCGGAGCGCTCCAACACGAGGAGAGGCCCACGATGAACGCACCCGTTCTGCCCAAGGACGTGAAAGGCAGCCCCGAGACCGTGACCACGGGTCCGGTCACCGGGTCGCGCAAGGTCTACGCGAACCCGGTCGGCCGGCCGGACATCCGGGTGCCGTATCGCGAGATCGCCCTGTCCGATCCGAAAGAGGAGCCGGTGCGGGTCTACGATCCGTCGGGTCCCTACACCGAGACCGACGCCCGCATCGACCTCACCGCCGGCCTGCCCGGCGTGCGCGAGCCCTGGATCGCGGCGCGCGGCTACACCGCGGTGGAGCCCCGCGCGGTGAAGCCGGAGGATAACGGCTTCGCAGGCGACAAGCTCGTGGCGCCCTGCCCCGCCACCCGGACGATCCGCATGGCGGCCCCCGGCCAGATGGTGACGCAGTACGAGTTCGCCCGAGCCGGGATCATCACCGAGGAGATGATCTACGTCGCCCACCGCGAGAACGCCTGCCGCGACGCGATGCTCGCGGGCGCCGAGGCCACGCTCGCAGACGGCGAGAGCTTCGGTGCGTCGGTGCCGCCGTTCATCACCCCGGAATTCGTGCGCGACGAGATCGCCCGCGGCCGGGCGATCATCCCGGCCAACATCAACCACACCGAGCTGGAGCCGATGGCGATCGGCCGGAATTTTCTGGTCAAGATCAACGCCAACATCGGCAACTCGGCGGTCACGTCGTCGGCCGCGTTGGAGGTGGAAAAGCTGGTCTGGTCGATCCGCTGGGGCGCCGACACGGTCATGGACCTGTCCACCGGCCGCAACATCCACAACATCCGCTCGTGGATCATCCGCAACAGCCCGGTGCCGATCGGGACGGTGCCGATCTACCAGGCGCTCGAGAAGGTCGGCGGCGATCCGCTCAAGCTCGACTGGGAGGTCTTCAAGGACACGCTGATCGAGCAGGCCGAGCAGGGCATCGACTACTTCACCATCCATGCCGGCGTCCGGCTGGCCTACGTGCCGCTGACCGCCCGGCGGGTCACCGGCATCGTCTCCCGCGGCGGCTCGATCATGGCGCGCTGGTGCCTGGCCGGGCACCGGGAATCGTTCCTGTACGAGCATTTCGACGAGATCTGCGACATCATGCGGGCCTACGACGTGTCGTTCTCGCTGGGCGACGGTCTGCGCCCGGGCTCGATCGCCGACGCCAATGACGCCGCGCAGTTCGGCGAGCTGGAGACGCTGGGCGAACTGACCAAGATCGCCTGGGACAAGGGCTGCCAGGTGATGATCGAGGGCCCCGGCCACGTGCCGATGCACAAGATCAAGGTAAACATGGAGAAGCAGCTGCGGGAATGCGGCGAGGCGCCGTTCTACACCCTCGGCCCACTGACCACCGACATCGCCCCAGGCTACGACCACATCACCTCGGGCATCGGCGCCGCGATGATCGGCTGGTTCGGCACCGCGATGCTCTGCTACGTCACCCCGAAGGAGCACCTCGGGCTGCCGGACCGCGACGACGTGAAGACCGGGGTGATCACCTACAAGATCGCCGCCCACGCCGCCGACCTCGCCAAGGGCCACCCGGCCGCCCAGCTGCGCGACGACGCGCTCAGCCGCGCCCGGTTCGACTTCCGCTGGGAGGACCAGTTCAACCTGGGCCTCGATCCGGATACGGCCCGCCGCTACCACGACGAGACCCTGCCCAAGGACGCCCACAAGGTCGCGCATTTCTGCTCGATGTGCGGGCCGAAGTTCTGCTCGATGAAGATCACGCAGGACCTGCGCGCCGAGGTGCTGGCGATGGAGGAGGCCGGCGCGGTCGTGGGCGCCGCACCCGCGATGTCCAAGGCCGAGGCCGAGGCCGGCATGCGGGCAAAATCGGAAGAGTTCCTGGCCGAGGGCGGCAAGCTCTACGTCGACGCGGCCGAGTGAGGAGCCGGCACGCCCCGTCCGCTCAGGACGTGGGCGTGCCGCATCCGGCGCCGCCGCCGCGCGGCGCCGTGATCGCGATCGCCGAGTCCGGCTCGGCCCCGTAGGCATCGTAGAGCACCGCGAGCATCAGTTCGGCGGCGATGCCGACATCGGGAGGATCTCCGAGGATGACGGTGCGCGAGAAATTCGCTCCTCCGTCGGCTTGGTCATACTGAAGGGCCCGGAGGGCGGCCTGGGATTGCGCCTGGAGCCGAAAACCCGTTTTCCCGTAGGCGCCCGACGAGGCTTCGCACAGCATCGCGGTGTCGAAGGGCTGGAAGATGCACTGGACGTAGTGCATCGGCCGATCGCGCAGCGCCACGACGATGAAGCGATCGCGCGACGTTTCGACGGGTCCGCGCCGATGGATCGCGTCGAGGCGCGCCACGACCGCGCAGCGATGCTGCCGGATGAACGCCTCCCGGAGTGATAAACCTGGTCGCGCCTGCACGCTGCCCGCTGGTGCCTCGGCAGACGCCGCAACCAGGAACGCCATCGCCATTCGGGTCCAGCGCATGGATACCTCCGGACGCGTGCCGTGCCCCGTGGCGCAACAGCGGCACGGATCGCCCCACCCGCGCGGCACGCGGGACCAAGGACCGGACGAATCGCAAAATGATGCCGTTCCGGTAACGGGATCTTCATCGCGACTCGGGCTGGCCCGCAACCATCCCCTGCGCCGGGGGCGTCCGTTAACGGACGCTTAGGCGGCGGAACCGCTGAATCCCTCGATCACAGGATCGCAGGAGATCAGCCATGGATATCCGTCCGCTCAACGCGACGACGCCGGGGCCGCAGGGTCTCGAATCGCTCGCGGCGTCGGCCGCCCCGGCCGCCACCCAGGTCACCACCCCGGCGCAGGCCGCCACCGCCCCGCTGGAGCCGGCGGTCAAGCTCGACATCACCCCAACCGGCGACAAGGCGCGCTACATCCAGGATCCGGACACGAGCTCGATCGTGTTCCAGGTGGTCGATTCCCGGTCCGGCAACGTCGTCGAGCAGCTGCCCAGCGAGACGGCCCTGCGCAACCGGGCCTACGACGCCGCCCGCGAATCGCACGCCGCCGCGGGGAACCTGTCCCGGATAGCTTGAGCCACCCGCTCAAGCCGAGGCAGCTTTACTGGGCGCGGTCCGACCTGCGGACATGCGGCCTTACGGAAACTGGAAAAACCCCGTTTGACGGACTCGTCGGCGGGCTGCTAGATCGCTCTCGTACACGGGCGCACGGAGCACCCGCGAGGCCCCGGCCTCGTGGGCGCGACACCACCGCGCCGGCCGTGTCCGCGGGCGTAGTTCAGTGGTAGAACGTCAGCTTCCCAAGCTGAATGTCGTCGGTTCGATCCCGATCGCCCGCTCCAACTAACTTTCCAAGACCGTTGTACGCACGTACCCCGCTTGGTTTCCCGAGGATTGGTAAAAACCTGTCTTCGCGGCCCGGTGGGTCGGCTTCAGGCTCGTTTCCGTCCGTGATTTCCGAGCCGCGAATAGCTCTGCGTCGTCGAGATCCGTGTGGGGGCTGTGGCTGACCGGATGCGGTTTCGGTCGGGCTTGCGGGCTCGGTGAGCGCCCCGGCTGTGAAAGCCGTGTCCCAGGCCTGTCCCGGTGCGCAGGCCTCGATCCGCTCGCGCCGGTCGGAGACCGATTGGGCATGGGGCCGACCCACGGACCTGCGGATCGCCTTGACCGACGCGGTGACGCTCTACCCCGGTGACACCCCAACGGTCCCGTGAGGCAGCATCGCACGATCTCGTCGGGTTCCGGTCGCCAAGCCATCGGTTCCGTCCAGGGTCGGCTCGAAATTCATACGTCAGGGCGGACCGGTCCCAGGGGACCGATCCTGTGCGACAGGCCCGCCCCGGGCTGTTCAGAACCTGACCGTGAAGGCGCCCTTTGCGGCGTGGTCCTG